>NZ_CP116384.1:0-1200000 GCF_028201475.1 Vibrio sp. SCSIO 43137 | reverse complement strand
CGCTACAACACGCTGGCGGAGATAAGTAATGGTTATTGATGCAGTTGTCGCATTTTTTGTTCTGGGTGTAGCTAGTCAGTTGTTGGGCGCTAAAATCCCTTTTCCTGATAGCCTCTATAAAACACTTAGTATGTTTTTGATGATTGCAATTGGCCTTAAAGGGGGGCTGGCGCTTCAGGAACATATTGATCCTGACCTTATCACTATGTCCATTACGGTGGTTGCCTTCGGCTTAATACTGCCGCTGATAGCGTATCCGTTATTAAGGTATTTTGGCCAACTGGACAAAGTTAATTCTGGTGCCATTGCAGCGCATTACGGCTCAGTCAGCGTGGCGACCTATGCAGTTGCAGTTGCGTTGCTTGAAGCTAACCATATCAGCTACGAAGCTTATTTCCCTCTGTTTGTGGTTTTGTTGGAAATGCCGGCAATTCTGGTTGGCCTGATACTGGCAAAAGGAAGCCTGAAGCTCATCAATATCCATTTTATTAAAAAGGAGCTGGTGGCTAACCCGAGTATTCTTCTTATGCTGGGTAGTTTAGTTATCGGTTATCTGGGAGAGCTGAGTGTACAGAAATTGTCTCCCTATTTTATAGAACTGTTTTCCGGGGTGCTTGCATTGTTCTTGTTAAAGATGGGGCTGGTTGCGGGTCAGCAATTGTCGGCACTGAAGGAGAATAGTCTGTTTCTGTTAAGTTTTGCTGTTCTGATGCCAATGGTCGGAGGGATAGCAGGGACTGCCCTTGGCTATTTACTTGGTTTTAGTGCCGGAGGCATAGCATTGATGGCTGTTTTGGGCGCGAGTGCTTCATATATTGCCGTGCCGGCAGCGATGAAAGAGAGCCTGCCTGAGGCAAACTCAGGTATGTCGATCACGGCAGCTCTGGGGATTACATTTCCTTTTAATGTTTTGCTTAATGTGCCGTTCTTTATTGCTGTAGGCCAGCATGTAAGCCGCTATTAACTACTTTGAATGGTATCTTTAAAGGTGCATGAAGCTTGTCGGGACAGGCACCTTAATTACTGCCCTTACTAGAAGAGCAATGGTGTGATTTACCCATGATTTATATGTACTATGCGCCGGAAAACAGACAGTCTTCGCGTGTGCGCTGTTTTATCGATTTTCTGAACAAACATTTGTCCATTGCCGAAACGTCTTCTCCCAATGGCGAATAAAGACAAGCTTTCCAATAATTGACAATAAAAATGGAAAAATCAGCCTGAATCTGGGCACAGCATCAAGAATTAAAATGGTATGTCAGCGTACTTTTTTAGTGCCGGCGGCGGAACTACTTTTATCGACGCTAATGATATTTTTATTAGGCTAAAAGGCAGAAACGCTGCTCTTTTAACTGGCTTTTCCATTGGTATCATTTAGTGTAGTTAATAGTATCAAACGCTATTTTTAACTAGAGTTCAGATGCTTTAAGTATCAAAATAAACAAAGTTAATTCTAATCTGAATTAATATCACACTTTTATATTTTTAAATTTCGCCTATTTTGACAGTTTTATCACTAATTAAGTGAAATAAAATATGCATAAATATCTATGTAACTGCATATTTAAACGGTTTTTTAGCCTGAGAATGGAGGATCAACCTACACCTGGTTGTTTCCTCTTTTTTCTATGGCTTGTAACGGTGAATCCCTTTCTGCATAAGGCTTTAAAAAGAAGTACGCGGAAAATATGACTTTTACCCACTATGGCTTTATCAGTTTCACCCTGTTGTTAGCCTGATTATGTGCAGATTTTAATGTTAAAGGTCAGACCAGATGTCTGTTTTTTCTGACCTTGAACAGGTATTTGTTACGAAAAAAAGCTAACGACTAAATAACACTATGCTCAATTAGAGTTATAAGTTACAGCTATATTTTACATTTATTAATGCATGGTATTGAACAGATATTTTTATCTGCACTACTTATTTTATTAATAAAGGGTATGGTGAAATTAACAACACAAGTGAAAGCACCGTTGACATTTTTAAATACAATTATCGCTAGTCAAATTCAGCAGGGATTAAGCAAATAATAGTTCTGCTACCCGTTAACTTTCATGGGGTTACCGGCTGGATCGGATGCCGATGAAGGGGGAGTCATCAGCTTGGTTTATAAATCATCTTGCACATCGCCACTTAGCGAGCAAACACTGTGTTCCGAGGGCATTTGTTGCTCATAAAGTATAAGTCAGCTGAAACCGATTTAAATTAACATCATTCAGCGATATCGGCTTATAAAAAACAGCGTAAATTGCACTTTGTACATTTAGGATCACAATTTTTAACGCACTCCAATCTTGATTTCACTTCATGAATGATTACCGGAGAAGCAATAACCCTTAATATATCGAAAGCAACCAGATAAACGCCTATTTCTGATTTTTCTCCAGGAGGAAAGTACTTTATTACTTCTGCTTTAAGGACTATTTTGCAGAAAAGTATCATTGCAGAAAAATCAGGGATAAAAAAGTACGCCTTATCAAATCGGGCAGAGTACTTTAATAAATGCAGACAAATTACCTGATAGATTAAGTCAAAGTAGTGCTTTGAACTGGTGTATTTGCCCAGATGTATAATACAGCTTTTATCAAAGTCTTCTCTGGGAATGCAGCTTAGCGACTTGAATGAGGCCATACGCCGGATGTCTATAATGCCTGACAGGTGCCCTATTATATTTTTATGTTCATTTTTTATCAGGATACATGAAAAGCTAATATTATTTCCTAGTGTGTATAGTTCTTTGTAATAGCTTTTAAGTGCTGATGCATTTTTGTCAAAGTTGGCAAATTTTTCGATGTATTCACTGTGGTTTAGTGTTTTTATCTCAATGTCTGCCTCACCTGTTATTACGTCATAAGATAGATAAGATGTTGTTTTATCGAGTATTTTAATTAAATCCGATATGACTGCACTATGTTTTACCGGGATCTTTGTATTGTTAAATTCTACACTGGTAATTAGGTCGGCTATATTAACATCAAGGCTTTTGGCAATATAAAGCTGTTTACAAGTGCTAGGGGTACTGTGGCCTTTAATCCAGCGGGATAGAGTGACAGAATCTAGCCCTCCGAACTCATCATGGTATTGGCTTTGTAATAAAGCGATCAGTTCTTTTCTGCTTATTCCCCTTTTATCCAGCCAGCTGGAAAGTTGCTTATGAAAGAAATCATTCATGACTTTTCTCCTTGGTTAAATATATATGTGGAAAAACTGCATACGGAAATTTTTCCACACATTTAAATTAATCCAGTGAATTGTTTGTTTTTAATTATAATTCTTAATTATGCATTAGAATAGGTGTTAATTAATTAGCAAGTCTATCGAAAAAACTACTTTAATGCTAATTCGCCAAACGAAATCTCAAATATAGTTCGTCACCCAGAAAACACAAGTGTAATTGGAGAAAAGTAGTAATGAAATTTAATAAAGTCGTTTTTGGAAAAAATAAAGGTTTGTCTTTTACGTCTGCAAGTTTAATTTTGTGTAGCGCAATGTTATCAAGCGGAGCATACGCGGCAGATGGCACTATCACTTTTACCGGTAATGTATATAAGCCTACATGTAGTGTGGTTACTGATTCACAAAGCCTTAGTGTTACGCTACCGCCGGTGAGTTCCAGTGCAATGGCCGGCTCCGGAACTGTGTTTGGTTATATGCCGTTTGAAATCCAATTGGCGGACTGTAACCTGGCTCAGAACACAGTGCAAAAAGTAGGCCTAATGTTCGCGGGCACCGTTGACAGCAGCGCCTCTGATGTATTGGTTAATGAAGCTACCGGCGCGTCAATCGCAACAGGTGTCGGTGTTGCTATATATACCGGTGACGGCGCTACCCAACTGGTGATTAACGGTACTGAAAATGATAATCAGGACTTAGGCGAGCTGGATGCCAGTTCAACGGCTATCTCAGGCGGCACTCTTAATCTGCCACTGGTTGCCAAATACTACAACTATGGCGGGGCAGCTTCACCTGCGGGTAGTGTCAGCTCAAGCGTAGCATTTAGTGTGACTTACCAGTAATTCTATCCATGGCGATGATTAAGGTAAAAGCAAAGGTTATTCCGGGTTTGTTGGCGATGCTGATAAGCCCGGCAATGACCAACGCGGCTGACACAACCGCCGGGGAGGAGTTCGATATTGCGTTCCTCCATTTACCGGAAGGGTATGACCGCTCGCAATTTAATATGGACTGGTTTGACTACGGTATTACCGAAGGCAACCACTCTGTAGCGGTGGAGCTATACCCTAACGCGCCGATTCAAATGGATATCTTGTTTGTAAAACGGGGTGGTCAGATCCTGCCCTGCTTTACTCCCGGACAGCTTGTTGAATTAGGTATTAACCCTGAAAAGCTGTCAGGGGAAGTGACCACGTCATCATGTCGTGTCGCGAGTGATTATTTTGAAGGATCGGATACTGAGTATCAGTCTAACTTTTCAACATTGGTTCTCAAGGTTCCCAATATTTACCACAAAAATGCCGGGGGGCTTTCTTCTTTCGACGATGTGGTATGGCAAGAGGGCATTAATCACACCAAACTCAATTACAATGGCTTTGCCGGGCTGAACTCAGACGGTGATGTTTCAGGTTATCTGTCGCTTAACAGTTTCAGTAAGTTCGGCCGGATCAGGGCAAGAGTCAATACCTCAGTTTCTTATTCAGATGAAGCAACCAACCTCAACTGGGGTAATGCTTATCTGTACACGGATCTGTATGAATCTAAGCTGCGCCTTAGCGCCGGCCAGATCCGTACAAAAACCAACAGCTCAGTAAATAGCGGGTTGGCAATAACGGGCATAGGCATTGAAAAGCCATCGGATATGCTTAGCCGCAAAGAGCGGCAATATTCACCTGTGATTAAAGGGTATGCCTCTACACAGGCAACGGTGTCTGTTCTTCAGCAAGGCAAGTTGCTTTATCAAGCTAAAGTTGCTCCCGGTGAGTTTGAGATCACCTCATTGGATGCGCCCGGTACAAGTGCCGATCTGCTGCTGCGCATAGAAGAGTCTGACGGAAAAACCATAGAGCGAACTATCGCCTTTTCACGACTGCCTAACCTGTTAAGGCCGGGCGGTAATGACTATTCACTCTCGTTTGGTAACTACAGCTCTGACTATGGTGACGAGGTAGTGATGTCCGGCTACTACACCAGAGGGTTTGATCTGTTTACCCTTGGCACTTTTGCCACCGTAACCGCAGACTCTGACTATGTTTCCGCCGGTTACAACGGTTATTACAATTTAGGTATGGCTGGCGCAGTCGGTATTGAATCGGCGGTTTCCAACGCTAAGTTTGATGAGGGCGATCAGCTTGGGTACAAGCTTGGTGTCGAGTACGCAAAACGCTTTTCCGCTACCGGTTCGGATGTTCGCTTAGCGGCGTTACGTTATCACTCAAAGAATTTCTATAACCTAAGTGACTATCTGTCCGAACGCTACGATGCGCGAAGTGAACTCTATGCGCCTAAAAACGAGTTTACCCTTAGCCTGTCACAACCTATCGGCGAGATCAGTAGTTATCTTTCTTACAATATTAAGAGTTACCATCAGCAAGATAAGGGAACAAGTCGTTCATTATATGCTTCTCTTGGTTTTGATGTTGCGGGCATTCCGGTAAGAGTCTATGGCCGTCAGGAAAAAAGGAGCAACCCCGCCAAAGATGACCTGTCATTTGGTGTCTCCCTTTCTGTGCCTCTCGGTTACTCGTCTGGCAGATTAGGGTTTAACTCTGATTTTGACAAAAAAGGCGCCACTAATCACAACGTCTCTTATAGCGGCAACAAAGATGATACCCAATATAGCGCCTCATTAAATTACGGGCCGAAAAACGATGTGCTGACGGCGAACACCAATGTGAGCTGGCAGTCAGCGAAAGGGCGCTACTCATTTGGCCTGTCGGGCAGTGAAGAGAGATACAACTCCAGCCTGTCGGTCAGTGGTGGGGTTCTGTTTACCGGGGAGAACGTGCTGATGACTCAGAGCCTTGGCGAGACCAGTTTGTTAGTGGACCTCGGCAAGGGAGCGGAGAATGTGCAGCTCGGTTACGGGAGCTCTAACCGTACCAACAGTGATGGCCTCGGAGTGGTTCCCCATGTTATCGCTTACGATGAAAACCAGATTCGCCTTAATAGCGAAGATAACCCAATGGTTGAGCTCAAAGGTCAGGTTAAGCCTGTGTATCCGTCCCGGGGCAGCCTGGTGAAGCTGTCACCAAAAGCTTTTATCGGCAACCGGGGGCTTTACCAGCTATCGGCTTCAGGACAGCTGTTTGGGTATCCGGTGTTTAACGGAGATAACGAAGTTGTCTCTTATGTCGGTGAAGACAATATTGTCTATTTGTCGGGGGTTCCGCTGGGAGAAAAGCTGGTCTATTACACCGGGCGTTCCGCTGAAGATATTGAGTGCCGTTTTGAAGTGAACTCAAACCATGAGTTTGATGTTAATGATTTAGCGAAAATAAAGAAGGTTTCCTGTGATTCGAATTAGTAAGCCATTTAAAAACAGTGCAAGACTTATTGTTCTATCTATATTGTTAAACGCGGTGAGTTTTTCCGGCTATGCCGGCGTGCGCCCTGAAAGTACCCGCGAAGTTGTTGAGTTAAAGTCAAAGGAGCACCAGGTCGACGTTGTTAATGGCTCTTCATCTCCTTATATGGTTCAGGTATGGCTGGAAACCTTGCAGGGGGAGAAAAAAGCTATCCCTGCGGTGGTTACCCCTCCTATCTTCCGGATTAACGGTAACTCAAAAGGGGGAGTCAAAGTTTTACCTATTGTTGATTCGCTTCCTAAAGACAGAGAAAGCGTTTATCTGCTGGTGTTTCAGGAGATCCCACAGAAAACCGAGAACAATAAAAATTCCCTGCGTATAGCGGTCAGAACAAAAATTAAACTTATTATTCGTCCTCAGGGGTTAAACAAACTCGATATAAGTGAACAGTTTAAAAAAGTCACTTGGCGGTTAGTTGAGCATGGTGGAGAGCTGCTGCTAAAAGCCAGTAACCCGACACCGTTTAATTTTGCTATTACCGATTTTCAGTATCATAACAACGGCAGGCTCACCAGCCTGAGTGACTCCTTTGTCAATATTACCGCTTACTCTGATTATCAGTTAGTGGTCAGCCGTGACAAGTTACAAGATTCGACGCTGATATTTAACTACGCCTATATCAATGATTTCGGCGGAACCAGTGAGGTGATTACTAAGACCATTACTCTGGAGGAAATAAACAGTGAATAAGTTCTGTTATCTCATTGTCAGAACCGTGGTTGCAGTCTGCCTTGTTTTGAGCACCAGTGCCTTTGCTTTTTATGACCCGCCAGTTGGCAAGTGTAAAAATATATCCGTTTCGACCTATTTCGTCTCCCTTCTGGGGGAGTTTCAACCGTCGATACCGGCAGGATCTGAGCTTGTTGATAGCGGCGCCATTGGTAAAATCATGGGCAGTTTTAATTTTACATGCAGGACACACTGGACCAGTAACAATACAAAACTAGGCGTGTATTTATCCGGCTCGGGAGACAGCCATAAATATGGTAGTGGGCCAGGCGCTGCTTATTACAGCAATATTGAAGGCCTTGAGCTTAGGCTGCCTCCGGATAATGATGCAGCAATTCAGAACAGGATCAAGGAAGGGTATGGTATGAGAGCCGGAACCTGGGGAGGTGAAAGCAATGCCATATTGATAGAACGTTATCGAGCCCAGGCCGGATACGGAAGCAAACAGAAAATTGTTAGAACTTTGAACGTCCCTATATTCTATGTATATAAAATAGGCAATGTACCTATCATAAAGCCCAGTGAGATGAACAGTGTCTGGCTAAGATCTTCTACGATGCCTCGTTTCGCAACCTATTTAAATAATAATAATGGTAACTCTGTCTGGAAATCATTTTCTATCAGCGGGCCTAGGGTTGAGTTTTATGATCCAAGTTGTGAAAAGCTGATTCCTGACGAGGTTACATTTGATGATATAACCCCCGGTGAAACAACTTATAAGAATTTCAGCCTAAAAGTACGTTGTTCTCTTAGTTCATTTACTGAGGCACCGGATATTAAAATACGGTTTGATGTGATGGAATCGGCATCTGTTACCTTTACGGATACTTTTCCCACATTCGCTACCTATATGAAAGACGGTATGTATGTCAATCTCCAGTTGTATGATCAAAACAACCAGCCTATTCGATTCAGGAGAGATATAGACTTACCATCCGTTGGTGTGGGGCATGAAATCAGTATTCCATTTAAAGCTGAAATATCCTCTGTATCCGGTACAGAAACGGGTAACTATGCAATCAATGTTAGCGTTGAATTTGAATATAATTAGCTGTCTAATGCACTAAATTATATTGACCATATGTATCTTTATATGAACTGAATAGTTCTGAAAATAATATAAAGCCTCTACTAAATTTAGGGGTGTTTTATAGTGCGTCAAATTAAAGTTATTAAAATTTTCTGGCGCGCTAAGGTAATTAAAACTCTTATTGATTTATAAGCCTATACCATTAGTGAAATCAATCTAAAAACAGTTGTGAAGAAATTAAAGTAATGAGAAGTCTTGAGCGTTTTATTGCAAAAATCGTTGTTGTTATTTGTGTGGTATGGAGTGTCCCTACTTACGCCAATCCCAGTCCCGGTTTTTGTAACCCGGTGTTGGTGAATACCCGTTACGAAAGTTTACAGGGGGATCAGGGAAGAATACCGACCGGTTCTGTCTATTCTGGCCTTATAGGAAAAATATATGGTAGTTTCAATTTTACATGTCAGACACATACCTCAGCACCTGATGGAAAAACGACACTGGGTGTGTATTTTGCCGGTTCCGGAAAAAGTCATATATCCGGAGGTCCTGCAGAGTCAACATATCAAAGTAACATTGAAGGGATTGTTTTAACGTTACCTCCAAAGGGCGATATTTCCGGTTATTTATCTGAAGGTATAGGAATGATAAGCGGGAAATATGCCGGCGAGAGTAATACTATTTTACTCGAACGTTACACTTATGCGGCAGGTTTCGGCACATGGAAAACATTTAGCAGAGATTATGAAATACCTCTGTTTTATGTTTATCAAACCGGTCCTATTCCCTCATCTTTGTCATTTGCCAGACAAGAACTCTGGTTGCGTGATTCAGTCTCTTTTGCCACCTACCTACATGAGGCACAACCATGGAGCTCCCGGATTATTCAGGCGATACAAGGGTCAATGGTTATTTTGTACGATCAGGGGTGCAGTAAAGACATTCCTGAACGGGTTGAATTTGATCCTATCGTTCATGGCGTAACCGTTTATAGAGATTTTAAAATAGCTATGCAGTGCCCTGATAGTATATTTACTGTAGCGCCGGACATGAAAGTACGTTTTGATGTGGTCAATTCCCCATATGTTAATCATAGTAGCTATTTTCCGACATTTGCCACTTATATAAAAGATGGTATGCAGGTTAACCTCCAATTATATGATCAGAATAATGAGCGTATTGTATATGGAAGAGATATCGTTTATCCATCCGTAGGCCTCGGAAATTATATTGAAGTTCCTTTTAGAGCTGAAATTGCTGCGGTGTCAGGTTCAGAAGTTGGTAATTTTGAATTTAATATTGGAGTTACTTTTGAATATAATTAGGCTGATTTTTTACTTAGGATTAAATTAACAGCAATGTGACTTAAGAGTAATAAATTGTGTTGTCTTTATATAAAGGAAACAGACTATGGCGTGTGCGAAACTAAATGAATTATTAAGCTCTAGCGCAGCTAAGCTGTATAAAACTAATTTTGGTTACAAGCTGGAACCGATAGTAAACAGACGTGGTATTACTATAGGTTATGAATGTTTGATTGATTTTACTGATGAGAATAATGATCAGCGTGATGAGGTATTAAAATACGATATTAATAGTCCTTTTCTGGTCAGTAATTTACTTAACCGGTTGTTAAGCTCTTTCCATTCTGGTGTGGATGTAAATGTACTGGCCGGGAAGAAGCTATTTATAAATATTGAGCGTTCATGTCTCTGTTTTAATATGCTAATAAATGAAATTATTTTATTTAACAGAGTAATACAATCCTTTGACATTATATTAGTTGTTGAAATAACCGAGCGCGAGTTAAGTTTTTGTAGAGGTTGCCCGGAGATAAAACCAGCGCTAATCAAACTGGACAGCTCCGGCGTGCTGTTAGCCGCTGATGATTTCGATATGCATAGGGATTTCAGGGCAAATGAAGTTGGCATGGGGGTGTACCACTATCTGAAAGTGGAGTACTCAAGAAGTGACCGATTCTGTTTCGATTTGCAGGCGCTGGCTAATAAGTATCCTGAGCTGTCTATAATTGTTGAACGCATTGAAACTCAAGATGACCTAAAGCGCCTTTGCAATGCCAAAGTACTGATGCAGGGCTACGCTTTCGATACCATCCGCAGCGCCGTGTAGTAGGGGATTTGGTAGTTCTTTCATACTTTTAACGTTAATGTTCTCTGTAAGCTAAGTGACTTGTTATTCTTAGAAAGTTTGGACGCTGACGGTGCTAAAAAGGGGGAGTATCAATGAGCAAAGATAAAGCTAGCAGAATGTCACCTCAGCAGATGCGCAAAGTCTTGCTAGCCAACGCAAAGGCTTTAACATCTGAACGTTTCAAAACCTCTGCTCCGGAACTATCTGGTCAAAGAAAGCAGCATAAATCAAGAGCCACTTTATAGAGAGAGTGGTATCTAGTATAAGCTCAGAAAGGTAATCCCTCACACCAAGCAATTAAAGCTGAAATGTCATATTACCTATCTATTTCAACTTCCTAAAAGCCGCCGATTGTCGCGGCTTTTCTGTATATCCGTCTCTGAGTGACAATTTCTATCTGGCTTTTTTGATCTGAGATAACCTATTAACAATTAGCTTAGCATTGATGGTTGAACTCTTGCTGTCCTATACAATAGACTCGCCCTGTTTATCTTTATTGCCAATCTAAGTTAAGCAATTAAGGATATAAGAATTATCTTATTATCTGATTTTTAAGCTTTTATTACTTGGGTACAGCAGGGTTATTATAGTGACAGTTATAGCAATAACAGGGTCAGAGTACTCAGAATCGGACATGCTAAATTATCTGGATTCCGGTACTAACATACAGCAGCGCGTGACCACAATTCGTCAGGATCTTGTCCGCTATTACCCGGCTATCCACAGAGTGGCGATTGCTCTCTACGATGCGGAAAGAGATGTGCTGAAAACCTATGCCTGCGATGAAGATATTACTTCCGGCCTGAAAAACTACGAGGCTGTGCTGGGTGAGTGTGAATCATTGCGTTATCTGGCCAGCAGTGGCAGAAAGCGGGTAGTTAATGATCTTGTTGCTATGGGTGAAAACGATAAGCAACACACCGCACTGGTACGTAATGCCGGTTATCAGTCCAGCCTGACGATGCCGCTGATTATGGAAGGGCGGCTACTTGGTTTCCTCTTTGCCAACTCCAGAGAAAAACACGCCTTTACGGATGTTGTTTCCAAGCATATGCAGATGCTTTCTATGTTCCTTACTCTGCTGCTGAATCAGGACATTAATAGAATCAACATTCTGAAGTCCACCATCGAATCGATGAAAATCATTAATCAGATTAAGGATCCGGAAACCGCCGCTCATCTTAACCGGATGGCGAATTACTCCCTTATTATTGCCAGAGAAGTGGCCGATATTTTTAATCTGTCTGATCTCAAGATCGGTTATATCTATCTCTATGCCCCTCTGCACGATGTGGGAAAACTCATGGTTCCTGATAGTGTGCTGTTTAAAGAAGATAAGCTGACTGACGCTGAGTTCGAAGTGATGAAAAAGCACAGTGCTGACGGTGAAGATCTGACCCGGCAGATACTGGATGTGTACAAGCTGAGTGATGTCCCTTTTCCTGATATGTTGACAGCTATTGTCCGCTCCCATCATGAAAAAATCGATGGCTCAGGCTATCCGGACGGCCTGGTTGGTGATGACATTCCGGTCGAAGCGCGGATTGTTGCGGTTGCTGATATTTTTGATGCCCTGACCAGCAACCGTTCATATAAGCAGGCATGGAGTATTGATGATGCTTTTGCCGAGCTGAAACGCATGTCCGGCACCAAGCTGGATGCTTATTGTGTAGAAGCACTTTTGCACAACCGTGAAAAAGTCATCGCTACTATGCAGAGCTTTGTCGATACACCGCTAAAGCATGGCGCTTAATTAGGTTACATTCGCGGGTTAATGGCTATCCTGCTGAAAACGCTGATTAATATAATCGATAAAGGTTCGCAGCCGTTTAGGTTGATACTTATCTTTATGAAAAATGGCAGAAAAGAGCACTTTAGGGATCTGCCATTGTGGCAATATTCTCACTAAATCTCCTCTCTCAACCGAATCTCGACAATACATTAATGGCACACGGATAATGCCGTTGCCGGACATGGCTCCTGTCAGCAGTGCACTACCGTTTTTGCAGATAAATCTGCCCTCAACATGGGCATCATAATGCTCATTTGCGTCGGTGACGGACTGATAGCTCCAACGCCGGACAGAACCGGTTAAACAGCGATGAGAAGTTAGCTCCCTTGGGTGTTGTGGGCTGCCATATTGCTCAATGTAAGCAGGGCTGGCCAAAGTGACGGTTTCAATCTCCATCAGTTTTCTGGCGACGAAGCTGGCGTCTTCCAGCTCCCCCATACGAAAGGCGATATCAAATTCATCCTGAATCAGGTCAATCCTGTGACTGCTGAAATCGAGATTAACCTGAACGTCAGGGTACCTGGCCATAAAATCACTGACGTAGCGGGCAATTATCGCCTCACCGATATAGCCGCCGACACAGTTAATACGGATAAGACCGCGTACTTGTTCTGTATCGTCTACCGCTGCCATAAGAGCCTGATCTATGCTGTGCAGAGCTTTTTCACACTGCTGATAAAAGCGCTTACCTGCAGGGGTGAGCTTTAGTGTGCGGGTAGTTCGCGTCAGCAGGGTGACACCCATCTGAGTTTCCAGTGCGCTAATCTGCCTTGATACATGAGAGCGTGAAACATCCAAAGCTTCGGCGGCCTTAGTGAAGTTCCCCAACTGGGCAATAAGTACAAACGAGCGGATATCAGCTAGATTAATGTGATTGAGCATAACAAATTCTGATTTATTGTTTCTGTATGGCAATAGTAATCTATTTCAGTCACAATGTGTCAACAAAAGGAGTGTATTCCTCTCGTTCCCGCGCTCTGCGTGGTAACGCATACCAGATTTGGAAGTGCCACGCATAAATCAAGTTTTCCTCGTTTTGTGTTCTCTCCTTACTACATAATCAGCAATGAACAAGCTGGAGAGATAGAGGGTTTATGGGTAGAAACCGATACAACATAGCACAACAAGATGCGGCTCATTTTATTACGCTAACAGTTCTACATTGGATACCTGTTTTTACCCGCCCACAAACTGTCAGCATCATATTTGATTCGAATCCAGTAAAGCGAGGCTATGTTGATCAGGCTGTTCACTGGCGTTATTCAAGTGCCCGTAATTATGAAGGTGAAACTGGATTAATTAATGTTTGTCTATTGTGGTGATATGCGTTCCCACGCAAGAGCATGGGAACGAGGGGATATAGTGATCTATGCGTTCCCACGCAAAAGCATGGGAACCAAGATTTACCTTTAACTTACAGGAACGCTTTGTATGGCAGTTCCGGCTCGTCGGTATAGATATCCTGGAAGCCACGGAAGTGCTGGTAGTGCATACGGCCTTTGTCAGTCGGGTAGGTGTACTTACCGCCAACCTGCCAGAAGAAAGGAGCAAACTTGTATTGCAGTCTGTCTTTCTTCATATTCCACAGTACTTCGATTTCACGTGGGTCGTTCTGGAAGTTAGCCCAGATATCGTGGTGGAAAGGCATTACAACTTCACAATCTAATGCTTCACCGGCACGTAGAATATCAGAAGCCCCCATCTTGTCCGTTACGCCGCGTGGGTTCTCACCGAATGAAAGCAGGGCAACATCGATTTTATGGTCGTTACCGTGCTTGGCATAGTAGTTTGAGTAGTGAGAGTCACCTGAGTGATACAGTGAACCGCCCGTTGTTTCGATTAAGTAGTTCACCGCACGATCGTCCATTCCGTCCAGAATGCCTTTATCGTAAGAAGATGTACCCTCAGGCAGAGTTACCAGTGCAGTACGGTCAAACGAGTCCAGTACCTTGATTAGTGCGTCACCCACCTGAATTTCGTCACCAACTTTCGCCACGATGCAGCGATCTTCCGGCACACCCCAGCCAGTCCATAGATCGACACACGCTTTCGGGCCGATAAACTTAACGTGGTCACCACAGTTCTGTAGTACAGCTGCCGCTACGTTAACGTCGATATGGTCAGCGTGATCATGAGAAGCCAGAACAGCATCGATTTCCTTGATGGCAAACGGGTCCATCGGGAAAATGGCAGTACGCAGGTTTGGCTGCAGTTCACGCACGCCACCCATACGCATCATCTGATGCTGGTTTTTCATATAAGGGTTGCTTTGAGTTTTCTTACCCGTGCCACACCAGAAGTCCATTGAGATGTTTGTGTTGCCTTCTGTTTTCAACCATACACCCGTACAGCCCAGCCACCACATAGAGAATGTGTTTGGCTCTACCACTGTTTTTTCAATCTCTTCATTTAACCAGGTTCCCCACTCAGGGAATGTGTTTAAAATCCATGATTCACGAGTGATTTCGTTTACTTTGCTCATCTTAATTACCTATTGATTCATTAAACCAGAATGACTTCAATGCCTTTGTCCCGTAGCGCGCTTACTACGGCTTCATCAGCATCTTTGCCAGTAACGACAACATCTATCTTGGTTGCAGGGCAGAAGAGCATGCCCGAACGCTGTCCAACTTTGGAGCTATCCACCACTACCACCAATTTACCGACTTGTTCCAACATCTGTTGTTCAGCGACCGCTGTGAGCATATCTGTTTTATAAAGGCCTTGTTCGGTAAGGCCTTTACCACTGGTAAACATCCAGTGTCCAGCATACGTTCCTGAAAGCTCAGGTGTGGGACTTAAGAAGATATTCTTAGATTTGTTATATTGACCACCAGTGATGATTACGCACTCGTGATCACGTTCAATGAGATAGCTTGCCAGCGGGAAATAGTTGGTGATGATCTTGATGTCTTCTCCACACAGCTCCTGACCCAGCATAAATGCCGTGGAACCGCAGTTGATGACCACACTATCGCCTTTGTCGCACAGATCGGCAGCGCGGGCCGCAATGCGTACTTTTTCACGATAGTGCTCAGTATTATCGACATTCAGAGGCGACCAGATCTTTTTAACGGATTCCAGCCTTTCAGCGCCATTCCTTACCTTTCTCAGTTTCCCCAGTTCATCCAGCTTGGAGAGATCCCTGCGGGCAGTCGCAGGAGAAACGTTAAAGTGCTCAATAATCGTGCTTACCTTGATGGAGTGTTCCTCTTCAAGGAGGGCAAGAATACTGTTGTGGCGTTGTACTT
This sequence comes from Vibrio sp. SCSIO 43137, assembly GCF_028201475.1. Classification (NCBI taxonomy): domain Bacteria; kingdom Pseudomonadati; phylum Pseudomonadota; class Gammaproteobacteria; order Vibrionales; family Vibrionaceae; genus Vibrio; species Vibrio sp. SCSIO 43137. The sequence goes on along the minus strand of NZ_CP116384.1, from coordinate 1,184,505 downwards.
CATTCATGTTGTTTACCAACTTCTTTATCACTAGCAAATTATCAAATGATTACGTTGTGATTACTTTTGACCTGTTTTGATTCTAGTTATCACAAATAATCATGTCAAAGGGTTTAACCATTAAAGTTTGAATTAGGTCACCAAGTTTATTTAAGTCATTGATTTATCGTTAAATGATTACTTTTTCTAATATTTTTTGATCCAATCGGCACTTCTTTTAGGCTTAGATGAGCACTATTGATTTAAATCAAAATAATCACAAATGAGCATTGAATGATTATTTGTGATTGTTATGTTTAGTGACGTGAGCAAAACAAACCTGAGCTAATTTATCAGATAATGAGTCAATTAGCTCTGTCCTACAAAACAAATATTAGAAGGGGTAAAAATATGGAGTTCCTATACGACGTATTCTATATTTTTTACAGTCAGGTAATGACAAAAGCGCCGTTACTACTCGGTTTAGTAACGTGTATCGGCTACTGGCTTCTGCGCCGCGATACAACCACAATTATTAAAGGTACCATCAAAACCATCGTCGGCTTTATGCTGGTACAGGTTGGTGCCGGAACCCTGGTTAAGGGATTCAAACCTGTTATTGAAAAACTTTCTGAATATCACGGTCTGACAGGTTCAGTAATTGACCCATACACTACTATGATGGCAACCATGGAAAACATGGGCGACAAATACTCATGGGTAGGTTATGCGGTTCTTCTTGCTCTTGGCATTAATATTCTGCTGGTTCTTTTCCGCCGTTACACAGGTATTCGTACCATCATGCTGACCGGTCACATCATGTTCCAGCAGGCAGGTCTTGTGGCGGTATTCTACTTTATTCTTGGCGCTTCAATGTGGGAAACCATCATCTACTCAGCAGTACTGATGGCTCTGTATTGGGGTATCTCAGCAAATATTATGTTCAAGCCGACTCAGGAAGTAACGGGCGGCGCGGGCTTCTCTATTGGTCACCAGCAGCAGGTTGCTTCTTGGATTGCAACAAAAGTTGCACCTAAACTGGGTGACAAAAACGACAGCGTTGACCATATTGAACTACCAAAGTGGCTACATATCTTCCACGATAGTATCGCCGCAACAGCCATCGTAATGACGGTGTTCTTCGGTATTATCCTGCTGTCATTCGGCCTTGATAACCTTCAGGCAATGGCTGGTAAAACTAACTGGTTTATCTACATTCTTGAGACTGGTCTTAAGTTCGCAGTAGCTATTCAGGTTATCGTGGCCGGTGTACGTATGTTCGTTGCTGAACTATCAGAAGCCTTTAAAGGTATCTCTGAGCGTGTTATCCCTAACGCGGTACTGGCTATCGACTGTGCGGCTATCTACGCATTCTCGCCAAACGCTATGGTGTTCGGCTTTATGTGGGGTGCTATCGGCCAGTTCACAGCGGTTCTTGCCATGCTGGCACTTGATGCTCCTATCATGATTATCCCGGGCTTTATCCCGATGTTCTTCTCTAACGCAACCATCGGTGTATTCGCTAACCACTTCGGTGGCTGGAAAGCGGTTATGAAGATCTGTTTCGTGATGGGTATCATCGAGGTTGTTGGTTCTGCATGGGCTATCGATATCTTTATGGGTCAGGGCGTTGAGTTCAGCGGCTGGATGGGTATGGCTGACTGGGCACTGGTATTCCCGCCAATCTTCGCTGGTCTGTCTGCATCGAAAGCCTTCTTCTTTGCTCTTGTTGGTCTGGCTGGTGTTTACATGTACTTCGCTTCAAAACAGCTTCGCGCTGAAGAAGATGCTGAAGGTGCAATGGACCTTCAACAGGAAGAGCCAGAAGTTGTAGAAGCAGTACAACAAGCGATTGAAGCATCAGATGGTGTTCGCCCGGTAAGTATCCTTGCGGTATGTGGTAATGGTCAGGGTTCATCAATGATGATGAAGATGAAGATCGGCAAATACCTTGAGAAGAAAGGCATTCCACATGTAATGGATTCCTGTGCGGTATCGGATTACAAATCAAAGCTGGCATCCACCGACATCATAGTGTCATCAAAGCATCTATCAAGTGAGATGGAGGTGGGTGAAGGTAAGTTTATTCTGGGTGTTCAGAACATGCTTAACCCTAATTCATTCGGCGATGAGCTACTGGAAATCATCGACCAGAACTTCGCGACACAAAAATAACATTTAATAAGAAAGACACGGTTGTCAGTCACAAGCTGACAACCGTTTGCAGGAGATAAAACCATGGGTTTCAAACAATCACTTATCGATAACCAGTCAATCAAACTTAATGTACAGGCAAGCGACTGGCGTGAAGCGATTAAAGTCGGAACAGATATGCTGGAAAAATCCGGCGCCGTTGAGCCTAGCTACAATAAGGCCATCGTTGCCAGTATTGAGAAACTGGGCCCTTATATCTGTATCGCACCTGATTTTGCAATGCCTCATGCCCGTCCTGAAGATGGTGTAAACCGCACCGCATTTGCTTTGGTCACTCTGGCAGAGCCTATCGATATCGAAGGTGAGCAGGTGAGAGTCATGGTTACCCTTGCCGGTAGCTCTTCTGATGAACATATGGAAGGCCTGATGGAAGTGACTCAGGTTCTTGATGATGAAGAGAGTGAAACCGGTGTAGACATCGACAAACTTCTGGCTTGTCAGTCAGAGCAGGATGTTTACAAGGTTATTGACGCCGCGCTAGCGGAGTAATTCTCAGGCAGCAGAACGGATAGCCGGTTCTGCTGTTTCCCTGCTGCCTCAGTCAGGCAGCGCCATTTAATCTGCTTAGTTAACCTAGCTATCTGCTACCTGTAAAAAGGTTGCGGTGACTTTTTGCAGCTTAAATTTTTGTAGATTAAAATTGAAAAAAGGTTGAAATAAAGATTATGTATCAAGCACTTAAGCAACGCGTATTGGATGCAAATCTGCAATTACCTAAGTATGGTCTGGTGACTTTTACCTGGGGTAATGTTTCGGAAATCGATCGCGATTTGGGCGTTATCGCCATTAAACCTTCCGGTGTTGAATACGACGATATGAATGTCGATGACATCGTAGTTGTGGATTTGGATGGTAATAGAGTTGAAGGGACGATGAACCCTTCCAGCGATACAGATACTCATATTGAACTCTATAAAGCCTTCCCGAACATCGGCGGCGTTGTTCATACCCATTCCCGTAGTGCCACTATCTGGGCTCAGGCCGGGTTGGATGTACCTGCTCTGGGAACCACTCATGCTGACTATTTCTATGGTGACGTTCCCTGCACCCGTAACCTGACTCCTGAAGAGATCGAAGGTGAGTACGAAAAGAACACCGGCCTTGTGATCGTCAGTGAGTTCCATAAGCGGGATCTCGACCCTAAAGCGGTTCCTGCCGTGGTAGTTGCCGGCCATGCGCCATTCTCATGGGGTAAAGATGCTAAAGACGCCGTTCATAATGCCGTGGTATTGGAAGAGGTGTCGGCAATGGCACTGGCGACCCGTTCACTGAACAGCGGAATTAAGATCCAGCCGGAGCTATCCGACAAGCACTACAACCGTAAACACGGTGCCAATGCGTATTACGGACAGCAGTAAGGGAAGCTTATGTATCAGGTTTTAGCACTGGATCTGGACGGAACGGTTCTTAACGATGAGCACGGCATTCACCCTGAAGTGATTGCTGCCATCAGGGAAGTAAAACCTCAAGCTCATGTGGTTCTGGTTACCGGCCGTCATCATACCGCTGCCCGGCCTTACTATGATCTGCTGCAACTTGATACTCCGGTTATCTGTTGTAACGGTACCTATGTTTATGACTATCAGAACAACCGGGTGTTAACGGCCAATGCTTTGAGCAGAGAAACGGCCAATAACTTTCTCGACTTGGCCAATCATTACCAGATGAAGCTGGTGTTGTATGTCACCAACAGCATGCTTTATTCAAAACGTGATCCTATTGATTACATGAAAAAGCTGGAGCAGTGGTCAACTCAGTTTGAACCTTCAGTCCGCCCGGATATCCGCCGGATTGACTGCTTTAGTGAAGAGATTGGCAAGGCAGATTATATCTGGAAGTTTGTGATAGAAGGTGAGCCTTCAGATATCGAGAAACTGCAACAACTTCCTTTTATTGAGGAAAACTTTAGTGGCGAACGCTCATGGTCTAACCGGGTCGACTTTGCCAGTAAGGGTAACAGCAAAGGTCACCGTCTTAGTGAGTATCTGCAACAACAGGGATTTAAACCTGAGCAGACCATCGCTGTCGGTGACAACCACAATGACATTTCCATGATTCAACTGGCGGGGCTCGGCGTCGCGATGCAAAACGCAGACGACACAGTTAAAGCCGCTGCCGACATGGTATGTCACTCAGATAACAATCAGGGCGGGCTAGCCCGTCTAATTCGTGAAAAATTCAGAGGACAACATAATGACTAAACCAATGATTCAGATCGCCCTTGATCAGACAGATTTAGAGAGTGCCGTAAAAGTTGCAAGCAATGTAGAGAGCTTTGTTGATGTAATTGAAGTAGGCACCATTCTGGCGTTTGCCGAAGGGATGAACTCCGTAAAAACGCTACGCAAAAACCACCCGGATCATATTCTGGTGTGTGATATGAAAACCACTGACGGCGGTGCCATTCTAGCCCGTATGGCGTTTGAAGCTGGTGCTGACTGGATTACCGTCTCTGCTGCTGCTCATATTGCCACTATTGAAGCGTGTAAGAAGGTGGCTGACGAGTTTAACGGTGAAATTCAGATAGAAATCTACGGTAACTGGACAATGGAAGACGCTAAAGCGTGGGTTGGTCTGGGTATTAAACAGGCTATTTACCACCGTTCCCGTGATGCTGAACTGGCTGGTGTGGGCTGGACTGAGGCTGACCTTGAGAAGATGCGTGCCCTGTCCGACCTTGGTATCGAGCTTTCTATCACCGGCGGTATCGTTCCTGAAGATCTATATCTGTTCGAAGGTATCAAGGCGAAAACCTTTATTGCCGGCCGTGCATTAGCTGGTGAGAAAGGTAAAGAGACTGCTGAAGCACTGCGCGCTCAGATTAACCGTTACTGGTAAGGGCAGATTATGTTCGAGAATCTGGAACGCCATCGCGTTGGCTTATATGAGAAAGCGCTTCCGGCAGAGCTATCGTGGCAGGAGAAGATCATCACTGCTAAAGAGCTGGGGTTTGATTTTCTGGAGATTTCCGTTGATGAATCCGATGAAAGGCGTAGCCGTCTTGACTGGAGCGATGAAGAAATCTATCAGTTGCGCCATCTCTGTGAACAACACGGGCTGCCGCTGCAGTCCATGTGCCTGAGTGCGCACCGTAAATTTCCTTTTGGTTCAGCAGATGCAGCTATCCGCGAGCAGGCCGCTATTCACATGGAAAAGGCAATCACACTGGCATACAAACTGGGTGTGAGAAACATCCAGTTAGCGGGTTACGATGTCTATTATGAGCCGGCCGATGAAACGACTCATCAGCGCTTTATTGAAGGGATGAAGTACTGCGCCAAGCTGGCTGAAAAAGCGGGCATGATGTTGTCGGTAGAGATTATGGATACTGACTATCTGAACTCGCTAAGTAAGTTTGAGGTACTTAACCGTCAGGTAAACTCGCCGTTTTTTACCGCTTATCCTGATGTGGGTAATATCAACGGCTGGAACTACGATACCTGTACTGAGCTGGCACTAAGCGCACCAAGAATCACTCAGATTCACCTGAAAGACACTTATAAGGTGAAGGGCGACTATAAAGGTCAGTTCCGTGACTTGGTGATTGGTGAAGGCGAAGTGGATTTTGTCTCTATCTTTAAAACCCTGAAGCGACATGAAATAGTTGTACCGCTGGTGATCGAAATGTGGGCTCAGGATGACAACTGGAAGGAAAACATCAGAACCGCGCAAAGCAGACTAAATAAAGCCTGCGTGGATGCTGATTTGCCACTGTTATTTGCTGCTATCTATTAACACACTCTCAATGGTATGGACTCCCCACCTTTGCCGAAAACTCGGCTAAGGTAATAGTGTCAACTAAACAGGAGCCCATACCATGGATAAGACTAGCACTATTTGTCTCTCAATGGTATGGACTCCCCACCTTTGCCGAAAACTCGGCTAAGGTAATAGTGTCAACTAAACAGGAGCCCATACCATTGAGGAGGTTGGGGCATTTCATGGAACGTGGGCATTGCCTTAGCTGTCTTTTAGTTCTTTCAGATATCGCACGGCTGCGGCTAGTGCGGTCAGGCTTCCTGCCTCAATCTGCTCAGATAACAACTCTTCATTTGTTTCTAACTGCTTTACAGAAATCAGATCAACCAGTTCATCACAATTAAGTGCCTTTGCTATCAAGGTATGTAACTGTTCCGGTTGATCACCAGCTAACACCAACAACTGCTTAAACGCCTGCTTTTTTACATCGATAAACGGGTGGTTTAGCAGAAAGTTCAGTTGCTGTTTATCGTGGCAATACCGGATAACTTTAACTGTCAGGGCTGGGTTGGCATGAACCAGTGCTTTTTGAATAAAGGTTTCAGGGATGCCGTCACCCAGCCACTCTATGGTTAACAACTGCTTTTGTGCATCTGAATCTGAGCTATACAGCCAGCTATCCGCCTCTGCTGAGCGTACTGAAGGGTAGTTGATACCGAACTGAACGCAGGCCTTTAGCACATCGTTATCAGGGCTGGTTTTAAGAGCTTGTTCTATCCATTCGCGATCGCTGCAGAGCTGGCGGGCTAATGTCTGAGCCGATAAGGACTCAATACGGGCAACCTTGTTTTTTCGTCCAGAGGAAAAACGGGTCTGCTGATGTTGAAGCAGTGGTTCAAAGTGCTCTAATTCCTGTGGCAGAGGATTATCATAACTGACTTCGGGTTGACGGGATTGAGACTGGCTTAGCAAGGCAGATAAGGTAGAGGTTTGCTGGACATCTTCTGTTTCTGCTTCGTCTATAATGGCAATTTCTTCAGCAGGCTCTTTTGCATCAATTCTATTGTGTGCAGGGAAATAAAGGCTTTTCAGATAGTCGATATGGGGCTCTGACTTTGTGTTTGTCAGGTGAGCAATCAGCAAACGCCTGACACTGTTATCCAGCGCTTCACTCTCCAGACACTGACGCAGGAAAGCGACCGGAAGCAGAAGGGGTTTATCTGTGGTTAGTATTTGCAGAGACTCTAGTTGTTCTGCGGTTTTCAGCCTGTAAAACTGTTGGCAATACTCCGTTAATAGCTCATCTGATAGCTGGTTATATTTCTGCGCCAGTCTGAGATAAGCAGGCAGGTTATGCGAGGGTAGTTGTCTCTTCTGCCACAATTGGCTTAGCTGCAAAAATGCCTGTTCGCCTAGCAAGGGCAGGGCGTAATCCAGTTTGTGTCTGCCGGAAGAGATAAGCGGTTCAAGGTGCTGATGACCAACTGGGTAGTTCCAGTCATCCAGCTTATCTGCCGAGCAACGGAATACGTCAAAATCAGCATCATTCAGCCACAGTAAAAAATCCTGAAGATACTCGCGGGTATCCAGTTTTGCCAGCCGTTGAATGGCAATCCGTTTTACCACCGGGTCAGCAGATTTTGCCGCGCGGTATAGGGCCGCTTTATCCTGCAAAGCTTTTACTATCTGCCTCTGCTGCGCGCCAGTGGTCTGTTTAATCTGCTGAGCAAGCCACTCTGGTTTTACCTTAGCTATCAGATAGCACAGGGTTTGTGCCAACTCCGGTTCAGGATCATCCTGGTAACGGTTAATGATCTGTTGAATATCATCTTCGCTGAATAAGTGGGGTTGGCTGAGTAAGTTTTTTGCCGCCTGAAGCTGAATATCAAAACTGTTATCCCATTCATCCTGCCACTGTTCACATTCATCAGTCAGCAGGGCTAACAGAGCTTCGGTGTACTGCCGGCCCTGACCGTAAATATTCAGCACTTCAAGGGAAGCTAACCGCACATCTGTTTGCGGATGTTCAACAGCCATCTGAATCAACAAAGACGTGTTAACAGATTCGCGCTGCTTTAAGGCGTGGCAGGCAGAGAGCACAATCTCTCCATCCTGATCAAGTAAGCATTGTTCCAGCAAGTCATCGGAATCCGGCAAGTGTGTTAAAGCGGATATTGCCAGTACTTTTTGATCACAAGTACCAGAATTTATTGTGGAATTTATAGCGTTAATGAGAAGTTCAGAGGGCATTGAAATTTGAAATAGTATATATTTGTTGAGATTGCTAATAATAACCACTCGCATTTAATAAGTCGTGACGATGGTCAAATATTAGCGACCTGATTAAATAATAATAACTAAGGAAGTTTTAATGAAAGCAATAGCCAAGCATAGTTTCTGGCTGATTGCGGTCTTGATGATCCCGTTACGCGGATTTGCAGCTTTACCGCCACAAGAAATTAATGCTCCGCTGGCTGAATTGGGTAAAAGAATGTTCTTTGATACCCGTTTGTCCGGTGATGACTCTCTCTCTTGCGCCAGTTGTCATATTCCTGAACACGGTTACGCTCATCCGGATGCGTTAGGGCCGGCTTATACCGGCAGCAAAGGGTTCCGTAACGTTCCTTCGCTGATAAATACCAGCTATAAAACCGTCTGGTTTCATGACGGCAGAATCGGTACCAGCCTGAACGATGTGGTCCGCGAAAATATTACCGAAGACTGGCTGATGAACATGGATATGCGCCTGATGCAGGAGCGCATGAAGCAGGATCCGATCTATGTTGAACTGTTTCGCAAAGCTGGCTTGGGCGAGCCTTCCAACGGCGGTGCCAGAAAGGCGTTGCCTGAATATATCAAAACCCTGACCTCACGAAATGCACCTGTCGACAGCGGAGCTCTGTCTCCATTAGCGGAGCAGGGGCGTGAACTTTTTTATGGTCAGGCTGGTTGTAGTCAGTGCCACAGTGGTGAGCTGTTTAGCGACGGAAACGCGTACAATACCGGTGTGCCTGAGAACTTTGATATCTTTCGCGATCCTCTGCGCCACCAAACCTTTATTGCCTTCAATATGTTTATGGGCGTGCCTGATTATCTGGAGCTAAAGCGGGATGTCGGTGCTCATGTGCAGTTACATAAAGCTGACGGAAGCGATCGCGGTAGCTTTATTACTCCGTCATTGCGGGAACTACGCTACACCGCGCCTTATATGCATAACGGTATGCTGACGACGCTGGAAGAGGTTGTCGCTTTTTATAATCAGGGCGGCGGCGAAGACAGATTTAAAGATCCACGCATTAAGCCTCTTAATCTTACTGCCGGACAACAGCAGGCTCTGGTGGCTTTTCTTAATGCACTTTCCGGTGATCCGCTAACGGGGTCTGAATTTGAATATAAGCAATACGACTTTGATTACGAATACACAGAGGAGTGGGAAAATGCCAAAAACTAGTGCCGTTTTGTTTCTGACTCTCCTTGCATCCCTGCTCAACAGCACTCTGTTTAGTAGTACGGCTTACGCTGAGGCAAAACTGGCTCCTCTCGGTGAGGTGCCTGTCCCCGCTGACAACCCACAGACACCAGAGAAGATTGAACTGGGCAAAATGCTGTTTTTTGACGGCCGGTTAAGTGGTGATACTTCAATGCCTTGTTCGGCTTGTCATATACAAACTCAGGGTTGGGGCTTTCCTGATGATCTCTCTATGGGTTATCCCGGTACGGTTCATTGGCGCAACAGTCAGACCATTATTAACTCAGCCTACTATGATAAATTGTTCTGGGCGGGCAGTGCCATGTCCCTTGAAAAACAAGCTCCTGCGGCAGCAAAAGGCGCGGTGGCCGGTAACGGTGAAGATGACATTATGGAAGCGCGTCTGGCGCTGATCCCTGATTATGTAGAGCGTTTTCGTCAGGTGTTTGGAGATAAGTCACCTAAGATCCACAATGCATGGCGGGCCATCGCTGCCTTTGAGCGAACCTTAGTTCAGCGGGATACACCGGTTGACCGCTACCTGCTTGGCGATAAAACCGCTCTGACTGAGTCGCAAATCAGGGGAAAACAACTATTTGAAACCAAGGCACAGTGTATTGCCTGTCATAACGGGCCGCTCGCTTCTGATCAGGCCTTCTACAATATCGGTGTTCCGCCAAGCCCATGGTGGCAGGATGATGGTATGGCTCAGATAACGTTCCGCTGGGAACTCTACTCAAAAGGGGTGACGGAAGAGATGTACCGCACCCTCAAGGCGGATCCCGGTGGCTATTTCCGAGCCAAACGCAAAGAGATGCTCGGCACCTTCCGCACCCCAAGCCTTCGTTATAGCAAATATACCGCACCGTATATGCATAACGGTGTGATACCAAGCCTTAAAGAGGTGATTGAGTTTTATAACCGTGGCGGCGTTGCCTCTGACGGACGCAGTACCGGATTCCCGCAGACCAAATCTGAACTGATTCGCCCTCTGGGGCTAACGGAACAAGAGAAACAAGATCTGCTCTCTTTTGTTGAGGCCTTTTCCGGTGAGCCTATCTTAATCGAAGAACCCGAGTTGCCCGGTTATCAACGGCTGTTTAGTGAACAAGAGTTAGCAGAGGCGAAAAAATAATGACCAATAAAGCTCTGGACTCCGCAAAGAGTCACAATAAATGCATGATGTCGCGCAGGGATTTTCTGCTCTACTCAGGTGCGGCGACGACAGTGGCACTGGTGCCCGTTACTCTCTATCTCAACGATCAGGATGCTGTTGAAGCAGAGGCGAGAGTGGTTGGTTATCCGCGTAAAAGAATCGCCAGCTTATCCGGCCTTAATAATCATGAGCCGGTTCATTTTAACTATCCCGATGACGGACCGAATTCAGTTGCTATGTTGGTGAAAACTGCTGTGGAGTGTGGTGGCGGACTAGGAAAAGAGAAAGATATTGTCGCCTTTTCCATGGTATGCACCCATAAAGGAGGGCCATTGAGTAACAGCTATAAAGCCGTTGATGAACACAGGATTGTCGGCCAGTGTCCTTTCCATCTCTCTACTTTTGATTTGCGCCGTCACGGTATTGTGGTTTCCGGTCAGGCCTTTGAGAGTATCCCTCAGGTAATGCTGGAGATAGAGGGTGATGATATCTACGCCGTTGGTGTGATGGGGCTGATTTTCGGCCGCAACAAAAACCTGATTGATGTTGAGGAGGTTTAAATGGATAAGCAAGATATCGAAGTGTTACTGCCTCCGAAAAATGCCGATGTAATCACCACCGCCTGTGACTACTGTGTGGTTGCCTGCGGCTATAAGGTTTATCGCTGGCCGGTCTCTTCAGCTTCCGGCGGGCCTAAAGCGGATGAAAACGCTTTTGGCGTTGATTTTCCGACCAACACACTGCAGATCTGGGTAGCACCTCAGCAGCACAATATAGTGCAGCATAATGGTCAGCCTCATCATGTGTTGGTTCTGCCGGATCAGGATTCTAAAGTGGTGAATAAGCTGGGGGATGGTTCTATCCGTGGCGGCCTTCTGGCGCAGAAACTGTATAACCCGGATACTCTTACCCGTGACCGTTTACAGAAGCCACTGATGAGGATTAATGGTGATCTTCAGCCGGTAGAGTGGGAATTGGCATTAGAAGTGGCGGCTGAAGTCGGTAAGCATGTGATTAATCAGCATGGCGAGAATGCTTACAGCGTAAAAACCTATTCTTATCAGTATATTGAAAATACTTATGCCATAACCAAGTATGCCCTGAGGCATATTAAAACGGCTAACTTTACCTTCCACGATACGCCATCGGATGTGACCTCTACGCCCGGTTTCAGGGATGCTGGTTTTGATAACTTCGCACCCAGTTACGACGACTGGGGCAGCGCCGATACTCTGATGATCTGCGGTACCGACCCTTACGAAACCAAGACGATTATTTTTACTCAGTACATAATGCCGGCGGTACAAAGGGGGATGAAAACCATCATCCTCAACCCGCGTGAAACGGCAGGTACGGCATGGCTGAAGCAACATGGCGGCCTGCATCTGGATATCAATCCCGGCTCCGATAATCTGGTGTTGGGCGCCATTATCCGGGTGATTATGCAGAATGGCTGGCAGGATGATGAGTGGATTGAAAACTGGGTAAACAGCCAGTGGGAATCTAACTCCGGGTTTGGTCAGGGAACCCGTAATACACCTTGGCAGTGGCGCACCACATGGGGCAAGTTCCAGACCAAAGGGTTCGAAGATTACAAAAAGTGGAATCTGGCTCAGCAGGAGTTTGAGCCTGACTATGCCGCTGAAATCGCCGGTATTGATGTCAGTAAGATTTATCAGGCGGCAGAGATGCTGGCTAAGCCGGTTAACGGTAATCGGGTCAAAGCGTCGATCGGCATTGAGAAAGGTTTCTACTGGTCAAACAACACCGGCAATACCAATGCTATCGCCTCTCTGGCTACCATTATTGGCACCGGCGGAAGGGAAGGGCGGATTATCGGACGTTTCGGCGGACATCAGCGTGGCGGGGTAAAAGGTGGTAGCCTGCCGAGAAATAAATCACCGGAAAAGCTACCGGGGCGCAGACGCAGGGCCATTGATACCGACCGGTACCTCTATTCCGGCCATACCCGCTTTGCTCATGTTATCGGTACTACATGGATTCAGGCCATGTCGGGAAGTAACGGGCTAAGGGAGAAATTTCATCAGCTCACCAGAGCCAATCCGCATCAGGTAACCAGCAGTGATAAGCAGAGCATTATTGAGACACTGAAAAAACGGGCGGATTCCGGTGGCACTGTCGTGATCAATCAGGATATCTACCTGCGTGATCCTATTGGCAAAGAGTTTGCTGATATTGTTTTCCCGGCAGCAACGTGGGGGGAAGAGAACTTTATGCGCGCCAATGGCGAAAGACGTTTACGGCTGTATCAGAAGTTTACTGATGCACCGGGCGAAGCGAAACCTGACTGGTGGATTATCTCCAGGCTGGCGCAGAAGATGGGGTTTGACGGCTTTGACTGGCAGAACGCTAATGAGGTGGCAGAAGAGTCCTCCCGCTTTAGCCGCGGAAGCCGTAAAGATTTTAATATGATTAAGGTTGCCGCGCGGGAAGAAGGCAAAACCTTGCATCAGAAGATGGCCGAGTTCGGTACAGAGGGTATTCAGGGACCGGTGTTTTATAACTATGACACCAAACAGCTGGTAGGTACTAAACGCCTGCACGATACAGAAATGAGCTATGAGGAGCTGGACAAAAAAGGGCTGAAGAATGGTGCGAAAGGGGCTAATGTGATGCGTAAGCAACTGACCTTTTTTAACAGCCAGACCGGCAAGGTTAATCTGCAAAAGCACCCGTGGAACTTGTTTAGTGATTTCCACGCATGGTTATCTCCCAAACAGGATGAACTCTGGTTTTCTAACGGGCGCATTAATGAGATCTGGCAGTCCGGTTTTGATGATTATGAAAGGCGTGATTACATCCGCCAGCGCTGGCCGGAAAACTGGATTGAGATACATCCGGACGATGCTGCGAAACGGGGTATTGAATCCGGCGATGAAGTGTTGGTCTATTCAGAACGGGTAGCTAACTTTAAGGACACTATCCTCGGTGTAGAAGGCGATGACTTCCAGTTCAGCCGTTTGTTGGAGAATGGCCATATCCAACTGGACAGTGCGGCCATTAAAGCCATTGCTATTGTTACAACCGTGACTAAGCAGGGGGTACTTTTCTCCAATATGATGGATATGAAAAATCCGGCTAACTCATTAAGTGCGCGGGTGGTTGATCAGATAAGTGGTAACTACAACTACAAAATGGGGGTAGCAAAAGTGAAGAAGCTTGGCGAGTCTAAATACAAGTCTGAGTTTACCCATTTCTCCTTTGCGCCAAGGAATATTGTCTGATAGTAGAGCATGAGTAGAGGTACAGGGGCAGCCGTTGAGCTGCCCTTAATTTTGAGGTTAATTGCCTGCCGGAATCTCCGCTTCTGCTTTATCCAGCAACATTTGCATTTTTTTCTGGGCTCGGCGACTGACTCGCTTCTTAGCTGCTGCTCTCGCTTGATCAATATTAACGCTAGGGTCACCCACCACAATCAGCGCCACCATGCCGTGTCTGTGGTGAACTTTACATTTAATGCCGTAAACACCGGGAACATCAAAAGTGATATCGCTGATACTGGCATTCGCTACACCAATAGGTTCAGCCCCTTCCGGTAACATTCCCTGAATAGAGTGGGCAGTATGAGCGCCAAGGCTGCCGGTGATTTTAACCGTATCACCGGGCTGAATATGTACATAATCGGGAATAAACTGATACATCTTATCGATGTTTTCAACATCCATATCCATTACCTGACGGATAACTTTAGTTTCGGCATAAAGTGGGGCAGAAAGAAGTGCCGCAAGCAGAAGTAATACTCTCATTTATTGTTCTCAATATAAGTTTATCGACTGATAGCGTATGCTATTCCATATATTGTTAATGTAAAAGAGAATTATTAGCATTTTGAGTTGGTGGCAGGCTTTATATTTGGCTGAGAACAAACAGAGGGTTAAGGCGCGGAGTCCGGGGTGCTGGGCGGGGTAGGTTTCGGTTGGTTTTCACGATAAAACTGTTCAACAATAGCATCAATTCTTCCACTGCGTTTCATCTGGTCAATAACGGTGTCAAACTCGCGTACAAAATCGCTCTTATAGGGGAACTGTTCGTTGCGGATATTGCTGTAGCCGAGAAACCCTTGTTGTGAGGCGATAGTCGGTCCGTAAGCGATATTGTCCATTTGCAGCTTAAACCGTTTATCGTTTTTAAGTTTCTGTACACCCCATTTAATGGCGTTGATATCATTGATATAGCAGTCGGTTCTGCCAGTCGATACTACCAGCAGGTTTTTTTCAGTCCCTTCAATCTCCATACGCTGTATTTTGTCTTGTGCCACCGCGCGGTAGAAGGCTTTTCCGCCCAGTTCATAGCCTCGGTTTACGGCAATCACCAGTCCGAAAAAATCATCAGGCCAGATGGTTCTTGGGGTATTAAAGGTCTCTTTATAGCAAGCCAGTACAGTTAACTCATCAAGTATTGGTACAGAGTAGGGTGAGATATAGGGTCTCAGTGTAGGGTGATAGTAGGGAGGAAATAGGGCGAAGGCGCTTCCCTGCTGCAGATAATAAAGGCCTCTCTTCCAGGGTACGGGTTTTAATTCAACGTCGTAGTTGGTCATCTTTTTAAAGGCCTGACGCAGAATGCTGAGATAGATTCCCACAACCTGGTCTCCTTGCTCCCATGAGTACGGCGGATAGTGTGCATCGCCATAAATCACAACCTTCACCGGATCGGCACCGGCATATGACTTAAGGGCGAACAGAATAGAGGTAATGAGCAAAACAAGCTGCAATCTGTAGCGATGCATTATCCCGCCGTATAGTGACCAGTACCACTTAAGTGTAAGTCAGATTAGACAGTTTTGCTTAGCAGGGAGTGCTGCCTGAATGGGAACATTGCGGTGACATAGGCTGGTTACGGTTAAAGATTGATATGGGATAACCCAAGTTACCGATCGCATTGACTTATTATGGGTTTTGTATCACAGTAGCCCCCTTTTTTAGAGAGCTCCGTCACTATATTCGAGGTTTAAATGACGCTTTTGCATCAGCAGTTGTTTTGGGTTGAGTCTCAGCACACTCTACTTGAACTGGACGATCTTCCTGAACTGTCACCAAGACAAGAGAGGGATTATGCTGCATGGTGTAAGAAGCGCCGTAAAATCCTTAACTATGAAGTTTCTGCCCAGCATTGGGTAAGGGTGAATATCGAAGGCGAAGCCACAGAGCTTCATCTTTATCCGAACGGCAAAGCAGAAGAGAAGAATCTATTTGGTACCCAGTATGCGGAAGGGGCTTGGAAGATAGTCGATGGATGCCTGTTTATTGCGTTTCAAATCGGTGAACGAATCGTTGAGTATCGTATTATCGGACTGAAAGAGAGCAATATTCACAGTGGTGCTGAGTATGTGAATGGCAAGCCTTCTTCCTATATTAAAATTGTTCAGACCAAACCAGTGCTCTAGCTTTTAGCGAGGCTTAAAGCTTATTCCCTGACTGCCGATAAAATAGTATTGTGGCTCTCTGAGCCAAAATTGCATTTATCCGGCGGGGTTATGAAAAAAATCATCATTATTATAGTTATATTGCTGCTTATCGCTGCAGGCGGTGGCGGGGCGTATTACTACTTCTTTATGATGAATGAAGAGCCGCCGGTAGTGGCAGTGGAAGAAGAGCCGGCACCCGTTGCAGAAAAGCCCAAACCAAAGCCGGTAATCAAACCCAACCTCGACTATTTTGTTGTCTCTGACCGGCTGAATGTTCGCTCTTACCCTGATAAAAACTCACAAATCCGCTCGGTATTAAGGCGCGGTGATGCAATTAAAGCTCTTGAAGTTAAAGGGGACTGGGTTCGCATCTCTGATTTCGAGGTTCATGATAGTGGTAACGATGTGGCAGACTGGCTACATACCAGTTATCTCTCCCATGATAAACCGGAGATCACCCCGGAAGAGAAGCGAAAAACCATGCTGACCCTGATTAAAAAATCTGATGATCTGAAAGAGTATGAAGAGAGTTTTATTAAAGGCACCCGTGAACTGCTTGATTCCGGAGAATGCTCCTTTGAAGACTTTGAACTGGTCGGCGGCTGGGTAAAATCTGTGACCTTTAATATAGAACCTGTCTATTTTGTCTACTGCGGCGGAACCCGCAGGGAAGATAAGGTCTACCTGAATGTAGAATCCGGGCAGACCTTTAAACCTTAACGGTTGGTTTTTGCAAAGCGGCCTTAAGCACCCGCTTTGGAAAGCTCTCCATGACAGTCAGTGGCGATACTGGTCGCTTCAATCAGCTCGGCAACGTCATACAGGCTGTTGAAAATAAAGTTTGCCCTTGCCGCTATGTCGTCACTTGGCTGGAGCAGATCAGGCACCATAGCTGCCAGGCATCCGGCATCAAGCCCGGCTCTCATACCATTATTTGAATCTTCTAGTACCAGACAATGTTTCGGTTTTATTGCCAACTTCTGGCATGCCTGCAGGTAGCAGTCCGGGTTGGGTTTACCTCTGGTAACGTCTTCTGCCGTCACAATAGCATCAAACTCATCCAGATAACGGTTTGATGAAAAGTGATGTTGTACCTCATTCAGGGCTGATGAGGTGACCAAGGCACATGAAAGCCCCTGCTGTTTAAGCAGGTATATCAGTTGTTGAAAGCCCGGCTTAAACTCTGCTTGTGTCTCTCTGCTTTTTTCTAACAGTTTATCGCGATCGATTCTGAAACGTTCAATATCGAGACGGGAAGAAAACCGTTTTATCAGTCTCTTTTCGCATTCGGCAGCTTGTACACCAATAAAGGTCTGGTAAAACTCCTCATCTATTGTGATATGTTGCTGTTCTGCGGCCGCCAGCCAGCAGGCTTTGTGGATGGACTCAGTATCAAAAATAAGTCCGTCCATATCAAAAAGTATTGCCCTAATCATAATTACCTAGCTTTTTGTTTTAATTATATTTTTATCTACATACCTGAGTTATCAGGCCAGCTTTGTTACATTGTTCTCTTCCTGACGAGGCAGAAAGCTGAACTCGTGTTTCTGACTCTGGTGAGCCACTTTTTTCGCCTGATACATCTGTATATCGGCATTGTGCATTAACTCATCTACGGATACTTCTGCTTCCGGGTAGTAGGAGGCGCCGCCAATGCTGAGAGTAACACCGTACTGGTTAAGTTCACTGAACTGCTCAGACAGACGCTCGCACAGTTTATTTGCCTGCTCAATCCTAGTATTTGGCATAATAATACAGAATTCATCGCCGCCATACCGCGCGGCCGATTCAGATTTTCTCAACGTCATATTACAAGCTTCAGCAAACGCCAGCAGAACATCATCCCCGGCCAGATGGCCGTGTTCATCGTTTACCTGTTTGAACTTGTTCAGGTCTATATAGAGCAGGGTCAGGTGTGAATCGTTGCGCCTGCAGATGGCCATGGTTTTCTCCAGCTCTTCATAAAATGCGCGCTGGTTAAATAACTTGGTCAGCGGATCTTTGATAGAGAGTTGAACAAGGGCTTCGGTTCTTTCTGCCACATTTTTCTCTAGGTTGGAAGCGTATTCTTCAAGTTGGTTGTTAGAAGTTTCAACCATGCTTTGTAGCGAAGCAATATAGGTATCGAAAACCAGTTGATTGTCGAAATAAAACAGCTTTCTCAGAGACTTAATAATTTCTGCTGCATCTTCGCTGGTTTCTATAATTTGCCCTTCGATGATCTGCTGCAGTTGGCTGATAGCCGATAAATAGAGCTTAGGACTGACACCGATTCGTTGGTGAATTTTTCCGATTCGCAGCCGTTTGTTGACGTAGTCTTTGCCGTAATCACCAGCAAACAGTTCACCAATATAGCGGATCATACTGTTGTGCAGGTTATTAAGGGTCTCTTTATCACCAATAATAAGTGCGATTTCAGGTACTTCAGTCTGCAACTGATAAAACTGAGTCACCAGAGGTTCGATCATGGGTTCAAACCAGACACCACACTCTTTCAGGCGATCAAAATCTTTCTGAGTTAATTCGAGCAGTGCTTTACGGCGCTCAATTTCATGATCACCAATACGCATCTGCTCTGCGAGGGTTTGCTGAGTTTGTTGCATAAATTGTCCTAGCCGTTTTTGGTTTTTTATTATTGTGCCGTTAAGTATAGCAAGGATATGAAAATTATGGACTATGTTATTAATTGCATTTGTCTGATTGATTTTATTCTTTTTTATAGGAAGGAATAAACGGCAGGTGATGTGAAAGAGATAAGCTGCATAAAAAAGGCCTGCCGGAGTTCACCGGCAGGCCTTTAAAGCGAATCAGTCAGGTGTAAGATTACGCCAGAACTTCTTTTGCTGTTTCTACTACGTTTTCAACGGTGAAGCCGAACATCTTGAACAGCTCGCCTGCCGGAGCAGATTCACCGAAGGTGCTCATACCGATTACACGGCCGTCGAAACCAACGTACTTGTACCAGTAGTCAGCAATACCCGCTTCTACCGCTACACGTGCAGTTACATCAGATGGCAGTACCGCTTCACGGTAAGCTGCGTCCTGCTTGTCAAACACGTCTGTTGCAGGCATAGAGACTACGCGTACCTTCTTACCTTCAGCTGTCAGTTGTGCCGCGGCTTCTGTTGCCAGTTCAACTTCTGAACCGGTAGCAATCAGGATTAGCTCAGGCTTGCCTTCACAATCTTTCAGTACGTAACCGCCTTTAGCGATATCAGCAACTTGTGCTGCGCTACGCTCTTGTTGTGCAAGGTTCTGACGAGAGAAAATCAGTGAGGTCGGACCGTCTTTACGCTCAATAGCAAACTTCCACGCTACCGCTGATTCTACCTGATCACACGGACGCCATGTGCTCATGTTCGGAGTCAGGCGAAGAGAAGAGACCTGCTCTACCGGCTGGTGAGTCGGGCCATCTTCACCCAGACCGATGGAGTCGTGAGTGTAAACCTGAATGTTCTGAACCTTCATCAGAGCCGCCATACGCAGTGCGTTACGGGCATACTCCATAAACATCAGGAAGGTTGCACCGTAAGGAACAAAACCACCATGCAGGGCGATACCGTTCATGATAGCCGTCATACCGAACTCACGCACACCGTAGTGGATGTAGTTACCAGACGCATCTTCCGGAGTGATTGACTTAGAGCCAGACCACATGGTCAGGTTAGATGGTGCAAGGTCAGCAGAACCACCCATAAATTCTGGCAGCATCTTACCGAAGGCTTCCAGTGCGTTCTGAGACGCTTTACGTGAGGCAATGTTAGCCGGGTTCGCCTGAAGGTCAGCGATGATTTGGTTCGCTTTCTCTTCCCACTCAGCAGGCAGGTCGCCGTTTACGCGACGTTTGAATTCTGCTGCAAGCTCTGGATATGCTGCTTCATAAGCTGCAAATTTCTCGTCCCACGCTGCTTCCTTAGCTGCGCCTGCTTCTTTCGCAGACCACTCTGCATAGATTTCCGCCGGAATTTCAAAAGGACCGTGCTCCCAACCTAACTCTTTACGTGTTGCTGCAATTTCTTCAGCGCCTAGTGGTGCACCGTGACAGTCGTGTGAACCGGACTTGTTCGGAGAACCAAAACCAATGATGGTCTTAGTACAGATTAGGGTTGGTTTGCCTGTCTCTGCTTTCGCTGCTTCAATTGCGGCGTTGATTGCTGCTGCATCGTGACCGTCTACTGCTGGGATTACGTGCCAGCCGTAAGCTTCAAAACGCTTAGGTGTGTCGTCAGAGAACCAGCCTTCCACTTCACCGTCGATTGAGATGCCGTTGTCATCCCAGAACGCGATTAGCTTGCCAAGACCAAGAGTACCCGCCAGAGAACACGCCTCGTGAGAGATACCTTCCATCAGACAGCCGTCACCCATAAACACGTAAGTGTTGTGGTCTACAATGTCATGGCCTTCTTTGTTGAACTGCTCAGCAAGGGATTTCTCAGCCAGCGCCATACCTACAGCGTTGGTGATACCCTGACCAAGAGGACCTGTAGTGGTCTCAACGCCAGGCGCATAACCGTACTCAGGGTGACCCGGAGTTTTAGAATGCAGTTGACGGAAGTTTTTCAGGTCATCAATAGATAGCTCATAACCAGTCAGGTGAAGCAGAGAGTAAATCAGCATTGAGCCGTGACCGTTAGACAGGATAAAGCGGTCGCGGTCAGCCCACTCAGGGTTTTGTGGGTTGTGGTTCATGTGGCCACGCCAAAGTACTTCAGCGATGTCCGCCATACCCATAGGGGCACCCGGGTGACCGGAGTTGGCTTGTTGTACACCATCCATGCTTAACGCGCGGATTGCATTAGCTAATTGTTTACGTTCCATAATTATTTCCGAAATAATTTAAAATAAGTAAATCTGGTTTTTAAATAACGGTTGTTCATCTTGCTAATTCATAAGGCAAATATCGGTAAGCAAACCCTCTGCGCCATGGATGGCGCGGTGGAGTCCCATGGATGGGTTCACACGTGTTTGTGTCCGCTATTTGCCTGAATGAGAACCTTAATCAGCAACCGTTATTTTAGAAAATTAAAGCTTCTCAGCGATCATCGCTTCAAGTTTGCCCTGATCAACAGCAAAGTTACGGATGCCTTCAGCTAGTTTTTCTACTGCCATTGGATCCTGGTTGTGCTCCCACAGGAACTCTGCGTGAGTCATTGCAGCAGGACGCTCTTTGATGTCAGTGGTAGCAACCAGTTTCTCAACTACTTCACCTTCTGCTTCTTCCAGCTCTTTAAGAAGCTGAGGAGCGATAGTCAGACGGTCACAACCTGCGATCTCAAGGATTTCGCCGATGTTACGGAAGCTCGCACCCATTACAACCGTGTTGTAACCGTGCTCTTTATAGTAGTTGTAGATCTTAGTAACAGACAGTACGCCCGGATCTTCACTTGCTTCAAAGTCACGACCTTCTTTCGCTTTATACCAGTCCATGATACGGCCTACGAAAGGAGAAATCAGGAATGCGCCAGCTTCAGCACATGCACGAGCCTGTGCGAATGAGAAGAGTAGAGTCAGGTTACAGTTGATGCCTTCTTTTTCAAGAACTTCAGCAGCACGGATACCTTCCCATGTAGAAGCTAGTTTGATAAGGATACGGTCATTCGAGATACCTGCATCGTTATACATTTTAACCAGTTGACGTGCTTTCGCGATGCTGCCTTCAGTATCGTAAGAAAGACGTGCGTCTACTTCAGTAGAGATACGGCCCGGAACAGTTGTCAGGATCTCTTTACCGATGTTTACTGCAAGCATGTCGCAAGTGTCCTGAATCTGCTGAGCTTTATCACTGCTCTGAGATTTAGCGTACTCGATAGCTTGGTCGATTAGAGGTGCATATTCTGCAATTTGAGCGGCTTTAAGAATTAAAGAAGGGTTAGTCGTTGCATCTTCTGGCTGATACTTACGAATGGCTTCGATTTCGCCTGTATCTGCTACTACAGTAGTTACTTTACGAAGTTGCTCTAATTTGTTGCTCATATCCGTCGTCCTATCCTGTTAAGGCTTACTTTGGTCATATGTGTACTGGTTAATCATAGGTATTGGCTGATTAACCGTTAATTTTTCAACCCTGTTCAATGTTGCGTGAACATATGGAACATTGTTGAGGAATTGATGTGTTCAAACTAGCGGATCTGCATAATAAGTCAATCATGCAGGGCGATTAAAAGTGATTTTAATCAAGCTTTAATTGAATTAATGATTACCAAACGTTTACATGCCTTTTTTTAGGCTGAAATTAGCCATAGCAAGGGCTATAAAGCGGGTGAGCATAAGTAATGAATGCGAGCAAATGTTACGTTCTGGTCACCTTATGACAAAAGTTATATCATTGCGCAAATGATCAGGTGATTTTACCCTTTCAGGAAGCCATTATGAGCCAGTCCAATCAGAATATATCCGCGCAGAGTACCGATCTGCTGACAGAGGTGTCCGTTGCTTACTATCAGGACGGAGCAACACAGGAAGAGATCTCTAAGAAGTTTGCTATTTCCAGAGCCAAGGTCGGCCGTATGCTGAAGCAGGCAAGGGATGAAGGGATCGTAGAAATAACGGTGAAATACCACCCGGTATTCAGCGCCAAGATTGAACAACGTCTGATTGATCAGTTTGGGGTAAAACGTGCACTAATTGCCCTTGACCAGCCAAGTGAAGATTTACAGCGTTCTCAGGTTTCCGGGCTGGTATCAAATTACCTTTCCAGTACCTTAAAAGACGGAATGGTGGTGACTGTTGGTCAGGGACGAAATGTTTCCGCCGTTGCCCATCATGTTGGGGTAATTTCTCCCCGTTCCTGTAAGTTTGTCTGCGGCATTGGCGGTATACACCCAAGGGGAGGCATGTTTAATGCCGATCATATCTGTCGTCAATTAGCGAAGAAGTACGGTGGTACCTCAGAAACCCTCTACGCACCAGCCTATGCAGAGAATAAAGAACAGAAAGAGGTGTTTATGCAGAACGAGACCGTTAAGCAGACACTGGATCTTGCACGCAAGGCTGATGTGGCTCTGGTTGGGGTAGGTGATATGAGTGAAAACAGCTATATGGTAGATCTTGGCTGGTTTACTGCTGATGAAGTGGTTCAGTCCCGCTTAAAGCAGGGGGTTGTAGGGGACTTCGCCGGTTACGACTTTTTTGATATCCATGGCAATACGGCAAATACAGTGATGAGTGACCGTGTTATTGGTTTGGGTGTGGAGGAGTTCCGGCCGATTTCAGAGGTGATCGCCATTGCAGCGGAAAATAGTAAGCCATTGGCACTACTTGGTGCGCTAAGAACGGGTGTGATTGATGTGATTGCAACAAGCGTAAGCAACGCTTTGACGGTATTAAACTTAGATGAGCAGATGAAATAACAGGAAAAAAGAAATTAGACTTCGACGATAGAAGGGCAAAAGGGTAGAAAATAGCAATAAGAGCTTCGTGATTAAGAAGCTCTTATTATGTAGCAGGGTTAGACTGTTTCCATGTCACCAATTGAACCCAGACATTTTCCAGTTCATTTAATTCTTCTTCAGTTAGCAGAGCAGCACTGGAAAGCGGGTTGCTTTTCGACTGTTTGATATTTACTTTAGTTTGAAAATCTTTTCTCAACTGAGAAACCGTGGATTCCATTTTGCGATACTCGTAACTGTTTGATTGGTAAATTGTTGTTATATGATGCCAGTTCAGAATGATCAATCAAGATAAATATAAGATCAATTGGCACAGGTCACAATTATATCATCAATTTCGCAGAAAAACCTAAAGTTTTATTAAAAGCTCACGAGTGACTTCCACATATCGAACATGCCGGATTCTTAGCCAGTTTCATTTCTCTCCAGCTCATATTTAGAGCGTCAAAAATCATAAGTTTCCCTGATACCGTATTGCCATAATCAGCGATGACCTTAATTGCCTCTAATGCTTGTGTAGCCCCTATAATACCTACCACCGGCGACATTACGCCTGCCTCTACACAGGTCAATGCCGTATCACCGAACAGGGCACTTAAACAGTGATAGCAGGGTTCATTTTCCCCATAACGGAATACACTTATTTGTCCTTCCATACGGATGGCAGCACCGGAAACCAGCGGGGTTTTTGCCTGAAAACAGAGCTGATTCAGCTGATTTCTGGTTTCAATATTATCTGTGGCATCCAGCACAAGATCATGTTGCTGGATCTGTTTAAGCAGTTTTTGATCATCTAACCGCTCTGAAATGGTATTAATGATCAAGTATGGGTTAAGGGTTTTCAGGCTTTCTGCTGCCGATTCGACTTTGAGTTTGCCGATATCGGCATCAGTATGAAGAACCTGCCTTTGCAGGTTGGAGAGTTCAACATGGTCAAAGTCGACCATAGTGATGTTGCCTACTCCGGCTGTTGCCAGATACTGGCTGCTGGCACAACCTAAACCACCTGCGCCAATAATAAGAATGGAGCTCTGTTTAAGTGCTTCCTGACCGTCAAAATCAAAGTTCTTTAAGATAATCTGGCGGTTATAACGAAGCATTTCTTTATCTGAGAGGATTTCCATAAATAAACCGTTTGTCTGGAAATAAATAAACAGGGCAGAGTATATAACTCTGCCTTGTAAGTATTAAATAACTGTTGCTAAATACGCGTCACTTCGGCAAATATCGAACACAAACACGGGTAAACCCATCCATGGGGCTCCGCCGCGCCATTCCTGGCGCGGAGGGTTTGTTTTTCGATATCTACCTGATGACAAAATCTGTAGCACAATTAAGAACAGTTATTTAGTTATGAATACATTGTGTGGTTAAACATCTGAATCTGCACGGTCTCACCCGCTTCAACGCTGCCTCTTTCTGATTCAAGCACCACAAAGCAGTTGGCCAGACTCATAGAGCGGAATGCGCCTGAGCTTTGATTACCGGTTGACTCAACTTCAAACTGGCCATCTTTAATGGTGTAAATACCACGTTGATAATCGGTTCTGCCCGGCTTTTTCTTAAAGGATGAGCGTGTGATAGCCGGAATAGATTCTGGTGCTTTCCAGTTGGTCTCACCAGCTAGTTTCGCCAGCAGAGGTTGCACCAGAACGTAACAGGTGATAGCAGCAGAAACCGGATTTCCCGGCAGACCACAGAAAATGGCATCGTCCAGTTTTCCGTAGGCAAATGGTTTACCCGGTTTAATAGCCAGTTTCCAGAATCCAATCTCACCCAGCTCTTCCAGAATATCTT
This sequence comes from Vibrio sp. SCSIO 43137, assembly GCF_028201475.1. Classification (NCBI taxonomy): domain Bacteria; kingdom Pseudomonadati; phylum Pseudomonadota; class Gammaproteobacteria; order Vibrionales; family Vibrionaceae; genus Vibrio; species Vibrio sp. SCSIO 43137. The sequence goes on along the minus strand of NZ_CP116384.1, from coordinate 1,159,375 downwards.
TGGTGTAGTCAGCTTCACCAACACTAACACCGCCTGAGGTCATCACTACGTCGGCCTGCTGCTGAGCTGTTTCAAAGGTCTCTTTCAGTAGCTCAGGCACATCGGGGATAATGCCGAGGTCGATGCCTTCACAACCAAAATTCGCCAGCATAGTTTTAATGCCGTAACGGTTGCTGTCGTAGATTTGACCTTCTTCCAGTGGCTCTCCAAGGGACTTAAGTTCATCACCGGTGGAGAAGAAAGCAACTTTGGGCTTGTTATAAACGCTGACATTGGCAAAACCAAGTGATGCAATCATAGGAATGTCGCGTGGAGTCAGGCGGGTACCTTTCGCCAGAACAAGGTCACCTTGAGCAATATCGTTTCCGGTCAGACGAATGTTATTGCCTTCCTTTATTTTGCTATCAGAAAACTGAATACCGTCGTCGGTTACTTTGGTATCTTCCTGCATAACAACGGCGTCACACCCTTCAGGCACTTTGGCTCCTGTCATAATGCGGATACAGGTTCCCTGCGGCCACTCACCTTCAAAAGGCTGACCGGCAAATGATTTTCCGCTTAGGGGAAGAGTGTCAGTGTCAGCCAGATCGGCACGTTTGATGGCGTAGCCATCCATTGCTGAGTTATCAAACGGCGGAACAAATATCGGAGAAAGCAGATCTTCGGCAAGAACATAGCCGACAGCCTGCTCCAGAGGTAAGGTTTTTTGTGTCAGTTTAGCTTCTACACTGGACAACATCTTTTCTAGTGCTTCACTGATAGGCATAAGACCCGGGGTATCACAACAGCCCATAAAGGTTCCTTTTATAATTCTTCATAACAACGGGGGAACAATAGCATAAATTGCTATTATCCCCACCTCGCAGGATTCACAGATTCCAAATCAGACAGGAATGATATTTCTGCCTAAAAACCTTATCCCATAAGCTTTGTGTGGATATAGTTTCGGTTATAGATTCGAATATCTTGTTATTTGAGTATCCTAGTGAATGCGAGTATCCTTGTCAGCCATCCGAAAGGGTTAAAGCGATATTTTTGTAGGAGTGAGTATGTCGGGTATCAGCGAATCAGCCAAGTTAGTAAAAGATGCGCTTGAGTTGCGTGGGTTAGAAACACCTATGCAGACAAACCATATGTCGCGGGAAGAGAAGAAAGAGCGTATTGAATACCATATGCGCGAAGTTCTGCAAATTCTCGATTTGGATCTGTCGGATGACAGTCTGGAAGAGACGCCTGCCCGTATTGCAAAAATGTACGTTGATGAAGTGTTCTCCGGATTGAACTACAACAATTTCCCGAAAATCACCGTAATTGAAAATAAGATGAACGTCAGTGAGATGGTGCGGGTAAAAGACATTACCGTGACCAGTACCTGCGAGCATCACCTTGTTACTATCGACGGAAAAGCTGCAGTTGCCTATATTCCACGTGGAAAAATTATCGGTCTGTCTAAGATTAACCGTATTGTTCGTTTCTTCGCTCAGCGCCCTCAGGTACAAGAGAGAATGACCCAGCAAATTCTGGTTGCCCTGCAAACCTTACTCGAGTCAGATGATGTAGCGGTAACCATTGATGCCACACACTACTGTGTAAAATCCCGTGGTGTAATGGATGCCACCAGTGAGACCACCACGACGGCACTGGGCGGAATATTTAAATCTAACCCGGCTACCCGCCATGAGTTTTTGCATGGTTTAAGATGAATAACTCAATCTAAAGTCATGTGTCGTCTTAATTTGTCGTATTTTAATAACTAAGGTCCAACGTAATGTCGGACCTTAGTGAGTCGTGTCGTTAGATATTAACCATTTTTAGGTGGGGTAAAAGCTGTAAGTTCCAATACCGGTCCTTCATACTTCTCGATCTTAACGAGAGCTGAACTTGCCGCACAGCCGTTAGCCAGACGAGATGTTGGGATATCAAGGGTTAGTACGTTTGCACCACCGTTCTTACAGATGCCCGTTTCTTTATCTAAATCTGGCCAGCCACCTTCATGAATACATACAGCGCCTTGCTTGATACCATCTGTTACCAGTGCGCCTACCAATACCTGTCCGCGATCATTGTACGCGCGCACCAGATCGCCGCTCTTGATGCCACGTGCTTTCGCGTCTTCACTGTTAATCGTGATAGGTTCACGGTTCGCAATCGCGTATTCCTCACGCAATTTAGCGTAGTTAAACTGGCTGTGAAGACGATGTGCAGCATGAGAAGTCATCAGCTGTAGTTCACCGGCCTTGCCCTTGGCAAAGAACTCAGTTGGTTCCAACCAAGTAGGGTGTGCCGGACAGTCTTTCAGGTTATAACCTTCAATCGTTTTAGAGTAGATTTCAATCTTACCTGAAGGTGTACCTAGTGGATTCAGGATAGGATCTTTTCGGAAATCACCATGACGCACAAACTTAGCGGCTTTCTTGTTGTACTTCATCTCAATCAGTTGGTTGTCATTCCAGAATTTACCAAACTTAGGCATTCTGATACGTGCAGATTTACCCGCTTTCTGAGCTGCATCATAGAAGCCCTTCAACCAGGCCATTTCATCTTTGCCTTCGGTATAAACGTCTCTGCCACCTGGCTTCAACATTTCCGCCATATCAGCAAATACGTCAAAATCATTTCGTGCTTCACCTTGAGGCTCTACAACCTTCTTCATAGGAACAAGGTGCTGGTTAGAGTAATCCCCTGTCATAGTCAGGTCATTACGTTCAAAGCTGCTGGTAATTGGAAGTACGATATCACCGTGCTTAGCTGCTGCAGTCCAATAAATTTCTGAGATAACTACCATTTCTGGTTTCTGCCAAGCTTTGATCAAACGGTTTGTGTCCTGATGATGAGTAAAGTTACCACCACCAGCCCACCAGATCATTTTGATATCTGGGAATGTGAGTTCATGACCATTGTGCATGAACGACTTGCCTGGGTTTTCCAGAGCTTCAACAATACGTGCAACAGGGAAGGCATTAACAGCACCAGATACAGCCCAGTCATTACCTGCAGATGAACCACCACCGATAGAAGCTGAAATTGCAGGAAGAACACCAGCATCACGTGTTGGGTTACCACCGTTAGAGTAGTGATAAGACAAACCGAAGCCACCACCTGGAAGACCAATTTGTCCAAGCATCGCTGCCAGTGTTACCAACATCCAATGACGTTGCTCACCGAATTGCTGACGCTGAATACCCCAACCTGACATCAGGATAGTTCTGTTCTGGCTAAAAATGTCTGCCAGTACTTCCATCTGTTTTGCTGGTACGCCAGTAATTTCTTCCGCCCATGCTGGTGTTTTCTCGACACCATCTTCTTTACCCATCAGGTACGCTTCAAACTTGTCGTAACCTGTTGTGTACTTGTTTAGGAACTCAATGTCATGCTTACCTTTCTTAACAAGCGAATGTGCAACACCCATCATCATCGCCACATCGGTCATTGGACGAGGAGCAATCCACTGGACCGAGTCACCCAGGAATTCAACTGTCTCTGAACGCATTGGGTCAATAGCGATGATCGTTTTACCTGACTTCTTGAGTTGAGCAAAGAACTCAAGGCCTGAGCAATCTGTAGAGCTCCATGCAATCTTCAGAGTGTTCATTGGGTTCATACCCCAAAGAACCACAACGTCAGAGTTTTCCATTATTACTGGGTGAGTAGTCTGTTGCTCGTAAACCTCAATTGAACCCATAACGTGCGGCATAATAACTTGCGCTGCACCAGTAGAGTAATCGCCCAGATGGCCTGAGTAACCACCAGCCATACTCATGTATCGCTGAAGAAGAGTCTGAGCTTTGTGTAATACACCACTCGAACGCCAGCCATAAGAACCAGCAAATACAGCTTCTGGTCCATTTTCCTTACGGATGCGCATATGCTGTTCATGAATCAGTTTATAGGCTTCATCCCACGACACACGAATAAACTCATCATCGCCACGAGCACCTGTAGGCTGGGATGGGTTCTCTAGGAAGCCTTTTCGAACCATTGGATACTTGATACGAGCTTTAGTGTGTACTTGATCTGGCCCTGTTTCCTGAAGACTATTGCGAACAGTTTGAGCCAATGCGTTGGTGGTAGAGATAAGTTTGCCGTCTTTAACTTCTGCTATCATCGGCCCCATTCGACCTGCGGTTAAAATTCCTTTACCGCGTTTGTTTGAAGCGGACGCTGCAAGAGGGGTTAAAGAAGTAATCGCCAATGCACCGGCTGTTATGCTGGAGCCTTTTAAGAATACGCGACGAGTAATGTTATTCATTTTGATTTCCTTAATGTTCATGTTAATGGCCGACCACATCTTTCGCATGGTTCTGGAAGTATTTGGTGAGAATCTCTAAATCTTCATCAGTAATGTCTGTGCGTTCTCCCATGCCTTTAGCAACGGGTCCCCAAGCATTTACTGTGAAATGATTTGCCGGGATCTTCGCATGACATGTAGAACAGTAAACGTTGTCTAACTCCTCAGCGTATTCCCAGATAGGTTCTAAAGAATCGAGCACAGGTGACTCTATCTGTACTTTCAGTATCGCTGTTCGCCATTCGTTTCCGTAGTCATCAGTCGTGTAATCACCCGATGTAACCGCAGCCTTACCTTGGTCAGTCAAGATCGCTACGATAGAGCGTTGTCCTTCACCGAAATAAAGCACTTGCTCAGCACCTTTCATCTGGTAAGCATGTAGCTCTACAGTACGAGTTGAATCTTTAACATCAACAACATGAAGTTTCGCGGTTGGGTTGATCATTCCCAGTTCGCCAAGGCTTATGTTTTCTACCGGATAAACGACTTTTGCATCCTCAGCAGTGTTGCTTGTTGCCGAAATTAACTTGTCAAAGGCTTCGCTATCCATTTCAGGTTCCGGAGCGAAGTGAGCAACTCCCTTATGGCAATCTATGCAGGTTTGGTTATTTTCTTGAGCATAGGAATGCATCTTTGCAGCATCTTCAGACTGTTCAAAACTATCCATTGCATCAAATGTATGACAAGAACGACAAGTTGCTGAGTCGTTTTCTCGCATATGCTTCCAAACTGTTTCAGCCATTGCCATTCGGTGCTCTTCATATTTTTCTTCGCTATCTATCTTGCCTGTCACGAACTCATGGTAAATATCTTTGCTGGCCCTGATCTTGGTAACCACATAATCAATAGGATCAGACGGTATGTGACAATCAGAACATTCAGCTCGGATGCCTTTTGCATTGCTGAAATGAATTGAACCTTCATATTCTTCATAGGGGATCTGCATGGTATGACACGACACACAGAACTCTGTGCTTGATGTGAAGTGCATCATAGCAGCTGTGCCACCCAGTGATACCCAACCAATCACTAATCCGGTTATCCCGGTTATTAATAACAAACGTTTATTTAATTTCATAAAAAGACACTTATTGACATAGATAATAATAACGTAGTCAAATTAGAGTTTTTTAATGTGAACTCAGGTTGAAAACCTGTTTTGCAACTAAATTAACATTAATATTTGTATGGTTAATCACATCTAAATAAATGTAAGAATTTGTAAGGAAATGCCGTTAAATATGGTAGTTCACAACAAAAAACAGAATGAAAAGAACGTAATTTAACTTTTTCGATTTTTATTGCTTTAGTGAAATTTTCTTTTTATGGAGCGAGTTGCTTTCAATTAAACTTTTTTAAACACAAACTCTGCACGTTAAAAGTAGACGATAAGCTGGAGCAAAAATATAGGAGGAAAAATGTTTTTTTCAGTTTGAAATACACGCAATAAATGAAAAAGCCCCGATGATTCGGGGCTTTTAACTATTACTTATTAAATTTGAGTGGTTACTCATCATAATAATAGTCTTCCAGAGCGTATGGATCATCATCGAGTACATGTTCCATCCGGCCTCTTAGTTGCTCCAGCTGATATTCCAGCATATTCATGGTTTCAATATCACCTTCTGAGCACGCAACATAGATTTGTTGTTCCAAATCTTCAATTTTTTCCCGCATGTTCATAACTTCCTCCTTATGTCGAATAAGCTGATGACATAACGAGAGTGATACTGATCGAATTTAGAGCTTTCAGGCACGATGGTTCGAATCAGTATCCATTCATCGCTGAGAACTCAACGGTTCTCAAATCTATTGTAGTCTAACAATCCAAATTCGACGGGCTGATCCTGCTTGTACCAGTCAGAAATTGCGTCACTGAAAGACCAGAACTGTGGCGAGCTACGACGAATCGCGAATTTATTCAATAAGTTAACATAGTCTTGTTCGCTATCCATTTTACTAAGCAAATTATAAAATTGTGCGATTTCACTCTCTTTTAACTGTAGAAATACCGCTGGATAGCTACCTAATACGCCTCTGACCAGAGTCAGGTTATCCTGCGTGGGTAAGCGGTTCGCTTCCTCATTAAATAAGCTGGATATGTTTTTATGAGCATTATTTCTCAGCATGGTGAATAGTTGCTTACGGCCGGAATCAGCGGTCACCATTATCATGCTGATTTGCGGCAGGGTCTCTGTGCGGAAGCCGGTGAGTTTGTCAATTTTTCTTAGTATGGCTTCGTTCTCAGGCTTAAGCCCTGTGTTGACGATAGCGTAGCGATCACTAAGTACCGGTTTATAAAGCTGTTTAAGTTTATCGAACAACTCGGACTTAGCATCCTGTGTGTGGTATTTTACACCGCTAGGCTGATTAAATGGTTCAACATTTCTCTGCAGAAAGTCCGCCAGCGACAGGCTCTGATCCTGATACCATGAACTGTGCTCCCTATGACGGATCTCTTTCGGCAGCAGGGCGAGGAAATGGCTCTCACCTTCCAGACGAAGAAAGTCCATATACATACGGGTAACCAGTTGATGACCGAAGTTGCCGTAAACATCAAAGCCTGCAACCAATAGATAGTGAATACGCTCTAAAATGGCGTAGTCGATAACCCATGCTGTTTTCGGTTTTTCACCTACCAGCCCTTTTACTACCGAGGCACTGTCAAAATGGCGGAACACGGTCAGGGCAGCATTGTCGTTATCGCCGTCGCCTGTCCAGAGCACATCGGTAGTCAGGCGGACTCCGTTTTCAAACCATTGGTTAATAAACTCAGACTTGGCTTGCAGGTATCTTGCCTGCTGGTTGGCGTAATTTATCCAGTTCACCACTGGCTCCGTATTACTCTCTTTTTCGCCCGGTAGCTTGAGGTTGTCTGCCTGCTGCTGATAGAACTGGTTTATTTCAGGCAGAACGGCATTTTCCGGGTCAAGGAAGAACACCCAAAAGCGGTCGTTAATAACATTAAGTGCTAACTGACCACGACAAACCGGCCCTTTAATAAAGGCCATAATGGTGTTTTGTGCCCCATCAACCAGAAAACGGAAACGGCTTTTAACCGGAATATCCTGAAAAGCGGTTAAAGGGTTGGCAGCAATATCAGGGTGGTATTGCGGTAGTTGATCGACAGAATAATCAGTTTCGATAAACCATTGTGTCCAGTTTGCCATTCGCTGTTGGTTAAGGGCATAAGGCATATGGGTTTTATCTACAATGGTGCCCAGTTCCGGGATCAGACGATAATAGACGCGGCTGACGCCCGGGTCATCATATGGCCTGCGGGTTGTGATTCTTTTTACCGGTTTTCCAGGTGGTGTGGATGAACGTACCAGATTAAAGAAGCGCGGCTCACCGTCCAGATCGGAAAAATATAGATGGAAAAGATAGATATGCTCATACAAATAACGGGCGGTGAGCTGTCCTTTCAGGCTGTTCTGATTTAAAAATGTTTCCCATCTGGCTATCAATTTTTGCTGCTCAGCAGAAACCGGCTTACTGGCGGACATCAAAGCCCCGTCGCCAATCCAGTCTATAAGGGTGTTAAATTCCTGCTGCTTGAGGTTGGGCATTCCGTATGGCATTCCCCAGTCGGGATGATCTTGCTGATACTGCTCATGCTCTTCTAGTGTCGGGCACTGCTCCTCACGGTAGATTGAGAAATCAAACCCTTCCAGTTGATCTTGCTGTTGTTGCGGATAGATCTGCTTCTGAATCAGCATTTTTGCCATCAGGCCGGCATCTATGTTTGCCTGATGATTTTGCGCCCGTTCGTTGAGTACCGGATGAAACTCCATTTCGCGCCACTGTTCCGTCGTATCCGCATCCTCAAATAAGCGGGTCGGAGTTGAAGCCGTAAGGCGGGTTCCTTCATAAACGGTGTTTTTACTTCCGCCGCGGTCAATCCCTTCGGCAGACGACATTTTTAGCTGACAAGGAGCGTCATAGCAGGCGTGACAGACAACGCAGCGGTTATCAATCACGGGTTTAACTACGTCCCTGTAATGCTGTGCAATGGGGGAGTGATAGGGAACCTGACGTTCACGAACCACTTCTTCGCCAAACAGGGAGTCATAGTTGTAACCTGCATAAGTGGCACAGCCGGAGAGCAGGGTGAGAAACAGAAGCGCAAGGATCTGACGTTGATTCATTTTCAGTGGGTATCTCTGATTATTTTATTGAAATTAAAGCAGAAGCTTTTGTTGAGTGCCAATAAGGCCACTATTTATGACGCCTTAGCCAGACTCTCTTTCGGCGTATAATTAAAGTGACGCTTAAACTCACGGCTAAACTGAGAGGCACTGTTATAGCCGACTTTTCTTGCTGCGTCAGCCGCTTTAAGACCCTCCGCCATAATCAATTCTCTTGCTTTCATCAGCCGTACCTTTTTGATGTACTGCAAAGGGGATTCGGCGGTTACCTGTTTAAAAGCGCGGTGGAAAGGGGCAACACTCATATGCACCTTATCGGCCAGATCTTCCACCGTCAGAGTGGTTTCATAATCGGAGTGGATCAGGTCGAGTACTTTAGCTACTTTTGCGTAATTTCCATCTGTATTGGCGCGCTCATAAAGCACATGCCCCATGGGACCCTGCAGTACCCGATAGGCGATTTCCCGCACAATACCTTCACCAAGAAACTCTGCTTCAGCGTCGTTTTGCAGTACCTTTATCAGGCGCAGAAACACATCTTGCAATGGGTCGGTGAGAGAGACACATTTCAGCCCGAGCTGGTTCTCTGACGGCGAGTCGGTTTTAACCTGAGTATGCTTCTCTATATGATTGATAACCGAATGAAGCAGTGCTGGCGGCACATCAATGGTGATACCCAATATAGGTTTGCCATCTTCTGTTTCAGCTTCGCATTCAAGAGGGAGGGGGACACCAAGTACCACATAATCACCCGGCCCGTAGCGCATTTTATGCTCACCCAGATAGATATTTTTGTAGCCTTGTCCCATCAGAATAATACCTGACTGATAGATAAGCGGCACCCTGTCCCCTGAATGGGTTGAACGGTAAAAACCAACACCAGAAACCTTGGTTTTCACCCAGCCCTCAAGATCATGCAACTGTTTAAGTTGTACATAGGCGTTCATATAATTGGCTATCTGGCTCATACTTTTCCCTCATTCTGATTTGCTGAAGTTAACAAATCAGACATTTTTAGGCAAGGAATTGCCATTAATGTGGCTGTTTCTATTCTTTGAAAGATACTATTATGCAATTCATAAGATCAGGTGACCTCAAAATGCGCTTCTGCATACTGAAGTCTCATAGATATAAACAGCGTCGAAGTCATAGATGCTGAGAATCCAAAAATAAAATGGAGAGATGTGATGCAATTTGTTTACGGTAACTCAACTACCATTCTGTTCGGTCAGGGTCAGATAGCAGCGATTAAACAACAGATACCAACAGATAAGAAAGTGCTGGTTATTTATGGCGGCGGTTCTATTAAAAAGAATGGCGTTTATGATCAGGTAAAAGAAGCGCTTTCAGAGCACTCCTGGCTGGAGTTCTCCGGCGTTGAGCCAAACCCGACGGCGGAAACTATGGATAAAGCCGTTGAGGTAATCAAAAGCGAAGGTATCGATTTTGTACTGGCTGTAGGCGGTGGATCTGTTATCGATGGTTCTAAATATGCTGTAGCGGCTGCTAAATACGACGGTGACGGCTGGGACATTCTTATCGGCAAGCATCAGGTAACCAAAGCTGTGCCTCTGGCTGCGGTACTTACTCTGCCGGCTACAGGCTCTGAGTCTAATTCCGGTGCGGTAATCACTCAGGCTGCAACGAAAACCAAGCTGGCATTCTTGTCTCCGGCAGTCCAGCCTCAGTTTGCTGTGATGGATCCGGATACTATGAAGTCACTGCCGCTAAACCAGCTGCAAAACGGTATTGTTGATGCGTGGGTACATATCTGCGAACAGTATGTAACGACTAAGCTGAACACTTCAATGGTACAAGATGGTTACGCTGAAACTCTGCTGAAGAACCTGCTGGTTCTGGCTAAGCAGTTTGAACAGCGTGATGATGACTGGCGTGCCAACCTGATGTGGACGGCCAATCAGGCATTGAATGGCTTGATCGGTTCCGGCGTTGCTCATGACTGGGCCACTCATATGATTGGTCACGAGCTGACTGCCCTGTATGGTGTGGATCACGGTCGTTCACTGGCAATTATTCAGCCTTCACTGTATCGCAACCAGATTGAAGCTAAGCGTACTAAGCTTGAGCAGATGGGTCAGAACGTATTTGGTCTTGAGCCGTCAGCTGATCTGGCAGAGCGTACCATTGAAGCGATTGAAGCTTTCTACCATAGCTTAGGCGTTGCAACTGAGTTAACCGAGCATGGTGGTGATAAGCAGGCAGCCATTACTGATGTACTGGCTAAGCTGGAAGCTCACGGAATGGTTGCTCTGGGCGAACATCAGGCGATTACTCTGAAAGAGAGCCGCGAAATCTTAGAGCAGGCTGTTGCTTAACTCCTCAGCGGGTAAACGGATATAAAGAAAAAGGGCTTATCACACTGGATAAGCCCTTTTCGTATTTGAACCATAAACGGCTGAATTAAGCCGTACGGTAATCTTTCAAAACCACATTCAGGTTTCTTGAGGCACTGGTCAGTTCTGCCACACCCTGAGCTGAACTTTCAGCCACACCGCGAATCACATCAGATTGGTTGCGGATGTCACTTAGTTCGGTTGCGATATCATTCGCTACAGCACTCTGTTCATCTGCAGAAGTGGAGATCTGAATACTCATATCCATAACAGCACGGGCTGATTCGGCAATAGACTGCACATCTTCACCAATTTCAGACACAAGGTCACTGCTGGTCTGAGCTTGTTTAACGGTATCCTGAGTTTTCGCTGCAATCACTTTGGTTTCGTTCTGCAGTTTCTCAATCATGGCCTGAATCTCTACCGTTGCATCCTGAGTACGGCTTGCAAGTGTACGGACTTCATCAGCGACTACCGCAAATCCGCGACCTTGCTCTCCGGCACGTGCCGCTTCAATCGCTGCGTTTAGTGCCAGCAGGTTAGTCTGCTCAGAGATAGCGTTGATTGTAGTGATAACCTCGTTAATCTGAGTGGTGTTCTCAGTAAGGGTATCTACAGAATCCGATGCTTCAGAGATATAAGTTGAAAGTTGATCAATTTCGCTGATCACGTTGTTTACACGGCGCTGACTCGCTTCAACATACTTAGCATCATTTTCAGAGTGCTCGGCAGCCTGCTTAGCAACATTCGACACTTCCTGAGCGGATGCAGTCATCTCTTCCATTGCGGTAGCAACAGAATCCAGAGAGGTGTGCTGATAGTTGATCTGCTGTTCACTCTGTTTTGCTTCCTGCTCAAAGGTACCGGCAGTACCTTCCAGTGTTGTTGAGCTGTCTTTAACAGTAACAACAAGCTTAGTCAGTGTGTCCATAGCATTATCAAGGGCACAACCAATGGTACCGAACTCATCACGACCCGAGTGGAAGCCCAGACGTGAAGTCAGGTCTCCGTCTGCAATTTTCAGTGTGGTTTGCCACAGTACCCAAAGCGCACCACCAAGGAAGGTGGTCAGCCAGTAGCAGAAAATAGCGAACGGAATTGTCCATAAATAAGTAAGGAAAAAGGAAGTTAGTGCATCACTTTTCGCTGCTTTTTCAGCGGAAGCAACATTCTCAGTAAGAGAGGCGTACTGTCCGCCGCCAATGCTGGCTACAGCAGTGACACTTTGCTCTGTTCTGCTGGTTTTGCCTGCAGAACCTGAAACTGTTACACCAAGATTGCTTAACTTATCAACGGCATCAAATTGACGGGCGCTTTGTACATAACCCTGAAGCTTAGCTTCAGCGGTAACAACTGATTTTGATTCAATACTTGCAATCGCGTCGTTGTAACGACCTAAAGCAGTTGTTGTCAGGGCTAGTAAAAATAGGGCAAATAACACCCAGAATTTATCATTGACGGACATCTTAATAAAAAGACGGTCAATCGGTCTAAAGTTAGTTTCTTTCATGAAGGCTCCAACGTTTTCATGTTTGTAACAGACGCACTATCTATTTTAGATGAGAAACGTGCGAAAGAGTTGGAAAATTTTGAAATAAATGATCGATTTTAATGTAAAGATGAGATGGCAAACGATTTCTCAATATGATCGGTTATTAGTGCTTTTGTTCTATTTGAGGGGAGACCTCGGAATACCGTTGAAATATATCAGAAAAACGTATATCTAATAAGAAAAAGGTATATTGATTTTTAAACAAATGTCATATAAAACAAGTCTACTGATATGGATAGAAAACAGACAAAGGAATCGTTAATGAACGAGAGCAGTATGAACAGTGAGGGTCTTGAGCTCCTTGATGCTCTGGAAATCGGCTTTGAATTAACTGACTATCAGGCAGAAGCTGAGCAAGCTGCAGAGTCGACTTGTGCAAACTAAGCCTTGATCAATATTTATCTTTTTGGCTGGTTTAGCTAATAAATATTAATTAAAACCCATTAGTGGTTTTAGTTTTTGCAATTAACCCTGTTTTTTGTAGGACTATTAAATGTCATTAATTTTGTTGTCTTTGAATATAAGTAATCAAGTGCATAAAGGTTAATGAACTATTTAGCCCACATACATATTGCCGATTATTGCAGCAGTGATATTGCCGGTAATTTATTAGGCGATTTTATCAAAGGTGATCCGACAGGGAAATTTCCTGCTCAAATTGTGCAGGGAATAAAACTGCACCGCTTTGTTGATAGTTACACTGATCAACACCCATTAATGAAACAGGCGAAACACTGTTTCCCGCCTCCGCTAAGACGTTTTGCCCCCATCGCACTGGACGTATTCTGGGATCACTGCCTGGCAAGCAACTGGCAGAGCTACCATTTACAACCTGCCGGTGAATCACTACAGCAGTTTTGTCGCCGCATGCAGCAGCAGTGCGATTACACGATAGAGAACCTTCCTGAACGTTATCTTAGAGTCACTGAGTCTATGTGGCAGGATCAATGGCTGCTGTCATACACAGAAATGGATAACATCCGTTTTGCACTAAGGCGTATTTCCCAGCGTTCAGCCAGAATGACTTCCGTTGCCGAATGTTATGGCACGCTGGAGAGTCATTACTCTCAGCTAAATGAGCTGTTTACTGATTTATACCCTGATCTGCTTAAGCAAGCGGTTAACTTCTGATACAATCGCCGCCCGATTTTTCAGGTGACTGCTACTCAGGTGACTGCAATGCTTAAAGAGCTTAAAGATATCTCTTTCTCCGATCTCCCACTGTCTGATGTTGTTACTTCCCGGCTGACAGAGCTTGGTTTTAAACAGCCTACACCAATTCAGCAACAAGCCATTCCTTATGTGCTGGAAGGTAAAGATGTTCTGGCGGGTGCACAGACCGGAACAGGAAAAACCGCAGCATTTGGTTTACCTCTTATTCAGCAGTTGCTTGAAACCGGCTATGAAGGTGGTGAAAGAGACAAAAGCGTTCGCTCACTGGTTTTGGTTCCTACCCGCGAGCTGGCTCAACAAGTGTTTACCAGCCTGAAGGAGTATGCCGCCGACACGAATATTAATATTGTTGTTGCTTACGGCGGAACCAGCATTAATGTCCAGCGCGATAATCTGAAAAACGGCGCTGATATTCTGGTGGCCACGCCGGGGCGCTTGCTTGACCATGCTTATACCAAAACCATCGATTTGCGAACTACATCGTCTTTAGTTCTGGATGAAGCAGACCGTATGTTAGATATGGGCTTTTTGCCGGATATTCAGCGAATCATCAAGAAACTGCCGCAGCAGCGGCAAACCTTGCTGTTTTCAGCCACATTTGATAACCGGATTAAAAAACTGGCCTACCGGATTCTGCAGCAGCCTGTCGAAGTACAAGTTACGCCGCAAAACAGCACAGTAGATTCCGTTACCCAGATGGTGTATCCGGTGGATAAAAAACGCAAATCAGAACTGCTCGCTTATCTGATTGGGTCGCGTAACTGGCAGCAGGCTTTGGTATTTACTAAAACCAAGCAAGGCTCGGATGCTCTGGTTAAAGAACTGAAACTGGACGGTATTAAAGCCGCTTCGATCAATGGCGATAAAAGCCAGGGAGCCAGACAGAAAGCGCTGGATGACTTTAAATCCGGTGCTGTCCGTGCCCTGATTGCAACGGATGTTGCTGCCCGGGGTATAGACATTCAGGAACTCGAAGCGGTGGTAAACTTCGATATGCCTTATAAAGCAGAAGATTATATTCACCGTATTGGCCGCACAGGCCGTGCCGGTAAAGAGGGCATAGCCATTTCATTAATGTGTCGTGACGAAGAGTATTTGCTCACGGCAATTGAAAACCTTTTGGATAAAAAGCTACCGCAAGAGTGGTTACAAGGCTTTGAACCTAGCCTGATTGAAGAGACAGACAATGACCGACCAACAAAAAGGCGCAGTCGTTCTTCTGAAAAAAGGAAGATGAAGGCAAAATTAAAGATTCATCAGCACAGAGGTAAAAAGCGCTGATGGATTTCCCGCCTCTTTATGAGGCGGGGTTATTTGTTATACGTCCTGGCAGACGTGCTCTTCAAATTTACAGCAGAGCGGTAATAGCAAGTCATCAAGACTATCTGGCTGTAAAACCTCGTCCTGAGGGACTTCCAGATAGCGAACCATCTGCTTATTAAACAGATTCCAGTGGTTATATAAAGCCTGATCCGGATCGTTGGTCTGCTCTTTCCAGATCTCTCCAAGCAGTGGCTTCAGGCTGGTAGCGCCGTGAGCATTCATTATCAACTGCCACTTTACTTCATACATACTGATGGGGTTGTCAGGGTGCTCTTCATTGTGCCTGTCGGTCAGGGCGAACATAATGTCTTCAAATTTACCCTGCTGATCAATAAAGTAATCAAAAAACTCACCTTCCTGTCTGACCGCATCGGCCGCAAACTGGATAGGGTAAGGAACTTTAAGGGCATGAGCCAACAGCCTGACAGCGAAAGTATATAACAGAACATTAGCAGGTTTGCTCTGAGGGAACTCGCTAATCAGCTGTGCTATATACTCTTTCATATAATCGTGTAGTGCATCACTGATGGCATACCAGATCTGCTCTTTGCTGCCGAAGTGGTGGCGGATCAGGCTATGTGATACACCGGCAGATTCACTAATGTTTCTTAATGAGACTTTTTCGAAGCCATATTTACAGAACATGCTGCCGGCTACGCACAGTATGTGCATTTTTGTCTCTTCCGCAGTTTGAGCGCTGCGTCGCCCTTGCTTTCTTTCAGCCATTTTGTACTTCTCATTTACGACCAACACGTTTTACCAAATTTTCATTGTTTCGTCATTTAATTTTATTGTCCGCATGGAAAATAAGTATTGATATTATCCTAATTAAACATATACTGCACGTGTGTGTAATAAAAAGTTACACTTTTTTTGACTAATGGGAGAGGACAAGGTGAAAGATAGAGCCTTTGTTACTGTTTATAAAGTGGCTTTGCTGGCAGCAAGCGGCCTGTTTTTAGCCGGATGTTTTCCTGCTAAATCAGAGGTGCAGGAAGAGGTTGTTAAGCCGGTGAAGTTATTGCAAGTGCCGGATTTGCGAGCGTCTCAGTTCGATTCGTTTCTGGCAGAAGTAGATGCAGGGGAGCGATCGCAGCTCTCGTTTCAGGTTCCGGGTGTGATAAAGACATTTGATATCCGTGAAGGTGAAAAGGTAGAAAAAGGTCAGTTACTGGCGGAGCTGGATCCAAATGATTACCAACTGGCAGTAGACGCCGCACAGGCACAATATGATTTGGCTGAGACACGTTTTGAACGTAATAAGCAACTGTTTAGTAAAAAGTTGATTAGTGCGGATACTTTTGATCAGTCAGAAACGGCCTTTAAAACAGCCGATGCAACACTTCAGCAGGCAATAACAGATTTAGGCTATACCAAAATCACGGCCCCTTATAGCGGTATTGTTTCCCTTAGTTTTGTTAAAACACACCAGTATGTTGGTGCTAAACAGCAAATTCTGAACATCATCAATAATGATCAGCTTGATATCGATATTTCACTACCGGTCCCTTATGTAAAAGAGGTGGGTGTAATTACGCTTCCTGAAAAAGAGTACGCCGTAGTATTTGATGTTCACAACAGTATTGCGATTCCGGCACGGTTTAAAGAAATGTCAACCCAGCCCGATGCTGACACTAATAGCTACTCTGCGACAGTTTCTATTTTGCGTCCTGACAGCCTGAATATTCTTACCGGAATGACAGGTCAGGTGCTGATCCGTAACGAGAAGGCGCAGACAGGGCTGATGCTTCCTGAAGATGCATGGATTTCTAAGCAGGGCAACAAGGGTAAAGTGTGGCGTTTTGTTAAGGAAACCAACTCGGTGGTTGAAACAGAGTTAGAACTGGATCAGTTTGGCGCTGTTATTAGCGGCCTGAATTCGGGAGATATGGTCGTCATCGCAGGTGCGAAAGATCTGCATGAAGGTCAGGTTGTAAGAGCCTGGACACGTGAAGGTGGGATCTGATGCAGATGAAAACAGTAAATAAACTATTTTTAGTGATGGCCGGTGCTTTGTTGCTTCAGGGCTGCGGAGAAGAGAAGGTTATCGAACCAAGAAAGCCGCTGACCGTATCGGCGATCACCATAGAGAAACCGGTAGACAGCCAGTTCCGCAGCTTTAAAGGGCAGGTGATGCCCGCGGACCTGACACCACTGTCGTTTCGTGTCGCTGGTGAGCTGGAAGGCATTATGGTTCGCGCCGGTCAGAAGGTGACTAAGGGCGAACTGTTGGCAAAACTGGACTCAGATAAACTGCGTCAGCAGTTGAGTGATGCACAGGTTCAGTACGATCTTGCCCTGAAACAGTATCGTCGCGGTAGTGACCTGCTGAAAAGAGAGATGGTGTCTCAGTCAGAGTATGACGAACTGAACGCCAACCTGAGACTGGCAAAAGTCAGACTGCAGACTGCGCAAAACAGCCTCGAATACACAAGATTAGTGGCTCCTTTTGACGGCTATGTTTCAGAGGTACCTAAAAAATCCTATGAAAGCGTCAGCCCGGGTGAAACCATTCTGAGCGTATATCGTGATGATATTGTCAGAGTACGAATTGCCATTTCAGATGTGGTGTTGGCCATGATTAATCCGGATCGGGAGATCAGGGAATACGCCGTTAAAACGACTTTTTCCGGTGACGATGGGCAGTATATTCTGAAGCATTATGAGCATTCGAGTGAGCCGGTTGAAGGCGGTAATGTTTATGAGTTTTGGTTGCAGATGGACCAAGTTACCCCTGCGATTCTGCCCGGTGCCACCGCAAACCTTGATGTAGATATGGTGGCTGCCGGTCTGGGCGTGATTCAGGGATATCAGATCCCGATGACCGCTATCGATCCGGGTAATAAAGAAGGTGAGTTTTACATCTGGAAGGTGACCAATGGTGTGGTTAACCGTGTACCGGTAGATATCGTCAAGATAAACAGCATGGGTGCACTAGTGAGTAAAGGAATTAAGGCAGGAGATAAGATTGTTAACTCCGGCCTGAGAAAACTGCGTGATAACGCTGTGGTCGCTTTAGCAAATGAGGGTAAACCACAGTGAGCATTGCAGAGTATTCAATAAAAAACAAAGTCATTAGCTGGTTGTTTCTTGTCATACTGGCTATCGGTGGTACTCAGTCATTCTTCGGACTTGGTCGTCTGGAAGACCCGGCATTTACCATCAAGGACGCTTTAGTTATCGCTACCTATCCGGGAGCAACTACGACTGAAGTTGAAGAAGAGCTGACTTATCCTATCGAAAAAGAGATACGCCAGTTACCTTATGTGGATAACATCACCTCTATCTCATCTGCCGGTATGTCGCAGATTATGGTGAGCATGAAAATGCAGTACGGCCCGGACGAATTGCCACAGATCTGGGATGAGATGCGTCGCAAGGTGAATGACCTGAAGCCGACTCTGCCATCCGCAGTAAACTCGGTACAGATCATTGATGATTTCGGTGACGTTTACGGCATTATGGTTATGTTGACCGGTAACGGTTACGACTACATTGAACTAAAGCGCTATGCTGACCTGCTAAGCCGTGAGCTGGAGCTGGTGGAAGGGGTAGGTAAAGTCTCTATCACTGGTGACCAGCAGGAGCAGTTGTTTGTTGAGATGTCTATTGATCGTCTTGCTTCGCTAAGCCTTGATTTTTCGACAGTCATTAATCTGCTTAATCAGCAAAACAGCGTTGTTTCGTCTGGTGAGATGATGATCAGTGGCCAGAAGCTGGCTATCCGCCCGAGCGGTACGTTGGACTCCGTTGAGTCACTGGAAAACCTGATTATCCATGGCCGTGATACCGGTAACCTGATCCGCCTGAAAGACGTGGCCACTGTTACCCGTGGTATTAAAGAGAAGCCGGGTAATGTGGTGACTTATAACGGCAAGCAGGCCATTAACCTTGGTATCTCGTTTGCTGCCGGGGTAAACGTAGTGGAAGTGGGTAAAGCCATTGAAGCTAAGCTGACGGATATTGAAAACATCAAACCGGCCGGTATTGAGCTTAACTACTTCTATAACCAGTCTCAGGAAGTAGATAAATCGGTTCAGGACTTTATTGTCAGTCTTGGTCAGGCAGTTGGTATCGTTATTGTGGTACTGCTGTTTACCATGGGTTTCCGTAGCGGACTCATTATTGGTAGCGTGTTGCTTCTGACGGTGCTCGGTACCTTTATTCTGATGAAGCTGAACAATATCGAACTTCACCGTATTTCACTGGGTGCCCTGATTATTGCACTGGGTATGTTGGTGGATAACGCCATTGTTGTTGTGGAAGGTATATTGGTCGGCCTGAAGAAGGGCAGAACCAAGCTTCAGGCTGCCACTGATATTGTTAAGCAGACTCAATGGCCGCTGTTGGGCGCGACGGTTATTGCCATTACCGCATTTGCCCCTATCGGTTTGTCAGAAGATGCCACGGGTGAGTTTATGGGCTCGCTGTTCTGGGTTCTTTGTTTCTCATTGTTCCTTAGCTGGATAACGGCATTGACCCTGACCCCTTTCCTTGCTGACCTTCTGTTGAAAGACGGTGTAGTGAATGACGATGAAGAAGTAGACCCGTATAAAGGGGCAATGTATGTGCTGTTCGGTTCATTGCTTAAGTTTGCTATCCGATTCCGTTGGCTGACAGTGGCTGGCATGATTGGTCTGCTGGTGGCTGCTGTTATCGGTTTTGGTAATGTTAAACAGCAGTTCTTCCCTGCATCGAACACGCCAATGTTCTATGTCGATATGTGGATGCCGGAAGGTACCGATATTCGTGAGACTGTAGAGAAAACCAAGCAGGTTGAGCAGTTTATCCGTCAACAGGATGATGTGGCTTTTGTAACCACGTCGGCTGGGCAGGGTCTGCCACGGTTTGCCCTGACCTATGCTCCGGAGAAAAGCTATGAAGCTTATGCTCAGTTGCAGGTTCGTGCTACTGACCGTGAGAAGATGTTTGCCCTGCTGCATAAACTGGATGACAGCTTATCTGAGCAGTTCAGTGCGCCGACTTTCCAGTTCAAACTGATTGAGTTTGGCCCGTCACCGGCCTCTAAGATTGAGGCACGAGTTTCCGGCCCTGATCCGCAAGTGTTACGTGAAATCGCGGTGCAGATCGAAGATATCCTGAATGAGGATCCGGGTGCCCGTAACGTTCGTCACAACTGGCGTGAGCGTACCAAAGAGTTGGTCCCTCTGTTTAATGAGTCAAAAGCGCGTCGTATGGGGGTTTCCAAAGAAGATCTCTCCAATACACTGCAAACGGCGTTTGGCGGTACAACCATAGGCCTGTTCCGTGATGGTACTCAGTCGCTGCCGATTATTGTCCGTCTGCCGGAAGAGGAGCGGGTTGACTTCGACACTATTCAGAACCTAGGTATCTTCAGTCCGAGTAAGCAGACTTATATTCCGATTGAGCAGGTGATTGACGGTATTGATCTTCAGTGGTCAGAGCCGCTCATCCTGAGAAGAGACAGAAAGCGTACTCTGACTGTGCTTGCTGACCACAATATTCTTGGTGATGAAACACCGGCCAGCCTGTTTGCCCGGGTTCAGCCTAAGATTGAGCAGCTGGATTTACCGGAAGGTTATGAGCTGCAATGGGGTGGTGAGTATGAGTCATCAGCGGACGCACAGAATATGCTGTTTAAGTCGCTGCCGATGGGGTACCTAATCATGCTGATGATCACCATCTTCCTGTTTAACTCAATCAAGAAGTCGCTGGTTATCTGGTTTACTGTGCCTCTGTCGATTATCGGTGTTTCCATTGGTCTGCTTGGCTTTAATATGCCGTTCAGCTTTACCGCCTTCCTTGGTTTACTGAGCCTGAGCGGAATGATTCTGAAAAACGGTATCGTACTACTTGATCAGATTAACCTTGAGCTGGAGCAGGGGCGGGAGCCCTATAACGCGGTGATTCATAGTGCTATCAGCCGTGTGCGTCCGGTAAGTATGGCGGCACTGACGACCATTCTGGGCATGATCCCGCTGATGTTCGATGCCTTCTTCGGCTCGATGGCGGTGACCATTATGGCAGGTCTGGGCTTTGCAACCATCCTGACATTGATTGTTGTGCCGGTGATGTTTGCCATTATGTTCAGAATCAAGAGCCCGAAAAAAGCGTAATCGCATATATCCGGTGAGATCGCCGGATATATAAAAAATAACGTTATAGGCTAGAGGAAATGGATTCCTGCTTAAGCCCTGCCACCACTGCCGGCAGGGCTTTTTTTATGCCAGTTATGCAGTCAGTCTGGTGAGCTGTGTCAGCAAGGTATCAATATCGTCACTGCTGATGTCTTTATGGGTGGCAAAGCGTACAGGGTTCGAAGGAGAAACCAGAATGCCTTGCTGTTTTAAAGCGGCTGAGATGGCGTGAATATCCAGCTCTTTATCCAGTTTGGCAAACACCAGATTCGTCTGAACAAACTCAGCATTGACATTAAAGCCGCCAATCTTGCTTAGTCCTTTAGCCAGCTTCTGCGCGTTGTCGTGGTCAACAGCAAGCTGACTGACCTGTTCAGTCAGTGCAAGCTTACCCGCAGCCGCCAGAATACCCGCCTGACGCATACCACCGCCAAGCATCTTGCGAATGCGGCGTGCTTTTTCTATCAGCTCCTTGTCACCAAGTAGCAGGGAACCAACCGGCGCAGCCAACCCTTTAGACAAGCAGATAGTCATAGAGTCGAAGTGACAAGCAATCTCTTTAATATCCACATCAAGAGCAACAGCTGCGTTGTAGACACGGGCACCATCCAGATGCAGTTTAAGGTTGTGCTTGTTTACAAACTCACGCGCCTGCTTCAGATAGGAAAGAGGAAGGACCTTACCGTTGATTGTGTTCTCCAGGCTGAGCAGCTTAGTGCGGGCAAAGTGAAAGTCGTCCGGCTTAATGGCCGCTTCCAGCTTATCAAAGCTGATTGTGCCGTCAGGATTGTTCTCAACAGGCTGAGGCTGAATAGAGCCAAGAACGGCCGCACCGCCTGCTTCGTACTTATAGTTGTGTGCCAACTGACCACAAAGATATTCGTCTCCTCTTTCACAGTGAGACATCAGGCCAAGCAGATTGGCTTGTGTTCCTGAGGAGGTAAAGATAGCGGCTTCAAAACCGTGTTGCTCAGCGGCCCACTGCTCAAGGGCATTCACTGTCGGGTCATCACCATAAACATCATCGCCTACTTCTGCATTGGCCATTGCCTGACGCATCGCTTCTGTCGGTCTGGTGACCGTATCTGATCGAAAATCCATTGTTATTCCTTTTATGATCGGCTTTTATTTAATCTGAGCACGGGTTACTTAAGTTTACGGGCGCTATATCAACCCGATTAGCTTAGCCTTATACAAACAGGCCAGCGTCTTAGAATCTGTTATCTCTCCATTTATCACCATTTTCTCAAGAGAATCAACCGAATAAGATAAAACTTCAATCACTTCATCTTCGTCACATTCAAGTGCGTCGGTTTTTGTCAGCTCTCTGCCGAGAAACATATGCTGAATTTCATCGCAGAAGCCAGCCGCCGGAAGTAGCTGACCTAACGGAATCAGGGTTTGGGCGCTATAGCCGGTCTCTTCTTCCAGCTCACGCATGGCTGCCATAATCGGCAGTTCGTGCGGCTCCAGCGTGCCGGCAGGCAGTTCGGTAATCCACTCTTTAATGGAAGGGCGGTACTGCTTTAACATCAGAATATCTCCGTTCTCCAGAACAGGCAGAATGATAACGGCTCCGGGGTGATGCAAAGTAGTATGGGTAACTGACAGCTTGTTGGGAAGGGTAATGTCCTCTTCAATCAGAGAGAGTTTTTTCCAGCTGTGGATGGTTTTCTTCATGAGAAACCCCTTGTGCATATAGAAAAGAGGAAAATAAGATTTCAGTAATATAGATAAGTTACAAAACCATGGCTTAGTAAATGTTGATATCATCTGGCTCTTATTTCAAGGTCACTTAAAAGAAAACCGGTAAAACAACATAGGGTGACGAAACACACAATTGTTGCAGATAAATTGTTCAATCTAACACTATTTCCTAATGAATCATGGACTTTATATTCAATTCGTTGATACTTGGATGTTGATAACAAATTCATAACAATTGCAACGCCTTATAACGATAATTTACCGATTGGTCAAAGTAACTATTACGGAATTTTTATGTTCGCTCCCCAAGCCTCCCATGCGCAAAAAGCCTTACTTTCAGAACGAATAAATAAACTGGCTCACGCCCTTTCTGATGGTGTATATGAAAGAGAAAACACCATTAAACTCTGCTTGTTAGCAGCACTGGCCGGAGAGAGCGTATTTTTATTAGGCCCCCCGGGTATTGCAAAAAGCCTGATTGCCAAACGCCTGATTCAGGCCTTTGATAACAGCAGTTACTTTGAATATCTGATGACCCGCTTTTCCACTCCGGAAGAGGTGTTTGGCCCGCTAAGTATTCAGGAGCTGAAAGATAACGGCCGTTATGTACGCCTGACTGATGGTTACCTGCCAAAAGCGCAGGTGGTATTTCTGGATGAGATCTGGAAAGCCGGCCCGGCGATTCTGAATACCCTGCTAACGGTCGTGAACGAGAAGATTTTCAAGAACGGCAGCGATGTAGAGCCGGTACCTATGCGTTTGTTAGTTTCGGCATCAAATGAACTGCCGGACGAAGACAGCGGACTGGAAGCCCTTTATGACCGTATGTTGGTGCGTCTTTTTGTTGACCGTATTCAGAACAAGCAGAACTTTAAGTCGATGCTGACGGTGGGGACTATTCAGGAAGCTCAGATCCCTGAAGGGCTGGCAATAACCGATGAAGAGTATCATCTCTGGCAGACAGAGCTGGACAAGCTGGAACTGAATGATACCTGCTTTGAAAAGCTCTACGAGCTGAAAACCATGCTGGAAGAAAAAGCAGAGAGCTCTGGCCTGAATGACACCAAGCATGGTTTGTATGTATCAGACCGTCGCTGGAAAAAAGCAGTAAAACTGCTGAAAGCGAGTGCCTATTTTAATGGCCGCGATACCATTAATCCTCTTGATCTTCTGTTACTAAAAGACTGCTTATGGCATAGCCCTGAATCACGTGAAGTGGTCAATGAGGTGATTCGCGATTTCGCTGTTAATCACGCTTTCGACCAGCATGTTATTCACCGCCAGATTGCTGGCTGCAAAGAAGCATTGGAACGGATTCAGGATGAGCTGGAACTTGAGTTCAGCATCCACCTTGAAATGGAAGCGTCGAATAAGCTGCTGAGAAAGACAGAGGCGTATCAGTTTGACCTTTCAACAGCCAGAACTTATTCAGTAGGCAACGCCCGTGGCTTGTTAAAGCTGGTGTTGCTGCAAAGCAATATGTCAGTTAATGAGTCGGAAAAAGGCGATAGCCGCTGGGTGTATGTGGCCAAAGATGAGCTGGAAAAAGTGATCAAAGAGGGCGGTGGTGATGCCTATGGTTATGTAAACCAGAACTCCAGCATGTGTCGTATCCGATTTGACCTTAACGCCAGCAATAATCTGGTGGTAAAAGATATCGCCAACCGTTCGGTTTTAGCCGGACTGGTGACCCGTCAGGGCTTGTCAGATAAGCAGTACGAAGAGTGGAACAGCAAAGCAAAAGAAGCATTTGCGCTGCTGACTCAGGCGGAGTATTCACTGCGCAAGGTACGTTCAGACTTTACCGGCGCCCTGCCGCACGCATTTATAGATACAGATATCCCTACTAAAATGGAAAGTAGCCTTCAGTCGTTAATAGAGCAGTTGGAGGAGATGAAGGAGAGCAGCGAAAAAACTATTCAGAGAATCAAAAATCTGAATCAGTTTTTCGCTTAAGGTGACACATGCTAGGCGCTGACGGACTTAACCTTGCATTAATGGTAGCGGAATCAGGCATTATTGATTCCGCCGTGAATGATCTTATCGGCCGTTCGCAAGTACTGATGCTGCCGGAAAACCGTGCCCTAAAAGTCTCGGTAAAAGGTCATATCAATAAATGGCGCGGCAGTGTTAAACGCCGGATTACCCGCGTGTGTGAAACCGAGCAGTTTCAGAAAGAACTCAATCTCTACCAGAAAGTCATTCACTGGGATGAAGAGACCTTCTTTGAGCAGATCGGCGATATTGTTAATCAGCTTGAACACTCTCCGTTTAAGAGCCGGGCAAAAAAACTGCTTGCCCGGAACAAGGGTATTCATAACCCTGTCTTCCCTCACTACTTTTGCGAACAGTGGTACAAGAGCCTGTCTAACTCCATTAAGCAGGCAGAAATAGCCGCGCTGGAATCGGATAAAGAGAAGTTTCTTGCTGATCTGTATCAGCGTATCGAAACCATGAAAAGCATGGATAAGGTGACAGAAGCGGGCGAGGCGGGAAGTATCGGTCGCCTATGGGATATGGCGGCGGCTAAGCTTTCCAAAGGTGATGTAAAAACCATCAAGCGTTACGCGGAGTTTCTGAAGAAAAACCAGCAGTTGCAGGAGATAGCTGAGAAACTGGGACGTATGGCCAGTGAAGTAAGCGATCCAAGCCTGCAGATTAACCCTGCTGATGACCTGAAAATGGTGGAAGAGAAGAGCGATGAAGCAACGGACGATATCGTCGGCATTCATGCCAGCGATGACCTGAACCGTATGTTGCCTAATGAAGCCATGTTTCTGGCCTATCCGGAACTGGAAGTGGTGTTTTACAAACACTTAGTCGATAAGCGTCTGATGAACTATAAGATGCAGGGTAAGTCGCGCAAGCTGAGAAAAGTAAAATCCCAGAAGCCGGATAACAGACAGGCCGATATTGAAAAAGGGCCGTTTATTCTCTGTGTAGACGCTTCCGGCTCTATGAGCGGTTTTCCCGAGCAGTGTGCCAAGGCGATGGCTTATGCCCTGATGCAAATTGCACTGGCGGAAGAGCGCGACTGCTACGTTATTCTATTCTCTACCGAGCAAATCACTTACGAGCTGACCCGTCAGGACGGCCTGCGCGAAGCGAGCGATTTTCTCTCTTACCAGTTCCACGGTGGTACGGATTTAGATCCTGTACTGATTAAATCTGTAGAGCTGATGAGCGAAGGAAAATACCGCAACGCCGATATGGTGGTGCTGTCTGACTTTATCGCACCGAAACAACCTGAAGCCATACTGGAACAGGTACAAAGCCTACAAAAAGGCCACAACCGCTTCCACGCCATCAGCCTGTCCAAATACGGCAATCCGCAATTGATGGCTATGTTCGACCACTGCTGGTCATATCATCCTAACCTGATGGGACGATTGATTAAGAAGTGGTAGAGTACTATCGGAAAGGTTTGTTAAGACATTTATACCGCTTTAAGCCAGTGGTGGTCGACTTCTTCCAGAATGATTTCTGACATTAGTTCGCTAGCCTCATTCTCCGCCAGATTAACTAGCAGCTCGCTGATATTGCTATCTTTATTCAATGATTCAAGTAGTAATAGCCGCATTGTGACATCAACGGTTTTGGGGATAGCGGTTTCTTCTTTTTCCCATCGGCCGATAGTTTGCTGATCTACTCCAAGCCGTTCTCCTAAAACTCTGCGGGAGTGATTGAAGTGCACTCGTAAATATTTAAACTCAGCGCCAGTTAAAGCCGTAGGTTTTTCGGCAAGTTGTATCGCAATGGCATTGTGTAAACCGTGAACATCATCGACACTGAAGTACTCTTCATCATCAATGACTTCTAACTGGTAGCCATTCTTTAAGTATACATTCTGCAATCCACACTCTTTGTAGTGGTAGCTCGTGCTCATGACTTTATCTCTAAGACAACAGTGTTAAGCTTGCCGAAAACTCTATATCAGAATGATACAAATGTCATCGATGGATAGCGTAAAGTCAATTTTTATATTAATTAATAAAAATCAAGAAAAATGGAGCTAGTATTAACCCCGCTGAACATAACAACATGTAGTGAAAAAATAGGGAGGCAATGATATCTGCACTCCCTTTAACTACCCTGAAGATTATAGTTGTTATGTTGTACGTAGAAAGCTGAACAATAACTGGATTAGTGAAAATTATGGGCCTCATTGAGTAATATTTACTAGCCATTATACCTGAAATAAAAAAAGTCACAGCGCCAGAAGCCAGCAGCATAGCTACTATATTTCCATCACTAGCAACAAATATGAGAAGTAAAAGGAGGCTGAGCATTAGTGATATAAAAAATGACTTAAGTAGAGAAATACTAGAAAAAGCATGAAATTTTCTAGCTAAAAGGTGAGGTAAGTAGTTCATTTTGTTGGTTTAATTTAGGTTTTTGATAAGTACTTATGTCTTGTTTTATAAACATAAATTGATGATAGTATCAATGAGGCAGCTATTGTTATTATGTCTATAAATAGAATGGCATTTACTTGTTTCACATCACTTGCATAATCAAGTGTGCCTCCAACTTTACTTGCAATAGTGAACCCAATGCATGTTCTCCAAGCGACTGCCCATACAAGTTTAATCATAACTCTAGCGGTTTCTATATGTTTAATAAAGATAAGAGGTTAACTCTATGTAATTTAAACCACAAGAAGAAATGTGAGTCATATTATTTACAATAACATCATTAACTAGCTTTGTTACACCTATAAGTGAGATACTTACATATCCGTGAAACGCAATCGATATATGACATTTAAAATGTATTTAAAGCTCCTTTGTATAACTTAGTAAAGACATAGTCTATGCAAACACATGTTGCTTATTAACTACCTCGGATAACAAACAATATTCTGGAAAGTTACCGTTTCGCTTTCTGCCTGATAGCCATGGGGTTGATCACTAAAGAAACGGACACTTTCCCCTTCACTAAACTCATGCCACTGGTTATCAAAAAACAGCTTTAACCTGCCTTTAAGTACATGAACATGTTCGATCACTCCGACGCCATGTGGTGATGACATCTGCTGATGGAAGTCTGTCAGGGTGATTTCGAACATCTCCATCCCGGAATCCGTTTTATAGGGGAACAGAGTCGTTACCTGCATGCGGGCATCATCGGGAAAAGTCAGTTCGTTGGATCTTAAGTTGGGTTCGTTTGCAAAGAAGGCTGAAAAGGAGGTTTCCAGCCCACTGGCTATCTTCCATAGGGTCGAAATAGTCGGGCTGGATTCGCCTCTTTCAATCTGCCCCAGCATAGCTTTTGAGACGCCTGTTAGCTTAGAAGTGGCATCCAGACTCAGGCCTTTCTTTTTGCGTTCACTTTTCAGGTGGCTGGCTATTTCAGTTTTAAATACAGAATCACTCATTATAAAAACTCTTTGTGCGTTATAACGCACTGTGCTATCTTTTTTGTGCGTAATAGCGCACGGATTGCTAAATTATATTCCTCAGAACAGGGAAAGCAAAGATGAAAAAGCTATTTAATTTGAGCCATATCTCGGCCGGTTTTACTGCAATACTGATTGGTTACACCAGTTCGGTGGTTATTGTTATTCAGGCGGCGACAGCAGCGGGCGCGACTGCAACTCAAACGGAAAGCTGGTTACTGGCACTAGGTGTTGCGATGGGCATCACCTCAATAGCTTACTCCTGGTACTACAAAGCACCGCTGTTAACGGCATGGTCCACTCCGGGGGCGGTAATGCTGGCGGGTGCTTCAGGTGATTATGAGCTTTCATCGGTTATCGGTGCATTTATTATTTCGGGATTGCTGATTTTCCTTACCGGACTTATTTCCCCTTTAAGCAAAGCTCTTGAACGTATTCCTCCGCAACTGGGTACGGCGATGCTCGCGGCCATTTTATTGCCTTTCTGTCTGGGAAGTTTTCAGACCATTACGCAGATGCCGGTACTATTCATGATAATGTTTAGTGCATTTTTGTTAGCGAAACGGTTTATCCCTAAATATATGATGCTGATTTTGCTGCTGGTTGGTATTGCTTTTACCGTCGTAATGGATGGAACTGGCTTACAAACTAGCGAGTTTTCCGTGGCTCAACCTGTCTGGCTGATGCCCGGTTTTGATCTGGCGGCAATGATTAACTTAGCCGTGCCTCTCTACCTGATTACCATGTTGTCTCAAAATCTGCCCGGCATCGCTATGATGCAAAGTTATGGTTATCAGGCTCCGGTAAAGGCAATTCTTAAAGGGACAGGCACTGTTAATCTTCTTGCGGCTCCTTTTGGAGGCTTTAGCGTTAACCTTGCTGCAATCTCAGCGGCTATCTGTATGAACGAAGAGGTCGACGCTGACAAGTCACAGCGTTACCGCGCTGCTATCTGGGCGGGCATTTTCTATCTGTTAGCTGGCCTGTTCGCCTCTTCAGTTGTCTCTCTGTTTCTGCTTCTTCCTCAGGAGGTAACTAAAATTCTGGCCGGTTTTGCCCTTTTGGGAACTTTGCTGATGTGTCTGCAAACCGCCTTTCAAAAAGA
This sequence comes from Vibrio sp. SCSIO 43137, assembly GCF_028201475.1. Taxonomy (NCBI): domain Bacteria; kingdom Pseudomonadati; phylum Pseudomonadota; class Gammaproteobacteria; order Vibrionales; family Vibrionaceae; genus Vibrio; species Vibrio sp. SCSIO 43137. The sequence goes on along the minus strand of NZ_CP116384.1, from coordinate 1,130,208 downwards.
GGTCTACAGGGACGCGGCTCTATTTACCTTTTTGATTACCTTGTCCGGTGTCAGCTTCCTTGGAGTAGGCTCAACACTCTGGGGGCTGTTGGTTGGTATTACTTACCTCAGAATTAAACGCTAGTATTTTCTGATATTTGAAGTGAGCCGAAGGATATGAATAAGGCAGGCTGTTTCCGTTATTAACCAGCTAGAATTGCCTTTTCAAATCTGAGGAGTTTCGTTATGCGTGATAATTACAAATTTGATCAATCTATGGCAAACCCTTATGCCAAAAAGATAAAAAAACAGATTACTATCCGATTAGATGAAGAAGTTATTGACTACTTTAAGGCGTTGTCGGAAAAGAGCGGTGTGCCTTATCAAAATCTGATTAACCTTTATCTTAAAGACTGTGCGGAAAACAACAGAGAGCTGAAAATGGACTGGGAATAGCCCATTTTCTAACATTAATTATTGGTCAAAAAAAGCTTCTATTTTGTGGTAAGGCACATCAGGAGCAATTCCGAAATACTCTTTGAGTGCAGCAAAATAACCCGCCTCACAATTTAAAATCATCTCCCGGCTACTGTCACCCTCTTTTATCTTTAGCCTGTTATTTAACAAGGTGATAGCGCCACTCTCTGTACGAAGGGAGGCGACACACTTATTGGTAAATACCGAGTCCGGGCTGGTGGAAGTGTAGTGATTGCCGTAATCGATATCTCCCTGGCAGACATGCCCCATATCCAGACTATACATATTGCTCCAGCCGTCTTCCCCTTCGGTTTGAAGCATCACACCATAGTGCTTATCTTCAATAAACCTGAAAGTCTGAATATCCGTAGAGAGAGTTTTATTCAGCTCTAACGGCAGGGGCTCTCTAGGTGTTTGTGCGCCAAAACCGGCGTCCACCAGCCACTGCTTGTCATCTATAGTAACCAGATTAACCCTGTGTCCCCGTCCGGTTGCTTGTTCCGACAGATGAACTCTTCCCAGCAAAGGCCTGACTTGAAAACCTATGGTGTTAAGTACAGAGTAGAGCAAGCCGTTTAACTCAAAGCAGTAGCCGCCGCGGTTTTCTCTCACTAGCTTCTGGACCAGTGCTTCTTCCGTCAGCTTGATCGCCTTGCCATTAACTACATCAAAATTTTCAAAAGGCATGCTTTTGTGTTGTAAACGGTGAATCTGTTTAAGTGAATCTAAGCTCGCAGTTGGTTTATCCGATAAACCAATTCTATGAAAATAGCTATTTAACGTATCCGGGTTCATAGCCTTCTCCTTAGTTGCAATCATTGTGATGCAGGTGTTAGTTAAAGTTCTTTGCTTTGTAATGAGAGTGCCTCTTCTGATTCACGGTTTCCCTTTTTGTCTGTCCAGAAAGCAATGGTAAGGCTACTTGCTCCGGCTAGTGCAAATCCGGTTACCAGCGGGAATACTGACCCTTCATAAAACGAACCAATAATAACGGCCAGAGCGGCTGAAATAATGGTGGTAAGGCAGCCGACAATGGCAGAACCTAAACCGGCAAACTGTCCCAGAGGCTCCATCGCCAGCGAGTTAAGGTTACCGAAAATCAATGCTAGCGAGAAAAACGTAAATATAAAATAGACGGTCAGTGCTTCCAGAGGCGGATGTCCCTGATAGAAAAATGCAACGGGCAGAAATACCGTGGCACTAACGGTGATAATGGTGAGGGCAAAACGCGAAATATAGCGCATACCCAACTTCATCACTCTCTTGCCATTAATAAATGATGCAATGGCGAAAGAGATGGTCAGTGCTGAAAAGTAGATAGGAAACCACTCTTTTAACTGATATGAATCGGCCAGTAAGTGCGAGGCAGAGCTTAAATAGAATATAAACGGACCAGATATAATGCCGGCTGCAACAGTGTAGCCCACAGACTGGCGGTTGCTCAGCACAAATTTTAGTGCCTCAAACATGGCTTTTGCCGATAAACCGGTGCGGTTCTCTGGCTCCAGTGTCTCTTGCTGGCGCAGCAGATACCAGCTAAGGGAAATCATACTGACCAGAAGTACTACCCAGAATATCGCCTGCCAGTTAGCAATATGCATAACAAGTTGACCAAGCAGGGGAGCAAGCATAGGGACCAGAATAAATACCATCATAATAAAGGACATCACCCGTGCCATGGTGCGCCCTTTGTACAGGTCACGAATAATAGCAACAGAGATAACTTTAGGTGCTGCCAGTCCGAACCCTTGTAAAAAGCGGGCCCAGAGCATGGCCTGATGATCAGAGGCATAGATAGCTATTAAGCTGGCCGCTACAAAAATGACATAACCACTCACAACAGCCGGACGCCTGCCGATGGAGTCGGACAGTGGGCCAAACAGTAGCTGACCCAGCGCCATACCAACAAAAATAGCCACGATAAACTGCTGGGCATCTTTTGAGTCTGCGCTACCCAGATCAGAGGCAATGGCTTCGAGAGCAGGAAGAATGGCATCTATGGATAGGGCGGTGATGGACATCATAAGTGCCATCATGGAGACAAACTCCTTAAAGGGGAGTTCTCTCATTTGAAATTGCTTCATTAATATTTCTCATAAAAGTGATCAGGCCAAAAGCAGGGATGATTGTACACGTACTAAGCCATTATGCGACTAGTAACTGTGCGCAGATCTTCTAGTAGCGCGTCATTGGTGATTCTGTTGGCTTCTATATCGAAGTTACTGAAAAAATCAGGAAACGAGAGTGAGCCTTTTACATCAGCGTCAAAATAGGGGGCTGATTCCAGTGCGTATGATAAAACAGAGCTTGCACCACCCGGCCCCGGAGAGGTTGCCAGCATAATAACAGGTTTTCCCTGATAGAATTTTTTATTGATACGGGAAACCCAGTCAAGAATGTTTTTAAATGCAGCGGTATAAGTGCCGTTATATTCGGCGAAAGAGATAACAAGGGCATCGGCTTGTGAGATTTTGTTGTAGAACTGTTCTGCCAGTGGGTGAATACCTGATTCTTGCTCCCTTTCCACGCTATAGATGGGCATTTCAAAGTCATTAAGATCAATCACTTCTACCTTTGATTTATCGATTAACCCGGCAGTATAAGCGGCAAGCTTTTTATTAATTGAAGTGGTGCTGTTTGTTGCTCCGAAAGCGATTACCTTCATCTGAATTCCTTATGATTTATTTAGGTTTGAATGAGAGAAAACCGGATAACTTCCGGGTTCTTCTCTTTCTGTTGCCGTTAATCATAAGACCTAAAGTTAAGTTGAGGTAAAGTGCTTTTTTGCCAATATCAGAAACTTTTTATGACCAGAGGTTGAAAATATATTTAACTGGTGAACAGGCAGCATATAACATGAGTTTTCTGGACTGTTCTGTAGGGACGGGATCAAATAACGGGCAGAGTGCCATGGGGATAACAGCCCTGCCCATTGTTGTTAAACCAAAATGACATCATTTCTCATACTGTACAGAATAAACAAGACCTCTTCCTGTTCACGCTGTCCGACGCTGTTTTTCTGCATTGCTTCAAGTGCATCATCCAGCACGGCAACAAACTCGATGGCAGATATGTTCATCCCCTGATGAACGGCCCGCATATCTTTTCCTTTATACAGGTTTGGTCCACCGGTACCGGTAATAAAAAACTCAGATACGGTTTTCTTTAATTTACTGGTGTCAGAGTTAGCAAACCGGTTAGATATGGTTTGGTTGTCCAGGTGCAGGTCAACAATGTCGCTGGATATCTGAGTGATTTTTTCGCTGCCACCAAGTCTTTCATATAGTGAAGTACTCATAATTTGTCCTTGTTTATTTTTGAGGAGGTTTGTTTCCCACAGGCACCATAATGTGTGCGTACGGTGTTCCTTTCCACATTACATACGGTCCTCCGTTGAATGGGTCTTCACTGATTCCTTCAAGCAGTTCATGGGGTACCACTATCATCAGATGGGGCCCTTCTTTTACCCAAACGTCACCGTTGTTTGGATCTGTAGCGGTAGGATCTGAGTTACTGACATAGGCGTCCCCCTGCATCATATAGGAAATACCGATTCTGTCTGTTTTAAATGGCTTTCCTTCTGCTGCGGCCTGAAGTAACTGTGACCAGACCTGATCGTTACACATAGGATGAGAGTCTCCGGGGATAACCGGAACTCCCGGAACACAGTGCCAGTGAGGACTGCCTTTCCTCAGAACGGTTCCGTCGGTATCAAGGATCGTTGCTTTTGCACTAAGTTCATGGTGCGCCGCGCTTTCAGCTTTATGAATCTTACTTAATTCCGTTGTTGAGCATCCTGCTACCGCAAATACTGCAGTGGCTACTGCTATATGAATGAGCTTCATATCATCTCCTACCACTTTGTTTATCATCATTAGTAAAAATAGCTGCGGAGACGGGTTGTAATTATGAGAATTTGATGGGATTTGCGTGCAGGCGATGCTATTCGCACTATTATCAATAACAGGATAATAATTAGGCCGACGTTTTGAACAGATATGGTGAACAATCCCGCAAAACTGAGTTGCACTATCTCGAGCAGATAATGGATGACAAAGGACCGGATGTAATCGGGGTACACGGAATTGCAGGGGTAGGTAAAAGTACCCTGCTTCAATGGTTTTCTCAGGATTTCCCGGATAGATGTCGGTTTCTCGATTGTCGTTCTGTAGAGCCAACACCAAGAGCTTTTATGGAAAAGCTAAACGCCATTCTCAGTAGTAATTGCAATCAGCTTAGTGATTATCACAAATCCATTTCTCCCGGAACGGTATTAATTCTGGATAATTTTGAGTCTTTCTGCTTACTGGAATCGTGGTTAAGAACGGAATTTGTTCCTGCTATTCTCGGCAAGTTTAAACTGATCTTATCAGGACGACTTGTCCCGGACAATCAGTGGGTAATTAACCCTCCGCAAAACTGCAATTTTGTCCGTTTGCATCTGCAATGCCTGCCGTTGACTGCTGCCGTAGGGTTTCTTCAGTCTCAGGGGCTGTCAAAAGTTGAAGCGATACGGGTCAACCAGTTTGCTAAAGGTCACCCCGTTGCCTTAAGACTTGCCGGCGTCGCTATGTTGGAACAACCTGACAGGGAGCTTCATCAGGTTCCCCCGAACTCGGTTGTTCGTTCACTGGTGCAGTTTTTTATTGAGGATATTAAAAGTGATGACTTAAGGGATGCTTTGGAGGCATCTTCTATCGTCCGCAGGGTAAGTGATTCTTTATTGAGCGCGATGCTTGAGATAGATAACAAAGCCGCCGTTAAGTTATATGGCGAGCTGGAGAGCATGAAGTTTATTGAGTCCCATGAAGATGGTCTTTCGCTGCACGAGATGATCAGAACGGTTTTGTCTAGCAGCCTTAAAGCGCGTTCACCATTAAAGTATTCCTGCTATCGGCGTAATGCCGGTAAAACACTGCTAAAAGAGATGAAGGAGGTGAGTTGTAATCAGCTATGGCGCTATACCGCTGACATTCTTTATCTGGTAGATAACCCTGTGATACGCAGTGCCTTCTTTCCTCAGAATGATCAAAGAGCCTATAGCGTGCTACCTGCTCAGCCGGCAGACAGACAAACGGTGTTAAGTACTGTATGTGAGCATGAGTCTGCTGTGGTTTCAGAAATCTATTCTAAGTGGTGGGACAGAAATCCCGGCTCATTTCATTGTGTAAAGGATAGTGACAATCAGGTGGCCGGTTTCTATTTTCTGATTAAACCGGAACAAGTGACTAAAGAGCTGAAAAAACATGACCCTGTTATTGCAGAGTGGATGAATGATTTAGCTTTACGTGATGGTAGTCAGGTACAAGCGGATAAAAACCTGTTTATCCGGCGTTGGTTGTCTGTAGCCGATGGTGAAAGCTTAAGTACCGTCCAGGCCGCGTGCTGGTTAGATATCAAACGAGCTTATCTTGAAATGCGTCCGCGATTGCAACGGGTATACCTGACGCTGAATGATCTACAGCCATATGCCTCCGCTGCAACTGAACTTGGCTTTCAGGTTCTCAGCAAGGTGATCGAAATAGACAAGGTCAAATATTACACTGCCATGCTTGATATGGGGCCGGATTCCGTTGACGGCTGGATATCCACCCGTCTGATGAATGAGATTGCGCAAGATACAGAGCATGAAGAACGTCCCGATTGGTTTGACCCAAAGGCGAGGCAGTTAAATCTCAATCAGCAGCGTATCGATCTCACTCCTCTCGAATTCGGGACACTGGAGTTGCTGGTCAAAAACCGCGGAACAGCAATCACAAGAAAACAGTTGTTAAAAGAGGTGTGGGGCATTGAGTACGAAGGGGCAAGCAATGTTGTTGACACCATCGTTCTTTCACTGAGAAAGAAACTGCAACAAAAATCAACGGTGATTCATTCTGTCAGGGGAACCGGATACAGATTTGAGAGCGAAAAGTGACGTTTCGCTCTTATAGGCTGATGAGTATATGGATGCTTTTGCTCATCATATTTGTGAAACGAAGAGGGTCGGGTTATGTCCAGATATTATATCGACTGCCGGGATTATCCGGGTGATATAAGCTGTTCTGTTGCGTTGGCTGCAGATACAAAAGAAGAACTACTACAGGCAGTGGTAGAGCATGGATGTAAAGTTCATGGCTATGAAGATACACCTGAATTTCGTGAAAATATAATGAAGGAGTTTAAGGAGGGGACTCCGCCTGAATAATCAGAGCAACACCCTAAGTGCTAAACCCCCATTACTGGTACTTAGGGTGTGCAAAATCAGCTAATGACTTAATAACTTATCGAGTCCATCATCTGAATCAGATATATCCTCACTTCATCACTGGTCTGGCTATGCCAGAAGTCAAAACTGAATGCGACCAGCGGAATGCCGAACATAATAGTGAAAACTAACACCATCAGATGCTTAGGCGAAAGCTGCCAGCCATTGCGGGTTTTAAAACCAAGGGCTTGTTTTTTAGGGCAGGCAGATACGCAGCGCATACAGGCCTGACATTCGTCAGTGCGGATCTGGCTTGCGGTATGCACAATAATGTTAGAAGGACAGGCACGGGTACATTTATCGCAGTTAATATCTCCTCGCTCATTAAGACAGTGGTTCTTTTCCCTGCGAATCTTAAACGGACTTAAAAAGCTGACTAGCCCGAGTAGTGCACCGTAAGGGCAAAAGTAGCGGCAAAATGCCCGTTTACGCCACGCCGCCAGCAGGAGAAACAGAGCGAGTACCGACAAGGTGATTAATCCCGGTTCAACAAAAAGCCAGGCGGTTTTTACATCGGCTATTTTGTGATAGTTACCATTCAGGTAATAAGGGATGGCTAGCGGATGCATTCCAACAGAGATAAAGGTAAAAAAGGCCAGCAGCAGATACTTAAACATGCGTAACGGCCAGTCCAGCCATGCAGGTACCGGATAGTTTCCTTTAATCAGCTTTTTGCGCCAGTTAAAGATGTATTCACCCGCTAATCCTACGGGACAAATCCAGCCACAAAATGCCCTTTTACAGAGAATGCCAGTCACCATTACTGTCAGAAGCATTACCGCCCCTGCCGGGTGGACTGGATCCCAGTAGCCCAGAACAGCAATTGCCTTCAGCTCAATGGCTGCTGCGATAGGAAGAAACGCGTCGGTAACATCAGGGCGCATAAATCCGGGTGAGACTTTAGCCGCCAGAAAAGCGGTGTGCACCGCATATTGAATTGCGACAAAGAAAAACGACAATGCCATTGCATGCTGGCAGGCATTGCGCAGGATATCCGGCCTTTGGTTAGCCTGAGCCATTTGAGGGTAGAAGTGATGGAAAGCGGTGATCAGTACTGTCGCCAGTACCAGAGATAGCATCAGGGGCCAGTACAGTGTCGCGGCTGAAGCACCAACGACAACAAGAGCGGTAACGGCAGCACCAAGTTTTTTACCGCTGGTATAAAGCAGGCTGACACTATAAACAAGAGCCAGCATCAGCGTAATGGATTCAATAAAAGTCACGACAGTACCATCAAATGTTTTGCTGGCATTATAAGCGCTTCGGCATTGCTAATGCGTGATTAAAACCGACATCGTACGTTTCATTGATACATATTAATTTCTGCACGTTTTGCTCTAATACTTTAGAGGTAAAATTTGAACGTCAGCTCAGGTTTTTCAATGTTTTAATTCCTTATTTATACTGTGGTTTAAGTAATATGAACCCAAGATGAACAATCCGATTCATCGGTTATTCAAACCTATTCTCTTACTATCAGGCTCCCTTTAAATGACCTTTTGAGAAGTAAAAATTATGGATAGCAAAGAGAAACTTTCTTTTATCACCATTAGCCTGCATTGGCTGGTAGGTGTTTTGATGATCTACATGTTGGTGTCGGGCTTAGTGATGGATGATGTTGAAATACGCTGGTTATTTGATTCCCATACGTCTTTCGGTGTGGCTATCGTCGCACTGGTGATCCCGAGAGTAATATGGCGCTATGCCAATGGCTGGCCTGAAAGTGTCGGTGACTACAGCAAGTTTGAGAAAATCAGTGGTAAAGCCGTTCACTGGCTTCTGATTCTGGCTACGGTACTTATGCCGCTCTCCGGTATCTTAATGGCATTGGGGGGCGGACATGGCCTGTCTTTCTTCGACTATGAAATTATTGCATCGGTAGAAAACCCGCTTAACTCAGAGGAACCGCTTGTGGTTTACCCTATGCTAGAGAGTATTGGCGGAGCGGTACATGATGCTGTTGGCTCAACGCTTCTTCCCGCTGCACTGCTGCTGCATATTGCCGGAGCATTGAAACACCACATCGTAGATAAAGATAAAACCATGACCCGGATGTTGGGCAAGTAACATTTCTTCTGACCTAAATTTAATCTAACAAAGCTGACATTTTAACGGCACTTTGTTAGATTTTTGTTACTTTATAAACTAAACGGATTTGATATGAATATCAATCTTCTAACCCCTGAGTTAATGGCAAAACTCTGATGGTTAGTTATTGTGACTATTATGTAACAACGCTGCTGGCTAACGGTTCGTATCAGATAAGGAAGTTAAATGAATAAGGTTGTGATTGTGACAGGTGGCAGCAGGGGGATTGGCGCCGCTACATCGGTTTTGCTTGCTGAGCAAGGGTACAAGGTGTGCGTCAACTACAGAAAAAATGTTGCAGAAGCGGAGAAAGTTGTCAGCCGGATATTTGAAAGTGGCGGAGAAGCATTTGCTTTTCAGGCAGATGTGACCGATGAATCTGATGTTGAGGCGCTGTTTGCCGCAGTAAACCTAACATATGGAATGGTGACTCATCTGGTTAACAATGCCGGTGTTCTGTTTACTCAGTCACAGTTTTCAGATATCAGTTATCAGCGTTTTAATGAAGTGATGCAGAGCAATGTTGGCAGTTGTTTTCTATGTTCGAAGGCGTTTATAAATCAATGCGGGTCTAGTGGTGCCATTGTTAACGTCTCGTCTGCGGCATCGAGAACCGGAGCGCCGTTTGAGTACGTTGACTATGCTGCATCGAAAGGTGCGATGGATTAATTAACTAAAGGTTTGTCTCTGGAGCTGGCAGCTGAAGGGATTCGGGTAAACGGGGTGAGGCCGGGCTTTATTTATACTGAGATGCATGCCGATGGGGGGGAGCCGGGAAGAGTCGACAGGCTGGCGAAGCAGATTCCGTTGCAGCGAGGAGGAACGCCGCAAGAGGTTGCCCAGTCTATTGCATGGCTGTTATCTGATGAGGCTTCATACGTGACCGGAGCCTTTATTGATATCGCCGGAGGAAGATAAAAAAACGGTGACCATTTAGTCACCGTTTTAGATTACTGTGCTGAATTATCTTATGCGTACTGTTTAACCAGTTGTTGCCATAAGGCTCTCTGCTGGTGGAAACGCATTTTTATCTGCTGATACTCAAGCTTGGCGACAGAGTGCTCATAACGCTGGGAGAGTTTCTCTTTTTTACACTCAACCAACTTTTTCTTCACTGAATAGTAGTCACTCATACAGCTGAACAGAGTATCAAACTCTTGCTGTAGTCTCTGGCTGATATGCTGCCTGTTTGGCTTCAGTGCCAGATTCTGAGTCGCTTTTGCCAGCATTACCTGAGCTTTGGCTTTTTCAATCCGTATAGCAGGTGTGATACGCAGGTTTTTCGCCAGCCCAAGCCAGTGACAAGTCTTGATAAGCCACTTTGTCGGATCGTATTGCCACCAGCGGATGCCGTTACGGTAATCACCTTCGAAGATATGGTGGAAATTATGGTAGCCCTCACCAAAAGTGAAAAAGGCCAGAATGCCGTTATCGCGGGCGCTATTTTTCACCGTGTAAGGCTGTGAACCCCAGATATGCGCCAGTGAATTAATAAAGAAGGTAGAGTGGTGGCTAAGGAAAAGCCGCAATGCACCAACAACCAGTAGCGTGCCAATAATATCCTGATAAATCACGCCTAACAGTAACGGAATACCAAGGTTAGTCAGAATAGCGAGAGCCAGATAGTGTTTATGTTGCCACATAACAATCTTATCTTTTTGCAGGTCGCGGCAGTTACTGTAGTCAGAGTAGCTATCCTGATTATAGTGTCTCAGCATCCAGCCAATATGAGAGAACCAGAATCCGCGCTTAGCGGAGTAGGGATCTTTGTCATTGTTGTCTACAAACTTATGGTGTGGCCGGTGATCGGAAGACCAGTGCAGAGCACTGTTCTGCAGGGCAAATGCACCGCCGATAGCGTACAACCAGCGAAGAGACGTATGAGCTTCATAGGCTTTATGTGCCCATAGCCTGTGATATCCGGCAGTGATTGAGAGATTACAGTAACTAAAGGTAATTAAAAACCAGATCAGGTGAGGCCAGCCGAAGCCGTTTATGTGGCCATATATCGGGGTGGCGATGAGTGCCAATAGGGCGGTAATCACAAACAGTGCGATATTCAGCCATATTAGCGGGGGTTTTTGACTCGAATTCATTGTCCTTATGCCATTTGAGTGAACACTTGTACGCCAGAATATCAGCGTACAAGTGTTCACTCAACCTATAATAGACAATATTTGAGATGCGTCTTGTTCTCAGTTCAACCCTTCTCCCGGCAGCAGCCTGACAGGAGAAGAGTATTCAGAGGTTAAAGTGTTGCCTGATGAGCAATAATTAACTGGCTCATTTTCTCTTCGGCGGCTTTACTCGCATCCTCATAGCTCATTTCACTGTTAAATTCAGTGACTACTTCGTAGTAACACTTAATCTTAGGTTCCGTGCCTGAAGGGCGCACAATAACGCGGGATTTGTCTTCAAGGTGGTAGATAAGAACATCACTGGCGGGCAGGTCGATGGCTTCTGTTGAACCGTCGGCAGAGAAACGGAGGGAAGCTTTCAGATCTTCAGTGGTCACTATCTTCACACCATTAATGTCACTCGGCGGATTAGCGCGTAGCTTGTCACCGATTGGCGGAGCCGCCGGATCAAGGGCAATACTGCGCTGTTGATTCAGGTAAAAGCCATGTCGCCGGTAAATCTCCTCTAACTGATCCCAGATAGTAAGGGTGCGCTTTTTCAGTTGATCGGCAAGTTGTGCGAAAGCCACTAGTGCAGAGAGTCCGTCTTTGTCCCAGACATTATTGCCAATGGTGTATCCCAGGGCTTCTTCGTAGGCAAATAAGAAATGGTGTTCTTCGTCTTCTTTCGCCATGGCAACGTTAGTCAGCCATTTAAAACCCGTAAGGGTCTGGTAGTAACTTGCCCCTTTTTCTTTGGCGATTTCGCCAAGCAGACGTGAAGATACAATGGTGTTACCCACTAGCATTTTACTGGCATCTGAATGGGTTAACAGGTATTCGCCCAACAGAATACCGACCTGATCACCCGTCAGCATCTGGTAACCAGAGTCCTCTTTTCGAACCGCAACGGCAAAACGGTCGGCATCCGGGTCATTAGCACAAGCCAGCTCTGCGTTCACTGAAGCGGCTAGGTCAATTACCATATCCATAGCCCCTTTTTCTTCCGGGTTAGGGAAGTTTACGGTAGGGAAGTGACCGTCGGGTTCTCTCTGTTCACTAACACTGTAGACCTGATCAAAGCCTGCATCGTTAAGTAGGGTTTCAGCTAAATCCGCTCCCACACCGTGCATTGCGGTATAAGCCACTGAAACATGCTTATAATCCGGCGGTGAAAGGTAAGGGATGGCGTTAACGGACTGACGGTAAGACTCGTAGTAGTCGTCACCCAGCCAGATAAGCTTGCCGTGTTTTTCAGCGTCATCGAGGGACATTAGCGGAATTGGCTTTTGAGTGGCCTGTTCAATTTTTGCTGCGATACCGCTGTCATGTGGAGGGATAATTTGTGCACCGTTTTCCCAGTAAACCTTAAACCCGTTATATTGTGGCGGGTTATGACTGGCGGTGACTACGACGGCGGCAGCGGCGTTAAATTTTTTTACACCATAAGCGACTACAGGAGTGGCAGCCACTTTATGGGTAAGGTAAACTTTAATGCCAAGAGCGGTAAGAACCGCTGCGGTATCATGGGCAAATGCCTTTGAGTCAAGACGCCCGTCATAACCGACTACCACGCCGCGGGTAGAAGCGTGTTCAACTTTGTCTATCAGATAGTGACCAAGTCCGGTGGCTGTTTCCTGAATAACAAGCTTGTTCATACGGTTGGGGCCACACCCGACCAGTCCCCGCAGACCGGCAGTACCAAATGCCAGCCTTCCGCTAAACCTGTCTGCCAGTTCGGCACGGTTATCTGCATCAATGAGTTGCTGAAGTTCTTCGCGTGTTCTTGGATCCGGATCGCGGGTTAACCAAGTTTCAATGGAGTTCATCATAATTGTTACCTATCGTTTTTTTCTTTATGCTAAATGATAACCATTCTCATATCCATAAATAAATGACGATATATGCCTGCTGGTATCTTAAACATAGTTAACTGGGTGAGCTTAAGCTGAGAAAATGCACAACTTCTCGTAACTGAGCTTCTATCGTGCAGAAAACGACATACCGCATAGTTTCTAATGACAAATCTATCGCCCTAGCTCTTTTGTGGTATGTTGACAGATTATTCAACTAATTAGCTGATCGGACAAAAGTATGAAGTGGTATTTTACAGCCCTCAGAAAGGGGTTAACGTTCAGGGGAAGGGCAAGGCGAAAAGAGTACTGGTATTTCTTCCTGTTTAATTTTCTGGTGGCAATACTACTGAGCTTTGTTGACCTTCAAATGGGCTGGATAAGTGCTGATCTAAACTCAGGGGTTTTGAGTGGTATCTACTCTTTGTTGATTATTGTTCCTAGCCTCGCTGTTTCTGTCCGTCGTCTGCATGACTCTGATCGCAGCGGATGGTGGGCTTTGCTACTGTTTATTCCTTTAATCGGTTTCCTGATCCTTCTGTTCTTTTTTGCCAAAGACGGCACCATGGGGGATAACCGCTTCGGAGCCGATCCAAAAGAGATATGCTTCAACAGCCTGAAGTTTTAATTCAGAGAGAGCCGGAGCGAAAACTCCGGTTTTTTTGTGCCCTTAAGCCAGAGGACGACCTTAGTTATTGTTATGTTCACAAATCATTGGCCGAGTCATAGATGGTAATCTGATTCCGTCCCAGAGATTTAGACTGATAAAGCGCCTTGTCAGCCCTTGCAATTGAAACATCAGAACTGTCGGTTAAATCGTATTCAGAAACCCCAAAACTGGCAGTAAACGGAATTGATTTTCCCTGATAATCTAACGGCTGTTGTTCAGTCTCTTTTCTGATCCGTTCTGCTACTGCACTGGCGGTTTCTGTGTCAGCCCCCGGCAGAAATATCAGAAACTCCTCTCCGCCGTATCTGGCTGCAATATCATAACCCCTTACGGATGAGTGAATGGTTGCTGCAAACTGCTTAATAGCGACATCCCCGGCTTCATGGCCATAGCTGTCATTGATCTTTTTGAAGTGATCAATATCGGCGATTACAACGGAAGCACAACTGTTTTTTCTTTTCAGATAAGAGGCCTGAGAAGAAATTTGATCAAATAGTGCCCGCCGGTTAAGCATATCGGTAAGTTCATCTTTGGTGGCCAGTTTTTCCAGCAGGGCATTACTGTCCATCAGATAGCTGGCCAGCAGGAAAATGGTGAAGCCGAAAATATAGGCGGGCAGAAAGATAAGCTGAAACAACATAATATCACTGTAAAAATAGTTTTTGGTGTTTGTGACTTCCGATACTTCCAGCTCAAATAGCATTAACAACACCCAGATAAACAGGGTAGCGATCAGGCCGTAGTCGGCTTTGTTTGGTTTGGGTCTCCTTAAAATAACAACCAGCATATTAAGTACTGAGCTGATCAGCACAAACAAAAAACTGATAGTGATGTTTAGTTCTAGCTGCCTCTCTATAAACAACATAGTAGCCAGATAAATAATACCCAGCACATAGGCCGCGCGTTCAAATGCAGGCCTGCGATAGCGTATAGCAAGGCCGATGGAGTGAGAACTGGTAAATAGGCCGAGGCAGATATCCAGTGCTTTTAGCTCGGTTTCAGTCTGGTACTCAGGTATACCTGCCACCATATAGATGGTCAGCATGGAGATTAGATAGAAACTGAGATAGAAAGGCTTGGCTTTGCGTTCTCCGGCTGGCTCTTTGATCAGCAGGGCGGCAGACAGGGCAAAAAGTGTGATAACCAGTGCGACAGATAATAGTGCATTTTGTGCCAGCATAAGTGTCCGGAGAATAGTGGTTTACTAATAAACTTAGCTTATAGCCGGGTAACCTCAAGATGCTTTTTAGCACAAAGCCTGATCCTGAGTATTTTTGTAAAAGTGACAACAGTTAACTATTGTCTATTTGATAATTGGGCTATGATTCGTAGCAAATTAACAGCCGGAAAACGGGAGTGAATGTGGACAGAGTAGACAGTGAGTGGGTCAAGGTTGCGTTAGATCTTACCTCGGGAATTTCCGATAACGACCGGTTTGCCCGTCTGTTATCCACTATCCGTGAGAGTCTGAGTTGCGATGCATCAGCACTACTTCTGTTTAAAAACCAGCAGTTTATCCCCCTTGCAATTAATGGTTTGAGTGAAGATGTACTGGGCAGGCGCTTTGACCTTGATAAGCACCCAAGGCTTGAGGCGATAGCAAGGGCAGGGGATATTGTACGTTTTCCTTCTGACAGCGATCTGCCGGACCCTTATGACGGCCTGATACCAAATCACGCTGATGACCTTATGGTTCACTCCTGTATAGGCCTGCCGTTAATGCTGGAAGACAGATTAATTGGGGCGGTGACCATTGACGCCTTTGACCCTAAACAGTTTGATAACTTTAAGAATCAGGATTTGCGGCTGATCAGCGCACTGGCTGCCAGTAGCCTGAATACGGCTCTGCTAATGCAAAAGCTGGAGCGTTATTCCGGGCTGGAATCGGCGGCGACCACAACGGGCGCAAAGGGAAATTTCAGCGCAGAAATTATCGGTCAGTCACCGGCCATCGAGGAACTGAAATCTCATATTGCCGCTGTCGCTGACACCCACTTGTCTGTTCTTATTATGGGTGAAACGGGTGTCGGTAAAGAGCTGGTAGCCAATGCCATTCATGCTCAGTCGGGTCGCAATGCAAATAACCTTGTCTATCTGAACTGTGCAGCGCTGCCGGAAAGTGTGGCGGAGAGTGAGCTGTTTGGTCATGTTAAAGGCGCGTTTACCGGTGCTATCAGCAACCGTAAAGGCAAGTTTGAAATGGCCGACAAGGGGACCCTGTTTCTTGATGAGATAGGTGAGCTCTCACTCGCGTTGCAGGCTAAGTTGCTAAGGGCGCTCCAGTACGGTGACATTCAGCGTGTCGGCGATGACAGAAACATCAAAGTAGATGTACGCATCATTGCAGCAACCAACCGGATTATGCATGAAGAGGTAAAAGCAGGGCGTTTTCGTGCCGATCTCTACCATAGATTAAGTGTTTTTCCTCTGTTTGTTCCGCCATTAAGGGAGAGGGATAAAGACATTGTTTTACTGGCTGGTTTTTTTGCCGAAAAATGCCAGTACAAGCTGGCGGTTTCTTCCATTGGTCTTGATTCTGAATCGCTGAGAATGATTGAACGCTACCCGTGGGAAGGTAATGTGCGCGAGCTGGAGCATGCCATAAACCGGGCAGCAGTACTGGCAAAATCTGAGCAGTCGGGACAGCATGTTGTCCTTCATCCCCACCATTTTCATCTGGGGCAGCAGTCAAATAGCTCTGTTGAACAGGACAAAACCGGACAGGCAGATGAACAGCAGAAAGCATTCTCTGCATTTGCTCACCTTGGCCTTAAGGAGTCCGTTGAGCAGTTTCAGGCCTATATGATTCAGAAGGCGTATAAAGAGAACGGTCACAAGCTGAATGCCACCGCAAAACAGTTAAAAGTGGATGCAGGAAATCTGCACAGATTAATGAAAAGGCTAAATCTTAAATAATTGTCATTAGCACAACAAATTGTATTAATGACAATAAAAATCGAATGGTCAAAATGACAATTTAATGTTTGATTCCTATATAAATCAATAATTTATAATTTGGCACGCTTGTTGTAATAGAGGGAGGACTTATTACAACAAAGGACCTTATGATGACAAAGCAAAAATTGTCTATTGTCGCTTTAATCATAGTGTGTGTAACTTCATTCGCTATTCTGTTAAGCCTTGGTAGTGAGATCTACCGTCAGGCTCCGCCGGTTCCGGCTTCAGTGGAAACTCCGGCCGGAGAGGTAATCTTCAGCAAAAATGATATTCAGGATGGTCAGTCTGTCTGGCGTACCATGGGCGGACACCAGCTTGGCTCTATCTGGGGTCATGGCTCCTATGTCGCTCCGGACTGGACCGCTGACTGGATCCACAGAGAATCAGAGATCTGGCTTAATCTGGCGGCAAAATCACAGTTTTCAAAACCTTTTGACCAGTTAAGCACTTTCGAGCAGGCGCAACTTGAGAGTATGCTCAGGGAGGACATTCGTCCAAACAGCCATAATGCGGACAGTAATGTGATCCGTATTTCAGAGCGACGTGCAGAAGCGATCAAGCAACTGACGCAATATTACGTTGAGTTATTTGGTGATAACCCGGATTATCAGCCTGAGCGTGAAGCTTACGCTATGAAAGAGCTGACCATCTCAACGGCTGAAAAGCGCGAGAAACTGGCTGCATTCTTCTTCTGGGGAGCGTGGGCAGCGGTAACTGAGCGTCCGGGAGAGAACTACACCTACACCAATAACTGGCCGTTTGATCCTGTTGTCGGCAACACTCCGACTTCAAGTAATATCGTATGGTCGATCCTGAGTGTGGTTGTGCTGATTGCCGGTGTTGGTGCCCTTGCGTGGTATCACGCAAGCCTGAGACACGAACCACTACCGAAAATGCCGGAGAAAGATCCCCTGTTCGGTACTAAACCGACAGCATCTCAGAAAGCGTTATTTAAGTACTTCCTGACGGCGGTTGGTTTGTTCCTGCTGCAAATCGTTCTGGGCGGCATAACCGCACACTACGGTGTTGAAGGTCAGGACTTCTACGGTATTCCTCTGTCAGAGATCCTGCCTTACTCCGTTACCCGTACCTGGCATACACAGCTGGCGGTATTCTGGATTGCCACAGCGTGGTTAGGTACCGGTTTATATATCGCTCCTTCACTATCCGGTTATGAGCCTAAATGGCAGAAACTGGGTGTTAACGTACTCTGGGTTGCGCTGGTTATTGTTGTGCTGGGCTCTATGGCAGGCGAATGGCTGGCGGTTCAACAGTACTTTGATATTGATACCAGTTACTGGCTGGGGCATCAGGGTCAGGAATATATCGACCTTGGGCGTATCTGGCAGATCCTGCTGCTGGTTGGCCTGCTTATCTGGCTGGCTCTGGTTACTGTGGCTATCCGCCCAGCGCTGTCGCAAAAAGGCGATATGCGTCCGGTTATCTGGGTACTTTACGCATCTTGTGTGGCTATCGGCCTGTTCTATGGTGCTGGTCTGTTCCAGGGTAAACACACCAACCTGGCGATTGCAGAATACTGGCGCTGGTGGGTAGTTCACCTATGGGTTGAAGGCTTCTTCGAGACCTTTGCGACTTCTGTTATTGCCCTGCTGTTTGTCCGCCTTGGTCTGGTACGTGCACAATCGGCTAACAGTGCTGTACTGTTTGCTACAGTTGTGTTCCTGACCGGTGGTTTAATCGGTACCCTGCATCACCTTTACTTTACCGGTACACCAACATCGGTTATTGCATGGGGTTCCGTATTCTCGGCACTGGAAGTTGTGCCGCTGGCACTGATTGGTTTTGAAGCTGTTGAAACTTACCGTATGCAGCACACCACTTCGTGGATGAACCGTTACAAATGGGCGATTATGTTCTTTGTTGCCACTGCGTTCTGGAACTTAGTAGGTGCCGGTGTACTTGGTTTCCTGATTAACCCGCCGATTGCTCTTTACTTCATTCAGGGTCTGAACACTACTGCAACTCATGCCCATGGTGCCTTTATGGGGGTATACGGTATGCTGGGTATCGGCCTGATGCTGAGCTGTCTGCGTGGCCTGATGGGCGACAGCAAAGCGTGGGATGATAAATGGCTGAACTGGTCATTCTGGACCCTGAATATCGGCCTTGCAGCGATGACCTTTATGTCTCTGCTACCTGTTGGTATTGTTCAGTTCTTTGCGGTTATCGAAAACGGCTACTGGTACGCACGTTCACCGGCGGTAATTCATAGTGAGCTGGTGGAAATGCTGGTCTGGTTGCGTATGCCGGGAGATATCTTGTTCGGTGCTGGTGGTCTGTTTATCGCTATGTTCCTGGCTAAGCTGGTGCTTGCTTCGGTACGTGGTGAGTCGACGCCGCTAACATCAAAGACCGTTTAAAGTTAAAACGAGAGCCGGAGTAATCCGGCTCTTTAATCATTTTGTCAGGAGAATCATTTGTACCAGACAGTTAAAACTTTTCACCTTATGACGGTGGTTATTAGCCTTTCACTCTTCTTTCTGCGTTTTTTTATCTATTACGCCAAATCTCAGCCGGTAAAACCGCCAAAGTTGCTTAAAATTTTGCCGCATATAAATGACAGCCTGCTTCTTTGTAGTGGCGTGGCATTAATCTCTATTACCAAGTTTGTTCCTTTTACACCCGCTGCCCCGTGGCTGACCTATAAACTAGGTGCATTGCTTATGTATATTGTTTTTGGCTATCTGGCGATGAAACCGGGCAGCAGCCTGAAAAATCGAGTGTTCTTCTTTATAGCCGCTATGGTGAGTGTGCTGGCTATTCTGACCCTTGCCCTTAATAAGCATCTGGCATTAGCTCTGCCTTACTAGCCTGTTAGTGAACAGCAGTAGCAGAACAGCGATAACTGAGACCATGCCCATCACCAGATAAGCGCCGGATAAGCCGAAATAGCTCGCACTGAGTCCGGCGCCCAGATAGGTGAAAAACCACCAGAAATGGGTTAGGGAGAAGTGAGCAGCAAACAGCTCGTTGATTTGTGCTCCTGTCTTGCTTTCTGAAATTATCAGTCCGGCCGGCGTCTGAATCAGAGACATACCAGCCCCCAGCGTCAGACAGATCAGCACAAACCCCGGCCAATTCGGTGTTGTGCTACCGGCAAACATGGCCAGACAGATTAACGCCAATCCATAGCAGATATAGAACTCCGCAGAACGTTTTTTCAGCCAGCCCGGAAGCTTTATGGCAATAAAAAGTGAACCGCTTCCAACCAAGGCCATAGCAATGGCAGTTTGTGAATCGCCCCCTTTAAGTATCTGATGAACATAAACCACCGTGTTTACTATCACCATTGCACTGGCTGCTGACGCGGCAAGATAAGCGAACCAGAGCGAGCGAAGGTTTAGATTACCAAGATAGCTTTGTACCCCGTGAAGCCATTTAACTTGCACTTCTCCTTGCTGTTTTTTGCCATTTCCGGCTATCAGGGCTGAACGGCAGCTCAGGATAAGCAGGGCTGAAACAACAAAAGATAGCGCATCCAGATAGAAAAGGGTGTTGTAGCTCATCAGGGTAAGTAGTAAAGCGGCCAACAGCGGGCTTAACACCTGCTCGAGATCGTATGCCATACGGCTGAAGGAGAGTGCTTTTGTGTAGTGTTCCCGCTGCGGAAGCATATCCGGCAGGGTAGATTGATAAATGGGCGTAAAACCGGCTGAGCAGGCATTGACCAGAAACATCAGCAGATAAACCTGCCAGAGCTGGCTGACAAAGGGCATGCAGACAAACAATAGAGCACGGAAAATATCCAGCGCTACCAGCACTCTTTTTCTGTTCAGCCGTGTGGCAAATGCGCCAAACAGAGGGGCAAGTACGATGTAGGCGACCATCTTCAGGGCAAAGGCGATACTCAGTACAAGGCTGGCCTGCTCTTTTGCCAACTCCCATGCCAGCAGGGCAAGGGCAACAGAGCTGATACCCGTACCCAGCAGAGACAGCACTTGTGCCCCAAGCAGGCGAATATAATCTTTGTTATTCCAGAGAGAGGTCTGCATCTTGTCAGTCTGCTTTTGCTAATAAATACAAGATCGATTATAAATAGTGTAGCTGTATCAGCTAAATTGTTTGGTTTTATAGTGGTTATCAATGGAGTTTATAGGCGTGTTATGTCTGAAATTAACTGGCGGGGAGTGGATCTGAATCTGCTGCTGACATTCAGTGCAATTATGAAGTTCCGCAATGTGTCTGCTGCTTCTGAGCACCTGAATGTTGGGCAGCCTGCCACCAGCTATAACCTGAAACGGTTGAGAAAATTGCTTAATGACGGGCTGTTTGAGCGGCAGGGAAATGTGATGGTGCCGACCCAGAGAGCCATTGAACTGAGCCCGAAGGTAGAAGCCGTGCTGAGTATTGTCCGCGACGAAATTCTGCTACCGAACAAATTTGAGCCTGCTGAGTTTAAAGGGCAGGTGTCTATTGGCCTGAGTGACTACGCCGAACAGGTGTTTGGTCCGGACTTATTCGATCAGTTAATGCAAGCTGCCCCGCACTGTAAAATTCAGTTTAAACCCGTTGATAATGAGAGTGTTGAGCAGCAGCTTGAATCGGGGAATGTCGATGTCGCTATCGGAGTGTTTCGGAAACAACCAGAAAACCTGAGCCGGATGTTTCTGTACCGCGAAAGGCACCTTTGTATGTTCGATAACCGGGTACTTGAGGTGGAAGATAAAATTACTCTTGAACAATATCTGGCGACACCTCAGGTGATTATCTCAGCAAACCGCGAGCTTTCAACGCCTGTGGACGACACCTTAGATAAAATGGGATTGCAGCGAAATGTGGTTATGGGTTCAACCCGTTTTCTTACCGTCAGAAGGTTACTTTCCGGCCGAAGCCTGATAGCCGTTATGGCGGAAATGGTGGCCAAAATTGAACCGGTTAATCAGGATATTAGCTGTTGCCCGCCGCCCATCGATATCCCCGATTTCGATATTGATATGCTGACCCGCAAAAGGGATCTCTCTCACCCGCAGATGGAATGGTTATGCGGACTAGTGAAGCAGGTGATTCAGCAAAAGGTCGAGCAGATTCGTTCTGAAAGCTAAATCTGTCCGGCGTGGTCTATTATTCATGGAAGTAAAAAACTTTAGGGAGAAAGGATGCCTCAACTGCGTCTGCCGCCGGCCTGGGTTATTGTGCTGTTCGGTTTGGTTTTGAATATCTTTGCGATTCTGATTAACAGTGTGGTGCTGGATAAATACGCTCTGAAGCAGGGCATGCTTAATGAGAAGAAGGCGGCCAATCAGCAATCTATTGAACGGGCATGGAACCGGATAGAAACACTGGAGCGCAAGCGTGAAGTGCTGATTGTTCATTTAGGCCAGAGCAACCGGGATGAAAAGGTTGCAGAAACTCTTCGCCAACAACTGTTTTTATGGGTCGATAAAGATATCCCACCTCTCACCACAGACAACCTTTCCGTGCTGACAAGCAAGATAGATGACGCTCAGGCTCAGGAGAGAAACAATATAGACAACCTCTATTTTAAAAATGTCTCCCTTATGGAAGTTATCCAGCAAATGGAAGAAACCGCCGCCAATTATAAAAATATCGCTTTGTTTTTACAGATATTTGGTCTGGCACTGATACTGGCAAGAGACTTGACACGTTAACGGTCTGTTCGTTATTGGTAATCTTTTTGCAACAAACATGTGAATTGAAGAGGATATATCATTAATGCTACTTCATGTAGGGTTAATAATCACTCACTCAATAGTGAGATAAAACTATAACAAGATGTATACAGACTGGACATAACGTGGAGCTTCCATGCAACAAGCTTATCAAGATTTGATCAATGAGTTGAAGAAAACCATTGATGAAAAACGAATTATTACCGACCCTACCTTAACCCTTGCTTACGGGACTGACGCCAGTTTTTACCGGCTGGTACCTAAGCTGATATTGCAACTGGACTCCATTGAAGAAGTTGTTCTGGCAGTGAAGCAGTGTGCTGAGCGCAATATCCCCCTAACGTATCGTGCCGCAGGTACCAGTTTATCAGGACAGGCCATTTCCGATTCCGTTTTAATTACCCTGACAACCAACTGGCGTAACTACAAAATCCTTAATGGCGGCGAGCAGATCTGGCTTCAGCCGGGTGTCATTGGTGCAGATGCAAACAAATATCTGGCACCATACGGACGTATGATTGGCCCTGATCCGGCCTCGATTAACACCTGTAAGATTGGTGGTATCGCTGCAAACAACGCATCAGGTATGTGTTGTGGTACAGCTAAAAACAGTTATAAAACCCTTGCCGGTATGACAATAGTTCTGGCAGACGGAACCATTCTGGATACTCTAGACCAAGAGAGTGTTGCCAGCTTTAAACGTACCCATGCCGATTTAGTTAGTGACCTGACCACCCTTGCTACTGAGTGCCAGAGCAATGAAGAGTTGGCTGATAAAATCCGCCACAAATACCGCCTGAAGAACACCACGGGTTACAGCCTTAACTCGCTGGTGGATTATGTTGACCCTATCGAAATTCTTCAGCACCTGCTTATCGGTTCAGAAGGTACCTTAGGCTTTATTGCCGATATTACTTACAACACAGTGATTGACCATGCAGACAAAGCGTCAGGCCTGTTTGTATTTGCTGATATAGAAGCGACTTGTTTTGCCGTTAGTGAGCTGAGTAAAACTGAAGTTGCCGCTGTTGAGCTGATGGATAGCCGTTCTCTTGCTTCTGTTGCGGATAAACCAGGTATGCCGGACTTTATTGCCGAGCTCGGCGAGAAGGGCGACACAGAAGCTGCTGCAATTCTGGTAGAGATCCACGCTAAAGATGCAGAAGACCTTGATAAGCAATCGGCCGAGCTGCTAGCCATCATCAATAAGTATTCGCCAATCGAAATGGTTGAGTTCAGCCGCGATGCTCAGGTATGTGCTCAGTTGTGGGGTATCCGTAAAGGTCTGTTCCCTGCTGTTGGTGCGGTTCGTGAAACGGGTACAACGGTAATTATTGAAGATGTTGCATTCCCTCTGGAACAACTGGCTCCAGCGGTACGTGAGTTGCAGGATCTGTTTATTGAGTATAACTACAACGAAGCGATTATCTTTGGCCATGCTCTGGCGGGTAACCTGCACTTTGTCTTTACTCAGGCGTTTGATACAGACCAAGAAGTTGAACGATACAGCGGCTTTATGGATGCCGTTGCAAAACTAGTTGCCGTTGACTATCAGGGCTCACTAAAAGCAGAACATGGTACCGGCCGTAATATGGCACCTTATGTTGAGCTTGAGTGGGGTAAAGACGGCTATGAGCTGATGCAGAAGATTAAGAAAATCTTCGACAGCAAAGGCATTCTGAACCCGGGTGTAATCCTCAACGATGACCACGACTCACACATAAGCAACCTGAAAGAGATGCCGGCCGCTGATACTTTAATTGATAAGTGTATTGAGTGTGGTTTCTGTGAGCCTGTTTGTCCTTCAAGAAACCTGTCCCTGACTCCCCGTCAGAGAAACAGCGTGTTCAGAGAGATCAGCCGCCTGCGCAGAACCGATGAAGAGCCGGCCAGACTGGCTGAAATGGAGAAGGTGTTCCGCTATCAGGGTGTAGATACCTGTGCGGCAACAGGCCTGTGTGCTGACCGTTGCCCGGTAGGAATCAACACCGGTGACCTGATGCGTAAGCTGAGACAGAACCATTCAGACAAAGCAAAGAGCATTGCAAACTGGACGGCAGATCACTTTGAAGGCATGACTAAGGCGACCAAACTCGGCCTTGGTGTGGCGAACGGTGTTCATTCCGTTATTGGTACCGGCGGTATGCGCGCTATTACGAAAGCGGCGCACAAGTTGTCAGGACAGAAGATACCGCTATGGACTCCGCACCTGCCAAGACCAGCGTCCGATGTTACCAGCCTGAAGATCCAGTCGGTAGGAAAGGAGAAGGTGGTTTACTTCCCGAGCTGTGCATCGCGAAACATGGGGACAGAGAAAAACGCCATGGATGATCGTCCGCTGGCAGAGGTGACGGTGTCACTGCTTGAAAAGGCAGGATACGATGTCATCTTACCTGAAGACGTGAACAGTCAGTGCTGTGGTATGCCGTATAAGAGTAAAGGTTTTGTAGATACGGCAAACAGTAAAATGGATACCCTTCAGTCTGCTCTGTGGAAAGCATCTGAAAACGGCAAATACCCGATACTGATGGATACCAGCCCGTGTGCAAGCCTGAGTAAAGAAGCGCTGCAGAAAGAGCTCTCCATCTACGAACCGTTTAAGTTCGTTGCTGACTTTGTACTGCCACGTCTTAACATTGTTCCTCAGGAAGAGCCAGTAATGCTGCATATCACCTGTACGTCGCGCAGAAGCGGTCTGGCGGACATTATGCAGAAGGTAACAGAAACTTGTGCCAAGCAAGTGATCATTCCTGAAGATATCCTCTGCTGTGGTTTCGCCGGTGATAAAGGCTTTACGACACCAGAACTGAATGCATCGGCTCTGTCCGGCCTGAGTGCGCAGGTACCTGAAAACTGTACAGAAGGTTACTCTAACAGCCGTACTTGTGAAATCGGGCTATCTGAACACAGTGGTATTGAATATAGGTCAATATTATATTTAGTTGATAAGGTAAGTTAAATTTAAAATAGCTACCACTTAATGATTAGATAAAAGCAACCGCAAGGTTGCTTTTATTTTTTGCAAGAGTAATTAATTAAACTTGAATATTAAAATGATAATGTTAATATAATTTACATTATTAACATTCGATTAATAAGGCCGGAAATATAATACTACAAAAGGGTTAATTCGTATGATCTTGTTCATAAAAACTAATATGTTTTAATTTTTCAATAATTTCTAAATTCATTCCGTATTACTACTTACATTTCCTCAAATCAGTTGTAATTTTACAACAAGCGTATATTATCATTATCTAATTCTTTATTAAATAGCCCATAAAATAGACAGGGTTTTGTCCATATTTACTATTTTATTATGTCTGTTTTGGAAACTTATTGTGTCATATGGTCAGGTTTTATCGTGATTTGATAAATGCTTCCTTATTTAAGTTGTTGTAATTAAAGAAATATATTTTTGTGGTTAAAATTGTTGGACAATCTGTTTGATTGTAAAATGCTGGTTAATGTTCTCTCTGTAAATATTAATAGTGAAATATTTGTTTTCGCTATTTAAACTATTTCCCTACAGCTAATACAGTTGTATGTAAGTAACAAATAAAAATATTAATAATAAAATTAATTTCATATTCCCAAGAGAATTAGAACTGATTTTATGGAGTAGTTCTGAATGTTAACCCTATTTATATCTGTAACACCTATCGTTATTCTTATTTGGATGATGACCAAGAAGAATGGCGTTCCTTCTCATATTGCATTACCAATTACCGCCCTTATGGTTGGTACATTGCAGTACTTCTACTTTAATACAAGCTTTACTCTGATCAGCGCCAACGTTATTGCCGGTATGTTGTCTGCAATAACACCGATTTCCATTGTCGCCGGTGCAATACTAATTAACCGCCTGACTTATTTATCTGGCGCAGAAGCGGTTATCCGCCGCTGGCTGGAAGGCATCAGCCGCAATCAGGTTGCGCAGCTGATGATCATTGGTTGGGCATTCGCCTTTATGATTGAAGGTGCATCCGGTTTCGGTACCCCTGCTGCTATTGCTGCTCCCATTCTTGTCGGACTTGGTTTCCCTCCTTTAAAAGTGGCAATGCTGGCGCTGGTAATGAACTCGGTTCCTGTATCATTCGGTGCGGTAGGTACACCAACATGGTTCGGTTTCTCTAACCTTGGTCTGGACAACGCTGCACTACTTGAAGCGGGTCAGGTAAGTGCCCTAATCCATATGGTTGCTGCATTTGTTATTCCGCCAATGGCTCTGCGTTTTGTCGTGAGCTGGGGTGAAATCAAGCGTAACTACCTGTTTGTTCTGCTAAGTACGCTTTCATGTACCGTTCCTTACTTCCTGATTGCTCAGTGGAACTTTGAGTTCCCGGCACTGGTTGGTGGTGCAATTGGTCTGATCTTGTCTGTGCTCATCGCTAAATCAGGTGTTGGCCTGCAGAAAGTTCATCAGTCAGCGAACGAAGAGAAGCGCGAAGGTGTTACTTTTGGCGAGATCATGAAAGCCATGACTCCGACTCTGCTTCTGATCTTCATCCTTATCGTTACCCGTATCAAGCAGTTCGGCATTAAATCTATGCTGACAGACAGCACTGAAGTATTGAGCATTTCATTTGGTCCTCTGGGTGAGTTCAGTGTCAGTCAGGCGCTGATCATCAAGCTGAGCCAGATTTTGGGTACAGATGTAGCGTGGGCATATAAGACACTTTATGTTCCTGCACTGATTCCATTCCTGCTGGTAGCCCTGATCTCTATTCCTGTATTCCGTCTGGAAGGTCGCGTTGTTAAGCAGATGTTTGCTGAAACCGGTAGCCGTATCAAGATGCCATTTATCGCACTGGTTGGTGCCCTGATTATGGTGAAACTGATGATGACGGGTGGTGAAAACTCGCCAATCATGGTGACAGGTTCTGCATTCTCTGACCTTATGGGGACAAGCTGGCAGTATGTTGCGGCTTACCTTGGTGCGCTGGGTGCCTTCTTCTCCGGTTCCGCTACGGTGTCTAACCTGACATTTGGTGCCATCCAGCAGACTATTGCCATCAACACTGGCCTGAACCAGACAACCATTCTTGGCCTGCAATCGGTAGGTGGTGCAATGGGTAACATGGTATGTATCAACAACATCATTGCAGTATCAACCATTCTGGGTATTGCCAATCAGGAAGGTTACATAATTAAGAAGACGGTTGTGCCTATGGTGGTATACGGTATCGTTGCCGCAGTGGTCAGCACCTTCTTATAAAGCGGAGAAACGACTCATTAGTATTTGCAGTATTACTATCTCCAGAAACACTGCTTAATTTAAAGACCTGTGGCTTAGCCCGGGTCTTTGTTTTTTTATAAGAAACAGATAAAAAAGTCGCAAGCTGTAAAGCATCTGCGACTTTTCCGTTTCTACTAACTTCAGAACTGGCCGTCGTTGCGGTTATAGCAGTCGTAAACGTGCTCTATAAACAGGCGGGTCTTGGTAGGAAGGTGCTTGGTGTACGGATAAACGGCGAAAATACCCAATTTTTTACCTACCTGATCAGGCAACACTTCCACAAGCTGGCCGGATTTAAGTTCATCAAATACCAGTACTTTCGGAACATAGACCAATCCCTGCCCCAGTAGGGCAGCGCGCTTAAGTGCCGATGCATTATTGGTGCAGAAGTTGCCGTTAACATTGACGGTAAAGGTCTCGCCCTCCTTCTCCCCTTTAAATAGCCACTCAAAAGCGCCGGTTTCCTGATAAGAGTAACCAAGGCAGTTATGTTTGCTTAGATCCTGATAAGAATCCGGTGGAGGGTTTTTACTGAAGTAGCCCGGTGCACCACAGATAATCCAGTTTACATCCACCAACCTGCGGGCGATAAAGCTGGAGTCAGGAAGCACACCGGTACGAATGGCGAGATCGTAGCCTTCCGCAAGGATATCAACAAAGCGGTTATCCAGATCCATCTGCACATTGATATCGGGATATTTTTCACTGAACTCAGCTATGGCCTGAGGAAGGATCAGCTCACCGGAAATTGTAGGTACAGTGATCTTGATGTTGCCGGACAGGCTCTCGCCCAACCCTTGCAGTTCATCTTCGGCGTTAACAACTGAGTGATGAATCTCCCTTGCGTGGCGGTAAAAAATTTCGCCCGCTTCCGTCAGGGTCAGCTTTCTGGTAGTGCGGTAAAGTAGCTGAACGCCTAGCTCCTGTTCAAGACGGGTCACCCGCTTGCTGATAACCGATTTTGTCAGGCCGATTTGTTCAGCGGCCTTACTAAATGAGCCTTGTTTGATCAGTTGGTAGAAGATCAAAAAATCATCAGTGTTTCTCATAATTGTTCAACTATATGCAACAAAATAATTTTTGGTTGCAAATATTGTAGCTTATATAGCGGCATATTTCCGCCTTAATCAGGCACTTTTTCGCTAGTATTTTTTACACTATTCGCTAGGTTTTATAAGCACTTAGAGAACTTTGAATGCCACTAAAGTTTTGCTATTTACTAACAGTTTTTACTGTTTTTCATGTTCGAGATCATTGTTTACGTAAATAAGCGCTTTCGTCTTGATGATATGCATATAATTTAATTTGCCGGACATATATAATCGCGAAAATAATTAATATATTAATTAAATAAACTCTAAATAAATCATATTGGTTATCAGGTTTTCAAAGCCGGATAACACCTTTATACAGATACAATGTCTTAGGTTGTCACAATGCAAAAACTCAGCTTTAAAGCAGCGCTGCTGCTGTCGGTTTCCCTGGTTGTTACCATATCCGTGGGGTTGTCTAACTATCTTTCATTCTCCAGTGAAAAAGCACTGCTTGAGCAGTCAATTTACGCAAACACCAAAGAGAGAGTGGATTTGGAAGCTGAGAAGCTAAAAGGCTTTTTAAGTGATAAGGCGTTAACCGTTACCAACCTTGCCAGTGCTTACCGCCAGAACAACTATTCTGATGGCCACGCTGAGCGGATGAAGGTAAGTGCCCTGTCATCTAACGTAGAAAACATGATGATTGGCTTTGAAAATGGTGATGCCTATGCCTCTCAGGATTACCCCGGTTGGATAGGCAATAAAAGCCCATCCTCTTATGATCCGAGAGTCCGCCCTTGGTATCAGCAGGCTAAGAGCGGGCAAACGGTGTTTACCGAACCCTATGAGGATGCGGTAAACAAAGTGCTTCTGATCAGTATTGCAAAGTCTTTTGGCGAAGGAACCATACTGGCAGATATCTCACTTGAGCTACTGACTAACACCGTCAACAAAATAGATATTCCCGGCTCACTGGCGCTGATTATTGCCGAAGACACCACCACCATGGCCAGCACCTCTTCAGTCATCAAAAACGGCAGCAAACTGAACCAACATCCGGATTTAAAACAGGTTGCAAGAGAAGTAACAGGCCAGTCATCGGCAGAAGTTGAGTATAACCTTGAAGGTGTTGATAAAGTTCTGTTTTCTAAACGTATTGAGTTAGGCAACCAGAGCTGGTATCTGTTAATCGTCTTGGATAAAAAAGTGGTTTTTGCTCAGGTAGAAGAGGCAAAAAGTACAGCAATATTCTCTACTCTGATTTATCTGCTGGTTACCGTAATTCTGGTACTTCTGGCAATCAACTATCTCTATCGCCCTATTCTGGAACTTAAGAAAATGGTGATGAGCCTAGCCAGTGGCGACGGCGATCTTACCCAACGCCTTGAAGTACGTTCCAAAGATGATCTGGGGCAGATAGCGACTGGCATAAACCAGTTTATTGAGAACCTTCAGAGTCTGATGCTGGAGATAGAATCTGCCAGCAGCACACTGAAATCCGATGTTGGTGAACTGACCCGCCAGACCAGAGATAACTCAACAGTGCTTAGCCAGCATCTGGTAGAGACAGAGCAGATTATCGCCGCCATTGAAGAGATGAATGCCACTGCGGAAACCGTGGCGCAAAACGCGACAGAAACAGCGCAATTTGTGGCAGATGCAACTTCGCTGGGGGCTGAGTCTCAAAACGTGGTGGGTGAGGCCTATTCTAAGGTTAGCTCGCTAGTTGGCGTAGTTGAAAACACTGCCGACAGCATTCAGCATATGAGTGATGAGACCAGAAATATCAGCTCCATTTTGTCGGTTATCGGTGAAATAGCCGAGCAGACTAACCTGCTGGCACTAAACGCAGCTATAGAAGCGGCACGAGCCGGTGAACAGGGCAGGGGCTTTGCCGTTGTTGCTGACGAGGTAAGGGCGCTGGCAAGCCGCACACAACAAAGTACTGGCGAGATTGAACATGCCCTAAACAGCCTGCTACAGGGCAGTAATTCTCTGTGTGATTCCATGGAGATGACCAAGTCAAACTGTAACGAAACCATGGAAAGTACTACTCAGGTAGGCAATCAGATTGGTGATTTAACCAGCCATATTGCAGAGATTAATGACCTGAGCACCCAGATCGCCACCGCAGCAGAACAGCAGAGCAGCGTAACTCAGGAAGTAAGCCGCAATATGGCTTCCATCAACGAGATTGTCAGCCAGCTTAATAACAATGGCGAACAGACCGCCGTTCAGACCGAGAGCATTAATGTAGTGAACGAACAGCTAAGCCATGTGGTTGAGCGGTTTAAGCTGAAGTAACTCTTCAGTGGTCTATAGAAGTAATAAAGCGCGGCTAACAGGTCGCGCTTTTTGGTGGTGGGATTCCCTGACCTATTGACCTATTGACCTGTTGCGATGATGCTGTCCACCTATACTCGTTACTCGTTACTCGTTACTCGTTACTCGTTACTCGTTACTCGTTACTCGTTACTCGTTGCGATGCTTCGCGTCGCAATGCATACCTATGGTTGGAGTTGCTTACTTGTTATTGGACAATTCCATGTTACATGCACTGCTAAATTAGCATTTAACGGATTACTTGACCTATCGCTAATAGAGTGCAAAAGCACTCGGCTGGACTTGACCAGTACACCCGATCACCTAGAAGATGTAGTCACAAAAAACTTTAGCGAATCTGTAAGATGAAAATCAACTTCAAATATTTAGCATATTCCATAGTCATTCTTTATGTAATGGTAATGATCACTCTTCATCGTTATCCCGACGGCTACCCTTATGATTTGGAGATTTCAGATATTGCTAATGTCATGATTGCTTTCACTTCAATTGTATCTCTTGCTCTTGCAAGTTGGACTTTCTACAGCCAGCGTAAGGACAAGCAATATGAGCAGTTCATGCAGCACGAAGGGAAAATATTGTTAGAGTTTCGCCAAAGGCTATATAGTTCTCGAAAATCAATCCACTTCTTTATGCATGACTTTCTTGCCTTAGATAAGAAATATGGATTCACACCAAAAGAACCTCCCGTGTTGAAGTATGAGGATTTTGTTAGGCACTTCAATCATTTGGTTGAACTAAATGAGTTCTATAACCTTAACCAATACATTTTCAGAAAATACGAACTAGAAAAGAAAATAGAATACATTCCTTTGCTACTTGCAGCTGCCAGAGGAATGCCAAAGAAAGACGTCACGTATCACTGGCTAGAAAGCCCAAGTGAAGGACATCAAACATATCGAGCAGAACCGATGCACATGCAACTTCTGTTTAATTTTAATCGGTCTGCGTATTTTCATTTTGAAGCAGATATGAGCAACCCAATGGAAGCACTGACAGCATATGAAAACGAAGATATGGTCAAAGAATTAGAAAGGATAACCAAGGCGACAAATCAAGCCTTTCTAGATCTACATTTTGATTTGGACAAATTAACCATCTTAACTGGCTCTAAGCTTCCCGATTCTTTTCACTCAAGGCATGAGTGGTACATACAAAAAATAGAGTCCAATAAGGACTAATTGTGGACACCGAAACGTCCACAACGTGTCCACCATTTTCGAGTTAGTTATTCTACGTTAAGCCATTATGGTCATAGAGTATTTAGGGCTGCGTGTAACACCGAATGTGGTAATTTCGAGTTAAAAACCACCAACCAAATCCGTCTGTTTCTGTTCACCCCGCTTATTCACTATAAGCAGAGTTTTTTTTTGCGAGGCAAGGATATTGACGAAATCTTAGAAGCTAAGTAATTTCAATGGGTTTATGGAAAAGGAAACAGAGCCGACGTGTTTACTTACTATTTGGAAATGACCTGCATTGTTGCTTTCGCGCTAAGTGGTGTGATGATTGAATCAAACCGGGGCAAAGATATTATCAGTATTCTCCTTATTGGCTGGATTACGGCACTGGGGGGAGGAACCTTGCGTGACATGATTATCAATGCTGACCAGGTATTCTGGATTCGTGACCAAACCTATTTTTGGGTGGCACTGGCCGGCTCGTTAGTCGGATTCTTTCTTATTCATGAGTTAAGAAAGTCGAAAGTAGAAAAGATGATTGTGTTTTTTGATACGTTAGGTGTCTCTCTGTTTGCGGTTCTGGTAACGGCCAAGCTTTACTCTACGGGTTACGCGGCTTATGTTGCGGTGATGATGGGGATGATTACCGCGGTGTTCGGAGGTGTATTGCGGGATATTTTGTCTCACCGTGAAAACATCTTTAATACCACCGATATTTACGCATCCATCGTTATTTTGGGCAGCAGCATTTATATTGCTTTAATCAACTTCGGTGTTTCCTATGGCATCGCTTCTGTATCCTGTGTTATCGTTATCGTGGCCTTAAGGCTTTATATTTTGGTTAATAAAATTCGCTACCCGAGTTTTTTAATATTGAAATAGCCTCGGTTGCCGGTAGTCACTCTTTTAATTTAGCTATCATTGAACAATTTTATGTGTCCTAAACGCCAAAGACCATCGTTGTCAGTGGTGGTTAATTTGCATTAAAGTTGCTTACTATTGCTGGAGTTGACTACCTCAAACTCAACAGATTTTGAAAAAAAGAAAATAAAGCTGTTCATTTTCCAAACAAGCTGTATAGTGCCCCTAGCTCTTGCAAACGAGCTATTAGTGAAAATTTAGTACAAGCCCTCTCCCAGTTTCCTTTCGATACCTTCGTTTAGCTCCTGTGATTGCTTCTCGTCATAGTTTCTTAAATAGCAGTTGCTCGCAGTTTCAATATTATTAATTTCTTAGAGGTATTTATGTCTACTAAAACTACTGGTTCAGTAAAATGGTTTAACGAATCTAAAGGCTTTGGCTTTATTTCACAAGACAATGGCGGCGCTGATGTATTTGTACATTTCAGAGCTATCGCATCTGACGGTTTTAAGACATTAGCTGAAGGTCAAAAAGTTAGCTTTGACGTTGAGCAAGGTCAAAAAGGCCCTCAAGCGTCAAACGTAGTCGCGCTATAACAGCACTGGGTGTGATGTAAGTACATTACACCCACTCTCTTTCCATATAAATATTTTAAGTACACTTAATTTTCAGGAGTTTTATTGTCTCGAAGAACTAGTCGCCAGCGAGGCTGGTATAAAAAAACATGTGATAGACACAAAAAATCAAATAAATCTGAGCTCAATATATGTTTAAAATAGAATTTTGCTTGGATAATGAACAACTAAATTGGTCAGCACACATACATCAACTCAATAGTGACATTCTACAACGTCACATTTCCCCTAAACTTCACGCCAAACAACATAATCTAGAATTTACCTTTTCCGAATCAAATATGATGGGAAATATATTATCAGCTGTTGGTGTTAAGTTAGGCTCTTTCAGAATTGATTGACGGCCATGCTAAGGACAGCTCAAATGAAAAAAAGTCATAAAAAATCACCTAAAAAAGAGAATAAAGTTCCTGAAGGTGATATTAAAAATACAAAATCAGCAAGAAGAAAAATCGAAGATATTCTTGAAAAACGCAATTTTGATAAATTATTTGAGTTGTAAGACTCTATGAACACACCCGACAAAAGCGAAATTAAAGCCAATATTAGTTGCTCAAACTGTAAGGCTTGCTGTTGCCGCCTTGAAGTGATGATTGTTTCAGACACTTCAGTTCCAGAGGAGCATATAAGTAGGGATGCTTGGGGCGGAGAAATCATGCTCAGGCTGGAAGATGGTTGGTGTTCAGCTTTAGACAGAGACACCTTCAAGTGCAGTATTTATGAAAATCGCACCTGGATATGTCGGGAGTTTGAGATGGGTTCTTATGAATGCCAAGAAGTGCACAGTTACAGATAGGTAATGGGTGGAGAAAAGCTTCTAGCTCTCGTCCAGCCGATTTGCGGGGCAACACTAAAGCAACCGTTGTAACGGACTATATGCAGGTCGTGAATAAGTATAAAGATTCCGAAGATGTACTTATCGTGGGTGGCGGGGCAGTCGTTTGGGAACTGTTTTTGCCTTATGCCGATGAGATTGTTATCGCTAAGTCGTTTATGACCACAAAGTGGGCGTATCAGGTATTAATTGCCATAGTTTGAATTTTTTCTGTTTTCTATGGTTAATACTATATTCAACTGTATACATAAGGCGTCTAATTTGGGTCGTATCATTCCACTATCCACGTTTCTGCTTCTGCTGAGCAGCTTTTGGGTCGGAGCTTCCACCACCAGTTCAACCGTAATATATGATGTTGAAGTTAGCGGTGAACGTCCGTCGATAGCTAAGGTGAAAATTGACACGAGTAACTTCCAGAGCCTCACAATGTTACCGTCCAGAACGTTACGAGACAGTTTTCAACCGACTTTGATATGCCAACAGGATAATAAGCCGGATCGAAGCATTGAATATGGCAAAGTAGTTGTTTGTAAGCGCATTGTCTGGGAACTCGCTCTTTCAGAAGTTGACGAAAGCGGAATGGATGTAGGGTTACAAAATGATAGTTATTCTCCTGCTGATGGCTGGTACGTAATTACAGAGTGGAATAGCTTTCCCAGAGTTGAGGGGCAAGAGAGCGGCCAAATATGTATCAATACAGACAGACGCAACTGCCATGAACTGCCATCAGTGGATAATCCGCCTTTGTTTGTCGTGTGGGGCATGAAGGTTAACCAGATAGATATTGATAATGTTCCTGTTCGTCTGATGACTGATCAACAGCAACTGTTGCAACGTGAAGAGGAGTGGCTGCCTGTACTGAGTAACCAAGTGAGATACCTTCGCTCTGTTTTTGACGTTAAAAAGATGGAGCCGTGGTCGTTGGTATGGCTTAAGCGGGACAAAAGTACGGGCAGTATCAGTGGGGCAGCCGGTAACCGAATATATATTTCAAATGTTGCTGTTGAAAACGGACAACTAGCAACTGACGCTATCAAGCACTTATTGAAAATATCAGCCCATGAATCCATTCACTTTCTTTCTTCTATTCCTGCTCCACTATGGGCTAATGAAGCTCTTGCGGAATACTATGCTAAGAAGTCGTTGAGTGAAACGTTATACAAGTTCGCAGACCCTGTCGAGTACTGGCAGTCTATAGCTGCCAATTTTCCGGCCGGAAACATGGGTCTGTACCTTGCTAATGACGAAGTTACTAAGAGGCAGAACTACCGGTATTACGGTTTGTTTTATACCAAAGGTGTTGCTTTCTGGGCTGAGCTTGATAACGAGTTAGGTTCTAAGGGGAGTTCACTTGATAGCTATCTTTCATTGTTAAATATGGAGTGGGAGACAGAACTACCGAAACAATTTGTTGATTCGATAACAAAAAAAGTCGGTATCGAACGCTGGCTGGAATTGGAGAAAAAATACTTATAGTTTTTTACACTGGTAAAAACCAGAGGTGTCTCTGGTTTTCTAAAGGTATGTTTACATTCCGCGATTACATGGGAGCGATAGCACAAATTATTAAAGTGAAACTGCGGTTTCATCATCATAGTGTTCGGTGAATCCATAGTTTCATTTTTGTTATTTTATACTTCTTTTGGTACAGCTAAGGTTGGAAAGGTTGAATAACCACCCCTTGAGCATATGCTTGACATATGTCACGTGGAGGCTACACTGAACATATGTTAGACATATGCCTTTGGGGAGGGTGTTATGAGAACAGTATCAATCTTTAAAAACGGGAAGAACCAAGCGGTTCGGTTACCAAAAGAATTTGAGTTTGATGGAGTTAATGAGCTGGAAATTAATAAGGATGGTGATGTAATCACTTTGCGTCCGGCCAGACCAGATTGGTTGTCATTTGCTGAACAAGGCAAGGCTGACAACGATTTTATGTCTGACCGCGAAGATGTGATCGCAGATGAAGGGCGGTTTAATTTTGAGTAGGAAAATCAATTATATGCTCGATACATGTATCTGCTCTTTTATTATGAGAGAGCAGCCAATAACCGTATTGCAAAAGCTTCAAGCAGTGGTTGGAAAGCAACACCGAATAGTTATCTCTGCAATAACGTATCAAGAAATGCAGTATGGACTATTAGGTAAAAAAGCCGCTCCTAAACATGTAGTGCTTGTTGATGAGTTTCTTAAACGTGTTGATGAAATTCTACCTTGGGATAAAGCAGCTGTTGACGCTACAATTCAAGTTAAGCGTGATCTAATGGCGAAAGGTACACCGATAGGTAATAACGATACAGCGATTGCCGGACACGCCATTGCTACTGATTGTGTACTTATAACGAATAACAGAAGAGAGTTTCAGCGTGTAGAAGGCTTGAAGTTTGAAGATTGGACTTACTAAGGAGAAGTTAGCCACACGCCTAACTTCCATTAGCCTCTATATATTTAAAGATCATCGAAAAAGTGCTCTAGATTTTCCAGCAAAACGCTACGTTTTTTTAGTGAAAATGACTCATTACTGACGGTTGCCCGCTGTATTCTGTCAATACGGAACATCCGGACTTCATCCCTTAATCTGTCCCAACAGAGCAAATACCACGCCGGCCAGTTAAGCAGTAGCATTTGGGGCTCAACAACCCGCTGAGTGACTTGCTGTTTTTCTGAGATATATTCAATTTCGAGCGTTTTCATATCCAGAAATCCTTGCGATATAACCGGCATCGGTTCCGTATTTGGTAGTTCGTAACTGTCGACTACTGCCGCAGAGGCATTGCCGCCAATTTGTATTCTGGAACGAAGCTCGTCTATGTTTTTCCGTTGTTGCTCAGGAAAAGAGGCCGATATCCGGTTTCTGATAGAGGACAAGTTAGACAGCAAAACCGGCGGATTAATGCTTTCCACAATGGCGAGTGCCAACAAAAGTGAAATTACTTCCGTTGAGCTAAGTTGCAGGCGTCCAAGTCCCCAGCGGCCATTGAGCCTGATACCGCCGCCTCTTCCCCGATCTGACTCAATGGGAATGCCGGACTCTTTTAGCTCGGCCAAGTCTCTCATTAAAGTGCGCTGGCTTGTTGCTACTCTCTTACTTAACTCCAAGGCCGTCCAGTAAGATTTATCCCGCAAGCAGTTGAGTATCTCGTCTTGTCTGCGCTTTTTGTTTTGAAAACTGTTGTTTGCCATAGCTCGAAAGTAATGTGACATATTTTGTCATATTAAAAGCTAAGCTTAATTTCAGCAAGGAAACCGCGAGGTTAAAATGAGAAAACGACTAATAGGAATTTTGATTATGACAATAGCCAGCAGCGCATTCGCAAACGACAGTTATGAAATTATCTCCTTTAAATACAAACAAGGAGTTTCACTTGAACAGCAGCAACAGTCCATAGAGAGCCTGAATGCTATAGTAGAAAAGTTTGACGGCTTTAAATCGAGAGCGTTTTACTACAGCGAAGATAATAAACGTTGGTTCGATTTTATTACATGGGAATCAATAGAAGATGCAAAGGCTGCTTCTGAGCAGGTGATGGCAAACCCGCAAGCGCAGGAAGTATTTGGCCTGATGGACGAAGAGTCGATGATATTTTCTTATTACAACAAAATGGGCGGGGTAACTAAAGATTAATTACCGTTTTCAAGCAAGGCTTTGGAAAAGTGCCGGGCAGGGTGGCTGGCACTTTTTAACCTTACCTGATGCCCTATCAAAGCATATTCGCATGGCACACGGAAGCCTTGAATCTGGCTGGGGAAGGTTAAAAACAGAAGCGATTTATCAGGATAGTAAATGGTCAACGTCACTATGGTATGACAAGAAATCCGCGGCTTACCTTTTGCCATTAACAGCCAAGATACGGCAAAAACATAAGATTCAGTTGGGTGACTTAGTCGAAATAGAGCTGGTGGTTGATAGTGATTTTTTGCTATAGCCTAGAGCTGTTTGGTTTAGATTAATCAGAACTACAGATAAACCGTCGGCAGTACCAGATTGCTGATGCCTCTCTGGTTTAGTTTTTCTGCAAAGCCTTCAATCTGCTCTTTGCTGCATGCCGGCCAGTCTGATGCGGTGCCGGTTACGCCGTGAGTCTGGAAGGCGTTCAGCTTAATGCGGACTTCTGGCGGAAGCTGGGTGAGAAAGTTGGCGAGGGCATCGACTTCTGTTTCCAGATCTGTTTGTCCGGGTATCAGCAGTAACCTCAGTTCATACAACTTATTCTCACTGGCGAGCAGTTGAATGCTTTGCATTACTTTATGGTTATCTCTTCCGGTAAGACGTAAGTGCGTTTCTTGTTGCCACGCCTTTAAATCTATCATGGTGCCGTCGGTTACCGGCAGAAGCTTCTGCCAGCCGGTTTCACTCAGGAAGCCGTTGCTATCGACCATACAACTAAGATGGCTGAGTGCTTTGTCCTGCTTAATGGCAGAAAACACTTCGGCAATAAAACGGGCTTGTAGTGTCGCTTCTCCACCGGTGACTGTTACACCGCTAAGGAAAGGGCTGTGCTTGCGGATTAGCGCTAACATCTCTTCCACACTGTAGGATTCTGTCTTCGGAGTAGACTGGCGGGAGCAGTTTTTCAGGCATTCATCGCACTGAGTGCACAAGGTTTTGTCCCACACCACCTTGCCATCCTGCATGGAAAGGGCATTTTCCGGGCAGCCTTCTACGCAGTCGCCACAATGGTCGCATAGGTCGATAGTATGCGGGTTATGACAACTCTGGCAGTTAAAATTGCAGCCCTGAAGAAAAATGACGAGCCTGTTACCAGGCCCGTCAACACAGGAAAAGTTGAGTATCTTACTGACCGTAGCCCGGAGATTGCTCATGACTTGCTACGCGAGGTTTACGGTTAAGAATATTGGTGTTTTGTGCCGCTTCTGCACCCAGCCCGGTGGTGTTGGTTCTGGAACCATTTTCGGCAAACTTAGCTATATCAGACAGCTTAATCATATAGCCGGTTACGCGAACCAGATCGTTGGATGCCACGTTGGCGGTAAACTCTCGGAAGCCGATAGACAGGGCACCCTTCGCCAACTGGAACATGGCTTCAGGGTTATCTTTCACGGTTTCATCAATGGTCAGAATGTCGCTAATGCCTGATGAATAATACTGATGGTGTTCTGCCAGCGCATTAATATGAGTAACCGGATCAGGCTCGTCACCGTAAGGAATACGTACGCCCGGTGTTACCTCTTTATCCAGACTGATGCCGCCCTGAGCATGCAGAAGTGCACGGCCGTGCCAGCCATAGCTGACAGGCGTCTGCTTAACGATACTGTCCAGAGTCGCGGAGATTCGGTGGCCCAGCTTGTTAGCTTGCTCATCTAAGCCGTAACGTGCAGAAATCTGCTCTTTCTCATTCAGCATATTTACTGCTTCGGCCATACCGTAGATGCCGAACATAGGCGCGAATCTGTCTTCATAGATAATCTCTTCCTGAACAAGGAAGCTGTTGAAGAAGTTAGAGTCGTTATGCAGGAACTGGGTACGCGCTTCAATTAGCTCATACATCAGGTCACAGTAGTGAGGCAGTGTGGATTCGATAAAGTCGCTGCTGTCTTTTGCGTCTTTTGCTACTTCTTTCAGGTTCAGGCGTACAAGGGTGTTTGCACCGCCCGCCAGTGGAAGAGAGTTGTAGCAGCTAACGATAGCAAAGCCCTTCTCATCAAAGGTGTTTGCATGAATAGGGTAGTTAGCAATATGCGGTTTGCTACATTCGCAGATGCAACTGGCCGCTAAGCGTAGCAGGTCGTCTGGTGTCTGCTCCGGATCATGCATAAAGGTCAGGTTAGGCGCAATCTGTTTAAGCTCTGCGTCTACCTTAAGAATGGTGCGGCAGACAATGTTGTCTGTCGGACCGACATTGGCGTGCATAAAGGCATCAGGCAGAGTTCTGTCCAGCATAATCCAGAATAGTTTTAGCTTCTGGTAAAGGGTCTCTTCGTCGGTATCACCTACGTAAGGCAGAAGAACTTCATCTAACTGGCCAATGTATACCGGAATATTGGTCACGGAAGGAACGTGATGATAAAGGATAGTCAGAGAGTTTAATGCTTCGTCCAGATTAGTTGCAGGAGCCAGCTCAAGATACTCAGAACCCTGCTTCAGGAACTTAGCATAGTCCGGCAATACGTATCTTGGTTTAAAAGGCGCATTGCCTTCAAAGATATCGCATATGGCACCGCTCTCCATCGCTTTTTTTAGCTCGTCTGAGATGTGCGGATAAGGGATGGCCGCGTCGGCCTCTAATGCCAGATAGTTAGATTTCTGTTTCGGTGACAGGTGAGGATCCGTCGCGATTTGACGGAATTTATCTTGAAGACTCATAGTAGATGCTCTGCATAGTTTTTCCACTCAACACTTTAGTACGGGATGTCCATAGGGCAAAGAGAAAATGCTCATCTAATCGTTTTCGGTGGCAGAAATGAGATGCATAGCCGCCGTATTGGCGAATATCTATCCAGAGCAATAAAAAACCAGCCTGTAAAACAAGCTGGTTTCGTTTAGTAAAGTGTCACTGTTACTGCTTAAATGACAGCCCCAGAGAGGCGAGTTGCTGCGCCTTGGTCTCTATATTGTGTGCCAGCGTAATCACTTCATCGACATCTTTCAGGTTACTCTGCGAAGCATTACGAATCTCAACAATATTCTGGTTTACCTCTTTAGCTACCGCTGTCTGCTCTTCGGCTGCCGTTGAAATGTGCGCAGCGGCATCTTCAATGTTTTGCATCACACCATTCAGGTCATTAATGGTTTGCTGAGTGCTCATGGTGTTGTCCATACAAACCTTAGCCACATTCTGGCCATTCTTCATGGTGTTCGTCAGCGCATTAATTGACTGCATAACATTGCCCATAGAAGACTGGATATTCTCTGTGGTTTTGTGGGTTCGCTGGCTGAGCGCCCTTACCTCGTCAGCGACAACAGCAAAACCTCTTCCCTGTTCACCGGCACGGGCAGACTCAATAGCGGCGTTAAGTGCCAGTAGGTTGGTTTGCTCGGCAATTCCCTGAATTTCTGCCATCAGGCTGGATATATCATTCAGCTTAGTTGACAGTTCTTCCGTAGACAGGAATGACGCTTCTACTTCGCTGGCAAGGTTAGACACTTCGTTTTTGGTTTTATCCATATAGTCAGTAGCCTGCTGGCAGGTTTCGTTGGCATTGTGCACCTGTTCAAGGGTTGCCGCGCTGTTTCTGGCCACTTCGTTAATGGTTGCAACCATCTCTTCCATAGAGGTAGCCACTTTTTCCAGCTCAATGGTCTCTTTTTCTACATTGTGGTGTGCGTGATCAGAGGCATCTTCCAATGAATGAACCTGATCCAGCAAGACGTTACTGCTATCCAGCGTCCGTCCCAGAATGGTCTGAACCCGGCCTTGCTGCATCTTGATATGGTACTCGGCGTAGTTGCTCTGATCGTTACAGAATACCAGCCTTGAGATACTGTCGTAGGTTTGCCGTAGATCTTCATAGAACTTCTGACGGACAAACAGCTCATGGTATAGCACAGCGATGGTGGCAAACGGAATAATAAAGGAGTAGAGCGGCGACAGGTAGACACTGGCGCTTACCGCTCCCATCGTAATGGCAAATAGTAATAAGATTCTCTGTTTGGTGGTCAGTTTTATTTTCGCAGTTATCCTCTTACCTCTGTCGGCAACAGCATATAGCTTTTCAGCTCTGCTGCGGATCTCCGGTGCCAGCACTCTTCGTACTGACTGATAGCCGATAAGCTGACCATGTTCATATATAGGTGTGACAAAGGCATCCACCCAGTAGTAGCGGCCGTCTTTACAACGGTTTTTTACCGCGCCTCTCCAGGCTTGCCCCTGCTCTAAGTGTGCCCATAGATCTTTAAAGGCGGCTTTGGGCATATCCGGATGACGGACAAGGTTGTGGTTTTT
This sequence comes from Vibrio sp. SCSIO 43137, assembly GCF_028201475.1. NCBI lineage: Bacteria > Pseudomonadati > Pseudomonadota > Gammaproteobacteria > Vibrionales > Vibrionaceae > Vibrio > Vibrio sp. SCSIO 43137. Next base: position 1,088,133 of record NZ_CP116384.1, on the reverse strand, counting down.
GCCCACCAGTTCATGTTTGGAGTAACCGGAAATCTGGCAAAATTCATCATTGGCGTAAGTAATTACACCACGCTTATCTGTGGTTGAAACAAGTTCTGCGGATTCTGAAAATGTAACTTCTTCATTGATGGTGGTCTGGTTTCTTCTGGCCATAGCATCGTCCTGACATTTATATCCATAAAAATATTAATACTCTGATGTATATTCATCAGTTGCATAACTAAATGTAGACACTTTATTGACTATTGTGTAACCGAATTGTTAATTAATTGACCGAATCGAGATGTTTGAGCCTTAAACGTAAAAATGAGCTTTGTACGGTTGGGGTTTGAAACATGATACTTGAGTTGCATTTAGCCTGAGGTGAGGTGAATTCCGCCTTGTTTCTCTACTCTTTAACCACCTTTTAACCCGTTAAACGCTAAGTTACCGCCAGTTTGTACTACACGGGTCATTGTCATGAGTAAGCTTAACGAATCGGCGAATAAGCAGTATCTGATAAATAACTGTCTGATCTTTGATGTAAAAAGCAATTATCTTTATGAGCAGGGAAGGGATGAAAAAGGAACTTATATCGGAGCCAACGAAGCTCAGTTGCTGTTGGTGTTGATGGAAAAGAGAGGAAACCTGATCAGTAAAGACGAATTGCATAAGCTGGTTTGGACTGAAAAAGGGTTCTGTGTTGATGAATCCAGCGTGATTCAGGCCATTTCAACCCTTAGAAAATTGCTTAATGATAGCGCTAAATCGCCCAGCTATATTAAAACAGTGCCTAAAAAAGGTTATCAGTTTATCGCCTCTGTGGAGGTGGTTGAAAGTAATCATCAGGCTTCTTTGTCAGCAGAGGTTTCTGATGCAGGCTCTGAACCGATAGTGGGTCATTTGATGGCTCAAAATAACAGAAAACCATTTAAGCAGGGTCTGTTGAGACGTTGCTGGAAAGAGATAGCTGTACTGATTTCTGCCGGGATTATGCTTGCTACCCTTAGCCCCAAGCTGGTGTCTAAAACGGTAACCTTAACCGATATTTCTATCGCTGATGCTAACGTTTTTGTTACCGACAGCAGTATCTATCTGAATAAAGATTTGGCACAAAGTTTTACTGCCTGCGTTGAGCTCTATTTGTCTGAGAATGGTGAACCACGCCGGCCGGAAAGAGTGATTGTCGGAAAGGGGAGGCAGAAGGGCTGGATACTAAACCTAATTTTCCCCTCAGCAGAATATGCGCTAAACCTTGAAATTTCACCTGATGTCCTGACCGGAGATTCCGTCTGTCAGCGTGGAGGTACTCAATGAAGCTTCTGCGCATTATAGCCGCCCTTATGATTATCACTGTTTCGGGTCTGTTCTTTTTACATTCCGACTTCTATCAGAGTAGCAAAATCAGTTCCAGTATCTGGATAAATGAAAACAGGGTACTACTTAGTGAGAAGGATAAACTGCCGAAAGAGAGTAAAATTCCTCCTGTTCAGGAAGTCCGTTCAACGAGTAATACCAAGTTTTTAAGTAACGGTTTTTATATCCGGCAAAGTAAGGTTCGTGCATTTACCAGCGAAGCAGATCCTCTGCTATCGCTGGATATACAGGACAGAGGTCGCTGGCAAATAGAAGATGGTTTTTTACTGATGGAAGTAGAAAGCATTGAAAATACCGGGCTTCCCGATGGTCTTACCCCTCTGGCAACAGAGGCCGAGTTTCTGAAAAGCATCTATTTCAATAAGATGAAAAAGGCTAAAAAAATCAGCTATATCACAGACAAAATCATCTTGCTGACTGCCCTTAATCAGCAAAACGAAGTGATGGTTGCTAAGTAATCTCCCCCACTTAACCCAGCTTTAACCCTTCGGATTGATAGCATCGTGTTATCAATTTCGGAGGTGTTTACCATGAAGCCCCATCGTTCAATACGATATACCTTAATCTCTGTGCTGGTGAGCGGCCTGTTAGGTTGCAGTACTACATCAGAGCTCTCTTTTACCACACAGGCGGAAGAGTCACTAAGCGTCACCAATATGGTGATGCAGCGTGAGCTTAATCTTCCCGCTAATGCCGTTGAGCAGCCTGCCGTTTTATTAACGGATCTTATCGGAATTTCAGAATTGGATAAGTTGATTGCTACTGCAATGAACAGCAATCCCGGCCTGCAGCAGAGTGTGGTTGCCCTGAAAATTGCTTATGAGCAGCAGGATATCTCATATGCTGCCCGTATTCCGTCTGCAAGCGCATCTTTTAGCGGAACAGCAAAAGAGAACAGTGATGAGAGCTATAACGCTGATCTTACTGTGAGCTGGGAACTGGACTTATGGCAGAGGCTGGATGACAGTAACAACGCAGCACTAAAGGATGTGGCAGCCAGTACTGCTAATCTTCAGGCGGCTAAGGATTTACTGGCGGCCAATATTATGCGTGGCTGGCTGGATATCAGCCTGAAGCAACAACTGCTGGCTATTGAGCAGAAGCGTCTCGCTATATTAAAAGATAACGAAAGCCTGATCCTGCAGCGTTATCGTGCCGGCCTGGATAATCTGGAAGATCTGGACAGTGCCAAATCGAGTAGCGCTTCGAGCAGTGCAACGGTGGCGGACTATAGCGAGCAGTTGGCGAAGAGCCGCCGTAGCCTGATGATGCAACTGGGTCAGATAAGTAGCGAACCTATGCCGTTTCCGGAAATCAGCAGCGAGTTTCCTCAGGTAATCTATCCGCTGGATGAGATGCAATCGCAGAATCTGCAAAGACGGCCGGACTTGCGGGCCGCTTTCTACAACATTGAAGCGGAAGCGTTACGTACCGACGCAGCCTATAAAGCCATGTTGCTGAGTATCAATCTGTCCGCTTCCTTATCGGATGTGGCAGATACACCATCGCAAGCCCTATTTGCCAGCCCGTTGTGGAGCCTGCTTGGCAGTATATCTGCCCCGCTGTTTCAGGGAGACAAACTCCGTTCTCAGGCAGAAATAGCCCAACTGACCACAGAAAAAAGCTACTGGACTTATCAGGAGACCCTCCTGACGGCGGTTAATGAAGTAGAAAACGCTCTCGGACAGGAAAAATCCCTGCAACGGCAGCAGTCCCATATCAGGGACGCTCTGGCCAGTGCTAAACGTAGCTCAGTGACCTACGAAGAGAAGTACCGGCAGGGGCTTGCAACCATATTTGATTTACTTACCGCACAGCAAAAAACCTTTGACCTTGAGTCGCAGCTGACACAAATGACTTACAACCGCCTTAGTAACCGAATCGATCTAGGGCTGGCACTTGGCCTTGGAGCATCCTCATGAAAAAACATTTAATTACCATTGCCGTAACAGCAGTTTCTGCCGCTTCCATCTTTGCTGCAGCGGCATTTAACGGCTCTCAGATTGAAGCTCAGAAAGAGCAAGAGAGCCGGATTCAGGCGGAACAGAAAACCAATGCTCCCGCAGTAACGTTACAACAGGTAGAAGTTATCGAGGTGACCGCTGGTAGTTACCGTGCACATGTTACTGGTTACGGCGAAGCGCGATCGCGCTTTGAGCTTACTTTTTCATCGGAAGTTAACGGTAGAGTTAACAGTGTAAACAGCCAGTTTGAATCGGGTCAGGTAGTTAAAAAAGGCACGGTTTTGGCCAGCATTGACACCGCACCTTATGAACAGGCTCTGGCGGAAGCAGAAAGTAACCTTGCTCAGGCAAAACTGGCTTTGCTGGAAGAGGAACGGCAGGGTACTCAGGCCAAATCTGAATGGGAAAAATCGGGGATAAAAGGTGAGCCGGCATCGGCTTTGGTGCTACGTGAACCTCAGTTAATTAAGGCGAAAAAAGCGCTGGAAAATGCGCAAAAGGCGCAGATCAAAGCGAAAGAAGATCTCAGTCATACCCAAATCCGGGCGCCGTTTGATGCCTTGATTGTCAGCCGGGATATTGCTCCGGGCAGTTATCTGCAAACAGGTGGAACCGTTGCCACCTTGTATAGTGTTGAAGAGATGGAAATCAAGATCCCACTCTCTCAGAGCCAGTGGGGGAATCTGCCTAATCTGGACAATGAACAACTGGCAGAAAACCCAAATCAGTGGCCTGTATCCCTAACCAGTTCTGACGGCCAGTCTGGCTGGACAGGATATATCCGCAGAGTAGAGCAACACCTGAATAGCTCGACAAGGCAACGTTCTCTGTGGGTTGTGGTGGATAAGCCCCTTGAGCAGAGCACGGATCTTTACCCGGGCTCTTTTGTAAGGGCAGATATCAGCGGCTCAGAAAAGAACAGTTTGTGGAAGTTACCGGCTTCTGCTATCTCTCAGCAGGGCGAGATTTGGATGGTAGATAACGCTGGACTGCTACATAGTTACCCGGTGCAGACTCAGTTCTCATCAGGTGATTACGTATATATCTCTCCATTGAGTTCTGAAAAAAGCTTAGTAGTGAAGAGACCACTTAATAGTTACAAGGCTAATATGTTGGTTGCAGCGAAAACTGAGGGGCAGTCATGAGCAGACAAGTACCTGCCGGAGAGAATCCGACCGGCATCATTGCATGGTTCGCTAAAAACTCAGTAGCCGCTAACTTACTGTTGATCTCAGTGTTAATTCTGGGTATTTCAGCCCTTGTGGGGCTACGTAAGGAAGGCTTTCCCAGTATTGAACCTAACAGGGTAACCGTATCGGTCTCTTATGACAGCGGCGATGCGCAGCAGGCTGAAGAAGGGGTCACTATTAAAATAGAAGATGCCCTGGAGACGGTTGCCGGTATTAAAAGAATTACCTCAACCTCTAACGCCACCGGCAGCCGGATCACTATTGAAAAAGAGACAGAGTATGATCTGGATACCCTGCTCAGTGACGTTAAGACCAAGGTCGACGCCATCAGTAATTTGCCATCTGACGCCGACAGACCGGTTATCGATAAAGCGCAAAGGCAGGATCACGCAATCTGGGTTCAGCTGTACGGAGAAGCTGATGAACAGGTACTTCAGGATTTGGCTGAGCAGCTGAAATCGGATCTGCTGTCACAGTCTGCTATCCGGGATTTGACCATAAAGGCCAAAGCCGACCCGATAATCTCTGTTGAGCTGGATGAGTTTAAGTTACAGACCTATGGCCTGACCATGTCTGATATCTCTTCGGTAATCAATGCTGAATCTTCCACCGCAATGTCCACCAGTTTGCGTAACGGGGATAAGGTGGTTCGACTTAAAACCACTGAGCAGGCTTATGAAGTGGAACAGTTCCGTTCTATCCCTTTAATCACACAGGCGGATGGCTCTACTGTTCGTCTCGGCGATGTGGCCAAAATAGAAGAGAAGCTGGACGACGATACTTTCAGTCTGTCGCGCTATCAACAGCAGAATGCCATGGCGATACAGATTGTGATGGATGAGTACGGTGATGTTATTGACGTTGTTGAGCAGGCCAAAGGGGTTGTTGAGCAGTGGAGAAACAGCAATATCCTGCCGGATAACGTCTCTATCGATACATGGTATGACCAAAGTAACGTCATATCAGACCGTCTTTCTCTGCTGTCAAAAAATGCCTTAACCGGTATTGCATTAGTGTTCGTTGTATTAGCGCTATTTCTGAATGTGCGTGTGGCGCTCTGGGTAGCGGCAGGGATCCCTTTTGTTTTCCTTGGCACCATGTTCTTTATGGGAGAGAGCTTTTTAGGGCTGACCATCAATGAGTTAACCACTTTTGGTTTTGTTATGGCGCTGGGGATAGTGGTGGATGATGCCGTTGTGGTGGGTGAAAGTATCTATACTACCCGTAAACAGCTGGGTGACAGCATTAACAGTACCATCAATGGCACCCTGAAAGTGGCCGTTCCGACCATGTTTGGTGTATTAACCACGGTTGCTGCTTTTGTCGCTCTCTCTAATGTTACTGGTACTCTCGGGCAGATATACGCCCAGTTTGCTACTGTAGTAGCCGTTGCCCTGATGCTTTCAATGGTGGAATCCAAGTTAATCCTGCCTTGTCATCTGGCTCATATTGATACAAGCCGCAATCAGCCTAAAGGTCTGTGGGCCAAGATTCAGCATGGCGCTGACAGCGGCCTGCAATGGTTTAGCAGAGTGATTTACCGCCGTATTATCGAGGTGGCTTTGCGCTTTCGTTACGCTGTGATCCTGCTGTTTTTGTCGCTGTTTGTGCTGGTTGCTGGTATGCCGATGAGTGGTGCGGTTAAAGTGGCTTTCTTCCCTGAAATGCCGGGAGATACTGTCTTAGCCAGTATGAGCATGCAAAACGACAGCAGTTTCGGCCAGACCAGAAGCAACCTGCTTCTGCTTGAGTCCGCTGCCTATGATGCAGATAAAAAACTGAGAGAAGAACTGGCGGCGGATAGCGAGAGCGAAATTCTTAGTCTGCAGGTGCTTTCAGAAGCGGATGATTCAGGAACGGTGACCATTGAACTGGACAGCGACTCTGTCTATTCATCTAAGCAATTTGCCACTTTGTGGACTGAACTGAGCGGAGAGCTGGAAGGGACTAAAAAGCTGGATATTCAGTCGCAGAACAGAATGGTGGACAACTTTAAGGTAGAACTTAAAGCATGGGATGAAACGACGGTAGTCGCTGCTGGTAATGCATTTAAGCAGCAGTTGCAGCAAGTTCAGGGGGTAAGTGGTCTGGACGATAATCTTGACCCCGGTGAACCTCAGTACCGTTTTGAACTGACAGAGCAGGGAAGGGCACTTGGTCTGGATACGGCCAGCCTGTCTGGCCAGATACTTCAGTCATTTGGTGCCGGTTCGGTTCAGAAATTCCAGCGCAACAAAAGCGAAGTTGCCGTTAAAGTACGCTACCCTCAGGAACAGAGGCAGACACTGGCAGACATCAAAATGGCCAATATACGGACTGCAGATGGTACGGTTGTACCGTTAAGCACAGTGGCAGAGGTCTTTACCGAGTTTCAGCAGTCTGAGGTGACCCGTATTGACAGCCAGCGCGCAGTGTATATCACGGCTTCGGTAGATAAAGACATCATAGCACCGGCACAGCTGGTGGCGAAGATGGAAGCGGAGGTGGTACCTAATCTTCTGGCCCAGTATCCTGGGCTGGTAGTGGATTTTGCCGGAGAGGCGGAACAGCAGGCAGAAACAATGGAATCAATGATGCATATGGCTGGTCTGGCACTTATCGCCATTTACGTTCTTCTGGCGATACCGCTTAAGTCTTATATTCAGCCGGTAATCATTATGACGGCAATCCCATTCGGAATTGTGGGTGCCATACTGGGACACTGGGGTAACGACCTGACGGTCAGTATTTTGTCCCTGAACGGAATCCTTGCCCTGTCTGGTGTGGTGGTCAATGACAGCCTGCTGTTGGTTTCAAGGTTTAATGATCTGATCAAAGAGAAAAAGCTCAGTCTGCACGACGCCATAGTGGAAGCTTGTACTGGCCGGTTAAGAGCCGTGGTGCTTACTTCCGTGACAACCTTTGCCGGCTTGGTTCCGCTTCTGTCGGAAACCTCCCTTCAGGCTCAGTTCCTGATACCGGCTGCTGCGTCATTAGGTTACGGTATTCTGTTTGCGAGTGTGATAACTTTGATACTTACACCTTCTTTGTTGCTAATTCAGTGTGAAATCAAAGCGCTACCTTCAAAAATCAGAGCAAAGTTCTCAGCGAAAACGGCGCCTGTACTACAATAAGAATCAAATTGCCCGGAGCGTAGCAGCTCCGGAAAGGGGAGCACAATGAAGTTAAGCCTACTCTTGGTTGAGGATGATATCGATCTGGCTAAAGCCATTGTCGATTACTTTGAACTGGAAGATATTCAGTGTGATCACGCGGCAAATGGTGTGGCAGGTCTGAACCTGATTGAAAGCAACCTTTATGATGCGGTAATTCTGGATTTGAACCTGCCAAAAATGAACGGGTTAAAGGTGTGTGAATCACTTCGGGAGCAGGGGATAGATGTACCGGTACTTATGCTGACGGCCAGAGATACCCTGAACGACAAGTTGGTCGGTTTTTCAACCGGTGCTGATGATTATCTGGTGAAACCTTTTGCTATGGAGGAACTGATTGTCCGTGTTCAGGTGCTGGCAAAACGGCGCAGTGGACAGACAGCGAAGCTGAAAGTGGCAGATATTGAGCTGGATATTACCCAGAAACAGGTGTTCAGGGGCGGTCAGCCACTGACTCTGTCACCGACCGCGATCAAGATTCTGGAAGTTCTGATGCGTAACAGCCCTCATACGGTTTCGCGGGAAAAAATTATGCAGGGTGTCTGGGGGGATGAACAGCCGGACAGCAATAGCCTGAAAGTGCATATGTTTAACCTGCGCAAACAGCTCGATGGCGATTATGAACAGAAGCTTTTGCACACTATACAGGGGCGAGGATTTGCTCTGAAGGAGATTAAGTAAGCGATGAAAATCAGGCCCAGCCTTCGTATCTATTTTCTGGTTTCACTGCTTATTGTCGGCAGTGTCACCATCATTGCTTTTTCGATTCTGTCAGCAAACTATTTTGTAGACGGCCTTAAGATTGCTACCCGGCAATCCATGCTGGATGCCACTCAGGCTGTTGGTGTGGAAGATGGAAAGCCGATCAAAGGGTTAACGCTTACCATAGCAAGCCGCTGGCAGGATATTCCCGAGCGTATCAGGGTGAAATTTCAAGCTGAGCCGGAAAGGCTGTTTAAGCTGTACGCCCGTATTGAGGAAAAGAGTTTTCTTAACCGGCCCAAAAGCGCCGTGTTTGCTATAAAAACTATGAATAAAAGTGGTGAAGTGCGTTTTCTGGCCAAAGAGGTGTTGAGTGAGGATATTGAAAACTTTAAAGACCTAAATACATCACATCATGTTCAACTGATGTTTTATGGGGCGCTTGGCATATTGGTGTTTAGTGTGGTGGTTTTCTTTTTGATTCGTAAAATAGCTGAGCCTATCGAACGGTTGAAAGTGTGGACGAAAGAGCTAAATTCTGAAAACCTAAAAAATCCGCCTCCTGACTTCAACTATGCTGAGTTGAACACGTTAGCATCGTTAGCTCAAAGCAGCCTGCTTTCGGTGCAGGAAAGTCTGGACAGAGAACAACAGTTTTTAAGCTATGCCAGCCATGAGTTACGTACCCCGATAGCGGTAACCAGAACCAACTCCGAGCTACTAAACAAGCTAATTAAGGCCCAAAAAAATCCTGAAAAACAGCAGGAAGTGGTGGAGCGAATTCACAGAGCCAGCATTACCATGACAGATTTAACGGAAACCTTGCTCTGGTTAACCAGAAGCGAAGGTAAATCTCTGCCGCAGGAGCAGGTTAATCTGGCGAGTCTGGTGGAGCAACTGACACATGAACTGGACTACCTGCGCATCGGCAAAAAGGTAGAAGTCGAAATATCAACGGATGGGCAGGAGTTTGAGTTGCCGGCCATGCTCTGCAGGATAGTGATTGCTAACCTGATCCGAAACGCCTTTCAACATACCGCTGAAGGAAAGGTATCTATTGAGCAAAAAGGTAGGGTTATTCAGATTGTGAACCAAAATAGTAAAGGGCAGGAGAGCCGGGAAGAGCTTGGGTTCGGGCTGGGGCTTCAGTTAACGGAAAAACTAATAAAACAGTATCGCTGGCAGTATTCAAGCAGTGATATCGAAGGCGGAAGAAGCGTTTCCCTTACTTTGTAGCCTCTTCTGACAAGTATTGATTACAGATTCTGGCAATAGTGCCATCCAGTTTCATTTCGGCAATGGCTTTGTTGATTCTGGGCAGAGCGGCGGAGTTGGCTGCGGTAAGCTTGATACCAAGATCGGCGTGGCTTAACTCCATACCCCTGACAAACAGGTCCCGGTTGATGTTAAAGGTTCGGGTAGCGTAGGCAAAAGCGACTGAGTCCATAAAGATGGCATCAGTGCGGTTTGCTATAAGCAGTTTCAGCAACAGCAGATCACTATCTGCTTCATGCCTTGTTACCAATCCGCTGCTGAAAGCTTCAGAAAACAGAGGGAAACGGTAGCCTTTACGGGTACCGATAACTTTCTGCGCCATATCTTCCGGCTGGCTGACCTGAATGACTTCGGTGCGGGAAAAGTAGATATGTTCCCTGACGCTAAGTATGGTGTCAGAGAACAGATAGGTGTCGGCTTTACCAGGGTCGTTCCAGGAGGGGGAGTCCATTACAATCAGATCAACACTGTTTTCCTCGAAAAGCCACTCTGCTCTTCTCATCGGCAGAGCTTTAATGGTGAGTTGATCTCCGGTGCGCTTAAATACTTCCCGCAGAATATCGACACCAATGCCCGAGTAATGCCCTTTCTGCTCCATAAAGAAAGGAGCCCAGATATCCGAGGTGGCAACAAACACCTTTGCCTGACCTGTGGCGGGTAAAAGCAGACCAAGTAGTAATAGTGACAATGCTTTAATCCCGCTCATTATTAGTTGCCCGTATCTGAGATCGGATTAATGTAATCTTCGGTAATTCTCTCAATGGTGCCGTTAGACCACATACGTTTAAGTGTCTGATTTAGCGTTTCAATAAACTGATTTTTATCGCGGATGTCAGCTGCTTTTGAAAACCAGAGATAAGAGGGTAGAGGGGCTGAAATAGGTTTGTTCAGGGGTTCTATCTGGTCGCTCAGGCCGAGAATATTGATTTTATACTGGGTTACTGCGCCATTATTTACATAGGCATCAATGCGTCCCGCGACCAGTTTCCTGAGGTTTTGTTCAGAAGTCGCCCCTTGCAGAATGGAGAACTTACCTTCGGCAAGGGCCTGATCAAACTCAGGTGAAATAGAGTGCCCTACATCAACGCCAATGATTTTTCCTTCCAGATCATTGAGATCGCTAAAGGTAAAGTGGTGGCCTTTTTTAACAAATATCTTGTATTGGCTGTACTGAATCGGATAGTCGGGAAACAGGCCGTAAGCCTCTCTCTCAGGTGTTTTGAAACCGATAATAATACCGTCGGCATAACCGTTTTCCACCATATATAGACCACGCTTCCACGGCAGACATTCGACGACAATAGAGTGGCCTGTTGTTTTTAAGGCCATACGGGAAATATCAACGGCGCTGCCGGTTGGTACCTCACCACTGCATGAGACATATGGGGTGAACTCCAGTGTTACCAGCTTTAGCGGGCGCTCAGACTGACCTGAGTAAACAGGCAGTGAGAAAAAGAGAGAAATTAACACCGCTAACCTATACATATCAGACCCAGACGAGGTTATTTCAGTTACTGATGGCGATACTCCTCGGTATTGAAGCGCCCTATGGTCAGACTGAATCGAAACAATTGATTTAAGTTTAGTACAGATATCGTGCAGGGATTCCCTTCGCCTGATTGAGGCTCTGAAGGCTTTTTATATTAAACAACAAAGCCAGTGAAAAACCGGCTTTGTTGGACGAGATAAACTCTGAGTAGAGACAGGAAGTTAGCGTCGTTTAGGCAGTTCATCTCTGCTGAGGTAGTTATCTCCGTTTCTATCCAGCCTACTAAAGTCACTGGCTAAAGGCCCCCTGACTTCACTTTTAGAGAGTTTGCCGTCTCCGTTTTTGTCCATCCGGGAGAAGTGGTCGTTTCCCTGACTGCGGTTATTGCTGGTTTGTTTTAACTGAGGTTTGCCGGAGCTGTTTTTCCGGTCATTCTCAGGGGTACTGATAAAGGTTTGAGTCTCTCTTTGCTGCTGAGTTGGCTGCTGAACAAAAAGGCTGTTATCAGCGACACAGCGAACCATGTTGTTTATACGTATTGCGTCTCCCTGAGGGCCATGGCCGGTCGGGTACTTTGAGGCGCTACCGGATTTCGGATCACTGCGCTGAGACCCTGCACCATGTACATCCAGCCAGCTTCCGTTCATATACCCTAAGGAGCGGCCAAAAGCGATATATGCTGCTTTGATACCGTTTTTCTGGTTCTGGTGAGTGGTACTACTCCAGTAGCTGGCATAGTCGGTTTTATTGGCTTCATTCTTTATCTTAGTGGTGCTGAACAGAGGGTCGATTGCTGCGGACGAGCTGGTATCGGGAGAGCGCGAGTAATCAACAATAGACTGAAGCTCTTTAATATTTGGCAAACGCCATTGGTCACTACCGGCCAGAGAGAGGTTTTCACAATAGTTCAGTGCATCTGAAAAGTTCATGGCTGTCTGGCTGTCATTTTGTTGCCACAGCAAGCCGGTTGCTCTGTCTGAGATGGTTCCGTCTCTGTTATCAACAAACTGGTTTAAACCGTAATCAGGGTTGCCCCTTACAACGAGCACATAAAAGGTTTTTTCACCAATACGCGGATGGTTCATACCGTAGCCCTTTATTCTGCCGTCGATAAAATTGACGCCAAATACGGTTTCATCCCTCTTCATGGTGGTAGAGACATATTTAGTAGCAGAGACAAACTGACCGTCTATCAGCCGCTCTCCCGCTTCTGTGTCACCGCCGTTAACAGCAAAATAGCGTGTATCGATAAAGGGGATCAGTTCTACCTTTCCGGACTGACTGATACCACTGGGATCCTGACCATCAAACAGAATAAGTGAATAGAGTTCCTTAATGGTTGGAAGACGCCAGTCACTGTATCCGCCAAATCGCAGAGACTCTGCATATTCAAGGGCATCCTGATAACTTAGCTTGTCTTTGCTGTTAATTTTGCCGTCACCATTCAGGTCGCTGCTGGCTGTCCACATTAGCTGAGTAACCATATCCGTTACTGTTCCGTTGCTATTGGCTTTATATGTTGGTTGGTTGCCCTGATATTGAGCGTCCTGTCCGTAAAAAGGGGAGTCAGAAGTGGGGCAGGAGGAGGCGTACTTAGAACCGAAACAGCTTAGCTGATTGGTATCTACTATGTTGTAGCTTTCAGCCTGTGCTGCGCAGGCGATCAACAGTAAAGAGGGGCAAAAAACGGCTCTTACTTTCAGAGGTAAACGCATAAGTTAGTATCCTTTACAAAACCTGTCGTTATTCTAGCTGCTCTATTGTAAAGCTTCGTAAAACAGTGGTAATGGAGTGTAAATATTGATGGAGTGAATATGTGAACTTCTGCATAAACTACCGCGTCTGTATGCCTGTCACTTCACTGTTCAGAAATGGATTTTAGGGCACTGTATAGTTTTGAAACTCAGCATAGAACAACTGACAGCAAAACGGAAATTGCCATTATGTACAAACAGCTGACTGAAGAGAAAAGACTACAGATATGGGCGATGCGAAAGGAAGGTAAGTCTCAGTCTGAGATCGCCCGTTTATTGCAGGTTCACCGCTCTACCGTAAGCCGGGAGCTGAACCGAAACTCCGGCCCCTACGGCTATGAGCCTCAGTTAGCTCAGCGGATGGCCATCTACCGTAAGAAATTTCACCAGCAGGTTGTTGAACGCCAGTATGAAGAGTTAGCCAGAGAGCTACTGAGTCTCGACTGGGATCGGGAGCAATGTCTGGCGTTTGTTCTTCATCATCACCCTGAACTGACTCTGGATGAGACCAATGCGCTTTTTGCTAGAGTTGAAGTGGAAAAAATTGTTTAAAAACTGAACAGGGATCACGTGTTGCACTTGCCTGTTTTTGTCGTTATGCCATCCGGTGGTGAGTGTTGCACTTGCTGCCTTACTTGTCTTCCTTTACTTGTATTTCCTTACTTTAGTTGTTGCACTTGCTCTTTAAGAAAGCAAACTCGATTTTGTTGCACTTGCTATGGAGTAGCTGCTTAGCTTAATAATTATTATTTAATAATCAACTAGTTAGTGTTATTTTTTCGAAGTGATCTTTGTCGCATTTATTTGAGGTAAAGCTTTCTATATTAGATTGCGTAAACAGCAAACTAATCTAATTCAGGGAGTCAGAAATGAAGAAGTTTAATCATATTGGTATACCAACCTCCGTTGAGCATGCTGATGAGATTTTTAATCCGGATATCGGCTTATATGTCACTGACTTTGCGAAAAGCGAAAACCGCATTGAGTGGTTACGTTTTCTGCAAGACAGCCCTATGCCGGAAGAGCTTAAAAATACCGCTCATGTTGCCTATGAAGTGGATGATCTTGAACAGGCAATGAAAGGGAAAAAGGTGCTTCTGGAACCATTTAATGCCAGCGAAACGCTGAAGATTGCCTTTGTTATGGAAGACGAAGCTCCGGTCGAGTTGATGCAGTTCCTGTAGAACAGCGCAGTTGCAAAACCTATATTCAGTTACGTGAAAAAGAGAATCCTACAATGAAAAAGTTTATTAATAACAGCGAAAACATCACGGTTGAACTTCTTCAGGGACTGGCAATGACGTTCCCGCGAAAAGTGAAAGTGATCTCAGACAAAATTGTTTCCCGTGTAACACCGAAAGACCCAAATAAAGTGGCTATCGTCACCCTTGGCGGAGCCGGGCATGAGCCTGCGCTTAGCGGTTATGTGGGTGAAGGTATGCTCGATTACTCAGTGGTAGGCGATATATTTGCTGCACCTGGTGCACCGAAAGTATTTGAAGCACTGAAACTGGCTCAGCGTCCTGCCGGCATTCTGTTTGTGGTGCTTAATCACGAAGGTGATGTGATGGCAGCCAATATGGCTATGGAGATGGCGAAACGGGAAGGCATTAAAGTGAAAATGTTGCTGACCCATGAAGACATCAGTGCCGGACTGGAAGCTGATAAGAAAGACCGCCGCGGTCTGGCTGGCTGTGTCCCTGTCTATAAAATCGCCGGTGCAGCAGCAGAAGCAGGCCTGTCTCTGGACGAAGTTTACCGTGTTGCTGATAAATTTAATCAGAATATGGCCACTCTGGCGGTCGCTATGAGTAATGCCACTCATCCTCAGTCTGGCATGGCTATCGGTGATCTGGCTGATGACGAAATGGAAATTGGTATGGGGCAGCACGGTGAAGGCGGCGGTGGCCGGATGAAGATCCAGACCGCGGATGACACCGCCAATATTATGCTGTCTCAGCTTAGCAAAGCTCTTGAAATTCAGGGCGGAGATGATCTGATGCTGATGATTAACGGCTCCGGTGCCACTACCTTGATGGAGATGTTTATTGTCGCCAGAGCGTGTCATCTGGCGCTGGAAGAGAAACAGGTCACCGTTGCACGCTCTAAAGTGGAAGAGGTGTTAACCGTTCAGGAGATGGCCGGATTCCAGATGTGTATCGGTAAGTTTGATCAGGAAACTCTCTCTTACTGGGACAAGCCTTGTAACACGCCTTACTGGACTCAGCAGTAGTTCCAATCCGGCCTGCCAGTGCGCAGGCCGGGCAATCGCAAAATGAATAGCACAGGCTTCGCAGAGATGCTGAAGCAGGGCTTCGTTTTGCCTGAAACCGGAGAATTATTATGACGGAATTCAATCGGCAGTTGCTGTTCGCCATGTTGTCTGATGCGGCGGAGCATATTGAATCCAATGTGGCTTACCTGAATGAACTGGACGGTAAGACAGGTGATGGTGACCACGGCACCACCATGCTCAGGGTGTGTCACTGCATTCAGCAGATGCCATTGCCAGAGAGCGGAGACTGGCAGAAAGAGGTTGATGACCTTGGCTGGGCCATTATGAGTCAGGATGGCGGCTCGGCCGGAATGCTGGTGGGTAATTTGTTTATCGGTATCGCACAAGGGTTATCCCAGCCGCTACTTTCCCCTTCTCAAATTGCAGCCACATTTCGCTGCGGGTTAGAGCGTATGGCTCAGTTTAGCGGTGCAAAGCAGGGTGATAAAACCATGCTGGATACTTTAATCCCTGCCATTCATGCCCTTGAAACGCAAGCGCAGGAAGGGGCTTCTGTGGAAGCCATGTTCAGGCAGGCTGCACTGGCTGCAAGAGAAGGGGCTGAAGCGACAACCGCTATGCGGCCTGTCAGGGGCAGGGCAAAAAATATGGGTGATAAAGGAATCGGTTTTATTGATCCCGGCGCAACCAGTATGGCGCTTCTATTTGAGTCCTTTAATCAAACAATTCAGAAACAAAACGGCTAGGAGAGAGAAAATGGCAGATAAAGACGGCATGAAGCTGGCAAAAGATTATGGTCTGGATAAACCTCAGCAGAATCAGTCCTTCTATGTAAAGGGAATGGATCATGTTGACTGGGGAATGAAAGATCGCCTGAGCCGGATTTTCCGGCCGGAGTCAGGCAGAACAGTGATGCTGGCCTTTGACCACGGTTACATAATGGGAGCGACAGCAGGCCTAGAACGGTTGGATCTGGCTATTGAGCCTCTGGCGCCTTATGCCGATGCGTTAATGGCGACACGAGGTGCACTGCGCAGTTCGATTCAGCCTATACATAATAAACCGGTTATCTTAAGAGCCAGTGCGGGAAGTACGGTGCTTAAAGAGGATATGAGCCATGAGGTAGTGGGAGTGGACATTGATGATGCGGTCAGAATCAACGCCTCTTGTCTGGCTATTCAGGTGTTTGTTGGTGCTAAGGGAGAGTGCTCCAGCCTGCAAAATATGGTGAACACCATTGATGCAGGAGCACGCCTTGGTATTCCGACTTTAGGTGTGACAGCTGTCGGTAAAGAGATGGAACGGACACCGCGCTACTTTATGTTGGCAACCCGTGTAATTGCTGAACTGGGGGCTCACATTGTTAAAACTTACTACTGTGATGACTTCGATAAAGTTGTTGCAGCCTGTCCGGTTCCTATTGTGGTTGCTGGCGGGAAGAAGCTGCCTGAATCCGAGGCTCTTGAACTGACCTACAAAGCGATTCAGTCAGGTGCGGCAGGTGTGGATATGGGGCGCAACGTGTTCCAGTCCGACAGCCCTGTCGGCATGATTAAAGCGATTAGTGGCGTGGTGCATAACGGATTGACGCCTGCACAGGCGTTCGACTTATATCAAACGGAAAAACATCAGACATATTGATGTGTCTAAGGAACAGATATGAAATTTCAACAGTTTATCCTTATACCGGTTATCGTGGCATTTCTGGCGTTAACCATTCAGATTGTCGATCAGTTACTGGCGGGTTATATGCCGGTAGAAGGTAATGTCGGCTTTGGCTGGATAGCCTTTATCGCATGGGCCATGTATTTTATGGCCGGTTGCACCATAGAAGGCGGCAAAAAAACCTTATTCGGATACATTGCCGGTATTATCGCTTCGGTAGCCATTATGGAGCTGGGTGGCGCGTTATCCGGTGCGGGCTTTTTTGCCTTCCCCCTTGCCATCTTTGTCGTGGTGGTTCCATGTATCTGCTTAGAAAGGCTGCCACCGTTTGACTTTGTTCCGGCTCTGTTTGTCGGTGCCGGTACCTTCTTTGGCTTTATGTCTTATGTGTCTGGCGCGACCTATGTAACGGCAACGGTGACTGAACTAATCTACTGCCTGATTGGTTTAGTATATGGCTGGATGACGGTTAGCCTCAGAGGGCGTTATGAAGCCTATGTTGAGCAACAGCAGCATGAGCATAGCGGCGAACATATCCCTCACTAGTTTTGCCGGTGATAAACAAAAGCGCAGCCTGAATAGGGCTGCGCTTTCTATATTCTGTCTATCGAAATAGTCGCTGTTACTTAGCGGTATAGCAGTTACTCGGGGCGGATAACCGACTTAACCTTATAAGCGAGGATCAGGGAGGCCAGCGCAAGAGTAATGGAGTTAGCGATAATCATAGGGCGGTCAGAAACAGAAATCCCGTAACCTAACCAGCTTGCAACGCCAAGCACGAAAATAACATACATGCTTAATGAAATACCTTTAGTTTCTTTGGTTTTTACTACCTGAATTACCTGAGGAAGGAAAGAAACGGTTGTCAGAAAAGCTGCAAGAAAGCCTATGTGTTCCACTAAAAAACTCCTGAAATGTATAAGATGGGGGCATTATATTGATGTGATCTCAATCACGCAATGGCTTTTCTGATGTTTTTCTAAACAAATATTTCAGCCGGTTCAGATTAGCGACTAATCTGAACCGGTTTCAGTGTTTATAAACAGTGGCAGTTTATATCATACTGGCGGTTTTAAGCTTAAGCACATTGGCTTCCAGCTGATAGTAATCAAGGGGCTGAGGTTTGCCAAACAGATAGCCTTGCTGAAGTTGAAAGCCCAGCTCATGCAGAAGGTCCGACTGCTCTATGGTTTCGATACCCTCTATCAGGCAGCGTATATTAAATGCATTGGATAAGGTACGGATACACTCAAGGGTTACCTTATGCTGTTGTGCATTTTCAGTAAACATTCTGTCTACTTTAAGTGTGGTTGCGGGAATAAGGTGGAGGTAGGCAAGAGACGAATATCCGGTACCAAAATCGTCAATGCTTACTTTCACTCCGCGACGGGCAAGCTCCTGAGCCTGACAGGTGTCGTTTTCCAGATTGTCTACCAGCACATTTTCGGTCAGTTCGATGGTCAGATCTGAAGGCTCCAGACCAAGGCGGGATATTAACGCAACGACCTGATCAGCAACTCCGCTTTTGTTCAGGTGCATGCCGGACATATTTACTGCGATGGTCAGCTTCTGCTCAAACATCTGTCGCAGTACACATAAATCCGTTAACGCCTGCTGCAGAACCCACTGTTCTAGAAGTTGTATCATGCCGGTATTTTCAGCAATACGGATAATCTCTTCCGGATTGACAAAGCCCAGATCATTATCCTGCCAGCGTAGCAGAGCTTCAAAAGAGACCAGCTCCCCTCTGCTTTTATCAATAATGGGCTGATAGTAGACGCAAAGCTGGTTTTGTCTGATTGCATCGGCAAGCTTGCCGGAAATATCGCTGGCCCGTTTCAGCCCCAGTTCCATTCCCTGCTGATAAATAACACATTTCTTCTTGCCGGTCTGTTTGGCCTGATACATAGCGGCATCTGCCCGGCTGATAAGTTGGTCGACGCTGCCGGCATCTTTGGGGTAACAGACGCTGCCGATACTGGCAGATATGGTGTTAATCGATACTCCGGTAAAAGGACTGGAGAGATCTCTGATAATATCGCGGCTAAGCTGTTTGATATCGTCACCACAGCAACTGTCTGCAATATAGAGAATAAATTCATCTCCGCCGAAGCGGGTCAGCAGACGGCGGTTATTTGTATAGCGGCTAAGGCGCTCTGCCACCTCAATGAGTAGTTTGTCACCTGTGCTATGACCATAGGCGTCATTGATCAACTTAAAACCGTCCAGATCAATATAAAGCAGGGTAAAGGGCTGAATATTGCCCTCTGCCGGACTCTCTATCGCCTGTTGCAGAACCTGATTCAGTCCTCGCCGGTTGAGTAACTTAGTTAAGGGATCGGTAGAAGCTTGTTTTTGCAGCGATAGCTCGATGTTTTTGCGTTCGTTAATATTATGGTGATGCAGGAGTATGGTTCGGGTTCCGTTTGCGTCGACCGCAGGAGTTGCGTTGAGCCTGTACCATTGCTCTCCGCTGGCACTGTTAAGCAACACGTCGTCATCGAACTCTTTGTCCTGATTTACTGTACTAAACACTTTATTGCAGCACTCAGCATTTATTATCAGATCCTGAAGATTGCTGACATTGTCGCCATACTCTTTTACAAATGGCGGATTGCCGCTGATAAAGTCTCCGCTTTCTGTGTAACTTGAGATAATCAGGCTGTTATTGATGGAGTATTTTGAAAATACCTCGTCGATTCGTATAGCTTCAACCAACATGCCGGTTCTCCCGTCGTCCAGCATAACGCCGGAATACTGACAAAAGGCTTCGACTTCTTGATCATTGGGGGTAAATTGCCAGTTTTCCTGATAGACCTTGTTGTGTTTAAAGCCCTCTTTATAGGTGAGAAGTGCTTGTTTTACAGCATGGGATGAACCGGAAAGATCCCGTTGTAAAAGAGAGTCCAGATCGGGGCAACCCCAGAATGAAACCGCAGCGGAGTTAGCCCAAATAATACGAAAATTATCAAAGTCATAAATCCAAACGGCAGTTTGAAGCTTGTCTAGGTTTGCATGCATTTCCTGGCTACCTGATGTTCGTTCCGGTGAGCTGTAATAGTTAATATTTGAAAAGGCTCTCATACTAGCAAATTATGGTATTTAGTATAGCTATTGGACGGCTAAAATGCATAGCTTGCATCAATTATTGATAACTCGTTGATATAACTCAAAGCTTTACAATATGGCCGTTGTCCGCAAGCGAGAAACAATGCCTTGTTATCGGCATAAGAGCACCGATACTTTAAGTTATTTATTATATTATTAGCTCATTTTTATAGAATTTTGATCTCAGTAGGATTGGTTGGTTTTGTCCCCCTTTTTGTAGTGGAGTATGCCTAGTCTCTTTGCCCCAAAAATTCAGCCTCCATTGGAGTTGTCAGATGAAAATCTGCAATGGTGTGGTGTTAACGTCTGGAGCTTTTTTGCCCGGCAGTTAGTTATTCCAGAGTAACCGATATTCTTGTAGAGCTTTCTCTATCACAGAGGTCATCTTTTTTCTTCTCGACCATGGTTTTAGTTTTGCCGGCAGGCGGCTTAACCAGTGTCCATTGGGGCCATAGTTGCTGTTTCTGGCTCTAGATAACTGTGTGGTTGTTGGCATGTTCTTCTGACTAATAACGGACAGAAAGTGTTCAACTTCATTAACAGAGGAAAAAACTACCCGGACACCAAAAAGGTTAATGCATAATCGAGGATAGCCTTTATTTATAACAGGAGCTGGAAGAGGTGGTTCAAATTGAGTTGCTGACCACCAGTTATCACTGTCCTGTTCTTTGTGAACCCAGTAGCTAAGAGGTGTTTCTGTAAATTCTTTATGATATTCAATTCGCCATTTGGACACGTTTGGTTCTCCTTGTTTAAGAGGACCTTAGTTTAGTCTGCTATGAGATTTACGAAACGCTTCCGGTGTCATACCTGTCCAGTTAGCAAAAGAGCGGCAGTAGGAGGAGTTTTCCCGAAAACCCAACAAAAAAGTGATTTCCCACGATGAAAGGTGGGTATTAACCAGATAGTGTTTTGCCAGTTTTTCTCTGGTCTGATTCAACAGGTGCTGATAACCGATGTTTTCCTGACGGAGTTTACGTTGTAGGGTTCGTTTGCTCATGCCAAGCCGCTCGGCAAGATTATCGATAGAAACCAGCCCGCTCGGTATCAGCTCCAGTAAAGCGTTTTTTACTCTCTGCTCCAGAGAAATAGAGCTGTCTATACGGGTGAGTTGCTTTCGTAATCCCTGTTCGAAAATACCCCACATATTGTTATTTTGGGTAACAAATGCCCTTGTGGCATCCTGACGGCTAAAGATGATCTTATTGCTTAATCCGTGTTGCAAAGGAACACCGAAGAAGGCGCGATATTTATCCGGTTTACTTACCACGCAGGCAGACTGAACTTCAACCGGTGTGATTTCAGTCCGAGTGGCCAGCCGGATTAACTGGGTAAAAAACACCAGCTCAACCATGCAGAGAAGAGGGGGCATATCAAAGTCTGCACAGGTACTAATGATGGTGACGCTGGTTGTCTCTTGTGTCTGTTCAACAGTCAGGCTTAAAGGGGCTAACAGAGGTTTAAAACGGGCAAGTTGCGTTACAGCACTATTAAAGTCCGGGCAACACAGGGCGGCGAAAATCGGAGCATCAAATCCTTCAAGGCGGAAATGGCGGGCAAACTCCAGCGGGAAATCAATATGGCCGGTAGCCTGCTCCAGCCGCAGCCAGGAGTTAAAATACTGCTCGGCTGTTACCTCTGGTTTCTCCATGGCGTAAAGGTCTTCAAGTAGCCCGGTCAGCCGGAGTAACTGGATCGGATCCAGCCCCATCTCTTTTAACAGGTACTGATTTCCTTTTGATATAGGGTACTTTGCCGGGTGATGTTTTTTCATACTTATAAAAACCATTTATACCACCTGAACGGGGTCAATTCAGGTGGTAGTAACTAATCTGTATTGTCTTATTTACTAGGCGTTAAACCGGGCGTTTGCACCAGCACCAATATCGATAACCTCGCCCGATATCAGTGCTGCCTGTTCACTACACAAGAACTTCACTGATCCGGCAACATGACTGGTATCGTAGCCTCCCACCGGTAAAACATGAAAGACTTTTTTAATAAAGCCGTCCAGTGCATCCCAGCTTGGGTTTTGCGGAACCATGTTTTTTAGTACATAGTCGTTATCCAGAAGTTTAGTATGGACAATAGTAGGGCAGACAGCATTACAGGTAATGTTTTCCTTACCAGCCGCCAGAGCAATAGATTTTGCCAGACCGATAACGCCCCATTTTGTTGATGAGTAGATAGGGAACTGAGCGCTGCCCATTCGTCCGGTAACTGAAGCCATGATCACTATCCGGCCACTTTTCTGTTTCTTCATGACCGGAAGAACCGCCTGAGCGGACTTGATAACGCCACCAAGGTTGATATCGATAACGGTATCTGTAGAGGCTTCATCAAACGCTTCTAACTGACCGACATGAGTAACACCGGCATTGGCAACCAGAAAATCGACACTGCCAAAGCGATCTACCGTCTGTTTTACTGCTTTTTCCTGTGCTTCACGGCTTCTTACGTCTCCCTGAACTGCCAGACAGTTTGCACCCAGCCACTCTATCTCTTTTTTTGCTGTGTCGAGATCACTCAGGCTGGCAAGCGGGTACATTACACTATCTATCTGTTCTGCAACATCAAAGATAACCACATTGGCACCATGTATGGCGAACTCTTTGGCACAGGCAAGGCCGATTCCTCTTGCGCCGCCGGTAATAAAGGCGGTTTTACCGCTAAACTCGCCTTCCGTCTGTTGAGCTTTGCCGTTTCCTGTCTGAGCGAAAACGGAAGGGGCAGCGCCGGCTAAGGCAACCCCTGATGCCGCTGCACCAATCATAAGTTTACGGCGGGTTGCATCTTTTGGTCTGTTATTGCTTTTTGATGAATTGTTTTGTGGTGTATTGCTTTCTGAAATATGGCTTTCTGAAGTCATCTTATTCTCCCGTCTGTGACTGACTAACGAGTGAACATTATTGATGCATTGGTGATAAATGGCATTGGCGAATGGTGCCAAGCTGTTATCGGTTGGCGACAGTTGGCGTGATAGGTCTTGAGATAAAAAAACAGGCAGAACGATGTCATTCTGCCTGTTTATATCGATCATTTCGAACTTTGAGGGTTAATCGTCGAAATCAATACGCTGCTCTGTTTCGGCATCGAAATAAACCGCTCTGGAGAGGTCAAAGTTAAGGGAAGCAGTTTCACCTACCTCAGCTTCAAATTCCGGAGACAAGCGGCATGCCACTTCCTGACCGTTTATCTTCACCATAGCAATAATATCAGGGCCGGTCGGTTCGATTACCTCAAGGGTAAGCCCCAGGCGAGTCGCCGCGCTCATATTTTCACTGTCAGTGTCAGTAATGTGTTCCGGACGCAGGCCGATAACAATCTTCTTGCCATCCTGAGTACGCATTGACTGTGGCAGGCGGATCTGATGCTCTACATCATCACTGCCCGTTACCTTGATAACCGGGTTCTGTTCTTCATCCAGATCCACAGTTGTGTAGATAAAGTTCATGGAAGGAGAACCCATAAAGCCGGCAACAAACATATTGTTCGGCTTGTTATAGATCTCTTTTGGTGTGCCCAGTTGCTGAAGCTCACCATCCTTCATAACAGCGATCCGGTCAGCAAGAGTCATTGCCTCGATCTGATCGTGGGTTACGTAAACAATGGTGGTGTTCAACTGTTGGTGAAGTCGCTTAATCTGGTGACGCATTTCTACCCTGAGTTTGGCATCAAGGTTAGAAAGAGGCTCGTCGAACAAATAGAGTTTTGGCCGACGAGCCAAGGCGCGTCCCATAGCAACGCGCTGTCTCTGCCCCCCAGAGAGCTGTGATGGTTTACGATCCAGCAGCTGATCAATTTGCAGTAGCTCAGCAACGCGTTTTACTTCTGCGTCGATCTGCTCCTGCGGCAGCTTACGAATCTTTAAACCAAATGCGATATTGCCTTCTACCGTCATATTCGGGTAGAGAGCGTAAGACTGGAATACCATAGCGATGTCGCGGTCTTTAGGCTCAACATGAGCCACGTCCACACCATCAATCAGGATTTCACCTGAGTTAATGTCTTCAAGGCCGGCGATGGTGTTCATCAGGGTTGACTTTCCGCAGCCGGAAGGGCCAACCAGAATCAGGAACTCACCTGAATCTATGCTGATATCAATGCCTTTAAGTGTTTCTACGTCCGCGTTTCTGTAGGTTTTGCGGATCTGTTTTAAATCTAGAGTTGCCATTTTTTATTATCCTTTTACCGATCCTGCGGTTAAGCCACGAACAAAATATTTACCTGCAAGTACATAAACCAGCAGAGTTGGCAAAGCTGCAATAATGGCAGCGGCCATATCAACGTTATACTCTTTTACCCCGGTACTGGTGTTCACCAGGTTGTTCAGCGCCACGGTAATTGGCTGTGTCTCTGAACCGGAGTAAACCACACCAAACAGGAAGTCGTTCCATATGGAGGTGAACTGCCAGATAACGGTCACCATAATGATCGGAGTAGAGATAGGCAGCATGATCTTAAAGAAGATGGTAAAGAAGCCTGCACCGTCCAGTTTTGCTGCTTTTACCAACTCGTCAGGCACACCGACATAGAAGTTTCTGAAAAACAGGGTAGTAAAGGCAAGGCCGTATATAACGTGTACTGCAACCAGACCGGCAGTGGTGTTGGCCAGACCAAGTTTACCTAAGGTAGAAGCCATTGGCAGAAGTACTACCTGAAACGGAATAAAACAGCCAAACAGCATAGCGCTAAAGAAGAAGTTTGAACCTCTGAACTGCCATTTACTTATCACATAGCCGTTAAATGCACCTAGCAGTGTAGAGATAGCGACAGCAGGAATGACCATCTGGAATGAGTTCCAGAAATAGCCTTTCACACCGTCACACTTAACACCGGTACAGGCCGAATCCCACGCTTTATACCAGGCATCGAACACCCACTCTGTCGGAAGGGAGAGCAGGTTACCCGCTTTGATATCCGGCAGGGTTTTAAATGAAGTCGTCACCATTACAAACAAAGGCATCAGGTAAACAAGGCAGAAGAACAGCAGGCCTGCATAAACAAGGGCTCTGCCTAAAGTCATCTTATTCATGATTTCTTCTCCCTGAGTTCTGAATAGAGGTAAGGCACCAGAATGGCAAGAATACCGGCCAGCATCATCATGGCACTTGCCGCACCTAAGCCAATTTGACCCCGGGTAAAGGAGTGAGCATACATAAACAGGGCTGGCAGGTCAGAAGAGTAACCCGGACCACCGGCGGTTAATGCTGTTACCAAATCAAAGCTCTTAATGGCGATATGTGAGGTAATAATCACTGCGCTGAAGAAAACCGGTCTCAGGCAGGGAAGAATGATTTTAAAGTAGATAGTCGGCAGACTTGCTCCGTCAATCTGAGCGGCGCGGATAATGGAGTTGTCTATGCCTCTTAAACCAGCAAGGAACATGGCCATTACAAAGCCAGACGACTGCCAGACGGCGGCGATAACTAAGGTGTAAACCACCATTTCTGAGTTTACCAGCCAGTCAAACTGGAAGTTTTCAAAGCCCCAGTCGTGCATCAGCTTTTCGATACCAAGACCCGGATTGAGAATCCATTTCCAGGCAGTACCGGTTACGATAAATGAGAGCGCCATAGGGTAAAGGTAGATGGTACGGATTGCCCCTTCCTGACGGATATTCTGATCCAGAAGAATGGCAAGACCTACGCCAATTACAATGGCAAGAACAATAAACAGAACCCCGAAAACACCTAGGTTTGCAATAGAGGTCATCCATCTGTCGTTATCCATCAGCTTTTCATACTGGCTTAAGCCGGCAAATTTATAGCTGGGGAGAAAACGAGAGTTGGTTAAAGAGAGAATGGCCGTCCAGAGTATATAACCGTATATACACACCACAACAATCAACATGCTGGGGGCAAGTACAATTTTAGGGAGCCAGTGCTGTAACCTGTCACCTAAGCTTCGCTGAGGTACGGGGGTTTTATTTGGCGAAGTCAAAACGCGCTCCATAATTTATGAGTAAAATTCCGGGTCATACGATCACCCGGTTAAGCAGACGGTGCCTCAGAAAACAGGCACCGCCTTTGTCCTCAGAAGAGAACCTCTGAATCAGGTATAGAACCCGTTCAGCTTACATTGCTGCTTTAACTGCTTTCGCCAGTTTGCCTGCAGCTTCTTTCGGATCAGCGTTTGGATCGTTGAAGAAGTTAGTCACTACGTCATAGATAGCACCCTGTGCATAGCTGGTGGTTGACATACCGTGAGCCATACTTGGTACCAGATCGCCGCTCTTCGCAGTTGCTTTAAAGTCTTTCATTGAAGAAAGTGCACATGCGTCAAACTTAGACATATCGGCATCCAGACGTACCGGGATAGAACCCTTGTTCAGGTTAAATACTTCCTGGAACTCAGGAGTCAGGATAGTTGCAGCCAGTGCTTTCTGTGCTTTCTGCTGCTCACCATCTTGCAGTTCAAAGAAGGCGAAGCTATCTACGTTATGTGTAAACTGACCTGCTGTGCCCGGAGCTGGAACACACACATAGTCTTTACCCGGAACTTTACCCGCTGCGGTAAACTCACCTTTCGCCCAGTCACCCATGATCTGCATTGCTGCTTCGCCATTGATAACCATTGAGGTTGCTACGTTCCAGTCACGACCCGGAGAGTTTTTGTCGATGTAGTTGTGCATTTTCTTAAACACTTTAAATACTTCAACCATCTTCTCGCCGCCAAGAACATTCATGTCCAGATCAACGAAGGCTTTGCGGTAGCCGTCAGAGCCAAGAACATCCAGTGCAACAGCTTCGAATACCGTAGCGTCCTGCCATGCCTGACCACCGTGAGCAAGAGGAATAATGCCCGCAGCTTTCAGTTTGTCACCAACCATAAAGAACTCGTCCATTGTAGTTGGTACTTTTACGCCCGCTTTTTCGAACACTTCTTTGTTAGCCCATAGCCAGTTAACACGGTGAACGTTCACCGGTACAGCTACGTATTCGCCGTCGTACTTCATGATATCGGTAACCATAGAAGGTACTAAAGAGTCCCATTTATTGGTTTTAGCAACATCATCTAAGCTGGTTAAAAAGCCCAGACCACCCCATTCCTGAATGTCGTGGCCTTTAATCTGTGCTGCTGCCGGCGGGTTACCTGAAACCGCACGGGTTTTCAGTACAGTCATTGCACTGGTACCTGAACCACCTGCTACAGCAAAGTCTTTCCATGAGTGGCCTTGTGCTTCAAGCATATCTTTCAGCGCGGCTACAGATTTAGCTTCACCACCTGATGTCCACCAGTGAAGTACTTCTACTTCACCTGCAGAGGCAAAATTAGTGGCAGCAAGGAGGGAAAGAGCGACTAGGGATTTTTTTATATTCATTGTTCTCGTCCATGTATTGGATTAAGCCAATTGGATATGTTCTATCCATTCTTTTGTCAGTGCTAATGTTAATGTAGGGTTAAAAAATCAGCACAATCCAATCGTAAAGGGAATTTTGAAAGAAGAATGAAACAAAGGTTTTCTTGAATGTAACAAACCCGTTACGTTAGATGGCGAGGTTACGTGGAATAAGGATTTCAGCGCATAATCCGCCAAATGGTGAGTTTTTAAGAATGAGATCTCCGCCATGTGCATGGAGGATATTACGGCAAATTCCAAGACCTAATCCGTGTCCGTTGCTGTCTTTTGCCAGACGAAAATAGGGTTCGAATACCGCTTCCAACTTATCTTCAGGAATTCCTTCTCCGCGGTCTTCGAAAGTCAGCAGTAGTCCCTGTGGTGTCTCTTTCGGTAGCACCACAACGCTATGGCCATATTTAACGCCGTTATCAATCAGGTTGCTCAAAACACGCTTAATGGCCAGTGGCTTGCCGACAATCGGCTTAATCGGCAGGTCGGGAATATGCACTTTGACTTCATGCTGGTTATGCAACTCTGCAACATTATGTAACAGCCCTTTTATATCGATAGAACTATTATTTTCATGAATATCAGTATCTTTTACCGCCTGAAGAGCCCCCTTAACCATCATCTCCAGCTCATCCAGATCTTCATTAAATTTATTGCGGCTATCATCTTCATCCAGCAACTCGGTACGAATTCTCAGACGGGTAATGGGGGTTTTCAGATCATGAGAAATGGCAGAGAAGAGAGTTTCCCTGTCGTGAACATAGTGACGGATACGGCTCTGCATGCGGTTAAACGCCCGGGTGGCCATAATAAGTTCGTTGGCGCCTTCCTCTTCCAGCTCCGGCTGCTCGATATCAATACTCATTTTATTGGCCGCGGTAGCGATATTTTTAATCGGGCGTATCTGTCGTCGGATAAGAAAGTAGACCAATACCATTAATATCAGGGTGGAGAAGAGCAGAAACATTAACTGCTCATAACCGATAATGTCATCATTCAGGCTGACATAAGGAGCCGGTAACAGGGCGGCGATATAGATCCACTCATGGGTACTCAGCTCTATCTGTACCACCAGAATCGGCGGGTTTAGCGGCTCAAGTGTCAGGGTGTAATAGGCCCATGACTTAGGTAAATCATGAAGATAAATATCGTTTTTCAGTACTCTTAGTTTGTCTGGCTTGGAAAACTCTACCGAGATGGTTTCAACATTATTGAGTTTTTCTCTGAGCACAGAGGTAACAGCATTAATAGAGGCGGTTTCCAGATAGTTGTCTGGTATAGGGTCGGTTTCCAGTTTCTCTTTATTAAAGGAAACGAAAAATCGTGTTCCGCCCATATTGCGGATCTGATCCAGAACAATATGGCGGTATTGCACCGGAAGAGCCTGAAAGAAGTTAACGGTAGAGGCGAAGATACTCGCCATACTGGCGGAGGTAGAACTGATACCATCCAGCTCTTTCTGTTTGGTTTGCGAATACCAGATACCGGTAGCAATTCCCTGAGCCAAAAGCACCGCGATTAAGGTTAGCCAGAGTGTTCGGGCAACCAGTGAACCGGGTGACAATAGCTTTTTCATCTGTTAACTCTCGTAGGAGACCGGAGCCGTAAAGATATAGCCGTTGCCACGCATGGTTTTTATATACTGATGCTGCTTTTGGCTGTCTCCCAGCCTCTGGCGCAACCGGCTTAACTGTACGTCGATTCCCCTTTCAAATGGCAGGGCAGCCCTTCCACGAGTGGCAAATGAGATAGTGTCACGGTCAAGTATCTCGTTAGGGCGGGAGAGGAACAGCATCAGCAGGGCAAAGTCACTGCCGGAGAGCTCAAACTGTTCATTGGTTTCCTGATTCCAGAGACTGTGTGCCAGCGTATCCAGATGCCAGACACCAAAATTGATCCCTTTTGGTATTTTGTCCGAGGCGGACTCTGATTCTGTTGAGTGACTTCGTCTCAGAACGGCTTTAATACGGGCGATAAGTTGTCGCGGGTTAAAAGGCTTAGCAATGTAGTCATCAGCGCCAATTTCCAGACCAATAATCTGATCTGTCACATCAGAAACTGCCGTCAGCATAATAATGGGCACATTAGAACTTTTACGTACCTGCTGGCAAAGAGAGAAACCATCATCACCGGGCAACATCACATCGAGCAGAATCAGGGTTGGATAGCCGTTTTCTTCAATATGCTGGTGCATGGCGTCGCCATCTTCAGCCACGGAAACCAGATAGCCGGATTTAGAAAGATACTGATTGAGCAGATCCCGGATCTCTTTATCGTCATCGACCACTAAGATATGTGCTTGTTCTTTCATTGGTTTCCTCTTCTTAAATCCGTCTTATCGCCGCTGATTTTAGCTAACGAACGCTCCATGGTAACCCCTTGTGAGTAAAAATCAGAGTTTTGTAGCATCGTTTGCTTCAGGATTTGATCTGCTTCTCTATTTCGGACTTTTGTTAGTAATCATATATATGCTTATAAACAGTATCGGCAAATACCGGACACAAACACGCATAAATTGCCCATGAGGCTCTATTTCACCCCATTGTTATACTCTCACTAGTTTATCTGTACTTAAACTCCGGTACCTAATTTGCGTACTGGACTCAACTTGTGGATATCTAAGTGTTTTCAGATAGTTACCCAAATAGAGTTCAAAGGACAATTCAGGCAAATAACATGTGCTAAAGATGAAGCACTTCGGTAAAAATCGAACACAAACACGCATAAATCCATCCCTGGAGCTCCGCCGCACCATCCATGGCGCAGAGGGTTTATTTATCGATATCTGCTTTGTTGTGCAGTCAAGATCAGTTATTCAGGTGTATTAAAAAGGCAATAAAAAACGCCTGCCAGAGATGGCAGGCGTTTTAGAAGGAGTGTGAGGAGAGGGAATTAGTTAAACGCCCTTGCTACTCGTCCCTGACTTGTGATCTGGTATTTCCCTGCATAGGCAGGAATAAACAGTGATTGGCCTTTTTTCACCGTTACGCTTTCACCACTGTGGTGAGACACGGTCAGGTCACTGTCCAGAGGCAGTAGTATTTCAGCACTCGCCATGGTTAGCGGAAGATTCTCAATACTGTCGAAAACAGCGAACTTAAAATCTTCTACCGGGACAGGATAGTATAAGCCACCGTCTTTCTGCTGCGGAGTATTCAGAAGCTCACTCTCAGGTTTAACAGCAAAGCGGGTGCAGGCAACAAGTTCTTCTACGTCCATATATTTAGGCGTTAACCCTGAGCGCAGAACGTTATCAGAGTTAGCCATAATCTCCAGACCTGTACCTTTTATATAGGCGTGAGGTGTGCAGGCATCTAAGAACATGGCTTCGCCCGGTTGCAGTGTCAGCACATTCAACATCAGCGGGCAGAACAGACCGATATCACCCGGGTATTGGCCGGATAATTCAAGAATCAGTGTGAAAAGTGCATCGCTATTGTTTTCTTCAGCATAATCCAGCAGATGGCTTACGGCTGAGTCTTTGTCACCCCCTTTAAGGGAGAGAATAGAGGCAAAGAATACTTCAAGTCCCTGCTCGTCTGTCTGGTTAGCAAAAGCTTCAACTATATCGGTAAGGCTTGGTACATTGACTTGCTGAAACAGCGCAAGAATGTCGCTGAACTGACGAAAACCATTCATTGCCTGATAAGCTGTCAGGGCATAAACCAGCTCAGGCTTGTGGTTTGGATCTTTATAATTTCGGTTCGCAGCGTTGCGTGCAATACCTGCCTGCTCTTCCTTCTGGAAACCAATCTCTGCCTGTTCTTTACTTGGGTGAACTTGTATAGAAAGTGCCTGCTCTGCTGCCAGAACTTTAAACAGGTAAGGCAGTTCGCCGAACTGAGTATCGGTTTCAACGGTCAGGATGCCGGACTTATCCAGATTGATAAAATCGGACAGCAGCTGCTCTTCACCATTTTCAACTATGGTTGAGCAACCATTTGGGTGTGCCCCCATCCAGATCTCAGCCTGTGGTTTTCCATGCGGATTTTCAATAGCAAATAGTTGGTTAATTGATGTTGTGCTTCCCCAGGCATAATCCTGTATTACGTTTTTCATAGGAAAGAAAAACTGATGGTTTTCCTGACTCATAGACATCCCTTAAAAAATGATCAAAATAAAAACGGGGATAGTTTACGCTATCGGCTGAAAAAGTCATTATGATAATACCAAAGCAATACAAATTAATTGGGTTGTATTGATTTTAGTCAATCGGGACTTTGTTGCTAATTGACTCTGTTAATCGTGCCAGTCAGATGAGGAAAGGGAATGAAAAAGATAGTTTGCCTAGATGGGTATACTTTAAATCCGGGAGATAACCCGTGGGATGCAGTAGCGCGTCTGGGGGAGTTTGATTGTTACGACGAGTCTAAAGGTGGACTAAATCAGGTTATTAAGCGTGCTGAAAACGCAAATGTTCTGTTAACCAACAAAACCCCCATCAGCCGTGAAGTGATTGATCGTTGTGAACAGCTTGAATATATCGGTGTTCTGGCGACGGGCTACAATGTTGTTGATTATGAGTACGCCAGAGAGAAAGGGATACCTGTGGTTAATGTTCCCGCCTATGGCACAGATACCGTTGCCGAAATGGTGTTTGCCATGATGTTTAACCTCGTTCGTAAAGTTGAAGTGATTAGCTGTGATGTGCGGGACAACCTTGGCTGGAGTAACAGCGGTGACTGGACTTACACAGTTTTCCCTCAGGCGGAACTGGCAGGTAAGACTATTGGCATACTGGGCTTTGGCAGGATTGGTCAACGGGTCGCTGAGCTGGCCAATGCTTTTAAGATGAAGGTAGTCGCTTATAGCCCCAGAGGAGAGAAAGAAGTCGCTTTTCCTGTTGAGTTTGCCTCTCTTGATGAACTGCTGAAACAATCTGATATTGTTTCCCTGCACTGCCCGGTATTTCCTGACACAGAGAATCTGTTTGATAAACAACGTATGCTGAAGATGAAGCCCGGTTCCCTGTTGATTAATACTGCCAGAGGCCAGCTTGTGGTAGAGCAGGATTTAGCTGAGTTACTTAATAGCGGTCATATTGCCGGCGCTGCCCTTGATACTCTGCAGCAGGAACCACCGTTGCCTGATAACCCACTGCTGAGCGCCAGAAACTGTGTAATCACCCCACATGTTGCATGGGCGACACTGGATGCCAGAAAAAGAATCACTCAGGCTGTTGCTGACAATATAGAAGCTTGGCTGAAGGGAAAACCGGTCAATATTGTGAACAAACTATGATTTATTACCAATAAGCTATGATTTGGCCGAACTTATAAAACTATCAGTAGTGATATTTGTTCCATAACGAGCTAAGGTTAATTTACATAACGAGTTATTCTGCGTGGATTAAGCCTGAGCAGAGATCGGGCAGGAGATAAGAGAATGAGCAGTCGCTGGAAAACCTGTGAGACAAGGACACCACATGACATTCTTGACGCCTGCCTGTTACAAAACCTGCCTGATGCCATCTTTCTGATTGATCCTGAAACTTCCAATATTTTGTTTGTAAATAAGGCTGGTTGTGAGTCATTAAAGATGGAGGAAGAGGAGGTGTTAAACCGTTCGGTGTTAAGCCTGCAGGAAGATGTTATTAATCTGCCTCAGTGGAGTGAAATTTCACAAGTTATTAAGCAAGCTCATCAGCCTTATCTGTTTATCGGTCGTCATAAACGCAGTGACGGCAGTGTATTTCCTGTTGAAGTGCGCACCAGTTACTTTAACTGTACTGGTGAGGGCTACTTTCTCTCTGTTGCCCGTGATATTACTTCCCGGGTGGTGATAGACAACGAATTAAAAGATCATAAGCACAGCCTCTGGTACGCCCTGAATGAGGCGACTGACGGTGTCTGGCAATGGAGTATTCAGAGCGGAGAGCTGTATGTCAGCCCTAAACTGAAACAGATGAGAGGGTTTGGACCGGAAGAGGTGGTAAAAGACGTCAGCTTTTGGGCTGATGCTATCCATAAAGATGATGCCGAACGTGTGATGGCCAATCTCAATGATCATCTGGCCGGAAATCTCGACAGGTACGAGGCTATATACCGGCTGAGAAACCGGGCTGGGCACTATATATGGGTTCATGACAGAGGAAAGGTCAGCGAGTACAAAAAAGACGGAACGCCTCTTGTGGCCGTAGGCATGGTGCAGAATGTTACGGATCAGGTAAAGCTTCAGGAGCGGCTGGAGAGTCAGGCCGCCACGGATGAACTCACCGGAGCGTTTAACCGTCGGGTGGCAAAAGAATCTATTGACGAGCAGCTAAGGACAGCAAGACTCAATGGCACAGGCTTTGCTGTATTGCTTCTTGATATAGATTACTTCAAAAAAGTGAACGATGAACATGGCCACAGTGCCGGTGACGAGGTGTTGAAAGCGTTTGTTAACAATATCCAGAAAAACCTTCGTGCTGATGATCTGCTGTTTCGCTGGGGTGGGGAAGAGTTTCTGGTGATGCTACCCGGCCTGAATGAAGAGACGGCGATGGTGGTTGCTGAAAACCTGCGTCAGACCATAAATCAAAACCGGATCATGCTGACGGAAAACAGTTGCGTTTGCCTGACGGTCAGTATGGGCATTGCCTTATATCCAAATCACGCCGCAACCAGACAACGACTGATACAGAATGCAGATATCGCCATGTACCGTGCAAAGACAAACGGCAGAAACCGAATTGAGCGCTATAGTGAGTCCTGAGCCTGACTATTTTCTGACCACAATTTGCAACTCATTGGCAAAGCCCAGCCCGGCTTCACTATAGATATTAAAGGTATGATCTACCCCGAGGGCTTTTAGTTCCTGCTCTTCATCCTGATAGCGGGTTGTGACGGCAATACGTCCCTGATAACCCAACTCACGCAGCCTCATTACCGCATTAATATTGGCTTTATGTTTCGGTAGTGTCAGCAGCACCCACTCCAGACCATGATGTAGCTCAGGCGCCCTTAGCCAGAAGTCCGGATTAGTGGCATCGCCGTTGACCACACTGCGTCCGGCGGCATTGAGCTTTTTGGCCTTTTCCCGGTCAAGCTCAACACCAACCACATAACCGGCATAAGATCGGTTGAGGGTGTTGTAGGCTGCCACGCCGGTTCTTCCCATACCAAATACTACCGCGCGCACATGGGCCAGCTCCAGATTCTCTTCTCCCGCTAAGCGACGTTTACGCTCAAATATCTTAAGCCGGTGACGCCATTTACGGTACAAAGGATCCCTTGCGTTTATAATCGGCGCGGACGCCAGAAAAGAGAGGGAAAGTGCCATCGCCAGAACAGAGAGCCATTGATGGCTTAGCAAGCCGGAGGAGACCGCGATTGCGCTGACTATCAGACCGAACTCACTGTAGTTGGCCAGATTTAGCGAAGTTCGCCATGCGGTACTGGTGCGCAGGCAGAAAAGACTAAACAGGCCGAAATAGAGGGCAACTTTAACGGGCAGAACAAATACAAACAACAGGGCGATAAACAGCTCGAAAATATCAGGTACTGCTGTCATTCCGATAGTCAGAAAGAAGCCGACCAGAAACAGCTCTTTAAACCCAAGCAGTGCTTTGGTCATCTCATTGGCTCTGGGGTGGTTTGCCAGCAACATACCAAACACCAGTGCACCGACATCCTCTTTAATACCCAGCAGTTCAAACAGATCCGCGCCAATTAACGCAAGGGTGATGCCAAATAAAATCAGAAGTTCACCGTGGCCGACCCGGTTCATTACTTTCCACAAAATAACCCGCAAGGGGAAAAGCAGGATAAGGGAGCAGGCCCACAGAGAGGGAAGTTTTGCCAGCGACACGGCTATAAAAATAACCGCGGCAATATCCTGAATAACCAAAACACCTACAGCTGTCTGCCCGTGTCTGGCATTCATTGCCCCCATCTCATCCAGTACTTTGACGGCAAATACCGTACTTGAAAAAGAGAGGGCAAAAGCGATCATTACTGCTGTTTCACGGGATATACCGCTGACAAGGGGCAGGGTAGTGTAAGAAAGCAGTACGATAAACAGGGAGTAGAGGCCGGTCACTATGGCCATATGCAGTGTGGCAACGCCCCATACTTCCGGGCGGGCAAGAGACTTTAATTTCAGTTTTAATCCGATAGAGAACAGAAGCAAAGTAATGCCCAGATCGGCCATGGCACCGAGAAACTGGCCGCCTTCGGCCCCAAGTGCACTGAGAAGATAACCGGCAAGCAGAAAACCGACCAGCGGCGGAAGCCTTATCGCTTTAACGGCCAGCCCGCAGAGAAACGCGATAGCTATCCATAGCGGATCGCTGTAATGAATGGAGAGTAACTGTGGGGCCATGCTTCTCCTGACGCAACCATTGCGACTTAAATTCCCACTGCTTTATAAAATATGAAAGCTTGACGCTTACTCTTATCAAGGTATCTGTGTTGTGATTCTAATTGTAAAGATAGGCTATTTCGGGCTGCTTAATAGCGTCAGGAAGAGTAAGCACCATGTTGTATCGAATTTGATACAGCGGAAATGAAACAGAAGAGCGGGGGCTCTTCTGTTACCTGGATCTTTTCAGATGGTTTATATCAGTCAGTTTTGCGTCTGGCAGGTTTTTTAGCGGAATGGCTTTTACCTTTCTGCCCCCCAGTAAACTTACGGCGGTTTTTACCTGCCGGTTTGTGTCCTTTAGCATTACTGCCTGAACGTTGTCCGTCAGCGTGTTCCGCTTTCGGTTGTTTTGGTTTTTTGGGCTTTTTCGCTTTCTTAGGCTTAACCGGCCGCGTATCCAGAACCGATTCAGGCAGCTCATTGACGGGTTTAAAACCTTCCAGTTCAAGACGTGGTAGTACTTTCTGAATCAGCCTTTCGATTCCGAATAATTCAGACGCCTCTTCTGCCGTCACCAGTGAAATGGCTTTGCCGGTTTCGCCTGCCCGGCCGGTTCTGCCGATTCTGTGTACATAATCTTCGCTGACATTAGGCAGATCATAATTGACCACCTGAGGCAACTGAGGAATATCTATTCCGCGCGCAGCGATATCTGTCGCAACCAGAACCCGGGTTTCACCTGACTTAAACTCAGCCAGTGCGCGGGTTCTTGCTCCCTGACTCTTGTTACCGTGGATGGGTGCAGCGGTAATCTCTTCTTTATTTAGATAGAAAGCAAGCCTGTTGGCACCATGCTTGGTGCGGGTAAACACCAATACTTGTTTCCAGTCATTCTGTTTAATCAGCGTCGCCAGCATAGGGGCTTTTTTGCGCTTATCAGCAGGATAGATAAACTGATCTACGGTATGGGCTGTGGAGTTTTCCGGGTTTACTGAAATTTCAACCGGATTATTTACCAACCCTTTAGCCAGATCGCGAATCTCGCTGGAGAAGGTGGCAGAAAACAGCAGGTTCTGACGCTTGGCTGGTAGTAGTGCCAGTATCTTCTTAATGTCGCGGATAAAGCCCATATCCAGCATACGGTCAGCTTCATCCAGTACCAGCACTTCCAACTGAGAAAAGTGGATAGCATTTTGCTGATGCAAATCGAGCAGCCGGCCCGGTGTAGCAACCAGCACATCAGCGCCCTTTCTCAGCCTCATCATTTGTGGATTGATTTTTACCCCACCGAACACCACTGTGCTGTTAAGGCGTAGATGGCGGCTATATTTATCGACATTCTCCTGAATCTGCGCTGCCAGCTCCCGCGTTGGTGTCAGAACCAGTGCGCGAACATGGTTGCCTTTGGTTCTTGGCCCTTGCCTCAGGCGCTCCAGCAGAGGCAAAGTGAAGCCTGCCGTTTTCCCAGTGCCGGTTTGTGCCGCGGCCATCACATCCTTTCCTTGCAGTATGGCCGGAATGGCTTGCTGCTGTATCGGGGTCGGGTCGGAGTATCCCTGTTCTTCTACGGCGCGAAGAATTTCAGGGCAAAGGCCAAGGGAGGCAAAGTTCATAGATAAAGTTACTCGTATAAAGGTGAGGTAATATCAGAAGAAAGGTGACTTTCTGCTGTGGCTTCAGATCCGGCCTGAAGAGCAAGCGCGCATTCTGCGGCTTTTTGCCCTTAAACACAAGCAAACAATTTGCCGCCGGCGATGATGAAAAATTCGCTTTAAGGAAATTAGCTATGGCAGGAAGTAGTGCGAATCTCTAAAATAGCTCTGCATAAACAGTGTTATAGCGGAAACCTCGTGCAGTACATCAAAATTAAGCAAGCCATAACTGAACAGATTGAAGCTGGTGTGCTCAGCGCAGGACAGAAGTTGCCTGCCGAGCGTAAACTTGCGGAAATGTTTGAGACCACCAGAGTGACCCTGCGTGAAGCCTTAGCGACACTTGAAGCCGAAGGCATTATTTACCGGGAAGACCGGCGTGGCTGGTTTATCTCTTCTGAGCCACTTAAGTACGACCCTCTGGCTAAAATAGGCTTTATATCGCTTGCTGAATCTCAGCAGCGCAGCGGTGAAACAGAGCTTATTTCCTGTAAAGAGAAACTGGCTAATAAGCAGGCCACTCAGTTGTTGTCTCTGGCACCGTTTAGTGATGTTACTGAGCTGGTGCGGATAAAATCTTTGGAGAAAAGGCCGGTTTGTTACTCACACCATTACGCTGTCAGCCGGTTGGCACCGATACTTAGTGCGGCTGATTTATCTTTACCGCTAAGCCAAATCTACTCTGAAAATCCTGCCTCAGAATTTTTATCGTGCCGCTATCAACTGAGCGTAACTGCGTTGACAGGCGATATTGCCGTGCAGTTAAGAGCGACCTCAGGTACAGCCGCTATACTGGTGAAGAAAGTTTTTTATGGCAGAGACGGGAAACCTCTTTGTGCTGATATGGAGTACTGGAGACAAGATGCAATTTCTATCCAAGCTCAAGCCGACTGGGTTTAGCCTGCTGATTCAGGCTGCCTTGGTGGTCTGGTCATCCGTAAGCTATGCGGCCTCGTTTAATGTGCTTCTCTACCACCATATTTCTGACCAAACGCCGTTTACTACCTCAACCAGCCCGGAAGACTTCAGCAACCAGCTCGACTATTTTGCTGAGCAGGACTATGAGATTGTTGATCTACAACAGGCTGTGGAACAGCTCCGTTCAGGAAAACCGCTAAACAGAAAAAGTCTGGCTATTACTTTTGATGATGGCTTTGAGTCGGTTTGCAATGTTGCTTATCCGGAGCTTAAAAAACGCGGTCTGCCTTTTACGGTTTTCCTTTCTACCCAACCTATTGACGATAACTACCGCGGTTTTTGTAACTGGCAGCAGCTAAGGGAAATGTCCCGAAACGGGGGGACTATTGCCAATCACACTACTGAGCACCGCCATTTAGTCAGTGAAGCCTTGAGTGATCAGGCGTGGCTGGAACAGGCGAAACAGGATATTAATAAGGCACAAAAGCGGATACGCCAGCAGATTGGTGTTGCGCCCAAGCTTTTTGCCTACCCGTTTGGTGAATATAACAATCAGCTAAAGCAGTGGTTGTCTGAGCAGGGCTATATTGCCTTTGGCCAGCAGTCAGGCTCTATCGGGGAATACAGTGACTGGCAGGCTCTGCCAAGGTTTAATGCTGCGGGCAACTATGCCTCTGCGCAGTCTCTTCGTTATAAAATAAGTGCCTTGCCTATGCCGGTAGACTATTTCAGCCTGCCGGATCCTGTGATATCGGCAGCAGAGCAGCCGTTACCAGTGACGCTTTACCCTTCCGCCGAAATCAATCTTAGTCAGCTCAGATGTTATTTTTCCGGTAAACCGATAGAAATGGAGTGGTTATCTGAAAGGCAGTTTGTTGCTTTCCCTCCTGCGTTTAACCGCAACGGCAGACACAGAGTGAACTGCACTGCGCCACATAAAAACGGCTTTCCTTATTTCTGGCTCTCCCATCAGTGGCTGGTGGTCAACTCACTACAAGATTAGTTTGGCTGCAAGAGGGATTGTGCTAGTATGCGCGCACTTTTTACCAGCCGAACTTTCTGATGCGACACCTGAAAACCACTACCCACCCGGATATTGACCAGCTAGAGAACAAAATCATTTTTAAAAGAGATGCGGCGAGAGCCATTGTGCTGGACGGCGAAAATATTCTGATGCTTTATACAGAGCGTTATCATGACTACACCATTCCCGGTGGCGGTCTGGATGAGGGAGAGGGGGTAATATCCGGTTTGATTCGTGAGCTTGAAGAAGAGACAGGGGCCAGAAATATTCGTAATATTAAACCATTCGGTACTTATGAAGAGTATCGCCCCTGGTATAAAGCTGGTGCTGATGTGATGCATCAGGTCTCTTACTGCTACACCTGCAATATCGATAAAGAGTTGGGGGATACTGCGCTGGAAAGCCATGAAGTCAGTAATGGAATGAGGCCTGTCTGGATCAATATCCATCAGGCTATTGCCCACAACGAAAAGACCATGGCTGAGAGCCCGAAAAAAGGCATGAGTATTGAACGGGAAACGTTTCTGTTGCGTCGTATAGCTGAAGAGATGCTCTGATCGCCTTTAGCTATCTTTAGTGAACAAATGAGAGCCTCCGTTTAGACGCTCTCATTATGTTTTTATGCCTCTAGAGTCAGTACAACCTTACCTTTTACTTCTATATCTTTATCACTGACCTCAGCGACCGTTCCTTCGAAATCGACAGTCAGCTTTTTAGGCAGGCGTTGAATGGTGTTAACAGAAAGTCGGCCGTCTATATCAATAAGATATTTTCCTGATACTGCATCGGTCGAATTCTGATCTATGAGATAAATGCAGTTTCGGCTTACAATTTCGATCAGCTTCGCATTTTCGATGGCAAAATTTTTGAACAACCTGAGTGAATAGGGCGTTTTTCCATTGGTTTGTAACTGGCCGTTGTGCATTTGAAAGCTATCCAGCGAGACCAGATAATCAGAATTTGAACTTTCGGCGATTTCTTCGGCGCCGGAAGTTTGCGTGATCTTATACTGATATCCAAGGTCGGTTTCAGTTGGCAACTTAGCTCTGTTTTGCTGATACTGTTTCAGCTCTTGTTCTTGAAGCGCTAGCTCTTCAAGGGGGACGCCTTCCCGGAGTGCCAGCCTGACCATAAGCTCATGGGACGTTCTGTTGTGCAAATTCCATGTACTAAAGGTGGCTTTATTGGTGCCCGTTAGTTTCGCCAGTTGCTTAAATGTTTTACAACCAGTGACCTTTTTCAAATTTTCGGTGAATTCTTTCCCATGTAAGTATTCAAATGTCTTAATAGTTTTGTTTGTCATATGCATTAAGATGAATTTTCTTAGATCAAGATCGCTGTTTGTTGCTTGTAAATCAATTTTTGGCGATCTAGGATCTTGGTTGTTGGGGAGCCGCGGTTGAAAAATCAACTGGCACGGTATTCTTTTTCAGTTAGTCGCTAGTCAGGATATCACTATGTAATTGATTTCAATAGTGCTGCTCCCCAATTGTGTCGTTGAAATAAATACCGATTTACCTGATCGGCCGCCGGGGAAAACTAGCGAACCAGATATGCCTACCGTCCTCGCATGTGTTTGCCGGTTCTACTCTCAGGCCACTCCTTCACGGGTCAGGATTTGGGGCAATAGTGCCCCTTTTTTTGCTCTGTTTTCACATCCGATTTTATTTTTCTTCTATGTAAACCAATTGAGTGTTGCACTCAAATTTTTAAATGGTTCATCCCGTATTAATAATTGGGATTATTACTTGAATCAGAGAGAGTTAGCCCCTAATCTAAGAGCTCTTTGGCGTGCTTCAGGTTGTTACAATGAGAAAAATATCACTACTACTTTTTGCTGCTCTGGCTATCTTTTCTACCCAACTATTGGCGGAAGAAAAATATTCAGAAAGCGATATATTAGATCGCCCTCTGGTAGAACGTTATATTCTGGATGAACTTAAAGCGATCAGACAAGATCAGCAGGACCTTGAGCGACGAATGGTGGTTCAGATTACAGATCGCGAACTTGAAGTGGCGGATAAGTCACTTAACTACGCCAATGTTACCGTTACCTACTTCTTCTATATTATTGCCGGTGCTGCATCACTGATTGCTTTAGTTGGCTGGCAGTCATTAAAGGAGATAAAACAGAATACCAAGGCAATGGCAGATGCCCGCCTTGATAAAATTGCTAAAGAGTATGAGAAAAAGTTTCTGGTACTTGAGCGCGACTTGAAGCGCAAAACCCGGATAATTTCTGAGAACAATCAGGAAATCGAAATTATTAACGAGGTGCACAACCTCTGGCTACGCGCCCAGAATGCACAGACGCCAGAACAGAAAATGGATGTGTACAATGAGATACTTAAAATTCGTCCCGGCGATTTAGAAGCGTTGATATATAAAGCTGATGCCGCGATGGAGATGAGAGAGTTCCACTGGGCAATGAGCATCTGTAACCGGGTGTTGGAAGTGGATGAAAATAATGCCCACGCCTTCTATCAACGGGCTTGCTCGTATGCCCAGCTTGGTGCTGAAGAGCAGGCAATCTATGATTTGCACAGATCTATCGAACTAAGCGCTTCTATTCGTGAACTTGCCGCAGAAGAACCTGATTTTGAGATCTTGAGCGGTAATGCCAAGTTTGATGCATTAATCGAAAATAACGAAACGAGTTAATACTCGCCCTATCTATAAACCGTGAAGCTGTTTAACCGGCTTCACGGTGTTTTTTTACAAGGATGTAAATATGTCAGTTAAAAGGGAGCTCTGGCAGGGGACTCTTGCTATTTTCCCGTTATCCGTCGCGGTTATTCCATGGGGCTTTCTGGTCGGCTCTTTCGCGGTAGATATTGGTTTGACTCCCATTGAAGGTCAGGCCTTGTCGGTGATTTTGTTCGCCGGTTCAGCGCAACTGGTGGCGGTTGGAATGTTTAAGGCTGGTGTCGGCTTAAGCACTATGCTGCTGACAACATTCTTTATCACTTCCCGCCATTTTCTTTATAGTGTTTCAATGCGCAGTAAGATCAGCTCTCTTCCCTTAAAGTGGCGACTGACACTCGGGTTTCTGCTTACGGACGAGCTGTTTGCCATTGTTGGCAATCAATCTGAACAGAGATTTAAACCTTGGTATGCGTTTGGGGCTGGGTTTAGTTTTTATCTGGTATGGAATCTTGCCACCTTAGTGGGGATTGTCGCCGGCAGTCAGATACCAGATTTGCAGCAATATGGGTTGGAGTTTGCTGTGGCAGCCACATTTATTGCTCTGGTAGTGCCGACTATAACGTCATTACCCGTGTTAGTCTCAGTAGCAACGGCGCTTGTTGTGTCAGTGACACTGGCTTATTTTAAAGTGGAAGGCGGCCTTATGATATCCAGCATTTGTGCTATGTTCAGCGGCTATTTTTGCGAGTCTTTCTCCAAGGAAAGTGTATGATTCTGCTCTCAATCTTCGCTATGGCTGCTTTGGTATTTATCAGCCGATATCTGTTTCTGGAGCCTCGTTTGCCTGTGCGATTGAACAACAAGGCACAGAGATTACTGATCTACTCCAGCCCTGCGGTACTCACCTCTATCTTGGCGCCTATTGTGTTTGTTCATGATGATGAGTTAGCCGTGTCGGCGGATAACCCTTATCTGATAGGGGCTGTGGTTGCTGCCTTATTAGTATGGAAAACCAAAAATGTGTTATGGACGACCATTATCAGTATGGCGGTGTTTTTGTTATTTAAGATGGTGATTTTTGTCTAGGTCGGTGCTGTATCAGCGTGAAAAAGGCCGCAGGTAGCGGTCTATTGCAATTTAGTTTACCACTACTGCTGTACCGGAAGCACTGACCATTAGCATGCCATTGCCCTGGCCCAGCACTTCATAATCAATATCCACACCGATAACAGCATTGGCGCCTAGCTCCCGTGCTTTTTGCTCTAACTCTTCAAGGGCAATTTCCCGTGCTTTTTGCAGCTCTTTTTCGTAAGTTCCGGAACGCCCGCCGACCAAGTCTCTGATGCCGGCAAACATATCTTTAAACATATTGGCGCCAAGAATCGCTTCTCCGGCAATAACGCCTTTATAATCCAGTACCTTTTTGCCTTCGATTCCCGGGGTGGTGGTTATAATCATCTTTGTTCTCCTAGCCTGTTAATTTAAAAGTACTTTATCAGCTTATTCGTTATAAAAAATCAGCTTATCCCGTTTTCCTGAACATAGCTTTGCATTTTATTGATATGGCGGTTCCTTTCTTCACTAAAATCCTGTTGTTTCTCCATATAATCATCACTGTAAACCTTGTCTATGGTCTTGTTAAGAAACAGCAGATAGAGCTTAGGATCAATATGACCGCTGGTGGCCAGATGGGTCATGATTTCGAATGCCTGATCAATAGTGTGTGTTTTTTTATAAGGACGGTCACTGGAAGTCAGGGCTTCAAAGATATCGGCAATTGCGATGGCACGAGCCTGAATCGATAGCTGGCCGGC
This sequence comes from Vibrio sp. SCSIO 43137, assembly GCF_028201475.1. NCBI lineage: Bacteria > Pseudomonadati > Pseudomonadota > Gammaproteobacteria > Vibrionales > Vibrionaceae > Vibrio > Vibrio sp. SCSIO 43137. Next base: position 1,044,548 of record NZ_CP116384.1, on the reverse strand, counting down.
TTTTAGTCCGCGGGGGTAACCCTTTCCATCCATTCTTTCATGATGGCTGCCGGCGATATCCGGAACATTTTTCAGGTGCTCCGGATAGGGTAACTTATCCAGCATGGTAATTGTCTGAATAATATGATCATTGATAATAAAGCGTTCTTCTTGATTCAGGGTTCCATAGCTGATTTTAAGGTTGTACAGCTCTCCCTTGTGATAACGCAAGTTAGTCGGAGAGAGGTTGAACTGTTCCTGCCAGGTCTCTTTCGGGTTGAAGCCTTCTTCCCATGGAATTTTATGTATCTCTTTATCGCTTAATAGCGCTTCTTTGACCGGCAGTTGTTGTGAGCTTGTTGAACGTTCTTTTTCAACCCATGAGACACCAAGAGTATCGTCAATGGTTCTTGTCCATGTGATGTTGGATAATTCATCCAACCGGAGAAGGTCATCTTCTGTCAGTGCTTCCAGCCCCTGATTACATTTGGCGATAAAGGCAAAGTCGTCGTTTATCTGACGATGAATATTATCCAGACGGGATTTGAGAAACTCCTTGTTCCCTCCCTGATAAAGTTCACGGTAGTAATTCATCTCTGCTTCCAATTTTAGCAGTTCAAAGCGCATACGGATTTCATGAATACGGTCATAGATGGTTTCCAGTTTGGTGGCTTTATCGACGATAAATTCTGGTGTGGTGACTTTACCACTGTCGTGCAGCCATGCTGCAAAGTGGAGTTCTTCCCACTTTTTGCGATCCATCGAAAAATCAGGGAAGTAGAGTGTATCTTCGTCAGCAGCTTTAACCAGTAACTCAGAAATAACCGGAACCCGCTGACAGTGACCTCCTGTGTAGGGCGACTTAGTATCGATAGCGGAAGCAATGAGTTCTATAAAGGAATTAAACATGGCTTTGCGCTTCTGCATCTGAGCGATATTGTCTTTAGCTATCTCTGCAAACCCGAGTAATTCACGTAAATAGGCGTGTTTGTCGTTGCGATTCAGATCATCATTTCTTTCGTAACCGATAGAAAGGATGCCGATGAGATCCTTCTCCCGGTTCATCATGGGAAACAGGTAAAGCTCGGAGTTATAAAACTGATCAAGATAGGGCTTAATGCTGTTGTCATCACGGGTCAAAACAGTCTCATCACCCTGAGTGAGTTTAGAGCGAATCCAGGGGGTATCATTGAGTAACTGATTAATATCCAGTTTGAGAGGGATAATGCAGTGATCTGTGACTACCGAGAACTGCTTTTCATGCTCTTCCTTGGTCAGTAGTACAATGGTCTCGGCCTTGGTGATGATATAAGTTTGCTGGCATATGGTCTTAGACAACACTCCGAAATCATTTTGCTTTGCGGTCTCTCTCAGTAACTTAAGAAGATCGAACAGCGTATGCTCCATCAACTGAACGGACTCTGAAAGTTTGTTTACCTCTTTGATGACACTTTCCGGATAACGAATCTTCCGAAAGTTAAAGCTGCGTACGTTTTTGGTCAGCTCCGTCAGCTTATTAAGTGGTCTGGTTATCTTAAGTGCTGCATACCAGATAACCGAAAAGCTAAGCACAACCATAAGGATAGCAGCCATTATCTGCTCATTCCTTAAGGTAATCAGCTCAGCCATTAACACCCTTTTAGGCGTTGCTTCAGCGAGTAGTAGTTGCACCTTATCGGTAAGGTTGATCGGGTTTATAGCGACAAGCCACTGCTGATCGTCAAAATCAACGTCAGTGTAATAACCCTGTATCAGGCTGGATTGCAGGTGAGGGGTAAAAATGGTGTCGGTGAGAGAAGTCTCCGGCTGGTCAACTCTTTCCATATTGTGTTGGGCAAGTAGCTGGCCATGAATGTCGAAAATGGCCAGTTTACTTTCCCTTGATGTGGCCAGTTGCCTGAGCTGTTCCGAAAGAGAGTTAAGAGTGAAATCCGCTGCAACGACGTTGTTTCCATCCAGAGACATACGTGAGAGTGTGACGCCGATTTCATCGAGAAAGTAGAACAGATAAGGTTCTGAAAGGCCGATTTTTCCATCCGGGGAGGCGTTCAGATACCACGGGCGGGTTCTGGGGTCGTAGCGGCTTTCATTATTCTGCTGCTTTTCAATCAGGTGAATGCCATTACCAATATAATGAAAGGTGCTGTCTCTATCGGCTTTGTAGTAGTTGATTAACAGTTTAGTTGATGGCGGAGCACGAAAGATAGGTGAAATTCTCTCGTTCATCGGCCGGAATTGGGTAAATGAACCGTCATGGGAGCCGTAAAATAGCCCGGTAAGATTCGGGTTGCGATCAAAAATCATCTGAATGGAGTCAGTCCAGACATTCAATTTACCACTTTCCGGCGGGTAGCTACTGAGCGAACTGGTGGCCATCAGGTCAAGGGTGGTTAAAACCGGACTGATGGTGTTCTGAAAGACAGATTCAAGTTTATGACTATGTTGAATGCTGATCTGACGCGCGCTGTGCTCAATCAATGCTTGCGAGTGTTGATAACCAATCGCTATTAATCCTCCGCCTAAAATAAAGGAGATCAACACAAATATACTGGTAATGTGAATACTTAGAGCGTAACGCCGTTTTGCCATAATCGCTTCTTGTTTGTTGTTGAGGCTTATTGCTGCGGGCTGCTGTCTGCGTAGGCGCTTTATCAACCACCATTAAATAGCTTAGTTGATATTGGTCGTTTTTGAGAAACGTATTGATTTTATTATTAGTAGCAGTAGTGAAAGTAGTAGGGGTTAGAGGAAAATTACCTCTGTTCGTCGCAAAGAAAATTGTTAAACTAGTCACATAATCTGGCTGGAGAAAGTTGATAGATCTTCCCCGTTTGTTTTTTCAGCTTTTGTGGGTGATTTTATAAAGCGACGATATGGCTGCGAAATCCCCTACATAAGCTGTTAGTTTGTGAGGCTTTATGAAATTTGTCGTTGATACCCATACTCATACCTATGCCAGCGGGCATGCTTACAGCACCTTAATTGAAAACGCCAAAGCAGCGAAAGAGGCCGGCATTCAGATTCTCTGTACTACGGATCACGCCTCATCAATGCCGGGAGCACCTCATTATTGGTTTTTCGGTAACCAGTCCATTCTGCCAAGGTTTTTAGATGGTGTAGGGATTATCAGGGGCATAGAGTCGAACATTCTTAATATTGAAGGTGAGGTTGATGTTCATCCCAGCATTGAGAAGCGGCTGGACTGGGTTATCGCCAGTTTTCATGAGCATGTGTATCACCCGGCTAACAAAGCGGCTCATACTGAAACCCTTATCAATGTTATAAAAAGTGGCCGGGTGGATGCACTTGGGCACCTTGGTAACCCTAACTTTGATTTTGACTTTGAAAGCGTTATTCAATGTGCAAAAGAGCACAATGTTGCAATTGAAATTAATAACAGCTCGTTAAAAGGTCATAGCAGGGTTGGCAGCGTGGAGCGTTGCTTGCAAATAGCAGAAACAGCGAAAAAACTGGGCGCGTATATTACCACCGGAACCGACTCTCACTTCTGCCTTGATATCGGTAAGTTCGAAAAAGTAAGCGATATGCTCAGCCAGATAGAGATGCCAAAGCAGCAGGTTATTACTGCCAGTGCCAGACAGTTTCTCGATTTTCTTGAGTTACGTGGCAGAGAGCCTATTGAAGAGTTTGCTGAGCTTTAATTGTTTGTGCCGCCATTGAGCTCTATGCCTGATAGAGCTCTAATGGCAGGTTATCCGGATCTTTAAAGAAGGTGTATTTCCTGCCGGTAAATTCATCGACTCTGATTGGTTCAACTTCTATGCCATTTCTTGTCAGGTATTCTGCCATCTCTTCAACTGAATCTACCCGGAAAGCAAGATGCCTTAACCCTAGCGCTTCAGGGGATGTTGGTCGTTTAGGCGGAGAAGGAAAAGAGAACAGCTCAATCTGACATCCGTCATTCAGTTCCAGATCCAGTTTGTAGGAGTCTCTTTCTGCGCGATAGTTCTCTGCAATGATCTTAAGGCCGAGTAGTTCGCTGTAAAAGGATTTCGACTTTTGATAGTCGGAACAGATAATCGCCACGTGGTGTATACCTTTTAGCACTTCAATCTCCTTCTTTTATCTTATTTGCTATCTATTTGCCTATGGGTAGATGCTCAATCACATAATCAATAAACACTTTCATCCGCGCCGGCATAAATTTGGTCTGAGCATACTGAAGGGCAATCATACCGTGATAATTGCCTTTTATGGTCCAGTCTTTCAGTACTTCGACCACTTCGCCTCTATTAATCGCGTCCTGCACCACAAAATCATGAAAAATACCAATACCCAGACTGTTTTTTACTCCGTTCAGGCGCATCTGTGCATGGTTTACTGCATAGCGGCCATTTACCGGAATGGTCAGTAGCTCATCCTCGCGGATAAAGTGCCAGATATGGTCAGTTTCGGTCTCTGCCAGATAGAGACAGTCGTGTGCATTGAGATCCTGAGGGTGTTGCGGCATCCCTCGTTTAGCAATGTATTCAGGGCTGGCACAGAGTACCAGATTGGTTTTACCCAGCTCTTTGAGAACCAGATTCTCGTCAGGTTTATCGGTCAGATGAAATACGATATCAATACCTTGTTTAAAGATATCGATAGCACCATCGGCCGCCCTGAGTTTTAGCTGAATATCCGGGTATTTCTGTAGGAATGGAATAACAAAGGGCTGTAAAACCACATTAAGAAAAGCCTCTGGGGCAGCTACGGTGATCGGGCCTGATGGCAAGTCATGGTCTTCCTTGGAGAGTTCGACCGCTTGTTGTGCAGAGCTGACCATAACAAGGCACTGTTCATAAATTTTCTTACCTGCTTCTGTGATCAGTAGCTGTCGGGTGGTTCGCTCAAAAAGCTTAACGGATAACGCCTTCTCCAGACGGGTTATGGTTTTACTCAGGGCCGAAGGAGTCACGTTCAGCTTTTTTGCTGCTGCGGTAAAACTTTTTTCCTGAACGACTAAAATAAAAGCAGCCAGATCGGGAAGTAGTGAAAGTAGTTTGTTTGAAATCATGCTGTGGTAGTTGTTATTTGTGCCTGTGATTCACGAATGTTTTTCCATCTGAAGGGATAATAGTCGGAACTGGGATGAATTAAAATAGCTTTACAGTGTAAATCCAATAAAAAGGCAGTGATTAGCTAGCTAATTATCTGTTTTTAATAATAAAAACGTGAAGGAAGCCAAAAATGTCCTCTGCATTCTACAAGCAAATAAATCAACAAATAGAAGAAGTTAAGCAAGAAGGGCTGTATAAGTCCGAGCGAATTATTACCTCTGCACAAAAAGCTTCTGTTTCTATTTCAAGTGGTGAAGAAGTTCTTAACTTCTGTGCCAACAATTACCTTGGTTTAGCTAACCACCCAGCGTTGATCGAAGCGGCGAAAGAAGGCATGGACGAACATGGCTTCGGTATGGCTTCAGTGCGCTTTATCTGCGGCACTCAGGACTCTCACAAAGAGCTAGAGAATAAACTTTCAGAATTTATGGGTAAAGAAGACACCATTCTTTACACTTCATGCTTTGATGCTAATGCTGGGTTGTTCGAAACCATCCTAGGCAAAGAAGACGCCATTATCTCTGATGCTCTTAACCACGCTTCTATTATTGACGGTGTTCGTCTGTGTAAAGCGATGCGCTTCCGCTATGCCAACAACGATATGGCAGGTCTGGAAGAGCAACTGCAAGCAGCCGATGAAGCGGGTGCCCGTCATAAACTGATTGTCACCGACGGTGTGTTCTCAATGGACGGTGTTGTTGCCAACCTTCCTGCAATCTGTGATTTAGCTGATAAGTACAATGCATTGGTGATGGTCGATGACTCACACGCAGTCGGCTTTATGGGCGAAAATGGCCGTGGTACCCATGAGTATCATGATGTTATTGACCGTATCGATATCATTACCGGCACACTTGGCAAAGCTATGGGCGGCGCTTCCGGCGGCTACACTTCTGGTAAGAAAGAAGTTATTGATTGGTTGCGCCAGCGCTCGCGTCCTTACCTTTTCTCTAACTCGGTTGCTCCTGCCATCGTATCTGCTTCTATCCGCGTACTTGATCTGCTGAAAGAGAGTGGTGAGCTTCGCACTCAACTGTGGGAAAACGCAGCGCACTTCCGTTCACGTATGGAAGAGGCTGGTTTCACCATGGGTGGTGCTGACCATGCAATCATCCCTATTATGCTGGGCGATGCCAAAGTAGCGGCTGAGTTTGCAGAGCGCTCACTTGCAAAAGGTGTTTACGTTATCGGCTTCTCCTTCCCTGTGGTTCCAAAAGGTCAGGCGCGTATCCGTACGCAAATGTCTGCGGCGCACAGCCGTGAAGATCTGGACAAGGCCATCGACGCCTTTATCCAAGTTGGTCAGGAGATGGGCATCATCTAAGGTTATTTGTTAAAAATAGAATTAGATGCCAGAGGCATCGTTATGAAAATTAAAGCATTATCAAAACTTAAACCCGAAGAGGGTATCTGGCTTACAGAAGTAGAGAAGCCGGAAGTAGGCCACAATGACCTGCTGATCAAAATTAAGAAAACGGCTATCTGTGGTACGGATATTCATATTTATAACTGGGATGAATGGTCTCAGAACACCATTCCTGTTCCTATGGTTGTCGGCCATGAATATGTGGGCGAAGTAGTAGGAATCGGCCAGGAAGTGCGTGGCTTTGAAATTGGCGACCGTGTTTCCGGTGAAGGTCATATTACCTGTGGCCACTGCCGTAACTGCCGTGGCGGACGTACTCACCTTTGCCGCAATACTGTTGGTGTAGGTGTAAACCGCACAGGAGCGTTTTCTGAGTACCTTGTGATTCCTGCATTCAACGCATTTAAGATTCCTGAAGAGATCTCAGATGATCTGGCGTCAATATTCGACCCGTTTGGCAATGCCGTGCACACTGCACTATCGTTTGACCTAGTTGGTGAAGATGTACTGATTACTGGTGCAGGCCCGATAGGTATTATGGCTGCTGCCGTCGCTAAGCATGTTGGTGCCCGCCATGTGGTTATTACTGATGTAAATGAGTACCGCTTAGATCTCGCTAAGAAGATGGGTGTTACCCGCGCAGTAAATGTAGCGGAACAGAACCTTGAAGAGGTAATGGCTGAACTGAAAATGACCGAAGGTTTTGATGTTGGTCTGGAAATGTCAGGTAACCCTTCAGCGTTTAACTCCATGCTAAAAGGCATGAACCATGGTGGCCGTATTGCGTTGCTGGGTATTCCACCATCAGATATGGGTATTGACTGGAATCAGGTGATATTTAAAGGGCTAATCATTAAAGGAATTTATGGCCGTGAAATGTTTGAAACATGGTACAAGATGGCCTCTTTGATACAGTCCGGACTGGATTTGGATCCGATTATCACTCATCACTACAAGATTGACGACTTCCAGAAAGGCTTCGATGTCATGCGCAGCGGGCTTTCTGGCAAGGTTATACTAGATTGGGATTGATACACTAATTTGATGTATCTACTTTACCTTTTGGGGCCTTTATGGGCCCCTTTTTTCGTTTTAGGACGGTTGAAAACGATGGATTACATTCTATGCCGCCAATCTGTCGCCACTTCTAATACACGGCATTTAACACTGAAGTGGATTGGGAGATAAGCTGAGAAGAAATAGAGCACAGGAATCCAATTGAGCTGATAAATACAATGTGTGAATAAATCTCTTTATGTTATTTTGTGCCAATCCTCTGATATATCGACAATTATTATTGCTAGATAACTGCTCAGGTGGCAGGGTCTTTGTGCAATTCTGCGTCAGTGATAGGTTTAAAATAATGATAAAAATAATATTCCCCTTAGTGGTTGTATTACTTTCTGGATGTTCTTCCCGCCCTATTGAGAAAACAATATATGCATGGGTTAATAAAGATGGTGAGCTTGCTCAGAAAGATGCACTTAAAAGCGCTTTGTTAGAGTGTGAGTGGGACAAGAAAGGATTAAATGGCAGGTTGAGAAATAACAGATGATTTGACCATTAAGTTTTGCATGACTTATCTCATTACATAATTGAGAGCCTTATCGTATTTAATATAAAAATGAACGCATAAGTTCCTAGCTATGTTATTGTTTTTCAGTCAGTAAAATATGGCTAAATAATAAAATAAAGGTTCTAATATGAGTGAAATTATTGCAGCAGAGATACGCCCTGATGCAGACATTATGAAAGAAGCGAAACTCGCTTCAAGATGGTCCCGCTTAGGGGCGGCGGTGGTCGATGGTATTATCATGATCATAGTTTTTGGTGGGTTATTCTGGATAAGCCCACCGGAAGTAATGCAATCTTTATCCAACTCAGAGTTTCAGTTTGCGTTCTGGATTGTGATTAACTGTGTGTTTTTGGTTGTTCAGGGCTACCTATTACATACCAGAGGTCAGACGATTGGAAAAAACATGTTTGATATTGCAATTGTTTCCGTGAAAACAAATCAGAAGTTAGGCATTGTTTCACTCTATTTAAAGCGGTATGTCGTGTTAGGAATACTGTCATTTATTCCCTTTCTCAATATTGTCGCGTCGTTGGATGTTTTCTTTATTTTCCGGAAAGATAAACGTTGCCTGCATGACCTTATTGCCGGAACCAAAGTCATTGATATTTCAAAACCCGAGATTGAGTTCGATCCGAGCAATTACGATTAAGCGATTTTTATAAACACGCCCTTCGGGGCGTTTTATGCATCTCCTCTTAAGAGTTCGCCGTTACCGCTTCCTGCCCGACAAATTCATTTAACTCGCTTAGGGAATAAATCAGCGGCAACGGTTTGTTTTTACATGACACTCGATCCACTTTCTTTAGATCATGGTCGGTTACAACGCTTCTTTGTCTTACTCTCATCAACTATAGCGGAACCTAGTGCGGGGTGGGTTACGTCAAAATCTAGAAGCCAGAATAGAAGTCAGTACTCTACTGGGGGATCTACAATTATCCACCTTGATTAAATGTGTAACATTTCTTTAGAAATACAGTTTGAAGATTGAATTTTAGTAAAATGGCTGTCTGGAGGGCGGTACTTCGGCACCTAGCAGACACAAAAAAGCCCTGATTGAGAGTCAGGGCTTATTTGTTTTGGCGTCATGTTACACACACAAGTTCAATATAGGTGTTTCAGCTGGCAGCCGTCAAGTACAAAGCGATATTTGTACCGCCGTAAAAGTAACTAGATATTACAAACTGGATTCGGTAGTTAAGGCCTGAGAATCTTGACTATGCCTTCACCGCGGGGCGTCATGTTACACACACTATAGCATGATAGCCGGGTACGAATAGTGGTAAGGCAATCCCGGCGCGCCCTGCATCCTGTATAGGAGTAAGACATGTTGACTCTCGTTTTAGAGATCATCCTGCTTACGCTGCAATTAGGAGCTAAGCTGATTGATTTGGTAAAGCTTCTTATTGAGCCGCTGGGCTAACTCTCAAGGCACCTTCGGGTGCCTTTTTAAAATTAGGTACGGGAGCAAGCTAGCCGGTTGTTGTTTCAACTATTTGTTGTTCTATTATCAACAAAGTTTGGCTCAGTGTTATCAGGTTTTAGTTTATTTCTTCGCTGAAAAGCTTCATGGATCCACTGCTGAATTTCTTCTGGATTCTCTGACCATTTATATAGTTTTGCGAATCCATTACTAAGATTCTTTTCTAGGCGGGTAGGGAGTGATTTAGGATTAAACTCGCTATCAGATGGTGCTTTATAGGTTGGAAGTAGAATGCCGATTAACCCTGAATTTGGTGAGTATTGAGTTTCCCGGATACTTGCTGCAATTTCCCAGTCAACATGCTGCCTCTGCCAGGTCTCTTCGCCGATTAACACCACAGTTACCTCTGAGTCGCGCAGATAATCGTCGCGGATAATTTGCCGGATGGTTTCCTCTGATTTACCTGAGAAAGTTTCACCTGACGGGATAGATCGTGAAGCTATTACTTCAAAGTAATCAGAAGAGATAGCCTCTAACCTGTCACGGTAATGTTGGTCATTGTCATGATGAAAACTAACGTATGTTTTATGTCGCTTGTTGGCAGACCACGGATCATCAAAAATACTCATGCAAGCTCCTTATGTTTAGCTTGCTTTTTATTTGCGTATAGCATGAAACACTACACTAAGGCGATGAAAGGGGTCATTGATCCTAATCTAGTTTATAAGGTTGAATTAATTTAATTCTGATATCTTAGGTCCGATGCGCCAAGATGGTTAGCAGCTGATTATCCAAAAAATAAATATATAACGGGCTAGTTTTCTTGTAGCTTTACAAACTGGCCCGGTGTCATACCAAAGTAATTTTTAAAAGCACGGGTAAAATGTGACTGGTCGTTAAAGCCAAGTTCATACGCTGTCAGGGCAATATTTACTGAACCGGAAGAGAGTGCGGCGCGGGCTTTCTCCAGACGCTTGTTCATCAAGTATTGATACGGAGTTACACCAATCAGTTTTTTAAACTCCCTGAGAAAATAGAATTTACTGCAGCCTAGTAAATCGGCCAGATCATCAACTGCAATATTAGTTCCGATATTCTCCTCTATATACAGGTCAATTTTATCGACCTGTTTTTGATCGAACTTTGAAGCGGCGATCCGGTTATTCTTCAGATCAAAATAGTTGGAATAGTTCTGAATATAGTGAGTTGACAGCAGTGATACCAAGCTATTTAGATAGGCTTTACCATTACGCCCTTTGGCTTTCGTTTCCAGAATAAATAGCTCGATAATACCTTTAATCGTTTCATCCAGAACGTTGTAGTTATTCAGAAACTGAAGCTCAATCCCTTCCAAATTTAGCGGGCAATGTGATAAAAACTCCTGCTCTTCAATGGCTAAAATTATGAAATAACAAGGTTCGGCAATATTGTGGCTAAAGGGGGTTTTTGGCGGATTAATCCAGATGTTGCCGGGGCTGGTTTTCAGATCTGCAAGAGTACCGTCTTTCTCGACACTCCAGTTTAAGTCTTTATCAAGAGCCAGAGCGAAATAGAAATAAGGGGTGTAAACATTCTTTGGGTAGAAGTGAGGGGATGAGCCTTTTTCTACTAGTATGCCTGACCAATCTAAGCCGTGGTTGGAAAACTCGATTTCAAGAACCTTGCCGCAATCTGATACCGTGTCGGTCACTGAATCGTAAAATTTCAGCTCAGAGTTCATCTTACTTCCTTTGTTGTAATCTGCCTGCTAACTGAAATTAGCGGAAATATACCTGTTTCGTCAACTTGAGGTTACAACTTAACTATCCTTCAAGCTTTAGTTAATGGCATAAGCCTGACTGAGCCGGTTTTGGTGATTCAGCCATACTTTTTCATGGAAGAAATAAGCCACAGAGTTAACGGCAGGTTCGATGGTTGCTATTAACCCTCCGATAAAAGCATCACCAGTCAGCATATAAGTCACTGTAAACGCAACGCTAAAATGCACGACAGCAAAGCTTGCTGTCTTAATCTCGGTCATAGGTTCTATGCGTTTTAAAACAGGCATCTTTCTCCATACCCTTTCATGAGCATAGAAAGCCACAGTGTTAATCGATGGTTCTATCAAAGCAATCAGGCTGCCCAGCAGAAAATCTCCCGTTAATGCATAAGCCAGTGTGGTAGCAATGGAAAAATGAATCGCTGCAAAGGTTACTGTTTTGGTCATCACTCTGTTCTTTGTTTTTTTGTCTTGCTGTTATAATTGAGAATAATTCGCATTAAGTAAAAGTGAATAGACAGATAACTGTGATAGGTAACAGTTATTGAAACCCTGCTCCGTTAGGGCGCAGGGCTATTAAAAGAGTGAAAGGGCCAGTTTTATCTAAATCAGCAGATTTGCTCTTATCTGTTCAACTTCCTTGTCAGAAATCTTTAAGATGTTTTTCCGGTAGTTATCAAAACTACCATAGTGTTGTTTAATTGCCTGAAGGGCTGCGTTTATCTGCTCTTTTCTGGCTTCTCCGGCAGGCATCAGAGCTACCAGACCTTTATCTAGTAGTCCTTTAAGTTCATTAAATCCGGTCATATTGGTAATCAGGTAGTCATTAATAACATCTTGCTCCGAATAGCCCAGTGTCAGCAGAGTAACCGCTGCGATATAGCCAGTTCTGTCTTTACCTCCGGCACAGTGAAACACCAGAGGGTAGTTATCTTCATTGGCCAGCAGATGCAGGAAGCGTGATATCTGATGGTTGAACTTAGTAGCAAATTCAACGTAACGGGGAGTTCGGGCTGTTGCCAGATCAATTCCGCTCTCTTCCATTAACTGTTCTATCTGCTCAAACTCCCCTTCAAACCACATCTTTCTTACTTTCTGGGACAGCTTTGGATCGATCAGGTTCTTGATATCTGCCGGGTCCTGACCAATAGGCAGATTTACCGTCTGCGTAACACTCGGGATATGCTTGTTGGGGAAATGTTCTACTTCTTCTACAGAGCGCAGATCAACCACGGTTTTGATTCCGAGTGCCGTCATTTTATCGAGGTCAGCCGGAGAGAGTTCATGCATCTGGTCTGAACGGTAGAGTACGCCTTGGCGCAGTTTCCAGCTCTCTTTTAATGGGGTGAGTTGGCGGAAGTTTTTTACACCATCAAACTCCTGATTCAAGGTGATGGAATCACATTCTGCCGGGAGCTCAATATTAAGTCCGCTGTTACAAATGACGTTGTCGGCACTTACGGTAAAACTGGCAGTTCCGGCACATATCGCCAGCAGACTGGTTAACACAGTTCGGGTCATAGCTTTTTTCCACGTGGTTGTTAGTTAACCAGTATTGTCGGTGCTCTGGAAAGGCAATTCTTGTCTGGGCTGTTATAAAGTGTGACAAATTGTGTCTAATAGGGGACTAATGGTACAGCCGCCCCCTTACATGTGAACGACTGAACAAGATCAAAATTGCGAAGTTGAGAATGAAACTAAATAAGGAGGAATGCTAGTTGTTTATCTGGCTGGGGTTTGTTGTCTTTCTTTTCAGCGCAGCTGTATACAACTTGTTAGCCACAAACGAGAGCAGGTTTGACAAGATATGAATACGCCATCCGGCATTGTCAGGGGTTACCCGGTAAATTGGGTTGGGGTTAAACTCAAGTAACTCTTGTTCGATATATTGTGCCCATTCGGATCCGGCAATTTTTTGCACTGCTCTCAGGGCAACAGCGTAAGAGCCCACAGCGGGTCCGGCAGAGAAGAACTTACCATCTTCTGCAAGCTTACTGCCGTCAGCTATTACTCCTATTTCTGAAAGGGCTGAAATCTGATGGTAGTTTGTTGTCGCAGTTTTTCCTTTGAGCAATCCCGTAGAGCTAATTAAGAAGGTGCCTGCACAGACGCTGACGATGGCAGAGGCGCATTTATCCTGCCTGAGTACAAAATCTATCACCTGTTGATCATTTAGATACTTTGGGTGTGTTGCTCCGACGATTAAAACGTCCAGAGGCGGACATTCTTCATATGTAGTTGATGGCATTAGCGTAGGGCCAAATCCTAGTATGGGTTTGGACTGCTGTTTTCTATCAGATAGGAAGTATAGTTTACTGTTTGGTAAAGAGGAGAAAACATCGGTTGCACCAATGACGTCAGGCAGATAAATACCGGAAGGGACGAAAACACCAATGTTCAATGGCTTTGGCTTCGGGGGTATTTTTAGTGGCGATTGCTGTGTTTTTGCAAACTGAACCGGAGCATCATATTCCAGAGTAAACTCAGCTAATCGGGTTATCCAGCGTCCGTGTAGTTGCTCCAGAATAGTAAATGCTGCGTCGATTGCACCGGTAGAAGGGCCAGCAGTAACCAGTTTTCCGTCTAGGATAACCTGTTTCGTATACACACTATTGATCTGTTGTTGTTGCAAAAATGCAGTACTGGCAGAATCAGCTGTCACTTGCTGATGAGTAATGATTCCTGCCTGATAGAGCTGCACAACACCTTCTGATACTCCGACAGTAAATCTGGCTCCGGCCGTTTGTTTTTTGATAAAAGTATTGTATGACTTATTGAGAGGTTTATTGCGGGATGAGCCGGGAACAATCAACACATCTAACTGAGGACAGGTTTCCGGAGTTGAATTCGCAAGCAACGTTAGTCCGTTTCTACCTTGTACCGCCTCAGTTCTTTCTGATACGTAATAGATTTTGTTTAGCGGGTGGAAGCGAAAAACGGCCTCGCTGTTCACTATATCTGAGGTGTTGCAGCCTGGGGTGAGTAGGTATCCCATTTTCATTTTTTAACTGTACCTTTGTGGCCTATATTGTATATGGCTTACTGTATCTTTAGCCGCAAAGGTAAAGTTAGGATACGTCAATCGGATATCAGGACAATTCAATCATTTATGCCGGCAGGCATAATTGAGCTTATATCAAAGCAACTTTTGTCTGAAGTCCAGAGGCGTCAATCCTTCGTGCTTTTTAAAGAACCGGCTGAAATAGGAGGGGTCATCAAAGCCAAGACGATAGGCCACCTCTGTAACGGTAAGATCTGCCATAAACAAGAGATACTTTGCTTCAGTCATTGTTATCTTGTTGTATAGCTGGCTGGCGGATAAACCAGTGACGGATTTAACTGACTTATTTAGATGGTTAGTTGTTATAGATAGTTCTCTAGCGTAGTCAGAGGTGGACAGCTTTTTGCTAAGAGAGGCTGAAATAGCAGCTTTGTATCTATTCACAATGCTTATTGCAGCATGATTACTTTTGATGTTTATATTATGGATACTTTTCAGTTCCAACAGCAAGGTTATGGTATAGGCATTAACAATTGTGAGATCACCGGAAGGCTGAACATATTCGTGGCGAATACGGCTAAAGATGTTGCCGATATATGGAAGGATCTCTTTACTGAAACTGTATTTTGACTCATTCCATGTCTCCAGAATATCAAGGCTGAATATAAGAGAATGATTCCCCATCGAACCTATCAAACCTTCACCAGAGATATAAAAAACCGTGCCTTTGATATCTGAGCTGGCTTGTAGAATAGCATATGGCTTAGATGGCTGGATAACAACGAGCTCACCCTTAACTGCTTCTATTTCGTTATAACCGGCACTGACATTAAGCTGACCGGATTGGATTAAAATAATGAGTACCGCTTCTTGCTTCCCGATGGACGTTGGTAATGTAAGGGAAGATAAATACTCACTAAGAGGAAGACAGTAATATCCACCTTCTTTATTCAGGTACTTATGGATAAGGCTTGTTGAGTAGGTTTCAATCACGACAGCTGTCAGTAGGTAATGGATACTCGCAGAAGATTATCATAGTTATGGCGAGAGGTGACAATCCCGCTATCTTATCTCCCTAAAGCTTTGCCGAAGCTGTTCGATTTCATCTTTATCTATCCCCAGAGATTCAAGAAAACGCTGGTGTGCTTCAGGTTCCATACTTTCAAACTGTTTATGCCAATTTGTCATGTCTTGCTCACTTAAACCGGAGGCCGCCATAAGTTCGGTCCAGCGTTCCTTAGTGAGAATATCCGCAGCGGAGAGTGAGCTTTGATTCAGCAGAGTCAGTATCGCTTTTTGCTGCTGCCTTAAGCGTTGAACTTCATTTTCCAGCGCATTGAACTGATTGCGCAGAATCTGTTCTTGCTTATGTTCGTTATCAGACTCCAGAAGAGGAGCGATTTCTCCCACAGGTACACCATAGGAACGGTATGAGACGATGTTCTTTAGTCGCTCAAGTTCTTTCTGGCCGTATGTCCGGTATCCGTTGGCTGCACGACTTGCTGGCTTGAGTAAACCTGCCCGTTCGTAGTAAAGAACAGTTGTTCTTGAAATATCACACTGTTTAGCTAACTCGGTAATGGTTAACATAATCTCTACCTTTCGACGGTATTTTGATGACTGATTGTGGATCTAGCCCACTGGAATAGCTGCGGTATTAAGGCGCTCAATATTAAGATAGCAGCACCCGCCAGAGCCAGATTATCCGGAACTTCTGAAAAGATAAAATAACCTAATAGCAATGAATAGATAATACTCACATATTGCACGTTAGCGATTAGGTTAGCTTGGCCAAATTTATAGGCTGTGACTCCGAACCATTGCCCGGCAGATGAAAGAAGGCCAACCAGTATTAATAAACCCAGTTCCTCAAAGTTAGGCCAGTACCAGTTGGTAATGCTTGGGATTAAGGCGATAAAACCGACAAAGACTGCCTGATAGGCAAGTAAAGTAATTTTGGGCTCGGTTTGAGCGATCTTCCTGACGCTGACCACGGCAACAGCAGCTCCCAGCGCGCCTAGTGCACCAATCAGAATATAGAATAATGAGGCGTGATAAAACTCCGGCTGGACAACCATTATCACCCCGATAAAGCCGGCCGAGATAGTAAAAATCCGCGATAGGGTTAACTGCTCCGATAAAAAGGTTCTGGAAATAAATGCGACAAACAGAACATGAAGAAAGCCGAGTGCCTGAGCGTCAGCAAACGGCAGATTGCCGACAGCAATAAAGCCAAAGTAGAGGGCAAAAAATGCACCGGTAATTCTTAATACATGTAACTGAAGTTTTTGGGGTTTTAAAAGTATCGCAATATTTGATTTGATGGCAGGCATGAGTACGACAATAAAAACTATTTGGCGAAACAGTAGGATCTGAAAGGTATCAACTGAGTCACTCAGCACGCGTACCAGCATTGCGGACACAACGAACAGACCTGTTGAAACAAGGGCAAACAGTATGCCCTTAAGGTCATCGGGGATATTTGAAATAGTATTTGCTTTAATAACAGACATGTCACTTCCTCTAATGAATAAAGCTTATTGTCAACCCGTCACTTGTAGACGGGTCAACGGGAAGTGACTATGTCTTTTATTTATTATTGCTTAGGTTAAAGTACTCGTTTGAGCTCTTTATACTCACCCGCAGTTTCTAATATCACCATAACGGTGTTTTTATTACGGTTACGGAAGAACCAGCCATGGTTGCCGGTAAAGTTTGCTACTAACTCACCTGCGTCATCAGGTACGCCGCGCCCTTTTTCATAACTAATGGAGTTGCCATTACCGTCGCCATGAGTGTCGAAGTTGACGGGGCCGCCTTTTGAACGCCACTGAAATGTTGCGGTCTCTCCTTTATCCATCACCAGCTTAACTTCAGCACCTTGCCCGGGCTTTAGCGTCAGCACAATTTTGTCTCTCCATTCAGGAACAGGTATTCCTGTCTGTACCTTATCTGCGGCAGTAGCTACCTGAACTGGCGCTTGTTCTTCAACAACAGGGGCTTGTTGCGCTGTGTTAATAGCCTTATCTTGTGCCGCTTCTTTTGCTAACTGGGCTTTGATTTCCCCCATTTCTGTCAGGCCCAGCAAACGTCCCGCTCCGGTCGGGTCAATAGCGTACTCTGATGGCAGCACCACCGTCACTAAAATAGTAATGGCGGGGACTAAAGCAATAATTGTTGAACGAAGCAGTTGTCTGGTTGTTGGTAGTTCGGCCCGGGTTGGCATATCTGTATTGTACATGTGTATTTCCTTTTATTATTGAGCGACAACGTAGCCCGTTAACTGATAACCGATAAGCATAAAACCTAAGCTCATCATAATGACATTGACGGAATAAGCCTGACGATAAAAGCTGGCATGCCTACGCCAGAAGCCCATCAGGATCAAGATGGTTCCGAGGGCGATAAGCTGGCCGATTTCCACACCCACATTGAATGCGAGTAAGTTAGGAAGCAGGCCGTCTGGGGAGATGTCGTAGTCAATAATCTTGGAAGACAATCCAAAACCATGGCAGAAACCAAACAGCAGTGTGGCTAGTTTGGTATTAGGCTGCCGGCCAAACCAGCGCTGGAATGCACCGAGGTTATCCATCGCTTTATAAACCACAGACAGGCCGATAATGGCATCAATAATGTAGCTGTTGATGCCGATGTTGAAATAGACGCCCAACAACATGGTTGAAGAGTGCCCTATGGCAAACAGGCTGACATAAAGGGCGATATGTTTCATCTTATAAAGAAAGAAAATCACGCCAAACAGAAACAGAATATGGTCATAGCCTGTCACCATGTGTTTGGCACCCAGATACATAAACGAAATAATATTTACTCCGGTGATTTCCTGTATGTATCCCTTATCACCTTGCGCAACAGCATGAGCCAGTGCCTCGTTACTTGTTAATGCAAGGAAGAGCAGGATGAGAAGAAACATCCCTTTACGAAAGTGTTCGCCTTTGTACGGGCACAACACGCTCTCCTCAGATGAAGAAAGTAAGTTCATAGAAACTCCAAAAAATTCGATAATTAATTGGCTACACCTATGGTAGCCACTTTGATTTATGCAGAGTGGTGATGTTTTGGAGGCCTTTCTATTCTGAAAGGAAGATAACAAGGGGAGCCGCATGTCAGCCTGCTGCTTTTAGTTTCAGTCAGGTTTGCAAAGGCGATGTTACTTATGGCACTGAACGACTCGCTGTCATGGCTATGGTTACTGGCATCGTGATGGAACTGATAGTCGCTTTCTAAATCATGACTATGAGATGTTGTATGGGAGTGGCTAAAAGAGTCCTGAGTTACCGAGATCATGCTATGTGAACGAAGCTTGCCGATACAACCTGAGGTTGCGCTTACTACGATGATGAGTAGTAGCGGGATTCCAACAATGTGCTTTAGTGCTTTAAAATACATGAATAACTGTAAAACAAGAGGTTGCGGCTTAGCTCAGTTAGCTGAGTATAGATGTTCTGAAGTTATCATTAAAATTGATTGTATTTATATTAGTTATCATTGATATCGATTAAAAATAGATTAAAGAGAGTCATCTCAACTCCTCCCCCTTAGGGAGAGGAGTAAGATATTTTTCAGAGTTGCATTTAGAAGTTCAGGGTTACCTCATCAGAACAATTTGTCGGGGCGTCCTCTTCACACACTTTATATATATAAGTTCCGCCCCCTTTTCGATTGATATTATCAGTCACGAAACCGTCATTAGCTGTGGTAAAAGAAGTTGAGTTGCGGTGAATGATTACATTGTCACTAGTTGCACCACTCCATGTCAGGTCGGCTTTCTGCTGACCTTTCACTTTGTAGCCAGTTATATCGTCAATGGTGATACCCGATGAAGGTGCGTTTACGGTGATATCAACGGTGTCCATTGAAGAGAGCTCACCGTCACTAACTGTTAAGGTTACGGTTGTGGTGCCGACCGGGAAGCTTGCTGAAGGTGTGACGCCAGATGCACTGCCACCGCCAGACCAACTCCAGTTGTATGTGAGGCTGCTGCCTTCAGGATCGGAGGAGCCGCTACCATTAAGGGTGACATTCTCTGAACCGTTGTCGTCCGCATCCAGAACGGTTTGGTCCGGGCCAGCATTTGCTACCAGAGGTTGGTTAACTGGTGGAGCACCAATGGTGAGCAGAAGGCCTCCGGACAGAGTATCATTGCTGCCATCGCTGTTTGATACCACCACATCCCAGACTCTGTCCCTGTTAGGGCCGTTGGTCTGGCTGGTTAGCGTACCTTCCAGTCTTGTCGCACTGCGTGAGCTGATATTGTATTGCGGCGTTTTACCTGAACCATTCACAAAGGAGACAGAGGTACCGGCATTAAATCCGGAGCCATTGACGACAACAAAGGTATCCACTCCCAGTTGAGCGGCTGATGGTGACAGGCCTGTTATTGAGAGGGCAACAGGGGCTTCAACCACGTTGACTGTACGTACCACAGGTGTGGCAGGATTACTTCTGCTGTCGGATACATTGTAAGTGACTGAATAGCTGCCAAGTACAGAGGTATCGACATTTGAGTCGCTGACAATGGAGGAACTTACATCGCCGTCAACTAAGTCAATGGCTGTCGCGCCTGCATCAGAATAGCTGTTATCAAGAATAACCTCTGTTGGATTGTTGCCCAATAGACTGATAACCGGGCCAGTTGTATCTGTCACAGTTACTGTTTGTGAGTCGTCAGCTGAGTTACCTGAAGCATCCGTTGCTGTCCAGACCACGATGGTCTCGCCGACCGGGAAACCGGCAGGAGCATTGTTTTCGACTGCCGGGTTAGGGTCGATATCGTCTGACACAACAGGACTATCAAGATTAACCGGGGTTGCAGAAGCGGTCGCTTCTGCAGATACATCGGCCGGAGCTGTGATGGTTGGCGGAGTGATATCCGGTTCCGTGTTCACCAGATTGTTCAGGGCAAGGTCAACGTTGATGCGTGGGATACCGTTGACGCTCCCTCCGGTTCTCTGATCATTGATTGGTGTGCCGGTATTTTTTAGTGCCTGTAATACTTCGTCGACTGTAGCTGCTGGTTTTGACTGCTTTAATACCGCCCAGGCACCTGCAACATGTGGTGTCGCCATTGACGTTCCTCCCCATGTCGAAGTTCCTCCACCAGGCACTGCTGAAGTAATGGTATGGCCGGGAGCAAACAGATCCATAAAGCTGGCTACGTTAGAGAAAGAGGCCACGTCGTCGTCATCTTCTGTTGCGCCGATACTTACCGATGTTGAAATACAGGCAGGGCCGCTAATGGCGGTTCTGCTGCCTGAGTTACCTGCTGCTATAACCGTTGCAATATCATCAGAGCGAAGGTTGTCTATGATATTTTTCAGCGGGTCATCATCACAGGTAGCGGAATAGGAGCCACCGCCGATACTCATGTTGACTGAAGCGATATTAAATGAGTGTTGCAGGGTTAGGTGCACATGTTCAAGGGCAGCCATCTGGTCGCTTTGCCATGTCAGCATACAGTCAGAGTTGTTACAGTAGTCAGGAAACAGAGAGAAAATTTGAATAGCGATGATATTGGCGTCCCGTGCCACACCAAAATCGGCTCCGCTTCCGTCATTACCCGCCGCGGAACCAGCTACATGAGTGCCGTGGGCGCAATCGCCCTGAGCATTAGGATAGCCGGATGCAGCACTGGTGCAGTCTATACCAGAGCCGGCAGATGTCGAGCTTTCAACCCCTCCGGGACAAACACTGCTGGAATAGCCGAGCCGATTAGTGGAGAAACAGGCTTCAGCAACCACTTTATTGCTGACACCACTGCTGAAGAAAGGGTGATATTTGTCCACACCGGTATCCAGAATAACGACAGTCTGTCCGGCACCTGAATATCCGTCGTTCCACGCATTTACGGAACCAATAATATTGTTACTTTCCGCCATCACCAGTGGTATGGGCGTATCCTCAATTACGTTGACAATATCATCCCGGTTATAGAGCTGTTGAAGTTCATCAGCATCAAGGCTGAGAACCATACTTGGAATGGTTTGAAAGCGGGCAATAACCGATGAGTTAGATCTTAGCCCACTCATTAATTGTCCCTGTGCAGAAGCGATAGCAGCGCGCTGCAAGCCGACTGCCGCTGCATCAGGTAGCTCACCTTCTGCTGTAAATGCAACATCAAACTGAACAATAACGCGAACCGTGCCTTTCTCTATGGCTTTGTCAATCAGGGCCTGATTAGGGAGTGGTTTGGCAAACGCTGAACTGATAAAGAACAGTAAGGCGATAAGTAATAGTTTTAACTGGTTAATCCGAATCATTTTTTACCCCGAAAGAGTGACAATCTGGCAATAACAGACGGCATGCTCTGTTAACTAATGAGGCTCCCCGGCTGTGTTCGTTGCTCTTTATAAATCGATAAGGGTAAAGACAAGCCCACACATAGCCTCAATATCAAGTGTAGTTGAGTAAAATGTTAATAGTGAATAGCTGACTTTGATTTGCGCAGAATGAGTCTTTGTCTATCCGCTTTTCTGTTGAGGGTATAGGAGGTATTACATAATTTTTAAATGCTGAATATAGAGCCGGGAAACAAAATTTTTCTAAAGGCTGTGAACATCAGGCCGATAGCCACTAATACGGATGAACTTAATTAAATTATTGATATAAAAATAAATAGAGGCTCAGATATGGCAGTAAACGTTAACACGAATGTTTCTGCAATGACGGCTCAGCGGTTTGTAAATAGTGCGGCATCTCAGCTAAATACATCCATGGAGCGGTTATCGTCAGGATCTAAAATTAACAGTGCTAAAGACGATGCATCCGGTTTGCAGATATCCAACAGGCTGAACGTACAGAACCGGGGATTAGATATTGCCGTCAGAAATGCCAATGACGGAATATCAATGGCACAAATTGCCGAAGGGGCATTGAACGAGTCGACGGATATCCTTCAGCGCATGCGTGATCTTTCATTGCAGTCGGCAAACGGTTCTAACTCCAAGGCGGAGAGGGTCTCCATTCAGGAGGAGATTACCACACTGAATGATGAACTGAATCGTATCGCGGAAACCACCTCTTTTGCCGGCATTAAGCTGTTAAACGGTACTTTCGGAAACAGGACAATGCAGATTGGTGCAGACAGTGGTGAAGGGATTGCACTTAGCCTGAATGACATGCGTACGGATAACATGTTAACGGGTGGAACAAGGCTACTTACCACCACTGGCGGAAAGGCAGAGGGCTGGACATTAACGGAAGACTCGATGTTTACCATGACTCTGCAGGACAAGTCTGACCCGGGCAACTCTCAGGAGTATAGCTTTGAACTGAAAGGCGGTGATGATATTCAGGAAATAGCCACCAGAATCAATGGTCAGCAGGATGCGGTTCAGGCTATGGTCGATGAAGATGGCAATATGATGCTCTATCACTCAGCAAGGGAAAACTTTGATCTTGAAGTGTCAGGGGACTTTGCTGATGAGATCAGTCCGTTTACCAGCAAGGATAGTTCCATCAATGATATTGATGTAACGACGGTAGGGGGCGCACAGCTTTCGGTTTCTATCATTGATTCAGCACTGAAATATGTTGATTCAAACCGCGCTGAGCTGGGTGCGTTTGAAAACCGTCTGGATCATGCCATTACCAATCTGGAAAACATTGATGAAAAGATCCATGACTCCAAGAGCCAGATAAAGGATACCGATTTTGCCAAAGAGACCACGGAAATGACCAAGTCTCAGATTCTGCAACAGTCTTCAACCTCGATTCTGGCACAGGCTAAACAGAAGCCTAATGCTGCCCTTGGATTGCTTGGATAATAGCTTGTTAGGCTAATCGCCTGTTGAGTTATATCTGGTTTGTATCATCGCTCCTGCCATAGTGCAGGAGCGATGTTGCCATTTTTTAGCTAGTTTCGTGCCTTATTAATAACAATAATCGCAAAATTGTGAATTAATAATGTACTTTTTAGTTATTAATCTAAAGTTCTGATAAAGGGTAAACTAGCCTATCCAGACCGAGCGGAGCAGAGAAATGGCGATAGAGTTGAACAGACAACTGATGTCTTTTATTGATGTGGTTAACTACCAAAGCTTTGCTGAAGCGGCTAAGCACAGAGATATGCTGCCTTCGCTGTTATCGAGAAACATTAAAGGACTGGAAGAGAAGCTGGGTGTCGTTCTGTTGAACCGGACCACTCGTGCGCTTTCCCTGACGGAAGCGGGGGAGGAGATTTATCAGCAGGCGCTGGTATTGAAAGAGCTGGAGCTTAAGATGAATCGCTTCGCCAGCGGTTACAGCCAGTCTTCCAGCGGACTGGTAAGGCTTACATCGGCTTCTCATCTCAGCCATGATTATATATTACCGGCCATACAGGCGGTGCAGACCGAGTATCCCGATATCCATTTTGAAGTGGATTATGACGACAGAAGAGTGGATATCGTTAAGGAAGAGTTCGATATGGCGATACGCATATGGGAACCGCAGGATAGCTCTCTTATTGGTCAGAAACTGCGTTCTTCTAAGCTCTGTTTAATCGCCAGCCCTGAGTTTATTGAGCGGTACGGAATGCCGGAAAGTATTGAGCAGCTTTGCCAGTTACCGGCGGCTTGCTATGCCCGCCTTGGAGTGGTGCGGGATAAAATCTGTTTTTACAACAGTGAAGATAAAATACAGGTGGCGGATATGAAGCCTGCCTATAAATCCAGCTCGCCGGAGTCTCTGATATACAGCGCAAAGTCGGGCATGTATTTCACTATGGTGACCGACCATAACCTAAGTGATGCATTGACAAGTGGTGAATTGATCCGGCTTTTCCCCGACACGCGTTTTGAGAAGGAGAGTGCCATCTATGCGGTTTATCCAAACCGCGATATGAGCTTTGGTGCCAGGCTATTCTTGCAGCAACTTAAACAGCGATTCGCCACTTTTGGTCTGGCTCATGATTAACTCTCACCGTCAATTACTGTCGCTTTAGTACAGAGTGAAATGACTTTGTTGCTATTTTTGTCATCATAAATGTCTCCTAATCTAGTCTGCCTAAACGATAGTAAGCAGGAGGCAGAATGCTTTTTTCCAACTTTAAACTGGGTAGTACTGAGCTGACAAACCGTATAGCGATGGCACCCATGACCCGTTCCCGCGCCAGTATTGATGGTTTACTGAATGACGATATTGTTAGGTATTACCAACAGCGGGCGACAGCTGGCCTGATTATTACAGAAAGTGCACCGGTTTCACCTGTCGCTCGCGGTTATGCTTTTACCCCTGGGATTTATAACCAGCAACAGATTGATGGCTGGAAAAAAGTGACTGATGCGGTGCATGCTGAAGGCGGAAAAATCTTTATTCAGCTCTGGCATGTGGGCCGCGTGTCGCATACCAGTATTACTGGTGGTGAACAGCCTCTTGCTCCTTCCGCAATAAAAGGACTCAACAAAGGCTATGGCCCTCTGGATGACGGCAGCTACGGCTTTGTCGATCAGGAAATACCGAAAGCCATGAGTAAGGAAGATATTATCCGGACTCAGCAAGAGTTTGTTCAGGCGGCAAAGAATGCGGTGGAAGCGGGTTTCGATGGTGTAGAACTTCATTCAGCCAACACTTATCTGTTTGAACAGTTTATGTTGCAGAGTGCTAACCAGCGCAGCGATGAGTATGGCGGCAGTCAGGAGAATCGGGTGCGTTTTCTTGTAGAAACCGTTACTGCTGTTGCTGAAGCTATTGGTGTAGAGAAAGTGGGTTTCCGTCTGTCTCCTTATCTGGTTATTGATGATCCCGATGTTGACCCTGAAATGCCATCACTGGCACTTAAGGCTATGGAAGCCCTTAATCATCTGGATCTGGCTTATGTACACTTCTCAGAAAACGTGGCTACCTGGCGTCCGGTGCCGTCTTCCTTCCGCCGTCAGGTTCGCGAGATCTGGCATCATCCGGTGATTGTTGCAGGCCGCCACACTAAAGAGTCTGCACAGGATATGCTGGACACAGGTTATGCTGATCTGGTTGCCTTTGGTGAGTATTACATCTCAAACCCGGACTTGGTTTACCGCTTTAAGCAGGGTGTATCCCTGAACGGCAATGACAAATCCACCTATTACGGTGGCGGTGCTAAAGGGTTGACGGATTACCCTATTGCAGACCCTGCGGTTAAGCACTTAGCGGATGCTTAAGAGTGATCTAATTGCTACTCAGGCGGGTAAGTTCCCGCCTGAGATGTAAATTAAGCTAAAAATCTTTGGGGAGGAGCTGCTAACTAGGTTTGTTGCTTTGCGAATCAGACTCCAGATTGGCATTAATCGTTTGATCACCTTTAAGGCGTTCCCAAAGGCTGTCAAACCGATCAAGGCTTAACTCGCTTTCATACCGGTAAGGTGGCTCTGTTAGCTTCCATTCTCCGTTGTCACTTCTTTCTGCAAGTACAAATTCGAATGAGAGTTGCTCTGCCATGCCCATACGTAAGTCAGAAACAATCAGAGAGCCTTCTTCTTCACGGTAGCTGAGAAAGTCACGAGAGAACGCTTTTAACCCGTCATGGGATTCAGATGGTTTTGTTACCGGCCAGTGCCCCAACGGTCGTGATACAAAATCGATTTGATCTTCCCTATCCAGCAGTGATGCTAACGCCTCCCGGTAATGGTTGTCTTCGATAACAATGATTCGCCAAAGCAGGGTATTAAATGGTGTCGCGGTGATAAGCACCTGATCGCTCGTTATCTTTTGAGCAGATAGAGTTTGCTCCACACGTTCGGCAATAACTTGCTGTGCTGCATAACCCCAACCCAGATATAAACTCGATAAGATAAGCATACTCCGGCACCAGCGCCCACCATTATTTTTGGCGACCAGAGCAACCCCGATGGCAGCTAGCAGCGGCAGCGTATAAAGGGGATCAATGATAAATATAGAGCTTACAGCAAAATAGCCATGGACTGGCCAGAGTAATTGTGTTCCGTAGGTAGTCATCGCATCCAGCAGAGGATGTGTTACCAGCACACTTAATGTCAGGATAAATACCTTTGAAAATGTCCAGAATGAATCGGGACGGAAGCGGCTATATAGCCAGGATATCAACAAAGCAAATGGCGGAAGAACAAGCAACGAGTGCGAAAAACCTCTGTGGTTGATGGTGTTACTGACCGCATCGCCGTAATCCAGCATAACATCCAGATCGGGCAAGGTACCAAGAGCAGCTCCGGTAAGTAATACTTTGGCATTACACTTCTTTCCTGCGATTGCACCAGCAACCGTTGCTCCCAGAGCTGCCTGAGTAATTGAGTCCATATCCGCTATTCTCTGTCGGTAATTTCTTTAACTAAGCGTGACACTTTAACACCAATCAGTAGCTAAGTGCTAAGCGGAAAAAGCATATAATATGTCAGTGGATTACTGGTGAAATGTTGTGTCCAATAACAAAAGAACTAAACTTAACCCTATGAAAAACCTTCCTATACTCTATTCACTTCATAACTGTCCCTATGCTATCCGGGCGCGTATGGCTCTGTATAAAGCTGGTATGCCGGTGGAACTACGTTCCATAAAGCTGGATAACAAACCCAGTTCAATGCTGCAAGCTTCGCCTAAGGGGAGCGTTCCTGTGCTGGTTGTTTCTAGGGTGGGGTTAAAAGACGACACAATGGTGATTGAGGAGAGTCTGGAATTGATGCTCTGGGCTCTGGCTCAGAATGATCCTGATAACTTACTCTGTCCAGATGAAAATGTATCGCTAACGGAAATGGTTTCCTTTATTACGGCGTTCGAGGATAAGTTTGTCACTGCACTTAACGCCTTTGCTTGTGCTAAACGCTATCACGAACCAAACCTTGAGCAGTTGCGCCAGCCTTGTGAAGCCGTTCTGAAAGAGTTTGAACAGAGATTAACCCGGCACGCTTTTCTGTTTGCTGAACAGGAAAGTCTGGCGGATATCGCTGTTCTGCCGCTTTTACGCAAATACGCCCGCATAGATAAGCAGTGGTTCAGACAAAGCCCATACCCAAAAGTACGGCAGTGGCTAAACCAATACCTACAAAGCAGAATGTTCTCAAAAGTGATGGAACATCACGAGTTATGGCAACCGACCAAGTTTACCTAAATTTTACTTCCGATCATTTAGCCTTTGGACAATATTGGTTTACTTTTTGCAACAAGTTTAAGCTGGTTGAAAAAGCGGCAATTGATTTCCCATTCAGGGGAGACACATAGGACACTTGAAAGTGCAAAAAAGCAGCTAAACTAAAGTTATCGCCAAATCAACCGATATACGTATGAGATCCGAGCAGTTGTTGTACGGTAAATAAAATAATGTTTTATTGATTAAGTTGTTGTATTTAAATATTAAAACAGTGTTCAGAATACATGTGTTCGCTCGAAAGTGATTGCAACATAATGTGAACTTGTTCAAAATTAACCGTATACGCCTGAATGAAAAGAGAAAAATAAGTAGGGTTTTCTTATGAAAGTTGTTGATATGCTAAAGCACAGAAGTGAATCTCTGTCTAAGCAACCTTTCGAAATCAAAGAATTTATGTCTCCGACACTACGTGTTTACTGGGAAGATCTTGTCAATAAAGCAAATGACAACCCGCTGGCACACTGGTTTCGTGAGCATCAACTATTGCCAGCCATCAATGAAGAGCAGCACATACAGGAAGAGGTGATTGAACTTTCTCCTGCGGCACAGGCTGTTTATGATGAACTGCTGCCTAAACTTGATGAAGAAATCCACGTTGGTGACTGGGTAAGCATCTCTCAGGATCGTATTAATGCTTTCGGTGAAGTAACTGAAGATATGCAGTGGATTCATACTGATCCAGAACGCGCCAGTGAAGAGTCACCATTTAAAACCACTGTGGCTCACGGTTTTCTTACTCTTTCTATGCTGTCACGCATGACCGATAGTGTAGACCCTGAAAATTCACTGTTCCCGACAGCCAGAATGGTGGTTAACGTCGGGCTGAATCAGGTTCGTTTCCCGTATCCGGTAAAATCAGGTGACAATATTCGTACCAGAAGTAAGTTGGTAAAAATCACACCTATTAAGAAAGGTCTGGAAATTGAGCGTGAAATGAAGGTTGAGATTGACGGAGTGCGCCGCCCGGGTTGTGTGGTTGTTTCTGTTATCAGGCTTTATTTCTAACCAGAACTGACGGAATTACTTATAAAGAGCTGATGTTTTGCATCAGCTCTTTTTTGATCGGTGCGTTAACTTGCCGGCACATATCCATATTGCAGGATAAGCTGTTTTGCCCTTTCAGAACGGATAAAGTCGATAAACTTGCGGCCATCTTCAGACAAAGAGTGAGTTTTGTACAGCAGGATAAATGGGCGCGAAAGCTGATATCTCTGTGATGCTATATTATCAGGCGTGGCAGAAATGCCTTCAAAGGTGAGTTCGTTAACCGAACTGTCCACCGACGCACTGGAGATAAACCCTATTGCTTGCGGGTTATGGTTAACCAGCATTTTTACCATGCTGTTGCTGTTTACCACTAAGGCAGAGGGAGTGATTTCAGAAACCTGATGCTTGTTGACGACTTTAATCAGTCCCATCAGAGCTTCGAAGCTTCCCCTTGAACCAGAAGACTGTTCGCGTGTGACGGCAGCAATATGACGGTCTTCTCCGCCTAATTTATTCCAGTTAGTGAGCTTCCCCTTATAAATATTGAACAGTTGCTCGCGGGAAATGTTTTTTACCGGGTTACTATGATGTGTCACTACAGCCAGTCCGTCGAAAGCGAAAGGAATAACCGTCAGTTTTTCGTCATATTCGGCTTCTGTCATATAGCGGGAAATCATACCGATGTCAGCTACATTTTTCTCTACCATGGCGATACCGGCAGTAGAGCCAATACCTTGTACGGCGACATAAGCCGCTCCTCCGGAAGCATTAAACTCTTCTGCGAGCACATCCATTATTCTGCTCACTGAGGTTGATCCTGACACGGTTATCTGACTGGCATTTACCGTTGTTGAAAAAATAACGCCGGTCAGCAGGGCAACCAGAACAACACGAAACATAGAAACTCCTAACGGGTGGAAAATAAAACCACAATGCTAACCTGTACGTGTGTCATTTTTGTGACTAATGGTATTTCTATGTGGCGTCAAAATGCAGGATTAAGAGTTACATCAAGGCGAGTACTATACATTTAGTCACGTATGTTGTTAGTATTGATATAGTGCCGTTGACAAGGTGGCAGAGATGTATAAATCAGAATTAGATCAGTTCAGGCTCGAAAAATCCGTACGTGGCATGTGCTCCAACCGTAACCGCGGTATACCGGCTGAGCTTGGCAAAGTGCAATATGAAATGTATGACAACGGAGTGTTGTTTACTAAGCTCTGTTTTTTACTGGATTCCGCACATATTAACTATGAATGTCCGGTTGCCAAGATGGAGTTTAATCCACAGCGCAATGAATGGTTGTTGTTTGTTGCTGAGTGTGAAGAGAACAGCGAAGAGCTTCTGAACTGGCTGCCATAT
This sequence comes from Vibrio sp. SCSIO 43137, assembly GCF_028201475.1. Taxonomy (NCBI): domain Bacteria; kingdom Pseudomonadati; phylum Pseudomonadota; class Gammaproteobacteria; order Vibrionales; family Vibrionaceae; genus Vibrio; species Vibrio sp. SCSIO 43137. The sequence goes on along the minus strand of NZ_CP116384.1, from coordinate 1,014,942 downwards.
CCTTATCTTGCCTCAAGTAATGACTTCAAAGTTTTACTTAATGAGCTGGAGCATGACCCTAAACAGTTATTCTGGTAGAAGCTGACATTTACTTGGCAGACAGAAATGAAAAAGGAGAACGTATGTTCTCCTTTGTAGTTTAATACCTTATACCACCGCCTATGGCGGCTGTCTTTTATACAGAAGTCCCTCGCATAATGTGAGGGATTTTTTTTGAACTTAATTCTTGGTTTACGATCAGATCTTTAACGGACTTAGTTGAGGGTTTTGAGATGATTAAAAGCAATAGTGATTGGGCTGAAGAGCAATTTGGTCATGCTAAACTTGGAGACCCAAGAAGAACGGCTAGACTTGTAAAAATGGCATCAGACTTAGCTCAGCATCCAGGTAAATCGGTAGTGAAATCATCTCATTCTCCAGCAAGTATGGAGGGCGCTTACCGATTTATTCGGAACGACAATGTCTCATCAGACGATATTGCCGAAGCAGGCTTTAAAGCAACTGCAGATCAAGTTCATCGTTACCCTCTCCTTCTCGCGTTAGAAGATACAACTACCTTAAGCTACAAACATCGCTCTATTAGAGCGGACTTAGGACATGTAAACCAAGGTAATCGTTATAGGGGGTTGTTTGCCCATAGTATTTTGCTGTTTGCTCCTGAAACTCTCGACGTTATTGGGTTAGTTGAACAACAACGATGGACGAGAGATATCAAGACTCGAGGTATCCGTCGTAAGGGGTTGAAACGACCTTATGAAGAAAAAGAAGGTTATAAATGGGAAAGAGCATCACGCAATATGGCAGCCCGTTTAGGTACCTCGATGGTTAACGTAATATCAGTTTGCGATCGCGAGGCCGATATCTACGATTACCTCATTTATAAAATGGCGAATCAGCAACGTTTTGTTGTGCGGTCGATGATGAGCCGTCATATAGAAGAAGGCTCAGACAAGCTTTATCACTTTGCATCAGAACTTCAAAGTGTGAAGCAACGTCAAATCCAAATAGCTCAAAGGGGTGGCCGGAAAGCTCGTGAAGTCACTCTGGATGTAAAATATGCAGCAGTGACTTTAAAAACACCCTCAAACAAAAAAGGAGCTCCTATTTCTCTCAACTATGTTGGCTGCTCCGAAATCGGTGATGGAGAAAAGAGGCTCAATTGGCATATTTTAACTAATGAGCCAGTTAATAGTGCAGAAGATGCATTAAAAATTATTGGTTACTACGAAAAACGCTGGTTGATTGAGGAGTATCACAAGGTCTGGAAAACTGAAGGGACAGGAGTTGAAGAGCTTCGGTTACAAAGTAAAGATAACTTAGATAGGTTAGCAACAATTTATGCGTTTTTAGCAGTAAGAATTTTCCAATTGAAATTTGCCAATGAGCAAATCGAAGACGTTAGTTGTGAGAAAATCTTGTCCTCAAGAGCATGGAAGTTGCTTTGGCTGAAAAGAGTAAAGACACCACTTCCAAAGGAGGTTCCAACAGCAAAATGGGCTTATGAACACCTCGCAAGACTTGGCGGTTGGAAAGACAGCAAAAGAAATGGAAGAGCGTCAGTTAAGACGCTCTGGGAAGGATGGCTCAAACTACAAGCCATCCTTGAAGGCTACGAACTCGCTCTGTCTCTTGAGCAGGACTTGTGATCAAGAGACAGCCGCCTATGGCGGTGGTGAGTGCTTGCAGAAATATTTATTTCTGGGTGATATGCTGACGGAACTCTTTTGGCGTCATTCCCTGAACCCCCTTAAATGCAGTACTGAAGTGGGCTGCACTCTTAAATCCGGATTCAAATGCGATTTGAGCAATGGATTTATTGGATAAACGCAGTTTCGTAGCCGCGTGGTTTACCCGTTTAACTTTAAGTATCTGCGAGAAGCTAAGATCTTCAGCCGCTAAGCGGCGTTTTAGTGTGGCGATAGAGATGCCAAGGAAGTGAGCCGTCATATCCAGTGAAACATCGTTTTCGATATTGAGCTCGATAAAACCAATAACCTTCTGAGCAGTACTTTGATTACATGCGCTACGGACAATAGGCTGAAGACCCGGTGCAACATGGATAATCTCAAACAACAGAGCTTGTGCCAGTGCCTCCAGTGTTAACTCAGAACTTTGGTTTGCCTCTTTGGCTTCAATTAACAATTGAAGAGTCTGCATTGCGATGTTATGTTCGCTACCTAAAGCGTAAACACTCTCTTCTGCATCAGCTTTAAGTTCATTATGAGCTGAACAGGTTTCGCAAAACTGCCGGAACAGGCTTGGTTCAAAAGTGATCACATCGGCCAGAAAATGGCCGTTGTCAGCAAAAGATTCCAGATTTCTGAGTTGATCTGAGTGGTAGATAGTAAATTCACCCGCTCTTAGATGATGGATGTCATCACTGCGAGTCTTATAGGTTAATGACCCTTCCCGGACAAAAATAACACCGCATTGCGTTACGGGGTAACGATCTCTCTTCCGGGCAACAAATACTTCATGCTTATAGATTGTTATTCTTGACATATTTCTTCATTACTATTTACAAGGGACTTAGGTTAAGTCCCTAAGAATTATAGATTACTACTTTAGAATACTAGCTATCTTCTGTAGTAATGGCTGAGTTAGCAAAACTTTTTGCAGGTTTTGCGACAATGTTGCGATTTTCAACATGCACTTCGGTGAGTATCAGTTCTACCACATCGCCTAATTTGTAAACGTGATCATTGTCGATAGATACTGTCCCTGCCTCCCCATTACACTCAATTCGTTGTTTATCCTCGAGTATCAGAGAACTTGGAACAAACGCTGTCGCGCCGTTTTCAATCAGACGAACGCGCATTCCCGGCCGGTTGATATCAAATATCTCACCATTGAATAGCGTCTTGTTCTTCGGCTCATCTTTGAGTGTACGGGCATAAAGCCAGTCGGCGACATTTCTTTCAGCAATTTTGTGATGTTTACGATGTAATGAGAGCTCCTCACCGACACTGTCATCCGGTTTTTGCTCTGGCTCTTTGTTTAAGATATGAGCTTTAAGTAGCCTGTGGTTGACCATATCACCGTATTTTCTGATCGGTGAGGTCCATGTGGCATACACATCCAGTCCCATAGCAAAATGAGGTGCTGCACTGTTGCCAATTTCGCTATATGCCTGATATTTTCTGATGCGATTATCCAGATAGCTGGTTTCCTGATCATTCAGCCAACGGCGTAATTCACTGAAGCCTTCCAGTGTTGCGACGGATTCTTCGGTAAAAGGTAAGCTGCTATCAGGATTAACCAGTTCTACCACGTCTTTAATCTTCTCGTTTTTAAAGCCTGAGTGAGTATTAAAAACCCCAATGGCTAAGCTGCTGTCCAATACTTTGCCGGCACAGATATTGGCAGTCACCATGGCCTCTTCTACCAACCGGTTTGCACTGCGTCGTTTGTCGGCATGAATGGCGATAACGTCGTTATCTTCACTTAGTTCAAAACGATAGTCCGGACGGTCAGGGAAAACCACGGCATTGGTTTGACGCCACTCAATACGGGTTTTGGAGAACTCAGACAAATCAGTAACGACCTGAGCGATAGTTTCGTCTGGTTGCCAGTTTGTGCTCTCGCCGGCTTCCAGCCAGTCAGATACGTGATCGTAAGCTAGACGGGCATGGGATTTAATATTAGCTGCGAAGAAGCGGATATCATCTTCTATTGTACCGTCTTGCTTAACAGAAACAGTACAACATAGGGCAGGGCGCTCTTCACCTTCAATCAGGGAGCAGAGGTTATCTGCCAGATCTCTTGGTAGCATCGGAATATTGCGACCCGGAAGGTAAATGGTGAAGCCCCGCTCACGCGCCACTTTATCCATATCATCATCAGCTGAGATATACGCTGTTGGATCAGCAATCGCAATGGTCAGCTCAAAGTCACCATTCTGTTTGCGTTTTGCGTAAAGGGCATCATCCATATCTTTGGTGGACTCACCATCGATAGTAACAAAAGGAACATCCGTCATATCAACACGCTGCAGATCAGCGTCATCCTTGATCTGCCAGTTAACAATACCTGCCGGTTCACTGTTTGGCAGATCATTCTGCGCCAGTGTTACCCACCATGGAGCGATTTTGTCATTGGCGTCAGTGATTTTTTCACTGATTTCAACAAAGAAGCTGTTATCACCATTTAAGGGGTGACGAACAAGGTGAGCAACAACCCAGTCACCTTCAGCCAGAGTCTCCGGGTTAAGACCTTTACGAGCCTTAGCCTTCAGGGAAGCACGCTTAAGCTGAGGGATATCAGGTACCACATTCAGCCGGCCTTTAAACATTTTTACCCGGCCTATAAATCTCTCTAGATTGTGTTCTATCAGCTCGTCTGGTTCAGCAACCTCTTTTTCATTTTCAGTACGGATAAGGGCGACAACTTTATCGCCGTGAAGGCATTTCTTCATATACGGCGGCGGGATAAAGAAGCTATGCTTACTGTCGACTTCCAGAAAACCAAAACCTTTGTCTGTTGCTTTAACAGTACCTTCTTTTTTAGGAATGCTCTCTTTGATTTGCTGCTTGAGCTGGGCTAATAGAGGATTGTCTTGAAACATTGATAGATTTTTAAACCTTTGAAAACGGTGGGAAGTACGTTTATTCCCGTTCTCCGCATTCGTGTTCAGGCTATTCAGCCGGGTGAGATTATGCGGAACATATGTGTGAAACCTTTATAGGGCTGCATATTACTAGGTAATAGGTTAATTGTATATCTGACAACTCATTATCCAGTCTTAATAATAAAACGATCTTGCACTCCGTCCGGGCGACGAATAAACCTGCACAACTATACTTTAAGTGCTGGTTGTAGGCTATCAGGGAGGAGACTATGTCGATTATAACGTCATCAACTATGCACGATTGCAAGGTAAGTGCACACGGTAATATGTCTGTTGCAATGGCAGATATCACCCTTAACCGTGCAGGAGAAATGGATGTTGTCGAATTGCTTAATGTGCCAGTCGGCACAAAGCTGGTTGGTATGAGGGTAATGACAGAAGGGCTTGGAGAAGCTGTCTCTCTGGATATTCATGTCGGCGACACTATGCTTGCAACAGATATCCCTGTATCTGAGCAATGTCAGACAATGCTGCCATTGATGCCTGTAATACTTGAACATTCAGAAACTCTGGCCGTCACCATTAAAGGCGGAATAGCAACCGGACGCTTAATTGTGATGCCGGAATATCTGTCCGTAGGTTATATGGGGCAATAAAGAGTGAAAAGTTGGCCGTGCAATGCGGCCAGCTCCTGATACAAGCCTTTGTTCGTACTTTTTAGCTCAGTTAGAAGCACGCATAAATTTTGTGGGTTAGCTCCGTTTTTTGTCGATTAAATGGGCAGAAAACCAGTTTCGAGACAAAAGTGTGATGCATTTCAATTTTTTCTGGCTTTTTATCTGTTTTTAGGGCATTATCCCGACCCCTTAGAGATGTCCCTAACGGCTTGTTGCGTTTTTATACTAGTTCTGCACCTGAATGGATTCAATACTAGACGGTATTTGAAATTGGAAGAGCACATGGGACCGATGTTTAAATTGATATATTAGGATCCCAATGCAAGATTCCGAAATTAAATTCAGCGACTTAGAGCTGAATGACGCCCTATTGTCTGCACTTGATGAAATGGGCTTTGTGTCTCCTACTCCTATCCAGTCTGCTTCTATTCCGTTTCTTCTGGAAGGTCGCGATGCACTAGGTAAAGCGCAAACAGGTACAGGTAAAACTGCCGCCTTCTCTCTGCCGATTCTGAACAAGATCGATATCAAGCAGTACAAGCCTCAGACCATTGTTCTGGCTCCGACCCGTGAGCTGGCGATTCAGGTTGCTGCAGAAATTAAAAACCTTGGCCGTAATGTTAAAGGTCTTAAGGTTCTTGAGATCTACGGTGGTGCTTCTATCGTTGATCAAATGCGCGCCCTTAAATCTGGTGCTCACATTGTTGTTGGTACTCCGGGTCGTGTGCAAGACCTGATTAATCGTGATCGCCTGCATCTGGACGAAGTAAATACGTTTGTTCTGGATGAAGCCGATGAAATGCTGAACATGGGTTTTGTGGACGATGTTACTGCGATTATGGAGCACGCTCCTGAGTCTGCCCAACGCGTACTGTTCTCAGCAACTATGCCTCCGATGCTTAAAAAGATTGTTGACCGCTTCCTGCGTGATCCAGCGCGTATTGACGTTGCCGGTAGTAATCACACAGTAGAGAAAGTAGAGCAGCAGTTCTGGGTAGTTAAAGGCGTAGAAAAAGACGAAGCAATGACTCGTCTGCTGGAAACCGAAGAGACAGATGCTTCAATTGTATTCGTACGTACCCGTCAGGACACTGAGCGTCTGGCAGATTACCTTTCTGCCCGTGGCTTTAAAGTTGCTGCCCTTCACGGTGATATTCCTCAGTCACTTCGTGAGCGTACTGTTGATCACATCAAAAAAGGTGTTATCGATATTCTGGTTGCAACGGATGTTGTTGCCCGTGGTCTTGATGTGCCGCGTATCACACACGTATTTAACTACGATATTCCTTTCGACGTTGAATCTTATATTCACCGTATTGGCCGTACTGGCCGTGCCGGTCGTAAAGGTAAAGCGATCCTGTTGGTTCGTACCAACCAGATCCGTATGCTGCGCACCATTGAGCGTGTTACTCGTTCAAGCATGGAAGAGATTCAGCTTCCTCTGCGTGACAAAGTAGCAGAAGCCCGCCTTGAGAAACTGGGTGCTGAGCTGGAAGGTGAGAAAGAGAACGCCTCTCTTGAGAACTTTGCTGAGCTGGTAGGTAAGCTTCAGGAAACTCTGGAAATTGATGCAACAACTCTTGCTGCAATGCTGCTTAAGCGAGCACAAGGTAAGCGTCCTCTGTTCTACAAAGGTCCTGATCCTATGATTGCTGCTATTGAGCGTGATAAGCAACGTCGTAAAGAGCGTCGCGAATCAGGTCGTGATGGCCGTGATGGTCGTCGTGGTGAAGGTCGCAGCTTTGGTGGTTCAACTCAGGATTGGGATACTTATCAGCTTCAGGTTGGCCGTGAGCAGGGTGTTCAGGTTAAAGATATCGTTGGCGCACTGGCAAACGAACTGGGTCTGACCAAAGGTTCAATCGGTGCTATTAAACTGGCACAAGGCCACACTTTTGTTCAGCTGCCAAAAGCGATGAACTCTGATACTGCAGGTAAGCTGCGTAAGCTACGTATCCGTCAGAAAGAAGTAGGTGCAGTAGTATGTGACTTTGATGATTTCCGTGAGTCTCGTGGTCGCCGTGAAGGTGGCAGACGTGACGGTGGTCGTCGTGATGGTGGTTACCGTGGCAATCGTGATGGTAACCGTGATGGTAATCGCGAAGGAAATCGTGGTGGTTATCGTGGCAACCGTGACGGTGAGCGTCGCTTCGACAGAAACCGTGGTGGTGACCATCGTGGTAATTACCGTGGCGAACGTGGCCATGGCCGTAGCGAAAACCGCGGCAACCGCAGCAGAGCGGAAGCGTAAAATCTGATTTGTAAGAAAGCCGGGTAACTAACCCGGCTTTTTTACGCCTGAAGAAAAGCCGTTTTTTCTCATCAGTAATGAACTTCTCTTTCAGTGACATGCCGTACTCAACCCTTAGTCAGTATTTTGCCTGATTCATATTTATCCCTTGTAACTAGCTGCATATTCACTTTGCCTGCTTATTTTGAATCTTCAAGGATGCAAAATTGTTTAAAAGAGGTTCTTGCACCGAAAAGCATCTGTTTCCCATATGCAACCAGAATGTGAAAATGTCGCATAATTCAGATAAAAAATTTTATTCATGCAGCGAAATAAATTCAAAATTGACATTGGTCAATAAAAATCGATTGCTATGGTAAAATAAACTCAATAAAAGTTGAAACATTCAAAAAATATTGAATAATGGATAAACAATCGGAACGCAATTAGCGTAAAAACTACTCTGAATAGGAAATGGTTCTCATGTCAAACAACTTCGTGCTGGTAATTAACTCAGGAAGTTCATCATTGAAGTTCGCTGTAATCGATGTGCAAACAGGTGATGCAGTATTAAGTGGGTTAGGTGAATGTTTTGGCCTTGAAGACGCACGTATGGGCTGGAAATTTCAAGGAGAAAAGTCAGAAGTTGCTATCACAGAAGATGGGAGCCACCATCAGGCAGCAATCGCCAAACTGGTTAATCTGGTTAGCGAGCTGGGACTGACAGAGAGCATTGTTGCTGTCGGCCACAGGGTAGTTCATGGTGGAGAGACTTTCACTAAATCCGTACTTATTGATGAGAAGGTTATTGCCGATATTGAGGCTGTTCAGGATCTTGCACCGCTCCACAACCCGGCTAATATTCTTGGTATTAAGGCCGCTCTGGAGGCATTTCCTTCTCTACCACAGGTTGCTGTATTTGATACGGCATTCCATCAGACCATGCCTGAGAAAGCCTTTACCGGTGCTATCTCTAACAAGCTTTACAAAGAGTATGCTATCCGTCGCTACGGTTTCCACGGAACCAGCCATTACTATGTAAGCCGCGAAGCTGCCAAGATGCTGGACAAGCCGATTGAACAGTCAAGTTTTATCTCTGTTCACTTAGGTAACGGTGCTTCAGTTTGTGCCATCAGCAATGGTAAGAGCGTAGATACGTCTATGGGCTTTACGCCACTTGCTGGTCTGATGATGGGCACACGTTGTGGTGACCTTGACCCGGGTATCATTGAGTTCCTGATGAAGAAAGGCTGGACGCAGGAGCAGATTTTTGACGAGCTGAACAAGAACTCAGGCTTCCTGGGTGTGTCCGGTTTAACCAGCGATGCACGCGGTATTCTTGAAGCAATGGAAGAGGGCCATCAGGGTGCCAAGCTGGCGTTTGAGGTATTTACCTACCGTGTAGCTAAATATATCGGCTCTTACATGATCCCGCTGGATAGCCTTGACGGTATCATCTTTACCGGTGGCATTGGTGAAAACTCGCTACCGATTCGCCGCGAAATTCTGAGCTACCTGAACCTGTTCGGCTACAAAGAAGACTGCGCAGCAAACGAAGCGGCACGATTTGGTAACAGTGGCATTATCACAGAAGAGAACAGCCCTATTGCTATGGTTATCCCGACCAATGAAGAGCTGGTTATCGCACAGGATGCTGTTGCGCTGATTTAATCTATACAGTCTGACAGAGACTAAAACGCCAGCGTTCGCTGGCGTTTTGCTATTTTTCTGATTAAAAGTGTATTTCAAAGACTATAAAACCTTAGATAAAAACTTTTTCAGCCTCGGGTTGGCCGGGTTATCGAAGAAACGATCCGGTGTATCTGAAACCAGCAGTTCACCATCTTCCATAAACAGTACCCGGTCGGCTACTTCGCGGGCAAAGCCCATTTCATGGGTCACCACCACCATAGTCATACCTTCTTTGGCGAGATCTTTCATTACATCCAGCACTTCACCGACCATTTCCGGATCCAGAGCGGAAGTTGGTTCATCAAATAACATGATGTTGGGTTTCATTGCCAGTGCCCGGGCAATGGCAACACGCTGTTGCTGGCCACCGGACAGGTGGTTAGGGTAGTTGCCCATTCTGTCAGCCAGACCCACTTTGTACAGTAAATCCTTCGCTTCCAGCTCTATTTCAGCCGCGTCGCGGTTGGATACTTTTAACGGTGCCAGCATAACGTTGCCAAGGGCGGTCTTATGCGGGAAAAGGTTGAATCCCTGAAAAACCATACCTACATCTTCACGTAGCTTGTTGATATCCGTTGATTTGGCATACATATCGATGCCGTCAACGGTGATTGAGCCGCTGTTAATGGTCTCCAGTTGGTTAATGGTGCGCAGGAAAGTTGACTTACCAGAGCCTGACGGACCGACAATAACGATAACCTCTCCCTTATCCACCTGTACAGATACATCTTTAAGTGCATGGCAGCCGTTCGGATAGATTTTATTTACCTTGATTGCAGAAATGATATGTTCCATTTTTTTCTCCAATTAATCGCTTGCCGCAAGTTTCTTTTCAAGTGCCTGAATTGCCCATGACAGGCTACTGGTCAGGATCAGGTAAAGTGCTGCAACCGTGAACCACACTTCAAATGGAGCAAAGCTACCGCTGACCACTTCACGACCGGCCTTAGTCAGATCGGTAATGGAAATAACCGAAACCAGAGAGGAGTCTTTAATCAGGTTAATAAACTGTCCGGCAAGTGGAGGCAATGTCTGCTTAAATGCCTGAGGTAAAATGACGTAAATCATCGCTTTAGGGTAGTTCATACCCAGTGAGCGGGCGGCTTCCATCTGTCCTTTCGGAATGGACTGAATACCGGAGCGGACAATCTCTGCAACATAGGCAGCAGTGAAGACAGAAAGGGCGATAACACCAGCGGTAAAACGCTCTAAATCTAATACGGTGCCGATAAAGAAATAGACAATAAAGATCTGTACAAGAAGTGGGGTACCGCGAATGATCTCGATATAAACTACTGAGAGTTTCTTTAATGCCGGATTACTTGAAATCCGCATTAAGCCGATAATAAGGCCTAACGCCAGTGCGATAGCTAGTGACCAGAGAGAAATCTTGATGGTGACAATCACCCCTTCAAGAATTGGCCCGATACGCCACTCTTCAATTGTTGCAAGGGTGTCGCCTTCAAAGATAAGGTCGCCTTCATAAACATCTACAGAGTCGTACTTGCTCAGGTCGACGACAATGTCACCACTTAGGTTTTCTAAAGCCAGCTGGTTGTTTGCAGTCAAAACAATGTTGCCATCTTCCGGTGCAGTAATGGAAGATGCTGCATTTGTGGCTATATATGGTACGACACGTTCCCAATTCCAGTTATAGTCAATTCGCTTGCCAGACAGGTAAATCAGTCCGCAAATTGAGAGCAAAACAAGAACAAAAACAGCATTCCAAATCAGGGATTTAATATTCGTTTGCATATGATTCCGAGAATTGATTTCGTTTAAATGCGAATAGTTCCAGCGAGTAACTTTACCAAGCTACTGCTGGAACTTGATGCGATGACCTATTGAACTGGCGGGTTATTTAACCTGCTTCAGCCACTTGTCGTCGTTAAACCATTTGTTGTAGATACGATCGTAGGTACCGTCACCTTTGATTTGACGAAGATAGCCATTCAGGAAGTTAATGGTGTCCGGGTTACCCTGAGGGACTGCCCAGCCCAGAGGTTCATAGGTGAATGGTTCAGACAGGTGAACCAGTTGACCTTTGTTCTCTGCGTTGTAGATTGAGTTGTACGGTAAGTCGTACACAAACGCATCAACTTTGCCGTTTGCAACTTCAAGAACAGCTTCTGACTGAGTTTCGTAAAGGTTAACTTTAGCTTTTGGCAGGTAACGTTTAACCGCTTGTTCGCCGGTAGTACCCAGCTTAGTTGCCACAACAAAGTCAAGGCTGTTCAGGTCACGATAGTTGGCTACTTTGCCTTCATGCTTAGGGTTAACAAGAATAGACTGACCGATAATGACGTACGGGTCAGCAAAGTTCACCTGAATGTTACGCATAGGGGTAATCGTCATACCGCCCATAATCATGTGACACTTACCAGTCAGCAGGGTCGGAATAATGCCGTCCCATGCAGTATTTACCGGTACATATTTCACGCCGATTGCGCGAGCCATCTGTTTACCTAAATCAACATCAAAGCCAATGTACTGACCGCTTTTGGCAGTCATTTCAAATGGCATATAACCTGAATCAAAACAGACTTTTAGTTCACCGCTGCTTTTAATATCGTCAAGAATTGGATCAGCAAGAGCGGGCGTAGAAGCGGCTACTAACAGCGCAGCAGCAGAAAACAGCTTTTTCATAGATATTCCTTTATCATTTGTTAAAAATTTTTTATACATTAACAGAAAACAAAAAACCACAAAATATTCATAATTTAGGCAAAATAACCCTGATATATGCCAAATATATTGCTTTGTTATGCTTAAGTATTCACATGTTTGTTGGTTATATTGCTACATCTTATATTGAGTAGTTATATAAAACAATTTACTAATAAGTTATTTTGATTATAAAAAATTACTATTAGCTATGGATTATCACTGTCTCATCACTGAAAAATTGTGTAAGGCGTGAAACTGGCGGATACGTGGCTGCACAGCAAAGTGTAGAACATGCTGCTGTTCGTCTCTTTTTAGTGAGAGTCTGTTTGCCGGAAAGCGGAGCCTTTCTTTGAAGCTAAATAGTTGATGATAGATAGTCGATTGATAAACGGCCGGTAAGGTCTACCAGTGAATTATTGCCAGTGGATATAACGGGATACGATTTTGTCATACTCAGAGCTTGTCTCGCCCTCTTTTTTAATCTTAAGCAGGTCGATGCCTTTTTGTAACCGCTGTACAAGGCTGTCATCTATATCATGGTTAAAGGCGTAGTAGAGGCTGACGGTCTGTAACACATAAACCACTTCAAAAGCGTTAGGGTCTATACCGGCTTTTTCTGTTGACCAAAGGGCGACTTTTTCTTCGTAGGACCAGAGTTGAATGCGGTCATGAAAAAGCATTCTGGCAAGGGGGACTGCTGTGTTGGCGTATTCTATCCTGTTTTGCGAGGCGCCGGCTTCAAGCACAAGCTGTTCGCCAATATCGTCGAGTACAACCCCGATAGAATACTCAGCAAGATCTTCAGGGGTATTAATAACAATATTGTTGGACTTCTTAGCCAATACAACAATCCGGGTGTCGCCTATAGGCCCCGCCCATTTGAACAACTTCTCTCTTTGCCGGGTTCTTCCGGTAGAAAAAAGGACGGTATCCGGAGTATTGAGAACAATGCGGTAGTCGCGGGCCCAGGGGTAGAGCTTTATCGCCTTCATACTGACTTCTGCATCGACTTCTTTACTGGCTTTGCGCAGCAGATCGACAGCAATGCCAGTGATTTTGCCGTTTTCAGTAAATTTATAGGGCGGGTACTCTTCAGTAAAGTAGGTAAGGCTACCCAAAGCAAAGCCCGTAGCGGAATAACCAATTAATAACGCAAATAGAATCAGTTTTCTTAGTCTAACGTTCACAGATAACCTGTTGCAGAATAACACTATTCAGATACCTCTAATGATAGGCTAGCGGTGTAAATAAATAGCAGTAGTACATCAAATATTTGCTTGTTCGATGTTCTTGTAGATGATTTTGTAACCATGGAGTGTAATAAGGCCGGCTATCTATATAAGGTTATTTGCTTTTGCTCACAAATTGACAGCCTGCTTACCGCTATGTTTCAGTTATGAAATAGGGCTCTGCTAAACTTGATCAATATAAATAAAAATAGACAAACGTCTAATGGCTAGTAAGTAAATAATCATGCTAAGTGCTTTTATTTTAGGCGGAGTGATCCTGATGGTTTTCCTGGGTTGCCTCGCATATCAGACAGGTGTTAAAAAATCGATAGAAAGTACCACTATCCCACTGTTTATGCTTAATAAGCAGGGAGGGGTGGTGCTTCGCAATTCTGCAACGCAGTCTCTTAAGTTTCCCACTCTTTTTCTTGGCGGCGTTCACTATGTATGTACTGATTTAGCGATTTATCTTAAATCCGTTAGTGAGCAGTCTGAGTTTATGTATGAGTTTACCGATGAAGCGAGCGGAAAAGAGTTTAAGTTCGAAGGGAGAAAGGTCTGGTATAGGGGACAGTTTCAATGGCTGGTTTCAGTAAGGCGGCAGGTCGATCGCGCTTCAGCTGAAGAGATTTCCCGTCATAGCCGGGTTCTGATTCATAATGTGATTCAGTCACTGCCTGATGCCATTGGTATGATGGATGAAGATTACCGTTATCAGGCATGCAACAAAGCTTTTACTCTGGCGCTTGGTATTGATAACCCTGACGATTTGGTCGGACATACACTTGAAGAGGTTGCCAGTAAAGAAGTAACGGAAAAGTTTTATTACTCTGATAAGAAGGTTCTGGCTACTGGTGAGTCGTTTCATATTATTGACGAAGTGGTTGATGAGAGTGGTAATAAGCAGTGGCTGGAGGCAAGAAAGACAGCCTATACAGATCCTGTCACTAACCGTAGAGGCATATTTATTTTTGCCCGTGATATCAGTGAAAAAGAGTCAACAAAAGAGAAACTTACTTTCGCAAATAGTACTCTGAAAAGGTTAAGTTATCTGGATGGCTTAACAGAGTTGGCTAATCGCCGCTATTTTGATGAGACTCTACTTGCAGAGTGGCAGAATCATGTTAAGACACAGATGCCACTCACGGTAGTTAAGTGTGATATTGAAGATTTTGCCGGCATTATCGAACAATACGGTACTAAGATTGCGGAGCAAGTGATTGTTCAGGTTGCCAGAATACTTGAGACATCTATGTTGAGATCTGAAGATAGGGTATATCGCTTTTCCGGTGAGGAGTTTGTACTGATACTGACAAACTCTGGTCAGGAAAGTGCTGAAACCCTCATTGAGCGGATAAATAAAAGCGTAAATAAGCGCAACCCGTCAAAACAGATTGCCGCGCTAGAGCAGGATATTCAGGTTAATCTGGCATCCTATAGTTCTGTCCCGGATAAAAATAGTTCTGTAACCACTATTCTTAACGAACTGGATCAGGCAATGCATAAGCTGCCAGATTCAGCTTCGGCCGATAAAATTCATGCAGCATAGTGGGCGATAACTTTGCTGCATAAATAACAGAGAAGCGACTAACAGTTTCACCAATTAAAAATATCAATATGGCTTGAATTAAGCTAAAACTAATAGGTAAACAAAATAACAATAAACTGGCTAGGAAGTCATGGAGTTTATTGCTGTCGGCAATGGGTTCTGACATCTAATTATCTGGTAGATAACTTGTACCTATGATGTACCTGCGCGAAAAGCGGCTGTGGGCGGTTGGTGTTGTTTTGCTACTTTGTTTTGCTGAGCTGGCAGTAGCTATCCCCCTTTCCGAGTTAAATCTGACTGAAACTGAAAAACGCTATTTACAGGATAAACAGCAGATTAAGGTTTGCATTGATCCCCTGTGGATGCCATTTGAAATGAATGACAATGGTAAGCATATCGGGCTTACGTCAGAGTATATGAGCCTGTTCAGCAAAACGCTTTCTATACCTGTCTCTCTGCACTCAACTTCAAGCTGGCTCGACTCTGTACAAGCCTTGAAATCAGGCCATTGTGATCTTTTAACTTCTGTCGCAATAACGGAAGAAAGAAAAAGCTATTTGAACTTTTCTCAGCCTTATATCAACTCATCTTTGGTGGTTGCGACAGGCCTGCATCAGCCGTGGATAAATAGTCTGAGCGATCTGACAGGGGCTAAGATCGGCGTTGTTGCCGGTTACGCATCCGGTGACTATATACGCCATAACTACCCTGAAATTGAGTTAGTTGATATAACCAGTATAAGGCAAGGCCTCGAACGAGTCGCAAAAGGAGAGTTATTCGGGGTAGTCGGATTGCTAGCCAATATCGGTTACCACATCCAGAAGGAGTTTGTTGGTAGTCTGAAAATAGCCGGTAAGCTGGAGGGCGAATGGCCGGTTCATCTGGGGATCAGTAAGCGTGAGCCTGAGCTGGTCACCTTACTTAACAAATTGATAAACCTTATCTCAGTAGAGGAGCATCAAAGCATTCTTAATAAATGGGTATCTGTCTCCATCAGTCATGATGATCCAAACCGTCTCACATCTGCAGAGCAACGTTTTATCGAACAGAATCCTGTTATCCGTTTTCGCACCCGCTCTAACCGGGCGCCTTTTGAGTTTGAATCTGAGGGAGAAGCATCCGGAATTGCCGTTGACTACATAAAAATGATTGCGAAAAACTTAGGTTTTACTGCTGAGTTTGTATTTGATGACCGTCCTCAGCCTGATGCATTCAGCGTTATGGAGCAAGGCAGAAAGCCCTACGATACCTTGCTCTACTCTGTGGTTAATCCTGAGCGGGCGAAACGTTTTGTATTTGGTGATGCTTTTCTCTCTTACCCTGTTATGGTCGTTACTAATAAAAACAGTGCTTATGTGGGCAAACTTGATGATCTCGCCGGAAGAAGTGTTGCCATGGAGAAGGGGTTCGTAACGACTAAGTGGGTGAAGAGGGACTTTCCTCTTATTGAAGTAATCGAAACATCAAGTACTTATCAGGCATTAAAGCTGGTGGATTCAGGGCTCTCGGATGCCTATATAGGTAATCTTGCTATTGCAAACTACCTGATTGCAAAAGGAGAGATGAAGAACATCAAGGTGTCGGTTCCTACCAGTTACAGCAATATTGAGTACCGGTTTATCGCTGCAAAAGAGTGGCCTGAACTTGCCAGCATACTAAGCAAAGGGTTCCGCATGATTTCGCCAAAGCAGCATAGCGCGATTCAGCAAAGTTGGTTCTCCTTTCAAACCATAGAGAAAGTAAATTATACCCTTGTCTGGACAGTACTGTCTGTCGCTCTAGTGGTTATCAGCGGCTTTGTTTACTCACATAAGCAGCTGATGCGGGAGAAACAAAAATCAGATCAGCTACTATCAGAACTTAGGTTGGCTCAGCAGTCGCTTGAAAAGAAGAACAGTGAGCTTAAAAAGCTGTCTATTACGGACAGATTAACCGGGTTATATAACCGGGTTGAGCTTGAAGCTGTGTTACAAAAGGAGTTTAACCGGGCGTATCGCTACGGTGATGTTTATAGTCTAATGATATTGGATGTTGATAAGTTTAAGCATATAAATGATAGCTTAGGGCATCAGCATGGTGATCAGATATTACAAGAGCTGTCAGTAGTGTTTCTTAATAACGTACGTAAGGTAGATACTGTCGGACGCTGGGGAGGAGAGGAGTTTTTGATTATCTGTCCCCGCACCGATCGTCAGGATGCTGAAAAGTTTGCAGAAATCTTAAGAGCACGCATAGAGAAGCACACGTTTAATCAGTCTGCCCCGATAACCGTAAGTATTGGTGTCACCAGTTACCAGCCCCAAGACACCATTGCAGCTATGGTGTCTAAAGCCGATAAAGCGCTTTATAAGGCTAAAGAGCGCGGGCGGAACAGGGTTGAATCTCAGCTTAGTTAAATGATTGGTAAGGCTTGAGACATTAGTTGATCTATGGTCTGCTGATGAGTTTTGTCTACTCCGGCCATACGGCTGTATTTTGGAGCATGGCGGTCATTTTCCAGAGTGTGGTGCCAGCCAGAGGTATGTTCGATAAAGTGGCTGGCAAACGCTTCTGACACTTCAAGGCATCCTGTTATAACCGTATCAACATAGCTTTGTACTATGGGGGCATCCGGGCAGGGAGCAATTACGTCATCAACAACATATACCCATATATCTGATTCAGTGTCTAAATCAGAATGGGCATCAATTTGAGCATGACTAAGGCGTATTCTTTTGTAACCAGCTTCTCTTTGATCAAATTCTGCCAGCGCGGCATCATCCACTTTTAATAGCACACCATTAACCTGACCGTCTCCCTGCTGAACGACCAGCGGCGAAACCGTATAGCTTTCGTCAATTTTACTCCAGTGTCTGGTCAGTCCCGATGCGATAGCAGGGATCGCGTGCTGCGTCTGTCCGGTCAGTTTTCTTGATGCTGAGTTCATCAGGCTACCATAGCCAAAAATGTACATGGAGATACCTGTTTACAATTAAAACAGACCTCATACTACGTCGAAATCAAAATTCTGCAAAGTAGTCGCTGATGCTCCTGAGCCATTTTGCTTTCTCTGCACTTCTTATTCGATGCGCATTCAATACCATCCATTTCTGATTAGTAATACCGATACGCCTGAAAACACCAGCCAACACGGTTTTTTTATCAGATAGCTGAGAAAGAGCTGGTACAGCAAAGAGTGGACACTGGTGGTGGCAATCAATGTGATGCTGTGAAGTTTATCCAGCCTGTTGTAAATCTGGCTGCCGTCCAGATTGTAGTCAAAGGCGATGCCCGGAAAGATAAGTTTGTCGATAAAACCCTTTATCATTGCCGGCATTAGCGTACGCCAGATAGGAAAGATAAACACAATGTGGTTAGCTTTTTCCATACGCTTCTTATAGTTAATGACCTTCGTATCCATCAGTTGATAAGCGTCTATAGGTTGTTCTCTGGAGCACTTAAAGGCCTGATAATCTTTAGTTTTAACAACAGGATCAAAGTTATCTTTATCAAGATTAATAATGTCGATTTGATGCCCTGCCTTACTTAGTCCCTCTATTACAGAGCTCAGAACGGAAGAGCATAAACTGTTTTCGCATGGGTGATTAAAGACAATCAGAACGCGCATGTTGTTCCCTGTATTGATGCTGATATCACCAATATACGAGCGGGGTAACCGTAGTGCCGATAACATTTGTTATCAGTTTTAAAAACTGGCAATGGGGTTCAGTAAAGCCTTATGAGTATTGATTCACTGCGCTCTTGGCGGAGAATTCAGTGAGAGTGATATATTATCAACAGGCTTAACCTGAAGGCGGGAATCAGATACTCTTTGAAAAAACAACAGGTCAGCCAGATGATAGAAACTCAATATTTTAAAACACCTTACGGAGAGCTTATTCTCGGTAGTTACGATAACAAGCTTTGCTTATGTGACTGGCGCTATCGCAAGATGCGGGATTCGCTGGATAAGCGTATTAAAACCAGTCTCAATGCCGACTATTTAGAAAAAGACAATGAAATACTGCAACTGACCCGCCATCAGTTTGAGCAGTATTTCCGTTCTGAACGCAGAGAGTTCGATATTCCGCTGCATCTGGTAGGAACGGAGTTTCAGAAGCAGGTCTGGAATGAGTTGATAAAGATTCCGTTCGGAGAAACGTCAACGTATGCGCAACTGGCTGAAAAGATGGGGCGAAAAAGTGCCGTTCGCGCTGTTGCCAATGCTAATGGCGCTAACGCAATCTCAGTGATTGTTCCCTGCCACCGGATTATCGGTAGTAATGGTCAGTTAGTTGGTTATGCCGGCGGGTTGGAAGCAAAAAGAAAACTGTTGCTGCTGGAGCAGGATATGTTTGCTCCTCAGGCGTAACTCGCCTGAGGGATAGCTGTAATTATAACTTCCAGTCTTTCTGTTTTAGTTCCAGCAGGGAAGCATACAGAGGCTGACCACCGATTGCCTGAGCGATAAAGGTTGCGCCAAGGCAGGTCACCATAGTCGGCAGAATAAGCTGATAGTTATTGGAGATCTCAACCACCAGAACCACCCCGGTTAAAGGCGTTCTTAAACTTGCTGCTATCAAAGCACCCATTCCCGCGACAGCGTACATACCCGGGTCGATTGGAATATGAGGCGCGACATCACCAATTAGTACGCCATAAGTGAGACCAAGGAAAGTTCCCAGCGTCAGGATAGGGGCAAAGATACCCCCCGGTGCACCAGAGCCGAAACAGGTGATGGTGCCGAACATCCTCAGGGCAAAGATCAGGAACATCATCATCCAGGGTGCCGGTGTGGTAAATATCTCAGCAATAGCCGGCAGGCTGCCGCCGGAAAAAATCGGAAAAGTCACATGCAGAAAAGAGAACAGAGCACCAAGCAGTGCGCCTGTCATTACCAGCCTTGTCAGATTTGAACCGTGGTAGTTCTTAAACCAACTGGTCGTTGCCAGAATCCAGCGGTTAAAGTAAACCCCGACGATTCCGAATAGCATACCCAGTGTTGCAAAGGTAATAAGGGATGATAGTGGAGGGGTTTCAAAATGGGGGATCTGCAGTACGGCGTTCTGGCCGTTCAGATACTCCATCACCACGGTCGCGGCAATTACAGCAAGGGTGACACACTTAACTGAAGTAAAGTTATAGCTGAACTGCCGGCGCATCTCTTCGTTTACAAACAAAATAGCGGCCAGCGGAGTGTTAAACGCGGCTGCGATGCCTGCTGCGGAACCAGCGGCAATCAGGATATGTTGCGCGTGCTCATATTTATTGGCCCGGCCTGCGATCATGCGGCCTATGGCTCCGCCCAACTGGATGGAAGGACCACCACGTCCGAGAATCATGCCGGAACCTATGGTAAGAATGGCTGCGACAAACTTAACCGGGATAATTCTGCGCCAGCGAATATCATGTTCGCCCACTAAAGCGCCTTCGATATGGGGAATTCCACTGCCTTCGGCTTCCGGTGCAAAGCGGAATGTCAGCCAGAATCCTAAACCAGCCATCATGCTTCCGCTCAGGACGATCAGTGACGCCTGAATCAAAAACTCGTCGGGAGATTCGTAGTTTATAAAATCGATACGGTATTCAAGTATCCAGTTAATGATGATATTGAAGTAGGAGACAACACCGCCGGCAATGGTGCCTGCAATTCCGGACAGTAAAACAACAACAAAATAATCAGACTGAGAAGAGAAAAAGTTAGGAATAAGCGCTGGTCTGGATAATTTTGCCATAATTTTAGTCGTCCCTCCGTGTGATAAGTAAGCAGCAAAAAACAGCATTTTATGCGGAGCGACTATGTTACCACAAACTGTTGAAGCCATAACTGCTTTAATTTGGCATAAAAAGGTAAACTGATATCACAAAAATGGAGGATTTTCCGCGTGGTATTTGCGTTTTCGACAAAAGCAACCAAACTTAAATTGTAAGGTAAATGTAGCCCATTAACACGGAGGAAAATGAAACCTTACATACAATTTGATTGGATAAAAATTCAATTCTTGTCCTCGTATTTCATTGGGAAACAAGCAATGTTATCCCATTCCGCATACTCACGATTGAGTGACGAGGTGTTTAAGGCGTACTTTTCAATTGGTGCGCCTTTTTGCATTTTCAGTCCTGATAAAATCCCCTATACTGCCAGACCTGTTTCAATATCAGTAAAGAGCCATGAGTAAAACTCCAACCAATATCATTACCGGATTTCTCGGTGTCGGCAAAACCACAACCATTCTTAACCTTCTGAAAAATAAGCCGGAGAATGAATCCTGGGCTGTGCTGGTGAACGAATTTGGTGAGATAGGGATTGATGGTGCCATGATGACCGATCAGGGAGCCATGATTAAAGAGGTGCCGGGTGGCTGTATGTGCTGTACGGCTGGAGTACCGATGTCGGTAGGCATTAACGCCTTGCTGAGACAAAAACCAGATAGATTACTGATAGAACCGACCGGCCTTGGCCACCCTAAACAGGTGATGGCAACGCTGACTTCTGCTCAGTATGAAAAGTACGTAGACCTGAAAGCCACTATTGCGCTGCTTGACCCGAGAAACTTGTCCGATGAACGCTATCTGAGCAATCAAAATTTTAATGATCAACTGGATAGCGCAGACATTATCGTAGGCAATAAAGCTGATGTTTGTGACGAAGCAGACTTACAGCAGTTTTCATTGTGGATGCAAAGCCCTGCTAACCAAGAAAAAGAACACTGTCTGGTATCTAACGGTGTGATTGATATTGCCTTGCTGGATAAGCCGAGAGCAGAGTCCGGTTCTTCGTCTTCCATTGAGCAGCACCATCATGACCATGCCGCTATGGAGCCGCAGTTTGAGCTACCACCGGGAGAACTCTTTATCCGCAAGGAGAATAAAGGGCAGGGCTATTTCAGTTGTGGCTGGCTATTTGGTGCAGAGCTGAAATTTAACTTTGATGATATGTTTTCTATGCTAAATGCCCTGACGGCAGAGCGTGTTAAAGCAGTCATCAACACAGATAAAGGCTGTTACGCCTTTAACCTGGCTTCTGGCGTGGTTTCGGTTAATGAGCTCTCCCTTGACGGGTTTGAATCCCGCATCGAGGTGATCGATAGCAATTTGATGCCATGGGATGAACTGGAAACCATTCTACTCTCCATGGCAGGACTTAAGGGTTAGAGTGCTGGCTGGCGAGGGTTTGATAAAGCAGAGCCCTCAGCCATTCGTTCTTCTCATCTTTTGTCTGTCGTGCCAGCCAGAGCATGGAGATATCAAAATCAGCAACCGGAACCGGTGGTGTCATTTTTACCAGTGTGTTATCCGTTGCTGAAATGCCCGCCACAGGATTGCCTGCCACAGGTATGCCTGCCACTCTCTCCGGCACTATCGCAATCAGCTTACTTAACTCTACCAGTCGTTTAACAGTGAGAAAGTTGGAAGAAGAGACGGTAACTCTTCGCTTTAAATGATGTTCTGACAGGCTTTTGTCGACTTGAGTAGATAGTTGCCCGTCCGGGCTGACAAGGGCGTGCTCCAGTTGTGAAAACTCTTCTGCAGAAAGGGTCTTTTTTCCCTTTAATAGCGAGCGGCTGGCAATGCATACGTGCTTTTCTGTGTAGAGGTATTCGTACGAGAATCGTTGATCTGCTGAGGGAATGCTGCCGATAAGCAAATCCAGTTTTCCGGATTCAAACACCTCCATATAGTTGCTTCTGTCCACCTTAATAAAGCTGATTTGTGCTAGTGGAGCTGACTCCCGTATAGCGTCGTAAATCAGCGGAGCAAACAGAAACTCAGCGTAATCTGTCAGGCCGATCCGGCAGACCCCCTGATACTCTTCTGCCACAAACGGTGTTTTTGCCAGCAAGTTTGTCTGAACCTGTTGCAACAGAGACTCCACTGTCGGTGCGATCTGTATGGCGTACTCAGTCGGTAACATCAGATTCTGTTTACGTTCAAACAGAGGATCGCCAAACAGGGTTCTTAAGCGGGACAGGCTGTGGCTCATAGCAGACTGACTAACGCAGTAGTGCTCAGCAGCAATGGTGACGCTCCGATACTTATACAGATAGGAGAAAGCCACTAATAGGTTCAGATCTATATTTTTCCACACTAATTTTTCTGCCACTCTCTAATCCTGTTTGATGCATAGTGAGCATTAATATAATCGATTTGATTAATGTTAGATAGTTGCCTAATTTAGCCGTCACAGTTCAACGACAGAAACGGGATATCAATGTTATCTGTTTTTAAGATATTTTTTGCCCTTGGCTGGGTCAGTTTTGGCGGGCCTGCGGCTCATATTGGTTATTTTCGCAAAGCTTTTGTCGAACAGCGTCGCTGGCTGGACGATGACGAATACGCTCAGCTTATCGCCTTAAGTCAGTTTCTTCCCGGGCCGGGATCCAGTCAGGTTGGCTTTGCTCTGGGTTACAAAAAAGCGGGATTAGGCGGCGCCATGATGGCCTTTGCCGGATTTACCCTGCCATCGGTAATATTGATGTTGCTGCTGGCCTTGGTCAGCAGCCAGTTAACAGAGTCCTCTCTGTTTCAGGGGGCGGTTCATGGCCTCAAGCTGATGGCGGTGGTTGTGGTGGCTGATGCGACCTACGGAATGTATAAAAGCTTTTGCGCCCATCGCATAGGAGCAGCCCTTTGTATCTTCAGTGCTTCAGCATTACTGCTGTGTTCCGGTGTGGCTACGCAAATGCTAGTGCTGGCTGCTTCAGCAGTAGTGGGGATTGCTTTTTTGAAAGGAGAGTTAGTTAATTCTAAACAAACCTTTACTCCAAGTTTAATGCCCTTGCTGTTGTTTGTCGGATTTCTGTTGTTGTTGCCTTTAATTTCCGGCTCATACGCAGGTTTGTTACTGTTTAATGACTTTTTTCAGGCCGGTAGTCTGGTATTTGGCGGCGGCCATGTGGTACTTCCTCTGTTGCAGAGTATTGTCGGCGATCAGCTGAGTCAGGACACCTTTCTGACCGGTTATGCTGCGGCGCAGGCTGTACCCGGCCCGATGTTTACCTTTGCAACTTATATCGGTTATAGCCTGCTGCCGGGCTCTCCGGTTGTTGGTGCAATGCTGGCAACGGCAGGGGTGTTTCTCCCCGGATTTCTGTTACTTCTGACTGTTCTGAAAAACTGGCACCTTCTGGCAGAGATGCCACGGGTTAGCGGTGCGCTGAAAGGGGTTAATGCTGCTGTGGTTGGTTTGCTTCTGGCTGCGTTATATCAGCCGGTATTTGTCAGCGCAGTATTCAGCGGATTGGATTTTGCTTTAGCTTTGCTAGGTTTCTATCTGCTGAAACAACTTAAATTGCCGATCTTATCTATGGTGTTGTTTTTTGCACTATCTGGTGTTGTAACAGGTCTTTTCGTATAACCATTCAAGCAAGTAAAACAGAAGAAGGAAGCGATAAGCTTCCTTCTTGGTGTTGAGTTTTCAAGCAGAGCTTAGCGTTTGTTTCTCAGGTAACGCTTTCTGCGCTCCTCTTTCTTCTTCGCTTTTGCTTCTTCTTTTCTGGCCGTCTCTTCGGCTACTTCAACCAGCTCTTTATCGATCATATGAGGCAGTTCCAGAGTGATCAGGCCTAATGTTCCGTCACGAAGTTCATGAAGCAGAATTTCAGACGCTTTGTGCAGATCAACCCGTCCGCCTGCACGCAGGCAACCACGTTTACTGCCAATGGCTTCCATCAATTCAAGCTCACTCTCCGGAAGTTCATCAATTTTATAGCGCTCTTTTAGCAACTGCGGGTATTGGGCGGCCAGATACTCAACGGTATAAAAAGCAACTTCATCATACTCCATGGCGGTGTCTTTAATGGCACCTGTTGCTGCCAGCCTGAAACCACTATGCGGGTTTTCTACTTTAGGCCACAAAATGCCCGGAGTATCAGAAAGAACAATGCCGTTTTGCAGATTAATACGTTGCTGGCGACGCGTTACTGCCGGCTGGTTACCGGTCTGGGCGATAGTTCTGCCAGCCAGAGTATTGATAATGGTTGATTTACCCACATTGGGAATGCCCATAATCATGGTGCGAATGTTTTTGCCCATGGCTTCACGGTTAGGTGCCAGCTTGCGGCACAGTTCCATAATCTTATGCACTTCCTGAGGTATCGAAGTGGTAATGGCCATAGCTTTAACGCCACTCTCCTGTTCGAAATGGTCGATCCATTTTTGAGTCGATTCAGGGTCGGCCAGATCACGTTTATTCAGTACCTTTACGCAAGGTTTATCGCCCCGGAGCGTGGAGATAAGAGGATTCTCGCTACTGAAAGGAATACGGGCATCAAGAACTTCAATAATGACATCGACTTGCGGAATACACTCTTCGATCTCCTTTCTTGCCTTATGCATATGGCCAGGAAACCACTGGATATTATTGTTAACCATTTAAAACTATAGCCTTTTCGGTTTATGGTCTTGCTGGCGGAGTATAAGAAAGAGTGGCTGTGCAGTAATCAGAACTGCGGGTTTTCTGCACAATGGGCGCTCCCTCCAGCGTTAATGGCGCCAATAGTACCATTATCTTTGGGATAGAGGGAGAGGTTGCATGACTGGAGTCTGATTAGCAGAGGGTTTTTCTTTGCTTGTAGAAGAACCCTGACAGCTTCGCTCAGCTTCTGTCACAAGCTGAGAGAGTGGCATACCGAGAGCGTGGGCGAGCGCAAGTACAGTCGCAATGGGAAAAGGGCGATGGTGATTTAGACATTGTCTCAGTTCAAGCTCAGATGTGTCAGTTTGTCTGGCTAGCTGTTGATAGGATATGCCACTATTTTTAATCTCTGCTTTCAATAGTGAACAGATCGCAAGGTTCAATGGTTTCATAATACTCAGTTCCGTTGTGTAAAATTGTAGTTCCGGCCTATGCTGATCAGTTCATTAGAATGAAATTACTATTTGCTAATGAAATCGGAATAACAAAATTTTTGTTTTATTTCAGGTGGTTTAATAAAAGTGTTAGAAGAAATATTAGCTGTCAATTAGTTTATTTTTTCGTAATGCTAATTTCTATACTTAATAAGTGTTATATATTCTCTGGCGGATAAAGTCGTTATTCTGGTGTCATAAATTGATACTTATAGTATCAAAAGTAACTGCGATTATTTGTCCATTGGAAGATAAAGGTCGGTTTCGGGAGGTCACAGTATCATATACAATTGATGTTATGACTGGATGAATTTATTTCAGAGATACTTTTAAATTAAGACAGGAATGAAGTTAACTAGCTTATTTATAACGCTCATACATTCCATTAAAACTATTTAGTCTGAGAATAGTTCATGACAGAAAAAGCCCAAATCTGTCGGTTACTGACTTTAATATTTAAGAGGTCTGTTCAACATCAGGCTAGTTTTGTTGGTCAATTTATATAAGCGAATGTGCTAAGGCTCTGCTTATACAGTTGTTCCGTTTATCAGAACATTATTTAATGCTTGTAGGTAAAGTAGTATGGAAAAGCTCAATCGGGAAATTTGTAAGATGCTGAAAAGACAGCTAAAAAAGGAAGGCATTTCTTACAAAATGTTGGCGGAGAAGATGAACATATCTGAAGTCAGCGTAAAGCGCATGATGAATCTTCATCAGTCGATATCCATGGAAAGGTGTATTGATATCTGTGAAATCATTAATGTGCCTCTATCAAAAGTAATCAGCTCAGCAGAAAAGTCGTTACTGGTAACGCCTTACTACACCGTTCAGCAGGACGAGCTCTTCTATAAACGCCCTGAATTGTACTCAATATTTAGTAAGGTACTGTATGAAAATTTTGCCGCGGAGCAACTTATTCAGCTGTATGAGTTAGAAGAGACATCCTTGTATCTATATTTGAGAGAACTGGAAAAGGTAGACTTAATCAAGATAAGTACAGGGTTAAATTTCAAACTAATGGTGCCACAGCATATAGTGTTTCGCGAATCAGCTCTGTGTGCATCATACTTTAAGAATCAGACTATTGATGGCTTGAAGCATGAACTGCAGGAAATTGCAGAGAACGATAAAAGCAAGTTCTTTCTCACCTCACGCTTGCGCCTGACTGAAGAGGAATTCTCCAGATACAATAAACAGATAGAGGAAGCGCTTCAGTCTGCCACGCTGCTTAGCCAGAGCAGATCATATGATGATGGTGAAACCTATGAGTACACTATAGTCGGTATGGGGGCTCGCTGGTTTTACGAACCGACATTGAAGACACCTACAAACTATATTTACCAGCGTTAGTGTAATACCTGTCAGGCAAGATAAAATAACTGCTTTAATGACAATATAATTGCCTTTATTTAGCCGTTGCTAGTAATAGTAATTGTGCGATATAGACACAGTATGGTGTATAAAGCTCTAAGTAAATCAGGGTGTTCATAAATTAAATTTATAGATGGCCAGATGGTGATTATTTACTTTTATTGAAAATAAATTAAGCTAAGATGTTTGATTTTAACGTTGAGTCTGCCTTGTAAATTAGATTTTTGAATGTTATTTGTGGTGAAGTTAGATACTAATTTTATAGGGTTTTAAGGGCCAATAAAGCTATTAGCTAAGTAACAATTAGCCGGAATTAGTAACTGATAAATAAAAAAGGCGTTATCGAGTTGATGAAAGCACGATAACGCCTTTTAATTTGTTATTAATATCCGCCGAAACTTGCAACTGTGAAAGCTTGCGCTTAACGGTTTAGGTTTTGATTAGCTCATTAATGCATCAGTAATATGCAGTCCGTAAATAGCGACTAAACCAATAATACCTGTTACCAGCAGATAGTAGATTGTCGGGATAACGGTTTTGCGAAGAGTTGCTCCTTCACGGCCAAGCAGGCCTACCGTTGCTGATGCTGCTACAACGTTATGGATAGCAATCATGTTCCCTGCTGCTGCACCAACAGCCTGAAGAGCCACAACAACAGCACTGGATATGGTCAGTGTTTGTGCCACCTCGAACTGGAACTGGCTAAACATCATATTGGAAACCGTATTGGAACCGGCAATAAAGGCACCCAACGCACCAACGGTAGCACTTAGGGCAGGGAAAGCCTCTCCTACATAACCTGCTGCCAGATTGGCAGTGGTTACTGGCATACTGGCAAGATCTGCCGCATTCACACCAGAGTTAATGAAAATACGAACCATAGGGATAGTAAATACCAAGACAAAGCCTGCACCAATCAGTGTTTTACTTGACTCACCAAAAGCCTTTGCAAGAGGGGTAACACTTCTCGATTGCAGTAATACAGCGATCAGTGCGACAAACACTAAAATACCACCCGGAAGATATAGCGGCTGAATAGCAGTGCTGATACCCGCTTCGCCAAGGATATTGCTAAATGACAGACTTACGTCGCGTAGCATACCTTTAAATTCTGCACTTACACGGCTTGCTACCAGAATTACTGCCAGCAATACGTAGGGTAGCCAGGCCATTGCCATGCTCATAGGCTTTGTATTAGTTTCATTCAGGTCAATTTTAAGCGAGCCAAGCCACTCAGAAGGCCATTTTTTCTCATCTTCAAAGTCCCATGTTGAGTTAGGGATAAGAAATCCATTTTTGGCCGCAGTAACCACGATTGCAAGGCCGACTAATCCGCCAATCAGTGACGGGAACTCAGCACCGAGGAAAACACCTGTAAGAGCATAAGGAACCGTGAAAGAGAGACCGGCAAAAATTGCGAAAGGAAGAATATCCAGACCTTCAGTCCAGCTTCTGTTTTTGCCAAAGAAGCGGGTCAGCATCATGGCCATAAGCACTGGCATCAGAGTACCTACGCTGGCGTGGATAAGGGCAACACTTGAGGTGATTTGCTGAAGGTACGCCTCCCAGTTAGAGCCGTTTGCAATCAGGGCTTCACCGATATTATGAGTATCCAGACCTTTGTTAACACCGACGATAATAGGTGTTCCTACTGCTCCGAAAGAGACCGGAGTTGACTGGATCATCATTCCCATCAATACAGCAGCAAGGGCAGGGAAGCCGATAGCAACCAGCAGAGGTGCAGCAATGGCAGCAGGGGTGCCGAAACCGGAAGCTCCCTCTATAAACGAGCCAAAACACCAGGCAATGATGATTGCCTGAACGCGTCGGTCCGGAGAGATATTGGTGAAGCCGTTACGGATAGTAGAGATTGCGCCGGTGTGTTTTAAAGTGTTAAGCAAGAAGATGGCACCAAACACAATCCAGAGTACAGACACGGTAATTCCGAGCCCCTGAAATACAGAAGCGAGTACGCGTGTTGTTGACATGTCCCATGCAAACAGGGCGACGACAACGGTAAGAGCAAATGCCACAGGCATCGCACGTTTTGCTGGCCAGTTAAGGCCTACCAGTAGAATGGCTGCCACCAAAATTGGTGAAAAAGCCAGAAGGGCAAGTAGTGTTTCACTCATTGAAATGTCCTTAAATTATATTAAACCGGGCTCTTAAGAGCCTCTTGGTATTTTATGATTGTGACGTTTTTGTTAATCCAAAGTGAATTTAACCCTTTATTTTTTACTGATATAGGGAAATAATGAAAATGATTAATTCCAAAATTGGTATAATAAATGCGTGCAGATGACTTAATCCTGTTTGCTCAGGTTGTAGAATTAGGAAGTTTTAGTAAGGTGGCGGAAGCAAATAGCCTTACAAATTCAGTGGTTAGCAAGAGAATCGCCCGCCTGGAGGAAGAAATCGGCGTTCAACTATTATATCGGACAACGCGTAAATTAACGTTAACAGAAGCGGGTAAGGTGTTAACGAATGGTGCCAAAAATGTGAAGCAATCTACACAGGAGGCTATGGACGCAGTTGCAGGTTTTGGTGAGAGTGTCAGCGGAAATATCAAAATGTCGGTGCCGACAATCTCAGGAGATCTGATTCTTGCTGATGCGGTTGCCGAGTTTTGTAATATGCACCCGGGTTTATCGGTCGATATGTCTCTTGATAATCGCTTCGTCGATTTGGTAGAGGGTGGATACGATCTTGTTATCCGGACTGGCTACCTTGAAGATTCAAGCTTAATTGCCCGTCATATTCTCGACTCTCAATGGGTTGTATGTGCTTCACCTTCTTACATTGCCCGCAATGGTAAACCGACGGATCCACAACATCTTGCTCAGCATAACTGCCTGCAATACGCCTACCAGACCACCGGAGCCAGCGAGTGGGAGTTTAAAGGAAGCGATGGAAACTACATTGTCCGTGTTTCAGGTTCGTTTTCTACTGATAACGCAACAGCGCTCAGAAAAGCAGCCCTCGGTGGGCACGGAATTGCTTACGTTCCCCGTTGCCTTGTTTATCATGATTTCCGTAACGGGCAGTTGGTTGACCTGTTTCCGGAACAGGTAGGTAAGCGGCTCGGCATATATGCGGTTTATCCTTTTACCAGACAACCTCCCAATAAGGTTAAACTACTTATTGAGCATATTCGTGCCCGCTATCTGGCCATTTCGCACTATTTTTGATTGGCTGAAAATAGGTTAGATCCATTTGGTTAACTGCGAATGTTTAGTTACTGTTGGGTTAAATAAAATCTGATAAATTAAGATAAATGTTGGGTTTTATCTGCTCTGTTCTTTTTAATTTTAGAAATTCTCTTGTTTTGCTGGTGTGTATTGTGTCTGAAACATGCTCCAGCACCATAAACTTATCAGTCAGATATGGTTAAATGGCAGACAACAATGTCGTAACCTAACCGGGATTATCTGTTACTGGTTAGCAAAGCAATCCGGAGCTGACTAAGCATGCTAGAGAGTTCAAAGCGCCTTCTGGAGACGATCCAGAATAGTGTTTCATTCCGTAATAAAATTTTTATCTTCATATTGGTTTCAATGGGGCTCCAGCTCACTTTTATCGGGGTGAACTTTCGTGGTGC
Organism: Vibrio sp. SCSIO 43137; assembly: GCF_028201475.1. Classification (NCBI taxonomy): domain Bacteria; kingdom Pseudomonadati; phylum Pseudomonadota; class Gammaproteobacteria; order Vibrionales; family Vibrionaceae; genus Vibrio; species Vibrio sp. SCSIO 43137. The sequence continues at coordinate 984,532 of NZ_CP116384.1, read as the reverse complement.
GCTACTGGAAACCCTGCAGCATCAGGTAGGAACCCGTGCCTTAGTTCAGGCGCAGGAGATTGCTACGGATCCGGCCTTGATTGTTTCTGTAGAGAAGCAAAACCGGACTGAAATTGAGCAGCTTATTCAGCGTATCGGGCAGGTATCTGATGCAAACTCTATTGTTATTGCCAACCGGAACGGAGCGGGTTTGTCTCTGTTAGCGGAATCAGAAGTGACATTAAGTAAAGAGGTTGTTTCTGAACTGATAGAGAGTAAGCAGGCTAAGATCTCGTTTGAAGATAGTAGCAACGGGTATGCCATAACGGGCAAGACAGTGGTAACTGATGCAAGTGGCCGGGTAATCGGCTTTGTCTCTGTCGGCTATCTGGTTGACCGGTTTGATGAATGGATGCTTCGTTATGCTCAGCCTCTTGTGGCTGACTTCTTTATTATTTTATTGATAACTCTGGTGGTTGGCTGGCTATTCTCAAGCCATATAAAGCGCAATATGAATGGTAAAGAGCCGGCTGAGATTGCCCTTGCTTATAATATGCGTAAGTCAATTCTGCAATCCGTCTATGAAGGGGTTATTGCAGTGGATAAGCAGGGAAGCATCCTGAGCATCAACAATACCGCAAGAGAGCTTGTCGGCACTGAGCTGTCTGCAAAAGAGTTAAATGGCCAAAGCATCACAGAGTATATCAACCAGAGCCAGTTTCTCTTTTATACACCCTATGAAGAAAACCTGAGAGATGAGCAGGTAAAGGTAAACGACAATATTCTTATCGCCAACCGGGTGGCGATTTATGATCAGCAAGTGCTAACCGGCTGGGTATTCAGTTTCCGTAAAAAAGAAGAACTCAGCCAGCTAACAGAAGAACTCGCTCAGATACGGCAATATACAGACAATTTAAGAGCGATGCGTGATGAGTATGAGAATAAGATTTCAACCATTTCTGGTTTACTGGAGATGGGGGACAGCAACGCAGCCCTTGAACTTATCTATAGTGAAAAACATCGTAAGCAGGAGACCAGAGAGTTCATTAAATCCCGCATTCACAGCAAGCGGGTAGCAGGTATATTGATAGGAAAAGCATCGAAAGCGAGAGTATTGGGGTTAGATCTTCAGTTTGATAAAGAGACACAACTTAGTTCAATCGGCAACAAAATAGATATAAGCGAACTCTCAACAGTCGTGGGGAACTTGCTGGATAATGCCTTTGAGGCAACCCTGAAGAACCCTGACAGCAGTAAAGTGGTTTCATTGCTGATCTCTGACAGCAGCGGTGAACTGGTTATTGAAGTTAAAGATAATGGCTGTGGTATTAACCCTGATTTAGCCATGACGATGTTTTCACGTGGAGTATCCGGACATGAAGATGAGGGGAAAAAAGGTGTCGGGCTCTACCTTATCGGCAAGTTCGTATACAATGCCGGTGGCGTGATTATGGTTGATGAGGTCGCACCGAAAGGGACGGTTTTTTCACTGTTTATCCCCATATAAAAATTGAGTATCAGAATCAGGGACAACAATGTTAGATAAACAGCAGTTAGTTAAGCTTGCTAAGGTACAGATGCCATTTGGCAAGTACGCAGGACGGATATTGATTGACCTTCCGGAAGAGTACCTGCTCTGGTTTGCCCGTAAAGAGCAGTTTCCTGAAGGAGAGCTAGGGCAATTAATGCAGCTCTGCCTGGCACTGAAAATAGAAGGGCTGGATAGCGTGGTTAAGCCGCTGAAAAGAATGTAACTCGTTACGATAAGTAATGAGTAGCTAATTAAATAGTCAAAATAAAAAGCCCCTGACGAGTCAGGGGCTTGCTTCATTATAGGGTATTATCTGTTGTCAATTACTTGCGACGACGCCAGATACCCAGACCGAATAGCGACAGTAGTGCGCCAAAGCCTAGTGAACCACCGTAGATGTTCAGCTCAAGAACCGCTGGATCGTGGTCTGAAGCACGGAAGTGGTCAGCGTATTTAGGCATATCACCTTTATACTTATCAGTGTAGTCAAACAGAGTTGATTCACCGCCATTGATATGCCAGTCAGTTGCATCAACCACATAATCTTTCAGGCTGTCACTGATTAGAAGGTGGTCAAGTGCACCTACTTCATCATTGTAAGAGTAGCTCCAACTGTCAGGGTGGATCATAGCAACAGCATTGATGTAACCATAGTTATGGTCAATCACAGCACCTTTATCACCAAACTGAGGTGTACCGGCGATAACGGTGTTACGTGCAGCTTTGATAGTCTTGCCATATTTTTCTGCGCTGTAATCTGTCAGTACCAGCATTGGATCTTCCATGCCGTATGAGTTCATATCACCCAGAATAACTTTGTGGCCTTTGATTTCTGCAAGAGCATCACCCAGTGCAACAGCAGCGGCTACACGGAAGTTTTCACAAGAGCCTTGCTTGTCGGCATCTTTGCCGCCCTGACCACCTTGCTCAACTGGTGCCGCATCTTCCCAGCACTTAGAACCTTTAGATTTGAAGTGGTTAACGGCAACAGTGATTTTCTCTTTGCCGCCTTTAACTTTAAAGGTCGGAGCCAGAGTATCACGCTGGTAGTTTTTACCATCTTCAATAACCTTACCATCATCGTCCAGAACTTCAGGAGCTTGCTGGCTAGGCATTGGAATTACGCGGTTCTTCTTAAGCTTAACTACTTTCTTACGATAGATTACACCAGTAGTGATTGAGTCAGTACCTACTGAATCCATCTCGTCAGTAACGCCATCGTTGTTTGAATCAACAGCGACAAAAGAGTAGCGCTTCTTCTTATCAGCGATGTTCAGGTTGATTTGATCAACTAGCTGACGAATAGCAGCGCCTTCACCAAAGCCGTTGTTTTCGATTTCCATCAGGCCGATGATATCAGCATCAAGACGAAGAATAGCGTTTACGATTTTCGCTTGTTGCAGTTCAAACTCTTCAATTGTTTTAGCACCACGATTGCTGCCGAATTGGTTAGCATCACCGCCGTGTGGCGAGTTGAAGTAGTTAAGAACGTTGAAAGTCGCGATACGTAGATCACCTTCTTCCAGATCAGGAGCTTCAGTACGGTCATCGTTGTGCACAATGTTGTATGCATCGATTTCGTTTGTCGCGATCAGACGGTAGTCGCCGTAGCTATAAGTGATCACACCTTCAAGGCCAACCACAGTATCGTCTACACGGATGTAATCTTCAGTCGAACCATTCTGGTCAATATCGGTACGGCCAAACTTAGGATAGTAAGGGATCTGGCCGTTCGCTGCTTTTTGATCTGATTCGATAATCAGACGACGCTCGGCGTTTTCCTGACTTTGTGCCTGTGCTTCTTCAGAACCCGGAACAAACTTCTGGTTAGGTTGCATGCTTACGCGACCCTGAGCCAGAACCATGTTGTTTCTGCGTGCTGCGTAGTCATAACCAAAGTTACGGGTTACACGCATATCCAGTTCGTATGGGGTAGAAACCAGCATACCTTCGTAGCGTTCCAGAGTCTGATCAAAGTTAGCATCAGAAGCCAGAATTTCCATATCAGTCGCTACAGGTGCTTCTTGCTCACCTTGCTTAACCCACTGATCCGCTTCGGCTTTAAGTTGTGTATGGTTATAGAACTCCTGAACCTTACCTTTCACACAAACAACATCACCCGGCTTAAACTCAGAGCTGGACAGGTTTGTGTGTACAAACAGACCTTCAGAGGTGTTTGGATCATAGTCGTTATCTAGTGCTTGTAAGTAGAAACCTTTTGTCAGGCCGCCAGTTACTGCGCTAACTACACCTTGTACATAGAAATCTTCGCTGGTGATAAACGGATAGCCGCTGATAAACGGAGACGTGCTGCCGCTGCCCTGAATTTCCTGAATAGTAGTAAATGTTGGCTCTGCACCGTTATCAGTACAGGCAAATGGCTCAGGAGCCGGACCCGCTTCAAGGGAACCAAGACCAGTAATATCGTCTTTAGCCAGTACATTCCACTGAGATGCGTCAAAAGTAGCTGACGGAGTCATGGCGTCATCTTTACGAACCAGAGTCGTATCTTTACCCCAGTCAACATCGCCCATAACACCCAGCATATCAACCACATTGCCGTCTGCATCCAACAGTGCAATCGGGTCATCGCCATTAAAGTTAGAAACTGAGCCTTCTATCTTGTCACTAACGGCTTTAATAGCATCACTAGCTCTGCTATTAGAAATAACGTAAACGTCTTTAGCCTGAATAGTGACATCGGCTAAAGAGAGTGTAGTGCCCCAGCTATTGTCACCATTGCTTGACTTAGCAATTGTGTAGCCAGTCAGGGTTACCGGGCTTGTGCCGGTATTAGCAATTTCAATCGCTTTATTGTAGCTGCCGCCTTCAACATATTGTGACAGAACGATGTCTGCCATTGCAGGTGCTGCCAGTGTGGTGCCAATTGCCAGAGACAGGGCACTCAGAGTTAATCGGGTATCCATCATCCACCTCTTAAATCCTTTCCTGATTTTTAATTATTAGAAAGGAGGTATTTTTGTTTAAAAATGTGTCGTTAAAAATCACGTATAGTGTTGGGTATTTCGATCTAAATTCGAACCGTGTACATTGGTTAATGGGATCAAGAACTCATTTTTAGAGTAAAAACTTGGAAAGTAAACGCTTGCTCAACATATTCGGTAATTAGTGTTGCTAATTGATGATGTAAGTGTTAGCGCATTGTTAGTCTATGTATTTACAAGAAAATTTTTTTCAATTAATTCAAATTACTACCAGTCTCATAGATGATACGGATCTATACTTGACTTTGACATAATTATTAATAGTGAGGAGAGGACAGTTATGGATAACAAAAAAGTGGCATTACTTTTATGTGATGAACACTATCCTGAAGCGATAGAGCAGTTTGGCCTTTATCGTGACGCATTATTTGCTCTGTTTGATGATACCTTTGAGGCAGCCGGAGCGTGGCAATGCCACCTTGGGGAGTTTCCGCAGACAGAGGATGAACTGGAAGCGGATATCTGGCTGATAAGCGGCAGTAAATATAGCGTTAATGACAGTGATGAATGGGTAGCGCAACTGCAGCAATTGGTTCAGAAACTGTATAGCCGCAAAAAGCAGATGCTGGGTATCTGCTTTGGACATCAAATGTTGCATAAAGCTTTGGGCGGAAGCGTTGAGCAGCGCCCGGATGGCTTTGCTGTTGGTCTGGAAAAGGTAACGACAGATGAGAGTAGCCCGGTGGCTATTTGTGGCGAAGCTTTACTGTTTATGCATCAGGAAGAGGTGACTCAACTGGCGGACGGCTTCAGCAGTGTTGGTTGCAGTGAGCATTGCCGTAATGTTGTGACCAGTGACGGTAAAGGAAGCCTCTCCTTTCAATGTCATCCTGAGTTTAGCGTGGAGTTTTTCACCTTGTTATGTGAGCGGGTTGAGTTCGGTAACAAAGCCCGGATTGTTGAACAGTGCTGGCAGGGAAACTCACAGTACAAGAAAGAGCGTCGGGCAGTTATCGGCAAGCTTAATGATTATCTGACCGGAGAGGATAGATAATGAAAAAGTGTTGCGGTAATTGTCGTCAGTTTATCCGGAATTCCGGTAAGTCAGCAGATACCTGTGCGGCATGGGGGAACCCTACAAAAGCAGATAGAGCTGCCTGTGATTTTTGGATGATGCTGGTCAGGAAGCCCGCTATAAAACGGGCCTGATAATTTTGGTTTTAGGATTTGTTATTTTTTAGCAGCAAGGAGTTCCTGTAAACCGCCCCCGTTGTGAACCTGAGTAAAACCAACTTGCTTCAGGTAGCGTAATGCCTGACCAGATCGGTTACCACTGCGACAGTAAACCACTATTGAGCGATTTTTATCGATATGGTTAAAGGCAGTGGCTACGGTATTAAGTGGATAGTTAACCGCATTATCCAGATGCTGTTGATTGAACTCTGCAGGAGTACGGACATCAACCAGCAGTGCACCCTGATCAATCAGTTTCCAGGCGGTTTCCGCCCTTTCTGAAGCCAAAGTTGAGAATGCACAGAAAGAGAGCAGAATCAGAACAAATCTTTTTAACACAATAAGAATCCGGTAAGGCAAACAAGGCTGGCGATTATATAAATTTATTTATCAAGGATTCGGGCGTCAGGTCATAAAAACGTGATTGAAGCGTGTAGGTTGTTGATACGTGTATCATTTGTTAAACAGATAATTGACCCGGTTTTTCTAACCATTTTAGTATGGTAGCTAAATACCAAAATAACAGGAGAGAGTGATGAGTAAGGAATCTATGGAGCAGATTCAGGCATTCCGGGTAATTTTGATGGTATTGGATGATCTTGTTCAGGCCGGCGGAGAGCCGGGATATGAAGGGGATGAAAGTAGCACTAACCCGGAGGCGTTTAAAAAACTGGTTATGCAGTATGCCGGTGACAGAATCAGTGAGTCGGCGATTGATAAGGCCCTTCAGGTACCACTACAGGATATTGCAGAAACAATACTTAAACTGCAGTCTCAAAAGTAGCAGCAAACAGACATAATAAATGCCGCCTGAAAAGGGCGGCATTTAACTATTTGTATAAGATAAAGTTTATACTTTTTTATTCTCAATCTGCTCTGCACCACGCAACATAGCCTGAACCAGCTCCGTGGCATCAAACTTAGTCAGAGCTTCATGCGCACCTACCTGATGAGCGCGATCTGAACTCATCTCACTGGAAAGGGATGTGTGCAGAATACGATAGGAGTGACACAGTTGCGGATCATTCTGCACTTCAAAGGCGAGCTCGTAGCCGTCCAGTCCCGGCATCTCAATATCACTCACCAGCATATCAACGGGTTTGCCTTCTTCAACAAAGTTGCGCATTAAATCGAGGGCATCCATTCCGTTCTTACAGACGGAATAAGAGATATTGATGCTATCCAGTGCATCAGATAGCTGCTTCCGCGCGATGCTGGAGTCATCAACCAGTAAAATATTAAGTGGTTTCAGATGTTCCCTTTCTACATCGGTCAGAATAGGAATTCTGGCAGACGCGTCCTGAGGGTAAATTTTTGAAAGTAGCAACTCGACGTCCAGCATCTGAACTATCTGATCCTGATGACGGGTGATACCGGTAACGAAAACATTGCTTCCGGCAGTTTCCGGAGAAGGTTCTATTGAGTGCCAGTCGCAATCGATGATTTTCTCGATACTGCGAACCATAAAAGCAACTACAGTTCTCAGGCAGTCCGTCACTATCAGGTAGCAGTCGTTATATTCTTCTTCTGCAATAGGGCGAAAACCTATCGCAGCGGCCATATCGATAACAGGAACCGTCAGATTACGGATAGTAACAGTGCCAATAACATGATGATGCGAGTATGGAATCTGTGTTGTAGGCATATAAGGCACAATCTCTCTGACCTTAAGAGTCCCTATGGCGAAACTCTGCTGGTTTAATGAGAGTTTAAATAACAGCATACCCTGAGATTGGTTAGCCTTACTTTTCATAACAACATCCTAAATGAACTGGCAAATGAGTTCGATTAAAAATATAAAACCGGTTTATTAATTTTATGCTTTTACAATCGTTTTTAGAATACTTTTTATTGGCAATGTGCTGAAGAACTTGAGCTGATCAGCTAAAATGGCGTAGTTATTGTGATAAGGGTAAGAAAATGGCAAGAAATGCAGCCGCACTCCATATTCTGGTCAAGCATGAAGCACAAGCGAAGGATATCCTTCAGCAGCTCAAAAAAGGGGCGAAATTTCATGTTCTGGCAAAGAAATACTCCACCTGTCCTTCAGGAAAAAAAGGTGGTGATTTAGGTGAGTTTCGTCAGGGAAGTATGGTTCCTCAGTTTGATAAAGCGGTATTTAAGAATGAAGTACTTAAGCCGTTTATCGTCAAAACTAAGTTTGGTTATCATGTTGTAAAGACGTTATGGAAAACTTGATGAGCTAATGGCAAAACTGAAAAAGGCAGCTTCAAGCTGCCTTTTTTACTCAGATAAGTTAGTAACCGGGAAACCTAGTTGTTTTTACTTAGGTGAAGCCACTGCAGAATTTTTTCCGGCCATTGAGTCACGGGAGTATCTTCTTTTCGTTTCTCTTTACCGTGATAGTAACCGGCGAGTAATTCAGTCCTGATTTCGTGACTTTCTGCGTGCAGGGCTTTAGCCAGTAAATCGGCGGTTTTTTGTGCGTGATCGTTGGCCAGACCAAAGTCCATATTCAGATAGCCTTGCACCATCAGCCAGAGTTTGGTGACCAGAGAGAGTTCAATAACGCTGTCTGCTTTTAGTTTGCCGGACTGCTCATCACCGACCGTTTCTACAAATACATCATGCATGGCAGCAATGGCATCTAACTGAGACTCAAGTTGACTGATGGCCTCTATATGGGATTTTGTCAGCAGACCCAGCAACAGCAGCAGAGGATTTTGATTACTCTTTTTTTCACATACAGTGTCGAAAAAGTCGGCTTTCTTTTCCACCGCTACAGAGAACAGCTGAGCCTCTTTATCTGAAAGGTGCAAGGTATCCACCCCGGCAACCTCCAGTTGCTGTTTCAATTTGCTGACAATGATCTCATGCATTGTTTGCTATTCCTTTAAGGTCTGCCAGGTTACTTCGCAATTGCCGTTATCTGTCGATATATAAGCAGAGTTACCGGTTATCATTACCGAGATATCCATGGTACGGCTTAGCAACTCAGCGAGGCTTTCAATGGCTTCTGCATCAAACTGAATAACAGACGCCTGTAGAAAGTTTAGTTTAGATGCGTTTTGTTGCCACCAGACAGGAGATTTACTATTAAAGTTATAGATAATCACTTTTTTAGCCTGACGCGTAGATTTTTTTACCCTTTCTGGATCAGGTTCACCAATATCGATCCAGAGCTCAATTTGGTCGTCGAGTGTTTTTTTCCAGATATCGGGTTCGTCAGTGGTGGATAAGCCCTTGGTGAAGATAAGATCTTCCTGAGCATTCAGGCAGTAGGCAAGAACTCTTGCCATCATTCTCTGTTCATTTTCAGAAGGGTGCTTTGCCAGAGTCAGATTTAGTGAATCGTAATAGTCGCGATTCATATCTGTCAGGGCGATACGAAACTTGAAAATCGTTGGTTTTAAGGCCACAACAACACTCTCATTATAAATGTTAAGTCATCTCAAAATGCAGCTCTGAATCCTGCATTTTGAGGTCACTTAGCGATAAGTCTTAATCAAAAAAATAGCCAGTCGTATGACTGGCTATAGAAACTTTAGCGATGTATCAATACCGGATTAAACAGGTTTGATGTTCTCAGCTTGAGGACCTTTCTGGCCTTGAGTTACAGTGAACTCAACTTTTTGACCTTCAGCAAGAGTACGGAAGCCGTCAGCTTGGATAGCGCTGAAGTGTGCGAACACGTCAGGGCCGTTTTCTTGTTGAATGAAACCGAAACCTTTAGTTTCGTTAAACCATTTTACTGTACCAGTCACTGTGTTAGACATAGTCTTTATTCCTAATAAAAATTGTGTTGATCCCTTAAGGGACTACTTATAGCGTGGAAAAAATAGATTGCTATTTAGATACAACACGGCGGAGAGTTATGAGCTGACCAACGACTTGTAAATCCTAAAACAAAAGCTTTTCTTTCTAGCCGAAGAGGAGCTTAAATCAATATCGGAGGAAGTCAACGAATATTAGTTAAACTTTATGTTTACGCTTAAGTTTTTATTGAAAATGAGACATTTTTTTGAAATGCATAACACTTTTTGTGGAAGCTGAACTGGTTGATTTCAATCACTATTTGCCGAAAGCAGCCGTCAAAATGTGAATGTTAAATTACAAGAATATAATAGTTGTCTTTAAATTGTATATTTAATGTATTTCGGACGTTATTACAGCAAAATAATCCATATATTAATTTCTGACTGAAGCTTAGTTATTTTTTGTACAGTTATGGTGCAAATTTGGTGGGTTAATTATAAGTCCATAGTAAAAGTTACAGTTAAAAGCGGTATTGGCGATAAATGTTTTTAATCGTGATGATGTTCACTAAAAAAGAAACTAATCAATAACTTGCCATGAGCTATCGGATGTTGAACTTCTCCTCTCAGGTGCCTGAAGTATCAGGAGTTCTACCTTCACTGAGTTAAATTTCGCAATTGAAAAACCGTCGCACACCTTTTTTACGTGTTAGTAAAATTGATATTAATCAAATTACACATCCAAGTGCTGTGAGAAACTTTTTCAGTAGTTAGTGCTTTATATATCTAGTCAGTGAACTGGGCCTATAAAGCTTAAAAGTGAATCAGGTGAAAACCCTGAACTGTACCCGCAACTGTAAACAGTTATCCAATATTGAAAACTGTAAGTCAGAGCCTGCTAACTACACTGCACTCCAATGATCCGGGCGGGAGCACCTGGAAGTTGAATCTAAGTTGCGTTTATGCCTGCACAGATTATTGGAGTTGATAGGACAACTCAATGTCAGGGTGTAATGGCGAAAGGCAACACATTTCTCTTTTGACGTATTCAGTTGGATGGTATTAAGCCTGCATCCTTTTGTATCACGCCCAAAAGCCATTGCCCTGTTCCTTAAAGTTGTTCAGTTAACGAAAGCAATGGGATATCTGGTGGGAAAATTAAAGCGCTCAGCAAGTAGAAAAGATCTGAAAGGTGGCTATACCACAGGCGCTTGTGCCGCTGCTGCTGCCAGAGCAGCCGTACGCTATCTGGTTAATCAGGAGCGCTTTTCCCGAATTGAGATACAACTTCCTAATCGTGATTACGCGACATTTGAACTTGCCTGTTTGCATGGTGAACAGCAGGTTATTGCTGGTGTGATTAAAGATGCCGGAGACGATCCCGATTGTACCCACGGCATTGAAATTCAGTGTATCGCCCGTAAGGTAAAAGCAGAAGGTATTAGCCTGAAAGGCGGTAAAGGTGTCGCAGTGGTAACACTTCCCGGCCTTGAACTTCCGGTAGGTGAGGCGGCAATTAACCCGGTACCGAGAAAGAATATCCTTGAGATGGCAGCGCTTGAATGGGTTTCGCAACCTGATTCAGAGTTTAAGGGGCTGGAGCTGGAGATAGTTGTACCCCGAGGAGAAGAGGTGGCGAAACAGACTATCAGTGAGCGCCTTGGTCTGATAGGCGGAATTTCTATTTTGGGAACAAGGGGAACGGTAAAACCTTATTCCACTTCTGCTTTCGCTGCCTCAGTGCGTCAGTCGGTTCAGATAGCCAGTGCTAACGGCAGCAGGCATTTAGTGCTGACCACAGGAAGCCGTTCGGAAAAAGCCGCAATGGCTCTGCTTCCGCAGCTTTCAGCTATGGCATTTATCCAGGCGGGAGATTTTATCGGCGTCGGACTAAGGGCATCCAAGCGCTACCAGATAGAGAAGGTGACTCTGATTGCCATGATCGGAAAGATGGCAAAGCTGGTATCGGGACGAATGATGACCCATGTGTCAGGGCACGCTATTGATTTCAGCCATCTTGCACAAATTGCCCGGCAAGAGCAGTTAGAGAAACAACTCTGTAGTCAAATCGAAAGGGCAAATACCGGCCGCCATGTACTTGAGCTGGTTGGAACTGATCAACATCCGGCTTATCTGGAAAGGTTATGCAGAGAAGCCCATGGTCACGCCCGTCGTTATGTGGCGGATGCTCTGGAAGTAGAGGTCAGATTAATTAATTTTGACGGTCAGCTTCTGGCTGCCTTCCCAAACCCGCAGGAAAATCAAGGAAAATAACAGTGGATAAAATGAAACAGATGACCCGGCAGGGGAGAGTAATAGAAGAAGGTTCTTTCGCCATTATTGACCGGGAAATAGAGGAGATTTACGGCGGCCACAGCTTTAGCGAACCCGAGTGGCAGGTGGTGCGGCGGGCGATTCATACCACAGGTGATTTTGAGTTTTCTAAACTGTTCCGTTTTAGTCAGGGTGCCGTTGATGCAGGAATTGAAGCGCTGAAAGCGGGGTGCCCGATCATTAGTGATGTCACCATGATAACCAGTGGTCTTAGTGCTCAGCGTATGAGTGTTTATGGCAATACGGCTCACTGTTTTATCAGTGATGCTGATGTGATTGCGACTGCTAAACAAAAAGGCGATACACGCGCTATCTGGTCCATGAGAAAGGCCCGCGATGCCGGTCTGCTTGATGGTGCCATTGTCGGAGTGGGAAATGCACCTACGGCGTTATATGAAGTACTGAGGATGGTTGAGCAGGGAGAGATAAAACCTGCCCTTATTATCGGAATTCCGGTCGGTTTTGTTAAAGCCGATGAATCAAAGCAGGCACTGACAGAACAGAAAAGTGTTGCTTATATTACCAGTCTGGGTCGTAAAGGCGGCAGCCCGATTGTTGTTTCTTCTATTCACGCACTGTTGGCGCAAAGTATATGAATAAACTTACTGTCGTCGGCGTGCCGGAGGATGGCTGCCTTAGCCTGAGCAGCAGGGCGGTTTCTGCTGTCAGTCAGGCTCGCGTGGTCGCCGCTCATGCAAGGCATATGGAATGGTTTCCGCAGTTTAACGGCCAGTTTCTCGATATGGCGGAAGGGTTCTCGCTATGGTTGAACAGAGTCATCGATGAGAGTGAAGAGGGGGATGTGGTCGTACTGGCTTCTGGTGACCCTCTGTTTTTTGGTATCGGCGCCACACTGATTAAAAAGCTTGGCAGAGAATCCATCGCATTTGTTCCTTCAGCAAGTTCCGCGCAACTGGCGTTTTCCAGATTAGGCCTGCCATGGGCAGATGCCCGATATCTCTCCTTTCACGGTCGTGAGCTAAAAGGGTTAGTCAGTCAGTTGCAACAGGGTGACCTGTTTGCCCTGCTGACCGATGGCAGCAATACCCCACAAGTGATAGCCGGCCATATGTTGCGCTTTAATGAAGCGGGCTGGCGTCTCTCTGTCTGTGAGCAACTTGGCGCTACTAATGAAAAAATTACTTCCATGAGCGTGCAGGAACTAGCCAGTTATTCTGGTGAATTTGACCCACTTAATATTCTGATTGCAGAAAGGCAGGACTCTTCGTTTTGGGGGGGCTATGGCCAGTATGCCACAGACGATGCCTTTGTTAAGCGAGTCCCTCAGAACGGCTTAATCACTAAGCATTCAGTAAGGAATCTGGCGTTGAGCCTGTTGCGACTTAAACATTCAGATGTGATGTGGGATGTGGGCGCAGGTTCCGGCTCTATTGCAATTGAAGCGGCTAAACAGTGCTGGAAAAACAGCGTATTTGCTGTGGAATGTAACAGTGACTGCTTTGAAGCAATTGCGGAAAATAGTCAGGCCCATGGTACGGACAACGTGCGGCTGATCAAAGGCAAAGCGCCACAGGCGTTAGCGGAGCTTCGCGCTCCCGATGCGGTGTTTGTCGGTGGCAGCCGCGGCTCAATGGTGGGGATCTTAGATTTTGTATGGTCGCAATTAAATGATAACGGACGGTTAGTGGTTTCAGCCGTCACCATGGATACGGTTGTAGAGGTGTATCAGTGGGCGAAGCAGGCACAACTGCCGTTTGAGGTTCAACTGGTCAATATCTCACAGACACAACCATTAGCTCATTATCTAAGGTATCAGGCGGAGAACCCGATTCACCTGATTAGCCTGCATAAAACGTCTCAATGAATGTAGATTTGGAGAACAAATGAAAACGATAAAACAAGGTCAACTATATTCCGTTGGGGTAGGTACAGGGGATAGTGAGCTGTTAACCCTTAAGGCTGCCAGACTGATTCAGCAGGCAGACGTGGTCGCCATTCCTGAGAAAAACAAAGGCAAGGCCGATTCGTTTGCGTGGGAAATAGTGACCGGAGCGATACCTGAAGATGAGATAAAAGGAATCCGCTGCTTTTTACATTTCCCAATGACGCGAGATGCCTCTGTCAATGTCCCGGCATGGCAAAGTGCAGCCAGAGACATTCTGGCTCATTTGCGTGAAGGGCGTTCAGTAGTGTTTGTTACGGAGGGCGATCCATCCGTGTTCAGTACCTGGGCATATGTTCAGGAAGAACTGGCGGAAATTGCCCCTGATATTGAAGCAGAAATTGTTCCCGGTGTTACCTCTATTACCGCGGTACCCTCAGCAACCAAAATCCCGCTGGCGGATGGGCAGGAGAGGTTCTGTGTGGTTCCGGCGACCTATGGTATTGAGTGTCTGTCTCACTTGGTTGAGGAGTTTGACACCATAATGCTGATAAAAGCGGGCAGAATCATTCCTCAGTTAATAGACAAACTTGAGCAGCTTGGCATTGAAGATTGTGCCACTTATGTTTCTCATGCCACCTGCGATAAACAGGAAGTTTACAGCAACCTGCGAGAGGTGCCTGAAGGGCACCGATACTTCTCAATGGTACAGCTCTCAATCCGCTCCCGCAGAGGCATATTAAGAGGTCACGGTGTGGCAGAGAACGCTACTGCAGAGCAAACAGACGTTTTAGTGGCTGAGTAGTAAATATGAAAATAGCCATTTATGCCATTACCCTGAACGGAACGAAACACGCAAGGCAGCTTAAGCAATCTTTACCCTATTCTGAGCTGTTTGTCGCCGAAGTAGGCCGTCAAGAGGGGGATGAAGCGAGTATGCTCAGTTTTCCTCTGTCAGGTTTTGTTGCGCAGCAGTTTCACCAATTTGATGCCCATATTTTTATCTGTGCCACTGGTATTGTCAGCCGGGTTATTGCGCCACTGCTTGAAGATAAACGAACAGATCCTGCCGTTGTGGTTGTGGATGAACAAGCCACATTTGCCATCTCACTGTTATCCGGGCACCGGGGCGGAGCTAATGCCCTGACTGAAAGGGTGGCTCATATTGTCAGAGCCACACCAGTTATTACCACCGCGTCAGATGTATCCGGCAGTATATCGGCTGATATGCTAGGCGCTCCGTTTGGCTGGAAACTGGATCCAGCTTGCGAACAGGCCATTACACCGGTGTCCGCCGCCATTGTTAATGATGAGCCTGTCGTTGTGATTCAGCAGGCGGGAGAGAAAAAGTGGTGGAAACACGAAAAGCGTATGCCTGCCAATATTTTCTGTCATGAAGATCTAAATGCAGTAGAGCCGGATAGCTACAGAGGCGCTATCTTAATCAGCGATCAGCTAAGGCCGCAGGTTTCAGGCTGGCAGGATAAGCTGGTGCTCTGGCGTCCTAAATCACTGGTTTTAGGTGTCGGTTGTGACAGGAATACTCCGGTTCATGTTATCCGCGCTGGTCTGGCTGCGTTTTGTGAGCAGTTTAATCTCTGTCCGGACAGTATTTCTGCCTTAAGCAGTATTGATTTAAAAGCGAATGAAGCGGGTATTTTGCAACTGGCTGAAGAGAATCAATGGCCTTTCAGAACTTACCCGCCTGAGCAGCTTGATGAATTTGAAGGGATTGAAAACCCGTCAGAGTACGTGAAGAAAGTGACTGGCAGTTGCTCTGTCGCGGAAGCGGCAGCCCTGAAAGAGAGTCAGTGCAGCAAGCTGCTGGTGCCAAAGTGGAAGTTCTGTCTGGATGGCTTCAACTTAACTCTTACTTGTTGCCGTAAAGAATACTCTGAGTCCCTTGTACAGCAGAACCGTAAAAACTGGTTAAACAAAAAACGAACCCACGGTCATTCGGTTCAACCGCAACCAGTTAAGCTGAATGCTTATGGAAATGAAGTGGTGGAAGGTTATCAGTGTAAGCCTAAACATGTGGATTTAGACCGCCCTATGCTCTACCACACTCACCATATTTTGGTGTGTGAGGGCGGGCGCTGCGCCAAAGCCGGCAGTAAAAATCTGGCGCATGATCTGCGTTCACTGCTTAAAGAGATGGGGCTGGGCTCAGGTGATAAACGAATCAAAATCAGTCGCACCATGTGTGCCGGCGCCTGCCGTAACCGCTCTACCATGGTGATTTATCAACGCCATAACAAATCACAACTGCCTGAGAACGATGCTCTCTGGCTGAAAAACATTGAAACTTTATCTGAAAGCGAATGGCGGAGTCTGTTTACTGCTCTTGCAGAAAACCGACCCGTTGCAAAGGTAATGGACAGCCGTTATCTGGCTGCAATCGCTCTCCCTTCAGGTAGTGAACAAACAGGAAAAACCGATGGCTAAACTCTTTCTCGTGGGACTCGGTCCCGGCAGCCTTGACCATATGTCAGTAAAAGCGCAACAGGTGATACAGGATGCTGACGTAGTGGTTGGTTATGGCCTTTATGTAAAGCTTATCGCGCCACTTCTGGATGAGCAGGTATTAGTCCGCAGCGGCATGACCAAAGAGTGGCAGAGAGCCGATTGCGCCATCCGTCATGTGCAGGAGGGAAAAAATGTCGCTCTTGTCTGTTCCGGTGACGCGGGAATGTATGCCATGTCTCCCTTAGTATTTGAGCTTATCTCATCTAAATCTCTTGATATAGAGGTAGAGACGGTTCCCGGCATTACCGCAGCTAATGCCTGTGCGTCGCTGGTGGGTGCTCCCCTTGGTCACGATAGCTGTACCATTTCACTGTCTGATTTGCTGACACCATGGGAAGTCATTACCAAAAGAATAGAAGCAGCGGCTATGGCTGATTTTGCCATTACCTTTTATAACCCTCGTTCACGCAAGAGACAGAACCACATAGTAGAAGCGAGAGATATTCTGCTTAAACACCGCAGCAAAGAGACACCCGTTGCGGTAGTTAATGCGGCTTATCGGCAAGAAGAGTCGGTTCAGTTGTCGACACTGGAGCATTTTACCGGACTTGAGTTTGGTATGAATGCGGCAGTGATTGTCGGAAACAGTAGTAGCTTCCGGCATCAGGACTGGATAGTAACCCCGCGCGGATATAACAAGAAATATTCACTGGAAGACGGAGAAACACGGCAGGGGCAGACTCCCGGCCGGGCTCTGAAAAATACAGAACAAGAAATTGGAGAGCAGCTATGACAGTTTATTTTATTGGCGCAGGACCCGGAGACCCGGATCTGATTACCGTAAAAGGCGCTAAGCTGGTTGAACGTTGTCCGGTTGTTCTCTATACCGGAAGCCTTGTGCCTAAGGCGGTTATTGAAAGGGCAAGACCTGACGCTCTGGTGCTTAACTCGGCGGATATGGACTTAGATGCTATTACTGCGGTTTACACGACTGCGGAAAAAAATGGTCAGGATGTCGCAAGGGTACAGACCGGTGATCTGTCAATCTACTCCTCACTGGCGGAGCAGACCCGCAGGCTGAATGAGCTGGGGATTAGCTGGAAAGTGGTACCGGGAGTGTCGTCATTTCAGGCATCAGCGGCAGCTCTCGGGCAGGAGTTGACCCTGCCGGAAGAGTGCCAGACTATTATTCTTTCCCGTGCATCGGGGCGGACACCGGTTCCTGAAAAAGAGAACCTGAAATCTCTGGCAGCCCATGAAGCGACCTTGTGCCTGTTCCTTAGTGCAACCCTGATCCGTAAAGTGGTTCGTGAGTTGAGTGATGTTTATCCGCAAAACTGGCCGGTTGCCGTAGTGGAGAAAGCTTCTCATCCTGAACAACGAATTATTCGTGGTACACTGGCGGATATTGCGGAAAAAATGCATGAGGCCAAGGTTCGTTCCACCGCCATGATTATTGTCAGTAAGGTTTTTGCTATCGACGATTTTGTCGACTCTAAGTTATACGATCCCAGCTTTTCTCACGCCTGCCGAAAAGCGACGGTAGTATCTGATGATAGTGAAACAAAGGAGGCGGCACATGAGTAAAGGCAAGGTATATCTGATCGGTGCCGGCCCCGGTGATCCGGCGCTGCTGACCTGCAAAGCGAAACGTCTTCTGTCTGAGTGTGATGTGGTCTGTTATGACAAACTGGTCAGTGCCGCTATTCTGGCCAGCGTTCCTGACCATGTTGAGCTTCATCAGGTGGGTTACCGCGGTTATCAACATTGCCATATTGATTACGGAATGCATCCGGATGTAATGCAGTACGCACTGGCGGGAAAAACCGTAGCAAGGCTTAAAGCGGGGGATCCTTGTATTTTCGGCCGCACTACTGAAGAGTGCCGGGAACTTATTGAGCACAATATCGCCTATGAAATCGTACCCGGTATCACCGCCGCATTGGGTGCTGCAGCCTATTCCGGCTTTCCTCTTACGAGTGGCGGTATCGCATCCGCAGTGACTTTTGTCAGCGGGCATCAGCATCTGAAAGCGATGGAATCCCTGAAGGAGCTGGATGAATCGGGTGGTACTGTCGTGCTTTATATGGGAGCGAAAAAGCTTAAGCAGCACGCTGAACGTCTGATTGAAAATGGACGGGATCCTGCAACACCCGTGGCGCTTATTTCCAATGCCACCAGTGCTGATCACTGTTGCATTACCGGCACACTGCAGAACATTGGTGATCGGGTGGATATGTCACCTCAGGCCGGTCCTGCTTTAGTGGTTATCGGCGAGGTGGTTAGTCAGGCAGATGAACTTAGCTGGCGTCGTCACCTGCCATTAGCCGGCAAGCGTTTTCTGGTTTGTGGTCAGTATAAAGACAGTGTCTGGCTGGAGCAGAGTGGCGCAGAGGTGATCAGGGTAGAGAGCCTTGCCACCCGCAGCTTTATGGACAGAGAGGAGCTGGAATTTCTACAAATCCAGAAGGAGCTGGCTTTTGACAGTCTGCCAGCCTTTGAACTCTGGTGGCGTGCATTGATTGATTACAATTGGGATTTACGCCGTTTTTCTATGCCGCTCTCCAGTGATGATCAGAATGTGGTTTCAGCTATGGCGCAGAAGGGCATTATTGCTCAGCCTGTATCTAAACACGCCATGGTACTGACGCTGAAGCACGAAAGAGTGTTTGATGACAGAGTAAACCATTACCAGATTGGCCGTCGTGACAGCAAACCTCTTGGCTATGAACTGCCAGAGATAGACTGGGTGCTGATTGACGATACTGAAATAGCTGATTCAGTTTCACAATATCATCAGCAGTCACTGGTTGGTGCCGGTTATGTCCCGCTGTCCGCTGCTGCTGAAAACTGGCTGGAGAAGAACGGCTTGCAGGCAGATGAGCTTGAGCAGAGCAGGATTTCCCATAAAACAGAGCCCGGTTTAACAGAGTTTGAGTGTGCTGATGTCGCCTGATGAAGTGAGCTCAGCAACACAGGCTTTATTGCCATGGAGTGACACCGCGCTTCTTCTGGGGGCGTTCGCTCTGGTTGCTGCACTCTGGCTGGATAGATTACTTGGCGAACCAAGCCGTTTTCATCCTCTGGTTGGCTTTGGCCGTATGGTTGTCGTTATTGAGTCCGGCTGTCGTAAGCTGAGTTTTTTATCTGAAAAACAGCAAGGTGTTTTAGGCTGGTGGCTGGCGGTTGCTCCGCCTGTGCTGCTGTGCCTCTTATTTGTTGGCTGGTTAGCTTCGCTGAGCTTATGGCTGGCACTTATTGCTAACGTATTGATTCTCTATTTTACCCTTGGCGGAAAAAGTTTGATCCAGCATGCAGACAATATCTACCAGCCCCTAAGAACCGGCGATCTTGACTCTGCCCGTTATCAGGTCTCTATGATTGTCAGTCGTAATACGGAAAAAATGAGTGAAAAGGAAATTGTCTCTTCCACAGTAGAGTCAGTGCTGGAAAACGGTAACGATGCAGTTTTCGCTCCTATATTCTGGTTTATTCTGTTTGGTGCGCCGGGGGCAGTTCTGCTTCGTCTGGCAAATACTCTGGATGCTATGTGGGGATATAAGAATCAGCAATACCTTCAGTTTGGCTGGTTTAGTGCAAAAACCGATGATCTGCTCGGTTATGTTCCCGCCCGGATAACCGCTGTTGTCTATGCGTTTCAGGGGAACTTTCGTCAGGCACTATGGTGCTGGAAAAATCAGGCCGGACAGTGTGCCAGCCCCAATGGCGGTGTTGTGATGACCACAGGAGCAGGCAGCCTGAATGTGTGTATCGGTGGCCCTACTTATTATCATGGGGTTTTACACCACAAAAAGCCTATGGGTTGCGGCGACGAGGCAGAGTGGCCGGCAATTTTTCAGGCCAACCGGCTGGTGACCAGAGGCAGTTTTGCCCTTGGTTATATCTGGCTTATCTCAGTTTTGGTCTATTAGGGTCAACAGACCCAGGGAAATGATGAAATATGACAGTTAAACATGGCGGTAACCTACTCTCAGTAGCGAAAGAGTATCAATCTGAGCCG
This sequence comes from Vibrio sp. SCSIO 43137, assembly GCF_028201475.1. Classification (NCBI taxonomy): domain Bacteria; kingdom Pseudomonadati; phylum Pseudomonadota; class Gammaproteobacteria; order Vibrionales; family Vibrionaceae; genus Vibrio; species Vibrio sp. SCSIO 43137. Next base: position 964,464 of record NZ_CP116384.1, on the reverse strand, counting down.
GCACAGTGGCTTGATCTCTCTACCGGTGTCAGTCCCTTTGCTTATCCACTGGGGACGCCGCCGGTAAGTTGCTGGAATGCGCTTCCTCAGGAGGGGGATGGTCTGGAACAGCTGGCTATGAGTTATTACGCTTCGGCTGTGGAGCCTCTTGCTGTTGCCGGATCACAGGCAGCCATTATGGCACTGCCTGAAACCCTGACTAAGGTACTGGGCCGTTGTGGAACCATAGTTTTTCCCGAGGTAGGTTACAAAGAACATCAGCATGCTTGGGATTCGTTTCAGCTTAACGGACAAAAGTGGAAACTGGAGTTCTTTACCGATTTCCCGTCTCAGCAGCAGCTTGATTCGGCAGATGTGGTGTTGATTATTAACCCCAACAACCCCACGGGACGCTATTACAGTCCTCAGCAGCTGATGAATTTGCAAAGTAAGTTAGAAGAGAAAGGCGGTTATCTGATTGTTGATGAAGCATTTGCGGATGCCACTCCCGAATATTCGTTATTACAGCATGATAACCATTCTGATTCTCTGATTGTTTTGAGATCCGTTGGTAAGTTCTTTGGACTAGCAGGCGCCCGTGTCGGCTTTTTGTTTGCCAATGACAGCATTCTTGGTGGTGTAAGGGAAAGTCTAGGCCCATGGACGGTATCCGGTCCGGCGCGCTGGGCGACCAAGCAGGCTCTTGCTGATAGTGACTGGCAACAACAGAACAAGATCAGACTAAGCAAACATTCGCAGCGGCTTAAAACCTTGCTGGATAAGTACTTTTCACAACAGTGTCGCGGAACGGAACTGTTTACGACTGTGTTTATACAGAATGCGGAGCAGGTTCATCAGCAGCTCTGCAGCCAGATGATATATACCCGCTTATGTGATGAAAAAAATGCCGTTCGCTTCGGCCTTCCGGCCTGCGAAGCTGAATGGATGCGACTGGAGATAGCACTGATGATGGTATGTTCAGAGCAGCCGCAAGAAGTCCGGTTACAGGAAGTAAACTAATGGAAAACAGAAATTATACCGAACTGGTTCTCGGTGGTGCCCGCTCAGGAAAAAGCAGCTATGCAGAGCAGCAGGCTAAAGCGTCGGGTAAGCCGGTCATCTATATCGCAACCTCGGAAGTGAGAGACTCAGAGATGGCGGACAGGGTTCGTCGTCATAAAGAGCAGCGACCTGAAGAGTGGTTAGTGATAGAAGAGCCTTATCAGCTAAGTGAAGCGTTGAAAGCAAACAGCGCAGAAGATAATTGTATTTTAGTGGACTGCCTGACTTTATGGCTGAGTAACTGCCTGTTCGGCGAGTCAGCAACGTCATGGCAGGAGTATAAGTCCGGACTGTTGCAGACGCTCAGGGAGTTACCGGGGCAGGTGATACTTGTCAGTAATGAAGTCGGTTGCGGTGTGGTGCCTATGGGTGAAATGAGCCGCAAATTTGTTGATGAAGCAGGCTGGTTACATCAGGCCATTGCTGCCGAAGTCGCTAAGGTGACCTTTGTGGCTGCCGGCCTGCCTCTGACCATGAAAGACGATGTTAAATGAAAGACGATAGTAAGTAACGTTTCAACATAAGCGGAGATGTCCCATGAGCTGGCTTAACTTTATTATCCTGAATGGTGTCGCCCCCATCGAAGATCTTCATCTAATCAGTGATGCCGGAGCCGGTGAGGGGTTAATGCAGCTTCATCCCACCAGAGACACAGAACTTATCGCCTGTGGCCATGCAAACACCAAGCTGAAAGAGGAGTATCTGCCGTCTCCTCTGCTGGGAAATGGGTCGGTAACCCCCGCCATTCTGGTACATGGCTTACTACTTTTGCTGAAGCAACGTGGATTTAAGATTAGGTTGCACTGCTATCAGCTAGGGTTGGATAACCGGCCGGATTTTTCTGGTTGTAAGCTGGATGAAGTCATTGTGCATCAATGTGAAAGCGGGCATGAGAAGTCGCTCATTGAAACTGAGTTAATTCCTGAGCTACAACGACAACACCGCGAGGGCGAAAAGCATCTGATTGCCGAATCGGGTATCGGAGGAACCACCTTCGCGACGGTCTGGCTTAAGCACTGGCTTGGTGCCGATGTTATGCTGGCGGGGAGCACGAAAGATCCTGATAAATTGTCCAGAAAAGAGCAGGTAATTGAAGCCTTATTAGCGGAATCAACAGAGCTGGAAACTGCACAGCAGTTTATCAGTCAGACAGGCATGTCCGACCCGATACAGAGGGCGTGTTGTGCTCTGCTCGAATCTGAGTTGCAGAATCTTTCTCTGGCGGGCGGTACTATGTTTTTTGCACCTGTTATTGCCATGGAAAACAGCAGCCGTGTGAGTAGTATAAAAATTGGCACCACTCATTGGATTATGCAGTCGGACGATGCGGTTTATGCTTCCACCCGGTTGCCGGATAACTGCTCACTGATGACACCAGCGGTCAACTTTAACGGTTCCAGTTTAAAAGCCCTAAATATGTATGAACAGGGCTATGTGGTAGAGGGGTGCGGGCTAGGCGCGACGCTGGTGTTGGCTGAGCAGCAGGGCTTTTCTTCTCAACAGATCATCTCCGCTATGGAAGAGGTGGTTAAGCATTGGCTGGAGTAATTAACCTGAGATTAGGTTAGTTGCACTTATCCGCTAACGATGTAGAAGGGAAGCGGATAAGTGAACACTCTGATTTAAGCCGGCCGTACCGGGCCGGTAGATTCAAAAAAGTTTAAAACAGGTGAGACAATGACCTCTTCACCGGGACGCCAACGTGCCAGCACAGGAGTCACAAATCCTTCCCCTCCCAATGAACAGGGTAATTCCACCACATCCCGCCAGCGCTCTGCATGTAAATGAACAGGCAGAAATGCCCAGCCCACTTTATTTTCCAGTGCTTCCTGCAGAAGCGTAATATCATTTATGATCTTATTATTGGGGGTAAATATAAACTTCTCATCTGCGCTTTTATTTAAATAGGCACTGGGAAGAATTTGAGTCTGGTTCAATAATTGACTTAGTTCGATGGTTTCTGATCCAAATAGATTATGGTGAGCATAAAATCGATAAGGCATAGAGCCAATTATTTTCCACTCATAATCACGCCTGAGATCTTCTCCGTGTTCTGGCGTAATAATTAGGTCAACTATATTTTTATCAAGTAACTCAGCGGAAATATTTGAACCCATGGCAATACATTCAATATTCATATTTTCTGCGTTGAAGTATTCAAGCAGTGAACGAATAGAACATTGGGGAATAACAGGATCATAAGCAATACGTAGCTGGACATTAGTTGCGGTAGGTCTCGCCTTATCCACTGTGTTTTGCCAGGTATAAATTTGCCTTGTCAATAAAATGGAAGGGCGGAGTATCTTCTCGCCAAAGGAAGTCAGCTTTAGTTGCCGGCCATCCCGGTCAAAAAGTTTGTGACCCAGCTCTAATTCAAGCAACTCAATATGTTCTGAAATTGTTGCCCGACTTTTATTTAAATGTTTCGACGCGGTAGAGATATTTAAATATAACGCTACCTCTACAAAGGATATTAGTTGGTTATAGTTAAAATCTTTCATTTCGTTCGCTACTCATTCTGAAAGTGATTCTCATTTAATTAATCGCTATGTGGGGAAACCCGACACTTAGTGATTTCGTTAATAAATAAACGTGGGATATAAAATCCATGCTTAATACACGGTTATTTATAAATCTTAAAAAATGAGATTTTTATTATGTCAAAAGAATTAGAACATGAAAATGAAATTGCTGACGGTTCCCGCAGAAATTTCTTTAAACTGGGACTTGGGGCAGCGGCAATTGCCGGTGTGGGTGCAACAGCAGTACAGGCCAGCAATAAAGTAGAGGGAGTTAGTCATAAGAACTTCCCTGTCCCTATTGATCCTGATGTACTCAAGCCCATGCCGCAAGAAAACTCGGTCTGGACCTTCGTTATTTCCCCGTCTCTGGCCAGAAAATACCCTGAGAGAAATCAGAATTTTGAAAATGGCTGGAATTTTCAGGAGCACAGATTTAATCCCATTGTCGGTTTAGATAACGCCAAGCCGGGTATGCGTCAAATCGACTTGGCGCTTGAAAGTGCCGGCTGGGAGATGAGTGATGTGTTATCTCCTTTGTCTCAGTGTCTTCAACCCAATATGGGAGTTTACGGTTGGGAACAGAAAGGAGTAATGGACCATAAGTGGCAGTTTGAAAGTGCAGAAGATGCCAACCAAAGCATCAAATCAGCAGCGAGATTACTGGGCGCAGACCGCTGCGGTATTACCCGCAACCACAAAATATGGAACTGGGACCCTCTATATGACTCATTAGCTGGCAGGGAGATTTCATGGGATGAGTTCCCGTTTGAGCCAAAATCTGTGATTGTGGTACTGGTTGATGAAGATTATGAAGCCATGTCAACTGCGCCTTCTTATGTCTCCGGAGCAGCCGTCGGGAATGGTTACTCAAAGATGGCCTTTGTTGCAGGTAGCCTCGCTAAGTTTATACGTGGGCTGGGTTATCAGGCTGTGGCTTCGGGCAACGATTTGGGCAACAGCGTCGCTTATGCCATTGAAGCTGGTTTGGGAGAAGGGGCACGTAATGGTCATTTGATGGCTCCCCGTTTTGGCCCCCGTGTCCGTATTGCCAAGGTTTATACCGATATGGAACTGCCGGATGACGCCTACGATACACCAAAGACCTACGGCATTATGGAGTTCTGTCAGAACTGCAAAATCTGCGCGGAGAAGTGCCCTTCTCAGGCGATCACTATGGATGACGAGCCGGGCTGGGGGCCAACCTACGAAAACGGTGAAGACCCGAATTATTCATGGCATCACCAACGCGGTGTGAAGAAGTTCTATAACGACGCGAAGAAGTGCTACAAGTACTGGGTCGATAGTGGTACGGACTGTGCTATCTGCCTGACAGCCTGCCCGTGGAACAAGCCCGATTTCTGGCATCACAGATTAATTGACGCTTCCAATGCGTATACCGGAGGTCCTGTGCATACCTTTATGAAGGTGATGGATGAACTATTTGGCTACGGTAACGTGTTTGATGAACAAGCGGCGCTGGATTTCTGGAAAACCGGCAGAGATATCGAAGTATAAAGGAGCGGAATATTATGATGGCAGTAATGTGGTATTTACTTGGAATGCTGACCGTTGCAGCGTTTGTCGGTTACCGGAAAATTGCATCTCAGTACCGGCTTAATCTGCTGGCAACACTTGGGATTGCAGCATCGGCAGTTGGAATGTGGTTTTGTATCGCCTGGTCGTGGGCCTCTTTTGCCGAGCGGGAACCACAATCGGGCGCTATGGGGCTGATTATGTTTGGTCTTATTTCTATCGTTATTTTTGCGGTGACGTGGCGGACCCAGATAGCACCAAACAAGCTATCAGTGAACAAATAGCCTATGGAGAGCAAGTGTACTTAGGTGGTGCACTTGCTTTAAAAATCAACGAAATGGAAGTCGGATAAGGCCAGGCTGGCTGCAACATAGAGAAATCAGGCCGGATAATGACAGACAGAGCACAACTATCATCGTTTAGTAAAGCATCCTTAAGTGATGCACAACAATATTTTCTGATGGCAATGAAATGCTTCAGGACAGAATCAGAAAAAGCTTACAGGGCGGATAGCCATGCCGAAGGAATAGCCTATCTGATCAAATCAGCCGATCTTGGCTTAAACGAAGCACGTTATCAACTGGGTGTTATTGCTTTAAAGGGGAGTGATTCGCAGGTCGATCCGGACAAGGCGTTTGAGTGGTTTAATCTGGCGGCTGAAAATGGCTTTACACCTGCCAGCTTCGCCCTTGCGACCTTGTATACCCAATGGCAACAGCATGAGAAAGCTTATGAAATTCTGTGTGAACTTGCTGAAAAAGATATTACAGAAGCTAAGACTAACCTGGCTAACTTGTATCTTAACGGTCAGGGTACAGATAAAGACCTGACTAAAGCTGTGTCGCTGCTGGAAGACGCCGCCGGACAACATGACCGTCTGGCTCAATATCAGCTTGGGGTTCTTTATTATCAGGGCAAAGAGCTGCCGACAGATTACCTGAAAGCACGGAGCTTTATTGTTAAAGCAATGGAGCAAAAGTATCTCCCTGCCTATATGGTAATGGGGGCAATGCTGGAACATGGTTACGGAATCACCAAGGACGTAATGAAGGCCTATAGCCTGTATTTTTATTGTGATCTCTATGGCATACCTGATTTATCAGATTTGATGCAGGATATATTGAGCCAGATGAATGACATTGATAGACAGCGTGCCAGACAAATAGCTAAGGAGTGGTGTGAAAATGAACCTGCCCCGGAATAAATACTGGCAGCAAGAAGCCGGAGAAATTGCTTTTGATGGAGCGGAACTGGTCAGTTTTGATATCTGGGGTGGCCTCAGAAGTGAAGATCGTGCTCAGGGTAAGTTTCGCGGGGAAGATTTTCGCTATATGACTCTGATGTACTCAACCAAAGAGGTTCCGTTGGAGTATGTATGGAGCTGTCCTCCGCCATTTCTTAGTCGTAATGATAACAATGTAGAGCGACTTTTATCGGCTAAGAGCCCGATTTTGCATAATCACTCTTTGATTGATAAACAGCAGCAAAAGTCACTGGATAAGTTTATCCGGCGGTTTAATTTTGCTGATGAAAAAGGCTATACCGTTCTGGTTCCTGTTGATAGCTGTGTTGAAAACCGCTGGAGAGCGTCGCTCTGTTTTAGTTTTACTCTGGAGGACAACTATAATCCGAACCAGTTTCTCAGCCGTTGTCAGGAAGCTCTGATCACATTGGCAAATAAGATCTATAAGTGGTGGCTGGTGTTCGAAGATAAGGGGTTTAACCTTTATCAGGTGAGAAAAACCTTTTGCTCTAATGCGATTAACATTGCCCGTATGCTCGCTGAAGGCTGCTCTACTAAGGTGATGGCTGACAAGCTCAACATCAGCCGATCTGGTGTGGAATATCATATAGAATCAATGCGGCAGATACTGGGCGCTTCTAACCGGGGCAACCTGATTGCAGAGCTATTCAGAAAGGGAATAGTGCAGTGAAGGACAAGTGACTCAGATTGAGACAGAAGCAAAGAAAGTCGGGCAAAGTATTGCTAACAGACAAATAGTCGCTAAATTTATGGTTATATGGAAACCATAGAGAAAGGAATCGACAATGAAAAAACTGCTATTACCTCTAACCATTGCAGTACTGTTTAGCGGTTGCGCTGCCACTCAACGTCAGGATGCAACTACGGGTGAAAGTGAGACCAACTCTGCCACCAAGGGGGCCATTATTGGTGCCGTGTCCGGTGCATTAATCGGGCTAGCTACCGGAGATGATGCGGATGAAAGGCGTAAACGTGCGCTAATTGGTGCGGCCGCAGGTGGCGCAGTGGGGGCTGGAGTCGGATATTATTTTGATCAGCAGGAAGCTGCACTACGACAGGAGCTGTTAAATTCAGGCGTTCAGGTAAAACGGGTCGGAGAAGATCAACTGGTATTGGTGATGGAGAATGGTATTGGTTTTCAGACCGACTCTTCGTTGTTAAATAACTCTATATACAATAGTCTCAATGGTGTTGCCCGCGTTTTGGTGGAGTACCCTGAAACTAAGCTTATTATCGAAGGCCATACAGACAGCACCGGCAGTGATGACTACAATCAGAGACTATCGCAGCAGCGGGCAGATTCGGTCAGAAGTTATCTGGTAGGGCAGAAAGTGGCTTCAACAAGGCTGTTTACACAAGGGCAGGGAGAGCGAATGCCTATCTGTGATAACAGTACAGCAGCAGGACGAACTTGTAACCGCCGGGTTGAAATCAGTATTTTCCCAGCACAGAAATAGCCTTTGGGTATAAAAGCAGAATAGAGTATCAGGGCTGCCGGTTTGTGCAGCTCTATTTTTTTGCTAATTCTGTTCTGACGCAGTTTCTTCCGGCATTTTTTGCTTTATACATGGCAGAGTCGGCGCGGGATAATAGGGTTTCGAGCTTGTCTCCAGCGGCTGATTCAGTGACCCCGATACTGACGGTTATTTGTTGAGGAAAACTACTATGCTGCTCAATACTAAGACGTATTTTTTCTGCCAGAATCTCCCCTTGTTCGATGGACATATTGTGTGCCAGTAACACAAACTCCTCGCCACCCCAACGGCCGAGACAATCCGATTCTCTGTTATTAAGAGATAGCGTTTGGGCAATGTTTTTAAGCACTTCATCGCCCATCAGATGGCCGTAACTGTCATTGATGTTTTTGAACCTGTCTACATCAATTAATAGTAGCGTCTGATGAGAGTATTGCCTCTCATTCTGCAGCAAGGCTTTTTTTACATCATGTTCAAAAACCTGCCGGTTGTCTAAGCCGGTAAGTTGATCCGTGGTAGCAAGGATCTCCAGTTTTTTATGAAAGTAATTAATTATCCACGAGACAATAATCAGGGTGACAAATATTGTCGCAACACCGATAAAGATATTAGTAACAAGAATATTCCTCACTTTCTTAACCGCATCACCTTCCTCTTGCTCGATCAACATCCACCAGTTCAGTTCATCGATAAAACGAAGGTTCATAAACAAGTGATTGTTGCGGGATTGATACTCAAAGAAATCAGCGTTGTTTGGCCTTTCCCCTTTGATGACTTCAGTCAGGCCTGGAACCTTAATTAGCTCATCGCCGGAAAAAGTCGCGCCGTGAGAACTGGAAATAATCATACCTTCGGTATCAATAAAGTAGATATTTTGTTTGTAGCTGTTTTTGAACCTGCCCAAAATGCTTTCAATGGCACTTAACCTCAGCCCGAGGCCAACAACGCCAATCAACTGATTGCCTTCCATCATCTTGTAATTAATAAAAATGGCAGGAGTATGGCTTTCATCGATACTTGGGCCGACATTAAGCTCATATAAAACCGGACTGCGAATAAAGTCGAAGTACCATGCCGCCTGAGGGTCATCGGGTGATTCATAGACCTTAACGCCTTCAGAGTTGTAGTACTCAAGAGATTTTGCAGAGACCAGAAATGAGATAAAGGCGCGGTTTTGCCGTTTAATTTGCGTGAGGTAGTCAGTAAGTTGTGAATGGTTTTGTTCCCCGCTTATCAACCATTGCCTGAGAAAACGATCGTTGGCCATCATGGATGAAGCCACAACGGAAGGAACAACACTAAGGGCAATCTCTGAATAGGCTTCTGTACTGGCTTTAGGTAATTCGGTATTGATAACAGACTGGCGCAGACTGCTGTTGAGGTAGTGATAACTTATGTAGTTGGTAAATACAAAGGCAATTATCAGCAGAGAAGCAATAATAACAATAAGCAGGCCTCGTCGGGAGATACCATTGCTAATTAGAAACATAAACGACCTTATATGAAAATCATATCTTATTTATTGAATTGCATATATTTTCATTGAGTAGTTTAATTATGGCTCAGAATCGGACGATGGAAAGGTGTAATTTGCAGGAAAAAAACGCTGTCCATTAAGAAAGTGATAAAGCTAACATTATATTGGAAAATTATGGTAACAGCTCATCAACTATAGGAAAGTTGACAAGCTATTACCTTTATAACTTGAACTAGAACAGCTCGAAAACTATCCGGTGGTTTTGCAGCATATCTGCAATCAGCCGCTCAGATTGAACAGAGCTCTTTCCGTTCTGTTGCAAAGAGTGGGAGATAACTGAAAGTACTTCATCTTTCAGCTCCGGCCTGCCACAAACATACACTTGCCCATCCTGTTTCACAAGCCAGTCTGCTAACTGTTCGCTGTGCTCTCTGAGGCGGTCCTGAACATATACTTTTTCGTTGCTGTCGCGGGAAAATGCCGTGTCTAACTGGCTGATAACTCCCTCTGACTGATAATCAGAGAGTTGCTGCTGATAGTAAAAATCACTTTCGGAGTGGCGGTGACCGAAAATCATCCAGTTAGGTCCCACATGGCTACACAGTTTGCGCTCTGCCAGCATACTCATCATAGGTGCGATACCGGCACCTGTAGCAACAAGAATCAGAGGTGTTTTAGAAGTGGGCAGTGCCATACCTGCGCCTGCGCGGATTTCGGCATTAAACGCTTCTCCGGAATTAAGTTGATTGATCAGATAGTCAGAGCAGAGTCCGGGCTGCTGTTTTCCGTCTAACAGGAACTGGTGTCTGGCGATACAGAGAGAGAGTCCGCCTGTATTATCTATACTGGAGGACGCAATGGAATAAAGTCTCTCTTTCTGACTTCCCGGCGGGGTAATGGCAACGAGATCATTGATTTTATAGTTAACCGCGTCACTAAGTTTAAACCTCAGATGGTAGGCTTCTGAGGCCGGAGAATCAGCACTACCGTTGTTATGCAATGGATAGCGCTCTGTCAGAGTAAGTGCCACCTGAGTAGACGTCGCTTGTATCTGCTTATCATCTATATCAGAGGCAAGTTGATATGAGAGCCAATCCCGCCATATATCAATAGGGTTGCCACTAACCAGCAGGGGCTCTTCTTCACACGGACTTCCCATACGCTTCAGCTCATTGTGAATCAGTATGCCTGCAAGGCAGAAATGTTTATAGCTATTGTCTCCAAGTGCCAAAAGACTAACAGGAACAGAGAGTGCAGGGTACTGCTGTAACTGCTGATAAAATAGCTTGCCTTCGTCAGGGATCTCTCCTTCACCACAGGTACTGACAATCATCAGAACCTGATTGTAGTTCTCAAGTTCAGACGGGTGTAGTGATGAAAGGGAACGTACGGCCGCTGAACGGCCAAGTGTTACCGCAATATCTCCAGACTGTTTTGCAAGGTTAGCTGCAGTGCCTGTCTGACTGGCGTAGCAGATAAGAATATCTTGATTTTTATTCACAGGTGTAAAAAGCAGGCTCATCAGGGCATAAGTAATTTTGTTCATCGTTCTTATCACTTGTTTACTGGAAATATCTAATCAGGGAATCAGAGAGAAAGGCGATAATTATTGAACAGGTAATTATCAGCAATAGTGAGCTAAGCCACTGCTGCTTGTTTCGCGGAGCCGATGTTGTGAATTGACTCTGCCCTTGGGATTGACCAGCCTGATTTAGCTCAGTTGTTTTATTGTTCATCTCAGACCTCTTACTTGCGACTGATTAATTGTTTTAATTGATAAACCGAGCGGTTACGTAGGCTGGTTATTAGTGAGAGCATGGCGCCCGCCGGGCAGAAAAAGCGGCAGAACATATCAGGAATAAAGAAAGCGCCAATAATGACTGCCGGCATAATAAACCACTGTATGCCTGTCCCCTGAAGAGAGAAGATCATTGAAAAGGGTTCATAAGCACCAGAACTGGGGTTAGAGGTTATTAAGCCAACCATTAGCGCTGCCCATAATCCGGTATAGGGAATATAACGGCCAAAACGTAAAGCCAGAGGCGGTAAAGGCAGGTTCAGGTTACCGATTTTATGTAACAGATACTGAATGCCGTGAAACGGACAGATATTTCCACAGTATATATTGCGCCCAAGAACAATAATCGATGCGAATACACCTCCCAGCAGGATCCAGAAAGCCAGATTCTCTGACAGAGTGGGCACGAAGCCGAGCAGCAGCGCAGAAAAATTGCCCACATTGATCATCTGGTTAGCCATAAAGCCAACCACAACCACACTGGCCAGAACATAGACAAGCTTTAGCTTAGAGCTTGCCAGCCAGATATTGACGATGGATAACAGTATCAAGAGCGCAAGAAGCAGATGTTCGACGGTGTAAACGATGTGGTTTTCCAGAGGTTGCGGGCGGAGTTGAAACTGCTGTATCGCTATCTTATGTGCCGCGCGGGTGTTAGCCCGCATAATGGCATTGGAGCTTAAAGTTGCACCACTAACCGCATCCCAGTTCTTACCCGCTTCAGGCAGATAAGCCGCCTCTTTCCCTTTGAACTGGCGGAAATAACCCTTATTCCTCAATTTTTGGATATAAGCGGGAGTATCACCATGGCTGAGCAACTCTACTGATTTTATTTTTCCTTGTTGATCGATGACCGAGGCTAGCGTAAGAGGGCCGCCATAGCTGTTTTCTGTGGCGATGGATAGATAAAACTGCTGTCCGTTCCTCTGCATAGAAAATAGTGAAGGGTTGTCTGTTACTGCTTCAACTTGAGCGTCCGGATACAGATTTTGCAGATCTTTCTGCCAGTCTGGTTGATTAATTAGCTGGCCGTAGTACCAGGCCAAAGCCAGGGAAATTAATGCCAGTAAACGAAATAGTTTTTTATAATCGAGACGCCATTCAATGGCTTCCTGACAGGGCTTTTCTGTACGGCACGATAGTGACGAACAATCTTTACAACTCACGGGGTATGCCTCTGGTAAGGTAAAACATAATGCAGTGTTAACTATCCTCTTGTACAGTGAGTGAGTCACTGGGAAAAGTCACAGTCAGACAGAGGCATAAGCCCATATTGATAGGCTGTTAAAGGAACAAAGGAAACCGGGCATCAGAAAGAGTGTTGCAGAAGTGCGGCTTTTCGTTAATCAGAGTTGAAAAACAAGCTTATTCAATAGGCGGAACTCTGTTTGATGATCATATTTATACTTTGAATATCACTGACTGTTCCTTACATGCTGTGTTAAGCTAACCAGCTGATTTAAAATACAAAAAGCAAACGCTTTAATCAGGGTTAGCATGTGTATTGCTAATTTAGTAAAGCAGTTGGTTATTCAGCTCTCAAGGTATAGACAAAAAAGTATGACAAACATTCTATTAGACAGCATAAATTTCTGCAGGCGTTACGCCCGCGAGCTTTTCAGTATTATGGGCCCCGTTATTATTGCCATGGCCATATTAAGCAATGTAGCGGATCTGTTTACCTATCAGTATTACTGGGTTGGTCTGGTTTACGCATTAGTTTCCATGGTGTTGCAGACTTATTTTCTTGTTCGTCTGATACGGTTTTTTCACAGTGTTGTCAGCGGAGTGGCGTATAAACATTCTGTCTCTTTTTCTGACTGGATTGATCTGCTGTCTGTCTCAATTCTGTATGGCTTAGCGGTTGTGATCGGTTCAATGGCGCTGATCATTCCTGGTGTTTTCTTCGCCGCAAAGTATGGTTTTTCTACCTTTGAAACTGTTTTGAATGATAAAGGGGCTATTGCAGCAATGTCAGCTAGCTGGAGAAAAAGCCGAGGATTCACCGGAAAAATGATGTTAGGTTCAGGCCTGATTGTCCTGCTAACAATTTTACTGACATTACCTCTTGCTTATCTGCAAGAGGCCAGCTTTGTTATCAGGTTTACCGGCGGGATATTAATCGAACTGATCTCTTCGGTACTAATGCTTTTTACAATGGTGTTCTATTTCCGAGTCTACACGTTGGCTGATAAATCAGTAGTAGGCTCAGAACATAAAGGCAGTGCTGAACTTGATAGTCGGATAAGTGGTGAGGAGTAGTGGTAACGAAAGACAGCCTAATACAAAAAACCCGCGAATAGCGGGTTTTGCATGGGTTATTTCTTACCCTGAGCTTGCTTGTCTTCTTCAGTCAGCTCTCTGATACGGCGGCTGATATCACGACGCACTTTAGAAATTTCTGCACTTTTGATGATATGGTCATCGATGCGATCTTCGTAATCTGCCTTCATGTTTTTGATAATGGATACAATTTCATCGTGAGACATATCCGCTTTAATGTAGTCTAGCAGGTTGTCCAGCAGTTCAACACGCTTGGTGTTATCGCGAACTTTCTTATCGTTGTCCTGAAGCTCTCGTTTCAGTTTGTTTTTCTGGCGAGCCTGATTAACGATTTCAAATACGTTGTTCATAAGTGTACCTTCCTAATAGCTACAAAATTAATTAATTGCCTGCTCGAATTAAAACATATCAGCCGCTCAGGTTACAGATTTAAATCAAAGGATTGTCGATTTTGTTACTCGGTTTCTGCTTGGAATTCACCATAGAGGCGATGTAGTATATAAGCGTTTAATGACAGCCAGACTACGAGCAATGAATAGCCAGAAACAAGTAGATCAAAGCCACAAAAAGAGAATGCAAAAGGCTTATCTGACCGCCAGAAAGCAGTTACAAGTCGCTGAGATTGAACTGAACCGTTCATCTCTGGCAATTGTCAATCAAGATGGAGAAGTGGTTCGTCTTCCTATGCTCAACGAACATTAACTTCCTATACCGACAGAAAAAGAATAAAGGAATAAGTATGAAAATCGAACTTAGCGAAATTGAAGCCAGAGTCATTGGTTGTCTGCTGGAGAAAGAAGCCACTACTCCGGATCAGTATCCACTGTCGCTAAATAGTTTAACTAATGCCTGTAACCAGAAGAGCAATCGTGAACCTGTGATGGCACTGTCCGAATCTGACGTTCTTGATGCGGTTGATGCACTTATTTCCCGTCGTCTGGTAAATGACGAGAGTGGCTTTAACAGCAGAGTATCAAAATACCAACACCGCTTTTGTAATACCGAGTTTGGTGATCTTCAGTTTAGTGATCAGGAAAAAGGAATTGTCTGCTGCATGTTGCTGCGAGGCGCACAAACACCGGGTGAGCTAAGAACCAGAACCAACCGACTTTGTCAGTTTACTGATGTAAAAGAGGTTGAAAGCGTACTGGAGAAGTTGTCACAGGGCGATGCGGATTCAGCTTTGGTGGTCAAATTGCCTCGTGAAGCTGGTAAACGTGAGTCCCGCTATATGCATCAGTTCTGTGGCAAAGTAGATGCTGAAAGTATGGCCGTAGCGGGAAGCGCATCTGAGGTATCTGCGAAAACAGGCAGAGTTGAGCAACTTGAACAAGAGGTTCAGGCTCTGAAATCAGAAGTTGCTGAGCTTAGAGAGTTGGTCGAATCCCTTCTCTGATAATGACTGACGTTTCAATCAACTCAGACGTCTGGTGCGTATACCTGATCCGCACCAGACACAACACCCTCTATTGCGGCATTACTAATGACCTGTCACGACGCTTTTCTCAGCACTCATCGGGAAAGGGAGCAAAATATCTTAAAGGGAAAGGGCCACTTGAACTGGTCTGGAGCCATAAGACCGATGGCAAAAGCAGTGCCCTTAAGCTAGAAATCAAAATAAAAAAACTGAATAAACGACAGAAAGAACAGCTGGTCACGGGTGTGTCAGCTGTTCCGGCTCTGTGATCTTTAGCCTAAAGTCGGTTAATTTAGCAAACGATTATGTACGCTATTTATTATTCACTGCTATTATATATTGCTGAGCTAATAAAAAAATAAACAGGAGAACAGGATGAATTTCAGACATGTTTTGCTTTCTGCAGTGGCGGTGGCTGTGATTCCCGGTTACGTGTACTGTGCGACACAGGTTGCTGATAGTCGAGGCAACGGTATGGGTAACACCGGTGTGGCATCGGCCGATTATCTGGTGGCTCCTTTCTACAACCCGGCCTTGACCGCGCATTATCGTGACAGTGACGATGTCGGTCTGCTTCTGCCTGCGGTGGGCGCATCTCTTAAAGACAGTGATGATACTTTAGGTGAGGTGGATGATCTTCAGGATACCATTGATGCATTCAAAGCCAGCCCAAGTACCGCCAACATAAATAAACTAAATGGTCATCTTGACAGGCTTCAGGGTGATGCTCCTCTTACTGCGTCAGCGAATGCAGGTATTGCAGTCGCGATACCAAATGAACAGGTGGCGCTAAATATCTATACACGGGGTTATGTTGAGATAGCGGGAAAAACAAACATTCCTGATTACGTAAACACTGGTAACGCGGCAAATGATACCACCACCAGATACACAAACTCTGAAGTTGAGTTAGCGGCATTTGGCTTCACCGAGCTGGGAGTCTCTTTTGCTAAACAGTTAGATTTTCAGGGACAGGCCATTTCTGTTGGCTTTACCCCAAAATATCAGCAGTTAAGAACCTACTACCGAAAACTCGATGTCGAGAATTTTGAACTGGATGACTACGACGAAAGTGAGCGCAATAAGAAAACCTTAAATATGGATATTGGTGCTCTATGGCATAAAGATGAATGGCGGGTTGGTTTTAGTGTAAAGGATCTGTTTAAAAAAGAGATCAAGACTGAAGACCCGGCAATAAAATACGAGCTAAACCCTCAGGCTACAGTGGGTGCTGCTTATGCGACTCAGCTGTTTACCGCTGCCATTGATGTGGATTTGACCAAACAGAGCCGTTTTAACCATATTGACGATGATACTCAGTTTGTCCGCTTTGGTGTGGAAGGAAATGCCTGGGATTGGTTACAAGTAAGAGCCGGTTACCAGATAGATACAAAAGATACTATGGATAACACGGTTACCGCCGGAATTGGTATCAGCCCGTTTGATGTCGTGAGTCTGGATATTGCCGGATCCTATGCCGATAAACATGAGTTTGGTGGTTCGGCAAACTTAGCATTTACTTTTTAATAGTTTGATATAACATAAAAATTTGAGCCGTCATGGTGATACATGGCGGCTTTTTTGATATTTGAATTTTTCTTTATCTGGCTAGTCACCTAGTATTAAGACACTTATGGAACAAAGTGAGTATGTCTATGAAGGTAATCACAACACTGCTATTCGCATCTGCTCTGCTGGCATCTCCCTTCTGTTATGCGATGAAAAATCTGAGTGGTTACTGGACTTACCCGCAATTCCTTAAAACTCATCCGCAGCAAAACACTCTTACCAAAAGTATGGATGTAGCGATTAACAGCAACCCGATTCCCATTACCTTCAACCAGACAACTCCGGTAAAGATTTCTGTTGTCTATCCGGGAGAACAGGTATCCGACTACTGGCGAAGAAACATTAAGGCGTTTGAAGAGAGGCTCAGAGAGCTGAATATCCGTTATCAGATAAAAAAGGTGTTTACCCGGCCGAACGCTGATACGCGACAGCAAAATTTATCTTTAAACGAAGCCCTTGAGGATAACACTGACTATCTGATTTTTACTCTGGATACAGGGCGTCACCGTAAGTTTATAGAGCATGTGCTGCATGGCTCAGATACCAAATTGATTTTGCAGAATATCACCACACCAGTAAAAGCGTGGGCCAGCAAGCAGCCGTTCCTTTATGTCGGTTTTGATCACCTGTTGGGTAGTCTTGCACTGGCAGAATATTTTAAATCGGTTCTTCCCTCTCGATCTGAATATTCAGTAATGTATTTTTCGCAGGGCTATATTAGTGATGCCCGTGGAGATACCTTTATTCATGCCATGAGCGACCTAGCTGACTACCAGTTAAAATCTTCGTTCTATACCAAGGCCAGCAAGGAGAGCGGTTATCGTTCAACTAAAATCGCCCTTGAACGATACCCTGATTTAAAACTGGTGTATGCCTGTTCAACAGACGTTGCTCTGGGGGCTTCGCAGGCAATTATGGAATCGGGAAAAAATATACTGATTAACGGCTGGGGAGGAGGGTCTGCCGAGCTTGAAGCAATCATCAATGGAGAACTGGATGTTACTGTTATGAGGATGAATGATGATACAGGTGTTGCCATGGCCGAAGCGATAAAGTGGGATCTGGAAGATAAACCTGTGCCGACAGTTTACTCCGGTAGCTTTGAAATTGTATCAAATTCCGACAGTATTCAGAGAATAGAAAACCTCAAGCAGAGAGCGTTCAGGTACTCCGACCGATGATATTCACCACTGACCGAAATAACCCGAGATCTATGGCGAACCTGACGGTTCGCCTGATATTTATTGTATTTACCTTGCTGGTGGTTTCTCTGCTTGGTTTTAGCTACCAGTACAGTACCACGGCGGTAAATCAGGAAATCGAACGTAACCTGACCCAGACGTCAACCCTGTTACAGAGCCTGTTTGATTATAAGTTGGGCACCATTAAAACCCATCAGAACAGTCAGGCGGAAAGTGTCACGTTGCAGGAGTTTATTGAGCTGAATAAGAAAGCGCAGATCGATGATTACTTTTTTTCGGTAGAAAAAGCGGACCTGAAGAATACCCCTGATTTCAGGTTTATTACCCGTGACAATACGGTTTTCTGGGATGACGGAAATGCGGCATTTTTTGGTATAGAAAATCAGCAACTTTACCTGCTCACTAAAGATGTGGCCTATAGCAGTAACTGGCACTATTCGGTACTGGAAAGTAAAGGTGGTAACAAGCACCTACTGATCAGGCGTATGCCGATAATCAAGGCAGACAGTGGTGAGGTATTGGCGAAGCTGTATATTGTTATCGTAATGGATAATAACTTTCCGCTGGTGGAGAGCCTGAAAAATGTCAGTAACACTGAAGAAGTGGTGTTATTAGCAGAAGGCGTGCCTGTTGCTTCAACAACAAAACTGACTGAAAAACTGGTAGCACAAATTAAGGACCAATCCGGTTTACCGGCAAATGAGCACCATGAGCATTTATATAATGCCATTGACCTTCGTATTGATGATATCCGCACACCAATCAGCCTTTATACCTTACAGGATAATCAAAGTATTCTGCTGCTGGAGAACAATTATAAAATCGGCTTGTTTTTCTCAATCATTTCCATCATAGCTTCCGCGGTTCTTGCCCGCTACTTGATCCAGAAGAGACTAACCGGTGAACTGGCTGCATTGGTTGCCTATACACAGGTGGCGAGGGATCAACGAAAAGTTTCGCCGTTTAAAGGCTCAATTGTTTCTGAATTTGACCATATTGGTCATACCTTAGAGCACACTTTTGAAGAGCTGATTGAGAAAGAGCAGCTATTTCAGGATCTGTTTAACTTTGCCTTGTCACCCATTATTGTATGGAATGGTGAAGGGAAAATTGTCCGTATGAATCCCGCGGCTGAGAAAGCCTTTCAGGAAAACAATATTCATATAGAGAAGGTGTTCCAGAACTTCCAGAAGAGAATCATAAACCATATCAATATGGTTGCGACGGGGGCGGTATTAACCGGTGTCAATATTCCTATTTCAAACATGGTTTACCGCTGGAACCTGTCACCGATTTTATTGGATAACGGTGTACATTCAATTATTGGTCAGGGGCTGGATATTACCTCTCTGATTGAGGCAGAAAAGCAGAGTAACTATGCCCGGCTGGAAGCCGAGAAGTCCGCCACCGCCAGAGCGGACTTTATGGCCAGAATGAGTCACGAAATCCGTACGCCGCTAAATGGTATTTTGGGTATCTCACAGTTGCTGAAGAGGTCGGTCAGCAGCAAAGAGCAGGCAGAGAAGATAGATGTATTATGCCAGAGTGGTGAACACCTTTTGGCAGTACTAAATGATATTCTCGACTTTTCAAAAATAGAGCAGGGAAAGCTCAGTATAGTAAAAAAAGAGTTTTTGCTTTCCAGTCTGGTGAACTCGGTGGAGAAGATATATTCACCGCTGTGTGATGAGAAAAACATTCGCCTGAAAGTAGAGAACACGGTTCCTTCTGCAAGTAAGCTCTGTACCGATCAGGTTCGGCTGAATCAGATAATGTTTAACCTGTTAAGTAACGCCGTGAAGTTTACTCATAAGGGAGAGATCCGGGTCAGCTTCTCTCAGCAAACTGATGCTCAGGGAAAAACTCAGTTGAATATTGTGGTGCAGGATTCAGGCATTGGCATTTCTCAGCAGAACCTGATCAGCATCTTTGAACCTTTTATTCAGACCGAGAATACCATTACACGTGAGTATGGCGGCAGTGGTCTGGGGCTAACCATTGTCAAACTGTTGACAGAGCTATTAGACGGTCGTATTCAGATTGAGAGTGAGGAGAATAAGGGGACTAGCATTAGCCTCTGCTTTGATCTTGAAATCATAGAGCAGAGCCTGCCGGCGGTACACGCCAATAGTTTAGTGGCGGGAGAGTTGATGTTTGATACGCCTGTCTCTGTTCTGCTGGTGGAAGATAATAAAACCAATGCTTATATCGCTAAAGCGTTCTGCGAGAAATACGGCTTATCTGTAGACTGGGCAGAAAACGGTCATCAGGCTTTAGATAAACTTAAGTCAACTCACTATCATTTGATATTGATGGATAACCAGATGCCAAATCTGGGTGGTGTAGAGGTGACCTCAATTATCCGCAATAAACTGAAGCTGGATATACCGGTTTTTGCCTGCACTGCTGACGGAATGGAGTCAACCAAGCAAGCGTTTTTTGAAGCTGGCGCTGACTATATAATTGTTAAACCTATAAGGGAAGTGGCTCTGTTTGAGGCACTAACCTATTACAAACAGCACTGTATGGCGGAGTCAGAGGTTTAAGTCAGCGTTTGTCGAGCTAGCGGCTTAAAACGGTATGCTCCAGAATTTCATACTTAAGGTTGTCTTCAAGTTCAATTTCTTTGGCAAATTTGATGCCGAGAAAAGTACCGCCGGCGTATTTACGGCTGCTCATAATATGACAAACGGGAGACGTTGTCGGAAAGTGTTCTAATGTGGGTTGTATGGTTACATCCATACCCTTGCTTAGTTCAACGGGTTGATCGATAAAAATACCGCAACCGGAGGCGGAAAGATCGCGCAGCGTGGCTTTAAATGTGTCATCTCCGCTGATAACTGAAGCCGGAAGGTTAAGCTTGAAACGTTTATTGGCACGGATAGGTTTGGTCTCAAAACTATAAGGTATTTTGATAAACATCAGCCATGTGGGGCGGGAAACAACGGAAATTATCTGTGACTTAAAGGCAATGATATCGCCCAGTTCTGTATCGGTAATCCCCCGGACAACAACACCAACGTTATTGGTTTTACGGGTGATTAAATCTTCAACCACCTTGGAACTCATATCCAGAAGTAAGAACTGATTTTCCTTCATGCCGATCAAATTGGATTGTAAACTGTACTCGTCTTTTGGTCCGAACTTGATAGTCACGGAAAGCTTCATACCAAATTCTAAGTATTGCTTAATTCTCTGGGCGTTATTTACCTTTGCCGCTGCTGCGTTCATTTATATCCTTGCCACTACGTTTTATATTTTTAGTATTAGTTTAGGCTAAAACAAGAAAAAGTAATCAGAAATTATTACAAATTGAGATTGCAAATTGAGATCTCAGACGTGAGTGTCAAGCATGGTTCCAATCATCTCGTCAGAACGACGGACAACATTAGCACCAGCCTGAGAATAGGTATTGGCCTGATTGAGTTTGGTGAGGGCATCTTCCAGAGTGGCTTTGGGTTTCTCTTTCTCTTTTTCGGCTTGTTGAGTTTGCTCGAAATCGACTTTATTAAACTCAAGATCATCACGCTTGCTCATTTCAGCAATATCAGACGCCGCCTCTTCAGCCATATTCTGAGACTGTTGAATGATTTGATAACCGGACTGTACTGAAGAAACTGGCATTGGCGAATCCTTACTCTACCGTTTAAGAATAAGCGTAAACTGATTAATGTTCAAATAGTGTCTGCCTTTCATTGACCGGTCAGCCTTAGGAACTGCCTTTATCCCGGTAACTTTGCTTCTGTGCCAATATCTTTGCCAGTTCAAGTAGCTCAGGCAGCATTTTATGCACCAGATGAAGTTGCTGAAGTACCATTTTCGCAGAGCTCCCTTCACATTCACGCCAGTTATCCAGCCTTTCAGTCAGCAATGAGTTATCTGGCTGGGGGTGATCGATAACGGCGGCAGAGCCGAGTTGTTTGCTTAGTGCTTCAAGGCTGTAATGAATCTCCCGGTGAGCATCAAGAATCAGTTGATGGGTGACATGATCATCCAGCCTTGTCCTATGTGCTCCGAGCGCGGAAATATAACTCAACATGGCATGGTTCAGTGTCAGAAAACGGAAACATTCATCGCGGAATGTCCGGTATCTACCCGGCTCCATCAACATATTATTGATTGCAGAACTCAACAGAGCACTCTGGTTATGGGCGTCTCTTCTGGCGATCCGGTAACTGAGGTCGTTCTTCTTGCCGATACGATACTGGCCGATGATAAGACCAAGATAGTGTCTGTTAGAGTCGACGGAGTCCGCCATGACCTTGTTTAATCGTCTTGATTGCCAGTCAGGCAAAATAAAACTGACGGCCATTACGGCCAGAACACAGCCGATTACGGTGTCGGTCAGTCTTGGCAGAATCACAGCGTAGCCGCTGCCCATTCGTTCAAAACAGAACAGAACCAGAATAGTAATAAACGCGGTGGCGTAGCTATAGTTGTTTACCCTGAAAACAAAAAAAGCCACACCGGAAAGAACAATGGTGATCAATTGGCTGTACGGGGAGGGGAACAGAAATAGCAGCAAGGTTCCAATTACTAATCCGCTTAACGTGCCTATTACACGGGATGTAAGCTTTTGTCTGGTGGCACTATAGTTAGGCTGGCAGACAAACAGAGTGGTAAGCAGAATCCAGTAGCCCTGTTCAATCTGAAAGGTCTGAATAATGCCGTAGCCTATGGTAAGAGCCAGAGAGAGACGAACCGCGTGACGGAACAGTAGTGATGACGGTGTCAGGTTCAGCTTCACTCTCTGCCACATAGCACTTAGGGTATGAGCCTCTGTATCCTGAATGGTATCGGCGTCATCTTCCGGAAGGGCATCCGGGTTGTTGATATTGGCCAGTTGCTCTTCAATGGTGGCGAGGTTGTCGAACAGATATTTGATCTGCGGAAGATGTATCTGCCACTGCGAGTCGGGCTGTTGTTCAATAAAATCGATGGAGCTACGCAGTTCATCCAGAGCTTGTAAAGAGTGAGGCTGATGGCTGTAGGGAATACCGACAACAATGGACTTAGCGATATTACTGCACGCCTGTGCCTGTATCTCCAGCAGATACTTAAAGCGGAACATAATATCGGAATGCTGAAATGCCTGTGCAAGATCCTGATAACGGTGGTGGCTGGAACTGACTCGCTCATGAATATCCTGAGCCAGAAAATAGATTCTGAGAAAACGGTCGCTCGGTCCGTCAACCTGGCCACGCTTAGAGCGGGCAAGAAAGGTCGATTTACACTGATTAAGTGCGGATACGGTTTTGGCGTTGACACTGGCTTCGTTAATTCTGTGTGGTTGTGGCGTAAGGGAAGGGCTGGGATGGAACAACGCCCTTCTTGCCTGAAAGTAATAAGAAAGCTGCTGAAATACCTCAGCCAGACTTTGTTGCACCGGCTGTAACGGGCTAATGGCATACCAGACCATCGCCAACAGAAAGTACCAGCCACTTCCGCCGAGCAGCAGAGCCGGTTGAAGCCAGATATTTTCACTCTGGTGAGCGCCCAGCATGGTATAGACAGCAATCAGAAGCGAACCGAAGGCGATTTTTGCGTATCTGGGGCCGATAGCACCCAGCATAATAAACAGAATGGTTGAGCTGAAAAGACCGATAGCAAACAGAATCGGGTAGTCGAATAAGATCTCAATAGAAAAAGAGGCAATAGCGAAACAGATCAGCGTCAGTAGCTGAGCTTTCACCCTGCCACGGAAATTATCATCAGATTCCGTCAGGGCACCGGCAATAACACCAAGTATTAATGGTGTTATGGTAAAGCTGAGTTCACTTTGCAGCAGCGACGGTACCAACACACCAATCAAGGCAATAAAGATCAGTGCGCTGTAACTAACGGCAGGATTGATAACAAGTTGTCTGAGTCTGGAAAAATTTAGCACCGGAGATTCTGATTATGAACAATGGCTGACAGGACGGCATTATACTTGATAACTGATTGAAACTGGATAGAAAACTGCTGTGCAGGGCAAAAAATCAGTTAACTCGCTGTATGTGATGTCGCTTTAATAATTCAGCCCCCCAAATCAGAACTTAAGGTTATAATGCGATTTTCGTATCAATCCATTTGCTGTCTGTGGCTTATAAAAAGGTAACTATGCTAACCAACAAGCAAACCGATGTGGGAACTAAGGCGGAAATTAAAGCCTCCCCGTCTGCTCAGTTTTTCTTTCAGAATGAGTATCAACAGATACGACTTGAATCTAATACTCTTATTGTAAGTTCTGCCCTGAAGGAAGAGCGAATTCCATTTGCAGTATGGAGTGGTGAACTTAACCTGAAAAGAGGTCTGCTTTGGGGGGCGATTACTCTCTATTCCTCAGAAGAAGGTGGTGTAAGAAACGGCTGGCGTATTCAGGGCTTGCCCTGGGAAGAGTGCCGGGAGTTTGCCCGCAATGCCCTTCGTCAGTATGAAGAGTGGCATCTTACCCAGTGTCGCCAGCTACTGGAAAGAAAACCTGAGTGGCAGCAACAACTTGATTTATTGATCAAACAGCCTGCCTATCTGCCCGACTCCTGCGTACATAATTGGCGCGATATGGTGGCGGGGCAGTTAGAAGAAATGGGAATGACACTGGATGAAGCAAAAGCGAGATTACGCGGTCAATTGGACTTTGTCTCTACCTGGATAGAGCAGAGTGAACAACGGGTGGATGAACGAAATGATCACTGGCTGGAACAGGAACGCCCGAACTGGGAAGTACTGTTTAACCAAATTGAGTCTTCTCCGCTGAATGTCTCTCAGCAACAGGCTGTTCTGTTGAACAACGATCACAATCTGGTACTGGCCGGAGCGGGCACCGGTAAAACCAGTGTTTTGACATCCCGCATTGCCTACCTGTTGCAAAGCCACCTTGCACAGGCGGATGAACTGCTTATGTTAGCGTTTGGCCGCAAAGCGGCAGAAGAGATGAAGCAAAGGTTGTCCGATAAAATCGGCCTCGCCGCAGAAAAGGTGTCGGTCAATACCTTTCATCAGTTGGGGCTTAAGATTGTAAACAGTGTTGAAGAAGCGCCGGCGGTTATCTCACCTTTAGCGACCGACAGTGCTGAGAAAAAAGCCTGGTGTTCAGAGTGGCTGAAACAGCACTGGCAGGTAAACGCCAACTATAAGCGCTGGCAAAAACATCTGTCGAAATGGCCAATTGCCTACCTGAAAGGGGATGAAGAGCTGGAGCACCAGACAGAGAATCCAAAACTGATCCAGTGGTTGATTTCACAACTGGATTTTCTCTGCCAGACCCATAAACCGAAAAAAGAACTTCAGGAGCTACTGGTAGAACATAGGGATTATCCGCGCTTAAACAATGAACTGGCTTTGATCTGGCCTTGTTACCAACATTGGCAGAAGACGCTGAAAGAGAGAGGGGAGATAGACTTCTACCTGATGATTTCTCAGGCAACCAAGTATGTAAAAAGCGGTAAATTTAAATCTCCATGGCGTTACATTATGGTGGATGAGTATCAGGATATCTCTCCGGACAGAGTGGAGTTGCTTGAGGCACTTTGCACCAACAGAAAAGGGGAGAAACACGCTTCCCTGTTTGCTGTGGGTGATGACTGGCAGGCCATTTATCAGTTTGCTGGTGCGGATGTGGACTTAACTACAGGGTTCGCAGAACGTTTTACCAGCTCAACCGTCCATTATCTGGACACCACCTATCGATTTAACTCAAAAATAGCCGAAGTGGCCAACCGCTTTATTCAGCAGAACCCTTATCAACTGGAGAAAGAGCTTGTCAGTAACAAGGTGCAGAAGCAGAAAGCCGTTTATGTGATATCGGTAAAACAGATAGAAAAAGCCTTGAGTGCCCTGAACCAAAAAATGCAGCAAGGCGCGTCTGTGATGTTGTTAGGAAGAAACCACTACCATAAACCGGCTCATTTTGATGAGTGGCAAAAAGCTTTCGCTAATCTGTCCTTTGAGTTTCAGACCTGTCATGCCAGTAAAGGGAGCGAAGCTGACTATGTTTTTATTGTTGCGTTGGATGACGGGCAGTTTCCTGCTTCTGAACGCCAGCCTCACCTTGATGCAGTGATTGGTGCATCGAAACAGACCTATGCCGATGCCGAAGAGCGTCGCCTGTTTTATGTGGCACTGACAAGAGCAAAACAGAAGGTATGGCTGGTTCATGGCGCTGCACCCTCAAGGTTCATACAAGAGTTAACGGATAACGACTATGCTGTTATTAACAGAGGCTAGAAGGTGAAGAATATGGATTTTGAGAATAAATCAATAAACTACATTGAGTTTCCGGCGGTCGATTTTGACAGTACCAAGGCATTTTTTACTCAGATATTCGGCTGGATGTTTGAAGATTATGGTGAAGAGTATATGGCCTTTACCGGCAAAGGGTTGATGGGGGGCTTCTTTAAAGCTGAACTCAATTCTAAGCAAGAGAAAGGAGGGGCGCTTCTGGTGTTTTATAGCTCTGATCTGGAACAGACACTACAGGAAGTAACCGATGCGGGAGCAGAGATAAGCCGGGAGATTTTCAGCTTTCCGGGCGGCAGACGTTTTCATTTTCTTGAGCCGAGTGGTAACGAAATGGCAGTATGGAGTGATAAGTAACCCGCCAGATTGTTAGGTCTAAAAAAGAAAGAGGAGAAGCTAAGCTTCTCCTCATGTATTTCAGAGTTTGTTAATCAGATTCTTTCAGACAGATATGCGTCATAATCCGGAATTTCAATCACCACTTCTTCTTCTAGCAGCTTTGATTCAAACAGGAATTTTGCTGAAGAACGGTTGGTGGCTACAGGGATATTCCACACACTGGCGATTCGAAGCAGTGCTTTTACATCGGGATCGTGAGGTACTGCATTAAGTGGGTCCCAGAAGAAAATCAACATATCAATCTTGCCTTCAGAGATATGGGCACCAAGCTGCTGGTCACCACCCATAGGGCCGCTAATCATGCTCTTGATCGCCAGCCCGGTCTCTTTGCTCAACATAGTACCGGTAGTACCCGTGGCATAAAGGAAGTGGCTCTGCAGCTTTTCTTTGTTCTCCTGAACCCAGCGTAGTAACTCTGGTTTGTAGTGGTCGTGGGCAACCAAAGCAATGTGCTTGTGTGCCGGAATAGTTCGGGTGGTCTTCTTCATTATATTTTCCGTTAAGGTCTCTTTCTCAGCTAACTGAGGTATCTGTATTTAATCTGCTTATTGTCTTTGCCTGACAACATGAGTGACGATATTCAGGAATATCACTTTGTAGCTCCGATACTAAAAATGGGCCGGAACTCAGAAGGTGATAATGATTCATCTATAATGGTTTTATTTAATGAGTCGGGTGTCAGCTTTTCTATCCTTGGTGATAATAACTCATCAAACTCCTTATCTTTCAGGTATGCGCTGGCTTGCATTAGAGAGAGCTGACCTTGCAAAACCATCTTATCTGTTGGGGCAAATAGTACTTTATTTCTTAAAAGACCACGATAAACACCGTGGCTGAGATAGGTAGAAATCAACCCGATATCACGGTTTTTATTCAGGGCTCTGGTCTCACTGATGGCGGCCTCGATAGCGACGGCACTACCGACAATATAATCCAAATTAGGCACTTCCAGCGCTTGCTGGATTAGGTTGCGTTGCAGCTCTTTATCGTTATCCGCCCAGAATGTACGCATAATAACCACGTCAGAGTTTTCAATGGCATCGAAAAAGCCCTGAGTAGATGGTTTGGTACCACCACTTGTTTTTGGCCCGGGTAACCAGCCGACTCTCACTGCGCCGGAGCCGGTTGGGTGCTTGTTAGCCAGATATTCTCCGGCAAAATAACCCATCCAGTACCAGTCGACCCCGACCTGACCTTTCAGGTTATCCTTGTCTTTCTCACTGACTAACAGTTTGTTCACGGTTGAGAATATCGGTGTGTCTCCGATAACTTGCTCAATTTGGTCGTAGTAGGCGTTTGGTGACACTGTACCCAGAATAATGGCATCGGCCCCCCACTGCTTACAGGTCGCTAGCTGAGCTTTTTGCTTGCTGATATTGGGATATCCGCCGGACTCTAGCACTTTAAGCTCGATACCTTCCTTTTCAGCTTCTTTTACCATGCCGTAGTTGACAGAAATCCAATAGGAATCTTTCAGGTGTGGGTAGATGGCACATACCTTGTTTTGAGCGTACGCATAAGATGTGCTGAGTAGAGCAGCAGAGAGAAGCAGAAAAGCGGTAGTAACGTGTTTAAGGTATAACATCTGTTATAGGGTTATTGCGGATCACTCAATAAAATATATCCTATTCAGTAACAGTTAAGAAGGACTCATTTCAAGGTTTTATTATGTTGTTGGCATCAGCCAGTATTGGCAGAAAGCTTCTGTTATCTTTTGCTTCTATGGCGGGGCTGCTTATTCTTGCGGTGACCATAGGAACATCAGGTTTCTCATTTGTTGCCCAGACAGAGAAGAAGGTGGTAGAAAGTGCTATGCCGGCGATGATTCAGGCGCGGGAAGTTTCTCAGCATAGCACCCGTATTTTGGCATCAGTTCGTTTTCTCGCTGATGCCAGAACAGAGATGGGGCGTCAACAGGCAGGAAAACAGCTGGTTACTGAACTTGAACTATTGATGAACAGCATTAAAGAACTCGGTGATAAACCATTCGATATCGATATGCTGGACTCCCTTGAGGCGCATATTCAGGATGTTATCGATACCATTGCTGACCTTGGTGTGGTTGTAGAGCGCAAGCTCGCCCTGCAAAGGGATATCTCCAAAAAAGTGGATGAGATGAGGTTGTTTGCGGATGAGCTGGAAAGCCTGACCCGCACTCAGGTACTGAACACCAGCACCATTACCGTCGCCAACGTAACTCATATCTACGATCTGGTGGAAAACAATGGCCAGGATAAAGAACAAGTCTATACCGCTCTTGATAATTTGATTGAAGTGGATCTGGATCTGTCTGAGCGGTTGCACGAACTTCACCTTCTGGCGTTCCGTATGCTGACTCAGATTGAAGAGTCGAAAACCGTGACGGACTTCGACCGTATTCAGCAACTCGGTAAGGAGTTTAAGAGCAACCTTCTGATTATGAAGCGCCGGATTGGTTCTGTGGAAGACCCGACCCGGTCTGAACAGATGAAAGATCTGCTACAGAAGCTAGAGGCGAGGGGAGATGTGTTTGAACAGATCGACCAGCGCTACAAGAATGCTGAAAATGTAGAGATCCTCAAGTCTCAGAGCCTCACTCAGTTCTCTGCACTGAACAAAACCGTCAGCCTACTGGTGGATGAATCCAATGCGGCTACGGCACAGGCGGTAGCCGATGTAAACCTGACCCTGAACTATGCCAAGTGGTCTCTGGTGGTTTTATCACTGCTCGGGTTGCTCTCCGTCAGTTTTATTCTGTGGAATGTGGTCTACCTCTCAGTCATCAAAAAGCTTCATGAGTATTCAGATGCCATTCGCTCCGTGGCCCGTGGAGATCTGGACTTTTCCCTTAACATCAGGGGTAAAGATGAGCTGGCAGAGATGGGGCGTGCCATTGTGACCGCCAGAGATACGGCCGAACAGTTGCAGATAGTGGCGAAAAGTGAGTCGGCTGCTAAATCAGAACTGGAACAGCACAAAGAGCACCTTGAAGAGACGGTGACAGAGCGAACCAAGCAGTTACAAAATGCCAATGAACG
The DNA here is from genome assembly GCF_028201475.1 of Vibrio sp. SCSIO 43137. Taxonomy (NCBI): domain Bacteria; kingdom Pseudomonadati; phylum Pseudomonadota; class Gammaproteobacteria; order Vibrionales; family Vibrionaceae; genus Vibrio; species Vibrio sp. SCSIO 43137. Next base: position 935,247 of record NZ_CP116384.1, on the reverse strand, counting down.
CCTCAACTTAGAAGTGCAGAAGCACGCTCAGGCGAGGGTAGAAGCAGAACAAGCCAACCGGGCCAAAACGGCATTCTTGTCTACCATGAGTCATGAAATCCGCACGCCTATGAACGGGGTCCTCGGCACAGCCACCTTGTTAAAATCCACCAGCCTTAATACTCAGCAGAGTTACTATGTTGATGTGATAAACCGCAGCGGTAGTGCCTTGTTGGCAATCCTTAATGATGTACTTGATTACTCTAAGATCGAGGCGGGAAGGCTGGAAATTCGTAAAGAGGCGTTCAGTATTACCGATATGGTGACTGATATATTCCAGCTTATGGAGAGTAGGGCGATTGAGAAAGGACTGGGATTCTATAAGCATCTGGAAAGCGATGTGTCCGGCTTCTGGTATGGTGATCCTAACCGGATAAATCAGGTACTTAACAACTTAATTGGTAACGCGATTAAGTTTACCTCTAAAGGGGAAATTGAACTCTATATCAGCTTAGATCCGCAAAAACCGCAACACATACTGTTTGAAATCAGTGATACAGGTATTGGTATTACAGAGGAAGAGAAAGCACTGCTGTTTGATGCCTTTTCTCAGGTAGGCAGTGAAAAAGCCAAGCTTGGCGGAACGGGTCTGGGGCTGGCCATCAGCCGTAAGATTGTCACGGCAATGCGCGGTGAAATCGATGTGGAATCAGAGCCGGGTAAGGGCAGCCGCTTCTGGTTCTCTATTCCTCTTGAACAGACAGAAAAAGTCGTGGTTAAGCAGAGCAAATCTGGCAAATCAGATAAGCTGAAAGCCAAGTTACTTATGGTTGAAGATAATCCGGTAAACTGCCTTGTCGCGGAAGGGTTACTCAGCAACGAAGGGCACAGTACGGTTACTGCTGAAGATGGTAGTAGTGCAGAACGAATCTTTTGTGAGCAGCCGTTTGATCTTGCCCTGCTGGATATTAACCTTCCTGACTGTAACGGTGTTGAGTTACTTCAGACATTACGCAAGCTGGAGAAAGAGCATTTCCCGCAGCGTAAACCCATCCCTATGATAGCTGTATCAGCTCACGTGTTTAATGAGGAAGTAGAAGAGTATCTGGCGGCTGGTTTTGATGCTTATCTGCCTAAGCCGCTTAATAAGAAGAACCTGATAGATTTAGTGCAAAGCTGCCTTGAGGGGCGAAGCCTGTTGTTGCCACAAACTGAAGAACCTGCGCCTCAGTCAGATGAGCTGATTAAGTGGTCAGTGATTGAAGACGATACACAAGCCTTGGGCATAGAAAAAATGAATGAGTTGGTTGCTCTGTTTAAAACAAGCTCAACTCAGATTATTGACGCTATGGATAAAGCTGAAATGGAACAAGACAGCAATGAAATTAAACAGATGGCGCATAAACTAAAAGGCGCAGCAGGCGCGATGGGAATGACAGCGCTTCATGGTGTCTGTCTGTCCATTGAGTCCGATGCTGTGCCCCTAGAGAAGTATCAGGAAAATAAGCAACAGCTTACCGAGGTACTTGCTGAGTCGTTAGATTTGGTGAATAAGGCTATGCAGGACTACGCTGAGAAATAGATTTTAGTACATCTGAAGAACTATTCGGCTTTAAACTGAGGATGAATCTCACCTTGCTTGAAGTTTTGCCGAAGATCAAACTACCTTTATATAGAATGTATGAATTGCAGATATTCATATGGTCAATGCCTATACGCGTAATTGTGATAGGATTTAAGCAGCTCAGCATAAGTTAATGGATTTAAGTTAATTGGTAATAGTATGAATATAAAACAGAAAATATATTCTTTAGGCGCAGTCTCCGTTTTGGGAATTTTGTCTCTGGTCACTGCGGCAACCTTGTTTGCCAATACGGCAGAGCAGCTTCAGACTGCGACAAAGTTAGTCTCGGATCTGGAAGTGAGATTACTCAACCTGCGACGTAATGAAAAAGACTTCTTGCTGCGCATGGATTTAAAGTATCTGGATAAGTTCGAAAATAACATGGCAACTTTCATCGCTACAGAAGGTGAACTGGCCACTATTCTTGATAATAACGCACTCCCTTCGAGCCAGATGATTCGTACAGGTATTCTGGATTATCAGAGAGGCTTTCAGACCTTAGTTTCTGCATTTGAGACACACGGGCTTAAGGATGATTAAAGTTTACTTGGTGCATATAACTCTGCATTTTCAAGCTACCAGTCCGACTTAAACAGAGAACAACTTATAGCGTTGTCTGAATTTGATAAAAACGTCCGGCAGGGTGTGTTAGAACGCTCTCTGTTGTCAGGGAATAACAGCAGTGATTTAGCACTGGCAGCAGAAAACTTAGTTAAGCAAAAAGCGGTGATCGGGCTTAGTTATAAAGAGGGTTATCTGGGACAGACCCGTGAGTTTTCTCATGTGCTGGAGGAGTCATTCAAGTCCTTCTCGTCTGCTTTGAGTGCTGAAGTAAAATCAAACCAGACATCACTACAACTGGTTGAGCAGGTCGCCACCAGTACCCTTGTTATTATTATTATTGTGTCTGTTTATTGGGTATCTCGTTCGGTTAATTTGCAGATGACTCAGCTTCTTTCCGTTATTCAGGAGATCGCCAGAACCAATGATGTGAGTAAACGGGTTAACCTGACCGGTAAAAATGAACTGGTTTCCATCGGTATCTACTTCAATAGGTTACTCGACAAGTTAGAAGCATTGATTGCTGGCACGCAGAGTAAATCTGAGCACCTGACCCATAGCACGAAGAATATGCATAATGAGCTGCAGGCCGTTGTTGAGCAGTTCAGTGTGCAGGCGGATCATACCAGCACCATGGCAACCTCTGTTCAGGAGATGGTAGAAACCATCAATGAGATTTCAGAAAGCACCTCTGTTGCAGTAGAAGGCGTTCATCAGGCTTCTCAGAATGCAAAAGACGGACGTCATGTGGTTGAGTCAACCGTCAGTAATATCAATCAGCTTTCCAGCACCTTAGGTGAAAGTCAGCACTCTATTTCTTCTTTAAATGAACAGGTGGAAGAGATTGGCGGGGCGGTAAATATTATTCAGGAAATTGCTGAACAGACCAATTTGCTGGCACTTAATGCGGCTATTGAAGCTGCCCGTGCCGGTGAGCAAGGTCGAGGATTTGCTGTGGTCGCTGATGAAGTCAGAACACTGGCAAGCCGGACTAACCAGTCAACAGAAGAGATTAACCGGGTTGTTTCTGCAATTCAGAGCCAGATGTCATCGGTAGTCGCCAGTATTGGAGAGTGTAATGAGCAAGGTCAGCAAACCCTTTCTGCTTCTATCGCCCTTGACGAAAGCTTAGGCCAGATAATTACTGATATGGATGATATTCAGGCTAATTCAGAAAGAATCGCTTCTGCTATCGAAGAGCAGGGTGCGGTGATGAATCAGGTCAGTACATCCATTGGTGACCTGAACAAAATATCGGATAGCAATACCCTGTCAGCCCAGCACTGTTTAGCGGAAGTAGATTCGGTATCAAGCCAGGCCATAGAGATGGACAGCGCAGTAGCAGAGTTTCAGGTTAATAAAGCTTAACCAATTAACACAGTATAAAAATTATATAAATATTTTACTTATCTCTTTCTTCGCGCAAATTTTTAATTCAACACTTTTATAAGTGACTAAATCCACTGCTTTGCAATGAGCTTTTATCGCAATTAACTTTTCTGTAATAGGTTTTAATAGTAATGAAACTTTTTTGATTTCTAGTCTGATGATTAATATTATAACTTTGGAATATGTAAGTTATCTTATTGATTGTCTGGGTCTATAAGTTACAAAATAGGTGAGTTATGAAGAGAGCTTTATTGCATATTGTAGTGGGTGTTTTCATCGGGGTCATCGTCTCTTTTAAGACAATTGCAGAAACTGAGCTGAATATTGTCTATGTTTCGAAAACCGTTGAAGTTGACTCCAGAGAAAGCAAAGTAGGCGGGTTGGCACACTTACAATCATTAGTTAAAGCGACTCGTCAGGCCAATAAGAATACGCTTTTTCTGCATGGAGGAGACTTTCTGGCGGGGAGCCTTATGTCCTCGTTTGACAGGGGCACCCATATGATTGACCTGCTTAACATCATGGAACCTGATGCAGTTGCCATCAATGAAAGAGAGTTTGCATTTAAAGAGGATGAGCTGTCACTACGTATTCAGGAGTCGGCATTTCCCTACATCAATATCAATATTACAGACCCGTTGACCGGAGGGCGATTTGAAAGCACCGAGGAGAGTATGTGCTTTACGCTGCATGATATAAAAGTGTGTGTCTTCAGTGCGTTAGATCCTTTGGTTATGGAAAATTACCCGCCTGACCGCATCTCAGTTGACCCTAGTTTCGAACTTATAGGGAGTAAAGCACGTTCTTTACGTAGAGATGGGGCAGATTTGGTTATTTTGATGGCCAGCCACGAAGAAGAGCAACTTAAAAAGCTTATAGAAAAACAGCTGGTTGATTTGGTGCTTTATTCCAACTCCTATGAAGATAGTGTTTTGCCTGTGGGCAGTGGCTTGTTTGTTAATCAGGGAACCGAACAGGGAAAAGCGGCGCTAATTAAAGTTAACTTCGATAACAGCGCAACCGCTAAATTTGACGCAGAACTTATCTCTCTTAATAATTTCGAACCCGATCCAGAGTTTTCAAATAAGGTTGACTATTACTTGTCTGCTCTGGACGGAATAATGAATACACCGGTAGGTAAGGTTACCTCTAAGATTACTTCTAAGCGCGAAAAAGTCCGTACCGAGGAGACAGCCTTTGGTAACTTGGTAGCAGATGCTTTGCGCGAATATTACAGTGCCGATATAGCGCTTGTTAACGGTGGTTCGATAAGAGGGAATAAAGATTATGCAGCAGGAGCAGAGTTAACCCGTAAAGATATTCAAAGTGAGCTGCCTTTTGATCCTCCCAGCGTGCTGATTCAGGCGAGCGGACAAGATATCCTGGCTGCTTTAGAAAATGGCTTAAGCTTAGTTGAGCAGGTTAAAGGCAGGTTTTTACAGATATCCGGCATGACGTTCAACTGGTGCCCGGATGCTCCGGCAGGGCAGCGTGTCAGCTCAGTGACCATAGGCGGCCAGCCAATTGCGCTGGATAAACAATATACAATCGCCACATCAGAATATTTAGCCAGAGGCGGAGATGGATTTGTTATGTTTAAAGGCAAACAGCCTCTGAACAGTAAAAAAGTAAGCTTGATTATGTGGGAGCTTGTAAGGGCCTATATTAGTGAAAAAAGCGAAGTGAGCCCGAAAGTTGAAGGTAGAATTAGTCGAAAATGCAGTACCTAATGAGGATTTAGATGTTCCTAAACAAAAATAAGCTGAGGCTGAAATTTCGGGGAGTCGAAAAGAAAATTGCCCGAACGAGTATTTCCCGCACAGTCAGAATAGGGTTGTCTGTGATTACTCTGTCTCTGATCATCATTTCAGGCCTGACTTTAGTGAGTTTATACAGCTTTAACGGGGCTCTGAACCTTCTGGCTAAAGATACCATTCCGCAGGTTGTACTGGATGCATCCAATGTGAGTAAGTTTGATAATTTATTGGTGGAGACAGAGCGTTTAGCGGCAGCTAATTCAGAATCATCCCGACGTATAGCCTATAAGGGTATTCAGGAAAATAGCAGTAATATACGTACTAAGTTTTCAAATGAGATTACTGTATTTGAAGAACTCAATAATGAGTTGGTTGTATTAGAACGTGTTCTGGCAGACTTAAATCAGCTTATCGCCAGAAGAATAAAAATTAATGAACAAAGTAAGGTTAAGGTACTGAATTTATTTGAACTGATGAAAGGTATTGTTACGTTTAAAAATAATTTAAGTTCAGATCAAATTAATGAAGCAGACAGAAGCCTAATTACTGATTGGGTGAACACGTCGGTTAATATGCTGAGTTTAGCCGGGGAATCCAGCACGTTAACCACACTATACAAATTAAAGCGTGTTGGATCGACTCTGAAAAGTGATGCTGAAAAACTCAAGGGTTTGTCCGGCAAGATACCTTTGCCTTACCAGCATGATGTTTTATTGCTGGAAAAAAGGCTTAACGACGAATTATTGGCGACAGATGGACTGATTGCCTTAATGCATTCAAGAGTGAAAATAGCCATCGAGAGTGCCAGCAGGGCAAACTTTGCTAAAAAAGTAGTTAGTGATTTCAAAGCGACGCAAACAACACTGTTTAATGAACTCATTGATGATGCTGCGAACACAACAAGTTATCTTAACAGCAGTGTTGAGAAGATGACTTCGGCACTGTTTGTTCTCTATTTCATACTGCTCTCTTCGATCGCATGGGTTATATATTACTTTCATCATAACCTTGTATTGCGCTTGGTGAATCTGAATTCAGCCATTTTAGAACGTATCGCCGGCCGGGAAGCAAATATTATTGAGACGCGTAACGATGAACTTACTGATATGACCAAAAGTTTTATTTATTACGAAAAAGAGGTTATTAAGAGGGAAGCCGCGTTAAATGAAGTGGCAATGAAGGATTCCCTTACCGGCTTAAGTAATCGCCGTCATTTTATGGAAATACTGGGCAGTGAAGTTGCCCGCTGTACCCGTTATAAAAAATATCTAAGCTTATTAATGTTAGACATCGATTATTTCAAGAGAATTAATGATACCTATGGTCATTTTTCGGGGGATGTGGTTTTAAAGCAAATTGCGACTTTGTTAACGAAAGAGTTAAGAGAAGTTGATACAGTAGCTCGTCTGGGAGGTGAAGAGTTTGCGGTATTGCTACCCGAGACGAACCGGAAAGAGGCACTATTGCTTGCTGAGCGGATAAGGAGCGGTGTGGACGAGTATCGTTTTGAGGATGAAGGAAATAACATCCACTGTACGGTTAGTATTGGGGTATCTGTGTGCAGTAAAGGGAATAACTGTTTTGGTGATCTGTTGAAAGAAGCAGACAGGGCTCTTTATCTCGCTAAAGATCAGGGACGAAACCAAGTGTGTTACCGGGAAGCCTGCAATAACAAGGAAGATAAATGAAACAGATGTACCTGACTCTATTGGTGGGGGGGCTAATTAGTACGTCGTGTCTGGCTAATACTGATACCAGTGCACTTTTTGAGGCAATTAAAGCTAAAAACTCACAGCTTGTATCTGCTTATCTGTCGGCAGAAACGGTCAACAAAACGAACCCGCAAGGAGATGATCTGCTCCAGCCAGACTGGACACTTCATTAAGCGACATTTTGTTGTTCAAAGTTAACTGGGCTTAGATACCCAAGAGCACTGTGCCTTCTCGTCCGATTATAATCAATCTCTATGTATTCGAAGATCGCTTGACGCATCTCGTCTCGCGTCATGATCGGCTCATATTGGATCGCTTCAACTTTCATTGAATGGAAGAAGCTTTCAACACAAGCGTGTCCCAGCAGTTTCCTTTTCTACTCATACTTTGCTTTAGATTATAAGCGGTTATGAGGTCTCGATAGTCTTTTGAGCAATACTGGCTACCTCGATCACTGTGAACGATAACTTGCTCAGGGAATCCGCGACGGAACAAGGCCATTGATAACGCATCACAGACCAGCGTAGCAGTCATTCTGGTATCCATAGACCAGCCGACTACTTGTCTTGAGTAAAGATCAATAATTACCGCCAAGTACAGCCAACCTTCGCTTGTGGCAACGTAGGTGACGTCACCCGCCCACTTTTGATTCGGAGCCACTGCGTTCAAGTCCTGAGCCAGCAGGTTCGGAGCAACAGGCATTTTATGCTTGCTGTCTGTTGTACACTTAAACTTGCGTGCGGCTTTCGGAGTCAAATCCTGACGCTTCATACTGGCTGCAATGGTTTTAACGTTATGACTATCACCGTTCTCAGCCAGTTCTTTTTGAATGCGCCTCGCACCATCTCGGCCTTTGCTGCTGTCAAACGCCTCCTTGACCTTGGTATCAAACTCTTGGCGATTTGCCTCACGCTGGATAGCCTTATGGCGGTGCTTAATCCAGTAATAAAATCCACTTCGAGATACCCCGAACACCTTAGCCATACGGGCAACATTGAAGCACGGCAAGTGTTCGAGCATAAATTCGTAGCAATCTACTTTAGATTTTTCGCGAAGAAGGTGGCTGTAGATTCAATTGGTCATCGCAACAGTTTTACTAAAATACTGATTTGCATGGACACCAATGATGAAACGAGCAAAACGTACGTTTACTCAAGAAGAGAAAGATCTCGTATTTAATTTATGGAAACAAGGTACTGGATATAGCGATATTGGCCGAATATTAAACGCAGCACCAGGTACTGTATTTACAGCATTACGTGAAACTGGGGGCATCAAACCCAATACACGAAAAAGGAACAAGCAACACTTAACTCTGGAAGAACGAGAGGAAATCAGAGTTGCTCTATCTGCCAAAATGTCGCTACGAGCTATTGCTCGCATGCTAAACCGCTCTCCTTCAACAATTTCGAGAGAGGTTGCACGCAACCGAGGTCGTCGTTATTACAAAGCTGTTAATGCAGACAACCGAGCAAAACGTATGGCTAAACGTCCAAAGCTTGGAGCTTTAGAACGCAACACTGAACTCAGAGGGATTGTCGTATCAAAACTTGAACTGAAGTGGTCTCCCGAACAAATATCAGGTTGGTTGAGAGTTCAATATCCACGTAGAAAAAGCATGCAGATATCACATGAAACCATTTATAAATCAATGTATATCCGAGCCAAAAGTATTATTCATCACTCCTTCACTCAGCATCTACGCAGAGGTAGGCCGATGCGTCACAGCCGACATCATCGACGAAGCGGTGATAGAAGTTTCACGAGCATTGTGAACGGTGTGTCCATACATGAACGTTCCAAGAACATTGAGAATCGTAAGTCAGTAGGTCACTGGGAAGGTGATCTTGTATCAGGTTCAAAGAATACACATATCGCCACTCTTGTAGATAGAAAATCTCGCTTCACAATCATCCTCAAACTTGCAGGAAAAGACGCCGAGTCAGTCCATACAGCGTTATTAACTGTATTTAAAAAAATGCCTGCTGAATATCGAAAGTCATTAACTTGGGATAGAGGGATGGAACTAGCTAAACACGCTGATCTGACAAAGGAAATAGGTATCCCCGTTTATTTTTGTGACCCTCAATGCCCATGGCAAAGAGGAACGAATGAGAATACTAATAGCCTGATTAGACAGTACTTCCCTAAAAAAACTAATTTATCGCTGCACTCGCAGGAAACCCTTAATAAGGTGGCATGTCAATTAAATGAACGCCCGCGGAAAACATTGAAATTTAAAACACCATCGCACATGATTGAAAAAGGTGTTGCTATGATCCCTTGAATCTACATCGGCCTTTTTTACTATATCTAGCTCTTCAGTTTGCTCAGCCAATTGCCTTTTAAGCTTGGCGACTTCAGCGGCTAGATCTTTTTCCCGCTGACTGGTACTGGTGTCTTTCTTCGCGGCCTTACGCCAACTGTAGATCTGGGATTCGTGTAAAGAGAGCTGCCTCGCTGCTGCAGCGACTCCCACTTTCTCTGCTAGCTTCAGGGCTTCTGCTTTAAATTCAGGAGAATGGATAATACGTTTTTTCTTGCTTGTCATGGTTCACCTCGTTAGTGATTGTACTCACTTAACTCGGTGTCCAAAACTGCTGGTGCGGATCAAACAGAGTTTTTCCCCATCGCTATATACATTTTATCATTATAGGTAGGTATATAGCTAACTTTTACAAATTCTCGCATATCCAATTTATTATCAGGTTTTTCCTTGTTATAAATATCAATGAGATGATCGAGCATCAGTTCGTCGCTAGCCAGTAAATCAATTCTGTTTTTTGTTAGTTTCAGAACATTTTGTATTCCATTAGTTACTTCAAAGACATTTTCAAAGCCGTTCTCTTTAAGAGTATCCGCTAGACTACTCCCCCTTATTACCCCAATGTTGTAATTTTTTGCTTCGTGTAAAAGCGATATCTTTATATCGTTCCTAGAGTGGTGTTTAAATAAAAAATTCTTTGATGGTGATATTTGTTGAAGCCAATAAAAATCATCCTCAAGGCGCGGCAGTCGAAGTAGGGGATATATTACAACATTCTTAGAAGTTTTCGCTTTATAAATGCCTCTTAACATAGGGTAGACTTGTATCGTAACGTTTTGAGACATTTCGTCCAAGGCTGCTTGCAAGGTTTCTGTTGCGTAGCTGGAAATGTGATGGTCAATTAAAAAACTATAAGGTGGGAATTAAAAGTAACAGCTTGTAATGTTTCTCTAGCGGATAGAGGTATTGTGTGCAAAAAAATAAGAGAAAGATTGAAGAACAAATACGCATGAAGTCACCGTGCTTAACATTTTTGGGGTTCTTGCAAGAAAAGCGTAAATTTTAATTGCTGATCTGTTGAAAAACTCAAAAATATAACAATGAAGATGTATAAATAGTTCTAATAATATTAGATTATCTCATATTAGTTTGTAAAAATCTACTTTTTATTATTACATTAAGCGTATTAATATGATCTTTTTAAGTTATACTCAATGGTTTTATTTTTATATATTTCCTTAAGTTCACTTTTTTGGTTTCAAAAATTATCAAGCAAAGGATTTTTGTTAGTTGAAATATAGTAAAGTGATAATTATGCGGTTAGAATTTAATAACTGATGGTTTTGAGTGTAAGGAGTTGTGAAACCGTCGTATTTAGCCATTAATAGCGCTTGGATTTAAATTTCGATGTGGAAAATAGATGATTTTTTGAATGTGATTACAGGATCATATTTGTCATTATTGATTCAAATAATATGAGGGCTATACTCGCATAAATATGTAGGTAAATAGGTGTGTGAGCGTGTTTTAATATCGATTATAGTGTCTTGTTCTACATAATAAATCTATTTCTGCCTTTAGACTTAGAGTCATATAAATGTTTGTCAGCTAGAGAGAGTAAACCATCAATATATTTTTCTCTAATAAGATCATTGCAGTATGCTCCACCAACACTGACTGTTACGCATTTTATCGGAGAGTTGCTTTTGTGAGAAATATTCTCTTCTGATATTGCTTTACATAACCTAGAGCCTAATCTGTGAGAGTCTTCTATAGATGTGTTTAACATTAAAATAATAAATTCTTCGCCACCATATCGGGCAATCATACCAGAAAGTCCTTTTAATTCGCGTTGTAATACCTGAGAAACAACTTGTAAGCAAACATCCCCTTGTTGGTGGCCATAAAAGTCGTTGTATAACTTAAAATTATCAATATCAACTAAAAAAAGCGTACCGCTTATTTTTTTGTTATGATGTTCTTTTAACAGTTCGTCTATAAATACATCAAAGCAGCGCCTATTCGGTAGCAGTGTTAATGGATCATGATTCGCTTTATCAGCCATTTTTCGTTCAGCTTCATACAAACGTAAAATCAAACTCCAAACAAGTAAAAATGAAGGATAGGAAATCAAAGCAGGAATTATTGCCGATACAATAATTCCGTACTCAATCATTGGAGCATCAAAGTAAATCATCGACGTCCATGTTATTAACACTGATATTACTATGCATGTAATCGAGCAAATCGCAGATAACAAATTAACGCTATATTTTGTACATATATAGCCAAACCTTGTTACCCAATTTCCTAAAGAGTCGGATTCAGTATATTTATCTATCTTGTTCATATTATTCCGAGACTAATTAATTTTTCGATTCAATCCGTATGCATCTCAGAGTGGAATTTTATTTTTAATTCGACAAAAAATTATATTCTGTCAATACACTAATTATACCTTAACAAAATATAGTTGAAAACTTAATGCATTTCATCCAAGTTTTTGACGAAGAAGCTAAGCGGATATTTTTATGAGTATTTATGCAATTGATAGTGTAAGTTGAGTTTTTATTTTGACTACACTAGTAATTCATACGCCAATATTAGGGTTTTCTGCATTGTCTATAGAGTTTTAAGTAACATTTTTCTCTTTTTTTGATAAGATCGCTCATGTTTAAAGATCAAGTTTTCTTCTTTTTTAATGAGGCTAAATAATCTTTAGAAGGTATTTTCAATAGAATTATTTTTTGCTACATTGTTTTTCAGTTTTAGATTTAAAATTGTTCTGTTAACTATATGGTTTTTAATTTGTCTTTTATCAAAGATATATCGTAGTAAATAAGGTGAGGTTTTTATATAAAATAAATCATTGGTGATGATTGAAAAGAAATATAGTTTGAATGTGATGGTGTACTGTCAAGCTGCGGAGTTTTATCGTAAATGTTTTGGTTGGCTGTATGGTATTAAATTGTCATACTTTCCAGATGATATTACTTTTTTAGCTCTTTGTTATATCTCTTTATAATTGATTTGCTGTTTTCCTTTAACCTTAATATTGCACAGTGTAACGAATATGTATCAAAATCTAGTTGTGATAATTTTAAATTATCTTTGATGGCTAGAATAGAAGGTGAACTTGCCATCAAGTAGTTAAAACGTTCGATATTAATTAGCATTAAATCTATTCTTTTTGCATGCAGTTGTAAAATGCCTCTCTCTTCATCTGTAATGTCATTGATTATGATATCTAGTTTGTAGTCTTTTAAGTCTTCTAGCGGCGCAGTTCCTCTTAATCCACCTATAACTTTGCCTCTTAAATCTTGTAATGACTGGTAGTTATTGTGTTTACTAGAACGAAAATAGAAAACCTCTCTTGTCTTTAGAATTGTGTCAGAAAAAACGAAATCAGAGACTCTTGATTCGGTATAGTATACGCCAAGTAATCCATCATATTTGCCCATTCGAGTTAGTTCTAAAGCTCTTTTCCATGGTAAAAAGACGACAGTAATATCATAACCAGCTCTTCTAAAGGCTTCTTTGCTAACAGCATATACATACCCTTTTTGATGGAGGTTATGCCCATAAAAAGGAGGCCATTCGACGGTTGCCAGAGTTAAGGATTCAGCACATAATGCAGAAGGAGCCATTAGCATAAAAAGCATAGATTTTAATATCATACACCGCATGCAATTATTCCGCTTAAAGAATCGACATTAAAATTTTAGTATAGACTTATTTATTGCACAATTGTTGTGGTTATGAGTAGTGACACAAAGCTCATGAATAAATGGCATTCTATAATATCAGGTGGTGATATAGATAATTTTGAGGGGAAGATGTTATGTTTTTTAAAGATTTGAGTGTTGTTAAGAAGATTGGTTTTAGTTACTTACTCGTATTTACTGTATTTGCAGTAATCTCTTTGATGTTGGTGTTGGGCTTAACTTCTTTAAATAACAGTATCGCGACGTTAACCAATAAAAGCTTGCCTTCAGTAGCGATACTTAAAGGTATTCAGGTTGATATCACGAAAGTTAGAAAGGATGAGTTCTCTTTACTTCCCAATGCTGATAACCCCAAAATTGCTGATTGGTTAAAAGATTTGGATCAATGGAGGGCGGATGTTCAGAGTGGCATCATAGCTTATGAAGCGTTAGATCTAAGCCAAGAGGAGCAACAAGAGTTTCGTGTTTTTAAAGATGTTTGGAATCAATACATCAATGAAACTCGGTCTTATAATCAGTTACTTGTAAATGGCGACTCAGGCCGAGCGAATCAGGTTGTTCTATCAAGTTTTCCCACATATTCAAAAGCGTTAACCAGTTTAGATAGGACATTAGAGCATAATGATGAGTTGGTGAATCACATTGGAAATGATGTTCGAAGCGAGGCATCGAAAACGCAATACAGCGCTGGTTTTGGCTCTTTAGTTGTAATTATTGTTATCTTGGTTTCGTCAATAGTGCTATCGAGAGCAATTTGTCAGCCTATAAACAGAGCTCTTAATTTTGCATCGATGATAGCCAAAGGGCACTTGAATAACACAATTGAAGAAAGTGAACTGACTAAAGATGAGTTAGGAACGTTACTTAGTGAGCTAGTTGATATGCAGGGTAAATTGCATTCTTTGGTCTCCGAAATTAATGACTCTACCATTCAACTTACCGCTGCCGTTGAAGAGGTTAGTGCGATTTCATCTCAAACTGCATCGGGGATGCAGAGTCAGCAACAAGAGCTTACTTCTGTGGCCTCAGCAATGACCGAAATGCAAGCTGCTGTTAGTGAAGTGGCTCAAAATACAGAAGTAGGGGCGACGTCCGCCTATTCAGCAACAGAAGTGGCTAAACAAGGAACTGAAACACTTCAACAAACCGTTACTGTCATTGATCAGGTGTCGTTGACCATCAAAAATTCAGATGAGTTAGCTCAAGAGCTTGAAGCGAGTTCTGAAAATATTAATGTTGTTGTCGATGTCATACAAGGGATCGCAGAACAAACTAATCTTCTAGCGTTAAATGCTGCCATTGAAGCTGCACGTGCTGGAGATCAAGGGCGTGGATTTGCTGTGGTTGCTGATGAAGTGAGGTCACTGGCTCAAAGGACTCAGGAGTCAACATCTCAAATTGTAGAGATTGTGGATTTACTTCAGAGTAATACTAAAAAAATGAGTGAATCGAGTCGCAATTGTCAAGAAGGGATTTCGCAGTGTATTGAACAGGTGAGTGCTGCAGGTAATCAAATCAATGAAATAGAACACTCAGTAGATAACATTGCACAAATGAGTGCTCAGATAGCAACGGCCTGTAGTGAACAAAACTCAGTATCGGAAGAGCTGAATCGAAGTGTTGAACATATCAACTCTGCATCGACTGAAATGGCTGAAGGGACTTCACAGACCGCTGTAGCTTGTAATCAAATAAGTAACTTAGCACATAATTTGAAAATGAGGATGGAAATGTTCAAATTATGACCAGAATAGAAGGGGCTACTTGAAACAATTCAATGTGTAATTTTCATAGAGATCCTTTTATTTATAATCCTACACCTCCGCCTAAGTCTACTGTCTTTTATACAGAAATCCCTCGCATAATGTGAGGGATTTTTTCAATTTATTCTTAGTTGCGGTTGTATGGTGGAGAAAAAATCAGTCAAGTGTTGCATCATGCAGTGCTTGATCCATCCGCTGACTATAAACTTAAAATTAATATAGCTGCGGTAAAAAGTATGTATGCACCGTTAAGTATTCGTCTTCTGGCTGGACCAAGTAACACGGTGGTTGGAGCAGTTAATTTTACTGCTGAGCAATACAATCAGGCAGTAAGAGGTAAGTGGA
This sequence comes from Vibrio sp. SCSIO 43137, assembly GCF_028201475.1. Classification (NCBI taxonomy): domain Bacteria; kingdom Pseudomonadati; phylum Pseudomonadota; class Gammaproteobacteria; order Vibrionales; family Vibrionaceae; genus Vibrio; species Vibrio sp. SCSIO 43137. The sequence continues at coordinate 920,126 of NZ_CP116384.1, read as the reverse complement.
GAGAGCTTGAAATGCATATCGACGGCTCAAATTTCAAAGGAAAGCTGGGGCAATACCAAAAACTGAAAATTGAAATAGAACAAGGAAAAGATATCTACGGATCTCCTAAGGAGTACGTAACAACAGCGTTCGATAATGTACGACTATCGAAACTGACCGGAGCAATGGCGACCTTTGGTAAAGATGCGACATCAGCCGATGGCAGCAGTACTAAAGGAACAACCTATACCTTTAAGAGACTGATAGCACCACCTCAGGTGTAGTAAATGTAAAACGGCTCTTCTGTTACGGAAGAGCCGGATTCTGAAACTTGCCCCTATGTCCGGTCTGCACACCTCTCACGATGACTCTGCCAGTGACTGGGAGTGAGCACTTGATAGTGAGAGACCCTTGGCATAAATCACGCGACGCAGACATCACTTTCTTTGCGACCGATAACCGCCTCTTATAACCACTCCGTATGGGCAATTGACAAAGCTGGTCAGCCGTTAAAGATAAATAAAATGGTGGTGTTCAGAGATAGCATTTCTGATTCCGGAAACATGTTCAAGGGTTTGTAGTTGCTATTCCCTAATAGTAACTCATGGTTCTTAGGCCGCTTTACTAATAAAAAATTAAATTAAAATCATGTTAGGATCGAAGGTCATTTTCGATAACGATAAACTACTTATGTTATCCTGATTTTGTTTTTGTGTTTTTAGTTATGTTATTTTACATGGAGTGCAATTATTTTTTCAAGTCTTCCATCTTTTTTCATCTTATCTAGTTCATTTTGTAGTTTGGAAATAACTTCATCTGAAGTGTTAATGTTAAATGCGATATAATATTTAATATCATTAGATAGCAAAAAGGAAGGGGTAATTAAATTATTGGGGATGTTGTGGAAATGGTTTTTGGTATACCATTTAAAAGTTAGTTCATTCATCGCTATTAACTTTACTCTTTTCGAAATTAACATTTTAATCTGCTGAATTTCCTGAGTAACCAACTCTAAATTATTACCTTCCTCGAAACCTGCGTTCTGTAACTGAATGTCACTAGCTGAACTTCTCATTGCAGAGGTAATGAATCTTTTTGCATCAGATAGTTTTTTTATTATTACTTCTTTGTCTGCGTTATGTTTATATAACCATATTTTTCTATCTAATATTGGGCCGACCCATTTAAATAAATGTTCTCTATCAGAAGTTCTGGCCATAGAGGTTATTAACGTGTTGCGGTTTTTACTTACAACATAAAATGCCCTTGACCATGGGTATAGTTCGATATTTCCATAGGAGGCATCAATACTTTTTAGAAGGTTATGTGCTATATCAATTCCAATTCCATTCACTTTGCCATTATTCATATAAGAAATTGGTGGAAAATCTTCTGATATTATTCTGAGATCATGTGACGCCACAGGTATACTGATAAACCAAAGAAAAAATAAAATAAGGGAGGTGGAAAATGTTTTTAGCATATGATGTAAGTTTATTAAATAAAGAGTATGTTTTATCATTGGGTTTGCTATATTATAGTATAAAACAGGATTTTATCCATAGTATGATCTTTACTCGCTTGATAGTGCTGATTGTTTTTTGGCTATTTATTCTGAATTCTTGATTTTAATCATCATGATTGATTAGCTTAGGTGAAAAATCTGCCCCACATTACTAATGATAATTATACTATGACTTAGATATTCATTAGTGTTTAAACCAAGAGTCGAATGCGTTAAATAAACGATGTTTATTGCATGCCTTTGCTATAAAGTAATCAAGTAAAATAATGAGATTTTCGGTATTGCTTTGTACAATGATATTAGTTTTTACCCTACTGAGTCGTAGAAGCGTTAACGTGGAGCTGATAATTTGAAAGGTCATGATAAATAATGCCTGAGATTATTTTCATTATATTGGATGGATATCGTACATGGAATTATTGAAAATAAGCTTCCTCTAATGATTAAACTATTAATCAGTTTATAGATGTAAAAAATGACAAAGGAGTTCTCATCTCATTTTTACTTAACATGATGATTTACGGATCAGAGTGCACAGTTGAAAAGCAACGATGATTTTTACTGTTTATAAGGATGATTCATGTTTCTGATGCCTAAATTTTACCTTGATTGATTTTCGTTAAATAATTTGTGTTATGATGAATTTAATTTAACAATAAACAATAAACAATAAACAATAAACAATAAACAATAAACAATAAACAATAAATGAGAAATGTTACGAGTAAAAGAGTAATGTTAACCTTATTTTTTATTTTGATAAGTACAAATGTTTTGGCCAATAGTTCAAAAATCTCAGGTGAAACTTTTCGCTGTATCCACGATATTACACCATTGAAATACTCTTTCTTAGACAATTTATAAGGCGATATTGAGGATATGCGCAGCGTCACGTTGTCGGAGCACGGATGGGAATAACCTGAAGTCTGGCAGATTCAGGTGTCTTCGACGATAATAGCAGAGAGAGCGGCAGTTGATGTAAGGATTTTGAAGTTCATTTTGGGGATTTTTCAATGTAGAATGGTTTTATGATAATGGTTTAAATAATCTTAGTAAGATTAGTTGGTATTGATAAATTTTTAAACTGTCATTTTACATCATATTTTAATACATATTAACAGTATCAATAGGTTAGTATGTGTTTGCATAATGAAATAATGTTGAACTGAAAGGTCAGACAATGCAAAAAATAAAAGGTTTTACTTTAGTCGAGCTGATTTTTGTTATTATGGTAATAAGTATTATGTCAGTAATGGCTGCGCCGCGTTTTCTTAATATACAGAAAGATGCTAGAAACGAATCATTGAGTTCTGTACAGAGTCAAATTGAATCTCAAGTGGCTATGACCTATTCAAAACTTGTTGTTGCTGGTTTAGAAGGGCGGAACCCAGATAGAACTGACCCGGTTACAGGAAGTGGTTATTATGGTGATGAGCCTGACTACAATCCGTTCAAAGATATATGTGGAAAGGAATGTTATTTTATCTTCGGTACTCCTTCTGCTTCTGCGACAACATTATCTTCGCTAATGGAGGGTATAGGTGTAGGGGAAGATATTGTCTTCGCCGGCTATCATCAGAATGATTGGAAAGGAGAAGGAGTTACAGGAACTGATATAGTGGGAACTTTTTCATTCAAAGAAAACGTGATACTTGCAGCGAAACCAAGTCAAAACAAATTAAAATCCGAGCAATGTTATATTTGGTACTCAGGTGCTAGAGAAGATAGAAGCTACAAAATCGGCATTGTTTCATGCGATTAAAGAGAAAATCGTTGTTTTGATTTGACATACCAATGTAAAAAATATTGTGCTCGTCTTTATTGCATTTGCATGGTAAATAGTAGACTTTTGGTTATGTGTATATGGTCTAATTTTGGGGGCTGTAAGAGACTGATCCGCACCAGCAGTTTTGGACACCGAGTTAAGTGAGTACAATCACTAACGAGGTGAACCATGACAAGCAAGAAAAAACGTATTATCCATTCTCCTGAATTTAAAGCAGAAGCCCTGAAGCTAGCAGAGAAAGTGGGAGTCGCTGCAGCAGCGAGGCAGCTCTCTTTACACGAATCCCAGATCTACAGTTGGCGTAAGGCCGCGAAGAAAGACACCAGTACCAGTCAGCGGGAAAAAGATCTAGCCGCTGAAGTCGCCAAGCTTAAAAGGCAATTGGCTGAGCAAACTGAAGAGCTAGATATAGTAAAAAAGGCCGCCACCTACTTCGCGAAAAATCTAAAGTAGATTGCTACGAATTTATGCTCGAACACTTGCTGTGCTTCAATGTTGCCCGTATGGCTAAGGTGTTCGGGGTATCTCGAAGTGGATTTTATTACTGGATTAAGCACCGCCATAAGGCTATCCAGCGCGAGGCAAATCGCCAAGAGTTTGATACCAAGGTCAAGGAGGCGTTTGACAGCAGCAAAGGCCGAGATGGTGCGAGGCGCATTCAAAAAGAACTGGCTGAGAACGGTGATAGTCATAACGTTATAATCGGACGAGAAGGCACAGTGCTCTTGGGTATCTAAGCCCAGTTAACTTTGAACAACAAAATGTCGCTTAATGAAGTGTCCAGTCTGGCTGGAGCAGATCATAATACTCAATAATTTGAATTTAGAACATTAACAAAATCAAATATGGACACCGTTATAGCCACCATTTGGCCACCGTGTCCACTTGAGTTTCTCTAGGCGGACTGTTTTTAAAGTAGCAGATACACAAAACACGCAATAAAGCGCTTTATTCTCAAATGGTTGGGATTTTCAAATCAGGTAAGGAGACTTGGAGCGTGCAGCGGGAATCGAACCCGCATCATCAGCTTGGAAGGCTGAGGTAATAGCCATTATACGATGCACGCACATCGGTTAACGGGGTTTATAATGCCACATCAAATATGAAATGGAACCCCTAATCCAAATAAATCTGATAAAACTCAGTTGTTTGCCTGTATTTTAATCATGTCGTTTAATTTATCGGCATGCCCTGTGGCGGCTTGTTATGAATGTATCTGCTCCTAGCCATATTTTTGAAATGTGCGTTGGATTTTTCGTCCTCCATAATCACTATGTTAGAATTTTCTTCTAATCGATTCGTAGCGCTGATTATTATGAGAACAAAAGGTGACAGAGTTCGCCATGCGGTTGGCTTTGAGATTATAGGATTATTACTGGTTGTAATTATAGGTAGCTCTTTACTTGGCATAGAAGCACAAAAGCTTGGTGTGCTTGGCGTTAGCATGAGCTTATTGGCAACTGGCTGGAACTATGTATTCAATTTTCTGTTTGATCACTGGTTGTTGAGACGAACCGGGCGGCTCAATAAGAGTTTTCCGGAAAGAGTTATTCATGCCTGCTTGTTTGAAGGTTCCTTGGTTGTACTGTCTGTTCCCATTATTGCCTGGTATTTGGAGATGACTCTTATGAATGCTTTTATGATGGATTTAGGCTTAACGTTATTTTATCTGTTATATACATTCATATATAACTGGCTATACGACAAGTTGTTTCCGATACCAGTAACCAAAGAGCAGACATAAAAAGCCCGCTGGATTACAGCGGGCATGTGTATGGGGATACTATTTGCAATTAGAAGTCGTAACGAAGACCCAGAGCTAGTTCATCTTCAGCTTTGGCTTTAGTTACGGTTGTTGTACCGTACTTGTCACCTTCATCCATCATGTTGAACTCATAAGAGATGTAAGTGCGGAAGTTATCTTTGAAGAAATAAGTCATATCGATAGCAGTTGCTTCGGCAGATGTGTCATCTTCCAGCTCTTGCTTGCCGTATGAAGTAGAGAATACAAATTTATCCATTGTGTATTTGGCAGCAACTTCATAAGCAGTTTTGTCGTCATCGGCGACTTCACCATCTTCATAGAAAGCACCAAGGTACAAGCCACCAATAGTGTAAGAGATAGCAATCATATACTGATCTTCTTCTGCAGCACTGGTATCAGCGTCTTGCTTGGCAGCACCGGCACCAATTGACAGCCCCAGATCTGAGAAGTTATAGATAGCAGACACAGAGTAACCACTCTTATCGTTATCGTCGTACTCACCACCTGTTTCAGTACGGTCAGCGAAACGGTAGCTTGCTTTCAGGGAAAGGTCATTGAATGCCCCTTTATAGCTAACTATGTTGTCAGTACGGTCTGCGATATCTGACTTATAAGACGCTTTTGCACCGTGGTAAGCCATGATATCGGTAAAGTCAGTTACCACACCAAGAGCCGCGTCGTTTTTACCATAAGTGATTTCACCGAATGCGCCGCCAATACCTGCGTATGCTTTACGGGTATCAAACTCGTCATCTTCCTTAGTTGCTGACTCGTCGTTTGCCTGATACTCAAGCTCGTAGAAACCGATGCCATACAGGCCATCCTGGATATCGACCTTGCCAAGCATGTTTAGACGAATACGGGTTTTATCTTCAGTTTTACCATCCTGAACAGAAAGGCGAGCTTCAGCACGGCCACCCACTTTAAGGCTTGTACCACTGTCTGAGTAAACTGTATTGCCAGTTTCTTGTGCAAAAGTAAGTGGTGTTGCGAAAACAGCTGCTACTGCTAGAGCGATGATTTTTTTGTCCATCTTATTAAATCCCAAATATGTTTATATGATTTTTATTGAGAACGAAAACAGGATGACTTCTAAGTTTTAAAACCAAGCCACTAAGGCAGGGATAAGGTGGTTGGTTGAAAGTGAAGTCAATTGTCTCTCCGTCCACCACTAAGATTTAACGCCGGACTGCCAATATGGACTAGTAAAACAAAATAAAACCTCATTTATTATGTTTTTATCGTTTTTATAATTATTTAACTTATTGAATATTAAGGTAATAAAATGATTCACTCCGTTATGAAATTATGTGCAAAACTTAAGTAAAAAAACTGGATTTATATATCATTGATATAAAACAGTGACATAAATCTGATTATTGAAAGATAACAAAGAAAGATCTGAACTTTTTTCGCCATTAATTAGAAATTAAACCGTATAAGAGTGGTGAATAATTAAGCTAAATGCTTGTAATTAAAAAGAAATGGAGAATAATGGTTCTGATGGAAACACCGCTCCTTGCTTTAACTTAAGTTTCTCCATAAAAGAAAGATAAGTTTGTTCAGAAATTATTATACATCTGGGCAATAACAGTTGACGAAGCGGTTTTCTCTCATATACTACACGTCTGTACAGTAAACCAATGCGCTTACTATCATCAGTACTTGATGGTTTAAGGGCTCACTAAAAGGCGCTTCTATGTCTGAAGAATCTACTTATCTGCTGGATGACCGCTACTTCTTTGACCCCAATAAAAGGTCTATCAATGACAAAACGGGTGAAGAGCAAACCATATGGCTGGGAAGTAATGAAAGTAATATCTTACTTGCATTCTCAAAACGCCCGGGTGAACTTATCAGCCGGGAGTTGTTGCATGACTTAGTCTGGACTGAGAAAGGCTTTCATGTTGATGATTCAAGTGTTATTCAGGCTATCTCGACATTGAGAAAGATGCTTAATGATTCTGTTAAATCGCCTTCTTTTATTAAAACTATTCCGAAACATGGCTATCAGTTTATCGCCAGTGTTGTTGAAGTTAATGATAAACAGACATCTGAGAAACCCGCTTCTGCTGACGTCAGTAAAGTAGACTCCGAATCTGATGCGGCAACATCTAACGGGCTCTCATCGGAACAAGTTTCGAAGAAAGGCTCAGCAACATTTATCTTGGCCGCCATATTTACTGCCTTACTCACCTTTTCTCTGATTTTTGAATCTGAACGCTCTCCGTTCGTGGTTCTTGATAAAGTAGAGGGGGGTCCGGTAAAGACAATTAAAGAACATGTTCTGTTTGCTCAGGATCGCAGCACTGTACTGAACTGCGTAAAGAGTTTTATGGGGAGCATAGACAATAAAGAAAGCCTGAGAGAAGTGATTATAAATATGGACTCTAGGGGTAGCGTACTGTTCCATATTTCTGATGAAGACAATGCCTATAGTTCGACCATAGATATTATCGCCGAAAAAGGGGAGTTAGCTGAGGAGTGTCAGCGGGTGTGGGGGAGTTATGAGAAATAAGTATATTTTACTTGGAGTGATACTGCTTCTGGCTATGGGCTTTAATCGATATCAGCACTCTGACTATAGAACTGAGAAAATTTTGACATCAAATAAGTGGCACTCACTGACAGAGGTCTATATATCGCCGCAAACAGTGCAACAGAATAACTTTAAGTTGGGTCCGGTATCTAAGATGGACTTAAATAGCAACATTAAGTATCTGACGAATAAGACCTATATCCGGGAGTCCTATATAAAGCTTTACAACAATAAAGATGAAGAACTGGCAGAGATTAACATTGCCGATTTAGGTAAATGGTCAAGTAAAGATGGTTACATATTTGCTGAGCCGCAAGAGTATATTGATATAAGTTCTGAAGAACAGAAGGGCTTAAGCAAAGAAGAGATAGAAGTATTCAAAAAGCTGTTTGAGATGGAAACGCGCCAGATCCGACATCTGGATAAGGTCAACCGAAACACCATTTTACTTACCGGCATTGATAATAGTTCAAGAGTGCTTTTTGCAAATTAGTGAGATTGTTAATCTTATCTCATTAAAACAATAGAAGAAAAATCCCGGAACTTAACTTAGCTCATCATCTAGGTTAGGAGGCAGGTTAAAGCTCCCGCGCTTTAACCTGTTATATTTTCTGACGCCTTAACGCATTGTGATTCTTACTTGGTTCTACGCATGTAAGGGATTGTAAGGATAACACCCTCGAGTATTGTTAATTAGTATGATGTCAATAAGTAATATAGCAAAGGATAAATTGTTATATAAGTTATGTGCGTGTCGGCTAATAGAAAGGAATATGAAGACGATACAATGATATCAGGTGTTCTAACCTATGAAGAGCAATCATGCTGCTAAGTACGGATTGACCATTTTAGCCGCCTCCATTCTACTAGGTTGTAATGAAGGAAATTCTACAACTAAGGTGAATGTATATACATCTGTAGATAATTGCTCAAGTGCTGCAGATGTGCCTCACTGCCATTTTGAAAACGGTGTCTATGTATTAAAAATTGATTCAAGTGTTTCTGACGCTCAAGTGGAAAGAGTAAAGGTTCAGATTAATGATTTCCTGAGTAATGCCAGCAATGATGTACGTAATCTGTACAATCAAAAGAGGATAATAATAGGGCTGCTGGAAGATGAGCCCGATCCTTCAAGTGGTAGTGCTGCAGATGCTTTTGTGCTCAAGCTGGCAGATAGTATGAATGAGAAAAGTGGTACTCCTAAGGTTCTGGACGCGATCGAATTGGTGTATACAAATCTTAGTGGAAAAGATGAAACAACGGGTTTAACTTCATACCAAAAAATGATTCAACTTTTTGATTACTATATAGATAACAACAATAACAGCGCTGCAGGAGCAGAATTGCAGACTAGCTATGCGGCATTTAAAACTTTGCTAGTCGTTCAGGCTTCTGGCGGCTACCCTGAATATCTGGTTCATGACTCCTGTAATTATGGTAATGGTCAACTTGTTCCTAATACTTGTTCGATTGACGTGGATGAAGATCCGGATGGCAGTGGCAAGCGGGATCCCATCCATACACTAAGTGTCGATCTTAATCCTGGCGCTATGTTGGGGCTAACCTATGAATATATGAAAGATCCGTCCAAGGCTGAAATTGGGGAAGTGAAAGGCTCCAATAATACGCCGTTTAGTAATACTGGTACGATTGGGCAAGGAAACCCTGATGCATTAAACTGGTCCAATCCTGCCTTTAAACCTTTAGCGAACTATATTTCTAAATGGTTGTTATCTAAATAAAATGATTGTTCCGAGAAGTCTTAGTGCTTTTCGGGACAAATAAATCCAAATTTGGAAGCATTAAGCTGTTTACCTGCTTTCAGTCTTAGGTATTGTAATTTCGATGATGAAGCCTCCATCATCCGAAGAAACAAAATTAATTTTTCCATTCAGCTTATTTTTGACTATATATCTTGCTGTATTTAGTTCAAAATTAAACTGTGTGCTATGTCTGTATTCAGATGATTTAAACATGTTTTTGTTGCTATGTTTTTTCGCGGCACAGCAATTATCGAAATATATTAGGTGTAGGTGACTACTATCTTCATTAAATGAAATTTTTATTTCTGAATTGCCTTCTTTTTCAAGATCAGGGTAATGGTCTATGCTATTGAAAACTAAACTATAGAAAATAGCATTAAAGTATTCAGGTCGGCTAGTAATAATGACGTCTTGATCAAAGGATGAATTAATGGTTAACGAATTGCTCTCCAATAGTGGATGTAAAGATTCTATCGTTCTATTTATTAGCTCACTAACGCTAAAATGAATGAGATTAGAAGGTGAGCAACTTCCGGAAATGGACTCAAAACATTTTGCAATATTAATTGTCTTATTCAGTTCATTGTTAAGTGCTTGGTTATAATCTGAAAGCTTATGAATTGACTGTTCGAGTTGCTCATTTGTCAGTGTCATATTTTTATATCCACCAATCAAATACTCTATGGTTTCGTTACTAGAAGAGGTTGATGCGGAAATTTTAGCGAGATTAGCATTTACGATGCCTGTGACTCCGATAGCTAATCGGCCGGCATTATAAAAGTCAGTAGATGCTATGAGCTTGTCCTGAATGTTCTGAATTTCAAGAACTTTTGAGTCCAACTCTTCTCTTTGCTTTTCGAGTTTAGCTAGCAGCTCAATAATTTTATTGTTGAGAATGGTATTTAGGTTGACCTGTTTCGCTTCGGACTGCTGAATTTTACCTATTTGACTGTTTAATTTTTCCGTATTTCTTTCGGCTTGCTTTAAAAAAGAGTTAAAGCTTCGCGCTAAAATAGCCACTTCGTCGTTAGAGTATCCGTCAAGACGAATACGAACTTGGTTGCCTTCTTTCTTCGCCTTAGTAATGCCTGCTATGACATTTTGGATAGGTGCTACGATCGAATAAGAGAAAAACATGACAATAGGAGTTGCAATAAGCAGAGATATAAAAACTAACCCTATATAATAAGATCTCAACTGTGTAAGAGGTGCATAAAATTCCTCAGGATAAGTTGATGACACAACTGTCCAACGGAACTTTTCTATATAACTGAAGACCGCAATTTTGTTTCGATAATCGTTATCTTCCGGGTTCTTCCACAAATAAGAGACAACACCTTCTTGATCGTTAATAATTTTCTTGAAAAAGTCACTGTTCATAGATCGTTCTTTGGCATGATGAAACGCACTTCCTGATAAAAAGGGGTGGTAAATAAAATTAGCGTCGCGATCTAAGATGTAAGTGTAACCTGTTTTGCCAAATTTAATGGATGAGATAACAGCGGAAAAATCTTCAATGTTGACGAGCTCTAAAACATCGTCTTTATATGCAGATGAAGAAATTATCCAGTCCCATGGCTTGAAATAGCTCATATCAAGGGATTTATCTCTGTGCTCCAGTTCGCCCTCATTCCGCCATTCATACTCGATATAACCCGCTTTCTTCGAAACTTGATCCCGGATGTGGCCGAAGTGATTTATGTTGGTACCAATTAGCTGAGGGTTAATGTGTTGTAATACGATACCGTCCGAGTTGATAATGTAGTGATAACCATCTCTGGCTATACTTCTGTATTTAATTAAGTCAAACACCTTATTTTTAGCATCGGACTCTGAAATCTCTCCCGCCAAATATCTTTTGTACTGTTCTTCAGCGTACTGATAAACAAATTCTGTTTTTGAGCGGAGGTAGTTCTTTATCGTAGCTTCTGCCGTAGATGAAATGTTCTTTTTAATTAGTAATGTATGGCTTAATAAATCGGCATTAATTTCTTTGTTGATTAATTTGTAGGCATTTTGGTAACTAGTCCAAGAGAAAAAAAGTAAAAAACAGATAAAAATAAATGTGAAACCGAATACCAATCTCGTTGATATATTTACTTTTCGTAGTGAGTGAAATAAAAAACCATTATTCATTATTATGAGTACCCCTGTCAGCACCAGTATAATAATAAGTTATAAAACTCAAAAATCCAGCGTTTTGCGCTGCAATACTCGGCTTTGTCCCACTTTACTAAAGAGAAACTATTCAATAATAGACTATGTCCGTTACGTGATGGCTTCAGTTTCAATCCCCTTTTGTTGAAAGCAATTAGATAGTCGACACTTTTGGTCTCGAATCCTTCTCTGAGTAATAAGTAAGTGTTCTGGCTACTCTGACTAAATATGGAGGTAAGATCGATTTTCCAAGCCTGATATAAGAACCCCTTACACAGAATAAACATCATTACATACTCTTACAATAGAATCTGGTTGAATTTGTTAGTATGGCTTTTTATATAAAATTTTTATTAAGTTAAATATTAACAATCTTAAGTAGATATACAGGTACTAGAATGTTTAAACTGAAGTACTCTTTATTAGCGCTAGCCTTATTCTCAAAGGTGTCCCTTGCAGATAACCTTTGGATGGATTGCGGTATAGGACACTGGATTGCAGGACCAACATTAAATGGTTTTCCGGCACTTAGTACCAATGTTTCGTTTGACCTTGGTACTACCGCAACAATGTCGAACTTATCAACTCCGGAATCTTGTGCCGGCCCATTTTGGGCTGCGGCAAAGTTCATTCAGCAATCGTACCCACAAATAGAGGAGAACACTGCTCAAGGTGACGGTGAGCATATGTTAGCTATGCTTTCTTACTTTGATTGCAGTGATTCTGCAAATAGGGCGATCAAAGCCGACCTGAGGGGGGAGTTTTCTGCTCTTATCCGTAGAGAAGAATATTTGACCATGGACGGATGGCAAAAGTCGGGGGCGTATTTTGACATGCTTTCCGCCACTCTGGATAACCACAAGCACTCTTGCCAGAGAGTGCAGTAATACATTTTTGTATGTTTTAGCCGCATACGTTTTATTAATTAGAGGTTTATTATGAGAAAAGCAGTATTGTTATTTATATTTTTCCTTGCCCCGCAGCTAGCTCAGGCAAACTACTTGAAAGAGTGCGGTACGGGTCAGGTGCTGGCAGGCAAGGCGATGGATGGATATCTGGCGGTTACGCTAAATATCTCTTCCAGTACCAGTGATGCTTCAACATCTCGTCTTTCCAGCCCCGAGTTATGTGGAAAATCCTTATGGTCTGCAGCTCGCTTTATTAATACAAACTTGCCGATGATAGAGCAAGATACAGCTATGGGGAGTGGTGAGCACCTTACTGCCGTACTGGACATGCTAGAATGTACACCAGAAGCACGGCCTACAATCGTTAATAGTATCCGAAGCGATTATTCTGACTCTGTGACTAATAGCAACTACCTGAAAAGTAGCCATAATAAAAAAGTTGAGAGTTATTTTAATATTGTGCGGGAGAATGTTCAGTCGGTCCCGGGTCAATGTAAAGCCGTTTAATGTTTAACTCTGTATCTAATTTAAGTGGCTGGCGAATAACTTTGCTCGCCACTTTTTTGTTGCTTATTCTTAGTGCCTTTCAGCCGGCGATGGCCTCGGATACTGCTTTTTACGTCGGTTCGTCAGCCAAAAAAGCGGGTTTAATTGTAAACAAGCAAAAGCTAGGGCAGTGGCGTAAACTTCTGCACTTTGAACAGGGAAGCAGTTTGGTAACGTCTGATAGCTTCTTTATCCACCCTGACGGAAATATAAATGAGCATCTTGAGCTAGAGGCCACAATAGCGGCGTTTAAGCGTCCACAAAATGCATTTCCCGTAGATGAACATCCACAATGCCTTTTCCCCGGTCGGTTGCTATGGCTGAAACGAAATTTAAGAGGAGCGGTTGAATTTCCGCTGGTTGAATGTCCGCGTTTAGAAGAGTGGCGTACAAACAATCCGGTAGATTCGATTAGTTTGATCTTTGTTTCAGGCTATTTAAGCAATCCGGCTTCTTTTTTTGGACATGCTTTGCTGAAATTAAACAGACCGGTGACGTCTGAGCAAGCTGAAACGCCTTTGCTGGATATTAGCGTTAATTACGGTGCTTCGGTAGCAGATAACGATGGTCCGATTAAGTATGTTACCTACGGTATATTCGGAGGTTATAGCGCGGAATATACAATGGATGACTTCTTTGTCTATGATGCCGCCTATGCTGAACTCGAAAGCAGGGTCTTGTGGGAGTATAAACTCAACCTTAAAGGGTATGATGTTGAGTTAATTGAGCTTCACTTATGGGAACTGAGATCTCAGACTTTCCGTTATTACTTCTTAAACAGAAATTGCGCCACGCAACTCGCTAACCTGCTTGAGGTGGCAACTGACATATCCTTGGTTAATCCCTATCAGCCCTGGGATATGCCACTTGATATATTTAAAAACATCAGCGAGCTAACCTATCAGGGACTTCCTCTGGTTGAACAGGTGAAAAGAAGGGAGTCCAAGTTTTCGAGAATCTATAGCAAATATCTGGCAATGACTAAAGATGAGAGAAAGGTCGCTAAGCTGATCTCGCAATCTGTTTCTTATTTTAACTCTGATGAGTACTTGAGTCTGAGTGAGCATAGCCGTTCAAAAGTCATTAGCTTACTGTATGACTTTTACGAGATAAAAATTCTCGAGGAAGATGAAGGTGAAAAGAGTTATAAAGAGATAAAACGCCGGCTACTGATGGAAAACTTAACTTTGCCGCCGGCCGAGATTGACTGGCAATATATATCTTCTGATCCTCCACATCTGGCACAAAATCCAATGTTATTCAGAGTTGAAAGGGGGTACAACGCGAGTTCAGGTCACTTCAGTCAAATTGATTTCAGGCTGGGTTATTATGATTATCTTGCTCTGGAAGCGGCCAGATACCGGGATTCTAATGCCACTTTTCTTCATACGGAGCTTAGAGCTTATCAAGATAGCTTTCGCTTACACAGGATGGATTTTTTTGATATTTCAACTCTCAATATTCTTGACGTTGATTTGTTTGACAGCAGTAGATATGCCTGGAATATGAAATTGACTTTGGAGCCTGAAAGCCTGGAGTGTGAAAACTGTCTGCGGGGGCGATTTTATGGCGGGCTCGGTATAGCAGACAGAGCTTTTGACCAGGTTAGTTTATATATGATCCCGCAAGCCGTGATAGATTTTACGGCAATAAACCGATCGACAATGGCTGCCAGTCTTGGTGTTCTTTATACCAGTGATCAACGGTGGAAGACTCATTTACAAATAAGTCCGAGGTTGAAGCATGAACACTTTAATGGTGGTGGGATTGCGGCTGAATGGGAAGTGAGGCTTGGAGATAGTAGTGATTGGGATATACGGGGAACAGCGAAGTATGATGTTGAACCTGAGTTCTCTATAGCTTATTCAATGTACTTTTGACATTAAGAAGGTTCGGGTGAACTGCCCGAACCTTGCTAGATTTCTTGGTATTACTCTTCCGGGCGCCAACTTAAAGAGCTGGCAATAGTGCCGATCACCAGCACGTCTTTTTGCTCTTCACTCAATTCAGGCAACATTTGCAACGTAAGGTAGCCGTTAGTCTGAGCCGCTGCGACTTCTTGTGAGCCTTGCTTAAAGCTATAGCCCAAAGCCATTTCGGTAGCCATCATAAGATCTTTACTGGTGTGAATGGTTTCAACGTTGAAGTGAGTAGAACCTACGCGGATAAAACCTTTTTCTTTCTTCTCAATACCAATTTTAATCAGACCGCCGGTCGGCTCCATTTTGTACTCACCTACCACGGTTTCTCCTTGCATAACATCACACCTGTAAGGATCATTTCCGCCGAAGTCGACACCCATATAGTTTACCGACGCACCACCGCCGGTACAGACTAACTGCCAGCTAGTACCATTATCATTACGTACGATTTCAGCAGCCATACTGCCGTCTTTTACCGTAATTCTGCCAAAGAACCAGTTTGCATCCGACGCGCTGCGGTTATACTTCCCCTGATACAAGCCAGCCAGATCAAAAGTTCCTTCTTTACCAAACCCCCAGAAATCGCCATCCGTTTTAATTTGCAGTTCTGGTTGCGCAGAAACGTCGGCAGATTTTTCCATTACGGCCAGATTAGCGGTACCACAAGCGGTGAGCATAAGGGCACTAATGGTAAGTAGTGATTTTTTTTTCATGTTTTGACCTTATTAGTATAGGTTTGCGCTCTGTGTCGCTTACAAATTAAACGATAGAAGCATCAGCAAAAAAGTCACACTAGACATAAAGCGAGCGATATTCCAGTGACTATACTTACATTAGTCTTGTTCGATAAGAATTGTAACTATTTATATTAAATGATACTAACGATACGTGAAATAATATGCATTTTATGTTTGATATATTGATATATAAAACTGATTTTAAGGTGTTAGCATGGCTGTATTCAGAAGAAGATCTGGCTAAAGCCTTGTGGATGCCATATGTAAGGATATGTAAGAGTTTTGCCCGCTTGCATGTGTTTAGTCGTCATTGATAGGCAAAATACGTCAAAACACTAAATAGATACTGTGAATATATCATCAGAGTTCAATCTATGATGATAAGCTGAAAGGAAAATCATTAGTGGTTAAAGCTAAAATACTCATTATTGAAGACGATAGGGTGATAGCCCGCTTAATTAAGTTATACCTTGATGCAGAAGGTTATCAGGTAGAGATGATATTTACCGGGGAAAATGCAATCAGCGTTATCCGTGAGTTTAATCCCGACGTTGTGATCTTAGATTTAATGCTGCCAGGCAAAGATGGCGTTGATATCTGTCGGGAAGCGAGGGATTTTTTCAGGGGAATGATTCTGGTGTTAACGGCGTCCGTTGATGAAATGAGTGAAGTCAGCTTATTTAAATTTGGCGCTGATGATTATGTCACTAAACCTGTGAAAGGGAATATTTTGCTGGCAAGGGTGGAAGCCCTGCTGCGCAGAGCACCGGCAACCAGCACTGCAGAACTTTCATCAACGGGATTTTTAGTAGAAAAAGAGTCTCAGCGTGTTTTCTATCGTTCTGAGGAGATTAGGCTGACTCCCTCAGAATTTGATGTTTTCAATCTATTGTTCGAAAATTTTGCGAAAGTGGTTAGCAGGGAAGAGTTTTGTAAAGCAGTTAGAGGTTTTGAATATAACGCGTCAGACAGAACGGTTGATATGAGAGTATCCGGCTTGAGAAAAAAACTGGTAGAGAATAATGTTAACGAGGTACTAATAAAAACGTTGAGAAACAAAGGATATATGCTTGTTCATAAGTAAGCTCTATTCTTCCGTATTTGCCCGAATCTACACAGGATTGATACTCGGTATAGTCTTGATTATCTTTCTGTTCTACAACTTTGGTGGTCTCTATTTCAGGGAAACTGAAGCAGAAAGGTTTTTGATGGATGCAAAATACTTCGCTGAAAGGTACGTACTTAATCAGAAAACTAGCGAAGCAGACAATCATAGTGATCTCTATTCTGAACTGAAACAAAAAGGCAAAGCAACGTTTTACATCTTTGATTTTGAGCTTATTCCTGACTGGAAGGGAGGACCTCCGTGCAAAGGTTGCCAGTTGGTAAAAAGAATTGATGGGATACCGATCTTTCTAAAGGAAGACAGTCTCTATGTGGCCGTGTTTGTGCTCGAGGGTGGCAGTGAAGCATTCGTATTTAGTGAAAACCGTGACTTTTTTGACCCTGAAATTCAATGGTATGAAGATTCAGAACTGCTTTTTATCCTTGGCCTATTTCTCTCCATCTGTTCGTCTCTGGCATTGACTACCTATATTCCTGTCCGTCGTTTTCAGAAAAATTTGTCTCATCTCTTGTTGATAAAAAAAAGGTTTGCTAAGGGTGAACTGTCTGCCCGGGCTGATGAAAACGTACCCGAACCTATCTCGGTACTGGCATATAGCTTTAATAAACTGGCCGATGATATAGAGGATAAAATTAAGCAGAGTCAGATCTTCGCACATGCTATCTCACATGAAATAAGAACCCCTTTAAGTAGAATACAGTTAATTGGTGATTTAATTAGAAGTCGCAAGGAACAAGATAACTCTGACTTGTTTGATGAACTGGATATGTATATCAATGATATCAATGAATTGACAACGAACATTGTTATGGCGGCAAAGCTAAGCTCACTTGATGAAAGTCAGAGAGAGCTGGAGTACCACGTTGTTGATATAGAGGATTTTTGCCGCAGCCGGCTGGCATTTATTTCTCCGGCTAAGGGCAAATTTGATTCCAGACTCCCGTTAAGGACGCGATTGCTTGTCGAGCCTACTTTGGCTCGTTTGCTGCTGGATAACATAATTGCTAATGCTGACAAGTATACTAAGACAAAAGTATGGTTATCTCTCACCAGACAGTCAGAATTTGTTTGTGTAGAAGTTGAAGATGATGGTCCCGGAATACCAGAAGATAAGTTTCGGGAGATTTTTTTGGCTTTTTCCAGGCTGGATTCGAGCAGGAGTAATGATACTGGTGGTTTCGGTCTTGGGTTGGCTATTGCCTCTCGTTCCGCCAAAATTCTTGATTGGCAGATAAAGGTAAGTAACCGGATTTATGGCGGGGCGAGGTTCACCATATATATTCCAGTTGATGATACCATTTCAGAGCCGGACTCATAATAGAGCCCAGCTTAATTATTATGGGTAGTTTAATACTCCCAGTGCTCCACGCTATGTGCACCGGTGAACTGGTTTGCAAAGTAGTCTTCGCATTTACCTTCACGCCACACGTCTGCAGTAGCACAGTGCAGGCCGCCGCCAAATGCGTAAGCATCACGTAGATCCACAGGAACAACTTCAAAGCCAAGCTTGTCGAACTGTTCCATCTGACCTGTTTCTGTCGCTTCCACACACACTGTTTTATGGTCGAGAATCAAGGTGTTCATTGATAACCATGTACTTGAGTAACATAGTGGTGGTGGGTTATCCCATGCAGGGTTAACGGCTTCAACAATTTCCCAGCCATTCTTCTCAAAGATCTCACGCTGACCTTTGAACAGAGGACGGTGCGGGTTAAGTAACATCAGACCCGGACGTAACGGACAGAAAGTCGCGTCAATATGAATTGGGTGGTTATCTTCAAAGCTTAATGTATGAACACGGTAGCCTTGTGGCTCATACTTACGCTTAATCCAGCGGATACCGGCAAGGTTAGTGGTCAGGCCGTGCTGAACGAAGATATCTTTGCCCAGGCGCATTACGTCTGCGGCATCAAACAGAATATCTGTCTCTTTGGTGCTGTACTCTTTTCTCAGTGAGCGAGCCATAGTCTCTTCATCAGATAAGGTTTCGTACGCTGCAACATAGTCCATACGGAAACTCTCATCGCCAAGGCGAGGGCGCGGTGCCTGTTCGATCAGACACTCTGGATCAGATTCAAAGTATTCACGAAGCAAGTCAACGTAGGCCAGATACTCAAAATAGCGGCTACGGAAGCTCATTGGTGCCATCAGGATGCTTTTACCCATGGTCAACAAACAGTCACGCGGAGGCATTACACCGAAACCAGAGCTGATGGTGAAGTCAGGTGTTGTGATTCTGGAGTGCCAGTCAACGGCTCCCGGGCGGTCAACGATAATGCCGCGGTCCTCAAGTTGTTTAGCAAACCCGTTCAGGCACTCGTTAGCCTTATCGATACTTTCTTGAGTTCTTCGGCCCGCTTTGCTGCCTCGCATTGGGGAGTCAGCCGGGATTTTCTCATTACTGGCAGGACAAGCTTCCGGAATGTGTTGGTTATCAGCAATACCGACGATTACATGCTTCAGTGGATCGAAATCGTTGTAGGACTCTACATGAAGACCGGGGCGTACAATCGGAACACCTGAATCTTTACGTTCAAGAGGTAATGAAGCATTTGGATATAGATCATTTGAAATACTCATGACAAACTCCCTGAGAGTATATACGTTAGTGAAAAATAACCGAGAATATATTGGTAAATATTCTTTGGATTAGTTGATATTATTTTCTTATTTAAAAAGGCAGAAAGATTATCATTTTTATAATGATAGTGCTGACGCCTGTTAACGTTTATATTGCGCCTGTCAGAATTTTATAATAGTGAATTAATGCTTAGGAGTGGCTAATTTCTGCTTATCTCTAACAATATAAGATTTGCGTCAAAAAATAACAGCTGGCTATTTGTGTATGTGAAATGTTATGCAGTGTTTATGCGGCTTGTATAGAGATGAACGAAATAACAAAATAACAAAGTGGTTTTTTAAGTAATACGCAGCAGTTCAAATTAATAATCAAAGAGTGCTGACTATCGTCGCGTTTAATCACGTTTCAGCACGCAGTGCTTGTTGTCTTATCTATAAAGTCGGAAACTGTTTTTAGTATGTTGTACGGGAGAACAGCAGCGTGAACCAAAGAATCATAGCAAATACCCCGGAATTCCATATGTTTGACCTGCAGAAAGTAGAAGAGTCAAAACATATGATTTTCGGCGCTGATTACATTCTGATACAACCAAATACGGATGGTTGTACCTTACATCTGGCTAACAAAGAGTACCTGCTAAGAAAAGATCAGGCGGTACTTCTGGCTCCGTTTAACCCGTTTCGCTTATCAATTAATAACGAGTGTAAACAAAAGCTTAATAAGGTTAACAATGTGCTTCACTTCAGGCTCAATGCCTTGGGACAGACCTTTGTTGATAGTGTTCAGTTTCACCAGATCCGTGAGATGCTTGAACAGTCGAAAGCCGGCTTGTTGTTTGATGGAGTAGTCATTAGTCAGGTAAGAAGTTTGTTGGATGTAATGGAAAACACGTTCGAGTTCTCTCAGGTACTCCATTTACTCAGTTTATTGAATACTCTTGCAGAAAGTGCCCCAAAACAAACCTTGCTTGATGAGTGCGTAGAAATAAGCAGTACTAAGCGTGCAGAAGACCGTTTACATATTGCGCTGGATTTTATTGAAAAGAATTTATCGGAGCCTTTATCGGTATCAATGGTGTCCAGCCAGTTACATATGGCGGAAAAGTACTTTCTCAAGATTCTTTCACTCTAATATGGGAACAACCTTCCGCCAGTATTTAATTGAACAACGTGTAAGGCAAGCTGCACGGTATTTAGTAACGACAGACTGGAGTATTGCTCAAATAGGCGCAGAAGTCGGCTTTTCTTCTCTGTCTAATTTTAATTCAAAGTTTAAAGGGTTATTAAGGGTGACGCCCAGACAGTACCGAAGTGATCATGTTGATATGAAAAAACAATATTGATCACTCTCTTGTTGTCGAAGGTCAGGTTCAGAAACAATATATGGAAAAGTTCAACCGGGTTTGTTAGCCCTCTCTCCAACAAAAAGAAAAAATAAAGGGAGCAGCGCCTCTTTTCACTGCTCCCTTTTATCCAGATCAACGTGACCGGAGATAATGAGTCACTTGTTGTTTCCGGAATCCTTTGGCAACCAGATAATAACAGCCGCAAGATATCAGGGTTGCATAAATAGGGGCCTCTACCCAGCCTAAATCGAATTGTAAGAACAGTATTGCTCCGCTCAGGAAACCACTGATCATGGCACTCAGAGCGGCGTAAATATTTCCTTCAACGTAACGGTTAAGCAGAGTGGGGGCGACTAAAGTTGCCATTAATGTGCCCGAGCCCAGTATGGCTAACATAGACAACATAAACGGCGGGGCGTACAGCATCCCAATAAAGCCTGCTCCTCCCAGTCCCCAGACCGCACTTCGGTTCAGAAGCAGCAGTTTGTTATCAGAAAGGCGGCATCTTGGCCATAGTGCCTGCCTGAGATCATGAGATACTGATCCGGCAATGGAGTGTAGTACCGAGTTTGCGGTCGATTTCATGGCAAACAGAATAAACAGGGTGATAACTGCTGATACAGTAGGAGTCAGGAAAGTGGTCAGAAATACCGGCATGGCACTGTCAGCATGTTCTAAACCGGGAACCTTGACTCTCATATAGAGCCCGGCCAGAGGAACCAGACTAAGAAGACAAGCGATAGGCGTCATATACGCAGCCATATGGTGTAGTTTGGTTTTTTTATCCAGCGCCATAAACCTAACCGACATATAGGGCAGCGTTGTTGAATAAATAAAGGCGTAAGGCAGCACTAAGAACACATGCCAGTTAGTCGAGCCATAAGGGCCTGAATCACTTGGCGCCACCAATTCAGGGTCAATAGCGTGCAAGGCATCAAATAGATCTGTGGGTGAAATATCGGTAAAAATAGTAAATACAATAATAAATGCCGATACGCACATACCAATAACCATAAAGGTATCAGTAAAAGCGACCGCGGCTAGCCCGCCAATTGAGGTATAGACAATAATAATGCCGATCATAATCATTGAAGCAGTGGTGTTGTCTATGCCCAGCCATTGGCCGCCAAGTAATCCTAATGCTTTGATCTGACCAACCAAGAATACCAGCAGAAGAACCACGGTAATCAGGGCGGCAACAGCCTGCGTCAGTCGCTTAACTGCTTCAGGGCCTTCATGACTCTTGGCTATGTATTCAGGAATGGTCAGGCTGCCCATGCTTTGTGCCTTCTGATGCAGAAAACGGGCACAAAACAGCACAGCCAATACCATAGCAGGGGCGAAAAAGAAGTTACCAAGCAACTCTATTGCGCCGAAGCGATAGGCCACACCGGGTGAGCCCATAAACCCCCAGCCGGAAAAACCGGTGGCCACTATGGTGGCTGCCCCGGTAAACGGGCCGAGGCAGTTGGCCGCAAGGAGGAAACCACTCTCACTCTCGTCAGACTTCATTATCTTGTTGCTGTAGAGTGCCAGTCCAACCATGATAAGAACTGTTACAGCCAGCAATATCCAGTTCAGAGCCGTGTCCATAATCGCGTCCTTGAGTTTGATTAGTGGTTTAACTGTGCGTCAGTTTGAGCAACCTTATTCTTCCTTTTACTCATGGTAAAGACGATTTCTCCCATTCCGCCACCGATGACCAGAATTCCCCCGATAGTTTGCAATGCTGTGAGACTTTCACCAAACATCATAATACCAATTCCTGCACCGACAACCGTTTCCAGATAAGAGACACAAGCCAGCTCTGCTGCTTTCAGGTGCTTAGCTGCAATGGTCAGAAGAGAGAGTGCACCAAAGCCGATAAAGAATCCCATTGAAATCAGCCAGACCCATGAACTAGTGTCCATCTCAGCCAGTGAAGGCGGGTTCATCAGGAAGAACACCGCAATGGCTAAGGCTCCGAACAGGAAGTTGAAAAATGAGCGTGAATCGGAACCAACATCGGTACGGTAACGGCTGAAGAACAGATACAAGCCATAACCGAGACCAGAGGCCAGGCCTAGCATATCGCCAATAAAGTTCTCTTTAGAGAATGAGAGCGAAACGGTTAATCCGGTTTCAGGGCTGTAATTAATAATACCAATGATAAACAAACAGCCGATAAATACTGCTGTTAATAAACCCGCGGTCAGTTTAGCGATTTTCTCCTTGAGGAAAATAGCAGCAAGTATGGTTGAGAACACCGGCCCTGTATATATCAGAAATACCGCATTCGCCAGCGTGGTATATTTAGTAGATGAAACATAGGCCGCCAGACAAAGCCCCAGACAGGCACCACTGGCAATTACCGAAGGAGAAAGCTTGGTTTGTTTTATCAGTGCTCCTTTACCCTGATAGAGCATAATTGCCAGAATACACAGCGCGCCTACTGTCATTCTGGTAAAGGCGATTACATCACCACTGGTATTAATGTTGCGCGCAAATAAACCCACGCAACCCATTAAGGCGGCAGAGACAATCATTGTTGTATAGCCGAGAGTTTTGGTGTTCATCTTTTACTCCTTAGGTGTTTGATACTCAGGAGAATCTTCAAGCACTCCGCTGCCTTTACTCTGACAGAAAATAAAGACAACAATTACTAATAAACACAATAGGATATTAGCAATAACAAATGCATCGATTGACCAGTAACCTGTTAGCATCAGAAATCCTTTAGTGATTGATTTTTAGTCTGCTGATCTAAAGCAGTTCCGTTTTGTTGTTGTAAATATCATTGAGTATTGGCTAAAAGATAACTAGCAAAAATCTGCTATATAGTTGCTAATTGCTGCGTTAAATATATAAACAAGATATGGGTTATATTCTCAGGGAAATCACCCTGAAGTGACTTAGATCTATTTATTTAAAAGGGAATGAAAATAAGTACTGGTGCAATAATGAGAGTTATTAATGACGTGAGTTATGAGATAGAAGGCTCTGACTAATAGCAGGTAAAGGGGAAGTGAAAGGCCGGCCTCATTGTAATTAATAGCTAAAGAGACCGGTTTATCACTGAGCAGGTTATTTATAGAAGTGGTTAAGATCCGTTATGATTTGCTTAAGAGTGTTAACATTTAATTTAGCGTCTTTAACCGGGTTCATTGCTTTATCATAGTGAGAAATTCCGCCCGTTTCATTTACAACTCCAATTTCGTTGTCGGTGACAATGGCGTAATCGTTGTAACTACCGATAATTACCGGTTTGTTTTCTGCTGACTTATCCAGCATATCTTCGCCAAGGGAGTAATGTCTGGCTTGAGTAGAAACGCCCAGATAACGCTTCATTAGAGTAGGAGCAATATCCATATGGTTAGTTGGCTGTGTCGCTATGGTGGTTTCTAACCCCGGAGCTTTGATAATCATAGGCACATGAACCTGAACATCAGTATAGTTTCCACCATGTCCCCAATAGTTCTTTTTGTTGTCATTAAACTCTTCACCATGATCTGAGGTAATCACCACAACGGTGTTATCATCAAGCCCTTTCTGTTTTAACGCAGAGAGAACGCGGCCTATCTTTTTGTCAGTGTAATAAAGCGAATTCCGGTACAGATTATGAAAAGGTTCAGGGTCAATATCATTGCTCAGTTTAAGGTAGCGGGGAGTATCCCAGCTTGGCTGAAACACGAGTTCTTCTCCCTCTGGGATCTCGTTGGCATGCACCGAGTCGTAGAAAAGAAAACCAAAGAAAGGCTTATCTTTGTTTTGTTGATGGATAAACTGTTCCATATCGCGGGTGATGATTTCATCGCGCTCGGGAGACGTTTCGGCCGGCGTATAAACTCTCAGATTTTTAATACCGTTAAAAACCGTGCGATCAAATGGTGGACGGTTTAGCTGGGCAGAGGAGAGGATGTTAAAGTCATATCCCTGCTTTGCCGCTGTCTCAAGAAATGCCGGGCGAACGCCTGAGTCTCTAAAGCTTATCCAGTAAGGGCTGGGCAATCCGTAAAACAGACTGAAGATACCTGCCTGAGTAGAGTTTCCGCCGCTTTTGTGTTGTTTAAATTGTGTTGCTTGTTTGGCGTATTGCGCCATATTAGGTGTGTACTGGGCGTTAAAATCGTCGTAACGCCATGCATCAATAACAATAAACAGAAAGTTCACTTTTTTGCCAAGGGGAGCAAACTCAATGGCTTGCTTTGGATAATCAAGCTGGGTGCTGCTGGTGCTAACCACTTTAGCCTGTTGGCGAGCCATTTCCTGATTAACCAGATTATTATCATAAAAGAAGGACTTGGCGGTCAACGGCCGGTATAAGGGAAAAAAGCGTGACATATTGGTGATAGAGGTGTCATAACTGGCGTCTTTCCAGGCGTGTAATACCTGACTATACAGCAGACAGATAAACCAGATTACCAGTGCCAGATTATTAAACTTTTTCAGCCTTTTATTGTGTTTAATTGAGATATAGTGAAAAAGCACCTGTATTGCGAATAGAGCAAAGATAAACAGGGCAAACTTTAACCAGATCTGTGCTGAGAACTTAATCACACCATCAGCGAGAAACAGGTCGACAATAATGCCGTTGATGTGAAATTTATATTGGGCAAACACAAGTGTGTCAGTGACAAAATAGGCTGAGATAGCAGCAAAAACAGCGAGACTAACACCAATAGCAATGCGTCTTGATACTAGTCTGATCATCACTACCAACAGCGCGGCAATAATAGGGATCAAACCAAGCCAGCCAAGTTGAGTGGCAAGCAGATAGCTTTTTTCCAGCAATGGTTGATGGTTAAAACCGATCCATTGCCAGTAGCCGGTGCCAATAATAAAGGCAAAAATAATATTAAGAACAGTAACGCCCTTAAGCCAGTTGCGATATTTAATGTCAAGCTTCATTCGTTGTTTCTAGGTGTGAATAGTGCGATCTAGTGGCAAATTGTAAGGTTGACATGGTAAACATTAGGTGAACATACAGTTTGAGCTTTCTAATAAAACAATGTTTTATAAATGTATCTTTGAGTTGATGAATGTAATTATTATTAGCTAGTGTGGCGGTTTTAATTGTTTTGAAATAAAAAAGCCAGTATTTAATACTGGCTTTAAACTTCTACTCTAGACTATAAAAATGCAAGGAATGGTGAGATACATAGTAATACGCCAGTCACAATAATCATATTTGTAGCCATTCCTTTATATTTGGCTAAGTGAGGAACTTTATAAACCAAATAGGCAGGGATCAGGCAGCCAACCAGACCAAATACAGGGCTGCAAATTGAAGTAAATGAAAGAATAGGAGCGTTTACTGCAATTGCACTCCAAGCCAGTAAAATAATGAATACAGTTACTAGCTTACTGATTAAGTTTCTGTCTATTTTTTCTTCATCATATTTTCTCAGCAGCGCATTCATAGCAAGCCCCATACAAGCTTCTTTAAATGCAAGGAATACACCAAAGAAAGAGGTCACTACCGCAAAAATATTAATAACAATACCTGCAATGGTTGCCCAGCTTCCCGGGAAATACTGAGCGATAATAGCCAGAGCGGAAATATTTTGTGTCATTGCCTGATTTGCCTGCTCCTGACTGATAGCAAAGGTAAATGACACAGCAAAGAAGAACACGATGACAAATAGAATAGCGAAGGCGATTTTCATTGCTCTGGTTGCTTTATATCGTGCAACTTCGATGGATTTTTCATGAGAACGATAAGAAATAACCATTGGACTAAGTGACTGAATAAACAGAATGGAAGTCAGGGTAAAGGGTAGTGTGATGATTGCATCTTTAATCATTGGTCCCATATCACCAACCGCTGGAATGTTAGCAAAATCCCAACGCGCGACCAGCAGTAATCCCATGATTGCAACCAGAGATAATACGGTAACCGCCATAAAACCCGATAGTTTAAACAGTAGCTTTTCACCTTTTGAACCAATAAATGATAGTACGCAAATTAAGGCTAAGCCATAGAAAACGTTATCGTTTAATTGTCCTTCGGTTACGCCGAAAGAGTGAAGGTAGGACGAACTGTCATTGGTCACTGCCAGAGAGTAAATCAACACCCAGATTACCAACATGATAAAGTATAGGGCACCAAGCAACATGCCCCAGTTTTTACCAAGGTAACCACTGATTACACCTGGATAGTCGGTACACTCTTTTGATTCTGCAAGGGTATTAATAAATAGCTTTTGAAAAAGGTACATTGCAGGGTAGCCGATAATAGATGAGAGTAAAAATACCCATAGCCCCATCACACCTACTTGTACCGGAAGGAAAACAATACCGGCACCTATTGCCATACCGATACTCATTACAATCCAGCCTATATCAACGCTGTCAAATTTTGTTGCTATTTTCCATTCTTGCTCAGACATGCCTGCAATTTTATGCGGCGCTAATGAATCTGCTATTCCAGAGTCCGTATTTATTGTATCGCTCATTTTTTCCTCGTTTGTTTTCTGATGATAAAATAAACAGAATATAAATTTCTATCGCTGTTTTAATAAGGTACGTCGTAAGGTTACTCTTATATTTAGAGAAAAAATACTTTATTTACCTGCTTGCTGGCTAAATAGAGTAAATATTTCTAAATAAACACAAAGGTCAGAAAACTGATTTTCTGTGTTGATCTAAAATAAGGTTATATGTTGTTTTGGCAGTGAAAAGTATGGCTCTGATCTAATTTTGGAGATGTTTGTATAGTGCCTGTTATTATTTTGGCTGAGATTGTGGTCACATTTTTAATAACAATTAATCTAGAGTGAATAAATATTGTTTATGTGTGTTGGTAATTAAATTGAAAATATTATTATTACAGATAATAAAAAGCCTGGTCACATAATGTGCCCAGGCTTTTAAATAGTACTGCTTAGTTTTTAGTTTATTTAGAAGCGATAACTTCTATCTCAATTTTTGCATCAAGTGGCAGGCGTGCTACTTCTACGCAGCTTCTTGCCGGGCAAGTTTCTCCGAAGAACTGACCATACACCTCATTGACGGTGGCAAAATCATTCAGATCTTTCACAAATACGGTCGTTTTGATGATATCGGACTTACTCATTCCTGCCTGATTCACGATAGCTTCAACATTGGCAAGAGACTGGCGTGTCTGCTCGGCAATATCGTCATCCATTTTCCCGGTTTCAGGATTGATTGGTAATTGGCTTGAGGTATACAGCATATTGTTAATTAGTTTCGCCTGAACGTATGGGCCGATTGCTGCCGGAGCATCATTTGTGGTAATAGTTTCGATCATAATATTTGTCTTCATAGTTTAGAACTAAGGGGGAATGAGCAGAGTTTATGTAAAACCCTGCTAAGCTTAATTTAATCAGTTACTTACTGACCATAATATCCAGTATCTGAACATCTGTCTGAGTCATCGAGCCGTTAGCAAGCGCAGAGAGATTACGGATAGAAGTGTCAACATCGTCAGAAACAATGCCCTCGTTTCCTGTTACTCTGATATTGTCCAGAGCCATCAAAGCTGCCTTGAATGCTGCGCCTGCAGAAGAAGAGACTTTCATGGCACAGCTGGTCTTAGCACCGTCGCAGATAATACCTGCGATATCACCGATCATACTGCAAATAGAATGGCTTACTTTTTTGAAATCTCCGCCCAGCAGCCAGGTCATACCGGCTACTGCACCCATAGAAGCGGTTGTCGCGCCGCAAAGAGCAGACAATTTATTCTGATGACCCTTAATATAAATGGCCATTGCGTGTGACATCATCAAAGCACGAATCATGGTCTCCCTGTCTGCTTTAACATGCTCGGCGACAACCACTACGGGCATAGTGGCAGCGATACCCTGATTGCCAGATCCAGAGTTACTCATAGCTGGCTTCATTGCACCATCCATACGCGCATCAGATGCAGCGGATGTACGGGAGAGAATATTGGTAAGTAAGCCTTCAGATAACAAACCTCTTTCTATATTGCGCTTAAAAGTTGCACCAATTTGTAAACCATAATCACCAGCCAAGCCCTCTACGGATAAGTCATTATTCAGGTGATATGCCTGTTCAATAAACTCGATCTGCTCTAGCGGTGCATTTAACGCATAGTCGTAAACGTCGCGAGCTTTCGCGTTATGGAAAGGGTTTTGAGCGGAGTCATTCTCTGATGTCATACCATTGGTTTTTTGATCGGCAATAAAGAGTGACATTCCGTCTTTTTCAATGGCGATCACATGGGTATGCGAATCGGCAATCGTCACCGCAGCGTAGCCGCTATCGCTATGTATGGTAACTTTTGTATAGATAACATTGCTCACATCAGCAACACCTATCACAACGTTGTCTGAATCGAGTAGCTGCTTAGCTTGTTCTACATCTGATGACGTTATGTTTTTTAGTACTTCCAGTTCCGCGTCCGGTTCTCCCGCTAATGCACCAACAGCTGCAGCAATTGGCAGTCCTACCATTCCCGTACCGGGAACGCCGACCCCCATGCCGTTTTTCATAAGATTAGGTGATACCAAAACAGAGATGTTTTTTATTTGACCTGTAAGCTGTTGATTAGCGATAGAAGCAGCGAGGGCAACGGATACAGGCTCAGTACAGCCTAGTGCCGGAGCTACGTCCTTTCGGATTTGGTCAGTTAGTGGAGTCCATAGATCGGTTTTCATTGTAATTATTCCTAACGTCTGAGGGTACTTACCGTCTGCCGGTAATAGGTAAAGTAACCTCACGAAGAGTTACTTCACGCAGAGTGTTAAATTCGATAGAAATACTATACAAAGGAACCGAGAGATTTATTTTGCTTTGTTTACTGTCAAATAGGCATGAAAGAGAAATATTTTCTCTAGGTGTAGGGGGTATACCGGAAAAGTGCTAACTTTATCACATAAATATAGAAAACAAGCTTACCCGAACCGATACGGGTCGACCTATACCGGAAAGAAAAAGGGCTAGCAGACCAGCTTATTTGCTGCTGTTGTCGTTGAGTGGATTATCCTTGGCGGTTAAATGCTCTTCTGCCCAGTCAATATTCTGCCGGTCTTTTCTGTGCAGTTCTTCAATCAACTGTTTATCCAGTTCGGCAAAAAAGCGATCCTCTTCTGCTTTCCCTTTTAACCTGAGTTTTTCATAAAAGTCAGCCATAGCTCTTCTCCGCTTTGCTGTTACTTTAACTATAGTCAATGCTGAATGGGTTTTGGGTTTGCTGGGATGAAAAGTGATAACTGGAAAGAGCCCGGCAGTAAGGGCTCATTCTCTGTTATTGGTGATAGCTAGAAAGAGGTGCGCTTATATGGACGATAATTTGGTGTCCAGAAGTTTGCCTGAATTTTCTCCATTAGCTTTTCGTCACTTAACTGGGCAGCCTTACCTTGCTCCATCGCCTTTTTCGCTACTTCAAAGGCAATATGTATGGATACTTCACGGATCTTTTCAAGAGGCGGAAGCAGAGAACCAATACCATTCTGAGCGAGAGGAGAGCACTCAGCAAGGGCGCGGCTGGATTCCATCAGCATTTCGTCAGTTACTCGTTTAGCACCGCAAGCCAGAACACCTAAACCGATACCCGGGAAGATATAGCTGTTATTACATTGAGCAATATAGACGCTTTTGTTATTGATCTTAACAGGATCAAACGGGCTACCTGTGGCAACCAGTGCTATGCCTTTAGTCCACTTAAGAATGTCTTCAGGGGTTGCTTCAACACGGCTGGTCGGGTTGGATAGCGGGAAAACAATTGGTCGCGGACAGTGCTTGTGCATTTCTGTGATCACTTCTTCGCTGAACAGCCCCGGAACACCGGATACACCAATAAGAATATTTGGCTTAGCATTCTTAATAACTTCCAGCAGGGAGATATCATTGGACGCAGTTTTCCAGTCGATAAGCTTGTCTCTGTTAATGACTAACTTCTTCTGGAAGTCGAGCAAATTAGGCATGTCATTGGTCAGCAGTCCCCACCTGTCGACCATAAACACCTTACCGCGGGCCTGCTCTTCTGGAATACCTTCAGATACCATCTGGGCAATGATCGCTTCGGCAATACCACAACCTGCTGAACCAGCGCCTAAAAAGGTCACTGTCTGTTTGCTTAGTTTGGTTTTGGCCGCTTTACAGGCGGCCAGAAGCGAACCAACAGTTACAGCTGCTGTACCCTGAATATCATCATTGAAACAGCAAACTTCATCTTTATAACGGTTAAGCAGAGGCATTGCGTTCTTCTGGGCGAAGTCTTCAAACTGAATCAGCGACTCAGGCCAGCGGCGTTTTACTGCTTCAATAAAGTCGTCTACAAAGTTGTTGTACTCTTCACCGCTGATACGGGGGTGACGCCAGCCCATATACATTGGATCAGAAAGGCGTTGTGGATTATTGGTACCGACATCAAGAACGATTGGCAGCGTATACGCCGGGCTGATACCACCGCATGCGGTATAGAGTGAAAGTTTACCGATAGGAATCCCCATACCGCCAATACCCTGATCGCCCAGACCAAGAATTCGCTCACCATCGGTTACAACAATGATTTTTACGTTATGACGGGTAGCGTTGTTGAGGATTTCATCGATATTGTCTCTGTTCGGGTAAGAGATGATAAGGCCTCTGGCGCGCCGGTAAATAGTAGAGAAGCTTTCACAAGCAGTACCAACGGTAGGGGTGTAGATGATGGGCATCATCTCAGTGATATGATTCTGTACTAAACGGTAAAACAGAGTCTCGTTAGTATCCTGGATATTTCTCAGGTAGACATGGCGATCGATATCATTTTCAAAATTGCTGAACTGCAGGTATGCACGTTCTGCCTGCTCTTCAATGGTTTCAATGGAGTCGGGTAGCAGGCCTTCAAGATTAAATGTTGTTCTCTCTTCTTTACTGAAGGCGCCGCCTTTATTTAGCAGAGGAGATTCTAATAGTGCAGGACCGGCGTAGGGAATATACAAAGGACGGTTATTTGGATTCATATTATGCTCTGAATTATCTAAACAGATGAAACAATTAATTCAGTGAGCAAAGTGTAATAGAGATATTGTAATTGGCTCACCGGATAGTTTGCCTAAAAGATAATTAAAATAGTCACTTTCCAAAATTGGAATAAACTGAATAAAACATGCACAAATTGGAAGAGTGTTAAATGAGATACTATGTACCAAGTGGAATATCAGCGACTCAGATCTCATAACGAGACATTGCATTTTCGGCTAATCTCATCCTTTCCACCAAACAAAATCATACTATGACGATATGTAACACTCAAAATAAAATAGTTTTTAATCAGTGGGTTAAGTATGGTTCGTGCGCATTTTTCTGCATGCTGGGCTGCTAGTGCTTTAAACTAGCTTGCATAAAATGTAAGTATCCTGCTTATTATTGCGATTGTGGTAACTTTTAACCTTGTTTAGCTTTGTGGCGAAAACGCATACCGCTGGATTATTCGCACCCTACATTAATATGAGTAATTCGGTTATTAATATAAACGTGAAAGGAATGCTTATGAGTTCGCAAAGCCTTACTCTGGATAAACCAGAAAAAAAAAGGTTCGATAAGAAAACAATTATCTTTTTTGCAGATGTTTTACTATTTATTTTCTTACTGAACTTCTTACCATTTGAAGAGAATATTGTGACAGGCCTGAGCCTGCTGATATTTGTCGCTATTCTTTGGCTGACAGAAGCCATTCACGTCAGTATTTCAGCAATACTGGTTCCCCTGCTGGCTGTCGGCCTTGGGGTGTTTGATACCACCAAAGCACTGAGTAGCTTTTCTAACCCGATTATCTTTCTGTTTCTGGCAGGATTTGCTCTTGCTGCGGCGCTGCATCGTCAGGGACTGGATCAGGCCATTGCCAATAAGGTGCTGACACTGGCGAAGGGCAGAATGACGGTTGCAACCCTGATGCTGTTCGGTGTTACAGCTATTATGTCTATGTGGATCAGTAACACAGCCACTACAGCAATGATGCTGCCAATGGTGCTGGGTATTCTGCATAAAGTCGATCCAGAGAAGGAACGAAATACCTATGTATTTATGCTGCTGGGTATTGCTTATTGCGCCAGTATCGGCGGTATTGCAACCATTGTAGGTAGCCCGCCTAATGCTATAGCCGCTGCAGAAGTAGGGCTTAGCTTTACCGAGTGGATGAGCTACGGCGTTCCGGTTACCGTGATGTTATTACCGTTGGCAGTAATAACGCTTTACCTGAAACTCAAGCCAAACCTGAGTCACACCTTTAAAGTTGAGGCCAAGCCTATCGAGTGGAATGGCGCGCGAAAAGCGACTCTGGCGATCTTTATGCTGACTGTTGCGCTATGGGTATTCAGTAAACCAATCAATGCCATGCTGGGTGGTGTTAGTAAGTTCGATACATTGGTTGCCGTTACTGCAATGGTGCTGCTTGGCGTATCGCGGGTGGTGTGCTGGAAAGATATTGAGAAGTCGACGGACTGGGGCGTACTTATGCTGTTTGGCGGCGGTATCTGTCTTAGTAATGTGTTGAAAACGTCCGGAACCAGTCTGTTCCTGGCGCATAGCTTAAGTGAGTTTCTGAATGAAGCAGGTATTCTGGTTACCATTATCTCAGTGGTTACCTTCGTTGTTTTCCTTACTGAGTTCGCTAGTAACACTGCTAGTGCAGCACTACTGGTTCCTGTGTTTGCTACTATTGCTGAAGCTATGGGTGTATCTCCTGTAATACTCTCTGCATTGATCGCAGTATCGGCTTCATGTGCCTTTATGTTACCGGTAGCGACTCCTCCTAACGCAATTGTGTTTGGTTCAGGCTATATCACTCAGTCCGACATGATGAGGACTGGCCTGATACTCAATATCGTATGCATATTTGCTATTACGCTGTTCTCTTACCTGTTCTGGTAAGCAAACAAACTTTATTAACGATAAGCCAGTCTCACGCTGGCTTATCGTTTTTGTCTTTCTGTCTGTTTAGAAAGGCGAAAACAGACAGAATTTAACTAATAATTTAAAGTAAATGTATCAGCCAAAATTATAATAAATAAAAGCAAGGGTCAGCGACCCAGATAAAGAGCGATAAGTTATGAACTTAAAATCATTACAGATATTTGCAACTATCATGAAGCAGGGATCATTGGCAAAAGCTGCTGACCATCACTGCCTGAGTGAATCAGCGGCAAGCAGACAAATTAGTCAGTTAGAGGGGCAGATAGGATTTCAGCTCTTCTCCCGTGAAAAAGAAACCTAAAACCGACGGCAAAAGGTGAAGAGTTTTATAAAGAGATACGCCGTATATTGTACGGACTGGATGAGATACCGGATATTGTAAAAGATATCAAACGGATGGATAAAACTCAGCTAAGAGTGATCGGTATCCCACGTCTGGTTCGCGACATTATGTCACCGGCCGTGGCACGAATGTGTGAAGAGAATGAGGGTACCAAAGTACACGTTGATATTCAGGCGATGCGTACATTAGAGAAGTGGGTAGCAGGGTTCCAGTTTAACATCGGACTGGGAAGGGTTCCGGCGGAACATCCGGCTATTATTACCCGTACTTTCTGTTCTCTGCCTACGGTGGCAATTCTTCCTTATAATCACCCTCTGTCCCATCGTTCTGAAGTCACTTTATCTGATCTGGATGGTCTACCGCTTATTTCTCTGATTAAAGATACCTTCCTTGCCCAGAACATCAGCAATCTGTTCCACGCGGAAGGAAGAACCGCTCACCCTGTGGTTGAGGTCGCCAGTTCATTTCATGCCTGCAGTATTGTGGCATCCGGTTATGGCTTTACCATTGGTGATCCATTGGCTGCCCATAGCTTGGGCGACAAGAGTGTTTCAATCGTCCCACTGAAAACGGATTTTAAGTTTGATTTTGCCTTCTTTGAGCCGAAGGATTTTGAATTGAGTGATGCGACTAAGTTATTTAAACAGTATATTGAGCATGCTTCTCAGGAATATTGTAATAGGCATGGTTATTAATAGGCTGAATTAATAACCGGATATTAACTACATTAAACATCTGTTCTGGTACAAGTTCTTTAGGGATGAAGAACTTACCTTTATTTACTAATGCTGAAATATATTCTTCGCTTTTCCTTATCTGACAATTAATTTAATTATCCTGATAGCCCTTTATGGGTAAAGTTATTCTGCGTGACCTCTCATTTATATAAGATTATCCCTACTTTTTATATGTAAATAAGCTGTTTCAATTGTTATCTTGAGTGTTTGTTGAGTTGTTGTTCGTGCTCCTATCCCTTGAGGGTAAAGGCTTTTGTCCGATGTTTTGGCTGGTTTCTATGTTAACGATATGTGCAAAAAAATAAAGTTGCATAAAGTGCAATATAACTTTATTTAATCCAAATTGTTGAAAGTAAACCGTGGCGTTATGTTTGTTTCATAAGAGGTGCATATGTCACTCGAGAGAAATAAATAATTGGTCAATCATTTTGATTGGCTGCCTAATCTAAATAACTTGGACGGTAGAACTATGAATCAGACAATAGCCAAACCAGCGCCGGGAAATATGCTTAATAATGAAAAAGAATCAGAACCTTTCATTGTTGCTAAAGTTATTCCTCTGGCCCTTATTATTCTCGTAAGTGTGATTATGTGGCAATTTGAGCCACCTGCGGGACTTGAATTAACTGCCTATCACACAGCCATTATTTTCATTGCCACCATTGCAGCTATTGTTGCTAACGTATTGCCAACGGGTGCCGTTGCCATTATCAGCCTTGCTGTTTATGCGGTAATGAGGCCGGGCGGCGAAGTCGGCGCGAAAAAAGCGATAATCAGTGCACTTAGCCACTTTGATAACTCTTTAATCTGGCTGATTATCATCGCGTTTATGATTGCCCGTGCCTTTACTAAAACTGGCCTTGGCCGCCGTATCGCTTTGGTACTGCTAAGCAAGTTTGGTAAGTCATCGCTGCGCGTTGCTTACTGCTTAGGTATTGCAGACTTCCTGATTGCGCCAGCGACACCAAGTAACACAGCGCGCTCTGCCATTGTATCTCCTATTGCCAACTCTCTTGCCAAGACCATCAATGAGTCAGACAAGAAACTGGGTAAATACCTGATCTCTAGTGCCAGTGCCATGAACGATGCATCGGCTATTGGTTTCCAGACGGGGTTTGCCGGTAACCTTGCTTTGGTTGGTATCGCATCAACAGTAGCGGGTATTACGCTTACGTTCTCCGACTGGGCGTTCTACCTGCTACTACCCGCTTTATGCCTGCTGCTAATCACGCCTTTCATCCTTTATAAGGTGATCTCTCCGGAAACAAAAGAGACACCGGAAGCGCCTGAGTTTGCTAAAGGTGAGCTGAAGAAGATGGGGGCAATGAGCCGCAGCGAGTGGAAGCTTGTGGGTGTATTTGTCGGCCTGATTGTCATGTGGGTTGGTGGTAAAACATTGGGTCTGCACTCTACAACTTCAGCATTTGTTGGCTTGTCTGCACTGCTTCTGATGGGCGTACTTTCCTGGAACGACATTAAGTCTGAAAAAGGTGCATGGGACACATTAATCTGGTTCGCCGTATTGATGGGTATGGCGAGTAAACTGAAAACGCTGGGCTTTACCGGCTGGGTCGGCAACATTGTTTCTGACACGCTGGCGCACGGAATGGGTGATGCAAGTGCCACTATGTTCCTTGTAGCGATGATGGGCTTCTATCTGTTCACTGCTTACTTCTTTGCTTCAGGTACTGCGAAAGTGGTTGCTCTTGGTCCTGTAATCATAGGCGCGTTGATGGGACTGGGTGTATCTCCTCTGGTTTCGGTACTGGCGGTAGCAGGTATCACTAACCTTGGTTGTAACCTGAGTACGTATAGCCACGCACGTAACCCGCTTTTGATTGGTTATGGTTACCACTCAGACAGCGAATGGATGAAGACCGGATTGGTCATCTCTATCAGTGGCGCCCTCATCTTTATGACTGTCGGCCTGATCTGGTGGAGTGTACTGGGCCTAATCTAATTCAGTAACGAATAATGATAATAAATAAGGTCTCAGAGCCTTAAAAATACAGACTCATATTTGCCGGCTTTGCCCCAACGACTTAGTCGGCCTTTTTTGAAAGTGTGTACTTCTTCCTAGTGAATATTGAGTTGAATTGTCAAATATTGTTCAACTCAATATTAATTATGAAATTAATAGAGCCGGAAAAGCGTTTTAAGCAAAGACAAAGCAAGGTAGTAGCCTAATCAGTTGGTATAAAAATGTATGTTTTAACTGTTTTGCTATTGCCTCTGTTCACTGCCTGCGTGAGGCCACTTCGGTACAAATAAAAATGATTAAAATCAACTGGAGAATGCTGTGAAAACCATAACCACAGATATCGCAGTCATCGGTGCCGGTGGTGCCGGTCTACGGACTGCAATCGCCGCGGCAGAAGCCAACCCTGAGTTGGAAGTTGCCCTGATTTCCAAAGTCTACCCGATGCGCTCCCACACCGTGGCCGCTGAAGGCGGGTCGGCGGCGGTCATCAAAGAAGAAGACAGTCTGGATAACCACTTTAACGACACCGTTGGTGGCGGCGACTGGCTGTGTGAGCAGAACGTCGTGGAGTATTTCGTTGAAAATGCCACCCGCGAAATGATTCAGATGGAGCAGTGGGGCTGCCCGTGGAGCCGTAAAGAGAACGGCGATGTGAACGTACGTCGTTTCGGCGGTATGAAGGTGGAGCGTACCTGGTTTGCTGCCGATAAGACCGGCTTTCATATGCTGCATACTTTGTTCCAGACATCCATCAAATATGAGCAAATCAAACGTTTTGATGAGTACTTCGTAGTTGACCTGCTGGTGGACGAAGGCGAAGTACAGGGTCTGGTGGCCATTCATATGTCGGAAGGCGAGCTGGTGACCATCAAAGCTAAGTCTGTGGTACTGGCAACCGGTGGTGCAGGCCGTGTGTACAACACCAACACCAACGGCGGTATCGTGACCGGTGATGGTATGGCCATGGCGTATCGTCACGGCGTGGCGCTGCGTGATATGGAGTTTGTTCAGTATCACCCGACGGGCTTGCCGGGTACCGGTATTCTGATGACCGAAGGCTGCCGTGGTGAAGGCGGTATCATAGTCAACAAAGACGGCTACCGTTACCTGCAGGATTACGGCATGGGACCGGAAACCCCGGTTGGCCAGCCAAAGAACAAATACATGGAGCTGGGCCCACGAGACAAAGTGTCTCAGGCATTCTGGCATGAGCAGCAAAAAGGCAACACCATCAAACACCCATTAGGGGATGTGGTACACCTTGACCTGACTCACTTAGGTGAAGAGTACTTACAAGAGCGTTTGCCGTTTATCTGTGAGCTGGCTAAAGCCTATGTGAACGTTGACCCGGCCAAAGAGCCAATTCCAATTCGCCCGACGGTGCACTACACCATGGGGGGCATTGAGACTGACCCGAACTGCGAAACCACCATTAAAGGCCTGTTTGCCGTGGGTGAGTGTGCCTCCTCTGGTCTGCATGGGGCGAACCGTCTTGGCTCTAACTCACTGGCAGAATTTGTGGTGTTTGGCCGCGTAGCGGGTGAGCATGCCGTGAAACGCGCTCAAGAGTTTAAAGGCTGGAACGATGAGTCTATCGCTACACAAGTGGAAGCCGTCGAAGCGCGTATCCAATCGCTAATGAACCAGCAAGGTGATGAAAACTGGGCCACCATCCGCACGGAAATGGGCGCCACCATGGAATCGGGTTGTGGTATCTACCGACGTGAAGATTTGCTGGAAGAGACCATTGCCAAGCTGACGGAGCTAAAAGCCCGTTATAAAAACATCAGCATCAAAGACAAAGGCAAGGTGTTTAACACAGACCTGCTGTACGCCATTGAAGTGGGCTACGGTCTGGAAGTGGCGGAAGCCATGGCACACTCGGCTATCCTTCGCCGTGAATCCCGTGGTGCGCACCAGCGTTTAGACGAAGGCTGCACAGAGCGTGATGATGTCAACTACCTGAAACACTCACAAGCCTTCTTCCGGCAAGATGCCTCTCCTGTGATTGACTACAGCGATGTGACCATCACTAAGTCTCAGCCGAAAGCGCGTCTGTACGGTGCGGCGGCGGAAGAAGCAGCAGCGAAAGAGAAAGAAGAAGAGCAAAAAGCGGCGCAGGCGAAAGCAGAGCAAGAAAAAGCAAAGCAAGCCCGTAAGGAACAAACCACTGAGGAGCAAGTCTGATGCCAGCGAACCGAATTCAGAAAATCGACATTCTGCGTTACGACCCGGCCAAAGATGCCGAGCCGTACAAACAGACTTTTGAGGTGCCGTTTGATGACACCATGTCTCTGTTAGATGCGTTAGGTTACATCAAAGACCATCTGGATAAAGACCTGACTTACCGCTGGTCTTGCCGTATGGCTATCTGTGGCTCGTGCGGCATGATGGTAAACAACTATCCGAAGCTGGCCTGTAAGACTTTCCTTCGTGACTACCCGGACGGCATGCTGATTGAGCCGCTGGCCAACTTCCCGATTGAGAAAGACCTGATTGTGGACATGACGCCGTTTATTGAACGTCTGGAAGCACTTAAGCCTTACATCCTTGGCAACGACCGTAAACCAGAAGACGGACCGAACCAGCAGACGCCTGAGCAGCTTGCCAAGTACAAGCAGTTTGCCGCCTGCATCAACTGTGGTTTGTGCTACGCCGCCTGTCCTCAGTTTGGCCTGAATCCGGAATTCTTAGGGCCTGCGGCCATCACCTTAGCGCATCGCTACAATCTGGACAGCCGTGATAACGGGAAAGATGAGCGTATGGAGCTGCTGAACGGTGAAAACGGCGTATGGGGTTGTACCTTCGTTGGCTTTTGCTCAGAAGTGTGTCCGAAGAACGTAGACCCGGCTGCCGCTGTCAATCAGGGCAAAATCGAATCGTCGAAAGACTTTATGATAGCCATGCTAACCCCACAGGAGTAGAGAAGGATGAGTAATCGAAAACCGTATGTTCGCACCATGAATGCGACCTGGTGGCAGAAAAGCAGTTTCTACCGCCTGTATATGATAAGAGAAGCGACGGTACTGCCGCTGATACTGTTCACCCTGTTTCTGACCATAGGTCTGGGCAGTCTGGTGAAAGGGCCACAGAGTTGGCAGAGCTGGCTTGAGTTTATGGCGAACCCTATTGTGGTGGCGATAAACATCGTGGCGCTGCTGGGCAGTCTTTTCCATGCCCATACCTTCTTTGGCATGATGCCGCAAGTGGTACCGGTTCGCCTTAAGGGCAAACTGGTGGATAAGAAAGTCATCGTGCTGAGCCAGTGGGCGGCAGTGGCGGCGATATCGCTAATCGTACTCATCATTGTATAAGGAGCTTATTGTGGTAGATAAACATCCAAAACGTTCAGACGAGCCGGTCTGGTGGGGTCTGTTTGGTGCCGGCGGCAGCTGGTTTGCCATGATAACGCCGGTGACGGTACTGGTGCTGGGCATTATGGTGCCGATGGGCATGATAGATGCGGAAGCGATAAGTTATGAAAGAGTGGCTGGCTTTGTGAAGAGTTTCATTGGCGTTCTGTTCACAATCGCCACCCTTTCACTTCCTATGTGGCATGCCATGCACCGTGTTCACCACGGTATGCATGACCTTAAGATCCATGCTGGCGTAGCAGGTAAAGTTATCTGTTATACCGTTGCAGGTTTGATTAGCGCATTGTCGATCATCCTGATATATATGATCTAAATAAGTGCTCTTAATTGTGCTAGAGGCGTTGCCATAAGGCTGATATCAAAAAGCAAACCCTC
Organism: Vibrio sp. SCSIO 43137; assembly: GCF_028201475.1. Lineage (NCBI taxonomy): Bacteria > Pseudomonadati > Pseudomonadota > Gammaproteobacteria > Vibrionales > Vibrionaceae > Vibrio > Vibrio sp. SCSIO 43137. The sequence continues at coordinate 879,770 of NZ_CP116384.1, read as the reverse complement.
CGCGCTAAGGATGGCGCGGCGGAGCCCCACGGATGGGTTTACGCGTGTTTGTGTTTGATATTTGCCAAAGTGACTCATATTCAGGAACAGTTATTTAGTAATACTTCAGGTGGTGTAAAAGTACCCCTGTTCAATACCCGGTAGCGCACAGGTGTTTCCCCTCGAAAGTAGTTCAGTCCTGTGTGCTGCCGCTTCTATAGCCACCATATTTCTCCTTTTCTACTGACCGTAATCTTAGTGTCAACCCTTCAAATGTGCCCTTGCCAGAAGAGTGAAAACTTAAAAAACGATCAACTTCTCATATTTACAACTTTATCACTAGTCGGGAGAGCATGAGGTTCTGAATCAGGACAAATAGTTGAGCTTCTTATTGCCAATAAATCTAATAAATACAGTTAGATAAATCCGAATGTCACTCGGTTTTAATTGTTCAAAAATAGTGACATCAAACCTTGCGCAGAGTGCAACTATCCTTAATTTAATTCAAATTGTTCTAATAAACGGCTTGGTTTAGTTTTATCTCAACGCTGTTGTAAACCTCTCTGAGTAACAGATCAGTAAGACGGTTTATCAACGAAACTTATATCCCCTACAAAAATAAAACAGTAACGTGAGATAAAGACTATGACACTGAAAGTTAAAAAATCCGCATTAATGATGATGTGCGCACTAACGGCTTCTTTCTCTATGCAGAGCATTGCCGCTGATGTAAAAGCTGAGCCGGTTCAGGCGGTGAGTGTATTTGAATCTAAGGTTTACGGCGATCTGTTCGGCACGCCTGCGATTCGCTCGGTATTTAGTGACACCGCTATGGTTCAGCAGTGGATTGAAGTGGAGATGGCGCTGGCTAATGCTCAGGCTGAAGTGGGTATTATTCCTCAGTCGGCTGCTGCCGAAATCACTATGACTGGTAAGTCGCTGCAGATCGACTATGCCAAGCTGAAAAAAGGCACAAACAAGGTAGGCCGTGGTATTAAGCCTATGCTCAAGCAGTTTAAGAAGGCGGGCGGGAAAGTAGTATCAAGCTATCTGCACTTTGGAAGTACAACCCAAGACATCATGGATACCTCAACAGCACTGCAGGTGAAGCAGGGTTCTGAAATTATCCGCTCTGAAATGGTTCAGTTAGTGAATCAACTGGCTCTGTTGGCTGATAAGCATAAAGAAACGGTAATGATCGCACGCTCTAACGGTCAGGATGCGGTTCCTACTACCTTTGGTCTGCATCTGACCACGTATCTGATGGAAATGGCGCGCAACATCGATCGCCTTGATGAAGCTTCTTCACGTCTGACGGCACAGATCGGTAGTACTGTTGGTACCCTTGCTCCATATGGTGACAAAGGTCCTGCGCTGCAAAAAGCGTTTGCTAAGAAACTGGGTATGAATGCGCCGATTGCTCCGTGGAACCCTAGCCGTGATGTATTCGCCGAAATGGTGCAGACACTGGCGATGGTTGATGCAACCCTTGGTCGTCTGGCGCTAGATATCAATAACCTTGGCCGTACTCAGATCAACGAAGTGAAAGAGGGTGAAAGTGGTGCCAGCAGTACCATGCCTCAAAAGCGTAACCCGCGCGCTTCCGAATTTATGGGCGGCTTCTCCCGAATGGGTAAAATGTATAACTCCGCTTCTCTGGACATCATGAGCCATACAGATACGCGTCAGGGTTCACCATGGATTCTTGAGTGGTCTATCATCCCTGAGTCATTTATGGTGACGTCTGCTTCTCTTGAGCGTGCGCAGAGAATGTTTGGCAAGTTGATCGTTAACGAGCAGGTAATGCTGGATAACTTTGCTGCAGCAGATTACTTCTCAATGTCTGAAGCCCTGATGAACAAACTGACAGAGAAAGTGGGCCGCTCTGACGCTTACTCTATGGTGAAAAAAGCCATTAAAGCAGCTGCTCCGGAAGATACTCTGCGTGACGTAGCGACAAATAGTAAAGAGATTAAAAAGCACCTGTCTGACAAAGAGATCGATGCTGTACTTAAACCTCAGAACTATATCGGTTCTTCCGCTAAGATTGTAGAAAGAAGTGTTAAACACATTCAGGCTACATATAAGTAAACCAGTTTCACTATAAGTGAAACCCGGTAAGGGGAGATAATCCCCTTACCAACTTAACGATTTACCGGAGCAACGTTTGTTTGAATTGTCGTCGATAATCAATGGCCTGAGCCTTATCCTAAGTGCAGAGTTGTTTGCTGTGGTTATAGTAAGTATCTTTGTAGGCCTTATCTTCGGTGCTATGCCGGGAATCACCACCTCGCTCTGTCTGAGCCTTTTTTTCCCTATTGCGTTAAGCTTGTCAACGGCATCCGGTTTTATGCTGCTGCTAACCCTGTATTGCAGCACCATTGTCGGCGCAGGGATCATGGCAGTGCTGTTTAATATCCCGGGTAACCCCGGCTCTATAGCTACCACCTTTGACGGCTACCCTATGGCCAGCAGGGGCAAAGGGTGTCTTGCGCTCGGACTTCATATATCTTCATCTACCGCCGGTAGCCTGATTAGCTGGTTGTTCCTGCTACTGTTTTTTATTCCCCTCGGAACCCTTGCGAGCAACCTTGGCAATATTGACCTGTTCTTGATTACTATTCTGGTAATTGTGCTGGTTGGAACCATGGGTGACAGCAAACTTATCCGTTCGGTCATCTCGGGTTTGATGGGGCTTTTTATTGCCGTCAACAATCACTCATTCAATCAGGGGGAACCGGTTGAGTGGGCAGGTATTACCTTCGGAGATACTTTCCCCCTTGTTATTATTCTGGTCGGGCTGTTTGCCGCGCCTGAGCTTTATAAGCTGCTGAGAAAGAAAACTGACCTCAATCATCAGCATACCGATGAAAATACCTCGTATCATGAGCTATTCAGATCCATTCCGGTGTTGGCAGAGAACAAGCTTGTGGTACTGCGCAGTTCACTTATCGGTCTGGTTATCGGGCTGCTTCCTTCTGCCGGAGCGGCTCTTTCTTCAATGACTGCCTATTTTGCCCAGAAACGCATCAGCCGTCATAAAGAAGCGTTTGGTAATGGTGCAGTATCCGGGGTTATCGCCCCTGAGTGTGCGAATAGTGCCTCAGTAGGCGGTTCTATGCTGGTGCTGTTACTGCTGGGCATTCCGGGGAGTAACTCCTCGGCGGTTATCTACGGTTTCCTGACGGAGCAGGGCGTAACATTAGGCCATACTCTGTATCAAACACGCCCGGATATTGTCTATGCCGCAATATTCGGTGGCATACTTTCTACCTTACTTCTGGCCGCTGTCGCCTATCTTGCGGCTCCATATATTTCCAGAATTATCCGGGTTAACCATCATGTACTGTTTCCGTTTCTTTTGGCTCTGGTGAGCTTTAGTGCTTATTTCTATCGAGGATATAGTGGTGATATGGTGATCTTATACCTGTTTGGTGTCGTCGGTTTGCTGATGAGCCACTATAAATATCCCATTATCAGTATGGTTCTGGGGATGTTTCTTGGAAATCAGTTCCTTAACGGGCTTGAGTCATTTAACCAACTGATAGAACACAACCCGTTCAGTATTATCAGCAGGCCGTTTTCCCTGTTGCTTCTGTTGGTCATATCAGCCTTACTGCTAAAGCATGTGACCAACTGCCTGAGAAATATCAGGCAGAAGATGGTTTAGGTTTTCTGTTTTCAAGAGAGAGTTGGGCGCGTTGCAATGTATCCTCCAGCGAGTCGTCTGATGGCTGAAACTCAGCCAATCCTATATTGATTGAGAATTCAAAACTAATGCCGCAACTGGTTATCTCCAGTTGTTCAATGGCGGTTTGCAACCTGTCGGCAACCAAGCGGGCGTTGTTGAGATGGTTATCATGGAGCAGGGCGACGAAGTCATCGGCATCAAAGCGGCACAATAGATCGCTGCCACGCAGTTCTGAAATGCAGGTGTTGGCAAAGCTGGTCAAAGCAAGTTCACCCATACTATGGCCAAAGTTCTCATTGAGTGACTGAAAATCCTTAATGCGGAAGCGCAGAATGGCAAAGGAGGTGTGGTAACGTTTGGCTTTTTCAAACTCGGCTTCTGCCAGAGGCATAAAGCCTTTTCGGTTTTTGGCATTGGTCAGCAGATCTTGTGTCGCCAGTTTTTGATTCTCTTTCTTAAGTCTTTTCTGCTCAGAAATATCCCAGATAACGCCTGAAAGAATTAGCTCATCCAAAGAAGAGTTATTCAGCCTTACTGCCCGGCAGCGTACGGTAATGATTTTGTTGCCCGGCTGGATGATCCTGAACTCGCTATCGAACGCTTTGTCATCACTCAGGGCGAGGTTTAGCTCTGTTTCCACCCGGGTAATATCGTTAGGATGAACGGTGCTTTTCCAGACAGAACGAAAGCTGTCAGAAGCGCCCGGTTCTGCCCCGATAATCTGATGAGTAACAAAGTCACCATGGAAGCGGTTCTTCTTTACATGCCACTGCCACTGGCCAAATTTTCCTGATTCGGTAGCCAGTTTCAGTTGCAAATGGAGGTGCCGGTTGCTTTTGAGCAGCAAATTGGTTTTTTTTAACAAATTTTTATATTTGTAAGTAAACCAGCTACAAGTCACTAAAACTATGAGAAAAAACAATAAGGTGGAATAGGTACTATCACTGAAGTTGATGCCCGAAAATTTGAGTTTGCTGTATTCAGAACTAGCTAAATAAGTAGTTTCTTGTTTATTAAAACTAGTTATATCAGTAGAAGTTGATATAGAATAGGCGGTTGGTAGTATATAAACTCTATCTTTCAGTCTTTCTGGTATAGCGGTAGCGAAAGCAAAGCTGGCCTGAGTCAGACAAAATGCCAGGTAGCAAAATATTGATAATTTACATATATTCATTATTGACTGTCTTTAGTTATGAATATGTTACAAGTATTGTTGCTATAAATTAACTTGGCAAATGAGTGAGTTAAATTCAGTTTTGGGGCAATTAAATAACTGTTAATACTATCAATAGTATAAGGGTTGTTATAAATTGTTTCTCATTGTAAATAGAGTTTAAGCGGCAGATTGTCCGGAGTGGACCGACGCCCTTGATGAGAGTGGTATGGCAAGTAATAGTCCGTCAGAAGCATTAATACAGAGATTGTTTGGCGTGTTTGACGCCTCAAATGAAGGCCTCTGGTATATGAGCGTTGATGGCGATATAACCTTCTACAACCCGACGTTTTATCAGCAGTTTGATATCGATGTCGACACGGCAAAACTGGACGACTGGCTCAACTTGATTCATCCCCTGGACAGAAAAAGAATGTCTGAAGCGGTTGAGCAACACTTTGAGTACGAAGAGCGTAAAACCACTCAATACAGAATCAAAACCAAAACCGGAAGTTATGTCTGGATCCAGGGCACAGGCGTTGTTAAAAATGAAAACGGCCGTGACTATATGGTGGGCAGCCACAAGGATATCTCTGATCAGAAACTGATGGAGGAGTACCTTTATCAGGCCGCCTATTTCGATAACTTCACCGGCCTCTACAACCGCAAAAAGCTGATTGTTGATATTGACGACAAAGAGAACGAGAGTGTCAAAACCATTGTCTATATCGGGGTTGAAAACCTTAAGTCATATATCAACTTGTATGGCGATAATATACTTGATGATGTTTTAAACCACGTTATCGGCAGCTTTAATGTCTTTTCCAACTATAACTGTCAGTTTTACCGGGTAGCTTCCGATGAGTTTGCTGTGCTGATTCAGGATGACCTGACAGACGCAGAAATTAAGTTGTTTTGTTCAGGCTGTATCTATAAATACCACAGCTTATCTGAAGAAGATGGTCTGCTTTACGGCGATGAAATGAGCCTTGGTGTGTACCGCTTTGTTCCCGGAGAAATGCCGGCGCAGAACATTCTTCGCTGGGCGTCGAGAACCCGTGAATATGCAAGAGAAAGGCTGGATAAACGCTGGATCATCTGCGATGAGGTGGTGAAATCTCAGGTCGAACGCTACTTCTATATCGAGAAAGAGCTAAAACAGGTTATTGCTGCTAAGACACTATCAGTCAAATATCAGCCAATCATCTCGTTTGGTGAAGAAAAAATCCTCAGCTTTGAAGCCTTAGTGCGCTGGAACAGCGACGAGTTCGGTGAAATCTACCCCAATGAGTTTATCCCTATCGCTGAGAAAAAAGGGCTGATATTCGACCTCGGCTGTGTGGTTCTGGAAAAAGCCTGCCAGTTTATTAAAGAGTACAACAGCCGCGCGGAGGAGCCTGTACGGATAAACGTTAATGTTTCCGTATTGCAACTGCTTAAGAGCAACTTTATCAGCTCAGTGGAAGAGATTATTGCTCAAACCGCTATACCGAAAGAGTGGGTTGTACTGGAGCTGACGGAAACCGTATTGCTGGATGGGGCTGAAAGAGCTAAAACTCAGCTGGAACAGTTACGTAATTTAGGTTATCGCATTTCTCTGGATGACTTTGGCGCAGGCTACAGTTCATTAAACAGTTTCTTTAACTTACCTATCGATCAGATCAAAATAGATCGCATGTTGACACAGAGCGCCATGACTGCGCAGGAGCCGTTAAATTATCTAAGGTTTCTACTGAAAATGTGCAGCGACAACGGAGTGAGCGTGGTTGTCGAGGGCATAGAGACAGAAGAGATGATCCTCCGGCTGGTTGAAGGTGGGTTGGATGCGCTACAGGGATATTGGTTCTCTATGCCGGTGACTGAAAGTGAAGCCTTTGAGTTCCGCGTGGACAGGGAACGAATGCGTTCCACTATTATGCGCCTGAGTGAGTAGAGAACAAGCACCTTCCATACGACTTTAGTTCAACTGCTTCCCATTCCGAATAGAGCTACAATATAGCGGTAAAATACGGATGTCAGGGAGCGGTTATGGAAACCAGTCTGTTTTGGGTTGAGAAGGGGTTTTTGTTGGTCGGTATTATCTTTGTGCTTACCGGCATTATGCAGTACGGAAAACGAAGTCACGATTGGAAAGGCGTCGTTACTATGTTCTATAAAAGAATTCCCATGTCGGTTGCTGAGTATAAATGGTACCGGTTGGGAGTGTCCCTGATTGTCTTTGCAGTCGTGCTAAGGGTAATAGTGCTTACTTTATGGCCATAATTGATTTATTTTCGCTAAAGCCAGCTCATTTTGAGCTGGCTTTTTTGATTTAATGCTTGTTTAGGTTAATGTTTACTATATAGCCCCAATAGACCAGCACAATATCGTGTTGTATTTATTTGAATTTGAGATGAACGGTGCCTAATGACTCTTTCTGTATTGATATGTGATGACTCTGCTTTAGCAAGAAAGCAGATGGCAAGATCACTTCCTTCATCGCTTAATGCCGATATTACCTTTGCGGTAAATGGCCTAGATGCGCTGGAAAAACTGGCCGAAAACAGTATTAACCTGATGTTTCTCGATCTGACCATGCCGGAGCTGGATGGTTACGGTACGCTGGAGCAGATGCAAAAACGCGGAATTGATGTCCCGGTAGTTGTGGTATCAGGGGATATTCAACCAAAAGCCAAGGCCAAAGTAAAAGAGCTTGGTGCCAGGGAATTTATCCAGAAGCCGATGGATAAAGAAGTTCTCAAGCAGGTGCTGAAACAATTTGTTGAACCTCAGCAGACCGCGCAGATAGTTCCGTCGAAAGCGATAGAGCTGCCTGTACTTAAGCGTCGTGATATCTATATGGAAGTAGCCAACGTCGCTATTGGACGTGCTGCCGATGCATTGGCCAGGCATTTTGATGTATTTGTTCACCTGCCACTGCCGAATGTAAATATCTTTGAAGTAACAGAGCTGCATATGGCTCTGGCTGATCTGGCGCAGAATGATCAGGTATCCGGTGTCTGTCAGGGGTTCAGCGGAGAAGGGATTGCCGGTGAAGCTCTGGTGCTGTTAAGCGATTCCAGTATTTCTGACCTGAAAAAGTTGATGAAAGTACCAGCCGAAAGTGAAGAGCTGGAAGAACTGGAGCTTCTGATGGATGTTTCAAATATTCTGGTAGGCTCTTTCCTGAATGGTTTAGGCCAGCAGGCTGAAGTGCGCTTTTTCCAGGGACAGCCCGTTTTGCTGGGGCAACATATCCCTATTGAATCCGTTATTCAGTCCACCACAGGCAGCTTCAGTAAGACCATGACCTTTGAAGTGAGTTATGCCATAGATAAAACCAGTATTCGTTGTGATCTGCTGTTTATGTTTGTGGACGAATCCCTGCCACTACTGAATGATAAACTTTCCTACCTGATGGAGGATTTCTGATGTTAGGTCTTCCTGCAGAATTTGAACAGTTCCACTGGATGGTGGATATGGTTCAGAATGTCGATCTCGGACTTGTGGTACTTGATGAAGATTACAAGATTCAGGTCTGGAACGGCTTTATGACCCACCATAGCGGAAAACAAGCCCATGAGGCTATCGGTAAAACCTTGTTTGAGGTGTTTCCTGAGATCCCTAAAGAGTGGTTTCTGATAAAGGCGAAACCCGTATATAGCCTCGGTTGTCGTAGTTTTATTACCTGGCGTCAGAGACCCTACCTGTTTAAATGCAGAAACGTGCGGCCGATAACTCAACAGGCTGAGTTTATGTACCAGAACGTTACCCTCAACCCGATGAGAACACCTACTGGTGAGGTTAAATCTCTGTTCCTTTCTATTCAGGATGCTACTGCGGAAGCGGTTATGGATAAGAGCTGAAGCTAAAACTGAATCCGGATTCAAAACAGATAACACTAAAACAGGGAGCGTTAAGTGAATAAAGTGTCTGAACCCTTGTATCTCGCCGCCCAAGTAAGAGAAGGCGAGCGTCAAGCGGCTGCTCAACTTGGTATAGAGATGTTTGAGTTGATGGAAAGAGCCGGTCTGGCGGTTTATCAGCTCTTCCTTGAGCGGTATTCAGATAGTCAGAATGTGCTGGTTATCTGTGGCGGCGGCAATAATGGTGGGGACGGATACATTTTTGCCAGGCTGGCCAAAGGGGACGGTTACAATGTCACGTTGTGGCAGTCAGGGAAAGCGGAAAACCTGACTGGTGATGCCGCTGCAGCGAGGGATAAATGGCTCGCTGACGGTGGTAATATTCAACCACCTGAATCTTCTGTGCCTGAAGGAACGCACGTCATTATCGATGCACTTCTGGGAACCGGCTTACACGGTGCTGTCCGTCCTGATGCGGAGGATCTTATTTCTATTGTTAATGAATCTGATAAACCGGTTATTTCTGTGGATAGTCCATCGGGTTTACACTCTGATAGCGGGGCTATCCTTGGCAGCTGTATCAGGGCAGAGCAAACAGTTACTTTTATCGCCAGAAAGCAGGGGTTATATACCGGTGAAGCATCGTCAGTTACCGGAGAGGTAATCTTTGCCGGATTGGGTGTCTCAGAACAGTTCCATAAGAATACACAGCCATCTTCAACCACCCTCAGCTTGCAGCAACTAATATCTGCACTTAAAGCGCGCGGAAAAACAAGCCACAAAGGTGATTTTGGCAGAGTGGTGCTGATGGGCGGTGACCGCGGAATGTTCGGTGCAATAAGGCTCGCTTCAGAGGCGTGTGCCAGAACCGGCGCCGGTCTTACCCGTGTTGTAACCCAGCTGGAAAATGTCTCTGCCATTGTCAGTGCCAGACCCGAGTTAATGGTGTATGACTGGCGGGGCAACAGCAACGAAATCAACAATCATCTCCACTGGGCAGATGTTATTGCCCTCGGGCCGGGGATGGGAACAACCAGTTGGGCAAGATCGCTGCTTGGTTACTCGAACAGTGTCGAAAAACCGATTGTACTGGATGCTGACGGCCTGAACCTGTTAGCAAAATCGCCCGATTTTAATAGCCGCAGGATCATTACCCCTCATCCGGGAGAAGCAGCAAGGTTACTTAATTGCTCCATCGATGAAGTAGAGCAGGACAGGTTTTCAGCCGTTAAGCGACTGCAGAGAAAATACGGTGGGGTCGCGGTGCTGAAAGGTGCCGGAACTCTGGTGTTTGATGGCAAACACCATTACCTTTGCACAGCCGGAAACCCCGGTATGGCCACTGGCGGAATGGGTGATGTGCTTACCGGTGTTATTGCCGGTCTGCTTGGTCAAGGGCTATCGCTTACTGATGCAGCCTGCGGCGGTGTCTGGATGCACTCCACTGCCGCTGATATGTGTGCTGCGGAACAGGGCCAGAATGGAATGCTGGCCAGTGATCTGTTCCCGTATCTGAGAAAGCTGGTAAACCAATAGATCTGGCTTAACTTATACCTCGTATTTGCTCTTATCACCGATATCAAAGTGTCTCGGCATTCGCCATTTAGCGATGCTGACCAGCAGAAACAGCAGAGAGCAAATTACAGCTATCACTTTAGCTGCTTCTATTTGTTCAAACTGCAGGCAGAACCAGAGGGCCGCAAGTAACAGTGGCTGGAACGGCAGGCCGGGAATTCTGAAACAGAAATACTCTTTAAAGCAGAGCCCGCCGAGGGTAATAAATGCTCCACCCAGCCCAATCATTGGCCAGCCAAGCAGCGCGATAACCAGACCGACCCAGGTAGCCATCTGCAGCAATAACCTGAATGACTTCATATAGATATGCAGGGAAGAGGCGCACATAGCAGCGCAGACAAAAACAAGGCTCTCGGTGTTAATAAGCTCTTTCCACGGTAAGAGGGCAATAACGGGGCAGGCAAAGGTAAAGCCAAGGCGATAGATAATCACGGTAAGATGATCGAGCCAGTCCATAGGTGACTCAATATGGGGATCTGCCATAAAAATGTTGTTCTGATTGAAAAAATTATCCTGATCATGGCATGAAAATAGTGAATTTAAAATTATAAATTGCCTTAGTAATAGACAAAACAGAACAAATCAACCAGAGTGGGTAAGAAACATTAGTCAATGCTTAGGCAAGCGTTTGCGCTTAAGGGGTTGAAATTTAAAGAGAATGGCCTAAGTTTATGAATGTTAGTGGTTTTTAGATATGCAGATAAAAAGAGGATAGCACAAAAAAAATCAGATTATCAGACTTGTTCCGCTAATTTTACTGCCTATAATGTTGAAAACCGGAGCGTCTGCCAACGCTCCGGTTTTTTTGTGTCCGCAATTTGAAATGCTTCTGCCAAAGCCGTTCAAAAAAAGCAATGTGGCTCAAAAATCAGCTGTTAAAAACGTAATAGATGAATCAAGGAACTACACAATGCGTATCGAACAAGAACTCAAGCTTGGATTTAAAGATGTCCTGTTTCGCCCGAAACGATCGACTCTGAAAAGCCGTTCTCAAGTAAATTTAACCCGCGAGTTTACCTTCAAGCATAGTGGCCGTCAATGGTCCGGAGTGCCTGTAATCGCCGCCAATATGGACTCAGTAGCCAGCTTTGATATGGCGAAAGCGCTGGCTGAACATAACGTTATGACAGCGGTACACAAACACTACACAGTGGCCGACTGGAAAGGGTTTGTTGAACAAGCGGATTCTAAGACGCTAAACAATGTGATGGTTTCTACCGGAACATCACCGGAAGACTTTGAGAAAACCAAGCAGATTATGGCGCTGAGTGAAGAGCTTATCTTTATCTGTATTGATATTGCTAACGGCTACTCTGAACATTTGGTGGAGTACGTTTCTCAGGTGCGCGAAGCTTTTCCCGAAAAAGTCATCTCTGCCGGTAATGTGGTTACCGGAGATATGGTGGAAGAGTTGATATTGGCTGGCGCTGATATTGTTAAAGTCGGTATTGGCCCGGGGTCAGTTTGTACTACAAGGGTGAAAACCGGTGTTGGCTATCCGCAACTGTCCGCCATTATTGAGTGCGCAGATGCCGCTCACGGCCTTGGTGGCAGAATTGTCGGTGACGGCGGCTGTACCTGTGCGGGTGATGTGTCGAAAGCTTTTGGCGGCGGCGCGGACTTTGTTATGCTCGGCGGTATGCTGGCGGGACATACTGAGTCTAACGGCGAGATCGTTGATGTAGACGGTGAGAAGTTTATGAAATTCTACGGAATGTCTTCTCAGTCTGCCATGGATAAGCATTCCGGCGGTGTAGCCCAGTATCGTGCTGCTGAAGGAAAAACCGTACTAATCCCTTACCGCGGAACCGTACACGGTACCATTTCCGACATCTTAGGCGGCGTACGTTCAACCTGCACCTACGTAGGCGCAGCAAAGCTTAAAGAGCTGACTAAGCGCACCACATTCATCCGCGTGCAAGAGCAGGAAAACAACGTTTACGGAAAAGAGTAAAAGGCAAAACACTCGGAAAAACCGATAGAAATTGAGCTGCCTTATGCGGCTCTTTTTTTGGCTGAAAATCAGCAAGTGGCGGCAGAGTTTAATCAGTTAATTGTTCGGGCTGAACACCTAAAGCTTTAGCTGCTTTTTCAAGCGTCCGGCGTTGTGGTTTAGAGTTAATCTTTTCCATCTGACTTAATGTACTTTGAGTGACGCCCATACGTTCTGCAAGTTGCGATTGGCTTAAACCTAAATGTTTACGCCATGCAGCTAAGAGGCTAAGTTCTTCCATCAGCACGAGTTCGGCTACTTCAAAAGGAATATAAACTTCACTTTCCACATCAACTTCTTCACCAATTAAATCCAGATAGGTGTCATAAGGGATAACTGCAAAGGCGGCTTTTCCATTTTGTTTGATGATTTGAACGTCATCAATATGTGCTTTCATTGCGGATTTTAACCTCTTCAATACTGACAATTCGAATTTCACCGTCATAGTTAAAAAACAATCTATAACGCCCAACCCTTAGCCGATAGTCATATTTATGGTTGGTCAGACTCCTGACGTTTTGGCACTTAGGAAAATCTACTAGGGTCTTTGCTTTTTCGACAATCAGCTGTCTTACTGGCTTTTGGATTTTCCGGGCTTGTCTTAAAGCCCTTTTCGACCACAATACTTTGTTCATAAAATGAACATAAAATATTGATATTAGATAATCAATCTAACTATTAGATAATAATACGATATCACTCGAAAAACACTAATGAAATGCATGTTTCCTAATAAAAAACATAGAAAAACTAGCAAAACAGAATAGGCCAGTAAAAAGAACCAGATTACTCCCGTTTCTAATGCAATAAATGACCTAAACAAATCTAATCCGACAGGGTATGTCGTTATCAATTACAAAAACTGCAGTAAGTAAAATCAGTTCTGGCCTCTTTATTATCAATGAGTTAGCATAATGGTTAGAAAATAAAACTATGGATACTGAAATAACAGCATGAGCGTAGAGTGGAGTAACTTTTCCACCAGATAAAATTTGGCGTCTGAAAAACGTCACATAGTCAAATCCCCGTCGTTATAACTGATGCACGGGGATTTTGTTGTTTTTATGTATTTCTCCCCTTGATATGGAATTTTTAGGCTTTCCAGACGCAAAGCCCGGATAGTAAGTGGTCAATAAATGATTAAAGGTACAGATGGATTCTTTACTGGTTTGCTAAGGTATCTTGTTTTTGCAGTGACGTTTTGTTTTGTAGTCTCGTTGCAGGCTGTTGCTCATAATGACGGGGGGCATCTAAGCCCGGAATTACAACAGAAGCTGTCACAAGAGGAAATAAATTACCTGAAAGACAAACAGGTACTCCGGGTTGCTAATGTGGTGAGCTTTGAGCCGTTTTCCTTTAGCAGAGAGGGAAAAGCTCAGGGCTACAGCATGGAGTATATGACTGCGTTGGGTGCGCGGTTAGGCGTTCAGGTAGAACATGTCACCGGTGACTGGCAACACCTGCTTAGTAAATTAATGGTTAATGAGCTAGACGTTATTCCCCATATGGCGAAGACTGCTGAGCGGGAAAAATACATAAAGTACTCAGCTAAAGCCCACTTCCGTTACACCACAGGTTATGTGATCCGTAAAAACGAAAAAGTCGATCGCTTCAGAGATTTGGGCGGGAAAACGATAGCCGTAATAAATCGATCGTTTTTGCAAGATCACCTGCAACGTTTACATCCGGATATGAAGTTGTTACCGGTAATGAACGCAAAAGAGGGTATTTTTGCCGTATCCGAAGGTAAAGCCGATGCTGCTATCGGAAGCCTTCCTGCATTCAGTTATCACATAGAAGAAAACTGGCTGACTAACCTCAATGCCCGCAAGATAAATGACGCTCATTTATCCGACGGTACAGAGCTGTACATGGGGGTAACCAAAGACAACACCCTGCTAATGTCGATTCTGGACAAAGTGACTGAGAGCTTTCCCAGAGAAGAGATGAATAAGCTGAAGCTTCGCTGGCTTTCCGGCATCTCAGACGAGAAAAATACCAATAGCCTGAATAAGAAAGAGAAAGAGTTTATTCAGGCCCACAATCGTATCCGCTTCCGGGTCAGGCCGAATCGTCCCCCCTTTGAGTTTGATAACGACGGAGAGCCGGCAGGGTTAGCGGTTGATTATGTAAAAGCCGCGGCGAAGAACATTGGCTTGCAGCCGGAATTTGTACTGTCAGATATGAGTTTATCAGATAGTTTTGATATGGTGCTTAATCAAAGATCGGAATTTGATGCGCTGCCATTTCTGCCTCAGTCACCTAAATTTAAGTCCATGTTTAGCTACGGTGATGCTTATTTAACGTTCCCTATGATGGTGATTTCTAATAAGGATGCTTTTCATATCACTAAACTTGCGGATTTGGCGGGAAGAAGTGTAGTAATAGAAGAAGGCTTTTTAACTAACGACTGGCTAAAAAGAGATTACCCGGAGATCAACAGAGTGTCGGCCAGTTCAACACTGGCAGCGTTGGAGATGGTAAACAGCGAACAAGTTGATGCCTATGTAGGAAACCTTGCAGTAGCGAATTATATGATGAGCTACGGCGGAATGGATAACCTTAAGCTTGCCGTACCTTCTGGCTACGGTGATATCACCTACTACTTTGTTGCGCCGAAACAGTGGCCGGAACTGGCATCAGCCCTGAGTAAAGGTTACCGCTCTATTTCACCGAAAGAACATAGTGCCATTCAGCAGAAATGGTTTTCGGTTCAGGTGGTTAAGTCCGTTGACTATAATCTGGTGTGGCAGTTAACTCTGGGGGCTTCGCTCCTGATGGTGATTTTCGGCTCATGGAACTACACACTAAGAAAACAGAAGAACAAAACTGAACTGGCTCTGGCGGAGTTAAAAGAAGCACAGTATGTATTACAGGAACTGTCTGTGACCGACCGTCTGACTACCCTTTACAACAGGCTAAAACTGGACGAAGTGTTGCAAGATGAGTTTGAACGAGCCCGTCGCTACCACTCCAGCTTTGGTGTGATCATGCTTGATATCGACTACTTCAAACATGTGAACGACAAACTCGGGCATATTGCCGGCGATAACTTGCTGGTCAATTTTTCTGCATTGCTAAAAGAGAAACTGAGAGCCAATGATGTTGTAGGCCGCTGGGGGGGAGAAGAGTTTCTGATCATCTGCCCGCAGACCGACTGTCAGGGCATGCTTTCGGTAGCCGAAAAGCTCAGAGCCGAGATTGAGAGCTTTAACTTTCCTGAAACCGGTAAAATCACTGCCAGCTTTGGTGTGGCAGAGTTCCACAATAAAGAGAAGAGCATCCGGGAACTGCTGACCAAAGCCGATGCTGCCCTTTATAAGTCTAAATCTGAAGGGCGGAACAGGGTAAGTTGTGACTGTGGCAAGCATTAGATAGTTGCTGCTAATGGGGTTTAAACCATTTACACCATTTGCCGCATTAAAGACCAAATTTTTGGCGTTTTAAATCACATAACCTAAAGCCTGTTCTTTTAATAATTAATCCATCAGCTTGCGGAGCTTAGTTCTCCGCATTGATATTTCACCAATAACGAAATCAGGATTAATAAATGAACATGAAATTGAAAAGTGTGATGCTTGGTGCTGCGATGGCTTCAGTAGCAGCAATGCCTGTGAGCAATGCAATTGCGAAAGATTATCCGCCAAAAACATTGTCAATGGTGGCACCTTCCGGCGCTGGTGGTGGCTGGGATTTAACCATTCGTACCGTGGCAAAAACCCTTAAAGACACCAAGTTGGTTAAATCTAACATGCCTGTTACTAACCGTCCCGGTGGCGGCGGTGCTGTTAACCTTGCGTACATGCAAACGCAAGTGGGCAAAGACAATCTTATCTCAGTTTACTCACCACCGATTCTGCTGACTAACCTTAACGGTTCAAGCAAATTCAGCTACAAAGATACTACGCCCCTTGGTCGCCTTATCACCGATTACGCCGCTTTCGTTGTATCAAAAGATTCCAAATACACCTCTATTAACCAGGTTATGGATGCTCTTAGAAAGGATCCTAAAAGCGTTAAGATTGGTGGTACCTCTTCCGCCGGTTCCATGGACCATATTCAGTTCCTGATGATTGCTAAAGCAGCCGGCGTTCCTAATCTGAGCAAGATCGACTACATCTCGTTCCAGGATGGTGGTGCCGTTGCTCAGGTACTCGGTGGCCACGTTGATCTGATCTCTACTGGTCTGGGTGATGTTACTTCGCTTGTGAAGAGCGGAAACCTTCGTGCCCTTGCCCAGACAGCGGACAAGCGAATCGGTTCTGGCGTGATCGCTGATATCCCGACAGTGAAAGAGCAGGGCATCGACGCCACGTTTGAAAACTGGCGTGGTCTGTTTGGGCCAAAAGACATGCCTGAATATGCGGTTACTTTCTGGAACAAGACCCTGAAAGAGATGACTGAA
The DNA here is from genome assembly GCF_028201475.1 of Vibrio sp. SCSIO 43137. Lineage (NCBI taxonomy): Bacteria > Pseudomonadati > Pseudomonadota > Gammaproteobacteria > Vibrionales > Vibrionaceae > Vibrio > Vibrio sp. SCSIO 43137. The sequence continues at coordinate 863,129 of NZ_CP116384.1, read as the reverse complement.
ACTCAGGAGTGGTCTGAAGCCCGTACCCGTAACGGCTGGGATGATGCTTATCAAAACAGCGAACAGTTCAATAAGTTCCTTGCTAAGACTAACGAGCAGTATAAAGAAATCCTGAACGAAGTATTCTCCAGCAAATAATCAACTACCTGAGAAGATAAGGGGGAAACCCCTTATCTGTCTGTTATATCGAAATGTTTTATAGCTCTGTTTCAGCTTAAGGATAACTCCTATGGAAAACAAAACTGTTCGTCCTAACTGGGATGCGTTCACAGGCTTATTTGGTGTGGGCTTTGGTCTGGTTTATGGCTATATGGCCTATACCATGCCACGCGCTGCATTCGGTAACCCAATGGATCCGATCTACTTCCCACTTGGCATTGCAGCCATTTCTATTTTAATTGGCGTCCTTTTGCTGGTTAAAAGTAATTTTAAAGCGTCCGTTATCGCTTACAAAGAACTGATAAATGAAGATGAAGTAAAGAAGGGAGATCGTCGCAGGATCTTATATACCTGTATTATTTCAATCGCTTATGCGGTTCTGTTTGAACACCTTGGTTATGTTATAAGCACCTTCCTGTTTATGATTGCGATGCTGACGATCACAAGTGGTACCGAGAAGTGGATTAAGAACACGGTTATTGCGTTGCTTTTCGCAGTGGGTGTCTTTTTCATCTTCTCAACTATGTTGAGCATCAGCCTTCCGCCATTACCATTTACTGAATAAGAGAAAGAATTATGACTGATATTCTTGCTAACTTAATGAATGGCTTTGGTGTTGCGCTTCAGCCATATCATTTACTGCTTGTCACTGTGGGTGGCGTATTGGGTACCATTGTCGGTATGTTGCCCGGCCTTGGCCCTGCAACGGGTGTTGCGGTTCTGCTACCGATGACATTTGCTATGGGACCGACGGCTGCACTGATCACCATGACAGGTGTTTATATCGGTGCCATGTTTGGTGGCTCCCGTAGTTCTATCCTGATTAATACTCCGGGGGACGGTGCCGCTCTGGCTGCGACGTTCGACGGTTACCCTATGGCAATGAAAGGCCGTGCAGAGTCCGCTCTTGCTATGTCTGCAATTGCTTCATTAATCGGCGGTACAATCGCAGCGGTGTTAATGACACTACTTGCTGAGCCTGTTGCAAGCTTTGCTCTGAAGTTTGGTCCTGCGGAGTACTTCTTGTTGATGGTTGCGGCTCTTTCTATGACGGCTTCCATGTCTAAGGGAAATATGCTCAAAGGCTTCCTATCCATGGTAGTCGGCTTGTCCATCGCGACCATTGGTATAGATGCCCAGTCGGGTGTTGAACGCTTTACCTTTGGCAACTTAGAACTTCAGACAGGCGTTGATTTCCTTGTGGTTATCATTGGTATCTACGCACTTGGAGAAGTATTTAAGAGCTTCCGTTCCCTCAGTAAAGGCACTAAGAAAGCGCAGACTAAGTTTAAGCGCATCTGGATTTCAGGTGATGACTGGCCTCGTTCTAAATGGCCAATCCTGAGGAGTGCCCCTGTCGGCTTTATTATCGGCTCACTACCGGGTGCCGGCGGAACCATGGCTTCCCTGATGTGTTACAACAACGAGAAACAGCTTTCTAAGAACAGTGAAGAGTTTGGTAAAGGTGCTATCGAAGGTCTTGCCGCGCCGGAGTCAGCAAATAACGCCGCCTCTATCGGTGCCATGATTCCAATGCTGTCACTGGGTGTTCCGGGTTCTGGTACCACAGCGGTAATGATGGGTGCACTTCTGATGCTGGGTATTCAGCCGGGTCCGCTGCTGTTTACTCAATATCCTGAAACCGCATGGGGTCTGATTGCCAGTATGTTTGTTGCTAACTTTATTCTGGCTATCGTAAATATCCCGCTGGCGGGTGCATTGGTAAGGGTTCTGGCTATTCCGCCTAAAGTACTGTACCCAATTGTACTTGGTCTTGCCTTTATCGGCTGTTATGCCATCAGTAACTCGGTAGTCGACTTCTATATTCTGGTTATTCTTGGGGTGGCTGGTGTTGTGATGAAGCGTGCAGATATTCCTACTGCGCCAATGATCCTTGCAGTCATTGTTGGCGGAACCATGGAGCAATCTTTCCGTCAGGCGTACCGCATCTCAAATCAGGATCTAAGTGTCTTTATGCACTCAACAGTTGCACAGGTTCTTATTGCAGTAACGGTACTATCTATCGGTCTGCCAATCCTAAGTATGCTGCGTAAACGCAAAGCGGAAGCACAAACCGCATAATAAAGATAAGAGACGGCCTCATGGCCGTCTCTTATGGTTTTTATCAAGTTGTTTCCGGGCTTTAGGGAATAAGTTTATAAATGCCATAGAAAAGAGATAAACCTGGCCAAACTGGCGCAGTAGTAAACGTGTTCTGACGTTACTTTCTGAATAATTCGGCTGTAAGTTAATAATGAGATACCCAAGTGTTTGATCGATACAGTTTTCAAAAAGCAGTTAACGGTAGCAGCCGTAGAATGGCGAAAGTTAGGGATTTTCTGATGGATAAGGGACTGGGCGTTGATGTGGACGTTGAGTTTTTTATCGTTGCTTACGATAATTTTAACATTGTCGGCTGCGGAGGACTGGCCGGTAACACGCTGAAATCAATTGCTGTTGATGAATCCCATCAGGGATATGGCTTATCCAGCAAACTGATCACTGAATTGGTAACGCTTGCCTATGATATGGGACGCTACCATCTGTTTATCTATACTAAGCCGGAAAACTTTAACGTATTTCATGCTGCCGGATTTTACTTGATTGCATCAGTTAAAGGCCGGGTGATTCTGCTGGAAAACAGTAAAAACCGGCTTAAAAATTATTGTAACAGTCTGGCTAAACTCAGACGCAGTGGCGGAAAAATCGGCTCAATAGTGATGAACGCCAACCCTTTCACCCTTGGTCACCGCTACCTTGTCGAAAAAGCGTCTCAGGAGTGTGATTGGCTACACTTGTTCGTGGTGAAGGAAGACAGCTCATTTTTCAATTATCACGACAGAATGAATATGATTCAGGCAGGGGTTAAATCGTTTGAAAATGTAATTGTTCACCCCGGCTCAGAATATATGATTTCCAGGGCAACCTTTCCCAGTTACTTCCTTAAAGATGAAGGCGTGATTAACTTTGCTCATACCGCGATAGATCTACAACTATTCCGTCAGCATATTGCGCCGGCACTTGCTATTACCCATCGTTATGTAGGGACTGAACCTATCTGTAAAGTTACTCGTTTCTACAATCAGCAGATGCACCAGTGGCTCTCAACACAAGTACTCGACTCTCCGGCAATTTCACTAATTGAAATACCGCGCTGTGAACAGGGTGAACTGCCGGTGTCTGCTTCGTTAGTGCGAAACCTGTTGTTCCAGAACCGCTGGGAGGAGATAAAAAAGATAGTGCCGCTAACTACCTATGAGTATTTGCAGAAGTTATTTAGTGAAGAAGATTCCCTTTATCAGAACAAGCGCAAATCGGCAGTAATCAAAGCGCTGCCACAGCTGGTGGTATAACCAGACTGATAGCAAGCTGCTGTTCAGACAAGGGCTGCTATACCCTTGTCATTCCGCATTTAAGCGACGGCTTCTTTTTGTTCATCACAATAAGAGCGAAGCAGGGTCATAATGACTTCTTCTAGTTCGCTAGCTGAGTGTTTAGAAAAGTTGTAGCAGTATGAAGCAGCAGAGTCGCATAACAGGCATTTTCTGGGTTGTAACTCTCCGGCTTTTCTTGAAATGGTTATGCCGTCCCGGTCCATTACGTCAAAGTTAAAGGTTGAACCGAGAGGATGGCTTTTCTCAAGTTTGATCATTACTTTTTTAAGCTCGGATGCAGACAGGCCGGCCACAGCAAATAACCCCTCATCGTCGGAGTTCAGGCTAAACACTTCTTGTTTAATTATGGTTCCACCGGAGTTGCGAACGACCTCTCTTGCACACTCAAGGCCAATGGCAAATATAGATTTCGCCGCAGTACTGTGAATCATGCTGTCAGGCAGATGAGTAGTAATGGTGACTAAGGGTAATTTATGTTCTGTCAGCCAGAGCTGTTGTCGTCTGGCTCTTTGCTGAAGGATCTGGTGCTTTTGGAAGATGGTGATTAAATCAGACATATTTGTCTCCTTAAAACGGGGGAGAGACAGTGTATTAATCGCAACCCCCTTGAGCTGAGGAACAGCAAACACTTCACCATGACTCCAGAGTATTAAATGGCGTTAATGCATTTAAATATCCGCGCGGCAAGATTAACTCCATAAACACCATTTAAGTTGTTTTGCCGGACGCATTGAATGATGAACTTCACGATGTAAATCGGCTCCAGTCTTTAAACTCACCGGACTCTAATCATTAGTGAGTTAAAAACAATGAGTGAAACTCCAATTATTCTGGAAGGTGTAACCCTTATGTTGCTAGGCATGGGGTTTGTTTTCTTCTTTCTTGTCTTACTCGTCGGGGCGACACGTCTGCTTTCAACTGTCGCAGTTAAATTTCAGCCAACTGAAACGCTGAAAGCCGTGCCATCCCGTACAGACAGCAGTTCAGACGACAGCGTAGTCGCCGCGCTTTCTGCCGCGCTTCATCACCATAAACAAAAACTAAGTCAACAGGCATAAAATTACAGGGGATTTGTAATGTCCAAAACAGTAAAACCTTTAGGTATCACAGATGTGGTGCTCCGGGACGCACATCAGTCACTATTTGCAACGCGTATGCGTTTAGATGACATGCTTCCTATTGCTTCCAAACTCGATGAAATTGGCTACTGGTCTCTTGAGTCCTGGGGCGGTGCAACGTTTGATTCATGTATTCGTTTTCTGGGAGAAGATCCTTGGGAGCGCCTGCGGGAACTTAAAAAAGTCATGCCCAATACCAAGCAACAGATGCTATTCCGCGGGCAGAATATTCTCGGTTACCGCCATTATGCTGACGATGTGGTTGATAAGTTTGTAGAGCGTGCTGTTGTCAATGGTATGGACGTATTTCGTGTGTTCGATGCACTCAATGATGTGCGAAACATGAAGCAGGCAATCCAGGCCGTTAACCGTCAGGGCGCTCACGCACAGGGTACCATCTGTTATACAACCAGCCCTGTACACACAATGCAGTCATGGGTTGATGTGGCTGAGCAACTGATGGAGTGTGGTGTTAACTCAATTGCCCTGAAAGATATGTCAGGTGTGATGTCTCCTTATGAAGCGTATGAACTGGTTTCTACCCTTAAAAAACAGCTGGATGTTGAGCTTCATCTGCACTGTCACTCCACGGCAGGTATTGCTGATATGACGTTACTGAAGGCGATAGAAGCTGGTGTCGATCGCGTTGATACAGCGGTTTCTTCAATGAGTGGTACCTATGGTCATCCTGCAACAGAGTCTATTGTTGCGGCACTGAAAGGAACGGAGCGGGACACTGGTCTCGACATTGAAAAGATTGAGAACATCGCGGCTTACTTCCGTGAAGTCCGTAAAAAGTATCACGCCTTTGAGGGTCAGCAGAGAGGCTCAGACTCTCGTATTTTAGTTGCTCAGGTTCCGGGCGGAATGCTGACCAATATGGAGAGTCAACTTAAGCAACAGAACGCCATCGACCGGATTGATGAAGTATTAGAGGAGATCCCACGGGTGCGTGAAGATCTCGGATTTATCCCTCTGGTTACGCCAACCTCTCAGATAGTAGGTACGCAGGCGGTTATTAATGTCATGATGGGAGAACGCTACAAGACCATCACTAAAGAGACTGCCGGTGTACTGCGCGGCGAATATGGCCAGACTCCGGCTGAGGTAAATAAAGATCTGCAAGCTAAAGTTCTGGATGGCAACGAGCCGATAACCTGTCGTCCGGCAGATTTGATTGAGCCGGAAGTCGCATCACTGACTGAATCCGTTGAAGCGACAGCGAAAGAGAAGGGCATAAAGTTATCTGAAAACAGCATTGATGATGTACTGAATGTTGCACTGTTTGATCAGGTGGCGTGGAAGTTTCTTGAAAACCGTAATAATCCGGATGCATTTGAACCGGTTCCTGTCGCTAAAGAAGAGGGCGCACAACCAGAAGCGGCAAAAGCAGTTTCAGATAACGCTGTGTATACGGTAAATGTAAACAATAAAGCTTATGTTGTTCAGATTAATGAAGGTGCTGACCCTGAACTTCTTGCTGTAGCCGATTCTCAAGCAACAGCTCCGGTTCCAACTCCGGCTGCAAGTTCTGCCGATGCAGAAACCGTATCGGCTCCGCTGGCGGGTAATATCTGGAAGATCCATGCAAAAGCGGGTCAGGAAGTAAAAGAGGGTGATACCCTGCTGATTCTCGAAGCGATGAAGATGGAGACAGAGATTAAGGCCGCCAGAGATGGTCGTGTTGACCATTTAGCCGTATCAGAAGGTCACGCCGTTCAGGTCGGTGATGCACTGTTGGCGTTGGCATAAGGGTAGATCATGGAAAGTGCATTAGCTCTTATAAACGATTTTGGCTTCCTGCATCTGCAGTGGGGGCAGGCCATAATGATACTGGTGGGAATGGTGCTTCTCTATCTGGCGATAGTGAAGCAGTTTGAACCTCTTTTGCTTGTACCTATTGGTTTGGGCGGGATTTTGTCTAATCTTCCCGATGCTAACCTTGCCGTGAATGCGGTGGAAGCGGCCATATTAGCGGGTAAAGCCGATGTTATGCAGGCGTTTGCTTCTGTTCTCAATTTGGCTGATAGCGCGCCTGAAGCAATAAAGCATGCCGTTGAAATGGCAACGCCTGAGCAAAAGATGAATCTTCACCTTCTGGCTGAACAGTACAAGTATGGCGACGGTATGTTGTATACCTTCTACAGCGTAGCTATTGCTTCCGGTGTAGGGCCGCTGGTGATATTTATGGGGGTTGGTGCCATGACTGACTTTGGTCCGTTACTGGCAAACCCCAAAACCTTATTGCTGGGAGCAGCGGCTCAGTTCGGTATTTTTGCCACCGTGTTAGGTGCGTTGGCACTGAGTCAGCTTGGCATTATGGATTTTAGTGTGGCTCAGGCTGCGGCTATCGGCATAATTGGTGGCGCGGATGGTCCGACAGCCATCTATGTGTCGAGCATGCTGGCCCCTGAACTACTGGGCGCTATCGCGGTAGCGGCATACTCATATATGGCATTGGTGCCTATGATCCAACCGCCAATCATGAAAGCGCTGACAACAGAAGCTGAACGTAAGATAGAGATGAAACAGCTCCGTCAGGTAAGCAAGATCGAGAAAGTTTGCTTCCCTCTGATGCTGCTTATCCTTATTGCCATGCTATTGCCTTCAGCGACACCGCTGTTAGGTATGTTCTGCTTCGGTAACCTGATGCGTGAGTGCGGTGTTGTAGAACGTCTTTCTGACACAGCTCAAAATGCGCTGATCAATATCGTAACCATTTTCCTTGGTCTGTCGGTAGGTTCTAAGCTGATGGCGGACAAGTTCCTGCAACCGCAGACTCTTGGCATTCTGGCTCTGGGTATTGCTGCGTTCTGTGTGGGCACTGCTGCTGGTTTGCTAATGGCCAAGCTGATGAACAAAGTGTTCAAGGAAAAAGTAAACCCTCTGTTGGGATCCGCTGGTGTATCGGCAGTACCTATGGCGGCAAGGGTATCGAATAAAATCGGACTTGAAGCCAATCCACAGAACTTCCTGTTGATGCATGCCATGGGGCCAAATGTCGCTGGTGTTATAGGCTCGGCAGTCGCTGCGGGTGTGATGATTAAGTATGTGCTGGGCAGTTAATCGCTGCAAATAAAAAGGAGGGAGAAGCTGTTTCTCCCTTTTTTAGTAAAAATAATAAATAGAAGTTAAAGCAGTTAAATAAGGAAGTGTTCCATGCGGGAAAACCTGATGAAGTTATTGTCAAAAATCCAAAATGAAGTCTCCTTCAGAAATAAGATTTTTATCTTTATTTTGTTTTCAATGGGGCTTCAACTGATTTTTATTGCGGTCAATCTGCGCAATGTTGCGATGGAGTCACTTGAACATCAGGTTGGCACCCGTGCCCTGATTCAGGCGAAAGAGATTGCCAGTGATCCGCTGCTTATTGAGAGCTTAAATTTAAACGATATGGCTTTAATTGAACAGACAGCGCAGCGACGCAGACAGAGCTCGGATTCCAGTTTTATTGTGATTGGCGATAAGAGAGGTATTCGTCTTTCTCATCCGGTGAAAGAAAGAGTGGGGCTACCGATGCAAGGCGCAGACAATGAAGGGGCGCTGGTCAGGGGCGAATCATATATCTCTGTCAGTGAAGGCAGCCTTGGTACCTCTATCCGGGGGAAATCGGCGGTAATAGACTCTGGCGGAAATATTATTGGCGTTGTATCTGTCGGCTATTTGCTCACGCGGTTTGATGAGTGGATTTTACTGTATGCCCAGCCTTTGCTGTGGGACTTCTTGATTATATTGGTTATTACGCTGGTGGGTGCCTGGCTGTTTGCCAGCCACATTAAACGCAATATGAATGGAAAAGAGCCGGCTGAAATAGCGTTCGCCTACAATATGCGTAAATCCATATTGCGCTCGGTTTACGAAGGTATTATCGCTATCGATAAAAAGGGACGGATTCTTACCGTAAACTTTACCGCTTTAGAAATGATGCAGTCAGATAAATCCCCTAAACAGTTAAATGGTCAGGGAATTACTGATTATATAAACCAGAGTCAGTTTCTTTTCCATACGCCTTATGAAGAGAACCTGAAAGACGAGCTAATCAGCATTAAGGGCGACACCTTTGTAGCCAATCGCGTTGCAATATATGACAAAGAGGTTCTTTCCGGTTGGGTGATCAGCTTCCGCCGTAAAGACGAAATAAGCCTGTTAAGCAATGAACTTACCCAGATAAAACTCTATACCGACAACCTTCGGGCGATTCGTGATGAGTATGAGAATAAGTTTTCAACCATTTCAGGCTTACTGGAAATGGGTGACAGTCAGTCTGCTCTATCGCATATTTATGATGAAAAACATCGCAAACAAGAGACCATAAACTTTGTTACTGAGCATATTAAATGCAAGCAGGTTGCCGGTATTTTGATTGGCAAAGCGTCTCGTGCCCGTGTATTGGGATTGACCCTTGAGTTTTCGCCCCAGTGTCAGTTAGGTGAGCTTAATCAGGCACTGGATGTTAATGAACTTTCAGCAATCATTGGTAATCTATTGGATAACGCATTTGAAGCTACACTGAAAAACCCGAAAAGCAGCAAAATAATATCATTGCTGATTAATGATCACGATCAGGAACTGGTGATTGAAGTTAAAGATAATGGCTGTGGTATTGACCCAGAACTGGCCACAACGATTTTTAATAAAGGTAGTAGTCATGCCGAAGGAGAAACAGGCAAGGGGGTCGGATTGTATCTTATCAACCGGTTTGTAACCAACAGTGGCGGTGTCATTATGGTTGACAATGTTCTTCCCAGAGGCACAGTATTCTCTATCTTTATTCCTAAATAAATTTAAATGACAATTATGGATTTATATTTCTTAAATTCCGTAGTTACAGTGTGGTTAAATAATTAAATTCATTAAAACCATATACGTCATAAACGTTGTTTAAAATTGAATGTTGTTATTTGGAATAAGATTTAATTTATAGTGAGCTTTTTATTTTAAATATGTATCATGGCAGTTTTTAAAATCAGTGTCACATTGTTTACCCTTGTTTATGAATTTATCTATAGATATAAATTATAATCCCTTCCGGTCGCTATAGTATACTTAATAAAGTAGAGTAAGCCGGAATTATATTATGAATGAGTTTTCACATCAGCTGATGGACAAAGTCAAATCTGGTTTTTCGTTCAGAAAGCAGGTGTTCCTGCTTATTTTTGCTTTGTTGGTACTTCAGCTTGGTTTTATGAGTGCTAACTTTCACTCGGCTCTTCTGGATACTATTGAGCATCAGGTAGGTACCCGCGCGCTGATTCAGGCTAAAGAAATTGCCAGTGATCCAGCTTTGATCAAGCAAGTCAGAACCAGAAATGTTCCCGGTGTTGAAAAACTGATCGATCGTCTTACCAAGTTATCAGATGCAAGTTTTATTGTTGTGGGTGATACAGAGGGTATTCGCTTAGCTCACCCGGTAAAAGAGAAAGTTGGTTTCCCTATGCAGGGGGGAGACAATGCGGGAGCCCTTGAGAGAGGAGAGTCATACGTCTCTCTGCGGGAGGGAAGCTTAGGGTATGGTGTAAGAGGAAAGACGCCTATTGTTGATTCTGATGGCACTATAATAGGTGTGGTATCAGTCGGCTACTTGTTCAACAGATTTGATCAATGGTTTCTGTTTTATGCCAAGCCATTTGCTTATGACGTTATTATTGTCTTTATCCTGACGATTATTGGCGCATGGTTCTTTTCCAGCCATATAAAACGAAAAATGAACGGCATGGAGCCATTTCAGATAGCGCTGGCACTTTATCTGCAAAAGTCTATTTTAAAATCCGTTTACGAAGGTGTGATTGCAATAGACAGGCAGGGTAAAATTCTGGCGATTAATAACACTGCTCTTGCCATGCTAGGAACGAAAAAACAGGCTCATGAGCTGAAGAACCGTAGCGTACTGGAATACCTGTCTCAGACTAACTTTTTCTTCCAGAAGCCTTATAACAAAAATATAAAGGATGAAATTGTCTCATTCAACGGCAAGACCTTTATTGCAAACCGTGTTGCCATGATTGAAGAAGAACATTTAATAGGCTGGGTGGTAAGTTTCAGACGTAAGGATGATATTAACTCGCTGACAGCAGAGCTGACTCAGATAAAGCAGTATACCGATAATTTAAGAGTATTACGTCACGAACATGCAAATAAGCTATCTATGATATCCGGGCTTATTGAAATAGGCGATTGTGATTCTGCTCTATTATTAATTAATCGTGAAAATAACAGAAAGCAAAAAATTATCGACTTTATAAGTAAAAATATTAATAACAATCAAATTGCTGGTTTATTGCTGGGAAAACATACCCGTAGTAAAGAGCTTGGACTGGATCTGCAGTTTGACCCTACGTGTCAGTTGTCGGAACTGACGGACAATATTGACGCGAATGAACTCTCAGCGGTGATTGGTAATTTGCTGGATAACGCTTTTGAGGCGACGCTGAAAAATCCGCAAAGCAATAAAGTGATAACTTTGCTGCTGACTGACGCCGGAAAGGAGCTCGTTATTGAGGTGAGTGATAACGGAACAGGTATCGATCCACAAATTGCTGATTCAATATATACGCGCGGTGTCACGAGTAAGGCAGATAATGAAGGCCATGGAATAGGTCTTTACCTCATCAACCGGTATGTCACCAATGCCGGAGGTACGATTTTGGTTGATAGCGCTGAACCAAAAGGAACTATATTTTCGATTTTTATTCCCAAAAACGGTAACAGATGATGGAATTGATAGACGTTGTAATTGTAGAAGATGAAATGGGTATCGCTGAGCTGCATGCACAGTTTCTAAGGCAGATGTTCCGTTTTAACCCGGTAGGAATCGCCTCCGACCTTAACATGGCAAGAACCATGATAAAGGTTCACAAGCCTCAGTTGGTGATTCTGGACAACTATCTGCCGGACGGGTTAGGGGTGGATCTGTTACGCGAGATCGTCGCCGAAAAAAATAAAAAGAAGCCGGATGTTATTTTGGTTACTGCCGCCAGTGAGATGGATACGGTAAAAGAGGCTATGCACTGTGGCTGTTTCGACTATATCTTAAAACCCATCGCTTATGATCGTTTAAAAGATACCCTTAATCGCTATCTGAAGTATTACAGCGCCCTGAACGCTTATGACAATATTAGCCAAAGACATGTGGATGACCTGTTTAACATTCAGGTGCGGGATAAATCCTCAAATGCCCTGCCGAAAGGGATCGGCGAACTGACACTAGATAAGATTAAAGATGTGTTTATTAACAACGTCGGTATTAAGTTTACCGCTGAGAGTTTAGGTGAACAGGTCGGGATCAGTAAAACGACCGCCCGTCGTTATCTGGAGTACTGCGCATCAAGTGGCTTTCTTGACGCTGAAAATGAACACGGCAGGGTCGGCCGGCCTGAACGTGTCTATGTCAAACCGAGCTAACCCTGTTAAATACCCAATTTGCTCAAAACTCTCTTGTCCCAAAAGCGTCTGTAAAGGCGCTTTATTTCTTAGTAAATCCTCGTGCGCAAGAATATGGCGAAAGTCAGCTGAAGCCTATTAAATTCATTAAATCTATTAATGTTTTTTAGCTTGAGCGGAAACTTGATTGCCATCGCTAACCGCCTTTAGCTATTGAGGAGAATAGAGAGTGCCCGGAGTGACAAAGGCTCCGGAAAAACAGACGAATTGGTAATCTTCTTGCCTATCCGCCTCGAATCAGATTTCAAAGCATACTCAATACGAGATTCACGAGGAAACAACATGATAATCACTCAGCGATCATATGCCGGAACGCTGGAGTCCAGTGACCTTTTAGTCGAGGTCTGGCCTTCTGAAGGTGACTCACTGGAGATCGACATAACAAGTTCAGTAGAAAAACAGTTTAGTGAGCAGATCACTAAAGTAGTCGAAGAGACACTGTCTGAAATGGGTGTTCAGTCTGCATGCGTCACCATAGATGACAAAGGCGCACTGGACTGCGTAATCAGAGCCCGTTTACAGGCAGCGGTAATGAGAGCCGCTAACACCGAACAGATGCCCTGGAGAAACATTAAATGACAAAATTACGTAGAAGTATGTTGTTTGTACCGGGCTCTAACGCGGCCATGCTAAGCAACACATTTATCTATACGCCAGATGCCATTATGTTTGATCTGGAAGATTCCGTATCCATTCGTGAAAAAGATACCGCACGAATGCTGGTGTATAACACGTTGCAACATCCTATGTATCAGAACATAGAAACCATTGTTCGTGTGAACGGGCTGGATACCAAGTTTGGTCATGACGATGTTAAGGCTGTGGTAAAAGCAGGCGTAAATGCTGTTCGTCTGGCAAAAACAGATACGGTTCAGGATGTTATCGATATGGATAACCTTATCTCTGAAGCTGAAGAGGAATTCGGTCGTGAGGCGGGCAGTACCCGTATGCTGGCTGCTATCGAGTCTGCAATGGGTATCAATAATGCGGTAGAAATTGCCAAAGCGTCACCGCGGCTTATCGGTATTGCTCTTGGTGCGGAAGACTATGTCAGAGACTTAAGAACTCAGCGCACCCCCGAGGGAACAGAGCTGTTATTTGCCAGATGTTCCATTCTTCAGGCTGCCCGCGCCGCAGGCATTATGGCCTTTGATACGGTTTACTCGGATGCAAATAATGAGCAGGGTTTCCTTAACGAAGCTGAACATATCAAATCTCTGGGTTTTGACGGTAAATCCCTTATAAATCCCCGCCAGATTGAAATGCTACACAATGTTTTTGCCCCTTCTCAGGCAGAAGTGGATCACGCGTTGGCTGTTATTGAAGTAGCCGAAGAGGCTGAGGCTCAAGGCTCGGGGGTCGCATCACTTAACGGAAAAATGGTAGATAGCCCGATAATCGAAAGGGCTCGCTGGACACTTCAACGTGCTGAATCAGGTATCAAAGAGTAGGGCAAGACAATGACAAGTATAAAAAACGCACTTAAACGGGAAATAGAGATCCCTGCAGACAGCCATAAAAACATGCGGCCATTTGTTGGCGCACATGAAATTACGCAACGGATATATGATAAAGAGCAGCGTTTAAACCATAAAGTTTATCAATCCCTGAGAGATGCAATTGTCGCGGCCGGCCTTAAAGACGGTATGACAATATCCTTCCATCACTCTTTCCGTGGCGGAGATAAGATCATCAATATGGTGATGGATATTATTGCGGAAATGGGCTTCAAAAACCTGATTCTGGCCTCCAGCTCACTGTCTATTATCCATTCACCTTTGGTTCAACATATACAAAATGGTGTGGTGAGTCAGATTTATACCTCAGGTATTCGAGGAGAGCTGGCTGATGAGATATCACGTGGGCTGATGGAACAACCGGTTCAGATACACTCTCACGGTGGCCGGGTACATCTGGTGATGACAGGAGAGCTTAATATTGATGTTGCCTTTATCGGCGTGTCCAGTTGTGACGAGTTCGGTAATGCCAATGCGACTAAAGGGCGCTCCCGTTGTGGATCACTTGGTTATGCAAAGATAGATGCACAGTATGCGGACAAAGTTGTGGTACTGACAGAAGAGCTAGTGCCTTACCCTAACGCGCCGGCATCGATTTCTCAGGATCAGGTCGATGCCATTGTACAGGTAGATGAGGTGGGCGATCCTTCCAAAATTGGCGGTGACGCAACCCGGATGACCAAAAACCCACGCGAACTACTGATTGCACGTAAAGCGGCAGAGGTTATCGAGAAGTCTGGTTACTTCTTTGACGGTTTTTCATTGCAGACAGGATCTGGAGGCGCGTCTTTGGCGGTTACCCGTTTTTTGGAAGACAAAATGGTTAAACAAAACGTGACAGCCAGTTTCGGTTTAGGCGGCATTACGTCGACCATGGTTGCCATGCATGAAAAAGGCCTGATTAAGACTTTGCTCGATGTGCAGTCATTTGATTCAGACGCAGCCGACTCGTTGTCCCGCAATCCCGGGCACATTGAGATTTCTGCTAATGAGTATGCCAATCCTTCTTCTGTTGGTGCCACGGTAGAACGACTGGATGTGGTGGTGTTAAGTGCACTTGAAATTGATACTGATTTCAATGTGAACGTCATCACCGGTTCCGATGGTGTCATACGGGGAGCATCTGGCGGGCATAGTGACACAGCCGCTTCAGCCAATCTCGTTATTGTTGTTGCCCCTCTGGTGCGTGGACGCATTCCGACGGTAGTTAATTTAGTGTTGAATGTAGTGACCCCCGGAACCGAGATAGATGTGTTAGTGACAGACCACGGTGTTGCGGTAAATCCGGCTCGTGAAGCGATCAAACATCGCCTCGAAGACGAAGGGATTGAGCTGTTTGATATCAGGGAGTTGCAGCAGCGGGCCGAGTTGTTAACGGGTAAACCTAAAGCCATAGAGTATACGGACAGGGTAGTCGGCTTTGTACGCTATCGCGACGGCTCTGTAATTGACGTTATCAGACAAATCAGGGAGTAGACGTTGCACTGCGGACCTGAAATCACGCTCGAGCAGGTATTGGCGTGTCGTGAGCGAAGAGCGGCACGCCAAAAAGTTTGGCTTGAGACCAATGCACTGCCACTTATCAGCTTTACCGTGAATATGGCAGGAAGCGTTAAGAGGAATAAAGTCTCGGCCATTGCGTTTGAACAAGGTTATCAGGCGATATTAGACGCCTGTTGTCAGCATGGGGTATCAGTAGCCAGTATGGAAAAAGTGTGTGCTGACACTGGCTATGAACTGTTGATTTCAGCAAAGGTAGATAGTGCCGAAGCGTTGAAACGGATAATGGTAGCCGTAGAAGAGAGTCATCCTCTGGGTCGCCTGTTTGATATCGACGTTATTACAAAAGAGGGAAAAATACTATCAAGGGGAGAACTTGGCTATGACCGTAGAAAATGCCTGATTTGCGATAGTGATGCCAAGGTATGCAGCCGTAGCAGAACCCATAGTCTGAAAGAGCTGAAAGAGAGAATGAGTGAGATGATTTATGAATGCGAGACAGTCCGTTCGCTGCTTACTGAATGAAAGCAGTCTGTATCAGCTATCCCCCGACGGAAAACCTGAACTCAATATAGCGCAACTCGCGGGAGATCTGGCTTATCACGCCATGATGCTCGAAGCTCATCTGACCCCGAAAGCCGGTTTAGTGGACTGTGTTTCGTCCGGTGCTCACCGCGATATGACTATCGATACCTTTGTGTTGAGTTCAGAGGCATTACGGCCCTATATGAAAAAGTTTGTTTCTGCCGGGGCAGAAAGCAGCCATCTTGAGGCGTCTGATCTTCTGCCTTGCCTTAGACAAGTCGGTCTTGAAGCCGAAGTTGCTATGTTTAACGCAACGGATAAGGTAAATACCCATAAAGGAATGATCTTTACCCTTGGGTTGATTTGTGGGGCAGTAGGCTGGTTATACCGGCGCAAAGGCAGTTTTAGTGCTCTTGATATAAAGGTAGTGATCCAAGAGTGCTGTGCAGAAATCGTCAAAAAAGATCTTGCTTCACAGTCAGGAAAAGAGACCACTGCCGGTGAAAAAATATATCGTCAACATGGTTTGACTGGTGTCCGGGGTGAAGCCGCCATGGGTTATCCGACTGTATTTAATTATGGCCTTCCTGTTTATTTGGCATCGATAAAGCGGGGCTGGTCGGAAGAGCAGGCGTTATCAAAAACTTTACTCTCGCTGATGGCGCAAAACTTTGATACTAACCTGATAAACAGAGGCGGTATGTCAGGGTTAAAGTTTGTTCAAAGTGAGGCGCACAAGTTGTTTATTCAGGCTGACAAGCCTGACTTTGATTTTGATTTTGTCGTTTCTGAGTTCGACACGGAGTTGATAAAACGAAACCTCAGTCCCGGAGGGAGTGCAGATCTGTTGGCTGCAACCTGGTTGTTGGCTCAACTTAATGCCTGCTTCCCTTAAATCACTAATTTTAATTCCCCGCAATTGCGGGGCTGTTTTTATATAAGGTAAAGAATGCGAAACAGTATATGTATCGGAATTATAGGAAACTATTTTGGCCACCTGAGTGGTGCAGAGAATGTAGAAGAACACCGTTTACCCAACGGCATATTTGTTATAGATAAAGGTAAGCCCGGGATGTTAACTGCCTGTTCAGAGGCAAACTATCCTGATGAAGGGACAGACGTAGATATCGAGCCTGAGTTTGTTATTCGCTTTAATGCTGCATATTACAAAGGCAAATTGGTAAGCCTGACGCCTACACATATGACTATCGGAAATGACTATACGATCAGAAGCCTTGAAGGATCCAGCAAGATCTCCCGGAGAAAGGCGTGGGGAGATAAATCCAAAGGCATCCATTCCCTATGGTGGGAAATCGATCAGTTCACGGCTGATAAGTACGGCGATAACTTGAGTCTGATTTCCTTTATTGAGCGAAATGGAGAGTTTTACTGTACTACACCTCTTGTTACCTGCGCAGATACCAAGGTGTTTTGTAACGATTTAATTGAATGGGTGATTGAGCAGGTAAACTATCAGAAAGAGGAAGGTATGTATGAAGAGATTCTACCGGCATTAGCGGCCAGTGGTTATCCGCAAGAGGTTATCTTATATACCGGCGCGCCAAATTACTCACGCTGGGGAGAGGAAAACTTTGTTCAGCGTGGTGATAAAGTTCATATCACGGCTTTTAAAAATGGTTGTTTAACCCAGAAGTCAGCAAGACAACAGTTTGTTGATAACAGGGCAGGCAACAGCTCTGAAGTGCTGAGCTTTTCCCAACTGGTGGTTTAATTAAGCGAAAAAAAGAGCAATGAAAACAACTTCATTGCTCTGTTCCTAAATAAAACTCCCTACAAGCACAGTTCTGCGGAAACAACATCGACACTTTCATCAATTTCCAGCTGATGTTGATATCCGTAGCTATGTTCTTTGCACAAAGGAACGACAAAAAATTTCTCTTCGCTATGCCCTTTTTGTTTAACCAACACGCCGTGATCATGGTAGGCAGTGCAGTTCACTTCAGAGCAATAACAGTACTGGCGCTGGGCGAAGTGCTTCCAGTAATTTAACCAGTTCATTCGGGCAGTTTCGGTTATGGTCTCATCTGAAATGTTGGTAACAATCATTTTTTCTAATCTCTTTTCTTTAGGACGGGAGTTATTTTATTGCTTGGTCAGATGAGATTATTTGAATAGCAGCGCATGAAACGGTGGCTGAAAAAACTTAAAGTGCTTTTAATGAATTAAATATTGAATTTAGATATTTTTGTCTTAGTTGAAGAGAAGTTAACTCAATGGCTTACATACAAAAAAACACCCGTCAGGGCGTTTTCTATTGATAGTGCTAAGTTAAATCCGGCAATGCGCTCTATTTGCTCATCATACCATCCATAATAATTGCCCGTGCGGCGGCTTTTCTGTCTAGGGCAAAGCCGATGGAGTTTCCGGCAATATCTGTAAGGACAAGAAGATTGGAATCGAGCCACATATCCCTTTCAACGGTATCGCGCGAAATGGAATCAATATCTTTAAACATCAGTTTGTAGCTTAGGTTGTACTCATAGCTGGCGGTGTTCCAGCTTGCCATATAAGCGCCATGGTCTGTGATAAAGAATACACCCCAAAACTGTAGCCGGTTGTTTTGGTACATGGTAGTCCACTCTTTAAAATGAATTTTTTCAGAACCGTCATCCACTGTCGCCAGAATAATAGGTTCAAAAACGGGTGTATAAAGAGGACCATAAGGCTGCTGCATCGGGCCCGGAGATGAGCATCCGCTGAGTATCAGCAGGGTGAAAATCCAAAGCCATCTGGTTGATTTAATAAAATCCATATTAAGTGACGCTATAAAAAGATAAAATATATAAACCTAACTTATCAATAGCTTATGACAAAGTTATGTCATGGATATCTAAGCAGGTACTTGCGTCCATATTATGCTGATGAGCCAGATATGCAACTTTTATCGGCTACATTTAAGCAAGTGATCAAGAAACTTCCTGAACAACTCACCGACTGAACTGGCTTCAAGTTTATTGTTAATGCTGCGTCTGTGGGTTTTTACCGTTTCTACAGAAATCTCCAACTTACCGGCGATGGTATTGTTATCCAGCCCTAGTACCACCAGTGTTACTGTCTCTTGTTCTCTGGGAGAGAGAGCTTCTTCGCCAAAACTCACCAGAGCCTGTAGCATGATAGTACTGAGATTATTTTTATCATCCGACCCCGGTGCCGGCCAGATTTCGTTACATGATTGCTGGCAATGCAGCTTAATGTTTCTGAAGTTAGTGATAATCCTGTGTTTATCTCTGTCGGTAAACTTAGCCTGATCCTTGTCCCTGTAGAGAAGTACCACCAGCCACTTTCCTGTATCAATACCAACACAAATGGCCAGGGCATCTTTATCTGCACCTTCTGTCCCTTTGATTTCATGGTTACCGGCCATTTCGTTGATATGGTGTACCCCTTCATGACATCCGTTTGAAAACTCGGAATAGATCCAGTCAATATAGTTAGAGGCGCTAAGATTATTGTGTTCGGGGAGACTAAGGAGAGAGTTCGAACTGTACAGTTGAACCGGCGGGTGTTTCCGCTGGTATCCGCTAATAACTAAAGAGTCAAACTCAACCAGAGATTCAAGCATACGTTCTAGTTTGTCGTTGGCACCAGCGGCAAGTGGACTTACTGAACTATCCGTATGGAACATTGTAGATGAAACGGGTCTGATTGCTTGCTGCACAAAATGTCTCCGGAGCGTCATTGTTAAGTTATTGCCATAAAGCAAAATATCAACCTAATATCTATGAAAGCATATATGGATGTGCATATGTTATGACAGAGTTTATTACTGCTGAAAAGTTTGAAATATCAACAAGGTTTTAAGTGCGGAATATGTATATAACGTTTTGAACTTAAATGGTAAAAAATGTGTCTCCGAACGGAAAAATTGTAGTTATTTAAATTCAGTGAAGTTTAAAAAATGCAAGTGTTACCGGAGTATTTCAATGTGCTCTGCATCAAATATTGATGATTTAATTGCATATGTAAAGTGACGCAAAACAGTAAACTAACATCTTGATATGAAACAAATAACGGGTATATATCAATGTTATGCAACTAGAGTTATGGCAATAGTTTGATTATATGTCGTTTGCTATCCCGGTATTCCTTTCTACACTCAAATCAAGCACTAAGCTTTTAATAATTATTAGTGCAGGCTAGGTAGATAAGAATAAAAACAGGGTAGTTCATGGATTGTTTACTTCCGGAGATACTGGATATTTCCACGGTTAACGACGCAAAACCACAGTATATTGCGTGGCTTGAAAGTTCCTCCCCGTTGCAGGTAGATGCAACCAATGTCAGCCGTATTGATGCGGCCGGCCTTCAGTTACTTGCTTCTCTGTTTACCTCTGCCAGACACCAAAAGATCGATATTCAGTTGATTAATGCCACTGAAAAACTTCAGGAAGCAGTAAGCATTCTGGGGTTACAAACGCTGTTTGATAGCTGTTCAGAAACCGGAGAGGACTAGATGACCAAAATATTAGCCGTAGATGACTCAGTGTCTATTCGTCAGATGGTAAGCCATACGTTGCAGGACGCAGGTTACGATGTTGAAACTGCAAATAATGGAAAAGATGCCCTGACAAAAGCCAGTTCAAGCAAGTTTGATGTTGTTATATCTGATGTAAACATGCCGATTATGGGTGGCTTCGAGTTAGTGAAAGAGATTCGAAGTAAACCCCAATACAAGTTCATTCCTATCCTTATGTTAACCACAGAAACCAGTGCGGAGAAAAAGCAGTTAGGTAAATCTGCTGGCGCGACCGGTTGGCTGGTGAAACCTTTTAATCCGGATACGCTGCTGAAAACGTTAAAACGCGTGATTTAGCTTTATTAAGTCAACAGATAAAGATAATTAAAACAAGGTAACTGGCTGGGGACACAATGGCTTTAGATATGGAACAGCTTCGCAAGATGTTCTACGAAGAGTGTCGTGAAAATCTTGAGGTGCTGGAAGATGTACTGCTTAATCTTGATCTTGACTGCGTCGATGACGAGCAGATCAATACTATTTTTCGTGCGGCCCACTCTATAAAAGGGGGAGCTGCCACGTTTAACCTACTTGATATCAGCGAATTTACTCACACTGTTGAGGCCTATCTGGAACTGGTGCGAGATAACCAATGTTCATTGGATGCGGCTAGTGTCGATCTACTACTGAAAAGTGGTGACTGCATCATGGCACTACTGTTAGGCCATGAACAAGGCAATGAGGTAGATACAGCGGAGCAGAGTGAGGTTTCTGCTCAGTTGCAGTTGCTGGTCAGTAAGGTATCCGGGGCGCCAATTTCCGAAACGCCGGATCAGCAGCCTGAGCAACTGACGACTACCGGCCGATGGTTTGTCTCTTTTGTTCCCCACAAAGAGATCTTTTTCAGTGGCAACGACCCTCTCAGAATACTTCGGGAGCTTAAAGAGCTGGATAGTGATTGTAATGTCAGCGTATCTACTGAAGCACTTCCGTTAGCAGAAGAGATTGAACAGGAACTGTGCTACCTAAGCTGGCAGGCGACTCTGCCCGCAACTGTAGAAAAGGAGAGTATCGAAGAGATCTTTGAGTGGGTTGAAGACGAGTGTGATCTGGTTATTGAACAGAGGAGTGAGGAAGCAACCGAATCAGATGAACAAACTGAAAGGGATACCAAGCCTGTATTTGAGGAGAAAGTTTCAGAGTCATTACCCTCGGCAGATATCGCTGGCGAGTCTCAGGCAAAAGATAACAAAAGTACGCCTGCTAAAGCAGCCAAAGCAGACAGCAGCGTAAGTTCTATCAGGGTCGATATCGACAAAGTTGACAGCCTGATCAACTTAGTCGGAGAACTGGTGATTACCCAGTCCATGCTGAATGAAATCGGTAACGACTTCAGTATGGATAAGCTGGAAAAGCTAAAAACCGGTCTGGAGCAGTTGCTTCAGAACAGCAAAGACCTTCAGGAAAATGTACTTAATATCCGAATGCTGCCTATGAGTTTTGCCTTCAGCCGCTTCCCGCGATTGGTTAGGGATCTGACGGCAAGACTAGGCAAAAAAGTCGACCTTCAGATACAAGGTGAGCAGACCGAACTGGATAAAACGGTTCTGGAAAGAATTGTCGACCCTTTGGTGCATCTTGTTCGTAACGGTATAGACCACGGCATCGAACAACCTGATGAACGCGCTGAAAAAGGCAAACCTGAACAGGGAACTGTATTACTGAATGCGTTTCATCAGGGCGGCTCAATTGTCATTGAAATCAGTGATGATGGTGCGGGTATCGATTGTGACAAACTGTGGGGCAAAGCCATTGATAAAGGTGTTATCGCTGCGGATACCCGGCGTGAAGAGATGAGCGATAAGCAGATTATGAACCTGATATTTGCCCCGGGGTTCTCCACCGCTGAAGAGGTTTCAGATATATCCGGCCGGGGTGTCGGCATGGATGTAGTTCGACGTAATATCGAAGAGCTGGGCGGTCAGATAGAACTTGAATCCGAGCTGGGTAAAGGCAGCCGGTTCACTATTAACCTTCCTCTGACACTCGCCATACTGGATGGTCAACTGGTTAAAGTGGGTGAACAAGTTTATATCATTCCGCTGCTGACTATTGTTGAGTCGATGCAGATCGATCCTGCCTGTATTAAGCACGCTTCCGGAGGTGTTGAGCTTTATCGTTTAAGGGATGAAAACATTCCGATTCTCAGGCTTGAAGATGAGCTGGAGATGGGTACCAGCGGAGAGCTGAACCATCAGATACTCTGTTTTGTTGAGGCGGCGGGAAATCGTGTCGGCTTACTGATTGACGAGTTGCTGGATCAGCAACAGGTGGTGATAAAAAACCTCGAATCTAATTACAGCAAGGTAGCAGGTATATCAGGCGCAACCATATTAGGTGACGGTTCAGTTTCTCTGATTCTTGATATTCAGGGGTTGATCACCGGCTTTCTTAAGCGATCTTCTGATTCACATCACGACGGAATAGCGGCATAGGAGAGAGGTCATTGGAACAGGTTATTGCTATATCACAAACGCCGGAAACGAAAGTAGATCGGGCAAATGCGCTTCTGATGCAGAACGGTGTTGAAGGCAGCTCAGAAAATGCCGATTTTCTCAGTTTTATATTGGCTGACGAGCTGTACGGAGTAGATATAAAAGATGTGGAAGAGATCCGTGTCTGGGAGCGCGCGACCCCCATTCCCCGATCACCAGACTATGTTCTTGGGGTAATTAACCTGAGGGGCATGATTGTGCCTGTCGTAGATCTCAGAAAGCGTTTTCGGGTGGGGTATTGCGACTACCTGCCCACCACGGTGGTGATTGTTCTGCGTACTTCTGTTGATGAAAGCGAACGTCTGATGGGGATCGTTGTCGATGCCGTCAGTGATGTGGTCTGTCTGGGAGATAAAGAACTTAATGCTCCTGTAGGGGAATCTCTGGTAACACCTTATTTACAAGGGCTGCTTAATGTCGGTGAGCAAGTGATGTCTTTGCTGAATACGAAAGAACTACTAGATATAGATCGAATCCTGAGGGGACATTGATGACGGAAGGTAAAGAGTTTCTTAGCTTTGTTTTGGGTGAGGAAGAGTACGGTGTGCCGATACTGGATGTCAGGGAAGTAAGAGGCTGGTCGGCTGTCAGGCAGGTGCCTTACTCGCCCGACTATATGGCTGGAGTGCTGGAAATCAGGGGGGAATATGTTCCTATCGTCGATCTCCGTCATCGGTTTGGTCTGA
Organism: Vibrio sp. SCSIO 43137; assembly: GCF_028201475.1. Lineage (NCBI taxonomy): Bacteria > Pseudomonadati > Pseudomonadota > Gammaproteobacteria > Vibrionales > Vibrionaceae > Vibrio > Vibrio sp. SCSIO 43137. The sequence continues at coordinate 839,757 of NZ_CP116384.1, read as the reverse complement.
CGCCCGCAAAGATAAGCGCTACAACAGTAGTGGTGGTTTTAAACAATACGGAGATGTACCCGCTAGGCATTATCGTTGACGGAGTATCGGAAGTTTATCCGCTAACCGATGAGCAGATTAAACCGCCGCCGCCGGTTTCCGGGGGATTTGATATTGGGTTTATTCGCGGAATTGCGCGGGTAGAAAATGGCGATCTGATACTGATAAATATGGACGCCCTGTTTGATTACAAGCAACTGGTTCAGACCGAAGATACACAGATACAACAAGAAAGTATGGCTTAACAAAAATTCACTAAAGCAAAACAGTGAGAGGTGACTCATGGCATTTTGGAACAGAAACTCCGCGCACGCAGTGGTGGAAGAGCAAGAGAAAGGGCTCAGCAGAGATCAGCTTTTCTCCGCATTGAATGCAGCGCAGACCGCTCTGATGATGATAGACCGGGATTTTAAAATTACCTATCTGAACCAGAAATCAATGGAGCTGCTTAAGACTCATGAGGCACTGTTTCAGTCTATGTGGCCGTCATTTCGTGCTGATGAAGAAGTGCTTATGGGGTTCTGTATTGATGCCTTTCATGCTAATCCGTCTCATCAGCGTCAGATGCTGGGGAATCCGGCTAATCTGCCTTACAAAACCACTATCACAGTCAGGGATGTCAAAATTGAACTCAATGTCGGTGCCATTATTGATGCAGAGGGAAATTATGTAGGAAATACCCTCGAATGGTCTGATGTTACCGCTGAAATAAAGCAGCACAATGAAATTGCCCGCTTGCAGGCAGCCGTTGATCAGGCTCAGACGGCAATGGTGATGATCGACCGTGATTTTAATATCACCTATGTTAATCAGGAAACCATTACTCTTTTTTCTAAGCATGAAAGGACAATGAGAACCGTATGGTCGGGTTTTACCGCTACGGAAGAGTGGCTAATGGGCCGTTGCATTGATGAGTTCCACCGTAATCCTGCCCACCAGCGAACCATGCTGTCAGATCCGGGTAACCTGCCTTACCAAACTGATATCAATATAGGCCCGGTTAAGATAGAGCTAAATGTTGCGGCTATCTGTGATGCCAAAGGGGAGTATATAGGTAATACACTGGAATGGCGTGACGTTACCGAGGAGCGCAAGAAGGAAGAAGAGATAGGACGTCTGGCTTCAGCGGTTGCCGGTATGACCACCAATCTGATGATGGCGGATAAGAATGGTGTTATTACTTATCTGAACCCTTCTTTGCAGGAGCTGCTAAGCAGTCGCGAAAATGAGCTGCAAAAGTTCCTCCCGGGTTTCAACGCATCTAAGCTGGTTGGCCAGTCGATGGATATCTTTCATAAGAATCCTAACCATCAGCAAAGCATCATCGCTAACCCTGACCGGCTGCCATTCTCCTCCAACGTTGCTGTCGGCGTTCTGGAGTTTAATCTCACCTGTATCGCTATGCATGACAGTCAGGGCACTTACATTGGTCCTGCCTTGCAATGGGTAGATATTACCGAACAACAGGATGGTCAGCGTCAGGTTGAATCCCTTATCCAGAAAGCGATAGAGGGTGACCTGAATGAACGCATTAATACAGAGAACTACAGCGGTTTTATGAAAGAACTGGGGGACGGCATCAACAACTTGCTGGACACCATAGTCCAGCCACTGGGTGAGTGTATTGAGGTAATGAGTCAGGTCGCAGATGGTGATTTGAACAACAGTATGTCCGATGAGAATAAAGGGGAATTTGGCCGCTTGTCTGATGCGGTGAACACCTCGATTCTCAACCTGCGCAATATGGTGGATAAGATCACTCAGTCTTCGGCAAGAGTCGCGACCGCTTCAGAGGAGATTGCAGAAGGCAACAATGATCTTAGTCAGCGTGTTGAAGCTCAGGCTTCTAATCTTGAGCAAACTGCGGCCAGTATGGAGCACATGACGGAGACGGTGCGCAAGAATGCCGATAACGCCAAAGATGCTAATAGTCTTGCTGAGAATGCAACAAGCAAAGCGACCAAAGGCGGGGAAGTAGTAGGCCATGCGGTGTCTGCTATGTCTGAAATTAATAGCGCCAGCAAGAAGATTGCTGACATCATTGGCGTTATCGATGAGATTGCGTTCCAGACTAACTTACTGGCACTGAACGCAGCAGTAGAAGCTGCCCGGGCAGGTGAACAAGGACGGGGATTTGCAGTTGTTGCGGGAGAAGTTCGCAACCTTGCACAACGTAGCGCAGCCGCCGCCAAAGAGATTAAAGGGTTGATCAACGACAGTGTTGAAAAAGTTGATGAAGGCTCCCGTCTGGTCGATGAGTCGGGTGAAACTCTGAACGAAATCGTTGATGCTGTTAAAGAGGTAACAGAGCTCATTGCGCAGATAGCATCGTCGAGTTCTGATCAGGCAACTGGCATCGATGAGATGAACCGCGCTATCGCTACCATGGATGAAATGACTCAGCAAAATGCTTCCCTGGTAGAAGAAACATCGGCCGCCAGTCAGTCTCTGCGAGAAGAGGGACGTCAGTTGTTGCATCTGATGAATTTCTTCGCGTCAGAAAATAAAGTCGCCACATTCGAATCGACCCCTGCACGGAAAGAGATGTCTATGACTAAAAGCAGTAATGTCAGGGATATCCGTACTCCTAAAGTAGCTAATGCCGGCTTTAAGGCGAGTGAGGAAGGGGACGAATGGGAAGAATTCTGATGCAGGACTCACCGGATTTGGCGCCGCAAAGAGAGTTTGAGTTAACGGAAAAGGACTTTAAGTTTATCCAGTGGTTTATGCATAAGCAGGCCGGGATCTACTTTTCAGACCGCAAACAGACCATGGTGTATGGCCGGGTAAGCCGTCAGATGCGGAGACTGAAGCTTAAGCGCTTTGAACAGTACAGAGAGATTATTGAACAGAGTGCTGAGGAACGGGTTAACTTTATAAACAGCCTTACCACCAATAAAACCGAGTTTTTCCGGGAGTATCATCACTTTCGTTTTCTTGAACAGGTAATGATTGAAAAATGGCTGGCTCAGGAGAAGCAGAGTGTACGGGTCTGGTCTGCCGGTTGTTCAACCGGGGAAGAGCCATACAGTTACATCTCGTCTCTCTATCATGCCGGTGCTTTTGACTTGTTTGCTGAGGTTTCTCTTACGGCAACGGATCTGGATACCAAAGTATTGGAAACGGCGCGTCGGGGTGTATATGGCGACGAGGCTGTTCAAAGTATTCCAGACCAGTATCTTGCATCTTGCTTTTTTAAAGGCAAAGGAGCACAGGCAGGCAAAATAAAAGTTGCAAAAGGGTTGCAGCAACATATCCGTTTTCGTCAGCTTAACCTGCTGGAGGAGTGGCCGTTTGAACACGCTTTTGAATTGATCTCATGTCGCAATGTGATGATCTATTTTGATAAAAAGACGCAGGAAGCGTTGATAAGACGGTTTCACCAGCAACTGCAACCGGGAGGTGTTTTGATTATCGGCCACTCGGAAAGCATAGGAGCCTGTACAGATATTTTCCGCCATTTAGGAAAAACCATCTATGCGAAATTATAAAGCAAAGGAAGGGACCTTATGTTTGTGACAACACCTGAACGAACATTTCACCGCAGTAATAGCAATTTCCGGCGGTTCTTCCACAAAACACAGCAGAAACACATGGTTAAGATACTGCCGGGTGGCCTGTATAGCACACATGAAGATGAACTGATTGTTACTGGTTTAGGCTCCTGCATTGCGGCATGCATCTGGGATGAGAATCTTGCTATTGGCGGAATGAACCACTTTTTGTTGCCTTTTCATACCCAGTCAAAACTGAGCTCATGGAAACCCAATGAATACGCCTCTATACCGTCCCGTTATGGCAGCCATGCAATGGAGCTGTTGATTAACGCCTTGCTGAATGAAGGGGCGCGAAGAGAAAACCTCAAGGTAAAGCTATTTGGTGGTGCCCAGATGATGGGCAGACACTCCATGGTTGGTGAAAAAAACATTGCTTTTGTTACAAATTATGTGGAGCGGGAGCAGCTTAACGTTGTGGCTCATGATCTTGGCGGAATTGAACCGAGAAAGATCGTATTTGAACCTGTCTCCGGAAGAGCGTGGCTGAAAAGAATACCCTTTACAGAGATCAGGCATGTACAGCAGGAAGAAGACAAGTACGCCAGCAAACTGGATAAGGAAAGTCATTCAAACCATGACGATGATGTGGAGCTGTTCTGATGAAAAAGATAAAGGTATTGGTCGTCGATGATTCTCCTGTATTCCGTGCTTTGCTGACGCAGATAATTCGTTCAGATCCAGAACTGGATGTTATTGCCGCAGCAGAAGATCCATACGAAGCGCGGGATCTGATTAAAAAGCTCAACCCGGATGTACTGACGCTGGATGTTGAGATGCCGAAAATGAATGGTGTCCAGTTCCTGAAAAACCTGATGAGACTCAGGCCTATGCCTGTGGTCATGATCTCCACTCTGACTCAACACGGTGCTGATGCCACACTTACGGCACTCGAGCTGGGTGCGGTTGATTACTTCCCTAAACCTGCTGTTGAAAATACGGCTGATATTATCAGCTATAAAGAGCAGATTAATGAGAAAATAAAAACCGCAGCCAGAGCCAATGTAGTACATGAGGACATATCAGGTCAGCCCGAAAAAGTTACCTTTAGCGGAAAATGTACCAATACAGACATTATTGCTATAGGCGCCTCAACGGGTGGAACCGAAGCCATTAAAAAGGTGCTTTCGCAATTGCCGGCCGGTTTACCACCCATTGTTATGACACAACATATCAGCGCCCTATTCAGTCCGTCTTTTGCCAAAAGACTGGATGATAATAGTGCTATTCATGTTCAGGAACTCTCTGAGCAGCAAGTCATTCTGGAAAAAGGTCATGCTTATCTTGCTCCGGGCGACCAGCATATGGTGGTGATCAGACAAGGGGATAAACTGATTGCCGTCAGGGACGACAGGCCGTTAGTCAGCCGTCATAAACCTTCGGTCGATGTCATGTTTGACAGCGTGGCTGAAACCGTAGGTAACAAATCTATCGGTATTATCCTTACCGGAATGGGGCAAGATGGTGCGCAGGGGTTACTTAAAATACAGCAGTCCGGAGGGCGCACCATAGCACAGGACAAAGCCACCTCTGTGGTATGGGGAATGCCAAGGGTTGCTGTCGAGATGAACGCTGCTGACTATGTGCTCGGTCTGGATAGTGTCGCCGGAAAAATTTGCAGTCTTGTGACATCTGAACAGTAATCGCTGCGTGGCAAGGAGAGTGGAGATGAGTCGAGTGAAGAAAAAGAAAAGATATATTTATCTGGCAGGGGTGCTGACTCAAATAGCCCTGCTTGGTTACATTGCCGTGAACAGTTCATCCATGTTGCACCTTGTGCTGCTGGTGTTTGCCTGTGCGCTGCCCTGGCTGATTATTTCTGCTGTCACAGGCAGTCAGCCGAATGATCTTGCAGAGGAGCAAAATACAGAAAAGGAAAAGGCTCAGGAGCTTAATAGCCAACAGGTGAGTTATCTGCTTCAGCAACTTTCGTCACAACTAGAAGTCCCCCTAAATCATCAGAGAAGTGTGGTTGATGAGTCCGTTGAAACACTTAATGCCAGCTTTTTCGAACTGCAGTCTCTGGCTGAGAATCAAAATCAGCTCACCGAGATCCTTATCAGCGAACTGCTTGGTAACAGAGGAAATGAACACGATATTGCTCAGGTTCTGCCCCGAACTGAGCGTATTATTCGTCATTTTGTTGATACCTTAGTGAATGTTTCAGAGAAGAGTATTTCAGCGGTTCATAGTATTCACGACATGTCGGCAAAGCTGGATACCGTATTTAAAATGCTGGCTCAGGTGCGCGGACTGTCTGAGCAGACCAACCTGTTGGCACTTAATGCAGCTATTGAAGCGGCAAGAGCGGGTGAGGCGGGAAGAGGGTTCGCCGTTGTTGCTCAGGAAGTACGTAACTTGTCGGTAAAAGCGGAAGAACTAAACAGTCAGATCGAGAAAGAGATTAATGTTGCTCAGAACACGGTAAATGAAGCGAATAAGACCGTTGGCGAAATGGCAACCATAGATATGACAGAAGCCATAGAGTCAAAGGACAAAGTGGATGCCATGTTGCAGGGGGTTCAGGAAACTAACAATCGTATAGAAGAAGAGGTTTCTAAGGTTAAGGCCATCGCTGAGAACCTTAATAACAAGGTTTCTGATGGCATACGGGCACTGCAATTTTCTGACATCATTACTCAGCAGGGTGACCACGTATTGTACGGTGTAGGATTTGTTAAACAGGTGGCGGATCTATTCGCTAAGCTCTCAGCCGGTGAGTACTCGCAGGCCGAGTTCAATCTACAGTTACAAATTTTACTCGACCAGATCCATAACAGAGATGAACCAGCTGCCTCTCAGGATTCCATTGAAGAAGGGGAAGTTGAGCTTTTTTAAGCCAGATAGCAATCGTAAATATTAGTGTTAAGGAGAATTTATGTCAGTAGAAGCCGTGATAGATGAGCACGCCAAAAGTGTCACTATAGAGATAGAAGGTGCTTTCGGCTTTAATCTTGTGCAGGAGTTTCGTCACACCTATGTAGACAGAAAAGAGTTTAAGTTCGTTATCGATTTACGCAAGGTTGATTATATCGATAGCGCCGGGCTGGGAATGCTTTTAAATATGCTCAGCTATCTTGGTCATGCTGATGGCAGTATTCGTATTACCAATACGCTTCCACAGGTACGAAAGATTCTGACTATATCCCGCTTTGATAAGAAGTTTGCCATCGATTAAAAGCGTTTTTGCCCTGAGATAAATGTATAGAAAAAGGAAGCTTAAATGCATCTGGTAATCGTTGATGACCATGAAAGTAACCGTGAATTATGTCGCCTGTTGCTTCGCAATGTTGCGGAGCAGATAACCACTTTCGCTGACGGAGATGGTCTGGTTGAGGCGATGCACAATATGGAACTATTGCCTGATGTAATTCTGTTAGATGTACTTATGCCGGTGAAAAACGGCTTTGAGACAGCTAAGGCGATCCGTTTAGAGTTTGCCGAAAAACATATTCCTATTATTTTTATGACGGCATTGGACGACTGTACCTCATTCGAGCAGTGTCTGACATTGGGAGACGATTTTATTCTTAAGCCGGTTGAGCGAAGCGTGCTGGTGGCAAAAATTCAGGCTCACTACCGGATTGTTAAAATACTGAACGAAGTGAAGGAGCAGCGCGACGAGCTGAAACAGTTCCACGATCAGGTTGGCTATGACTATGCCATTGCAGAATCGATCTTCAGTAACCTTAAAGAAGAGATGAGCAATCAGGTTTCTCATCTTGAAGGTGTTCGTTACTTGTCAAACCCGTCGACCCTGTTTAATGGCGATTTGATTTTGGTAGCGAACCGTCCCCATGGCGGAGCCTATATACTTATAGCCGATGCTACCGGACATGGTCTTCCGGCGGCCATTTCAACGATTCCTGCTGCGCGGGTTCTGTTTAGTATGGCATCGAAGGGACTTGCGTTGGGCGAAATTGTTGAAGAACTTAATAGTGCAATGGTTCGTTTCCTGCCCATGGGTATGATGCTGGCAGCTAGTGTTTTCGAAGTAAAAGCCAATGGTCTGGAGATTTCGTGGTGGGGAGGCGGTTTACCCGACGGCTACTTGCTCAATGAAGACAGAAGCATAAACCGAAAGTTAACCTCTACTCATATGCCCCTTGGTGTACTTCAGCCTGATGAGTTTGAATCTGAGATAGAACATCTGCTGCTGGATCCCGGGCAGCAACTGCTTTGTTATACGGATGGTGTAATAGAGGCGTCTGATCCACAAGGGCAACAGTATGGGCAAAACAGGCTAGAGTCAGCAATCTGTTCTGGTGGTGACACAATGGAAATTCTGTATGAATCTGTGCATAGCTTTGCAGCCCGCTCAGTAGAAGATGATCTCTCCATACTAACTATTCAGTTTCCTTTACTCAGCTCCTCAGATGATCCGGCGCTTCCTTTGTCCCGCAGTTTTAGTCAGGTGCCCTGTAAAACCGAGTTGAGTTTTCCTTCGCAAGTGCTAAAAAGTGTTTGTGTCATGACGGAAGTAAGGAAGTTACTGGCAGGCCTGATTAATGGTGCTCATCTGGATTTTGTCTGTTCTGTGTTGTCAGAGTTGTTTGCCAATGCCATTGAACACGGCTTACTCAAACTAGAGTCAGATATTAAAAATCAACCTGATGGTTTTTACCTGTTTTATCAGCTTCGGGAACAGAGGCTAAGGGAGCTGGATGAACAGTACTGTGTCAGCTTAGAACTAGATTACGACCCGTTACAGCAGAAGCTGGGTATGCAAGTAGAGCATAATGGTGAAGGGTTTGATTATCATAAAATCGATCTATCAAGTAACGACAAGCTCGCTCACGGGCGAGGTGTGTTACTTGCATCAGAGCTATGCCAGAGTCTGGAGTACTCAAATGGAGGGCGTTGTGTGTCGGCAGTGTATTTGTTGGACTAAAGTACGCCCTATAATTTGTTTCTCTGTGAGTGGTTTTGAGTAGTAATTTTCTTAACTTACTGATCATAGGGGGCAGGCAATAGTAACAAACGCTCGTACTCATGCTTGTTAATAATACCGCGCAGTTCCTGATTAAACTTATCCATAATCTGCTGTGCGTCTGGCATAGACTTTCTTAAGCCACAGTGAAGGGTATAGCTTTTAAAGCGGATATTGGTCTCTTTAAACTCACTTGCGACCTTGCGTATGTCAGGGTGGTGACTTTTCAGGTAGTTAAACCTGTCTCGGTTGATCAAAACCAGATCCAGTCGTTTAGCATTTAACTTAAGCAGGCCTCTTGCGTCACCGGAATATTCATCAGTTAACATCCCTTGCTGAAACTGTTGCAGCTCGCTAATAACCCCTGAACCCGGATAAACGCCCACTACTTGTCCCGCTAAGTCTTGTTTAGCCTGATATCGGGAGTGGTTATCTGACCGGCTGACAAACACCTCTTCTGTTTTCATAATGGCATCAGAAAAAATGATATCCCGCTTTCTGTCCTCTGAGTTATATGCGCCGATAATTCCGTCATACTGTCCGGCAATGGTTTGATTTACCGCTCTTTTCCAGGGCACATAAACAACCTTTACCTCGTAGCCTGAACGCTCGAATGCGTGTTTACATACCGCAGTGACATAGCCGTCGTCGGGTAAAGTGGATCCAATAAAAGGTGGCCATTCAACAGTGGCAAGGGTAAGAGTTTTTGTATATGCCATAAACGGCATAAGCAGGATAGTCAGGCAAAAAACAAGTTGTCGCATATATAATCTGAATATATTAGGGCTGAAACAGAATAAAACGAAATGTATTGATTGAGAACCGAGATTGTTTGCAAAACGTGACATGTAAAGGGGGGAGTTTAACGCTATTCGAAACTAAGCTGATTTAGATCATCCGAAAAAGTCAAATCAGCTTAGCCTGAAAAGTTTTAAAAGCCTAAGGCAGGCGTACTCCCCTTGAAGCGACATAGAGCGAGTACCACTCTTCGCGGGTCAGATTGACTGAGACCGCTTGTGCGGACGACTTTATGCGTTCAATATTAGTCGTTCCGATCACTGGCTGGATATTGGCCGGGTGACGAAGAAGGAAGGCAAGCACTATTGCTTCTGTACCAACGGAGTATTTTTCAGCCAGTTGTTGTACATAGCGGGCAGTGTTACGTACTGATTCTGTTTCAGACTCCAGCCCTTTAGCGGCAAATTTGCCCTGTGCTAAACAGCCCCACGCCTGAAGTTGTACTCCTTGCATCTGGCAATATTCGAGGGTACCGCTCATAAAATCGTTACTGTTGTTTCCGGCTGAGTTAAACATTACACCCTGATCCAGCCAGTCCAGTTTTGCCAGGCTCATCTCTAGCTGATTGACGACCACAGGTATACCGACTTCATGTTCCAGAAACTGCATCTGGTACAGGTTCATATTCGACACACCTAGGTGGTCGAACTTTCCGTCACTCTGTAACGTTCTTAGAGCCTCTGCAAGCTCATCCATCTCTGCCAGCGGATCGGGGCGGTGCAGAAGCAGCACATCGAGTTTTTCAATATTGAGTCGTGACAGGATACCGTTCACCGACTCCGTTACCCAGTCAGCAGAAAAATCATAACGGCCGGGTGCTGATTCATCTTCAAAACGGATAGCGCATTTTGACTGAATGATCATCTGCTCCCTAAGCTCTGGAGACTGTTTGATGACCTGCCCGAAAGCTTGCTCCGCTTTACCGCGGGTATAGATGTCAGCATGATCAAAAAAGTTGATGCCGGACTCTAGTGCAGCTTCTATAACCCCTTTCGCCTGAACAATATCTGAAGTAGTCAGGGGATCACTGTTCCAGCTTCCCCCCAAGCCCATACAGCCATAAGCAATTCTGCTTGCCTCAGGCAAGGTGCTGGAAATAGGTAATGGTTTATGCTTATTCAATTTAGGTTCCTTGTATTGAGGGTCTTTAAAAAATCAGCCAGATACCCTTAGTTTATAGTTGATATTTATTATGATAATAATAAAAAAATGAAATCATTATTCACTATAAGTTAACAGTTATGAGACAACGGGAATGAGCGATTACAAACGTATTGAGAAACTAATGTTGTTTGTTGAGGTAGCAAGAGAACTCAGCTTTTCCAAAGCGGCAGACAATTTGGGCATATCAAAAAGCTATCTGTCGCAACAGATTAAATTGCTGGAAAAATCCCTTAAAATGCCGCTACTGGTCAGGACAACACGTAATGTCCGGCTGACATCGGAAGGTGAGATGGTTATGCATCAGGCAGAAGATCTAAAACGTCGTGTGGTAGATTTTGAAAATAACTTGTTAAAGCGGTCCGATGATATCAGCGGCCTAATCCGGTTAACAGCGCCAAAAATGTTTGCGGAAAGTATATTGTAGGATCTGTGCATAGCATTCAGGGAGCAATATCCGCTAGTAAATTTCGATATTTTATCCAGCTACCGTACATTTAACCTATCAGAAACCGATGTTGATTTTGCTTTCAGGGCAACCAGAAATCCGCCGGAAAATATGGTGGCGTATCACCTAAGGGACTATTACCATCCATTGGTTGCTTCGCCTGAATACCTGCAGCAAAACGGTGTACCAGTAAAGGCTAAAGATCTGGATAAACATCAGTGTCTGACCACGATGCATCAGCGTAACTGGCCGTTGGAAAGTGGTGACATTAAGGTTTCAGGATGGCTCTCCACCAACGAAAACCGGTTATTAAAAGATGCAGTATTGAGTGGTAAAGGAATCACGCGGATAGCAAGTTACTATGTAGAAAAGGAGATAGATCAGGGCAAACTGGCGCCTGTGCTGGAGCATGAAACCGGCTCGCAGGTCTCTTCGTTATATCTGCTCTACCCGCAACTTATTTATCAGTCGAAAAAATCAAAAGCCTTTATTGAGTTTGTAAAAAACCAGTTCAAACCATAAGGCCTGCCAATCATCAGCAGGGATAAAGAAAAAAGCGCAAACCTTAGGTTGCGCTCTTTGGGTTGAACAGGCTTTATCAATTACTCCGGCAGAATAACACTGTCGATGACATGAATCAGCCCGTTACTTGCGGGGATGTCCGTTGCGATAACTTGAGCTTTATCGACCATTACTTTGGTTCCCATTACGCTGATATCAACGTTCTGACCCTGAACGGTTTTGGCTTTGCTCAGGTTAATCACATCAGAGGCAGGCACTGAACCCGGAATGACATGGTAAGTAAGAATGGCGATAAGCTGATCGCGGTTTTCTGGTTTAAGAAGTGTTTCTACCGTACCTGCTGGCAGCTTTGCAAAAGCTTCATTGGTTGGTGCCAGTACGGTGAATGGTCCGTCACCTTTTAAGGTGTCTACTAATCCGGCTGCTTTTACCGCTGCGACAAGAGTAGTGAAAGAGTCATTTCCTGCAGCCACATCAACGATGTCATCTTTCATCATTGGTTTTTCGTATGCAGTACTGTTGTGAGAAGTACAAGCCATCAGAGTAAAAGAGGCCAGAGTAACTACAAGTGCTGATTTTATTTTGTTTAACATAATCCATTCCTTACCGTTATCAGAGCGTTTTGTTTAATATTCGTCCTTCAATACGCCCGCCCGGAATGTAAGGATCACTGTATTTTAAAAAAATAATAAAGGGGGAATCTTGCTTTTATTGCAAATGATAATTATTAGCATTAAGCTGAGTGGGATAACAAAAAAGGAGAAAGTTTATGTCCCATCAGTTCCCTGAACTACCATACTCATATGATGCATTAATGCCTTATATTGATGCAAAAACCATGGAAATTCACTATAGCAAACACCATCGAACCTATTACGACAAGTTTATCGCTGCAATCGACGGCAATGATCTAGAACACAAGTCGTTAGAAGAGATTTTTGCCTCAATATCAAAACTCTCTCCGGCGGTACGTAACAATGGTGGCGGCTATTACAACCACATCCTTTACTGGCAATGCATGAGTCCGGACCCTCAGGAAAAACCATCAGGCAAACTTGCGCAGAAAATGGAGCAAACCTTCGGTAGTCTGGACAAGTTTAAAGATCTGTTCGCTACCGCGGCTGTAAATACCTTTGGTTCAGGTTTTGTCTGGTTGGTAGTGGTTGACGGGGAGTTAAAAATAACGTCTACCAGCAATCAGGATAACCCTCTGATGGATATCGCTGAACAAAAAGGCCAGCCAATTCTTGCCCTTGATGTCTGGGAGCATGCTTATTACATCAGTTACCAAAACAGGCGTCCGGATTATATCAATGCATGGTGGAACGTGGTTGACTGGAAAGCAGTAGAACAAAACTATTTGTCTGCGATGTAAAGGAAATTCCAATGTCTGAACAAGCAAGGATATACAACGGTTTCTATAAATCTCAGGATAGATTTGCTACCGCTCATTGCCGTGAAGGTTTTGAACCGGATGTGATTTCCGATTACATCTACTGGGCTATGATTATTGCCAGTTATCATGAGCCGGGTTCAAAATCTGAGAATCCGCTTCTGTGTGAGCTTCACTTAAGAAAAGTGTACTCAGATCTACTGTCGGCTATATCAAACACCCGCTATACCGCAACATTCAGGCGTGTTTGTCTTGACTCGATACACACGCCACTTTTGGCTTTGAAACGTTATTACTATCAGTTTGAAAACGGTGATATTACTTTTATGGAGTTGAAGCAGCAACTTCAGTATGTTCAGGCGCCACTGGATTAAACGAGATTTTCAATAGGAACGAATATGAGTACGGAATATCGTATTGAAAAGGACAGCATGGGCGAGGTGAAAGTGCCTGCCAACGCGCTGTATCAGGCTCAGACACAAAGAGCGATTGATAACTTCAAGTTCAGTAAAAACACTATGCCTGAAGAGTTTATTGTTGCTCTTGCTTACATCAAACAGTCTGCCGCTATGGCTAACGCAGAGCTTGGCTTACTGGAAGGTGATATTGCGGCGTGCATTGCTGATTCTGCACAGGAAATTATCGATGGAAAGCACATTGCGCAGTTTCCCATCGATGTCTATCAGACAGGATCAGGCACCAGTTCTAATATGAACGCCAATGAAGTTATTGCTACATTAGCGAGTACCAAGCTGGGTGATATAGTTAGCCCCAATGATCATGTCAATATGGGACAGAGTAGTAACGATGTTGTGCCGACGGCGATTCAGGTTAGTGCTGCCTTAGCGATAGAAAAGCAGTTGTTACCCGCTCTCAACCATCTCAGTAGGGCTCTGTATGATAAAAAAACTGAGCTTAAATCTGTAGTTAAAACGGGTCGAACTCATTTGATGGATGCGATGCCAATTACCTTTGAACAGGAACTTGGTGGCTGGCAGTATCAGATAGAACATGCTGTTCAGGCGATTGAAGACAGACTGAAGTCGTTAAAAGCGCTGGCTCAGGGCGGAACAGCTGTCGGTACGGGCATTAACGCAGCGCAAGGTTTTTCTCGATTGTTTGCCGACAATATCAGTCAGGCGACCAGTGTTAAATTTACCAGTAGCGACAACTATTTTTTTAATTTAAGTTGTCAGGACGCTATTGTTTCTCTTTCGGGTCAGTTAAAAACAGCCGCAGTGGCTATGCTAAAAATCGCCAATGATCTGCGCTGGATGAATTCGGGGCCATTAGCGGGATTAGGAGAGATAGAACTTAAAGGTTTACAGCCGGGATCATCTATTATGCCCGGTAAAGTCAACCCGGTAATTCCCGAGGCGGTTGCAATGGCTTCAGCTCAGGTGATCGGAAATGACACTACCATTACCGTGGCTGGGCAGTCGGGCAACTTCCAGCTTAATGTTATGTTGCCAGTTGTGGCGTTAAATATTATTGAGAGTATTAATTTACTAAGCAATAGCGCATGTTCTCTTGCTGATAATGCTATCTGCAGCTTTAGCGTCAGGCACGACAATATCGAGGTAGCACTTAAGCGAAATCCGATACTTGTGACAGCGCTTAACCCGGTTATTGGCTATCTTAAAGCAGCAGAAATAGCTAAGAAAGCCTACCAGGAGGGAAGGGCGGTCATTGATGTGGCTGAAGAGTTAACGGATCTAAACAGAAGTGAACTAGAGCGCTTGCTGGATCCGGCTAAGCTTACACTAGGTGGAATATCCGGTTAAAAGCAAAATGGTTGCCTGAAAAGGCAACCATTGTTTCGGATAACTGCTTTAAGCGGTTTCGGAATAAAGATCTAAATCAAATGAAGCGTCGATAAGCTTTTTAGTGTAATCATGTTTAGCGTTATGGAAGATTTCATCGGCTGTGCCTTGTTCCATCACTTTCCCCTTCTGCATCACTATTACCCTATCAGACAGTGCTTTTACCACGCTAAGATCGTGGCTGATAAACAGAAATCCGATTTTATGTTTTTTCTGAATATCTTTCAGCAGATCAATAACCGTTAGCTGAACCGAACGATCAAGTGCAGATGTCGGCTCATCCAGCAGAATAAAGGATGGTTCAAGAATGAGTGCCCGTGCGATTGCAATACGCTGACGCTGACCTCCTGAAAACTCATGGGGATAGCGGTTTATGGAGTGGGGATCCAGCCTTACCTCTTCCAGTGCTTTACGTGCTTTTTGCATTCGCTGAGCTTTGGATAGCTCCGGCTGATGAACCGTCAAACCTTCAGTGATAATTTCTCCTACCGTCATACGAGGTGACAAGGAGCCATAAGGATCCTGAAAAACCATCTGAATCTCTTTTTTAAGAGCCAGTTTCTCTCTGTTTGACAGAGAATCCATATCAACGCCTTTAAAACGGATTTGGCCACTGGAAGGAAGTAAACCTATTAAGGCACGGCCCAAGGTAGATTTGCCTGAGCCTGATTCACCAACAATACCAAGTGTCTCACCCTGTTTTAGTTCCAGCGAGATACCTTTAACGGCTTCGAAATATTCGCTTTTTCTGCCAAGAAAAGCGGGTTTGATCAGGAATTGAACCCGGATATCTTTGGCTGAAATCAATGAGCTGTCCTGAGTAATGTCCGGATCTTTACCACCTTTGGGTACGGAGTTAATCAGCATTTTTGTATAATCGTCGACAGGTTGATCAAACAGCTTTTTGGTCTCTCCTGTTTCAACAATATTACCTTTACACATTACAATTACCCGATCAGCAAAGTGTTTTACTACTCCCAAGTCGTGAGTAATAAACAGGATAGCCATTCCCATTTTTCCCTGAATCTCTTTAAGCAGATTGAGTACCTCTCCCTGCACGGTCACGTCCAGTGCAGTGGTGGGTTCGTCCGCCACTAAAACATCGGGCTCATTAATCAGTGCCATGGCAATCATAATGCGTTGTAACTGACCGCCTGAAAACTCATGGGGGTATTTATTGTAGGCATTTTCCGGTTCCGGCAGTTGTACCAGTTCAAATAGCTCAAGTACTTTTTCTTTGGCCTGTTTAACGGTCACTTTATGGTGGCATAGCCTTGCTTCAGCAACCTGAATACCAACGCGCATAAACGGGTTAAGAGAGGTCATCGGTTCCTGAAAAATCATACCCATTCTGTTTCCACGGAAGTCACACATCTGTTTTTCAGAAAGTTTTAACAAGGAGGTATTCTGGAAAGAAATCTCTGATTGCGGTGACACTATTGCATTTGGTGGCAGAAGACGCATTACAGCACTGGTAGAGACAGACTTCCCTGAACCGGACTCGCCTACAATGGCCAGTGTTTCACCTTTCTCCAGAGTGAAATTAATGTTTTTTACTGCGTCAATCTGACCGTCATTAGTTGAAAAAGAGACGGATAAGTTCTCCACAGTTAATAGTGATGACATGAATTTACCTATTTTAATTAAGTATCTTAGATAGTTGTGTGTGCGTTTTACTCTGTAACAGATAAAACTGATGATGAGTTTTTTCTACGGTTTTTAGTTCAAGCATCCATTTTGCAGAACGCTGAGCGATACAGAATGCAGAGATATGCCTGTATAACTCTTCACTATGGTTATGTAATTCTGAGCAAAGCCTGCTCACCAGTGATGATGATTCCAGCGTAAGAAACTGAAAATAACCATAGGTTTGATTTAATAACTCGAATGCCGCTTTGCGCTGACCTAAGTTATTAAGAATTTCTGACTGGCTGATAGTTGAATCGCGATAACCATTTAACAGGCACATTAATTGGCAAGGCTTTGTTGATTCTGATGAGACAGCAGCTTCGATATGCCCCGGTAGATAGTTGAGCACGTCGTTATACAAATGATGAGCTTCCGGCCAGTGGCCTTCTTTGTTGAGCTCATCGGCTTTCATATAGTATGACCAGCACTGTTCAATATTCATTTAATCTACTCTGTTTACGCGAAAGCTCCATTAAAATGCAAATAGAGATTAAATGCAAATGATAACCGTTCGTATTAGAGGGAGTTTGCGATAGTACCAGTTAGGTACAGGCGATATAAGAAATGGTTATTAACTATATTTTGCAGAGAGTTGTATCTGGCGATGATAACCAGTAACCTATAAGTGAACGACTGTTCAAGGTGTTTTACAAAAAATAAATATAACTTACCCATTGAGGTTGCAGATGTATCTGATTCAGTTCTTAAAAGTGGCGCGAGAGCCTTCAATCTTAAAACGATCGATTAAGGTCTCTCTTATCGTTGGCACCATTCTTATGTTTATTAACCATGGCGATAAGATTTTTACTGGCGGTTTAGACAGCACTATTTTGTTTAAGATTCTGCTGACCTACTGTGTGCCGTTTTGTGTCTCTACTCAGGCAAGTGTATCTGCAACACTTCAGTCCAGAAAAAAGGCCGGAATATGATGAAGTTTTTCCAGAAAAGAAAGTCGAATGATCATGTTGAATTAGAAGCCAGTCAGTTTGCTGAGTTACAGCAGATCTCACAGCGCTTTGACCAGTTTAAACAGAATGATCCTACTCAGTATGCGCAGAATATTTTTGTTAATGCGGCAAATGTACATAAAGCCTCCAGCAGCCGGGCTGAATCTATTGAGCAAAGTTCTGAGTTAATTAATCACTTTATTGAGCAGTCTGAGAGCATTAAACAGCTCTCTTATCAGAGCCATCAATATTCGAGTGAAACAACTAACACGGCGGAGCAGACCATTGATAAGTTGGTTCAACTTGAAGACCAAGTGGTAATTTCTAAAGAGAAGATTTGTCAGTTTAGTGAGTTGCTCGAGTCTCTGGACGAGATTAATAACAACGTTACTCAGCTTGTTGACTCTATCAAAGCCATTGCATCACAGACTAACCTTCTGGCTCTTAACGCCGCGATTGAAGCCGCAAGGGCAGGGGAACACGGGCGCGGCTTTGCCGTAGTGGCGGACGAAGTTCGTCAGTTGGCGAATACAGCAAATCAGTCAGCGGAAAGTATCGATTCTGAAATGGCCTCAATCTCCAAGATCTCTGAAAGCATCTTTAACAAACAGAAAGAGGTGGAAGAGGTGATTGTACTGAGCTCGGAAGTCACTAAAGATACCATGGAGAGAATGCAGAACCTGATGACCATCTCTATGGAAAGTAAGGACTCTTCCAAGTTAATTACCGATGCAATTGAGGAGCAGCTTGCTGACTCAAACAGAGTAAAACAGAATATGGAAGCCTTAGTAGAAGACACTAAAGTTTCAATTAGCCTTTCAGGAGATAACCATGGACTGGCTGAGAAGATTCTGGATTCGCTTTCTTATCTTCAGTTAGAGGGTAAGACGGCACGGCAAGCTAAAACTGAGGTGATTTGATACTGATTTGTTGCTCTCTCCCTGAGCAGTGTGCTGCGTAAATAAAATGCATGGCTTCACAAATTACTGTTTTATATGCAGAAAAAATGGACCATTAATTGCCAGTTTATAGGTGTCCTGTTTATTATTAATCTGTAATAAATGAGAAGGAGTTTGTATGGATTATCAACACATTTTAGTTGCGTTGGGATCGTCAGAAGAGAGCAAAGTACTGGTAGACAGGGCAGTATCGCTGGCAAAGCTGGTGGACGCTAAGGTTTCTCTGATTCATATTGATGGTACTCATGGTGAGATCTACCCTGAACTTATCGACTTGCAGAAAGAGCACGATGGTGAGCAGGTAAACGAACGCTCAAAAGAGATGTATCAAACTTTTAGTAGTTATACCGACTTTCCCATCAGTCATTTTCTGGTAGGTACAGGTGATTTAGGCAACAAACTGGAAGATACTATTGCTGAACATGGATTTGATCTGCTGATTTGCGGACATCACCATGACTTCTGGAATAATATTATTTCTTACTCCAAGCGGCTGATAAATAAGTCGCCAATCGAGACTTTGGTGGTTCCAATCTAATCACTGCCTCAGTCGCTTGCGTAAACATGGTTTAAATGAAAAGCCCGCTTGTTAAATTAGCGGGCTTTTACTCAGAGCTGAATATCAGGTTTACTGATCTTTCAGCATCCGTCTGAGGATCTTACCGACATTACTCTTAGGCAACTCTTCGCGGAATTCGATCACTTTCGGGATCTTATAGCCGGTTAGGTGACGGCGGCAGTGCTTTTTAATATCTTCCGCCGTGACAGGTGCACTGGTTACTACGATCAGCTTAACGCGTTCGCCGGCGACTTCGTCTGCCACACCAACAGCGGCTGCTTCAACAATCTTAGGATGAAGAGTCGCGACTTCCTCGATTTCTGTCGGGAAAACATTAAACCCGGAGACCAGAATCATATCTTTTTTACGATCTTCGATATAAAAGAAGCCTTTATCGTCCATACGGCCGATATCGCCGGAGTTAATCCAGCCATCTTCGCACATCACTTCATCGGTTTCGGCTTGCTGGTTCCAGTAGCCCTTCATTACCTGAGGGCCGCGGATCTGGATTTCACCGATACCACCGGCTTGCATTGCATTGCCGTCGGTATCAACAATTCGTAGCTCCGTTCCCGGTAGAGGTACGCCAATGGATGGAACGAACGCCTGTTGAGTGTGAATACCACCGGCGACCACAGGAGAGCACTCGGTTAAGCCGTAACCCTCTACTATCGGCATACCAGTGATTTTCTGCCACTCATCTGCAACATGCTTTTGCGTTGCCATACCACCGGCAATAGTGAAGTTTGCCTTGCTAAAGTCGAGTGCTTTAAATCCGGCGTGATTGTTAAGACCGTTAAACAAAGTGTTCAGACCAAACACCATGGTGAACGGGAACTTGCTCATATCCTTAACGAAGCCATCCAGATCGCGGGGATTGGTGATCAGAAGGTTTGTGCCGCCAAAGAACATAATCAGCATCATACTCACTGAGTTGGCGAAAATATGATACAGAGGCAGAGGGGTTACCGCGTGCTCGTTTTCCAGCAGTGTTCTAGGGGCAAAGTGGGCATACACCTGAAGAACATTGGCGATAATATTTCTGTGAGTCAGCATTGCCCCTTTTGCCAGACCGGTAGTGCCGCCTGTGTATTGCAGATAGGCAAGATCATCTGCTGCTATTTTTGGCGGGTTAAGGGTAAGGTTTTTACCCTGAGTCAATGCGCGCTTAAGAGAGATAGCTCCCGGCAAGCTGTATTTAGGCACCATCTTTTTAACGTACTTAACTGCAAAGTTGACTAAAGTCCGCTTATAAGGCGCCAGTTCATCACCGATACGGGTAAGAATAACGTGTTTAACGCTGGTTTTTCCCACCACTTTTTGCAGGTTATTGCCGAAATTGGTTACCGCTACAATGGCACTGGCACCGGAGTCTCGTAGCTGGTGTTGCAACTCTCTTGGTGTGTACAGAGGGTTGACGTTTACGACCACCAAGCCAGCCTTTAATGCACCAAGGATGGTAATAGGGTATTGCAGCAGGTTGGGCATCATAAGCGCGATTCGGTCACCTTTCTTCATCTTCAGCTCGTTTTGAAGATAAGCTGCAAAAGCTGTACTTTTTTCGTCCAGTTCGCGATAGCTGAGAGAGTGTCCCATATTGACGAAGGCAGATTTGTCGGCGTTTTTGGCGAAAGTCTCTTTAAACATCTCGTTGATGTTTTGGTATTTATCTGGATTGACGTCGACAGGGACGTCGCCTGGGTAGCTGTTAAGCCAGGGTTTTGAATCAGCGTTCATGATAGCTCTCGTAATACAAAATTCTGCTGGTGCATAGAGTACCGTAATAGAATAACGAACTATAGAGTATAAGCACTATTTTGGTTTGAGTGGTGATTATATAAGCAATTGATTGATAGCAAATTTGCATAAATGAGAGGCTAACGGAATTGTTTATAAGGGAACAATAATATTTCCATACATAAGTTGTGGGTAAAGACTATGCTTAAAGAGTTCAGGGAAGCAAAGAGGTAATGTTATGGAACTAAAAAAAGACCCACGTTGCTATACAGATGTTTGTGTTGACGGGCTTTGGTATCACTATGATCATTGCGGAACGAAAGCGTATATTCTTCGTGGTGGCGCAGCGCCGCAGGTAGAACTGGCCAGAGAACCTGAAACGGAAGATGAACTGATAGAGTTGATAAAAGGGCTGAATGTTCAGTTTTAAATATACAAATGAGATTAAAAAACCGGGCCTGCAATCAGGCCCGGTTTTGCTTTTAACACTATTTAGTTTGCTTATTCACAAGGCGGGGCAATATGAATAACAGCAAGTCCGCCAAGAGAGGTCTCACGGTATTTTTTGTTCATATCTTTGCCCGTCTGATACATGGTGTCGATAACCTTGTCCAGAGAGATAAGACATTTACTGGTTCTCTTAAGTGCCATACGTGAAGCGTTTATGGCCTTCATCGCACCCATGGCGTTACGTTCGATGCAAGGTACCTGCACAAGGCCGCCAATAGGATCGCAAGTCATACCAAGGGAGTGCTCCATTGCGATTTCTGCTGCGATACAGATCTGCTCGTTACTGCCGCCGCGAAGCGCAGTAAGGCCTGCTGCTGCCATAGAAGAAGAGACACCAATCTCACCCTGACAACCTACTTCTGCACCTGAAATAGAAGCGTTCATTTTATACAGCATGCCGATAGCACCGGAAACCGCCAGAAAATCTTTAATCTGCTTAGTATCAAGCTGCTTAATAAATTTATGGTAGTACATCAGTACGGCCGGAATAACACCTGCTGCACCATTGGTCGGGGAGGTAACAACCTGACCACCGGCGGCATTCTCTTCACTTACTGCAAAGGCGAATACGTTAATCCAGTCCATGATCTCCATTGGATCACTTTCCAGTGCGCTGTTGGCTTCCAGCTTTTTCAGTAGTGCCGGTGCACGACGGGTCACATTCAGACCGCCGTCAAGAATCCCTTCGGTTTGCAGACCTTTCTCAATACAGGCAGACATGATCTTCCAGATTTGGTCAGCTTTGGAATCTATAGTTTCAGCGGCATTAAAGGAGAGCTCGTTACGCAGCACCAAACCGCCAAGACAGTAACCGTGAATTTCAGCTTGTTTAAGCAGCTCCTCGGCAGAGCGGAAAGGAAACTCAAGGGTGACTTCATCGTCACTTTTACCGTTTTTGAGCTCATCTTCAGTGGCAATAAAGCCTCCGCCGATTGAGTAGTACACCTCTTTCTCAAGCAGTTCACCCTGCCTGTCGAAGGCTGAGATGCTCATACCGTTTTCATGCAGCGGAAGGTTATCTGAGTGGAAAACGATATCGCTTTCAAAATCGAAATCTATTGTGTGTTTGCCGGAAACAGGCAGTTTCTTCGCTTCGATACTCTCTTTCATCAGCTGGTTAGCTGCGGTTATATCGATAGCATCCGGGCGGTTACCAAGTAGTCCCAAAAAGGTGGCTTTATCTGTGTGGTGGCCTTTACCTGTCAGGGAAAGAGAACCATAAAGATCAACCTTAATAGAATGTACATCAGATAACTGGTCTGCAATTAATCCGGCAAACTCAAATCCGGCGATCATCGGCCCGTTAGTGTGTGAACTTGAAGGGCCGACTCCTATTTTATAGATGTCGAAAATAGATAACATGACTTTACTCTTTATTACAAAATGGCGTATCGCTTACCACAAAATCGCGTATCGCTTATTAGAATCAGGACTGCATACTATATTTTAGACCCATGTCAGTTCAAGTTATGGCCGTCATTGGTGGGACATAGCACATGATATAAAAAAATATATGAAATTACGCTGGGTTATAAAAAGCGATTGGTTATTAACCTGAACCTGAGTGACCTACCAGCAAAATTGACGTTACTAGTAATTACGGGCGTATTCTGTATGATCGGCGAGGAAATTTAAAGGTAAAAGCGGATGTTAAAGAGCAAAATACTGACTGGTGAATTGTCGACAGAGTTTAAAACTGTATCGGCTATGATGGAAATTTACTGTAAAGCCCACCATAAGCCTGAGTCAGGTTTGTGCGATGCTTGTAAAGAGTTGTTACTTTACGCAGAAACGAAACTGGATCGCTGCCCGTACGGCCAGATTAAGCCGACATGCAATAACTGCCCGATACACTGCTATAAGCCAGAGCCGAAAGAGTCGATGAGGCTGGTTATGCGTTACTCCGGTCCGAGAATGTTACTACATCATCCGATTCTTGCTATCCGTCATCTGAGGCATGAAAAAAGGGCAGTACCGCAAGTGCCGAAATCGAATGTTTCAAACCGGCATCTTAGAATGAAAAACAAATAGCACCTGTTTCAGGCAAACATCAATAAAACAGATAAAGAGAATTTATGCAGACTGTCGCCATTTTGGTTGATGTGCAAAACATCTACTACACAACCCGGGATAAGTTCCGCAGGAACTTCGATTACAACGAGTTCTGGCGTCTGGCGACGGCAAATCGTCAGGTGATAAAAGCCAATGCCTATGCTATTGCCAGCAATCAGGAGAAGCAGCGTCAGTTTCACCACATACTGCGCGGAATTGGTTTTGAGGTAAAACTGAAACCTTTTATTCAGCGCAAGGATGGATCGGCGAAAGGCGACTGGGATGTGGGTATTACTCTGGACGCAATAGAGTTGGCTTGTCAGGCTGATGTTGTGGTTCTGGCATCCGGGGACGGAGATTTTGATCTTCTTGTACAGCGTATTATCGAAAAACACGGTAAAAAGGTCGAAGTGTACGGGGTTGAGGGGCTGACAGCCCAATCTCTGATTGATTCTGCAAGCCAGTTTAATCCCATTGACGACTGGCTACTGCTGTAACGTTTTCTGAAGGCTATTCCTGGTCTTGGTCTGACGGCTGTTCTGCCTGAGTTAACCGCTGTTCCTGAACCTCTTCAGCCTGCTGCTTTTCACGCTCCGCTTTCGAGATATAGCGGGGCTTGTTGCTCTTATGCAGCTTAGCGTTGGCTTTTTTCTGTTTCTTTTTCAGGATTTGGTTGATCTTTTTCTTACGGTTCATGGATACATCACTCTGCTAAATGAGCGCGCAAGAGTAAAGCAATTAAGCCTATAACTCAATAATCAACTGGTTTAAGCCGGGGAGAGTTCAGCGTTACTCGGCACAAACTGCTGAACATCATGCTGTTCAGGTTTGGCCAGATGGAAGCCCTGATACATGTTGATATCAAGTTGTGCAAGGCTGTTAAACTGTTCTTCGGTTTCTATCCCTTCCACAACTATCTGAGCGTTGATCTCCGCGCACAGCTTCAGAGCTTCAAGCATGGCTTGCTTTTCACCTTGGGTATAAAGGGTCAGCAACGACTTATCAAGCTTAATGATGTTTGGCTGGATTAGGTTAACCCTTTCCCGGTTTGAAGCATCCGTCCCATAGTCATCGATAGCAATATTAAACCCGAGTTCGCGTAGGTGCTTTATCGATTTACAAAGCCGTTTGTTACTTCTTGCGGCAAACTCAATCAGTTCAACCACGATTTGTTGTGGTTTGATTTCCAGACGGGAAAGCCAATCCATCAGTGGTTTAGTATTTGCAGTGCTTTGCAGAAAGATTTCGTTAGCAATGGGGAGGGTGTTTATAAACAGCTGGCTCTCGCGGAAGGGGGAGTTAGCGAAGTTGCTAATATGAATAATACGGCTGAGCTTGTCGACCATGGCTTTAGCATTAAAACTTAAACTCTCGTCCTGAAACAGGTGATCTGCGCGGATTTTACTGCCGTCTGCACCGTATACACGCAATAGCGCTTCGTAACCGATAACGGTTTTTGACGGTGAAAAAATTGGCTGAAAGCGGCTGAATAATGTCATTCCGCGATAGCTGGCATAATAACGACCGTCCTGATCTCTTTTTATAAATCTTGCAAATTTTGTCTGACCAGAAATCATATAAACGGACGTTCCGAGCGTGTAGTTTTACGTAAGTGGTTTAGCTTCGATCGTATTTAGTCCGGAAAGTTCAGTCCGGACTGAAAATAAACTGAGCCATTCTTGGTGAAGCTTAAAGTGTTGTCAATTGATAAAACTGAAAATGCTATTGCGGTACGGTTTTCGCATAATTAATCGCTGATAATGCTTGTATTTTCAACAATTAACCGTATGTAACTCCTACCTCTGCCACTCCAAAATAGCATAGAGTTGTATATATTTTCTGACCAGTTGTTGATCACTGGAGCGAACTAACGGATGACCGAAACGTAAATAACAGGGCGAGATCTGAAAGTAGTTATCCAAATCATTAACCAATTTTGACTGGCTTTGATAGAGGGATATTCCCTGCTGACTATATTCATTGATATCGTCGGGAAGTTCGCCCATCCACCAGTCAAGAAGTTCACGGCTATGTTTGCTGCGGGAAATCCAGTGGTCGCTTAACAGCACCAGAAGATCATTGGGTTGTATGGCATAGCCATACTCGGCCTGCCATTCACTGATATCACAAAGCAGTTTATTTTTGCATTTAGATGTGGCGCTGCTGAGGTGATGGGTAATCACCCAGACGGTGCCGAGACCGGAAGCGATCCGGTAGTGATGGGGATGCTCCGGAGAAACCACTGTATCGATGGCTTCAAACTGGTTTGGCTGATTAAAGCGGTCAAGGGTACTGGCCATTCGTCTTGCAAACGCTCTTCCCAGATGATGCTCACTCATCCCACGGTTATGAACCGTAGGGTAGTGGTTTTCGCACAGCTTGAGGCAGTCTTTCTGAAAGTCGTGAATAGACTGAATAACCAGATCTTTTAACAAGGGTCTCTCCTGTAACGAAGAGAACACCTCTTCATTCTTTACATTAACTCACCAGCCAGCGACGGATTTTATCTTTTCTGGCCAGCAGTAACAGGCAGGCGAGTAAGATATAGACTGATGGTTCCGTCACAGCGGATTTAACCGACCAATAATAGTGTATCGGACCGATTATGGCTGCGACATAGACCCAATTATGCAACTTTTGCCAGCCTGTGCCAAGGCGTGAACGCATGCCCTTAGTTGAGGTAAGTGACAGAAATAACAATAGAATCCAGCACAGCATACCGAGTACTAAATAGTTTCTGCTGGTGATTTCACCGATGATTAGGTTGAATTCCCATGCCAGATCAAACCAGAAATAGGCCAGCATATGCAGAGTTGCCCAGAAAAAGCTATATAGCCCCAGCAACCGGCGGAAGTGGTACAGGAAACCGAGCTTAAACCACCTTGCAAGGGGGGTAATCATCAAACTGGCAAACAGAGTATGCAAAATACCCTTACCGGTGAAATGAGTGATTTGTTCAACAGGATCTGCCCCCAGATGACCGTTTACCGTAGCAATTACCAGCCATGCCAACGGAATAAGCGAACAGAGGTGCAGAACCAGTTTGATCAGCCAGATGCTCTTTTTACCCGGTTTCATTAGTAGTTCCGTGTTAAATCAAGGCCACTATAAAGAGACGCGACTTCGTCGCCGTAGCCATTAAACATCAGAGTATCCTGACGGGTAGTACTAAGCAGGTTTCCACTGCCGATAAACCGTTCAGAAGCCTGACTCCAGCGGGGGTGATCAACCTGAGGGTTAACGTTGGCATAAAAGCCATACTCGTTGGCAGCCAGTTTGTTCCATGTGGTGTTCGGCTGATACTCCATCAATCTAATTTTCACAATGGATTTAATGCTCTTAAACCCATATTTCCATGGCACAACCAGTCTGAGAGGAGCACCATTCTGCGGGGCTAACGTTTTCCCGTACAGGCCGACAGCCACAAGCGTCAGAGGGTGCATAGCTTCAGCCATGGTAAGCCCTTCAACATAAGGGTACTCAATACCACCGCCAATACGCCTGTCTTTCTGACCCGGCATACGTTCCGGATCATACAAAGTTTGCATTGCCACATACTGGGCGCTTCCTTTCGGATTGGCCAGTTCGATCAGTTTACTGAGGGGAAAGCCAAGCCAGGGTACGTTCATTGACCAAGCTTCAACACATCTGAAACGGTAGATTCTGTCTTCTATATCAAATTTTTTGATGATATCTGCGAAATCAATGGTTGTCGGCTTATGTACTTCTCCGCTGATCTCAACACTCCATGGATCGGTTTTAAAGTTCTGCGCATTTTCCGCTGGCTGATTTTTAGAAGTGCCAAATTCATAGAAGTTGTTATAGGTGAGTATCTTTTTCTCAGGCGTCAGCGTCAGGGAATGATCTGAATAGGGCGAAGTAACAAAGTTTAACGGTGAACGTTTGTCAGCAATTTCGGGCTCTGCCTTGCTGAAAAAATCAAAAATACCGGCCGTTGCCGGGTTAGCGACAGGCGCTGTTGCTGCAACCAAGCCAAGTTTCTTTAGTACATCTCGTCGTTGATGATAGACAGACTCTGAGGTGGATTGACTCTCTTTTAACTGCCAGCTTTTGGGTGACTTTATCAGCATATTACTTCCTTATTTATTCCTTTGCTTTACAGACCCGTTAAACTGATCAGAAATTTCAGTCGATTATTTTTACTAAGGAAAACTTATGTCCGATATTACTTTTACTGCTGCTCAGAAACAGAAGATGGTGCAGGAGTTACAAAACTATTTTGAACAGGAGCTTGATTTCGATTTAGGTCAGTTCGATGCAGATTTCTTGCTGGACTTTATAAGTAACAAGTTTGGCGCGGTTTACTACAATCAGGGAGTAAGGGATGCACAAACGGTTATGGAACGAAAAATGTTGGATATTTCTGATGAGTTATATCAGATTGAGCAGGAAACCGACCTCTAATCTAGAAATAGGTTTCCTATCTATTTGTAAATAAACGTAAATGAAAACATCAAATAAATTGATGTTTTTAAGCAAATTTAATCGCTTTTTCTTCACCTATACATGCTCAATACTATTTGAAAAGAGATTTATTCGCATTTGGGCTTAGTCCGGATGTTTTCAGTAATAGTCAGAGATGTGTATGGAACAGGTCGTCAAACAATATAATTTCACCTCAAGAGTACTTCACTGGGTTTCTGCCATTGTTATCATCGGCATGTTTGCCCTCGGTTTATGGATGATGGAGCTTACTTACTACAGCTCCTGGTATCAGGTGGCACCTCACTGGCATAAATCCGTTGGCTTAGTTCTGGCCGGAGTAACTCTGTTCCGTTTAGCATGGAAGCTGGTGACAGCGTCACCAAAAATCGAAGGGAAGCCCCTTGAGATCATAGCAGCCAAAGCGGTACATCATGTTATGTATCTTCTGTTTTTCGTTCTGTTTATTTCCGGCTATCTGATTTCTACCTCCGACGGTCGGGGTATAGAAGTTTTCAATTGGTTTGTAGTGCCTTCTGCCGGTGAGTTATTTGCTGATCAGTCGGTTATTGCAGGTCAGGTTCACTACTACACTGCATTTATATTGATTGGATTGGCAGTGGTTCATGCGCTTGCAGCGCTTAAACATCACTTTGTTGATAAAGATGACACGCTACGAAAAATGACAGGAGCGATTAAATGAAAAAACAACTTTTAACTATGGGACTAGCATTAGCAGTAGCAATGCCATTAAGCGTTAACGCAGCAGATTACGTGATCGATACAAAAGGTGCGCACGCGTCAATTAACTTTAATGCCAGCCATTTGGGTTACAGCTTTATTAAAGGCCGTTTTAACAAGTTTTCTGGTGATTTCTCATATGATGCTAATGACATTGGCTCATCTAAAGTAAATGTTTTTATTGATACCACAAGCATTGATACTAACCACGCTGAGCGTGATAAGCACCTACGTAGTGCTGATTTCATCGACGCCGGTAAGTATCCTGACGCTAAGTTTGTCAGTACTAAAATCACGGATAAAGGTAACGGCAATATCGATGTAGCTGGTGACCTGACTCTATACGGTAAAACCAAGCCAGTCGTTATCGATGCTAAGTTTATCGGTGAAGGCAAAGACCCTTGGGGTGGTTACCGCGTTGGTTTTGTTGGCACAACAACCCTGCAGCTTAAAGACTTTGGTATGAAAGCTATGGGAGCGATATCAAGTGTTGATATGGAATTGATTATTGAAGGCGTGCGTAAATAAGTTGTACGTTGAAACATAGACACAGTAAAGGTGCCACTTTAGTTGGCACCTTTTTCGTTTCTGCTAATTTTATGCGGTAGCGAGTTCTGTTTCTGATTGTTGCTGATAGCTGCTCTCGCCATATATAGAACGTAAGGCCCCGATCACTTCCTGACGGGACACTACGCCGACAAGTTGCTCATTACGGATCACCGGAAGAATATTAGGGCGGGTAACCCTGGCATTTTTAGCTCTCTCCTCCAGAGAAAGGCTGGTTAGTTGAGTGGCGATCCCCATAGAAGTAGTTGGATAGATTTGATCTTTGTCTATGGACATAAACTCGACAATATTCACCAATGACTCTTCGCTATTGATGGCAGTAACATCGCGGCTCATCAGTTCACCAACTAACTGAGTGGCAGGCGGAAGATAATCGTTGCACCAAAGATCAACCATTACATTGTGCACAGAGAAAAAGCCGATTAGCTGACCAAACTGTGTCACCACAGGGGCTCCGTCAATTTTGTGCTGAGTTAGTGTATCTATAGCGGCTTCTACCGGCATATCAGCGGTTAATGTCACTGGGTTGGCGTTCATAATCTGTTGGGCATTTAAATGGGTGTTCATGGTGAGTTCCTTAACTGACGAAGTAAGTTGTTGTGAAGATATCTGGCTTATTTGAGTGATTTTCAGAGTTGGCTTACGGTAGATAAACCAGTTGGTCAGACCGACTAAAATGGCTCCGCCGATAATGTTGCCTATGGTTACCGGAACAAGGTTTGCGCTGATAAAGTGAGAAACACTAAGGTCACTAAACTGCGCAGGCGTACTGCCAATCTGAGCCCAGAAGGCATCAGGTGCCGTTGACTGAATTACGATGCCCAGCGGCACCATAAACATGTTGGCAACACAGTGTTCAAAACCGCTGCTGACAAACATAGCCACAGGTAACATCACCAAAAATGCTTTGGTCAGGGCATTACTGCTACTGAAAGTGAGCCAGATAGCAAGGCAGACCAGCAAGTTACACAAAATTCCGAGGGAGACTGCTTGTACCGGTGTGTGGTGCAGTTTGTGCTGGGCAATAAGCAGGGCATTCAGACCCCACTGACCGTTGTCGAGCTGATACAGGCCTGCAAGGGTAACCAGTGTTAACAGCAACAGAGCACCGACAAAGTTACCGGCATAGACAAGTGCCCATCGCTTAACCATAGCTGAGAAGCTAATCTCTTTGTTGGCCCAGCTGATACTGGTCAGTACTGAGCTGGTAAAGAGCTCGGCTCCGCAGAGTACGATAAGGATCAGCCCCATACTAAAGGCAAGTCCGCCAAGTACACGGTTTGCTCCCCAACTGCCGCTGCTTCCGGTCGTCGCTGTTATATAGAACAGAAAAGCCAGCCCGATGAAAATCCCGGCCATCACTGCGAGAGAAAGAACAGTGCCGGGGCTTTTGGTCGCCTTTTTAACGGCAAACTTTTCAGCCTGCTCCATCATCTCTGAAGGTGAAAACATAATATTTACCCTCCTGAAGTAAGCTTGTTATGTCTGCATAGTTGCGGTGTGTGTGTCATTGAGTCTCCTTAGGTTTCTGATCCCGGCAAACTGTTCGCCGGCTTGGTAATCAGCTTAAGGGTGAGAAGATGGAGAGGTAAAATTGATAATATTTAAAAGATCTATCAAATAGTTTGATATGACAAATGTCGGTATGTAACAATATGCTTATCTTGCAGCAAGGAAGTGTCTTTATGCGTTATTCACTTAAACAACTCACCGTATTTGAAGCTGTGGCCGACAGCGGAAGCGTAAGTCTGGCAGCGGAAAAACTCTCGTTAACTCAGTCAGCCACCAGTATGTCTCTTGCCCAGCTGGAAAAGATGCTGGGAAGACCTCTGTTTGAACGTCAGGGGAAGAGAATGGCGTTAACCCACTGGGGCGTCTGGCTTCGTCCTAAGGCCAAGCGCCTGTTGCAGGACGCTCAGCAGATTGAACTGGGCTTTGTAGAGCAACACCTTATCAGCGGCGAGATTCGTTTAGGTGCCAGCCAGACACCGGCAGAACACCTTGTCCCTGACCTTATCAGTACCATTGATAACGATTTTCCGGAAATAAGAATCAACCTTGGTGTGCAAAGTACCAAAGGGGTGATCGATTCTGTTCTTAACTACCATTACGACTTAGGCATTATTGAAGGGCGCTGTGACGACAGCCGAATACATCAGGAAGTGTGGTGCCGGGATCATCTGACGGTTGTGGTAGCGGCACACCATCCGTTTGCCAAGAGTGAATCCGTTAGTCTGGCACAACTTGAACAGGCAAAATGGGTTCTGCGCGAGATAGGATCCGGTACCCGCAAGATTTTTGATAGCTCTATTCATCATCTTATTTCTGATCTGGATGTGTGGCGTGAGTACGAGCACGTGCCTGTATTGAGAAGTATGGTGGCAAACGGTTCATACCTTACCTGTCTGCCTTATCTGGATGTCGCCAGATATATAGAGAGCGGTAAACTGGTTGCCCTAAATGTGCCGGAACTGAAAATGGAACGCACTCTCTCTTTTATATGGCGTGCTGATATGGCGGAAAATCCATTGGCGGACTGTATAAAGAGGGAAGGGCAGAGAATGATGCAGGGCCAGCCTAGCGTATTTTGAGTTATATTACCTGAATCTGTTGATTAACCGCTTGCGTCACAAAAACAGTGAAATGTAATTTTATATACATTCACAAAAGTGATCTATGTCACTCCAATATTAGTCGTTCATCATTAAACTACCGCCTTGTTTAACGCACGTGTGACATGGTGGTGCTTATGAACGTCTTGTTAGCAATTTCTATTACAACAGGCATTCTTTCAGGTATCTGGGGATGGCTATCAATTTCTCTGGGTTTAATTACATGGGCAGGCTTTTTAGGCTGTACCAGTTATTTCGCTTCTCCGAAGGACGGTCTTAAGGGACTGGCCTCAAGTCTGATCACCAATATGTCCGGCGTATTCTGGGCCATGGTTATTATCCAGCTGTCGACCTTAATCAATATCGAGATTATCGGTTATGTGGTAACGGCTATTGTTGCCTTCTTTATGTGTATTCAGGCCAACAAGAGTTGGTTAGCTTATATTCCAGGCACTTTTATTGGCTGTTGCGCGACGTTTGCTGCCAATGGCGAGTGGATGTTAGTTGTTCCTTCTATTCTGTTGGGTGGTGTATTCGGCTACCTGATGAAAGCTTCTGGTATTGCTCTTAAAGAGGCATTAGATAAAAGCCCAAAGCAAGAGATTGAAGGTTCAGGCCAAGTAACAAATTAATTTGATCTGCTTGTTAGCAGTTCGCATTTGAAGTATCCCGTTTTGTTATCAGATTATTTGATAGTGAAGCATGCCGGCTGGCATGCTTTTTTTTTGCCTCCGTTTTTTCCCGGAGCTGTTATTTTAACTTAAAGGGTAATAACCGTTTAAGTATTACCATTTGCCATGGTTATCACTCTTTTTAGTGTCCAGCGAATCAACACTGGTACTGACTCCGGTCCTCTCTCCTCACAGTAAGAGACAATGGCCAGCGCTAAGTCAGGTTTAGCA
Source organism: Vibrio sp. SCSIO 43137 (assembly GCF_028201475.1). Lineage (NCBI taxonomy): Bacteria > Pseudomonadati > Pseudomonadota > Gammaproteobacteria > Vibrionales > Vibrionaceae > Vibrio > Vibrio sp. SCSIO 43137. Next base: position 807,371 of record NZ_CP116384.1, on the reverse strand, counting down.
AATTTCTTAAGAGCTTTTACGATAACCTTCTTGGCCGGAATAGGATGATCCTGCGGGATCTTCACCAGTTCCTTAAAGAACTGCTCAAAACCATGGGCATAAAGGAAGTGCTCTATATCTTTATCAGGCAACTCGGTGAGCCTGTGCTTATCGCCGTCTCTCCCCAACTGAGAGCGCACCGTTGCGGCGTATTTTTTGCCGGCGGTATCACCGTCAGTAACGACATGCCAGTCAATTTCGTACGCTTTGGCCACCTTTATCAAAGATTTAAGGCCGGATTGGGCAAACTCAATTATCTGCACCCCTTCGGAGGCAAGGTTATAGCCACACAGTTTAGCCAGTTCGTTAAACAGCCAGACTTCGGTTTCACCTTCTACCAGCAACCAGCAGCGGGCAAACAGCGCACTGGAGCGGTGGAAACGGATATGAAAACCAACGCGGCGAACCTCATCCTTACTCAATAACTTTGCCGGAATGGACTTAGCAATGGTTCTGTCCGGTTTACGCACCAGTCGGCGAATAGATTGCAAAGGGACAGAGGCGAGCAGATCAGCACTGTTGGTGGTGAGTATTTTCTGGGTCGGAACCAATTGAAGTAAGCTCCACGCCCGTGAAAGATGAGTGGGATGAAGGCGCCCTTCCGGGTCTTCCAGAATCAGTATCGGTCTGGCGCAGCGTCTAAGCTCATTGGGTCCTTTCGCCTGCAGATAAGAGTTAAGCAGGATAAGAACCAGCAGCCGCGTTTGGTTATCTTTGGTTTCTTCTATTACCTGATTAAGGCCGCCGGAGTTATTGCCAGTAGTGGTCTGTAAAAGACTGTCCCGTTGTCTTCGCGGATTCTTACGGCTGGTATTTTTAAATGAGAAATAGTGATCCACCAGACTCTGCATTGAGGTCAGGCTGCTCTTAATTTCTCCTTTGTTAACATGGCCGGGTTTAGCCAGCAAGCGTCGGCAGGTGTTTTCGATTCTCCTTTCAATTCTGGAATTCTTTACTTCATCATTCGCACTTATGCTTTTACGATCAAACCGCCTTGCATCCCGCAGGCGAATCACAGGGTGCAGGGTCATTAGCTCCTGAGCCAGTTTTTCTGAATGATGCAACATCAAAGGGTTACCCTGATTATCTAAAAAGCTGTAACGGGTAGTGATTTTATATTGATCACGGGTAGCGCTTACCCGGTAGATAATACGCTTTTGTCCGTACTCATCTTCAATCCATATCGGTTTAAGACGCTTATAGCGGCCTGATAGTTCTTCTCCGTCAAAGCTTGGATAAAATGAGATAATGATTTGTAGATGTTGAGTCTGAGGATGGGCGATAGAGTAATCGACATGAAAATCCTGCATCTCAAACTCATAAAGTTCCGCCTCTGCTGGCAGAGCCACGGCTAAAGCGTCCAGCAAAGAAGATTTACCCCAGGTGTTTTCCCCGATTAGGGTGGTAAGTTCATCGAAGTTAAGTGAGAGCCGTTTAATTCCACGAAAGCCTGATATTTCTATCCGTTCTAACTGCATACATGCTCCTTCTTACACTTAAAGCATAACCGAGATCGTGAGATTTCGCCTAAGTGCCTATCACACTTCAAGTTTATGCCAAAAAATAAAAGTTGTGAAAAAGAGATGTGAAAGGAGTAAGATACCGGACTTAATAATCCGTGCGGCTATCATAAGCTTGTCACAAAAGGTTACCAACATAGCCCTCTTATCAGGGTTTAAGAGAAAACGCAGTAGATGAACGCAGCCAACAAGCCGGTAAAGATTACGCTGGCGCATATCAATGACACTCACTCCTACTTTGAGCCCCAGTCATTGCAGCTCTCTATGCAGATAGAGAGTCAGACCATTCAGCCATTTGTTAGTAATGGTGGTTTCGCCCGCATCGCAAGCCGTGCTAAGCAGTTAAAACAGAGCGCGACAGAGCAGGGGCGTGAGTTTATCTTTCTCCACGCAGGCGACTGTTTTCAGGGCACACTCTATTTTTCTCTATTTAAGGGCGAGGCTAATGCACGCTTGCTGAATGCTCTTGAACCGGATGCAATGGCGTTAGGTAATCACGAGCTGGATATGGGTAACCAACCGGTCGCTGAGTTCTTAAACCGCATCCGGTTTCCGTTACTGGCAGGAAACTGGGATTTAAGCAATGAAAACCCACATAAGCCTCTTCCTATCAAAGGGCACGACAAACTTTATGCTCTCGACTCTTCAGGCTGCGCGCGCTACCTGATTAAACAAGTAAACGACGAGAGGATAGCCATTTTTGGCGTGTCATTGGATTTAATGGCAGAGATTTCCAATCCTGATCCGGATACCTCTTTTGCCGAGGTTTATAGCGTAGTGAAAAGTACGGTAGAGCATATTCGCAGTCAGGGAATCAATAAGATCATCCTGTTGAGCCACCTGGGTTTCGAGGCTGATGTTGAGCTGGCCGGTAAGGTTGATGGCATTGCTGTTATTGTTGGCGGTCATTCCCATACTTTGATGGGTGATTTTTCTGATCTGGGTTTAGCAAAAGAGTGTGACTACGGTTTTAAGGTAAATAATACCCGTATTGTTCAGGCTGGGGGTCATGCGCAAGCTATCGGCCACTGCGAAATAGATTTTGCCGCTGACGGCAGTGTTGAAGCTTTCAGGGGCAAAAACGAGCTGTTAATCGGTCGTCGTCTCTGTCTGGATGCAACATTAACTCAAAGCCACGACGATGATGTTCATCAACAGGCTAAAGACAAATTAAGCCAACACCCCAATGTGCTTATCTGCAAAAAAGACGCTGATGTGCACGCTTTGCTGTGCGACCGGTACCAGCCACAGGTGCGTAAGCTGCAACAAACAGTATTAGCGGAAGCACGCTATCCGTTACGCCATGTGCGTATACCTGATGCTCTGGGTGGTAGTGAACTTGTTCCGCTGGTGGCGGAGTCTTTCCACTATATGATGGAGCAGCAGGGCTTTGAGGTTGAATTTGCCATTCATAACGCAGGAGGGATAAGAACATCTCTCAATCCGGGCAAAATTACAGAGGCAGATATTGCCGGAAAGCTATTGCCTTTTGCCGTTCCAATCGGTGTTTATCAGATAAAAGGCAAATACATTGCTGAGATGCTGGAAGGGGCGATCAACAATGCCACTAATAATGGCGTAGTCGGTACTGGTTCAGGCAGCTACCCTTATACCTACAACCTTGATTTCACTTACCATGCCCACCTTCCGGCCGGCGAAAGGATCTGTGATCTTAGCATTTACAAGCAAGGTGAGGGCTGGCAGAAAGTAGAGCCAGAGAAGCTATATAACGGCACCTCCTCTGCTTATACCATGAAAGGCAAGGAGGGTTATTCGGCCATTACTAAAATGGAAGGTGACTGCACCATTAGCGGATTTTCCATGGCAGATTGCTTTACCGAGTTTCTCAGGGCTAATCCCGACAGGTTAAACAGTGTTGCCGCAAAGCAGCGCGCTGGTGATAATCTGGCTTAATTAATTCTGGCACACAGTTTGCTTATTAAATAACCGTATTGAAACGGTTACCGGCATTAAGGGTAAAACCGAATAGCAAATTGATTCCGGAGTAGCTTATGTGGATTAAAGACTGGATGGATACCGCCGTGATAGTCGGCTGGGTAAGTGCATGGTCTGCACTGGTGTATTTAGTTCCCCTCGCAGGAATGTAAAAAGAGAGCCGTAAGGCTCTTTTTTTGTGTCTGATGGCGGTTGAATACTGCTCTCCTTGCTTACCTGGATAGAAAGACCATTGCAACAGCATTTAAAGCCAGTGGTTAATGTGTGAGATTGTGTCAAAAAGCAAATGTGATTTGGATAACCTTTTATTATCCAAATAAGTTTGGAAAGAAATATTTTAGGTTAATAAAATGTTTCTTTCTGGAGGTGTTATCAGCCAATAAATCGCAATATGCATAAAAATAACTAGATAATGAAAAAAAACAGCTTAATGGGAATATATATTCACTTGTGTGTTGCGTAATTGTAACATTAGAAAAACTTATCTGGATATCCAAATTTTGTCACTTAATTTTACCCCTGATTAGGCCTAAAATTCCTTTATCAAATCAGTAATCAGAATTAAATCAGAGAGGCGCTTATGGCTCAGGTAATGCACGCGAACGACATCGTAGTTCCAACCTCTATGGATAAGAAAACCTACGCGGTTAACATCAAAGGATTGATTGCTCATATACTAGATATTCTTGTAGGTAAGGGTGAAGTAGAAAAGTCTTACTATTCAAGTGAACTATCTGGTCACATGCAGAGAGATTTGGGTATTTACCGATAACCTGCATAAACTAATTTTAAAAGCCCCGTGCAATTGTTGTGCGGGGCTTTTTGCTTTTCAGGACAACAGCATTTAGTTTTTTGCTTAAAGCAATATAATGCCCGCTGATGCAAATAATCGAAAAATAAAATGGCACAAAAAATCATATTGATTCGTGGACTGCCGGGCTCAGGAAAGTCGACTTTAGCTAAAAAACTGGCAACTGAGCTGGATGCTGCTCATCTTGAAGCAGACATGTATTTTATAAATGAACAGGGAGAATATCTTTTTGATGCCGAGAAGCTGCCACAAGCCCACTCATGGTGCCAAACCAGCACGGAGCAAGAACTAACACGGGGCAGAACCGTTATTGTGGCGAACACCTTTGTGCGCAGATGGGAGATGGATGCCTACCATCAGTTAGCCGCAAAGTTAAATGTGCCGATTGAAGTAAGAGTCTGCACTGGTCGCTTCAAAAATATACACGGTGTAAGTAAGCAAACCATCAGCAAAATGCGCCAGAGATGGCAGAAATAAGTAAAAAGCCCGCAACGACAATGTCACTGCGGGCTTTTTGCGTTAGAAACCTTTGAGAGAAACTAACCAGGCAACTCTAACATACAATCTCATTAATAAGAAAGAGAAATGTCTTAAAAATGAAACTGTTGTGAGAGTTATCATTTGTTACGGGTAAACCTTCTGCTGGAAAATCTGCTTGAAACTTTATAAGTATAAGAAATACCCACTATGAAATGGGCATTTTGAAAAACTAGTTAGCTAAAATTAACAAGCGATTTTTTGGTACTTAACCTTTTCTGTACTAATTTCCATATCACTTCTGAATCTCAGCTTTTTGTGTTTGTGTCGATTCTTCAGATATTTCTTTTTCGCTTTTTCAGAGTCTTGGATTACTTTTTTAACATCGATTGGCGGAGCTTCTGGTGCAGAGGAAGTCGTGCAGCCAGAGAATTTCACTTTACTCATGTCTCCTCCCAGTTCGCCAGTTTGCATGGAAATAATAAGCTGTTCTGCTAATGAGTATATATTTTGCACAGTCTGATTTCCAGCTTGCTCTATGTGCTCAAAGTAATTGTCGCCATCTAGGGTATTGCGATAATAAGACACAGGTTCTGCTGATTGCGGGTCAATCTTTATCGCTTCATGTACCGACTCGACAACATTGTAGGAGTTTTGATAGTGGTGAATAGCATGGCCGCCTCCTGAACCGCCATAAATGGCTCCGTGACGATTTAGCACACCAATTTGATTAACTGGCTCCCAACCTTCGAGAATTATTTCGACATAACCAAACTCAACATATCCAAGATTAGCAGCGTTTTGAGACTGTACTTCATATTGGTCAGGATTAAGGATAACTAGCGAAAACGCTTGATGCAAAACTATCTGTTCGTATGATCCACAATAAAATATGACTTTCGGAGCACCTACCTTTTCAACTTGTTCATCGTTTTCGAACACATCGAGTGAAGGAACAAATAAATACTTGTTAAGCGTAACGTCTATAGGTTTTCCAAATTTATCCGACCACATGGAATCGCATGCGCCAGTGCTGTCATCGATAAGTAATGTTGTCATTGCAACTCCATAATTACCTACTACACATACCCTACGATACGGCGTTCACCTGAAATGGGAATATATCGGTAGGGCTCTTTCGGTTCACCTATCAACATGGAATGAAAAATACTACTTTGGTGAGCGGATTATATGATGGTTACTTTTTATTTTTTGCTCATTAGACGTACTGAATGCCTTCAAAATTCGTTAAAAAAGGCGCTAATCAGCGCCTTTTCTCTAATTTAGTTTTAGCTTAAGACTTAGGAGGCCCTGCGAGGCGTCCCTCTGTGGAAGGGGGGTTGACTTTAAGTGACTTGGAAAACTCATTCTTACTCTCAGACGCATGCTTACGCATACGCTTAAGTGCCTTGTCCAAGCTGAGATCATTATTGTCTTGTACTTTAGTAGTTAACATACGGTACCCCCTAGTTACCTTGACTATAACTGATAGATGTTATGTTTGGAAGTTTGTCGTTGCTCATCTGTAATTCGCTTAAATAGAGCTTTGTTTCTTGGGTCAAACGGGTCGGGCTGGTCAAACCCTAGTTCTCTGTAATACTTCAAGAGCTCATCTTCATCCAAAGGATCCTGAATCCCAATCCAGTCTGCCTCGATAGCAATCGCGAACAATTCTGCGCATCGGGAAGAGATTGGCACAATATGCCCTTTTATTGGATTTTTCAGGCCATTGCCTTGCATATAGTTTATTTTAACTACGAGCCTTCCTTCGCTTGCTTTACCAAGCATTAAACCGCAGAGTTGGTTATCGTACCAAACAGCCACTTCAACCCTAGCTGGGTAATTTCGACGATATTGATCTCTGATTACTCGCCAATTCCAGCCAACTTGCCTTTCTAAAGGTTGATGCCACATCTCTTGATACAGTAGGGCGGTTTCTGTTATCTCGGTTAAATTTACACGATTAATAAAATCGGGCAGTAACTCTAAATAATCTGCCTGAACCTGCCGGAGAGTTTCCAGCCTGAGTCGTCGATATAGATGAGCTATACAGGGGCTATTCATGCAAGTTAAAATTATTTTCACTGTGTGGTGAGATGTTTTGTTGCGGATATTGTAGATAACAGTTCGATATGTAACTACTCAATTTAGTTTGTGTTTTGCATGATTGTTCGAGTATTGAGTGTCCAATTCAATTGCGTCACGGATAATTACAAACTAGGTTTTCAAATTTTGTAATGGGTCGCAGAAATTGAATCAAAAAAGGCGCTAACCAGCGCCTTTTCTCTATTTCAAATTTAGCTCAGTGAGATTACTTCTTACGGCTGAATTCGCAACGTAACCAGATAGACTGACCGTCCACTTTGCCTGAGAACAGGTCAACATCATCTTTCGCCAGGCCAATGTTTCTCACTACTGTACCTTGTTTTACTACCATGCTGGAGCCTTTTACCGGCAGGTCTTTAATGATAGTTACGTCGTCACCTTTTTTAAGCTCATGGCCGTTGCAATCGACGTGTTTCTGGCCGTCTTCGTCCATACCAATCTCCGCCCACTTGGCCACGTCTTCTTCAAGATACATCATATCCAGCAGGTCTGTTGCCCATGCCTCTTTTTCAGATAGACGCTTTAGCTGACGCCATGCGGTAACCTGAACAGGGGGAACCTGGCTCCACATGCTGTCGTTCAGGCAGCGCCAGTGATTTACATCTACTGTCTCCGGGTTCTCGATTTGGCCCTTACAAGTGTCACAAAGCATAATTGCGTGGTCCACGGTTACCTGAGTGTGCGGTGCAACAACGTATGGGGTAAGAGAAGATGAAGAGCTGCATAACTCGCACGTTGAGCCGCAGCGCTCCAGCATAGTGGTTTCTGTAGACATAAAAATACCTATTAATCTATTTTAACAACAGGCCATAAGTACATGGGATATACCCTTGTTTACATATGGTCTTTAGTGGGCGGCATACTATATGACCCGCTTTCGTTTTTCCAGAAAAATCAGGATGAAAAAGCGGGTAATAATTTTACGGCTTTTTACATTGCGGCCCGCTACCTGCTTGTTTAGGCAAGGTGTTGGCTTTTTGGGTCAGATCCGCAATTCGTGTGCTGTGAGAAGGGTGAGTAGATAACAGCTCGGGTGGTTGGTTGCCGCCGGAGGCTTTAGCCATGTTTTTCCACAGGGAAATGCTCTGGTACGGGTCAAAGCCCGCTTTTGCCATTAATTCTAAGCCGAGAATATCAGATTCTGACTCCTGTGCTCGCCCATAAGGCAGTAACACACCATATTGCACGCCAAGGCCGAGAGCTGCCATGGTAGCGGATTTATATTTTGAGTCGTTTAACGCGATATTGGAGAGCTGCAATCCGGCGTTTGCCAATTGAGCCTGAGATATGCGTTCGTTACTGTGGTCGGCAAGAACATGGGCAATTTCATGACCGATAACGGTAGCAAGCTGATGCTGATTCTCTGCAACCTTCAGAAGGCCTGTGTATACGCCAATCTTACCGCCGGGCAGGGCAAAGGCGTTGACCTGATCACTGTCGAATACCACCACTTCCCATTCTGAAAAACCGGGTTGCTTAGGCACAAAAGGTAAAATGGCGTTAGTTACGCATTGAACATAGTTTATTGTGGCTTTATCCTGACTGATAAGCTGCTCTTTTTTCATCTGCTCAAAAGACTGAGAGCCAAGAGAGCTCATCTGCTGATCGGAAAACAGGATCAATTGATTTCTTCCGGTAGGAGAGGCAGTACAGGCCGCTAATGAAATGGCGAGTGCCGCAACGGAAAGGCTTTTGCATTTTTTCAATGTTAATCATCCAATTAAAATCAGGTGCTGAAAGAAATGATACCATTTTGTACCTGAACAGTTTATAGCAACTAAAACAATTAAGGTTAGAAAATGTCAATCTGGCAAAAAGAGATCAGCCTTCAGGCGCTGAACAACTCATCAAAAAACACCCTAATCGAACATCTGCAGATAGAGTATACCGAAGTGACCGAAAACTCAGTTACTGCCACTATGCCGGTTTGCAGCTTTACCCACCAGCCATTAGGCATGTTACATGGCGGAGCATCAGTTGTTCTGGCAGAAACGCTAGGCTCGGTAGCTGCCAACTTTTCCGTAGATGACGAGCACTTCTGTGTCGGGCTTGATATTAACGCCAACCATATTCGCGCTATGAGAAAGGGCTATGTAACAGGAAAAGCTGAACCCTTACATATGGGAGCGACAACGCAGGTTTGGCAGATCACTATCTGCGATGAAAGGGGAAGACTGGTGTGTACCAGCCGCCTTACCATAGCGGTCAGAAAACATAAGCGATCAAACTAGTGGTTATTGTATTTAAAGGCGGAAAGATCATAGCCAACGCGCTTGATCTTGTTGTTCGTCTGGAGGGTGAGCATCAGGCAAACCTTCAGGCTCATGTTGATGCGGTGCAGTTGATTGGGAGGGGTGCGAATGTTATTTCTGTTAACTCGGGTGAGTGCAAATGGTCATTAAAACTCGACTCTGAGCAGCAACTAAAACAACTGGCGGACGAGATGAGTCTGGATATCAATTAGTGCAATAATAAGCGTTTATATGGCATGGGTTGCCGTGATAAAATAGGGAAATTCTCTAATCCCATAACTTATGAGATTTCCCCTTTATGAGCAGCCCAAGACTCCGCAACCAGTTCGAAACTCTGTTTGAACACTTTAAAGGCAGAAACAGTGATATCCGTCTGGAGGATATTACTGAAATCCTTTACTGCACCCGCCGTAATGCCCGTATAGTTTTAAATAAGCTGGCTGATCAGGGCTGGATTGAATGGATACCGGCTGCGGGCAGGGGCAATCTCTCCCGCCTTAACTTTATTCAGAACCAAAACGATGTCAGCGAGAATCTGGCAAAACGCCACCTTGAAGAGGGAAGGATAGAGCAGGCCCTTGGGGTATTGGGCAAAGATGTTTCCCGCCTGACCCATATTATTCATGACTATCTTGGTATACAGCATGTAGCCGGCCGGCAGGTAGTCCGGCTACCTTATTATCGGCCTCTGTCTATGCTTAACCCGCGTAAGCCTCACCGCCGTTCAGAGCAGAATATTATCCGTCAGATTTTCAGCGGCCTGACAAAGCTCAATGAAGATGAGCAACTCGAGCCGGATCTGGCCCACTCGTGGGAAGCGATTAACGCCAGACATTGGCGTTTCTATCTTCGCTCCGGCGTGAAGTTTCATAACGGTAAGTTGCTGGCAACAGAGCATATCCGCGACTCCCTGCTCTCATTAACCGATTCACTGCTTTATTCTCATATCGAACAGGTAGAGACACCGGATGCCAGTGTTGTGGATGTCCTTCTTAACCGTGATGACTGGCATTTCCCACTGCTATTGGCAGAATCTATGGCAAAGATCCTTCCACCTCAACAGTGGCTAAGCGATGACTGTGATATCCGTCCTGTCGGCACCGGGCCATATAGGGTGGAAGTCAATGACGACAAACGTCTTATTCTGCAAGCATTTGACGGTTACTTTGGTTACCGGCCGCTGGTGGATCGTGTGGAAGTGTGGGTGATCGATGAATCCTACTCATCATTGGTGTTTCCAAGCCTGACAGACCCAACTAAGCCTGTGGTTCCCGCTGATAATGAAGTGGAGCTTGATCCCGGCTGTACTTATCTGCTGCTGAACAGAAAGAGCGGTATTGCCAGAGACGACAAAGCGGCGGCTTATATTGCTTCTGTACTAAACTCATTTGCGCTGTTTAAAGCCTTGCCTGAAGAGACGGTTGTAGAGTTGGGCTTGTTACCTGCCCACGGCCTGAAACCGGGTTGGTACCATTCGTTGCCGGACAGAATAGCCTATAGCCCGGAGGAGGGGCAGAAAGTCACCGTTGCTTACCTTGCTGAGCACCCGGTCTTTCCACTGCTTGCTAAGGCGATTAAGCGCCTCCTGAAACAAGCGGGCTTTAGTGTTGAACTATTAAAATATCAACATAAACCGGACAAGCCGGATGAAATCGACATCTGGTTAAAACCGATGGGCATAGGTACCTATCGTGATGATGCGTTAGCAGGCTGGTTGCTGGATTATAGTGATATACACCGTTTTAGTGAGACAACATCATTTGCACACTGGCAGGAGTTGGTAACTGAATGGAGAGAAACTCAGGATTCCCCTTTCCCTGCTAAAGAGCTGGGTAAATCACTGGTCGAAACGCGTCAGATTATCCCGATGTTTCACTGTTGGCTTGGTGTCAGTAAAGATCAGTGCGGAGCGCTGCAGAATGCAAAGTGCAACGCTCTGGGTTGGTTTGATTTCAGTAAAGTCTGGGTTAAACCTGAATTGAACTAACTTAGTAGAGGACGGGTTAGAAGAGTGATATCTGATTATTACTCGTCTTCTTTATCATGATCAGCTATAAACTGCTTAATGAAGCGTCTGACCTCTCTTGCTGCAGAGGTATCCATATCTTCACACAGAGAGACAAATTTATCCCGCTGTTCACCGTTGATACGAATGATCAACTGACTATCTTTTTTATTTGATTCTTTTTTTTTCTTAGTGCTCACAGGGACACCTTGAGTTACGAATAAAAGCGGCTAGAACTTTATATGCGTTCAACATTTAGAGTCAATACCGGAATGAAAGAAATGATGATTATGTATGATTTGCAAGCAAAATCAGATGAAATAACCATCAAAACACCTTTTTCTGTAGAACAAGATCGGGAAGATCTTCTTCATTATCTGAACCGTCCCGTTCTTCTACCACCTGAAAACCGTGCTGCTTATAAAACTGCTGTGCAGGCTGGTTCATCTTAAAGCAAACCACTTTAATATGCTGAAATTTGGCATAACTCACTGCAGAGTTAAGTAAAGAGCTACCTATGGTATTTCCAGTGTAACCTGGCAGGATATAGAGTTGATCTATCCAGGTACTAAAGCCACGACTACTGCTGGAACAGATTCCGACAATCAGCTTGTTAATAACTGCGACCCATACGTCGGACTTAGCAAGCAGGATCTCCCTTATCCAGTAACTGATTTCCTGTTCTGAGTACTTAATCGGCGCATAGGGCAGATATTCAGCCCGCGACTCCGTTAATACTTTCTGAATGCATTCTGTATCTTTGCTATTGGCTTTTCTTATTTCAAAATCCATAACAGTTTCAGTGTATAGACATTGTCTATATAACGTAAATCTCGTTTCGGCTTTTGTCAATTGAGTGAACGCTCAATTAAATGACGTTCACTCTATATAATGGCTTTGGTTACTTGGCAAAGACGTCTTTAAAGTCTCGTTTAAGCACCGCATCACGGCGGGCCTTTTTAACTTGCTTAACCATATCTTTTACACAGTTATGCAGAACTTGATCAAGTAATTGAGCGCGGTATTCTTCCTGCTCGCTGTCACTCATCTCTTTAGGAAGTTCAAGAGTTTGGTACTCTTCCATAAAGTTAACACCGGCAAACGCCTGACTGACAGAAATTAAAGCGTGGAACTGCTCGAAGTTATCAAGCACATTCTGTGCACTGGCTGGCATAGTATCCCATGACTCACGGACGGCTTGTTCGGAAACCTCATGGATTGAGACGACCATACTAAGCATCTGCTCAGGTACCTGATCAAACTCGATTACCTTTTTCAGTTCGGCAGAAATCTGATCTAGATCGACAGTCTCTGTCTGCTGTGGGCTGTTTTCGTTGCTCATAAATGGTCTCGTATAGATAAGTTGGCTGGTAATGCTAAAAAGAACAATAAAAATGTCAATGAATAATAGCGCGTTACTTGATGTAGCAGGGGATTGTGACAAAAGGTTGCTGAATAGGTAACCAATAAAAAAGCCATCTTATAAAAGATGGCTTCGATACTTGTATAACTAATCAGATGGCGCTGACGTCTTCTGCTTGCGGACCTTTTTGTCCATTAGTTACTACAAACGATACTTGTTGACCGTCCTGTAAGTTTCGACGACCAGTTCCATTAATCGCTGAGAAGTGAACAAACACATCCTTCCCACCATTTTCTGGTGTAATGAAGCCGAATCCTTTGTCTTGATTAAACCACTTTACAGTGCCATTGATTTTTTCACTCATAATAAAACTCTATTTCAGGTAAGTAACTGATGCAAAAAGCACATCAACAAAAATACGTTACATTAACTAAAGCGTATAAAATATGGTCAATTTATTAAGATGTGATCAATACATGCCCTGAGGTAACATTTTAATAAAATTGTTTGAATTCAATTCATTATTGATAAAACAGCCAGAAACTCACAGCACAGTTATCTGGAGATTTTCTGATAAAGTTTAGCAAACTCATCATAGCGGGCACGGTTTAGGCCGGCATCACTGTAACCAACACGAGACTGGGATCGGTAATGAAGCTGTTTAGATGAGTCATCAAGGTAAAGCTCAAGATCATCTTTATACTTCATGGTTGGTGTGGTGAATACGACGTGCAGGTAGTTACCGTCGGAAACCACAACCTCATTTCCGGACATTTGGGAAAGAACGCGGTTGATGTCCTGTATCGCTTTGTCAGAATCCTGAAACGGGAGTGGTTCTACGAACTTCTCTTCCATATCAGTCTGGCTGGATACAGCGTTAGGGCTGGATGGCATTTCGGCGAACTTGCCGGAGTTAACACCCAGATAGCTAGGGGTGACACTGTTTTTATAAAACATATAAGCAACCAGTGCTAATACGACTGCAATGACGATTTTGTAAATCATTCGCCTGTTCCTGTAAGTTAAATTGTCTTGGCTTAACTTACCTTGTTTACTTTGATTTAACAATATTAAATCAAAATAATCACACTTTAAGTGGCGGATTTATAAAAGAAAATAGTACTAAGTGTTGGTTAAGACGCAACCCGGTTTCTGCCGGCCTTTTTGGCTTTATACAGAGCTTTATCAGCCGCTTTCATGGTGGACTGAGGGGATTTGTGATCGTAGCTGTCTGCGACACCAATACTGATGGTTACGGAAACACGTTTGCTGTTCTGACCTTTGCCGCGATTGATTAAACCGAGTTTGTTCTTCGGCCTCTCGTCGTACTTACGTATAGCCATCTGATAATTGGCGATATTTTCTCGCAGTTCATCAAGATGAATCAGGGCTTCTTCAATACACTTACCTTTAAACAGAACGGTGAATTCTTCTCCGCCATAGCGATAGACGCGCGCTTTACCGCCTATTTTACTCATTTGGCTGGCTACCAACCTTAGTACGTCGTCGCCGACGTCGTGTCCGTAGGTATCGTTGAACTTTTTAAAGTGATCCACATCCAGCATGGCGATGGTGTACTTTTTGCCAAGGTGTTTAAATTCAGCCTCCAGTGCGCGGCGGCTGGGGATATTCGTCAACTGATCATTGTAAGCCAGCTCATGGCTTGTGGTCATAATGCCGATAATCAATAGGAAGCCGGCCAGTGTATAGAGAATGGTCGATATATAAGGCATTTGTATCAGCAGCAGTGTTAGTGTTGAAACACACAAGGCGGTATAGATGGCCACATCTATGACCATATTTTTACGCAGAACAAAGACAGCAAATAACCCTACAAAAAAGGTGTTATACAGAATAACGATAAAAGGTAACTTAGATACCTGAGGAAGCTCGAACAGAAATTTCTGCCAGCCCTCACTTATCCCGTTAATTTCAATATGTTGTATAAACAGGCTGCTCCAGGCTAAAAGCAATACCAGTAAACCGCAGTAAACCAGCCCGCCTATGGAAAATATGCGCTTTTCAGGAAAGATATAAACGGCGATACAGGCGGTCGGAAAGGTAAACGCCAGAAGAACATACTCAATTTTTGTTGTGCCATAACTAAGAGGCTGTTGCAGCCGTGACTGGATAATCCAATAGGCGATGGCCAGAGCGGTGGCTATCATGCCCATGCGGCTTTGATTGAAACTCTGGCAAAGAAGAATACATACGGCAAACAGAAGATAAGGGAGTTGAGCTGCTAGATTAAAGTTGGTCTGAACCAGTAAGGCAATGTTATCCATATCCAGAAACAGGATACTAATAAGTATCAAAGGGAACAGAAGTCTGAATAGGTTGGTATGGATAAAGGACATCTTTTACAAATCACATGCTAATCTAAACTAAAAGTAATTACTTAAAGCTCGGTAGCATAGGATAACGGCTTTAAGGGGAATTAAAAACCTCTAACTGATTCAAATTGTGGTTAAAGCAGCAATAATTAAATAAAAGTGCTAATGAAAGTAGGCGATAACCTTTTGAGTTTCATATCATAGTGTTAGTTTTACTATGAATTATTCATGGAGATTGAACATGCAGATTAATGTCGACGTGCACAATTATATGGAAACCCTTGTAGGTAACAAGCTGGCGGAAGAGCGATACACAGAGCAGTACGATAATGATCAGCTTGCTGATTTAGCCTGTCTGACACTGAATCAGTTGAGGCCTATCTATATCCGGTTTGATATTGATTTCCTTTCACGGCTGGAAACGGGTAAGAGAATTCAGTATGAAGAGCAGGTTGCTGTTGCAGTTGAAGCGGCGGAGACAATGATCAAGTCAGATCGTCGCACAGAGCGCACAGAAGAAGAGGTGATCTTCGCCGATAGTGACGAAGAAAAAGAGAACCGCGAGTTAGAGTGGTATGAAGAGCCGATTTTAAAACCCAGATCACGATAGAAGTAAGGAGTTCTGAGTGGGATTTTTTTCTAATTTATTCTCTTCAAAAGAGAGTAAAGCAAAACAAGTTGAACCCGTAGAGTACAAAGGTTTTTTGATCTATCAGGAATCCATTGCTGAGTCTGGTCAATACCGGATTGCCGGCAGAATCACCCAAGAAGTTGACGGTGAGGTGAAGGAACATAGATTTATTCGTTCTGATGTAGTGAGTTCTGAGACTGATGCCAACGATCTGATGCTAAATAAAGCAAAAATGTTTATTGACCAGATGAACGGTAAGATCTTCAGTTAAAAGTTTGGCGTTGGGTCACGACTTTTACACTAAACAGTTTGATATTTATCATGATTGTGAGAGCCATTAGCGTTTATGCTGATGGCTCTTTTTATAATAGCTCGCGAAAAATACGTAATAATTCGAGCGATAAATAACCTCTATTTTTATCCGTTATCTGGTTTGACCTCAGCCCAGTAGTGAACTTGTTGTTTTTTCACTGACTTAAAGAGAGAATTCAAGGCTATTCAGGATTAGATGTAATCAAATAATGTATTTTTATTACAAAAAACTTGAAGTTATACGTGTCGTTAGATAAAAACAGATTATTCATTGTGCCAATAGTAGGGAATAACTATGCAAATTGGTGTACCTAGAGAGATACTCGCAGGTGAAACTCGAGTGGCTGCTACGCCGAAATCGGTAGAACAGCTGTTAAAACTAGGATTCGACGTTGCCGTTGAATCCGATGCTGGTCTGTTAGCCAGCTTTGATAATGCTGCTTATGAAGCAGCAGGGGCTTCAGTAGTTTCTGCTGAAGAGATATGGAATGCAGACCTGATATTTAAAGTGAATGCACCTTCTGATAATGAAATTGAATCAATTAAAGAAGGCGCTAGCTTAGTTAGCTTTATTTGGCCGGCTCAGAGCCCTGAGTTGATGGAAAAGCTATCAGCTAAGAATATCAATGTTATGGCGATGGACTCAGTACCGCGTATTTCTCGTGCTCAGGCACTTGACGCGTTGAGTTCTATGGCAAACATAGCCGGTTATCGTGCAGTGGTAGAAGCCGCACACGAGTTTGGTCGATTCTTTACCGGTCAGATTACCGCAGCGGGTAAAGTACCCCCTGCAAAAGTTCTTGTTGCAGGTGCGGGTGTTGCCGGCCTTGCTGCTATCGGTGCGGCCGGTAGCCTTGGCGCTGTTGTTCGCGCATTTGACGTACGTCCTGAAGTAAAAGAGCAAGTCCAGTCCATGGGTGCTGATTTCCTTGAAGTTGATTTCGAGGAAGATACAGGCGCTGGTGACGGCTATGCCAAAGAGATGTCTGACGAGTTCAACAAAAAAGCAGAAGAGCTTTATGCTGAACAAGCGAAGGACGTGGATATCATCATTACCACGGCTCTTATCCCAGGCCGACCAGCTCCAAAGCTGATCACCAAAGAGATGGTTGATAGCATGAAGGCCGGCAGCGTTATCGTTGACCTTGCTGCGGCTAACGGTGGTAACTGTGAGTACACTATCGCTGATAAAGTGATTACTACTGAAAATGGCGTAAAAGTTATTGGTTACACCGACATGGTGGGTCGCCTTCCTACTCAGTCTTCTCAGCTTTATGCGACTAACCTGGTTAACCTTGTAAAACTGCTTTGCAAGGAGAAAGACGGCAATATCGATATCGACTTTGAAGATGTTGTTCTTCGCGGTGTTACGGTTGTCAAAGAGGGTGAAGTGACCTGGCCGGCTCCGCCGATTCAGGTATCTGCACAGCCTCAGGTTAAAGCCGAGCCTGTTAAACCGGCGGAAGAGAAGGTTGAAGAACCTGCTTCTCCGGTTAAGAAAATTGTCGGATTGGTTGCTGCGGTAGGTGCGTTCGCATGGGTTGCGAGTGTTGCTCCGGCTGCATTCCTTTCTCACTTTACGGTGTTTGTTCTGGCCTGTGTAGTAGGTTACTACGTGGTATGGAACGTAACTCACGCTCTGCACACCCCGCTAATGTCAGTGACCAATGCTATTTCAGGCATTATCGTTGTGGGTGCGTTACTTCAGATAGGACAGGGTAATACTGCTGTTTCCGTTCTGTCGTTTATCGCCGTGTTAATTGCAAGCATAAATATCTTTGGTGGCTTTACCGTAACCAAACGTATGCTTGAAATGTTCCGTAAAGACTAAGGAGATTGAAATGTCTGCAGGATTAGTACAAGCCGCATACATTGTTGCTGCGGTTCTCTTTATCATGAGTCTAGCGGGACTTTCTAAGCAGGAGTCTGCCCGTGCAGGTAACTACTACGGTATTACCGGTATGGGAATTGCGTTGATCGCGACGATCTTCTCTCCTGACAGTTCAGCATTTGGCTGGATCATCCTTGCTATGGTGATCGGTGGTGGTATTGGTATCCACTATGCCAAGAAAGTTGAAATGACCGAAATGCCGGAGCTGGTTGCTATCCTACACAGCTTTGTAGGTCTGGCTGCGGTTTTGGTTGGTTATAACAGCTACATTGATCATGGTGTTTTCACCGATCAGGCACTGCTTAATATCCACCTTGTAGAAGTATTCCTTGGTGTGTTTATCGGTGCGGTTACCTTCACAGGTTCTATCGTTGCTTTCTGTAAGCTAAGAGGTCTGATTCCTTCTTCACCACTAAGTATTCCACATAAGCATAAGTGGAACTTAGCGGCTGTTGTTGTTTCGTTCCTGCTAATGCTTCATTTCGTCAACGTTGAAGGCAGCATGTTTGCCCTTATCGTGATGACCCTGATTGCCTTTGTATTCGGTTACCATCTGGTTGCATCAATTGGTGGTGCGGATATGCCGGTTGTGGTTTCCATGCTGAACTCATACTCTGGCTGGGCAGCGGCGGCCGCAGGTTTCATGCTGGCCAACGATCTGTTGATCGTAACTGGTGCACTTGTTGGTTCATCAGGTGCCATTCTTTCCTACATCATGTGTAAAGCGATGAACCGTTCGTTCATTTCTGTAATCGCTGGTGGTTTTGGTCAGGAAGTGGTGTTGGACACTGACACTGAATACGGTGAGCATCGCGAAACCAACGCAGAAGACGTTGCTGATATGCTGAAAAACTCTAAGTCAGTAGTGATCACTCCGGGATATGGTATGGCGGTAGCGCAAGCGCAATATCCGGTATATGAAATCACTGAGAAACTGCGTGCTCATGGCGTTGATGTTCGCTTTGCTATTCACCCTGTAGCGGGAAGGTTACCGGGTCACATGAACGTACTGCTGGCGGAAGCTAAAGTACCATATGATATCGTTCTGGAAATGGACGAAATCAATGATGACCTGTCTGAGACGGATACTGTTCTGGTTATCGGTGCTAACGATACGGTTAACCCGGCAGCACAAGATGATCCTAACAGCCCGATCGCAGGTATGCCTGTTCTGGAAGTATGGAATGCCAAAGATGTTATTGTCTTCAAGCGTTCTATGAACCCGGGCTACGCAGGTGTTCAGAACCCGCTATTCTTCAAAGAGAATACACAAATGCTGTTTGGTGATGCGAAAGAGAGTGTAGAGAACATCTTTAAAGCACTTTAAATAACCGTTGAAACAACAGATAAAACCAGCCTTTATTAAGGCCTGTCTCTTGATCACAAGTCCTGCTCAAGAGACAGAGCGAGTTCGTAGCCTTCAAGGATGGCTTGTAGTTTGAGCCATCCTTCCCAGAGCGTCTTAACTGACGCTCTTCCATTTCTTTTGCTGTCTTTCCAACCGCCAAGTCTTGCGAGGTGTTCATAAGCCCATTTTGCTGTTGGAACCTCCTTTGGAAGTGGTGTCTTTACTCTTTTCAGCCAAAGCAACTTCCATGCTCTTGAGGACAAGATTTTCTCACAACTAACGTCTTCGATTTGCTCATTGGCAAATTTCAATTGGAAAATTCTTACTGCTAAAAACGCATAAATTGTTGCTAACCTATCTAAGTTATCTTTACTTTGTAACCGAAGCTCTTCAACTCCTGTCCCTTCAGTTTTCCAGACCTTGTGATACTCCTCAATCAACCAGCGTTTTTCGTAGTAACCAATAATTTTTAATGCATCTTCTGCACTATTAACTGGCTCATTAGTTAAAATATGCCAATTGAGCCTCTTTTCTCCATCACCGATTTCGGAGCAGCCAACATAGTTGAGAGAAATAGGAGCTCCTTTTTTGTTTGAGGGTGTTTTTAAAGTCACTGCTGCATATTTTACATCCAGAGTGACTTCACGAGCTTTCCGGCCACCCCTTTGAGCTATTTGGATTTGACGTTGCTTCACACTTTGAAGTTCTGATGCAAAGTGATAAAGCTTGTCTGAGCCTTCTTCTATATGACGGCTCATCATCGACCGCACAACAAAACGTTGCTGATTCGCCATTTTATAAATGAGGTAATCGTAGATATCGGCCTCGCGATCGCAAACTGATATTACGTTAACCATCGAGGTACCTAAACGGGCTGCCATATTGCGTGATGCTCTTTCCCATTTATAACCTTCTTTTTCTTCATAAGGTCGTTTCAACCCCTTACGACGGATACCTCGAGTCTTGATATCTCTCGTCCATCGTTGTTGTTCAACTAACCCAATAACGTCGAGAGTTTCAGGAGCAAACAGCAAAATACTATGGGCAAACAACCCCCTATAACGATTACCTTGGTTTACATGTCCTAAGTCCGCTCTAATAGAGCGATGTTTGTAGCTTAAGGTAGTTGTATCTTCTAACGCGAGAAGGAGAGGGTAACGATGAACTTGATCTGCAGTTGCTTTAAAGCCTGCTTCGGCAATATCGTCTGATGAGACATTGTCGTTCCGAATAAATCGGTAAGCGCCCTCCATACTTGCTGGAGAATGAGATGATTTCACTACCGATTTACCTGGATGCTGAGCTAAGTCTGATGCCATTTTTACAAGTCTAGCCGTTCTTCTTGGGTCTCCAAGTTTAGCATGACCAAATTGCTCTTCAGCCCAATCACTATTGCTTTTAATCATCTCAAAACCCTCAACTAAGTCCGTTAAAGATCTGATCGTAAACCAAGAATTAAGTTCAAAAAAAATCCCTCACATTATGCGAGGGACTTCTGTATAAAAGACAGGCCTTTATTAAGGCTGGTTTTTTTATGTCAGCAGTTTGCAAAATAATGGCTATCTGATTGAGTGATATGTGATTTTGCTAAGATATTGGGCTATATTGAACTACATATAATAATAACTCCGGCAAAGTTTTTTGGCTATTCGCACCCTTATCTTTTTGACTCTGGTTCTGGCGCACTTTTCAGCGTCAGGCGCGACGTTGCCCGAAAGATTAGCCGGCTTTATCAATTTGTTTGATGAGTCATCTGCTACTGAAAAGTATGATATCAGGGTTCTTCAGACAGACTTCCCGACCAAACTTATTGCTCCTGAGTACATGTTGCCTCAGACATCCCGTTATCCTTTAAAAGACCTTCAGCAACTCTACCGGCTTGCAAAATCCTGCTCTGGAAAACTGCCGCTGAGTCCTTTGGTAACTGAACCGTTAGTATTTATCCGTGCGCTATGTAATAACACTCCATTGTCGGTTAAGTGGTTTGCCCGTACCGGATTAATTCATCCGGGAGGTGGAACCTATGCATACCGGTATGCCAAACGGAACCCGGCTTCTTTTGAAAGACTTCAGTCATATATGCATATTAAAGAACGCCCTCTTGCGGATAAAGCGACCATGTTAGGCCGGTTACAGAGAATGCCGTATGACGCCCTTGAATCGTTAATTGCCGGAGAAAAGATGTTTCTGGAAAACCACCGAATCTGGATCAGGAAAGGAGATACTTATTATATTTACCCTTCATCAGTATGGAAGGTGCATGCGGAGGCGGTCGAACTAAAATATAAACTGGTTTCTGCAGATGATTACTGTTTTGTACGCAGGGGGAATATTTGCTGGGAGGCGGAAGGGGGCTCACAACTAGTCCGCTACAGCATGATTGTACTGGCAGTTCTGGATATTTTCTTAGTGTTTGGTTGGTTTGCTTACCGTTGGAACGTTAAGCGTCAGGAACTTAAAAAGCGTGTGTTAGTGCTGCAGATTCTTACTCATGAGTTGCGGACTCCTATAGCCAGTTTATCCATGACCGTCGAAGGTTTCAGGCGTGAGTTTGAACATCTACCTGAATCAGTCTACGAAGAGTTCAGAAAGTTATGTGAGGACACCCGAAGACTAAGGCAACTGGCTGAAGCGAGTAAAGATTATCTTCAGTCGGAGCATGAGAGTCTGGCCACCGAATGGATACCATCACTGAGGGAGTGGATTGAGTACCGTTTAGAAGAGTATCAGCAAAATATTAACCTGGAATTTGCAGAAGACTGTGCGGTAAAAGTTAATATCTATTGGTTAGGCACATGTATAGATAACTTGATTTCTAATGCGGTGAGATATGGAGTGGAACCGATCAAAATCAGGTTAGTTGTGATAGAAAAACGTTTGACTGTTTATGTAATTGATCAAGGCGGCCTGAGCCAGAAAGAGTGGCGAAAGTTAAAGCAACCTTTTGTCAGTAAATCAGGTCTTGGCCTTGGACTGACGATTGTTGAATCTATGGTAGGCCGAATGGGAGGGACATTAACCCTTCAGGGGCCACCAACAACGTTTAAAATGGAGATACCTTGTGAAACAGACGTTACTACTGGTTGAAGATGATAAGAATTTAGCTGATGGACTGCTTGTCAGCCTAGAACAGGCCGGTTACCACTGTTACCACGCGGAGACGATTGCTAAAGTTGCGGGCTTGTGGGATAAGGCAGATCTGGTGATACTGGACCGCCAGCTACCCGACGGTGACGCTGTCACCATGTTGCCTCGATGGAAAGAGATCAAAGCTGTCCCTGTGATACTTTTAACTGCTCTGGTGACAATAAAAGATAAGGTATCCGGCCTTGATGCCGGCGCAAATGACTACCTGACTAAGCCTTTTGCCGAAGCGGAGCTGTTTGCCAGAATCAGGGCTCAGTTAAGATCGCCTTCCGGTGAGGAGACGCACAGCGATAGTCAGGTTATTTGCAATAATCTGACTATCGATAAATCAACCCGAGAAGTATTTTACCAGACTGAAGCAGTGAGCCTGACACGTACTGAGTTCGATTTGCTGTTATTTCTGGCCAGTAACCTTGGTAAGGTTTTCACCCGTGACGAGTTGCTCGATCATGTATGGGGTTATAACCACTTTCCGACAACCCGAACTGTTGATACCCATATACTTCAGCTAAGACAAAAACTGCCCGGACTGGAAATAGAAACACTACGGGGCGTTGGCTATAAGATGAAAGCAGAATGAGCAAGTTAATCTGCGTTGGCATTACTGTTTTATTCTCCCTGTTGAATGTTCAGCAGGCTTATGCCTGGTTTGAAGATAAGACGCCTTTAAGCCGGGCTCACCAAATGATGTTGGAGAAAAATTATAGCGCAGCGTTTTCCTCAATAATCCAAGTGTGGCAAAGTGAGAACGATGAATACTTTAAGAGCCATCTTAATGATTTACTTGATACTTCTCTTGAACATGATTGCGGCAAAAGCTTAACGACAGAACCATTGGCTTTCTGGCTTCAGGGAGTAGTGATACGCCGCCAGTCACTGCAGAGCCCCGGTCGGATTGCTTCTAAGCTGGTTGTTGAAACAAGTAGCTCGGAAAAAGTGAGCTCAATTACGCTGTTAAATAAATCCGGCAGAGAAATATCTGATGATAAAAGCATAGAAGAAGACGGAAACGGCAGGCGTAACACCTATCAAGTCCAGTATGACCTGAACCAACCTCTGTCCGCAGGGTTATATAAAATTATCGTGGAACGGAAAAAGGGGGTTAGCTGGAGCTCATGGGTAGTAATGGGCAAAGAGCAGAATACTCAGGTGGTAAGGTGGGAATCTCAGGATTCCTGGGCGGTAGACCGAAATGGTTTACTAAATCCATATTGTTCCCTTCCAACTCTGTCCGCGTCGCTATATGACTTTGTTGATGACTCGTATGTACGGGTATGGAACCGGGAATATGAAAAAAATTATCCGAAAAGGCTGCCGCCGGGCACTCTTAAACCTGATCGTTATGTACTCGCTATTTCGTTAACGTTAAAACGTTGGCAGGGTGTGATTGCGATAGAAGATCAACAGGTTATCAGCAAAACCTATGATATATCTGCAGATTAATATATAAAGTTTATGTAATAATAGCCGACATAAGATTAATGGATTACGTCTGGGCACAGAACTATGAAAAATATTCGTTTACCGATTGCTATTGCAATCGCTGTATCATCTTCCGCCGCTTATAGCGCAACTTATGCCGTAGATGCCCGTGGTGCCGCTATGGGTGGAGTCGGTGTTGTCGCAGGTACTTATTTAACTTCTCCTTTTTATAACCCTGCGCTGGCTGCTATTTATCGTCGTAATGATGATGCCGGTATGCTTCTTCCCGGAGCGGGACTCATGTATAACGATGAGCAAAAGCTGATCGAAAATGTAAAAGATACCGCCAGCTTGCTGGACGGGATTGATTTTGGCAATCCGGCTTCGATAACAGCTGATAAAGTTACCAAGCTTGATAGTTTACTAACTGATATGACCGGGGATCGTGCTAACGTTGAAGCCGGATTAACTGCCGCATTTGGTATTCCTAACTCTTTCCTTTCTATGACCGCATTTGGTAAAGCCTATACAGAAGCATTTGTCGCGCCAGACATTTACAATGGTAGTACCGCTACAAATGCTGATCCTACAATCCAGAATGCTTTGCGTGTGTCTGAAAACGCGCAGTTAAGTGCTGTTAATGTTGTTTCAATCGCAGTACTTGAAGCCGGCTTAACCATGGCCAAGTATCAGACAGTTCTGGGACAGCATATGTCATTTGGTGTAACGCCTAAGATTCAGCGAATTAACACCTATGTATATACTGCATCAATGCAGAAGTATGAGTTAAAAGACATTCTGGAAAACAGCACTTCCGATGCAACGTTTAATATTGATGTAGGTGCCTTGTGGTTCTACGGACCATTCCGTATCGGCTTTAGTGGTACTAACCTGATATCACGAGATTTCGAGACTAAAGAGATCACCACCACACTTACCAGCTCACTTAACAACACAAGACCGGCTATTGTGACTAACTACACTTATGAGTTAAGACCGCAATATACCATTGGTGCCGGTTTTGTTTCTGACTACTTCTCTTTGAGTGTTGATTATGATGTTAATGAAGATGAGAAGTTTGATCAGTTTGAAGATAATACTCAGTGGTTAAGAGCCGGTCTTGAAATTGATGTGATGAGACAACTTCAGCTTCGTGGCGGTTATAAAAAGAACTTAGCTTACAGTGACAGCGAAGATACCATCACAGCAGGGGTAGGGATCTCTCCTTTAGGTTTGTTTGAGTTAGACCTAGCCGTGAGTTACACCAATGCGGATGCATTGGGAGGATACGTTAACTTCCTTGCGACTTACTAATAAAAACTTTATATTCAGCCCTTCGATTAGAAGGGCTTTTTTATGTTTGATGACTTTCCACCATTAACTCACCAACAGCAACAAGAGGCTGTAGAACAAATTCAGCAATTGATGAAGCAGGGGATTAGTACTGCAGAAGCGATTAGAATCGTTGCGGAACAAATACGAAAGGAAAACAGTGAGCGGCCAGAGTAGCCGCTTATTTTTTACCTCCAAATGCACTATAACTAAATTAATTTGACTCAACAAAACACTACTTCCTTACCTAAATTTCCCTACATATCAAAACCCCCTTGAGCTACTTACGAAAGTAGCTTGTTATCCTATTGAATTACAAGGCTTTTATTTCTACTTGAAAGGGTAGTCAAAGCGCTCTTTACGTATTTTTTGTAAGAATATTACAAGCCGAAAATGTTCAGAGAATAATATTCTCCTGCTAAAGTTGGTTGGCGCTTACTATTCCTTAGGGGAATACTCTGCGTGGAAGAGTGACAAATCTTGATATGATCTGTAGGAATAACAGCGCTTCTTTAGGCAAATTCAGGTTTTCTGACTGGTAACGACTCTTATCGTCGCCTTAGACAGGCTATCAAAGGTTAAGATTAAATCAGGCTGGTAGTCAGGCGTAGCAATCCTTTTGCTTCTACAATGCCTATAAACTGCATACTGTCGTTAACGACAACCCAGGGTAATGTGGCTTGCTCATTCACTAGCTCTAACACTTCATAAGTAGACATATTTTCATTGACGGTGACAAACTTTGTCTCCATAACCTGACTGACTTTCTTTTTCAGCACGTTGCGATCACGGGTGTTCTCTACAGGAGTATCAAGAGTCGGAGGGATTGCTTTACTGTAATTAACTCTGTTTACTAGCCCAAGACACCGCTTTTTCGATATGACAGGTAGATAGTTAATATCTGTGTGGTCAAATAGTTGTTTAACGTCTTCTAAATCGTTGTCCGGAGTCAATGTCATCGAGCTGTCAATAATCGTATCTATCTCTTTAGCACCGACTTCTTTTTTGATTTTGTACAGTAAATTGCTGATAGAGTTACATTTGTTAAGAGGCATAGGCTTTGAAAATAAGTAACCCTGTAACATATCTACGCCCATCGAGTGTAGCAGCAGAGCTTCCTGTTGTGACTCTACACCTTCAGCGACGGTTTTTACATTCAGTACCTTGGCCAGTTTTACTATCATTCTGATGATATGGTAGTTTCTGGTATTTTCCTTAAGGCCAGAGACAAACTCCTGATCGATTTTCAATACATCGAATGTTTGTTCTTTAAGATAGCTAAAGGAAGAGTAACCGGTACCAAAATCGTCTATTGCTACGCGGATATCGTTTTTCTTCAATAGTTCGGTAATGTCTGAATCATCGCTGTCCTGATTAAAATAGGCACTCTCAGTAATTTCTATGGTGACGTAGCGGAACTTATCCTTCTCTCTATGAATCAACTTTTTAAGATTTAGCAGCAGAACCTCTCTTTTGTTGCTGCTATCTAACGAAATATTGATAGTTATGCCGATATCTTTGCCGAATTTCTCAGCAAGTACTTCTCTGTCTTTAATCGCTTTTTCTGCCACTATCAGGTCTAACTCATGAACCAAGCCGAGAGATTCGACAATTTTTACCACTTCCTGTGTGTTCATAATGGCGCCATTGCGATCCCTAAAGCGACATAGAGCCTCAAATTTGGCGATGCGCCAGTTAGACGCATCAATGATAGGCTGATAGTAAACTTCTACCAGTCTGCCTTTGATGGCCTTTCTGGCAATGATTTCGAGTTTTCTTCTGCGCAGATACTGGTGATGTTGTACTGGGTCATACACATGAATCTGCCCATAAGCACGGTGATTTTCCTTTAAACTACAACACGCCTCAAATATAAGTTTTCCACCATCGCTCAAGTTTTCGTCTCTGTAGGATATGCCGATTTTTGACTTAGTAAAAATGCGTACAGACTCGGGCGACAACTGCTGTTTAAGATGAGCATTAAGTTGGCGAACCTGACTTAGTATTACTTTAAGGGTGTTTTTGGCGTTCTTTTTCAATGAAACAGAACCGGACAAGGCAAATTTATTGTCACCCAGATAACCAAAGCTAAAATGTTTGCCATATTGCTGTATGCACTTTGAGGTTTCACTTTTAAAATTGCCGGACGCACTGTTGCTTATATCTGGTTCCAAAATAGCCACATAAACAATCTCATTTTGACTCTGATTTGATAGCGACCGGTTTAGATTTGCGACAAAATGCTTTTCGTCGGGTAGTTGAGTGACAAGTTCTACACCGCCAAATACTTGTCCGGTTAGCTTGTCAGCGACACCGGAGAGATCACGTGTGATACCCAGGTAGTAAACGGAATGCTCTGAAAAATTTAGTGCTTGTAATGTAAGTTGCTGAGGAATAATCGTGCAAGCTACTCCACATGTCTGTGTAAAACGTGTCATCAAGCTTTTCAGACTTAAATATACTGGTTTTTTTACCAAGCAGTTCATCAAGCTCATAACCCATGGTTTTTTCGTAAAACTGATTGGTGGCAACAATGTGAGAGTTTTTATCCGTCACTATCATGCCATGGTGGTGATTATTAAAAATGTTTAGGAACAGGGCAGAAAGCTGGCTGTTTTTCGGTAGTGTAAATAGAAGAATAATTGAGCCTTTAAGTTGCTCTGAATTTTGTTTCTCTGCTCTAATTACACAGTACATCATATCAACTTCATCAAAGCTAAGGATCACCCGGATAGGCTGAGCGGGCTTATCATTCATTACAAACCTGAGGTAGTTGTTGATCCTGTTTTGATCGACTTTTCCAAAGCACAGTAACAGGTCTTCGTATTCTGTAATCGCTTTAATTTGGTTGAGTTTACTATCGTAACACGTAGCGGAAGTCGCAAAGGCACCTGTTTTATAATTGAGGTTCCAGGTTATAACAGAGCCATTTAACCCAATCTTAGAACTGGATTGAAACTCCCTTGTTTCACCAAGCAAACTAGCCATGACATATTCCTTTATTATGCGGGTATAAATGGGATATCGCTTCCATCACCCATATGAAACAAGAGTAGTAGCCAGATTATGATTACACAAGGAATCGCTAATAGAACATTGAATAAGCTCAAGAAATCTTTCCGTCAAGAGGTAACTAGTGCATCTTTAATAATTATTTGGTCGATAAATTGAAATCATATTGTTAAATATCAATAGGATGGGAGGATATAAGAGTTGTCGGTATCAACTGCATGGCAGTTTGTTTAAAGGCTTATATTTCAGTTAGCATCTGATGATTTATTTAAGTGCGTATTATGTGTTTTCGAATTATGTTGAGTGGTTTGTCGTCAGTACTATTGCGCCAGCACTGACGACCTTGAAGCGGTAAAGAGTGGGTGAGGAACTTACTCATTGTCGTAGCTTGCTACGTACATGTTAGTAACGAGAATCGCTTTGCAATGAAAGCCCGTACACATAATTTGCATAATGCGTCACTGTAGATTGTATAAACTCAATGCATATTCTCTAAATAGCTTTTCAGACTCTGCTTTGAGAGCTCTAGCGTTTAGGTTATTTATGCTTACAAATGCGCTGCGCTCGTCATAAAAAAGATCTGGATACTTGTGTATAAAGTATTGCTTTGTAAGAGTTATATTTGTTTCGTACAAACATAGTTTTCCAACAAGTGCTTGATAATCTTCTTTACTTAAATAACGTCTTAATAGCTTAATTTTATGTTTATGCTCTATTATTTCATCAACTAGCTTTCGGTACCTATCCTGATAAGTTTCGGCATGAGGCTCCCATTCCAAAGCATCCTCTTCATACCTCATGTGCATAGCTAAAACTGAATGGGAACATGCTAACTGAATTTTTTCTAATGGTGATAAAGTCTCTAACACTTGATCTATCTTTAGATTCTTAGCTTGAGCCTTCCAATTATTGAGTGCTAAAACTGCAATTAAAACAGTACCTAAGCTACAAAGAGTCATCGTTAAATCTTTGATAACTGTCCACTCTGCAGTGTTATTGCTATTTGTTGCGCGTCCTGCCCAGAAAAATATTAATAGCAGGAGGACAACAATAGCGCATTTTACTCTATCAATATTTATGTCCATTGTTTTCCTTATGACGACGAGTAGCGCCGACGAGACTGAGGAGAAGTTACGAGGAGGAAGGCTGGCTGGGAGGTGCCTTTTAGGAGGTATCCGCGCAGCGGATGGTACCTAAATGGAGGGTACCAGACAGAACTGACGAACCAGAACCCCCGTCTAGTAATACGGGGGTTTATTCCACGTAACAATCAGGCCTGAGAGGGCTATTCGCTTTGATTTACAATATCTATAGCCTTTTTGTAACCATGGGCAGATATCTTTTCATCCTCACTTAAGTACTTAATTTCATCACCTGTAAATCCGTGAGTACTCTTAATTTCCTCTTCGAGTTTGTCGATAAAGTCACTTTTATCTTCTATGTAATCAAAAAGTATTGATGTGAAGGTGACGCTATCTATATATCTTTGATATTTAGCAATATTTTTCATGAATTCTATAGGGTGATAACTTTCCGAATTGCGTTTTCCTCTACACATTTCAATTTCAGATACCTTGAGGATCTCAGCTAGTTTTTTCAGGTGGCTCGCTTTGGGTTCATTCTTCCCGTTTTCCCATTTCATATAGGTTTGAGGAGTTACACCTACATACTCAGCGATTTCACTTTGTTTTAATCCTCTAATCTCTCGTGTTTCTTTAAGTACATCTTGAAGCATGATTTTCATCTCTTAGGTTTCCTTTTCTGTAATTATACATATGGTTTTTAACACCCAAGACTTTACATATCCATTTGTGTTGTTTAAAGTATGAAAAATCATACTTGACAGAATTTTAGAGTGACCAGAGTTTTCTACGACATGATGCCCGATTACACCGTCTCGGTTTTCCTTGACGGTCATTGGGATTTTTCAAGTCGATGCCTAATCTGGTTTCTTACTGTGATTCTGAATACGCTGATTATGAGCTGATATCTATTGATGATATGACTCGTGAAGAGCGCGTTGATGCGGGGCTTCTCAATGCACATGAATGAGGCTCAGCAAATCCAAGCTAATTTAACAGGGCAGGGTAACCATAATGATTCCGGCATACAGCTCGATTGGTTGGCTTTTACCTTCAAGATTAAAGACCTTCGCCACTGTGAACGTGCTGGCTTTATTGGCTTCACCAGACAGACTCAACCTCACTTTCCTCAGGCTCCGGTTATTAATCGTCAGATAATCAGGGATGGTCAATCCTATGAGGACTATAAGGCATACACCGATTTTGTCATGCGTCAGTACTTTGAGGAGTGCTTGCGTGTGTTCGTCAACAAGGTGCTTGGACTATCCATGTCTGCACCACTGGATAAGCAATTTCAGTTCTATGAAAACTCTTTTAACTTACTGTCTCCATGTGGAGAGTCTTACTGTGGCCGCATCGGCATTGGCGGTAATAACGATACTATACATATCTCGATAAACGGCACTGGTTGTAAACATGTGCTGGCTGTCCGCTCCCTGTTTTCTCTGTATCACTGGCTTAATAACGTTTTGCACATTACGCATGTTAAACGTGCGGATTTAGCCTTTGATGACTTCCACGGCCTTTTTGATTGCAAATACGCGCTAACAGCCGCCTATGAGGGCGCATTCAAGCCTTCTGTCAGGGGCAAAAATCCCAAGGTCAAAGAGGACTATGAGTATTCATGGTTGCCTGACGGCTCCAGAAAGTATGTTAAAGAGCAAATCAGCGTTGGCTCCCGTAGCTCTCGTATTTATTGGCGTATCTATAACAAGGCTCTTGAGCAGAATCTGACAGATACGACCGTTATCTGGTATCGCTCTGAGGTAGAGCTGAAAGAATGGTCTATAGAGATACTGCGTAACCTTGCAGGGGCTTTTGCAGCAATCAACGCCTATGCCGCTTCTATCGAGTCTTCAGAGCCATTTGATACTAAACCAAAGCCTGAAAAACGTGCCGCTTTGGAAGTCCTTTCCTCTACCTATTGGCTTCGCCGCCAGTGGGGTCGGGTAATCTCAGACCTTTCTCGTCTTTACAACGGAGACGCAAACAAGGTCATAGAAACCATTGCAAGGGGAGACCCTAAGCTTGGTTATCCATGTACATACAACCGTTTGGTTGATGAAATATTAAGTAGCTATTAGGTGACATTATGAAAAAAGGTTTATTCGTTCTGGGTATCACGTTTATGGATGGTGAGCGTGGCAAATCTGCCATTCTGAATATCAGCCGTCCGCTTAGAGACCTTGATACTGGTTCTTTTAAGCGTCAGGTGTTTGGTGAGTCCGGAGAAATCAATCTCAAGTATGACCAGCCGTTGTATATGGATTACAACTACGCTTGTCAGCTTCGTGATACTGGTGCTTTGGTTCCCAGACGTGAATATGAAGTTGATACCGCGCTGGATTATGACGACCCGCTTGCAGGCTCCAAGGTTATTGAGCTTATCCCTGTTGATGAGGATATAAAGGCTCACTTCAAAGCATCCATGAAACAATAATAAAAAGGATCAGCTATGGATAACGTCAGTACGGCAACAACAGAACTACAGGCCAGCGAATGCTCTTTCTCTGATTTGCTGGTCAAGCGTCCCATAGATACTTCAGAGCCTAAGCAAACTAGGTCATATCGATATTGGACGGATGAAGATAATAAGACTCTCGAGTCGATGTATAAAAAGGGCTGCTCTCTTGATGAGATTGGGGCGTTTTTTGAAAAGTCTCCCAATACAATAGGTGACAGGTTAAGAAAGTTAGGGATTAAACGCTGCAAGGCTTTGTCAGTCAAACAAGAGCTTTTTCTTATCAAAAACTACTGGCTTCTCGGTACAAAGGGCTGTGCTAAAAGGCTTAATCGTAGCTGTAGTTCTATTGCGTACTATGCTCGGCTTTTAAAACTCAAAATTCCGACCAGAGACCAGTATGACCCACCAATTTACAGAAAACTGTTGCCTTACGATATGGCGAAACGTATTTGTATTCTTGAGCGTAAATCACCGACATCAAAAGATAGAGTAGAGGATTCAATAGTCATTCTCTATGATAAATACCGTCCATCTAAACACATGGCGGCTTTCCATCTGGATGAGTTGTGCTTGGCTTTGGATAGACATTTCGGTCGTCGTGATGGGGTGACTGCTTCAGCACTTACCCATGGGTGGAAACGATGAGCAGAGATATCAATAATAATCGAACCCGACGCTTTAAACGTCGGGATTGCTGTCCTCTTTGTGGAGACATTGACTTTCTTTGCACTGAATACATTTCCAACAATCAAATTTTTCTTTATGAAGAACAATGTCCTAGGTGCCATGACTTTTGGCAGATTGGATTAGATGATACTCTCAGCAACTGCGATAAGTATCTGAATAAGGACTTGATATGAAGGTTTATTATGATGCCTCTTGTGAGGAAATGATTTCTACTTTTACTCCGGATGAAGGCTGGTATACATTCAAATCATTAGGGGAAATGCATCAAGTATTGTCATTTGAACATGGTGACGATTTGGAGTTGATTGAGCTAACACCTGAGCTTCATAAAAGCATGTTGGATGCCGGTGATTTCGATGGTTATGAACCATAATTAAAACTTCATTTTGATTCATCAAATATCGATTTTGATTTATGTGACTTCCCAGGTCCTGAAAGCTGTGACAACTGGGCATCGCCCCGAGCGCAGCGAGTCACCGAGATATAAGGGCGCGTGATACTGTCTGTAGGTTCGACAGACAGTGAACGCCCGAAACAGTCTTTTGCCAGTCTTGGCCATTCCAAAAAACACCTTCTTTCTGCTAGGCCATAGCGAAACTCCAAGTAAACACCAAAATGAAAATCTGTGGTTCGGAATGTACCGGAGCATCAAAATTCAGTGTGCGTCACTGGTGACGCTTAAATATCTCATTGATTTAATTAAATAAAGCAACTATTAAAGTGCGCATTATGTGTTTTCGAATTATGTTGAGTGGTTTGTCGTCAGTACTATTGCGCCAGCACTGACGACCTTGAAGCGGTAAAGAGTGGGTGAGGAACTTACTCATTGTCGTAGCTTGCTACGTACATGTTAGTAACGAGAATCGCTTTGCAATGAAAGCCCGTACACATAATTTGCATAATGCGTCACTGTAGATTGTATAAACTCAATGCATATTCTCTAAATAGCTTTTCAGACTCTGCTTTGAGAGCTCTAGCGTTTAGGTTATTTATGCTTACAAATGCGCTGCGCTCGTCATAAAAAAGATCTGGATACTTGTGTATAAAGTATTGCTTTGTAAGAGTTATATTTGTTTCGTACAAACATAGTTTTCCAACAAGTGCTTGATAATCTTCTTTACTTAAATAACGTCTTAATAGCTTAATTTTATGTTTATGCTCTATTATTTCATCAACTAGCTTTCGGTACCTATCCTGATAAGTTTCGGCATGAGGCTCCCATTCCAAAGCATCCTCTTCATACCTCATGTGCATAGCTAAAACTGAATGGGAACATGCTAACTGAATTTTTTCTAATGGTGATAAAGTCTCTAACACTTGATCTATCTTTAGATTCTTAGCTTGAGCCTTCCAATTATTGAGTGCTAAAACTGCAATTAAAACAGTACCTAAGCTACAAAGAGTCATCGTTAAATCTTTGATAACTGTCCACTCTGCAGTGTTATTGCTATTTGTTGCGCGTCCTGCCCAGAAAAATATTAATAGCAGGAGGACAACAATAGCGCATTTTACTCTATCAATATTTATGTCCATTGTTTTCCTTATGACGACGAGTAGCGCCGACGAGACTGAGGAGAAGTTACGAGGAGGAAGGCTGGCTGGGAGGTGCCTTTTAGGAGGTATCCGCGCAGCGGATGGTACCTAAATGGAGGGTACCAGACAGAACTGACGAACCAGAACCCCCGTCTAGTAATACGGGGGTTTATTCCACGTAACAATCAGGCCTGAGAGGGCTATTCGCTTTGATTTACAATATCTATAGCCTTTTTGTAACCATGGGCAGATATCTTTTCATCCTCACTTAAGTACTTAATTTCATCACCTGTAAATCCGTGAGTACTCTTAATTTCCTCTTCGAGTTTGTCGATAAAGTCACTTTTATCTTCTATGTAATCAAAAAGTATTGATGTGAAGGTGACGCTATCTATATATCTTTGATATTTAGCAATATTTTTCATGAATTCTATAGGGTGATAACTTTCCGAATTGCGTTTTCCTCTACACATTTCAATTTCAGATACCTTGAGGATCTCAGCTAGTTTTTTCAGGTGGCTCGCTTTGGGTTCATTCTTCCCGTTTTCCCATTTCATATAGGTTTGAGGAGTTACACCTACATACTCAGCGATTTCACTTTGTTTTAATCCTCTAATCTCTCGTGTTTCTTTAAGTACATCTTGAAGCATGATTTTCATCTCTTAGGTTTCCTTTTCTGTAATTATACATATGGTTTTTAACACCCAAGACTTTACATATCCATTTGTGTTGTTTAAAGTATGAAAAATCATACTTGACAGAATTTTAGAGTGACCAGAGTTTTCTACGACATGATGCCCGATTACACCGTCTCGGTTTTCCTTGACGGTCATTGGGATTTTTTCAAGTCGATGCCTAATCTGGTTTCTTACTGTGATTCTGAATACGCTGATTATGAGCTGATATCTATTGATGATATGACTCGTGAAGAGCGCGTTGATGCGGGGCTTCTCAATGCACATGAATGAGGCTCAGCAAATCCAAGCTAATTTAACAGGGCAGGGTAACCATAATGATTCCGGCATACAGCTCGATTGGTTGGCTTTTACCTTCAAGATTAAAGACCTTCGCCACTGTGAACGTGCTGGCTTTATTGGCTTCACCAGACAGACTCAACCTCACTTTCCTCAGGCTCCGGTTATTAATCGTCAGATAATCAGGGATGGTCAATCCTATGAGGACTATAAGGCATACACCGATTTTGTCATGCGTCAGTACTTTGAGGAGTGCTTGCGTGTGTTCGTCAACAAGGTGCTTGGACTATCCATGTCTGCACCACTGGATAAGCAATTTCAGTTCTATGAAAACTCTTTTAACTTACTGTCTCCATGTGGAGAGTCTTACTGTGGCCGCATCGGCATTGGCGGTAATAACGATACTATACATATCTCGATAAACGGCACTGGTTGTAAACATGTGCTGGCTGTCCGCTCCCTGTTTTCTCTGTATCACTGGCTTAATAACGTTTTGCACATTACGCATGTTAAACGTGCGGATTTAGCCTTTGATGACTTCCACGGCCTTTTTGATTGCAAATACGCGCTAACAGCCGCCTATGAGGGCGCATTCAAGCCTTCTGTCAGGGGCAAAAATCCCAAGGTCAAAGAGGACTATGAGTATTCATGGTTGCCTGACGGCTCCAGAAAGTATGTTAAAGAGCAAATCAGCGTTGGCTCCCGTAGCTCTCGTATTTATTGGCGTATCTATAACAAGGCTCTTGAGCAGAATCTGACAGATACGACCGTTATCTGGTATCGCTCTGAGGTAGAGCTGAAAGAATGGTCTATAGAGATACTGCGTAACCTTGCAGGGGCTTTTGCAGCAATCAACGCCTATGCCGCTTCTATCGAGTCTTCAGAGCCATTTGATACTAAACCAAAGCCTGAAAAACGTGCCGCTTTGGAAGTCCTTTCCTCTACCTATTGGCTTCGCCGCCAGTGGGGTCGGGTAATCTCAGACCTTTCTCGTCTTTACAACGGAGACGCAAACAAGGTCATAGAAACCATTGCAAGGGGAGACCCTAAGCTTGGTTATCCATGTACATACAACCGTTTGGTTGATGAAATATTAAGTAGCTATTAGGTGACATTATGAAAAAAGGTTTATTCGTTCTGGGTATCACGTTTATGGATGGTGAGCGTGGCAAATCTGCCATTCTGAATATCAGCCGTCCGCTTAGAGACCTTGATACTGGTTCTTTTAAGCGTCAGGTGTTTGGTGAGTCCGGAGAAATCAATCTCAAGTATGACCAGCCGTTGTATATGGATTACAACTACGCTTGTCAGCTTCGTGATACTGGTGCTTTGGTTCCCAGACGTGAATATGAAGTTGATACCGCGCTGGATTATGACGACCCGCTTGCAGGCTCCAAGGTTATTGAGCTTATCCCTGTTGATGAGGATATAAAGGCTCACTTCAAAGCATCCATGAAACAATAATAAAAAGGATCAGCTATGGATAACGTCAGTACGGCAACAACAGAACTACAGGCCAGCGAATGCTCTTTCTCTGATTTGCTGGTCAAGCGTCCCATAGATACTTCAGAGCCTAAGCAAACTAGGTCATATCGATATTGGACGGATGAAGATAATAAGACTCTCGAGTCGATGTATAAAAAGGGCTGCTCTCTTGATGAGATTGGGGCGTTTTTTGAAAAGTCTCCCAATACAATAGGTGACAGGTTAAGAAAGTTAGGGATTAAACGCTGCAAGGCTTTGTCAGTCAAACAAGAGCTTTTTCTTATCAAAAACTACTGGCTTCTCGGTACAAAGGGCTGTGCTAAAAGGCTTAATCGTAGCTGTAGTTCTATTGCGTACTATGCTCGGCTTTTAAAACTCAAAATTCCGACCAGAGACCAGTATGACCCACCAATTTACAGAAAACTGTTGCCTTACGATATGGCGAAACGTATTTGTATTCTTGAGCGTAAATCACCGACATCAAAAGATAGAGTAGAGGATTCAATAGTCATTCTCTATGATAAATACCGTCCATCTAAACACATGGCGGCTTTCCATCTGGATGAGTTGTGCTTGGCTTTGGATAGACATTTCGGTCGTCGTGATGGGGTGACTGCTTCAGCACTTACCCATGGGTGGAAACGATGAGCAGAGATATCAATAATAATCGAACCCGACGCTTTAAACGTCGGGATTGCTGTCCTCTTTGTGGAGACATTGACTTTCTTTGCACTGAATACATTTCCAACAATCAAATTTTTCTTTATGAAGAACAATGTCCTAGGTGCCATGACTTTTGGCAGATTGGATTAGATGATACTCTCAGCAACTGCGATAAGTATCTGAATAAGGACTTGATATGAAGGTTTATTATGATGCCTCTTGTGAGGAAATGATTTCTACTTTTACTCCGGATGAAGGCTGGTATACATTCAAATCATTAGGGGAAATGCATCAAGTATTGTCATTTGAACATGGTGACGATTTGGAGTTGATTGAGCTAACACCTGAGCTTCATAAAAGCATGTTGGATGCCGGTGATTTCGATGGTTATGAACCATAATTAAAACTTCATTTTGATTCATCAAATATCGATTTTGATTTATGTGACTTCCCAGGTCCTGAAAGCTGTGACAACTGGGCATCGCCCCGAGCGCAGCGAGTCACCGAGATATAAGGGCGCGTGATACTGTCTGTAGGTTCGACAGACAGTGAACGCCCGAAACAGTCTTTTGCCAGTCTTGGCCATTCCAAAAAACACCTTCTTTCTGCTAGGCCATAGCGAAACTCCAAGTAAACACCAAAATGAAAATCTGTGGTTCGGAATGTACCGGAGCATCAAAATTCAGTGTGCGTCACTGGTGACGCTTAAATATCTCATTGATTTAATTAAATAAAGCAACTATTAAAGTGCGCATTATGTATCTTATGTTAAATAGGATTTTATAACCAAAGCCGACAAACGTCGGCTTTACTAATTTAAGGCTTAACCACCCGCTAGTTTAACGGTCAGTCCCTTCTTCTCAAGGTGAGCTTTGATTTTATCCCGGTTGTCACCTTGTATTTCAATATCGCCTTGTTTAACGGCACCACCACAACCACAGACTTTTTTAAGCTCTGCTGCCATTAGTTTTAGTGCCTTATCATCTAGGTCAAGGCCGGTAACAATGCAAACGCCTTTACCTTTTCGCCCTTTAGTCTGGCGTTGAATTCTAACGATACCATCGCCTTTAGGGCGAGCTACTTTTTGTTCTTCTGGCTTAATGCGGCCGGTTTCTGTTGAGTATACGAGTGTCATGACTTGTTTCTTGTTGCGTTAACTTCGCTGTGTTTATCGATATGCTTTTTGATCGCGTCTTTAGAGCCTTTCACTAACTTGCCATTGAAAAAGCAGTACCAGCTGTTTTTAGCTCCGCTGTCACTCTTAAGCAAGTGGCCATTGTAGTCTTCCTGCTGTTCGTTCACTTCTTCGTCTTTCTTCGGTGCCAGTGAAGCAAACTCTTTCGGATCAATAATTGTGGCAGTATCACACCACCAATCAATAGATTTCTTAACCGCGGGCAGGTTGCCGCTGAGAACTTGTTTTTTTACGCGTACGTGCCATACATCTTTATCAGCTCCAGATTGTATGCAGTACCCTCTGTGAAACGTAGTAGCCATTGATGTTTATTCATTAAGTATTGTTTTCTTATATAATAATTGTATTTATCGTATATTCAAGCGTATTATTTTGTTACGTTTATAGAGTTATAGTGCTTTAAAGATGAGAAAAAAAGTTTCGCCAATAGACAATCCCAAACACTGCGCATCAAGCGTAAAGCGTTGGTCTGAAACGGTTACAGAGCAAGACGTTGTTCAACTGACCCAAGGAAAATACTCCCGTAGCTCTGTTTTGGCGATGAGAACAGACTGGAATAGATTTGTGTTATTTTGTGAGTCAAAGCATGTACGCCCCCTTCCCGCTTCTGTTACTGCCGTAAGGCTTTTCTTAGAACATGAGTGCAGAGACCGAAAATTCGCGACTCTTCGGCGTTACAGTATCACAATAGGCATAATTCATTTTATTCACTGCTATAGTGATCCAACTAATCACAGGCAGATTAAGTTTACATTGCAGCAGTTAAGGCTTAAAAAGCATGGGGATGCAAAACAGTCATCACCATTAACAAAAGAACATCTGTTACAGCTAAACATAATGTTATCGTCATGCCCGGAGATAAGAGGCATCAGGGACCTTTCTATCTATTTCGTTATGTTTGAGTGCGCTTTAAAACGCTCAGAACTAAAAAAACTGCAAATTGAAGATATTTCGTTACAAAAAAGTCACGCTCTATTACGGGTTGGTGAGAACAAGTATCAACTCTCTGAACTTGCCTGCAAGGCAATATCAAAATGGGTACGGCTGTTATATGGCTCTCAAGGTGTTCTTTTCAGGAGAATTGATAAGCACAGCAATATAGGTACGGGGCAACTTGATGACTCCTCCATTTATCGCATATTAAGAAGAGCCAGTGACCTGCTAGGCTTACCAGAACATATGAAGTTTAACGGCCAGTCTGCACGAGTCGGTGCCACTAAAGAGTTGCAAACTCAGGGATATAAATTAAAAGAGATACAAGACTTCGGTCGCTGGATGAGTCCGGCAATGCCGGCTCAATACTTAGAGAAAACCAGCACTGCCGAAGGGGAAATGGCTAAATTCAGGGCGATTAAACCCTGGAGTTAACGGCTCTTCTGATAGCAGACGCCAGATAGTCACTAAACTTATGGCCATTATGTTCCATCATCTTAGGAAACATGGAAATAGGCGTCATTCCGGGGAAGGTGTTCACTTCGTTAAGGTATAGCTCCCCTTCTTCGGTTAAAAAGAAGTCGATGCGAGA
Source organism: Vibrio sp. SCSIO 43137 (assembly GCF_028201475.1). Classification (NCBI taxonomy): domain Bacteria; kingdom Pseudomonadati; phylum Pseudomonadota; class Gammaproteobacteria; order Vibrionales; family Vibrionaceae; genus Vibrio; species Vibrio sp. SCSIO 43137. Next base: position 767,806 of record NZ_CP116384.1, on the reverse strand, counting down.
CAAATCTTTAAGTTTCATCTGGTTAAAGACCATCTTAGAATATGTTGCTATCTTGGCAGTCATCTCTTCAGACACCCCTTGAGCCTCAACTTCTGTTACAGAATGGCTGTCTGCACTGTACTTCTCTTCATAAGAGTAGAAGTCCCCTTCTGGCGCAATGACTTCCCCCGGAGCAGTGACATATAACTGGCCTTCGTATTCATAGGCAGCTACTTCTAACTCACGTGGTTTCAGTGATTTCTCTATTAGCACCTGATCGGAATAACCGAATGCGCTATCAATAATGTCTGAAAGCTCGTCAGAATTTGTGACACTGTAGCAACCAACTGATGATCCCTGACTTGCAGCTTTAACAAATAGCTTACCCCACTTATCAAAAGCGTTATAAGCACTCTGTTTGGATTGCGGGTTGTTTTCGGTAAGAAACAGGTAGGGAGTATTAGGTATACCCAGTGCGTCATACCAAAGCTTAGAAGTGATTTTATTAAAGCTATTCTTACTAGCTTCAGGATCACAACCGAGGTAAGGAACACCAGCCAACTCAAACATTGACTGAAGGTCACCGGTTTCACCGGGATAACCATGAACACAAGGCACGATATAATCTATTGCTATATCCAACTCTTCTGCCACCAGGGCTTTCTTACTGATATCAAAAACAACCTGTTGATCGTCGTAAATCCAGCCATCTTTGGTTATTTCAACACGGACAATACTGAAGTCTGAATGTTTAGAAAGTTGCTGGAAGATATACTCAGCTGAAATAAGCGATACTTCATGTTCAGAAGAACCGCCGCCACATAGAAGAGCTATAGTTGTTTTAGTCATCTACCTGTATCCATGGAACAACAAAAATAGTATCCGCACATCATAACCTTTTGACTGTTAAGGTACAGGAAAAACTGGCGTGTTCCCGTTTCGGGGGAGTTGAATGCGCGAATAATCACCAAAAAGAAAGGACCCGAAGGTCCTTGAATTATCTAAGTTTAATCAGTTTCGGATAAGGTGAGTTCTTCACCTCATCAAGACTCTTAACAAAAGGCTTCAGATCACGGAACATCTGTGGAAGGGTCTGAATCGCCGCTTTAGCTTCAGAGCGGGTTGCGTAATCACCGTAAAGTAAGGTGTACCATTGCGTTCCGTTTACTTGCTTGTAGTTTTCCCATACCGGGTGGTCGCTAGGTAGCTTCTTAGCCAGATTTGTCGCCTTTGCAGAGCTGTCGACCGCGATAACCTGAATAGTAAATCCGTAACGCTTGTTGCTTTCAACCTGCTTTCTGGTTGGGGCAATAATTCTAACCGTTTTATTGTTAGAGGCAGCCGGTGTCACCATTCTTGGTTGCTGTTGCATCTGCTGTTGCATTGGTTGTGTACGTGTTACACGAACCATATTTTGCTTTTGAGTCATGGCAGGTTCTGCCTGCTGAACAGGAGCCTGTTCCATGGTACTTTCAGTCATGCTATTTGCAGCAATCGCCTCCACTACCGGCTCAGTTTTATACTCTTCGCGGAAGCTGTCAGAAGTAACTTCCGTAACGTAATCGCCTGAAGTAGAACAAGCCGCCAGGAGTAATGAAATACTGATTATGGAAATCTTTTTCATAATTTATTTAATTAGCTGTATCAATAGAATCCTGTTGGCATCATGCCCTTGGATTTCAATAATATCAAGGGGCTATTTCTAATTTACCCTGATTTGATGTGAGCTATTGCACGTTATAAGTGATGGTTTAGCAAGAGTTACTTTACCTCATGCGCAATCGGTTAAAATTCGATTATGATTCTATTACGTGCATCTCTTTGAGGTATCTATGAACAATATCGCCAAGTTGCTAAAACCAACATCTGTTGCCGTTATAGGAGCATCTAATACCCCTTTCCGTGCCGGTAAGGTGGTGATGACCAATCTGCTGGAAGGAGGGTTTCAGGGAGCGATTATGCCCGTCTCTCCGAAATACAAGGCGGTATGCGGTGTGCTGGCTTATCCGGATATTAACTCTTTACCCATTGTTCCGGACGTTGCCGTTCTCTGTACTCACGCAAGCCGCAATAAACAGATATTTGAGCAACTGGCGGAAAAGAAGGTCTCCACCGCTATAGTGCTTTCATCAGATATGCATACCCCGGTTGAAGGGTCAAAAACCATTGAAGAAGAGTGTATAGAGATAGCGAAGAAAAACGGAATCCGCGTTCTGGGTTCAAACAGTCTTGGCATTATTCTGCCATGGAAGAACTTTAATGCGTCCTTTTCACCCGTCAGCGCAGCGCAGGGAAACATCGCATTTATCTCGCAATCGGCAGCTGTGTGTACCACAGTTCTCGACTGGGCAAATGACAAAGGCATCGGTTTTTCTTCATTTATCTCTATCGGTAACGGCAGTGATATCGATGTTGCCGAGCTTCTTGATCACCTCTGTACAGACAGTAAAACCAACGCAATATTGCTCTATATTGACTCAATTAAAGACGCACGCCGTTTTATGTCGGCTGCAAGGGCGGCTTCCCGTAACCGCCGTATTTTGGTACTTAAAGGTGGTAAAACCTACGCCGGACGTCAGGCCGCTATCCGTCATACCGGCGGCACAGACACCCTAGATATTATTTACGACTCTGCCATACGTCGTACCGGTATGCTACGGGTAAACAACACTCACGAGCTTTTTGCTGCTGTTGAAACCCTTACCCATTCAGTGCCACTGCGCGGAGAACGTCTCGGTATTATTACAAACGGCGGCGGCCCATCAATAATGGCAGTAGATACCCTTCTTCAATGGGGGGGGAAACTTGCGGATCTCAGCGACAATACCATAACCATGCTTGATGCTAAGTTACCCTCATCATGGTCGAGAAGTAACCCTGTCGATATGATTGGTGACGCCGATAAAAAACGTTATGTCGATACCATCAATACCATGTTAGATAGCGATGATATTGACGCCCTGCTTATTATGCATTCACCGTCGGCCATTGCCCATTCAACAGAAACGGCAGAAGCCGTTATAGAGTGCGTGAAAAAACACCCCAGACATAAGAGATTCAATATTCTTACCAACTGGACGGGCGAGAAGACCACCCGAGAGGCACGCCTGCTGTTCACACAGGCAGGTATACCTACTTACCGGACACCGGAAAGTGCGGTAGTGGCCTACATGCACCTCGTTGAGTACCGCCGTAACCAGAAACATCTGATGGAAACACCAACCACGTCAGAACAAGTGGATCAGGCCAGCGTTAAACAAGCGCGCGACTGGGTCATCGAGCAAACCACGCAAAGTGAAGTTACTCTGGATACCCACCAGATTTCTCCGCTACTCAAATACTACAAGTTTACCGTTCTTGACACATGGATTGCACAAGAGCCGGCGGAAGCGGTACAGATTGCCGATCAGATAAGTTACCCTGTAGCGGTTAAGTTGCGTTCGCCGGATATTGCCCATAAGTCCGACGTTAACGGTGTAGTACTTAACCTGCGAAACCCTGTTGAGGTACAGAGTGCAGCGCAGTCCATTCTTGATGGTGTACAACTCAACTATCCGTCTGCCTCTGTTCAGGGCCTGATTGTTCAGGCAATGGCCAGCCGCATAGGCGCTTATGAGCTAAGGGTAAAAGTAAAATCCGATGAGATTTTCGGACCAGTTATTTTACTTGGTGAAGGCGGCTCGGACTGGGATGAATCGATTGACGCAGCGGCCGCTATGCTGCCTCTTAATATGGCGCTGGCCAGATATTTGATAATACGGGCAATTAAAGGTAATAAAATACGTTCGCAAAAGGCGATGAACATCAATATCGATGACCTGTGCGAATTTCTGGTGCGCCTATCGCAGATGGTGGTTGATAATCCACAAATCCATGAGCTGGATATTCACCCTCTTCTCGCTGTTGAAGGTTCCCTGACTATTCTGGATGCAGATTTAAAACTTCGTCACTATCAGGGCGAAGCAAATGATAAGCTGGCTATCCGCCCCTATCCTGTTGAACTGGAAGAGAGTATCAAAGTTAAATCGGGTGAGGATATTCTGATCAGGCCGATTCTTCCCGAAGACGAACCTGAACACGCAACATTTCTGAGCAATGTGTCGAAAGACGATCTCTATAAACGTTTTTTCAGTGACGTGGGAGAGTTTAACCACGAAGCGTTAGCCAATCTGACTCAGATAGACTTTGACAGAGAGATAGCCTTTGTCGCCATCGATATGCAAGGTAATATTCTGGGCGAATCCAGGGCGCTAATTGACCCCGAAAATATAGATGCTGAGTTCGCCATTCTAATCCGTTCTGATCGTAAAGGGTGCGGACTAGGACGTATTCTGATGGAAAGGATCATTCGATATTGTAAAAACAAAGGTACCCGTCAAATGTCGGGGATGACCATGCCGACCAACCGGGGAATGTTGACTCTGGCACAGAAATTAGGATTTGAAATCGATGTTCAGTTCGCCGACGGGACAGCCGATATGTTACTGCCCTTAGACTAAACTTTTGAAGTATAAACTAAAAAAGTCGCTCCATATCGGGGCGACTTTTATTTAGAAAATGTTAATAAAAAGGCGTGTTATTTTTTCTGTTTGATTTCTTTTTTTACCATTATTGCCGCAGCAATAATAAAGGTAATGATCAGCGCTAGCTCCAACCCTATCTCCTCACTCTTAGAAACTTTCAACCGGTGAATATTAACAGTGTTTGACTGTTTTTTATACTTAATTGTTATTTATTTGTATAAAAATAGAGGCAAATCAATATCCCGTGTTTTTATCAAATGTGAGAAATATAACTCTGACTTTTGTACTTCAGCGCTATTTATCTGTTAGTACACAGAATTTATAAAATATTTATTGATTACATTGATAAATCAAAACTCTTTAGACATAGTTAACTCTATGTATCAAAAGCGTTATCCGGTGTTTTGATTAACGCGAAACACCAGAGGAAAAACGATTTATGGAATTTCAGAAAGTCAGTCTCAATTGCGATATGGGCGAAAGCTTTGGTATCTGGAAAATGGGCTGTGATAACGAAGTGATGCCGTGGATTGATTTAGCCAATATAGCTTGCGGCTTTCATGCATCCGATCCAACCGTAATGTCAGACACTGTTCAGCTCGCAATAGAACACAGAGTCAAAATTGGCGCCCATCCCGGCTATCCTGATTTACAGGGTTTTGGCAGACGTAGTGTCAAATGTTCAACCGAAGAGATAACACAGTTGGTGACCTATCAGGTAGGCGCCCTCGATGCCATATGCCGCCTGTATGGTTCTCAGGTAAAGTATATAAAGCCTCACGGCGCACTTTATAATGACATGATGAAAGATCCTTCTATCTTTCACGCTATTGTTAAAATTGCCCGCCTATTTTCAGTTCCACTGATGATACTCGCCAGCAGTGATAATTCAGCCTATCTTGAAATGGCTGATAAATATAATGTCCCGTTACTATTTGAAGCTTTCGCCGACCGTAGTTATCTGGACAACGGATTACTTACTCCGCGTAATCACCCCAGAGCAGTATATAAAAACAGCGACGATATCTTCCATCAGGTAATGCAGATCGCAAAATACTCAAGTGTTAACACAGTTTCCGGTCAGAAAATCCAGATTCAGGCCGATACAGTATGTATACATGGCGATAACGAGCATTCCATCGCTGCAATCAGAAAAATAAAAGAAGCCTTAATGACCCTATGAGGTGAATATGATCGACGATAAAGTCTCTATTGAAGCTGTATGTGAATCCTCAATACTTATTCGGTTTTCCCACCAGATAGATAGTGAGTTACCGCATTTTATCAATCAAGTTTCCGAGCTTATCTATGCCGAATATGCTTACAGCATAATGAACCTTACCCCCTCTTACACCACACTATTAATTGACTACCTTCCTTACCGGATACCTGAAGAAGAGATCCTTATTGGACTGGCACATATTATTCATCAGGTCGACAACCACGACAGTCAGATTGAAAGCAACCTAATTACTCTGCCCGTTTATTATCACAACGAAGTTGCCCCGGATCTTGATAACCTGTGCAGGCAAAAACATTTGCAACTTGATCAGCTAATCGCATTGCATAGCCAGCAAGAGTACAAGGTATGTGCCATTGGCTTTAGTCCCGGTTTCGGCTTTTTATCCGGCCTGCCTGAACAGCTAGCAACGCCCCGTCTTAGCACTCCGAGGCTTAAGGTGATGAAAGGAAGCGTTGGCATTGCCGATAATCAAACGGCTGTCTACCCATCGCAAACACCCGGAGGCTGGAACATTATCGGTAACTGTCCAACTAACCTGTTTGACCCGCATAGCGAAATGCTGTCACCACTACGAATTGGTGACTTAGTACGTTTTAAATCGATCAGCCGTGAAGAATATATGTCACTGGGAGGCGAGCTATGGGCAGACTAATTGTTAATAAACCCGGTCAGTTAAGCCTTATACAGGACTTCGGACGTTACGGAATTGCACCTCTCGGGGTGACACAAGGCGGGCCAGTTGACGAATATGCTTACTGTTGGGCTAACTACCTTCTGGGCAATAAGCCTAACTGCTCGACCCTTGAAATTACACTTGGGCAGGCTGAGTTTACGTTAAGTAACAATGCCATGATGGCCATATGTGGCGGAGACCTTCAGGCAAAGTTGGATGGCGAGCCGATAACAAACTGGAGTTCGTTTTACGCCCGAAAAGGTCAGGTTCTTACTTTTTCTCTTCCGATAAATGGGCTTCGCGCATATCTAGCGGTATCCGGAGGTTTTCAGGTCGCAGAACAATTAGGCAGTAGCGCTACGGTAATGCGGGAAGAGCTTGGCGGGCTTCATCAGGATGGTCAGCCACTGCAGTATGGGGACGAAATTCAGTTCGGTGACGAGCAGAAGAAGTTACCGGTACGACAACTCACCTTCCGTTTTACCCCAGACTATAACTTGCCATTAAGATTGAGAGTTCTTGAGTCCTATCAGGCAAATGAGTTCAGTAAAGAGCAGAAACGCGCTTTCTATCATCAGACTTATCGCGTAGGGCAAGATTGTGACCGAATGGGATACCGGCTTGAAGGTAAACCAATTCAGCCACCTTCAAACGGCATTATCTCTGAAGGCATCGCGTTGGGTTCGATTCAAATACCTCCCGACGGTCAGCCGATTATTTTACTGAATGATCGTCAGACGCTGGGCGGCTACCCTAAGATTGGTGTTCTGGCCAGAATCGATCATCCGAGACTGGCACAGGCAAAACCCGGTCAGGATATTAAGTTTATCCGTGGAAACCGCAGGCATCTTCAGGAAATATGGTGCTCCTGGGCATTAAGATTTGGCTATTAAAAACGCTTGTTAAAGTACAAATCTAAAATATTTACTTGCTGTTTAAGAGGCCTTTACTTAGGCCTCTTTAATTAGAATCTCAGTAAATTTTTGCTAATTCTTGCGGATAACCACGCTGTACGGCAAGTTGACAGGCGAGTGATTCTACCTGCTCCGAACCGTGTGACGGCGTCACTCCATCACAGTTCACTTCGATAGCAAATGTAGTTTGTATATGCTTAATCACCTTTCTTGCCGCTTCAATGGCAGAAGAACCCTTTACAATTTCCAGTCTTGCATAACGTTCTCCATAGAAAGAGACGTCTGATGCCCGCAAACTGGCATCGCTACCGGGGATCTGTTGTGCACCAAACAGTGGCTTTCCGCCATATTCAGCCTCACAAAAAGATGGGATAAAGCGGCTCATATGGCGGATAGCAGCGTCCGTTCGTTTGCTCTTTACTTCATCGCTCCAGCCCAGTTTGATCTTGTTCAGCAACTCTTGTGGCAGTTGTGGCTGAGAGTTTCCACCGCCGCTGCTTACCAAACCGTTTTTAAACAGAGTAATCTCATCGGTCATACCGTGTAGCTGAAATACATCATCGGGATAAGGAGTAAGTTGTGCCATTCCGTCCGGTGTACCTCTTTTACCGTGAAAAACCACTTCGGGCCATTTATATCCACTCTGCCAGCGGGAAACATAAGCAGCCTTAAACTCCACCAGCCGGCTCTTATGCATATCCAGCCAGTTATCCAGAGTCCCTGTTTCAAATCCACACGCATTTATCAGGTAATCGACCTTTTCACTGTGATCGCTACCATCACGGCTATAGTTGATGGTCCAGCCATTACCATTGTCTTTTGTACTGTTTACTTGCGATGATAAATGAACACGGCACAAAGGTTGCTGTTCCAACTCCAGTTGTGCCGTTGCTGCCAGCCTGAACAGGCTCCAGCCATATTCCTGAACCAGAACAACCGGATACTTTAATCTGTCCAGATCAACAGTCTTGGCGAACGGAATCACCCAGTCCTCATCCGTCAGTAAGCCTGAACTCTGGCTGCATAAGGACAACTCGATAAGTTCCTCTCTGGAAAATAGCTTGAAGTAGTTTTGCGGCTCGCCGAGTACCTTATTGCTCTCACACTGCTCAACAAGTAACTGATACTCACTCTGGATAGCCTTTAGTCTGCTAATAACAGAAGCAGGGTCACCTTGATCAGAGTCAGGCACGGCTATGATGGTTGGACGGACGTTGATGGTGTTAGGGTACAACTTAACAGAATCAATAGACTGCCTTAACAGCTCTTTACACTGCGCGAGAGAGATATCACGGTATAGGTTACCGCCGGCATGCAGGTGACAAATTGGCGGACCGTAAACCAGACCGGGCTTCTTATCAAACAAACTTACTTTGACCCCAGACTGGCCTAGCAGAATAGCGGCTGTCACGCCGGCAATTCCTCCGCCGACGATACCTACATGAAGTTGTTCTCTTTTCTCTGTGTTGTTGCTCATTATTATCTTAATAGCAGATAGGACTGAGGTAATTATACCTATATTACCTCATTAAAAAATCACACATTTTTTAGGGTTTGTAGATAACTCAACACTACATGCCTTTCCGGTTTATGGGATTCAGGACATACCCAGTTGTGCAGTATTCGTCTCTAAAAAAAAGAATAAAAAGTTTGTAAAAAAGCCTTGACTCAAATTCTTCACAACACTGATTTTCGACCTTTGTGAATAAGCAATTTCCTCAATCAGACGCCCGCTCTGGTATGCAGAATGATAGCTCTAAAATGGTGCTGAGTTATCCCAAACTTTATCCACCGAATTTGTGGATAACTACCCTTTTGCTTTGGATAACGTTTTAACAATGTATCGTCTAATAAAAAAGTAGTAAAAAACCAAATATTAGAGCTCTCTTAAATTTACCCTATATGCCCTATAAATCCCGCCGGGGCTGGCTATATACAGATGTATATAAACCCAAAGGAAAATAGGACGATATTTATGCCATTAAACGCAGTAATACCTTTTGATTAGAACCTATATTCTATTGGTCAAAATTTGATCTGGATAACATCAAGGGGGGAGAGTTTGAGCTAAAACTTTTATTCAGGAAAAATGCAAACACGGAAGTCTGGTTATGAATGTAGAAATTGTTGTCGATTATCTTTTTGACGGTGTGGTGCACAGCTTAAAAACCGATAGCGATAAACTCAACCTTGAGCGCATTGATCCACTGGATCAAACTACCTATGAACGTCAGGTTATTGAGCAGCTGATAGAAACCCACTACACCAGTGAAGATAACGTTGCCGTTAGTGTCTCTTCAATCCGGGCACTGATTAACGGAGACAGCAAACCAAACGCCTATACCAACGCTGAATATGCACACCTGTTTAAGCTGGAACAGATAATTGTGCACATTCAGGGTTACTGCTTCCCGCTGGCAGCCTGATAACGGCCACCAGCATTAAGACATAACTCGGGGGAGCTTAATCGGCTCCCCTGATTGGTTTCAGAAGCCTGGATAGCATTGAACTCACTACTAAAGCCAGCACCACAAAAGCGATAACAGGTAAGGCTATCCATAGATATCCGTGTAGCTTTCCTTCAAGCTCAAAACCATAGCTCATCACTCCGGCAACACTCACCTCTGCCCCCAGACTGGCTACAATACCTGCCGTTAGCGCCATAAGGCCATACTCACTCCAGATGGTACTGGTGATTCGCTTTTTCGACGCGCCGAGAGTCCGGTACAGGCGTATCTCATCCTGACGCTGAGAAAGGCTCAGGCGTAACAAGGTAAAGATCAGCAACACACCGGCAATCACGCCAAGACCGGCTAACAGGGTTATCGACCAGACGATCTGCGTTAGCAGACTCCTGATCTTGTCTCCCATAGTTCTGATGTCCAGCAAACTGACAGTGGGAAAGTCACGTGACAACTCACTCAGGAACGCAATCTGTTCATCGTTAATCCTAAAACTGACCATCCAGGTGGCCGGTAGTTTTTCCATGACATCGGGAGTAAAGATAAAGTAAAAGTTCGGCTTCATCTCGCGCCACTCTACATGACGGATGCTGTTTACTTCGGCTGAAACCTCTTGACCGGAAATAACAAAACCAAGGGTGTCACCAACCTGAATATTTAGCTCTTCTGCAACTTCCGCTTCTACTGACACTCCGTTTTCTTCACTCCAGCTCCCTTGCAGAATCGGGTTACGTTCTGGTATCGAGGTGACCCAGGTAAAGTTAAGCTCCCTACTCAGTGAGTCACTCTCCTTATCAATACCCTCCCTTGATTTTGCCTCTTCACCGTTTATCTGCGCTATTCGTCCCCTGATAATTGGGTACGCTTCAGAGCGGTCAACCCGGCTGGCATCCAGCTTTTCCAGATACTCTTGCTGCTCATATGGTGCAATATTAATTGCAAACACGTTAGGCGCATTATCGGGAATGGTTTGTTGCCAGTCTTGTAACAGATCAGAACGAACCAGCCAGATCACCGCAAGCAACATTAATGAAATCGCCAGAGCACCAAACTGCAACATACTTGCCAGCGATGAACGCTTAATCCGGCTAACGGCAAGTTTCATAGCGGTATTCAAAGGTAACCGGTTAATCAGGTGGATTAACAACACGCTAAGCAAACCAAGCACAATAAACAGCGCCACAATGCCGCCTAATACAATCCAGACCAAGGTGTTACTGCTATAGACGAGCAACATAGGCACAAGAGGAACCAGTATTAATGCATAGGAAGCCAGACTTCGTTTCTGCTGATGCTCCTGCATGACGTTGACCGCAGAGGTATTAACAAGGCTGAGCAAAGGGATTCCTAAAGCCGGAACGCCGATAAGCAGACAGGTCAGAATGGCAATCACTGTCGGCGCAATGCCATAACCTGGCAGAGGATCCGGCAGTAATTCATTGATAGGTATCCGTAGCAGGATTTCCAGAGTAACGCCAAACAGCAAGCCGAAAGTAATACCAATGGTGAACAGCAGCAATATCTGCATAGAGAGCCACTTAGCAAGCCACTTTTTACTGGCACCTAAGCTTTTTAACATAGCTACGGTTTTTCTCCGGCCGGCCACATAATTCTGGCAGGTCAGCACAAGGGTGGTTGCCGCCATAATAATTACAATTGCGACGGTCAGGGAAAGGTACTGCGAAGTTCTCTGGAACATATCATTGCTGCGCGATGCACTATCCTGATCCCGCCAGCGATCACTTGGCGTGAGCTCCACTGAAGATTTAATACTATTCAATCCCTGCTCTTCGCCTGTCAAAAACAGGCTAAAACGAACACGGCTACCTAACTGAAGGGCTCCGGTTTTATCAATATCAGAGCTATGGATAAACACGGTCGGCATTTGCTGGAAAGGATTAAAGCTGATGCCCGGTTCCTGCACAATTTTCCCACTGACAATAAAGTCTGCATCGCCAAGAGTAATGGTGTCTCCGTCTTTTACCTCTAACAGAGAATACACTCTTTCATCCAGCCAGAGTTCACCGGGATTAACCTGATTAATCTGCTTCTCACTGCGGTTTAGGATCAGCTCGCCACGAAGAGGATAATTGCTCTCTACCCCTTTAACGGTCACCAGTTGCATCTGTGCCTCGCTAAATGCCATGGTGGCAAAGCGGGTCATAGATGAACTCTGTATGGATTGAGCCTTCAGCACAGCGTCAGTTAAAGGCTGAGGTATCGGGTTGGAAGAGCTATAAACCAGATCGGCGGTTAACGCGTCTTTTCCCTGCTTTACTACCACCTGCTCCATTCGTTCTGCCAACGCAGATAAGGCAAACACACAGGCAATAATCAAAGTTAAGGCGATAGAGATAGGCCATAGTTGCCCGTGTCTGATCTCCTCTATGCTCCAGCTAAACAATCTCTTATTAAGAGTCGCTCCGGTATAGGTCTGTTCTGGCATTAGGCTACCTCCAGATGACCAGCCTGCATATGGATGGTTCTGTGACAACGTGACGCCAATTCAGGATCATGAGTCACCAGCACCAGCGTTGTTCCGTGTTTTTCGTTTAACTCGAACAGCAGCTCCACGATACGTGCTGCCGTCTGCTGGTCGAGGTTGCCTGTCGGTTCATCGGCAAACAAGATTTTAGGCTTGATCATAAAGGCACGGGCAAGGGCAACCCTCTGCTGTTCACCACCGGATAACTGAGACGGCAGATGAGTCAGACGGTGAGAAAGCCCTACCGACTCAAGTAACTCTTTTGCCCGCGCTACATCCTCTTTTTCACCTTTTAACAGGCATGGAAGAGTCACATTCTCCAGTGCAGTCAGGCTGGGAATAAGCAAAAAACTCTGGAAAACAAATCCGACAGAATCACTGCGGATAGCCGCACGCTGTTCATCATCCATTGCAGAAATAGTTTCACCCAGCAGCCTGACTTCCCCTGATGTCGGTGTATCTAACCCCGCCAGTAAGGTCATCAAAGTTGATTTACCCGCCCCTGACGAGCCGACAATAGCGACCGTCTCACTTTCATTAATTTGTAAATCGACACCATTTAGGATTGTTAAATGTTCCTGATTAGTAGAGACTACTTTTGTAATTGATTCAGCTTCAATGATAGGTTTGGCCATGACTCGTTTAATTTCCTTCTTCTTTCTCATTTTTTCCTGTGTTGCAAGTAGCAACACAATTCTTGTACTTGGTGACAGCTTAAGTGCCGGCTATCAAATGCCGGCTGAAAGTGCCTGGCCAAATTTGCTGCCAGACAACCTTAAGGCAAAAGGTTTTGACTATCAGGTCATAAACGGCAGTATCTCCGGAGACACTACCGGCAATGGTCTGGACCGTTTACCGGCTCTTTTAGACCAGAGTAAACCATCGTGGGTGCTTGTTGAGCTTGGTGCCAACGACGGCTTAAGGGGCTTTCACCCTAACCTTATCCGAAAAAACTTATCAAAGATAATAACTCTTAGTCAGCAGGCAGACGCAAAAGTTGCACTGATGCAGATTCAGGTGCCGCCAAACTATGGTAAAAGATACAGTCAGGCGTTTGCAGATGTTTATCCCAAGATCGCCAGTGAATTTGAGTTACCCCTGATTCCATTCTTTCTTGAACAGATCATTTTGCGTGATGAATGGATGAAAGAGGATGGGCTTCACCCTAAAGAGGTAGCTCAGCCTTGGATCGCCGGTTTTATTGCCGACAATCTGGCACTTTATCTTGATTAGTCACTAAAAAATGCCCTAGCGCAAAGAGTCATATTCTTTTCAATTATATATTGAGCCGACTTTATCAGAAAGAAGGCTCCTTTTCCGAATGATTATTCAGCCAGTAATTCAAGGTGTTATCGCCAAAAGTGCCCATCCGCATGGGTGTGAAGCTGCTGTTCAGCAGCAAATCGACTATGTTCGTTCCGCTAAGCAAATTACCAACGGTGCAAAGCGTGTGTTAATTCTCGGCGCTTCTTCAGGATTTGGTTTAGCCGCGCGTATTGCCGCCACTTTCGGCGGAAGCGAAGCCGATACCATTGGTGTTTCCTTTGAAAGAGGCCCTTCAGAGAAAGGCACCGGCTCTGCCGGCTGGTACAACAACATCTATTTCAAAAAGCAGGCAGAAGCTGAAGGACGTATCGCCATTAATATTGTCGGCGATGCATTTTCCCGCCGGGTCAGAGAGCAGGTTGTTGAAGCCATTGAAACCTATTTCGAAGGCGAAGTTGACCTGATCATCTATAGCCTTGCTACCGGTGTTCGTCCAAAGCGTAATGGTGAAGGTATGTGGCGCTCAGCCATTAAGACCATCGGCGAGTCAGCAAGCGGTGCCACTATTATGCTGGAAGACGATAGCTGGCAGGAAACTATCGTGGAACCGGCAACAGAAGAAGAGATTGAGTCCACCATTAAAGTAATGGGTGGCGGCGACTGGGAAGAGTGGATTGATACCCTGATTAATTCAGATTCCATTGCTCCTGGCTGTAAAACTATTGCTTTCTCTTATATTGGTCCGCAGGCCACCTATCCTATCTACCATGAAGGTACTTTAGGCCGCGCCAAAGTCGATCTTCACCAGACAAGCCATGCACTGAATATGAAAATGGCTAACTTTGGCGGTGGTGCTTACGCAACAGTTTGTAAAGCCTTGGTCACCAAAGCAAGTGTGTTTATTCCGGCTTTCACTCCTTATATTCTAGCTTTGTATAAGGTGATGAAAAAACACGGTACCCATGAAGACTGTATCGGCCAAATGCAGAGACTGTTTGCCGACAAGCTTTATCAGCCATTTGTCCCTGTTGACGGTCAGAGACTTTTACGAATGGACGAGTTTGAACTGGATGAGAAAATTCAGCGTGAAGTGGCTGAATTGATGCAGCATATGGATAAAGATAACTTCCATGCTGTTGCGGATTATCAGGGGTATAAGAATGAGTTTCTGAAGCTGAACGGCTTTGGTTTTGAGCAGATTGATTATGACCAACCCGTTGATATGGATGAACTGATAAAGCTTACACCGTAAAGCGATTGCCCACAGAAGCCATCTTACCGCCATTTTAACAGTTGTAAGTCTGGTAAACTAAAGCCCTGTTGTCACAGGGCTTTTTAATACAAAGTTCTATTTGATGCTGCTGAGACCATTGAGCAGCAATTGATAAAAGCGATCAACACTGGCGATATTGATCCTTTCGTCCGGCGAGTGAGGGTTTTCAATATCCGGCCCGATAGAGATCATATCCGCACCACCCAACTCTGCACCGATAATGCCGCACTCGAGCGCAGCATGAACCACTTCTACCTGAGCAGAATCACCGTTAACCAGTTTGTACTCTTCCGCCAGAAGATCTAACAATGCAGAAGCAGGTTCTGGTTTCCAGCCGGGGAAAAACCCTCGACGCTCTACTTTTGCACCCGCCAGTTCAAACTGTCCGGCAATCTTTTCACCGCTATCCTGCGTTGCACTGTCTACCAGACTCCGGACAAAGCACTCGGCGTATAGTTGACCATTTTCCAGCTTTAGCACACCCAGATTACTGGATGTCTCCACCACACCTTTAAAGTCGTCGCTGAATCTATGTACCCCATTCAGGCAGGCGTGCAGAGCGTTAAGCAGGTTAACCTGATCATCCGTGCGCATTACCGCTGAAATGTCGGTAGTTTGCTCAAGGGAGAAGCACATTTCGGCATCAACACTTCTTAGCTCGGTCTTTATTTCTGCAATCAGACGGTCAAAAGCCGACAAAAACTCCGCTCTGTTCTCTTCTGGCAGGGCAATCTCCGCTGCAGCACTGCGTGGAATCGCGTTATCGACGGTTCCGCCTACAAACCGGCAAATACGCAGCCCATAACTCTGTAACCTTGCCAAGACCCTTGCCATAAGCAGTATTGCATTACCGCGTTGCAAGTGAATATCGCAACCAGAATGGCCGCCTTTAAGACCGGAAAGTTTGATGGCGTAACGGCAATACCCGTTGTTTACTTGTTCAAGCTGATAGGTTTGACTAATATCCAGATTAACTCCGCCGGCACAGCCTACCGTTAGCACTCTGCTATCTTCGGAATCCAGATTAATCAGTGTTTTTCCTTTAAAAAGCTGCCCTTCTACTGCCATAGCACCAGCCATAGTGGTCTCTTCTTCAAGGGTAAACAACGCTTCAATTGCGCCATGGTTGATCTCCCGGTTTTCCAGAACAGCCAACATGGCCGCTACGCCTATACCGTTATCGGCTCCAAGGGTAGTACTATCTGCCTTCAGCCATTCACCATCACAAAGCCACTGTATCGGATCACAACTAAAGTCGTGACTGCTGTCATCGGTTTTCTCTTCAACCATATCAACATGGCTTTGCAGTATGGTGACGGGTCTATGCTCCGACCCGCCAGTAGCTGCTTTATATATAACTATGTTGCCGAAACTGTCCTGACGCCACTTCAGCTGATGTTGCTCTGCAAACTCAATCAAAAAACGGCAGATGGCCTGCTCATTGCCTGAGCCTCTCGGAATCTGACTTATTGAGTAAAAATGTTGCCAGACTCTGGCTGCAACACTCTGTTTAAAATCATTAGCAGTTAAGTTCATAACACTCCTCAACCTGATTACGTATATGGCGATATCAGGGTTAGTTATTTTGATTGCGCTGACATTAGCACAGACCATACCGGCATTATGTTATACAGCTAACAATATCTGCCCTATTTTTCACTGTCATTACCAATATATACAGCTATATATCGCATCAACATTAGTTTATGCCAGATATTGCGAAGCAATAGTACTGAAAGTCTTCCTTCTAGCAGTTGTTTGCTGTCAGCTCAATATCCTGCCGAAAAGAATTTATATAACATAGTGTTGTTCTCATTCTGTTGAGCTTAATATCAGCATTTACTGACATTCAGGCAAATCGTCATATACTTAATGTACCTAAGTTTCCTCAGTGCGCAGAACTCAGCCCCCCATCTGCACACCACTTGGGTTGTTAGACTCAGGCTAATCAGAAACAAGGGATGTCGCTGCTATTAGCCTGATTGCACACGGATAAGGTGCTTTATGACGACAATAAAAACAGATGAGTTAATCATCTCAGATTCAGTTATTGAAAACTGGCAGCGGATCGTAAATGTGCTGGCACAAACAACACAGATTCAGAGCGCTGCTATTATGCGGTTAGTTAATAACCGTAATCTTGAAATATTTTGTACCAGTGAGAACAGCAATAACCCGTTAACACAGGGAGACTCTGTGTCCCTCTCTGAAGATATTTATTGCGAAACGGTTGTGCGCAATAAACAGGGCTTGTTTGTTGAAGATGGTTTAAAGACAGAACGCTGGAACCACTCCCCGGAGGTCAAATCCGGTGCGATATCTTATCTGGGAGAACCTCTCTGCTGGCCTGACGGCTCGATATTTGGCACTCTCTGCCTTATTGGCAGCACAAGCTCGTTATATAATGAGCACTTTCACTCTATGCTTCTCGCCTTCCGGTATTCGATCGAGGCGGAACTCACCATCATTTACCAGCAAATAAAGCTTCTGAGGCTAAACGAAAAGCTAAAGCAAAGGGTTAAAAAACGCACCGAAGATCTGGCGACGTTAAGTTATTCATTAAGTAAAGAGATAGATAAACGTAAAGCCGCCGAACAAGAAATTTACTACCAGCGCAACCACGATCTTTCCACCGGTTTTCTTAATCAATCAGCCCTCACCAGCGGAGTCAAGGCGTTACTGGGTGAGGCTAATACAAGCGAAAGCCAGGTAGCTATATTTCATATCGTATTTACTAATGGCAGAAAAATTCAGGAGAGGTATGGCGACCAAGTTCTCAGTGACATTCTTATCGCCTTCCGGGAAAGGGTCGGCAACATAGACGCTCTCGCGTCACTTACCTGCAGAAATAGTATCTCTAATCTGATTATTGCCGTGAAATCATCTCATCTGGCTGGCTTTATAGATACATTCCGCCAGAAACTCATTGAAGTTGCCCATTCAGAATTTAGTCATAATCAGGAGAAAATTCACCTGCACGCCTTTGTTGGCATTGCCACCAGCGAAAGCAGTAACAATGCAGAACAGATGCTCTTTTACGCCAATGAGGCCGCTTTCTCCTGTAAGGAAACCGGCCAGAAATTCAGTTACTACTCTCATGCCAGTAATGAAGAGCAGAAGCAAAGAAATGAAATTGAGAGCTATCTGCTACAGGCAGTAAGAAATGATGACTTGATCCTCTATTTTCAGCCAAAAGTAAACCTGAAAACCGGCAACTGGATTGGTGCTGAAGCTTTGATACGCTGGAATCACCCTATTCTGGGTAATATTTCTAATGAGAATTTGATTCAGATGGCTGAACAAAACGGACTGATTTTTGAAGTGGGTAATTTTGTGCTTCGATCCGCTATTGAACACGCCTCTGACTGGAAGTCTGAACTGCATGATTTTAAAATTGCCGTTAATGTCTCTTCTATCCAGTTAAAGAATCAAGCCTTTATCGAACACCTTGAGCATCTTCTGGACACCTATCATTTTCCTGCGGAATGCCTTGAGATTGAGATCACCGAAAGCTGTCTGATCTCCAATGAACACCTAGCCAAACAGACACTAATGAAACTACACGAACTGGGCGTGACATTGTCACTTGATGATTTCGGAACTGGCTACGCTTCCTTCAGTTATCTAAAGTCGTATCCTTTTAACTGTATTAAAATCGATAAGAGTTTCATCCAAAATATCCATAGTAATCAGGATGATAAAGAGATTGTGCACTCTATTGTGCAGATTGCAAAGCGGCTGGAACTTGATGTCACCATAGAAGGTATTGAAAACCTGGATCAGGAAAGGTTTGTGATGAATGAAGGGTGTGATTATGCTCAGGGTTATCTGTACGGTAAGCCGATGACGGGTAAAGAGTTTGAAACCTGTATCCGTAACTAGTCGTCCACAACTAGCCGTCCGCAACTAGCCGTCAACATAACAGCCGTACTAAACTTAGTAATAGGTGGCATCGGCAGATAATCGAACACAAACACGCGTAAACCCATCCTTGGGGCTCCGCTGCGACATCCCTGTCGCAGAGGGTTTGTTTATCGATATCTGCCTTACGCTCTCTTTCCTGTAAAACTATTTTTTACACGTCCTTAAGTGGCTGTCTGCAACTGAGCTTTTGCTATATTTGCTCAGGTTTTCTATAATCGCGGCCTCTTATTCAATGTGCCTGCTTTTAGGTGCTAATTACAGAAGTGTGAAGGGTTATGGACCGTCTAGTCGGCAAACTAAAAAAGCTTGAGAAACAGAATTACCGCGCTTATCAGACCATTAAAGGTCAGTACGACTTTGATGACTATGATCTCTATATCGACTATGTACAGGGCGACCCTTACGCCAGCCCTTCCCGCCTGCGTGTGACCAGAGCCTGGTCCTTAACCGGCCTTGATTGGTTAAAAGAGAAATCAGAAGCCTACCAGACCGCGGCCCGTGATTTTATTGCCCGTTCATTTGCTGAGTTTGCCAAGCAGGAAAATAATCTTTCTATTTCTACCACCGGCCAGACGGTTCAGGATAATACTGCGGTTCTGTTTACCGAACACGGTATTGAAATCCGCTTCAGAGTAAACCTGCCGGCAGAAGGCCGCAATATTCTGGCAAAAAAAGCCCTTAATATTCTGACGTTTTATCTGCCTAAAATGGTGCGTAAAGCGACCCTTTATCGTGAACTGGATCAGCAGGCATTGTCTAATCACTGTGAAGTGATTGAAGACCAACAAGCACTTCGTCAGCAACTACGCCAACACGAATTAACTTCGTTTGTCGCTAATGACAGTATTCTGCCGCGGGTTGCTGGTAACTGTGATTTACCGATGAAAGAAGCCGTACCCTTTGTTTCCCCTGCTTCGCTGGAAGTTGAGCTTGAGACCCCTAACCGCGGCAAAGTAAAAGGTATGGGTATACCTCAGGGTATCACATTGATTGTTGGTGGTGGTTTCCACGGTAAATCAACCCTGCTTAACGCTATAGAGCGTTCTATTTACGATCATATTCCCGGTGATGGCCGTGAGTATGTTGTCACCGACGTTAACAGCATGAAAATCCGCGCTGAAGATGGCCGTTGTGTACACTCGTTAAATCTGTCTAACTATATTAACCACCTGCCTCAGGGTCGCAGCACAGAGTCATTTTCGACTCAGGATGCGTCAGGCTCTACCTCTCAGGCTGCATGGCTGCAGGAGTCTGTCGAAGCGGGGGTTTCAACCATTCTTATAGATGAAGACACTTCTGCGACCAACTTTATGATCCGTGACGAGCGCATGCAGGCACTAGTCAATAAAGGCGATGAACCCATTACCCCACTGGTGGATCGTATCGGTCAGCTTAAGGATCAACTCTCTATTTCTACCATTTTGGTTATGGGTGGTTCCGGTGACTACCTGGATGTTGCCGACACCGTTATCCAGATGCATGACTATCAAGCTGTTGATGTAACAGAGAAAGCCCGGGAAGTGGTCAAAGCGCACCCTACTCTGCGTGTTCAGGAAGATAGTGATACTTTTAAGCAGATATCTGCCCGTTCGTTAAATCTTACCAGTCTGCAAAAGATCCTTGCTGATGGTAAGTTTCGGGTTTCGGCCAAAGGAATAAACTCCCTTCGCTTTGGTAAAGAATTTGTCGACCTTACGGCGATGGAACAGCTTGAATCGGCCAATCAGGTCAATGCTATTGGCTGGGTATGGTTTCAGTTGGCGCAGCTGCCGGGCTGGTCTAAAGTTCCGGCTAAGCAAATCGCCGAGCTACTTCACGACAACTGGAAAGAGACGATGCCAAATTACGGTGATTTGGCGAAACCGCGTGTTATCGATGTAATGGCTACCCTTAACCGTATGAGAAAAGCGCAGTTTAAATAATGGCTAAGCCGGTGCTTTGGTGCCGGTTTTCTCTTCCTCTCACGCAGCAATCCAACCCCCTCTGATTTTCAACCCGTTGTCAGAATCAATCTGTTGATTAAACAGTCGGTTTCATTTACCATTCTTTTAATCGAACAGTGTTCGATATCATTTTGGCGTGATAACAGATTTGTTAAAGGAACAATAAATGCAACGTTTTATCTCAAACAACCCTATACTGCTTGCGCTGCTACCGGTTTACGCTTTGGTTTTCACCTTCTCTTCCATACAGCCAATGTCATATGCGGTTTGGGTGGCTGAGATAGTGCCGGCAGTCGCGATTCTGGCGGGTATGCTATATATAGGACGAAGCTTTACCTTCAGTAAAACCGCCTACCTGCTAATGTTTATCTGGCTGATCTTGCATACCATTGGCGCCAAATACACCTTTGCTGAAGTTCCCTTTGACTGGTTTAATCAATTAATCGGCTCGGAGCGTAATAACTTCGATCGTCTGGCGCACTTCTCTATCGGCTTTTACGCCTATGCATTGGCAGAGTACCTGTACCGCAAGAGACTATGTAGTAAAGGGCTAGCAGTTCTTTTTGCCCTGTTTACCCTGATGAGCGTGGCAGCCGGGTACGAAATTATTGAGTGGTGGTATGCGGAAATCGCCGGTGGTGATGAAGGTATCGCCTTTCTTGGCTCACAAGGCGATATCTGGGACGCGCAAAAAGATATGCTTTGCGACACTTTAGGTGCGCTATCTTCCCTATGCTTGTTCCTGATTAATAATCGTAACCGCTGATTTATTTAACGCTGGCAGAAATCCAGCTCAGATAAGGGTTAAAACCGTTACTAAATGGGATCTGCACTATCTGTGGCACATCATAGTCATGTAACTCAGAAATAGCAGATTCAATTTCCGGGTAGCGGCAGGATTCCGTTTTAATGATCAACAGCTGCTCACTATCCTCACATATCTTATCTTGCCAGACATAGTGGCTCTCAATAGGCATCACCTGAATACAGGCTGCCAGCCTTTTTTCCAGCAAGTGATTGATGATGTCCTGTTTTACTTGTTGATTATTTACCGTGGTCAACACCATGCTGAAGTTATCTGTATCACTCATAAATCTTCCTGAATCAGACACAAAAATTCAGAGCCCGCATAACGGGCTCCGGCTAGTATTTGTCTGTTTAATTCTGCTTAGGCTCCGGCCGCTTTGGTTGTATAAACTGGCGACGAAAATCAACACTACCGACGGATGAAATAAACTTGCTTCCCAGCTGCACCGGAGCGGACATCTGCTTACTGTCGGTAAGGGCAAAGTTCGCCACTTCCTGTACATCACCAATCTGAACCCATGAGGTAACTACCGGCTTTCGTTTATCTGGTTCATTAACGTCTGTCCAACGCAAAACAGGCAAGCTGATTTCATTTGAAGAGATCTGCTTATAGGCGATTTTAAACTTCACCCACTCTGTTCCGTTGCGGTAAAACTTGGTTATTTCCTGCGCACTTACCGCTGAGGTCGTTACGCTGGTATCAAGCTGAGCTCTGAAACTCTTATCCAGACCGGGAATGTACAACCACTCCTCTTGTCCCAGTATAAGTTTGCCATTGGCGGTTTTAGTTTCCGTCGTTACAGGCTGGCTTTTCACTTCTGGTTTGGTTGGTTTCAATATGTGAGTTTCAACTACTTTAACTTCTGGCGGTTCTGCCTGTTCAGCAGCTATCTCTGGCTTAGGCTGGTTTTCTGTCGTCTGGCTCTGTGTCGGGTCAGCACTACCCTGACTTTGTGCAACATCTGTTTCGGTGACAACATCCACCTGCTCGACCACTTCCTGACTACCTGTATTCGCACAGGCAGTCAGAGCGAGACAAAGACAAAATGAAAATACCGGCTTACCACTACTCATGTATGCTCCCAATGCGGAATTTAGTTATGAAACCTCAATAATTGCATTAGCGACATAGGGAATATCTTTCTCTGTTAACCCTGCGATATTGATTCGTCCGTCACCAACACCATAGATACCAAAGCGGTCACGAAGGGTCGCCATCTGCTCCTGTGAAAATCCTAGCACAGTAAACATCCCTTTGTGACTTTCAATAAAATCAAACTGTTGCGATTTGTGAGCTGTGCGGAATTCATGGCATAAAGCGCCTCTCAGAGTCACCAGACGCTGCTGCATTTCTGCCAGTTCCTGTTTCCAGTCAGCGGTAAGCTTATCATCGGTTAGTACAGTTCTTACCAGGGCAGCACCATGATCCGGCGGCATGGTATAAGTGGCTCTGGCTAGCTGTAGTAGTTTGCCTTTAGCGTTATCCGCCTCTGCCTTATTTTTGCCAACCACAATGGCAGCACCAGTTCTTTCCCTGTACAGGCCAAAGTTCTTTGAGCAAGAAGTGGTGATCAGTAACTCCTCAAGATTATCCGCCATATAGCGTAACCCCTGAGCATCTTGTTCCAGTCCGTCTCCGAACCCCTGATAAGCGATATCAATAAACGGGGTAAAACCGTTTTTCTGAGCCAGTTCGGTTACCGCTTTCCAGACAGAAAAATCGATATCCGCCCCGGTCGGGTT
This sequence comes from Vibrio sp. SCSIO 43137, assembly GCF_028201475.1. Classification (NCBI taxonomy): domain Bacteria; kingdom Pseudomonadati; phylum Pseudomonadota; class Gammaproteobacteria; order Vibrionales; family Vibrionaceae; genus Vibrio; species Vibrio sp. SCSIO 43137. The sequence goes on along the minus strand of NZ_CP116384.1, from coordinate 744,571 downwards.
ATGGCAGCAGCCATGCAGTAGTACCACATCATTGGCGCCTGCCTGAGAGATATCTTCAAGCATGGCCTGACTGTCTACCTGCTTAGTCTGGGGGCTGAAGTAGCGGTAATGACGTACCTTAAGTCCGGCCGCTTCCATAACAGGTTTATGGTTTACATAACTCGGGTTGCTTAGCCAGACTGTGGTATCCGGTTGCGCCACATGTATCAGGTCGCCAAGCATTCTCAGGCCGCCACTGGCTCCCGGTGTCTGAATGGCTGACACTCTTTCGGCCGCATCAGTACCTTCCAGCAACAGATCCAGCATACACTGATTAAAGACTTCACAACCGGCCAAGCCGACATAAGCTTTTGTTGTCTGTGAGTCCGCCAGTTTATTCTGCGCCTGTTTAATAGCAGACATAATAGGCGTTTCACCCTGACTGTTTTTATAAACGCCAATGCCGAGATCAACTTTTTCCGGACGGGGATCGTTGCGATAGGCAACGGATAAAGAGAGGATAGGATCCTGTAGAGGTGCTGGTAAATGTGAAAACATGAAAGTCACATCCCTTTGAAATTCAGTTAGTGACCTCAAGGTATCATTTGTTAACAAAAAGAAAAAGGAGTTTATCACCCCTTACTTTATGAATTTATGAATTATTTTTGCTCAGGATTTAAGTAGTGTATCTGCTGATTTGAGCTGCCACGCCAATGTAAACTCGGGTCGGCCAGTTCTTGTTCAAACTTGCCGTCAATCACTACGTCAACATAATCAATCACCTGCTTCTGCTCTTCCGTCAGTTCGCCAAGCAGATAACCTGTCCAGAGCCAGATATCTTTACCGGGACACTCAGATTTAACCCGTTTTACCAGACTTAAAATCGCAGGCAGATTGCCCGGAAAAAGGGGATCACCACCAGAAAGGGATAAACCACGCTTTTTAATTCTCGTATCGTTAAGGTCATTAATTACCTGATCTTCCATCAAATCAGTAAAGGGATGGCCGGCATCAGGTGACCAGGTCGACTTGTTATAACAGCCCCTGCACTGGTGAATACAACCAGAAACAAAAAGAGCACATCTTGTGCCCGGACCATTTACAACATCTAGCGGATAATATTGACTGTAATTCATAGTAAAGATGCCTTCCCTCTTAACAAGGGAAGGCGTTTAGCTGATTTAATTAAAGATGTTTAACCCGGCGTTTAACTTCTTCTTGCTTACCAAAATTAAATGGTCTTGCGTCCGGGCTGCCAAGGTAGCCACATACCCTACGGGTTACGGATACTTTAGTGGCATCGTGGTTTCCGCACTTAGGGCAGGTGAATCCGCGGCTGGTACACTCAAACTCACCTTCAAAGCCACATTCGTAACACTCATCAATCGGAGTGTTGGTTCCGTAGTAAGGAACACGGCTGTAACTGTAGTCCCACACGTTCTCCAGCGCTTCGATGTTACGCTGCATATTAGGGAACTCACCGTAACAGATAAAGCCGCCGGTTGAGATTTCCGGATATGGTCTTTCAAACTCGATCTTATCGTATGGGTTCACCTTCTTCTCCACATCAAGGTGGAAGCTGTTGGTGTAGTAACCTTTGTCCGTTACGCCTTCAATTACACCAAACTCTTTGGTATCAACACGGCAGAAACGACTGCACAGGTTTTCACTCGGTGTACCGTACAGGCTGAATGCGTAACCAGTCTCTTCTTTCCAGCCTTCTACACTCTTCTTAAGATGACGGATAATATCCAGCGCTTTCTCAGCAAGTTCCAGGCTGTCATAAACATGCTCACCAGTGCCGTATAGGGCATTAATAGTTTCGTGAACACCGATATAACCCAGTGAAATAGATGCACGACCGTTCTTAAAGATTTCAGCAATAGAATCGTCAGGGTTCAGGCGTACACCACAGGCACCTTCCATATACAGGATTGGTGCAACTCTCGCTTTAACACTCTCCAGACGGTTAATACGGGTTTCCAGCGCTTTACGGGCCAGAACCAGTTTTTCATCCAGCAGTTGATAAAACTTGCTTTCGTCACCTTTAGCCTGAATAGCGATACGTGGCAGGTTAAGGCTTACAACGCCAAGGTTGTTGCGGCCGTCATGCACCAGCTCGCCGTTCTCTTCATAAGTGTTCAGGAAGCTACGGCAACCCATTGGGGTTTTAAATGATCCCGTTACTTCTACTACTTTGTCGTAGTTAAGAATGTCCGGATACATACGCTTAGAAGCACACTCAAGAGCCAGTTGCTTAATATCGTAGTTTGGATCACTTGGCTGATGGTTCAGGCCATCTTTAATAGCAAATACCAGTTTAGGGAATACCGCTGTTTTGCCTTTCTTACCAAGGCCTGCAATACGGTTCTTCAGGATAGAGGCCTGAATCAGTTTAGATGCCCAGCTTGTTCCCAGTCCGAAACCGAAAGTAACAAAAGGAGTCTGGCCGTTAGCTGTGTGCAGTGTGTTTACTTCGTACTCAAGAGACTGGAATGCATCGTAGCACTCTTTCTCTGTACGGGATTTTGCAAAGGCCTCAGGATCATGAATATCCCACTCCTGAGCAACCTTCAGGTGTTTTTCATAGCTGGCAGTAACATAGGGTTCCAGAATCTCATCGATTCGGTTAATGGTTGTGCCACCGTAAATGTGTGAGGCAACCTGAGCAATAATCTGCGCAGTCACTGCCGTTGCTGTTGAAATAGACTTAGGCGTGTCAATTTCAGCATTACCCATTTTAAAGCCATGGGTTAACATGCCTTTAAGATCAATCAGCATGCAGTTAAACATTGGGAAAAACGGCGCATAGTCGAGATCATGATAGTGAATATCACCATCGTCATGGGCTTTAACTATGTCGCGTGGAAGAATGTGTGTTTTTGCATAGTGCTTTGCGACAATACCAGCAAGTAAATCTCGTTGAGTAGGAATTACTTTACCGTCTTTATTCGCATTCTCGTTCAGGAGATCAGCATTGCTCTGCTCAATCAGACCCTGAATCTCTTTGCTAAGGGCACTTTTCTTTTCACGGGCAATGTCACGGTCGTGACGATATTCGATGTAAGAACGAGCCATGCCCTTATAAGGGCCCTGCATCATTTCGTTCTCAACCAGAGTCTGGATTTCCTGAATATCAACTTCATTGCGATCCTGTAGCTTTTGCTCAACAGCTTCGGCCACTTTATTCGCATAAATTGTTACTTCATCATCAATATGAGTCGAGGCACTTTCCACTGCTGCAACGATGCGATCCCTTGTAAACGGGGCATGAGAGCCATCTCGTTTCGTAACGACTAATTTCACTGTTTCTCCTTACCCCTAGCATATCCACAGATTACCCACAAACACACCATATAGGGCATATAACCAACTGACCAACACTATATATTGTGGACGTATTTAACGAGAAGCACTAATTAAAAGTGTTGATTTAGATCAAATAAAGTAGCCTCAAGTACAAGATCAAATCGATCTTAGTGCCAGAGATCCCATTAGCAAAATAAACAAAATAATTATAAAAAAACTGTACTAGAGGGGTTGAAATTTGTGTTCGCCTGACAGCGCAATAGCTGCAGAGAAATGCAAGTTATTAGTGATAAAAATAGTAGTAAAAACTAGCTGATCTATGCCTTGTTTTGTACTTGTGATCTGCTGCGAAAATGTTATTCACAAGACGAAAAAAAGGAGGAACAAAACGTCCCTCCTCTATTCACCGTGAGCACTTTTTAAACAGAATGGATTACATTCTCTTCAAAGTCATAGGGGGTGGTGAATGAAATCATTTCAGTTGTGACAAAAAGATTATATCTTCCCTTCACTACCGCAAACGCGGATTTTATCTTTAACAACCTGCTTCATCGCTTCCTTACCCGGGACGATATATTTCCTCGGGTCATTGGCTTCAGGATGCTCGCTAAAGTGCTGTTTAACCGCATCAGCAAAAGCGATTTTAAGCTCCGTAGCAACGTTAACCTTACAGATGCCAAGTTCAATACAGCGTCTGACCATCTCATCGGGCACACCGGAGGCTCCATGCAAAACCAGCGGGATATCCACGACTGAACGAATTTTTTCCAGCCTGTCAAAATCCAGTTTAGGTTCTGCTTTATAGAGACCGTGCGCGGTACCAATGGCTACTGCTAATGAATCAACCCCCGTAGAGCGGACAAACTCTGCTGCCGATGAAGGATCTGTCATCAGTGCATCCGCACTGTCTACTATCAAGTCGTCTTCCTGCCCGCCAAGGCGACCCAGTTCAGCCTCAACACTGACATCAAAGCGGTTGCAGTACTGGACCACCTCTTTAACCGTGCGAATATTCTCTTCGAATGCATAGTGAGAACCGTCAATCATCACTGAACGAATACCGTGATCCACTTTCTGCTTTATATCGGAGAACGATTCATGGTGATCAAGATGAAGCACCAGAGGCATAGAGTGTTTATGTGCCGCTTCTTTACAGATACTGACCAGATAGTCTGTTCCCGCGTAACTGTATGTTCCGGGAGTACCGGCCAGAATCACGGGTGAACCTAACTCTGAAGCTGTTTCTACCACTACCTGAACCGTTTCCAGATTATGGATATTAAACGCAGGTACTGCATAGCCCCCTGCCTGAGCTCGTTTTAACATCTCACGAGATGAAATTAGATACATACTTCCTCCGAAGTGTTTTGCGGTTCAACGGCATAAACTTCATTACCGTTAACCCATGTTTTTACTACCTGACCAGATTGAGAAACGGCCACCATTGAGGCCATTTTGCCTACGGCTAGAGAACCGTACTTGTGATCAAGCTTAAGAAATTTTGCTGGTGTTAAAGAACCGTGTAGCCAGGCGTGTTCAAACGGAATCTTCAGCCAGTCAGAGATATTTTTAACCGCCTGACTGAGATCAAGTGTGCTTCCGGCAAGGCTGCCCGAGTCCGTTCTGACTACCCCTTGTTTCATTGATACCTGATACTCGCCAAGCTGATAGTTGCCATCTTCCATTCCCGCTGCCCGCATAGCGTCACTGATTAGCATCAGACGATCACCGCAGCAACGATAGGCAACATCCACGGCGGTAGGGTGTACGTGATGACCATCTGCGATGATCTCCACATAGCTGTCCGGTTGGCACAGCCCCACTCCGACAACCCCTGGGTCTCTGTGATGAAGCCCTCTCATACCGTTGTAACAGTGGACAATGCCACTTGCCCCGCAGGCAAACGCTTTCTCCACTTGCTGACAATTTGCATCGGTATGGCCTAACATCACCTGAATACCGTTACTTTTTAGGTAGCGGATAGCTTCACTGCTGTTGTTCTTTTCAGGGGCAAGAGCGACCGTCATCAGGCTGTTATCTGAATAAGAGATCCAGCTATCAAGCTCCTCGATAGACAACTCCCTGAACAATTTCTCAGGATGAGCACCTTTGTTTTTTGCCGTAAAGTAAGGGCCTTCCAGATAGCCGCCAAGTAGCTCAGCCCCACTCAGGCCGGCGGCTTTACTTTTGCCGATCTGCATCAGCGTTGTTTTGATTTTATCTACCGGAGCCGTAATGGTTGTCGCTACAAACCCAGTTAATCCATGGCTGGCGAGATAAGAGGATATGGTTTCCAGACTCTGATGAGTGGCATCCATAACGTCGCAGCCCAGAGCGCCGTGAACATGAGTATCAATCAGACCCGGAAGCAGAGAACAGTCACCTAAATCGACATAAGCTTCTTTACACTCTTGCCGTTTTTCAATGCTCTGTATCTCTCCGTCGCGATTCACCGCGATAACGCAATCTGTGCACCAGCGGTTGTCAACAAGAACTCTTTTTGCCCGGTAATATCGCATATCAGATACCATCGTCTTCCTGTTCTGTCACCGCTGTTTCGCTCAGTTTCTGCCCGTTAGCGGTTTTACCCAGTTGCGCGGCAAGGCTGGTAAGTCCACGATGCCCACACTCCACTGCCATATCGCGAAATTCAACAACGTTCAGTTCGTCCCTCTCTAGCAACATTTCAGCGGCCATCTGTAGGTTGGTTCCCGTCACTACTTCGATATCGCTACGTTGCTGGCTAAGCAGTGAAGCGGTTCTGAACGGAGTTCCGCCTAACAGATCCGTCATAAATACAATGCCGTCTCCGGAATCCAGATCTGTTATGGCCTGCTTCATTGCCAGCTCCAGCTGCTCTGTGGTCATCTCAACCGGGAAATCGATAGCCCTGAACTGCTCCTGTTCACCAATTATCTGATGAATGGCTTTTTCGAGACCTGTGGCAAAACCACCATGACCTGAAAGTATTACTGTGATCATCTTTATTCCTTATAGGGGCTGGCAGGCGCCAGCCCTTCAGTGCTCAGTTTATAGAATGCCCATGAAACGACCGGCCACACCCAGCACCATAGTGATTGAGATAAGGCGTAGCGGACTCCAGCCTCTCTTAACCAGTGAGTACATGGCTAGTGTGTAAACCAGTGGCAGGAACGCCGGCATAAGTTTATCTATAACATCAGCCTGCAGTTTCACTACCGCATCACCCGCCGTTATCTCGGCAGTCGTTGCCAGACGAACGTAGGTAGCAACGAGTGCACCGATTACCGTCATACCCACCATAGAGGCAGCGTGACCGACTTTCTTGGTGTTCGCCTTAATCATAGGAATGGCTGAAACACCCATGCGGTACGCATAATGTGCCAGACCAAATCTCAGGCCAAAATGCACCACGTTAAACAGCACCATAAAGAATATCGCGCCCATAATTGACCCTTGCAGGGCTAAGTCAGCGCCAATACCGCCGCAGATCGGCAGCAAAGTCAGCCAGAACATGGCATCACCGATACCACCCATAGGGGCACCTACGGCGATTTTGGTACTCTGGATACTGTTGATGTTCTGCTTAGAGCGCTCCATCGCCAGCACAATACCCATCACAAAGGTCACCAGAAACGGGTGGGTGTTAAAGAAGCCCATATGCCCTTTCATCGACTTAGCAAGGTCTGCCTGATTAGGGTGGATCTTCTTCAGCGCCGGTAAAATGCCGTATAACCAGCCTGAAGCCTGCATACGTTCATAGTTAAAAGAAGCTTGCAGCAACAGAGAACGCCACGCCATTTTGTTGATGTCCGATTTTGTCAGTTCTGCACCAACGGTTTTGTTTTCATATTCATCATCGCTGACACCCGGCGCCGGTTGTACTTTGGCGTTTTGCTTACGCAGGTCCAGTTCATTGCTTACGTTAGATTCCATCATTAAACTCCTCTGCTTTTGCCACTGGGGGTGTAGGTTCTGATTTGCGCATAAAGTCGATAATTGCCATTGCCGTTACGGCTGCTGCGATAGCCAGAATAGGTAGTTCAAGCCACGCTGCTGCCACAAAGCCCAGAATAAAGTAAGGGATGTAGACGTTTTTCATCATGATCTTCATAAGAACCGCGAAACCAATCGCCGGCATAATGCCACCAGCCACACCAAGGCCGTCTATTAGCTCTTTTGGCAGTTTTTCAACGATTGCTCCGGCATGCTCTGCGCCAAGGTAAATTGGCAGGAATGCGCATAAGAAGTAGAAAGTTCCCAGTACCGCAAGAGCGAAGTAGTTGACGCGTTCAATACCCTCTCCGTCAGCATTTTCAGCGTACTCGTCACAACGGGACATCACGGCTGACATCGCTGAGAACAGAAGCGTAATACCCATCTGAACAGCCACGGCGAATGGTACCGCTACACCAACAGCAACGTTTGGCTCTACTTTAGTGGTGATAGCGAATGTAGTACCAACAATAGTACCGATAATCACGTTTGGCGGCTGAGCACCAGCCAGTGGTGCCAGACCCATCCAGATCAGTTCCAGCGTACCACCGACAAGAATACCGGTATTTAAGTCACCCAGAATCAAACCCACTAAAGGTCCGAGTACCACCGGGCGGTGAAAGTGAGTTAAACCGTTAAACAGGTCTAACCCGGCAAAGAAAGCAAGTATGCCGAGCATACAGGCCTGAATGAGTCCTATCTCCATAATATTGCTCCTTAAAATTAAAGTAGAGTAAAGATGTCTGTCGCACTTTCTGTCGGAACGCCCTGTACGGTACAGCTCACTCCCAGTGCTTTTAGCTTGTTAAACTCATCGACATCATCAGCATCCACAGAAACTGTTTTTGCTATCTGATTTTTTCCTTCGATGTAATGCATGTTCCCCACGTTGATCTGTTCGATTGGCACACCACCTTCAATCAACATGCGAAAATCTTTTGGTGTCTTACACACCAGCAAGATCTTTTGTCTGTCTGCTGCTTTATGAATGGTCTCTATGGTTTTCTGTACCGTCCAGAAGCGGATAGCGATACCTTCTACCAGTACCATCTCCATAAGGCTTTGCTGAATTTCGTCGTTTGCAACTTCATCGTTAACCACAACGACAATGTTGGCTCCGGCAAAACCGACCCACTGCACACCAACCTGACCGTGAACAAGTCGTTCATCTATTCTGCTTAATACAATGTTTGGCATAGGATTTTCCTTTTGAGTCTGTTTATTGGTTGTTAACCGGATAGTCGTGAATTGAAACCCCTTGCACCACACGGTTCACTTCACCACTAGGGCACGGGTTGTCCGGGCCAAGTTCAAGTTTTAATGACTTCTCAAATGCCAGCATCTGAGCAAACAGTATGTATGGGAAGCTCAGCCACACCTGATCTAAATCGGTACCACCCAGCTCTATAACCTGTTGATCATCAAAGCCCTGACCGGCAATGGCGATAAGCTTTAACGCTTGACCATCACCTTTGATTTCATTAAACAAATCAATGTCATACTTACGTGTATAGGCATCAGTCGATATAAACTGAACCACCAGAGTGTGTTCATTAATTGAAAATTTCGGGCCATGACGGAAACCAAGAGACGAGTCAAATGCTGTTATTACTTTTCCTGCACTCAGCTCTAGGGACTTAAGGGCAGCCTCACGGGCTAGTCCGCTAAATCCGCCGCTGCCAAGGACGACTAAGCGGTTGTATGCTAGTGATGCTAAAGCGCGTACCGGCTCAATCCACTGCTGAATTTTGCTTTCACACATTGAAGCAATACGCTCTACCTTGTCTGCCAGATCTTTTTGATCTTCACCACTAAGTAATGCGATGGCAGCCATAGTCATACAGCTAAAACTGGAGGTCATAGCAAAGCTTTTGTCATTCGAGCCTTCAGGCATCAGTATGCAGAGCGCGTTACTATGGTTATTGGCATGTACAGAAAGCTCGCCGTCCGGGTTACAGGTAAGGAACAGGTGGTGACAATTGTCGACCAGTTGATCAGCCAGATTCACGGCAGCAACGCTTTCCGGGCTGTTACCTGAACGGGCAAACGAGACCATAAGTGTCGCTATGTCCTTTTGCAGATATTGCTCAGGATTAGAGACGATATCTGTGGTAGCGATAGCTTCAACATTAAAGTTATTGAACTGCTGCAGATACGGCGCAATAGCCTCACCGGCAAAAGCGGATGTTCCGGCTCCGGTCAGAATGATCCTTAGATCTTTATTGCTTGTTAAAGGATCAAGAAACGCATCAGCTTCCGCCCTCCTCTGTTCAATAATACCGACAAGGTTTCGCCACAACTTAGGTTGCTGCTCGATTTCCTTTGCCGTATGGTTTGCCCTGTGTTCGACCAGCCATGATTCGGCGTAGCCAAGATAGTGATTCATAACGATTACTCCTGATGCCCACTGTGCTCCTGAGAGCAGGCGCAGGCATATACCTTGGTAACTTCCATTACCTTGTTAATGATTAATTCTTTAGGGGTGTTATCTATTTCTCCGGCGGAGACCGCTTTAGCTTGTTCCGCCATATACTGACTAAGCAGAGTTAACGGTGCCGGGTTTTGATTCAGGTTATCTATAAGTTTGGCGCAGGCGTTCTCAACCTGTTGATCCGGCCAGTAATAACGGATCCGGTCACTCAGGCTATAAGCACAATCCAGATACTGCTGATTACCCGAACTCTGGTAGTAGTCACGCCAGTAGCCCGGTTGCTCCCGCATTACCTGCTCAAGAGTCTTACGAAGGTTTGCTCTTTTATCTACGGCAATCCATTCCTGCTCTACTCTGTCCAGAGCAAATAGGGCTTCACGCATTGCAAATGTAAGCGCCGGACCCACTTTCAGAATGGAAAAATGATCTTCAACTAACGCTCTGTAGTTACTGTCTGGCTGGTAATCGGTCGAGTGCGCTTCAAACACCATTGAAGGATACTTATTTATCAACTCCGAAAGTCGATGCGCCTTTTCACGCTGATACTGAATAACCGTGTGATGATCGAACTCAACCCCGGGCTGAACAACCAGACCTATGACCCTTTGCCAAGCTTGTTGTAATCCAGACTGTTCAAAGGCTTTCTGGTGTACTGTGATGGTTTTTTCTGCCGCCTCAGGTTTCGTTACTTCTACGCCAGCAGAAAGTGATTCTTTTGCCCCTCCGGGAACAGGTACTTCAGTACCAATAATGTACACCGGAGCTTCTCCTCCGGCTTGTCGCCAGCTCTGTTCGGCAACTTGACATAACCGCGCTGCGCGCTGCGCTACCACTTCATCACTTAATGGCTGGCTGTCACCGGCACAAGACATTGAACAGTCCAGATGAATCTTGCGAAAACCAGCTTCTACATAACTTGCTATCAAGGCTTCCGATTTCACCATCGCCTGTTCAGCATCCAGTTTTTGCCAACAATTAGGGCCAAGATGATCGCCACCCAGCAAGATCTGCCGTTTATCAAACCCCACTGAATCCGCAATTGAGCCGACAAAACCGACAAAATCAGACGGGGTCATTCCCGTATAACCCCCATCCTGATTGACCTGATTGGACGTTGCTTCAATCAACACCGGCTTGTTGTCCCTCTTTGCCTGCCTGATGGCCGCTTCCAGAACAAGCGGATGAGCCGAGCAGACGGAGTAAATTCCCGTCAGTTCACCACTTTTATGCTGCTTAATTAGTTCAATTAAATGTTTCATTTGCTTTCCTGATTTGAAACCTGATCTGCCAGAATGACTTCAACACCCATTTCTTCTAGCGCCGTGTGATAGTGCTCAGGTATGCCGCTGTCAGTAATCAGCACGTCTATATCGCCGGCTGCACGTATCATGCAAAAGCTCTTGCGGCCAAACTTGCTTGAATCCGTTACCGCGATAACTTGCCTTGAAACATCGCACATTGCCCTGTTCACCTGAGCTTCGCTCTGGTTGGGGGTGGTGATTCCCGCTTCAAGATCAAAACCATCAACACCGAGAAACAGCTTATCGAAGCGATAATCTTTAACCTGAGAGACGCCATGACTGCCCGTAAGTGAACAAGAGGAACGGCGAAGGTTTCCACCTACTACAAACAGGTCGACGTTATCGAAAGCCGTTAACTGATAAGCTGTATTGATAGCATTGGTCATCACCACTAAGCCCTGTTTCCTGTCCAGATAACTGGTCATATGGCCGATTGTGGATCCTGAATCGAGAATGATGGCTTCGCCGTCCTGAATTTTTGCCGCTGCGACAGCAGCAATCTTTTCTTTGGTGGATTTGTTCAGCAGCCCTTTGCGGTGAAGAGGTTGATCAAAGGCGAAATTGGGGTTGATGGTGGCGCCGCCATAGCAGCGAAATACGCAGCCCTGACTCTCCAGAAGATTCAGATCATGACGAATTGTTACTGTAGAGACAGAAAACTGGTGGGCAAACTCATCCACTTTTCCTTCTCCATGCTGACGAATAAAGTCAACAATTTGCTGTCTGCGTTCTGTGCTTGTCATCGTAACATTCACACCTTTCGTTTAGTTTCGTTGCTTGCTTTTTAGCTTCGCTTGCTTACGTTTTATATTTAAGCATCGAAAATAAACCGATTATGTTGGCGTGATCACAAGGCGACCTGAGGCAAAATGAAAGCAAAAAACCTTTCTGTCTCAGCAAAGCGAAAGGTTATATCTTTCTTTTATCCCGATTCAGCAGGGTAAAACCATTGAAAAACAGACAATACGAAATAGATAAATGAAAGGGCGTAACAGAACTGGCTGATATAAACCATTTCGGGTTTGTGATCGATCGAGATCACATAATCCGTTTTTAACCTGATTAAGTGGTTAGTCTGTATAGAGCATGATCAGCAGATATGACCATTCAGCACTTTAAAGCGTAGAGAGAATTTATAGACAGAGAGGTGTTGATTCGTTCGTTACAGATTAACAATCTGCACATCAATGCCCATTGAGCGCAATTTGTCAGCGTAATGAGAAGGGATGCCACTATCAGTAATTAAAACGTCAACCTGTTCCAGTGTGGCGATAATACAGAAGCTGCGCCGGTCGAACTTTGACGAATCACAAACGGCAATAATGGTCTTAGCTACCTTACACATTGCACGGTTTACTAAGGCTTCACCTTTATGAGGTGTTGTTATTCCCATTTCCAGATCAAAGCCGTCAACGCCAAGGAACAGTTTTTCAAACCGGTATTTCTCCAGCTGTTCTTCTGCATTTTCGCCATGAAGGGAGAAAGCATTTTTCCTTATTGTTCCTCCCGTCACCATCACATCAATGTTGTCACTATTGGCTAGCTGATAGGCAATATTGATGGCGTTTGTCATCACAACCAATGACTTATCTTTCGGTAGGTGCTGAGCAATTTTTTCTGTTGTGGAACCTGAATCGAGAATGACGGTATCGCCGTCTTCAATTAACTCCACTGCCCTACGGGCTATCTGACTTTTAACGTCAGATTTAATTTTTCCCTTCTCTGCCAGTGAACGATCGAAAGCAAAACTTTTATTGATAGTTGCACCACCGTAACAACGTACAACACAGCCCTGCTTCTCAAGGACATTAAGATCATTGCGGATGGTGACACTGGATACGTCAAATTGGCGGGCAAAATCTTCGACACTGCCAGCCCCCTGCTGCTGAATAGCAGTTAGGATGTCATCTCGGCGTTGGGCTGTCTTTGTCATAGTCTTGATACCTTAGTTGGCAATAGCCTCTATTTTTACTTTTTTATTTAAAGAATCAAGTACTTCATTGCATATTAAACGTTATATAAAAAAACCCGCGATTGCATTTGCAAGGTCGCGGGTCGGAAACAAACCGGTTTCAAGTTAGTATTTCAGAGGATCGACGACTAATTTCTCTCCCTCAGTCAGTCCTTTCCTGACCACATTGTTCTCACCCAACTGCACCAGCTTGGTCATCACGCTGCCGTTTTCTACGACCTTGACATAATCCAACTGGCCAATGTGGTAAAGGGTCTGGCTGGGTACAAGCAGCTGGCTAATCTGGCCGCTGACAACGGATAACCGGCCAAAACTACCGGGATAAAGGTGCTGTTTATTGTCCAATTTCAGCTTGACTACAAAGCTGCGCGAAGTGCTGTCCGCGGCCGGAGAGATCTCAACAACTTCACCCTTTCCGTTTAGCTGATAAGAGGGAAGCTGATAAGCTAACTGGCTGCCAAGTTTCACATACTTGATTTGTGATTCAGGAATATCGGCCTGTAGCTGCAAAGTGGCCGGATTATAGATGTTGACCAGTTGCATTCCCGGAGTGGCAGTATCACCCCGGTTAACACTTTTCTGGGTTATCACACCATCAAACGGTGCCGAAATAATGCTGTAATTAAGGGTAGTTTCAGCCTCTGAAACAGCAGCCTGTGCCTGACGAAATCCTGCCTGTGCGGTTTTCAGTTCGCTCTCAGCACGATCAAATTCAGATTTAGATAACAGGTTTTTTTTAACCAGCTCATCCACTCTCCTGAACTCTTTTCTGGCAGCATTAAGGCGGGCTTGTGCAGAAGAAAGAGCCTCTATTGTCTGCTGAACACGGGCATCCAGATCGTCACTTTCCAGACGCATCAGCACATCGCCCTGCCGGACTGTGTCACCAACATCGACCAGAATATCAGCGACCCTTGCCGTCAGCCTTGCCGACAATATGGCTCTCTGATCCGCAATAACCGTACCGCTGAAGGCTCTCTGTTGCAGATGTTGTTGTTTCTTCAGAACCACTGTCTTCATATCCGGATAGTCAGATTCCCTGACAACTCTCTGTTCAGGCAGTTTTTCTGTAAAGCTTCCGGCCATATACATAAACAGTAAACCGAGCACAGCGAACAGGACACCAGCTAATAAGGCTTTTGATGTCTTCATACTTCTTCCTCCACAACAGGCAATCCGTGCCCTTTAACATTTTGATAAGCAAGGTTATACACAACCGGGATAACTAACAGGGTAAACACTGTTGATGCAGCAATACCGAATATAATCGCCCATGCAAGACCGTTAAAAATCGGGTCAAGGGTAATCACCACATTACCCAGCAAGGTTGTTCCTGCGGTAAGCAGTATCGGCCTCATTCTTACCGCACCCGATTCAATTAGTGCATCACGAAGGGGCTTACCCTTCTCAAGTGACTGATGAATAAATTCAATAAGAACCAATGAGTTTCTGACCACGATTCCGGCCAACGCTATCATGCCGATCATGGCTGTGGCAGTGAACAGTGCCGGATTCGGATAACCGTTAATCTCTTCTCCCATGGCATTCAGCAGCCAGAAACCGGGCATAATACCTATAACAGTCAGAGGGATAGCCAGCATAATGATGCCAGACACTGCCGGAAGCCCCGTTTGCACCAACATTACAAGGAACACACCAAGCAGTGCTGTTCCATAGGCAATACCGAGGTCAATAAACACATCCACAGTGATCTTCCACTCTCCCTCACCACTCCAGATAATCTCTGTACCTTCTGACACACTCCAGCCGTCACCACCACCGTTGTTCAGATAGTTTCGCTCAGAATAAGGGGTTGTCTGGTCACTTTGCGCTTGTCCGAAATCGGCAATCACATCGGCCACTATCTCACCGGGTACCCGCCCGACTGATTCTGCATAGACATAAACCACAGGCTTGAGGTTTTTATGATAAATAGGCTGCTGAGCCGGATAGCGGACAAACTCACCAAGCTCAGAGAGCTGAACCAATGGTTGAGGCGCATCCACTAATGAACCGTGAACCTCTTGTTTAGCGATTCCGGCCCGGCCGCGAACATATAGAGAGAGCAGCTTATCGATATCATCACGGTCAGAGGCAGGAAGTCGAACCTTAACCGCAAGAGGATCGATCTCTCTTTCCGCCTGCATATTGGCCAGCACAAATCCTCTGTTGGCTGCTGAAATGGTTTGATTGATATCCTGTACAGAAACACCCGACAAAGCTGCTTTTTCCCGATCCACTACAAACTGCCAGGTTTCATATTCACCCTGTATCGAGCTGTCTACCTCTGAGACAAAGGCTTCCCGCTTCAGGCGCTGTACCACTTTTTCCGCTTCAGCCTGAAGATCTTCATAAGAGGTGGTATCCACACCATACACTTCTGCTGTCAGGGTGGAGATGACCGGCGGCCCCGGCGGAACCTCCACCAACTGAATGTCTGCTGCATGATCTTTTGCAATCGCTTCAAGGTCTGATCTTAAACGTGTAACCACCTCATGTGACTGATGATGCCTGCGCTCCTTTTCTGCCAGTACGATACGTAGCTCGCCCTGACTTGGCTGACTACGCATAAAGTAGTGCCTGACCATGCCATTAAAGTCCATTGGTGAGGCAACACCGGAAAATGCAGATACAGAAACCACTTCAGGAACGGTAATCAAGTATTCAGAGAACTCCCTTAACACATTAGAGGTTGTAACAAAGCTCGACTGCTCCGGCATATTCAGAACCAGCTGGAACTCATTTTTGTTGTCATAGGGCAGCAGTTTAAGTGGAACCAGCCGCATTGCCGGCAACATAGCTGCTGCTACAAAAAGAACAGCAACTAAGCCGAGAAACAACCAACTGTTACGCCGGCTCTTCAGTAATGGCTGCAGTAACTTCTCATACCCTTTATAGAGAAGAGTGCTGTTGATATCGTAATTGCCCGACTCTTTTGCCGCGCGCAGGATCTTTCTCGCCAGCCAAGGGGTAATCATAAAGGCGACAACGGTACTAAACACCACACTCACTGGCACATTAAACGCCAGTGGTGCCATATAAGGCCCCATCATACCTGTGATAAAAAACATTGGGGTAAACACGATAACAATGGCAACAGTAGACATTAACAGCGCGCTGCGGATCTCTGCCATGGCCAGTACTATTGCTTTTGTACGGCTTAAATCCTTACGTTTCAGGTAGCGTTCAATGTTATCGATACTGGCAATAGGATCATCAACGATCAAACCTAAGGCGAGGATTAAGGCAAACAGCGTCACCCGGTTAATGGAGTAACCGAACAACAAGTCCATACCAAGGGCGGCACCATAACTAATAGGTATGGCAATACCCACCACTAATGCGCTGCGCCAGTTAAGGAACAAGCCGACAAACACAACGACGGTTAAGATAGAGATTCCCAGACTGGACACCAGATTGCTCACCTTATCATCGGCAGTCTGACCGTAGTTACGAATTATGCTGTAATCAACACCATCAGGAAATTGCTGCTGTTTCAGGCTGGCAAGCTCTTTTAGTACATTGTCTGCAACCTCGACGGCGTTCGAGCCTTTTTGCTTAGCGACAGAGATAAATACCGCCGGATAGATCTCGCTTGGCGCTTGATCAGCAGAACCAAACTGAAACCAGGTATCACTGGCCGCTTCTTCTGCACCATCGGTGATCTCGGCAATATCGTTAAGATAAACGGGACGGCCGTTAACCACGTTTACCACCAGATTGTTCAGCTCTTCTGCACGGCTGAAATACTGTCCTGATTCCAGTTGATAGACGTTTCCTGCCGTATGTATCAGGCCGGAATCTTGTTTATTATGGCTTAATGCAAAGGCATTTTTCAGATCTTCAAGAGCGGTTTTACGGCTGGCCATTGCCGCACTGTTCAGTGAAACTTCAACGGTTCTCGGCTGACCACCGGTAACTTCAACGATATTGGTACTTTCGAGGGATTTGAGACGTTGTGTAGCCTGAGTAGCGATACGGCGCAGCTCGTAACTGCCTAATATATCCGGCTTGGTAGAGTAGAGAGCAGCGACGACAACGGGAACATCATCAATCTCAACCGGTTTTACCGCCCAGCTTTTTACCGCCGCCGGTATCTTATCCTGATTGGAGTAAAGCTTGTTATACAGCTTTACCAGAGCATCTTCCCGTTCTTCACCGACAAAGTAGCGCACAACAACCTGTGCCGCCCCTTTCATTGACGTGGAATAAACGTACTCAACACCATCTATCTGGCTGACCAGCTTTTCTAATGGTTCGGTAACTTGTTTCTCTACCTGCCTTGCACTCAGACCCGGAGCCTGAATCAGTACATCGGCCATAGGAACCACAATTTGCGGGTCTTCTTCTTTCGGAGTCAGCCAGAGGGAGACAGCTCCTACGGCCAAGGCAAGTATAATAAGAATCGGAGGAAAGAAACTGTTCATCACCCTATGAACAAATCCACCTTTAAACTCCCTGCTCATTCTCATCTCCTTTAGGCTTTAACATCCTGATACTCATGATCTTTTTACAAAACCTGTTTAAGCGTAGTTATCAATACTGTTAACTGTGTATAAAAGTCTGTTCTGTTTGATATATGTCAATTGGTACAATCAGTTCTTACCGCTCAGTCCGTTTTCAGGCCGAACAAACCCCGCCGAATCCATCGTCAGCTAAAAATGTTCTTCTTTCCGCTTTTGCGTCTTTGGCCAGAACCGATTAGATGCAGTAAATCTCGTGCAGTCTTTTGATCAACGAAGCGACCCGATCGTCAGATAAAGAGTAAAAAACCTGTTGTGACTCCTTTCTGATTTTTACCAGTCCCTGCTTACGAAGCACCGTCAGATGTTGCGAAAATGCAGACTGACTCAGGGAAGAGTTCTCTTGCAACCGCCCTGCTCCGACTTCGTCACTCATTAACTGGCACAGCACCATTAAACGTTCCGGGTGGGCCATTGTTTTAAGTAGTTCAGAAACATAAGTTGCATTGCCCTGCATTTTTTCAATGTCCATAACCACCTCTTTTATTGATTTTCTTATTTAGATTTTACTAATACACTTTATTTAGTCAACCCTTAATTAGCTTTTTTCTATTTAACCACAAATAACATTAGACATTACTACATTAGCATTATATATTTTACCTAAATCAAAGGAGGAGACAATCATGACGATTGAAAATGGAGTAAGAGTATTGGCCGGTAGCATGATTCTGCTATCCGTTATCCTGACCGCTACGGTACATACTAACTTTGTCTGGCTGACCGTATTTGTCGGGCTTAACCTGATACAAAGTGCCTTTACCGGTTTTTGTCCGGCGGTGTCAGTTTTGAAGAAACTGGGGCTAAGTAGCTGATTTATTGCTGAAGAATACGCTTCTTTAAAGCGTATTCATGTTATTGATCACTCTAAAATCTAAAAAAGCATGATAGTTTTCCGTTGTAAAAATACCGGATAGGCTGTCTGCTTTTTTAGATTTTTGTGTTTATTTTATACCCGAGTAATCTTTTTATTATTTATCGTAAGTTCTGGAGTTTTCTATGACCAAAATCGTCATTATCGGCGGGGTAGCCGGAGGCGCCTCTGCTGCTGCCCGTGCCCGCCGCCTGAGTGAAGATGCTGAAATTATAATGTTTGAAAGGGGCGAGTTCGTATCATTTGCCAACTGCGGTCTGCCCTATCATATCGGCGGTGATATTCAGGATCGCTCCAAGCTTTTGTTGCAGACTCCCGATAGTTTTCTTGCCCGTTTCAATATTGATGTGCGTATCTTCAGTGAAGTCTGCTCTATTAACCGTGCTGACAAATCCATCACAGTAAAGAACCTGCTTGATGGTTCAGAATACAGTGAAAGTTACGACTTTCTTCTGTTAAGTCCGGGTGCAGCACCCGTTGTACCACCAATCCCGGGTTTAGATAATCCCCTCACTCACTCGCTTCGCAATATCCCCGATATGGATGGCATATTAAAAACCATCGAAATGAACAAGCCTGAACACGCGACGGTTGTCGGGGGTGGCTTTATCGGGCTGGAGATGATGGAGGCTTTCCATCAGCGGGGAATCAAAACAACCTTGCTTGAACTGTCCGATCAGGTTATGACGCCTCTGGACAGAGAAATGGCAGGCTTCGCTCATGCCGAGATCCGCGAAAAGGGTATCGATCTTCAGCTGGGTGTCGCCCTTGAATCCGTCGAATATATCGCCAGTCAACATGTACCCTCACTGGAAGCCGGTGAAATAAATGAGTCGCAGCATATTGAAGGACAACTCAGCCTTCAGTTAAGTAACGGTGAATCAATTCGCACGGATATTCTGATACTGGCAATCGGTGTCCGCCCGGAAATCAAACTTGCAGCGGAAGCGGGATTACAGATTGGCTCCCTTGGCGGTATTTATACTAATGAAAAGCTTCAGACCAGTGACCCTGCCATCTATGCCGTTGGTGATGCTATCGAAGAAGCTGACTTTATCAGTGGCGAACCAACCCTTGTTCCCCTTGCCGGCCCGGCCAACCGTCAGGGGCGAATGGCGGCGGATAATATGTTTGGCAAACAGGACAGCTATCAGGGCACACAGGGAACGGCTATTTGTAAGATTTTCGATCTCGCTGTGGCATCAACAGGCAAAAATGAACGTTCTCTTAAAGCAGAAGGCACAGCTTTTGAAAAAGTGTATGTTCATACCGCCAGCCATGCCAGTTACTATCCCGGCGCTGAACTGGTGTCATTTAAGATGCTCTACTGCCCATACACAGGGAAAATACTTGGCGCACAGGCTGCCGGTAAAGATGGTGTCGATAAGCGAATCGATATTATGGCGGTCGCTCAGCGTGCAGGAATGACCGTTGACCAGTTACGACATCTGGAACTCACCTACGCTCCGCCATACGGCAGTGCTAAAGATGTCATTAATCAGGCTGCCTTTGTTGCCCAGAACATTCGTGTCGGTGACGCTAAAGCTATCCACTTCGATGAAATTGATAATCTGACGGAAGATCAGTTTCTGCTTGATGTCAGAACACCGGGTGAGTTAAGAGCGACCGGTTTTATTGAGGGAGCAGTGAATATTCCGGTGGATTCCCTGAGACAAAGAATGGATGAACTTCCAAAGGATAAGGAGATAATCATCTATTGCGCGGTTGGGTTACGGGGTCACGTTGCCTATCGTCAACTGGTTAATAACGGTTATAAAGCAAGAAACCTGATTGGTGGCTACAGAACCTACATTGTGGCGAAAGCCTGAAACGGCTAACCACGATTTTATCTATCGAGCCTCTGATAAATATCAGAGGCTTCTTTTTAATCGCTATAGGGTAAAACGAACCGTATCGTCACGTAGCACTGTTCCTACTTCGGATAAGTGCTCAGCAAGCTGGCGGTTATTAGCCGCATTTTCTCTGGTGGTGTTGGAGGTTTCTGCCACATGAACAATGCGTTCATTCATATCACTGGCGACATCACTCTCTTCTTTTGTTGCAGTAGCAATATGAGCATTCATCTCATTTATGGCAACAACCGCTTCAACAATACGTTCAAGAGCCGCATCTGCCTGATGCATATGCTCAACCCCCACAGCCGCTTTTTGCTGACTATGCTGAATAGCGGATACCGACTCTTTAGCCTGATTCTGCAGCTTTTCAACCATCTGCTGAATTTCCTGAGTGGAGTTTGCCGTTCTGGCCGCAAGACCACGAACTTCATCAGCCACAACAGCAAAGCCACGGCCTGACTCACCTGCACGGGCAGCTTCAATAGCAGCGTTTAGTGCCAGCAGATTGGTCTGCTCCGCGATCTCATTAATAACATCCAGTACCTTACTGATATGCAGACTGTTCTCGTTAAGAATGGAAATAGACTCTCCTACTCCCTGAACCTGCTGATTCAGCTCATCAATCGTACATGTCGCCATCTTAACCGTCTCCCGGCCGCTGGTGGCTTCTGACTGAGCATTGTCGGTGTAATCTGACGCGTTGGCACTGCTGCTTGCCACTTCCTGAATGGTGGCACTGATTTCATTCATAGCAGTAGAGATCATCTCAATTTCACGGTATTGGCTATCCATGCCTTCAGCATTGGCTGCCGCGGCATTTTTCAGTTGAGTACTTGATACACTCAGCTGTTCGCTTGAACGGACAACGTTACCTAAAATTGTCGAGAAATCTTTTAACACACCGTTGTAATCACGGTACAACATGCCAATCTCGTCTTCTCGGTCATCAGCAGGTAAATAGAAGGTAAGATCACCTTTAGAGAGTTTTTGCAAAGCTTCTCTCAATGGTAATAACGGATTCATCAGGAACTGGCTCACGTACCAGTAAAAACAACCGGACAGAAATAGCAGGGAAGTAATCAGCAACAGAGAAAGCAACATATTGTGTTTAACATCAGTATTACTCTGAGCTTCCATCATCAGTACCGCTTTGTTCATCTCTTTCAGCACAACCGGTGCCCGCTCAAATACTCTTTTTTCAACATCACCGGCTTGTGCAAAATCACCCGACTGGTTATGACTAATCAGCAGGCGAATATCGTCCCGGTACAGGTGCCAAAGCTGGTTAACCTTGTCCAGCTGTGATTTAATCTCTTCCGTTGCAGGTGCAGATATCTCTCTGCTTTTATCGCCATTAATTAGCCATTGCATTGCTGATTCAAACTGATCCATGCTGTTTTCAACGGCGGCTTCATTACCATAGCCCGAGCGTATAAATAGTGCTTCTTTAGCGACTCTCTGAGACAACATGCGCTGTTTTCCTGCGGTATTTATTGTTGTCGCGTCAGCCTGCATACCGAAATAAATAATAGACATAGCGATAAGTCCTGATGCAAACAGAACCATTATCAGCAGTAATAGTTGAGACTGAATATTCCGCAGCCCTAATAGCTGCAAAACTCTTCTGACCAGTAGCATGTAAGTATCCTTGATTTTTATAATAATGAACGACTGGTTGCACCTGAAAAACTGCTTTTTATCAGGTGGCAACAGTAGTTATAGCTTTAGGCTATTTTCTAAGAGGTTGGGTTGATTTACCGGTGCTGATAATACTCACTATTAAGCATTCTGACCCATTTTATTTGGCACGTTTTGTATGAATATTGAACTAGTGCAAATTGTTGAATGTTGCATTAACAAAAGTATAAACGGGTAAATATAGAATAAGATCAATCACACAACCTTTGGTTAACAGTTGTGATTGAACATTAATTAATATATTAACTAATTATATATTGGCGTAGAAAATAAAACGACATACCCTGTCGCTTATTTAAAAATCAGAGCTAGTAAATAACTTATGCTCATATTACAAATAAAGATAAAAGCAGTGTTAATTGGAACGCTATTTAAAGAGCATGTTAATAGTTAATGTTCGGCACTATTATTTTATTGGTAAAAATAGTATTGATTCCTGCCCTGTTTTTTACTTTGGTACATGGCCGTATCAGCATTTTTAATCATGCGGTTATTGTCATCGGCATCATCAGGATAGAGGCTGATACCGATACTCACGCTGACAGCCACTTGGTTTTCATCCGCTATAACCGGTTGAGCGCAGCTGGATACAATTTTCTCTGCAACCAGCTTGGCTCCCGCTCTGTCTGCCTGATCCGGCAGAATAATCATAAATTCATCACCAGCCAGCCTCGCTACCGTATCCTGACCGCGGACAGAATCAAGAAGACGGTCTGCAAATTCAATAAGAACCTGGTCTCCGACAATATGACCATATGAATCGTTAATGTTCTTAAACAGATCAATATCGATATACAAGATGGCGACTTTTTGTCCGTCAGAGCGCGCTTTATTAACGGCAACATCCAGCTTTTCAAACGCCAGCCTCCGGTTAGGCAGACCCGTCAGATTATCGTAATGAGCCTGAGTATATAGCTGATCTTCATAGCGCTTTCTTTCACTCAAATCGAAAATACACGCCACCAGCACAGCCTCGTTATCATGCCTGACCAGACGGCCGGAAAGGGATCCCCAGAAAGTTTCCCCTCCCGCTTTTATTAACCGTTGCTCCAGCCCTTCAACCTGTGAATGCTCAGCTACGGATGCGAAAAATAGCTGACGATCTTTGTTATCCGCATAAAGATCATCGCTATTCCATCCTATGATCGAGTTATCGATATGACTAAACAGCTTGTTAGCCTGATGGTTAGCGTAAAGAATCTTAGCCGTTTTCTGACTGATTATTACAATAGCTGCCGGAGATGCTGTGGCAACAGCGGAAAAGTGTTGTTGACTCTGGTGAAGCTCTTTGCTTATTTGCCAGTGACGGTAACTCTCCCGGTACTGAACCCAGATACTAGTCACCAAGCCGGCAGCAAGCAGTATCGAAAACAGCATCAACATCTGCATATTACTACTTGGGCCTTTCTGATATGAGCTCAGCTTAATCCATAAATTCCCGCCCACAGGTTTGACCGGGACCGTCTTAGAAAATGCGATGTTGTAGTCTGTTAGCTCGCTGCGGAAGTAACTGTTTCCTGCCGAATCAAGTAACTCAAGACGATATTCAGATAACTCAGGGGTTTTCTTTATTAGTGACTCCATCAGTTTCTTAATGGAATACACCCCGCCCAGAGTACCTTTAAACTGGTTTTGATAAATTATGGGCACATAGACTTCAAAAGCAGGCTTACCCTGAATGACAGTAAAAGGTTTGGTATAAGCAGGTTGCCCGCTGTTATAGGCAAGCCTTGAAGCGCGTTTAGGTTCAGGCAGTAAAAGCTGAAGACCGATAACCTGACTATTTCCTTCCAATGGTGCGGTATGGCGGATCACAAACTCATCGTCTGCCCAGGTGACATTGATCAATCCCGGATGATCATTCACATAACTGGACACTCTTAGCTGATAGGAATCAGGGTCAAGATTCTCCTGCGCCAGTTCTTCGGCAATTAACTGCAGATACTCTCTGTCTGTATTTAGTTTTGCTTCAATATCACTGTTGAGCGTACTCAGCAACTGAGTAAAGTTATGCTGCTGGACATTACTGTCACTCTGTTCAACATAACGATAAAAACCGACAACAATCGCCACAATGGCAATACTGGTCATTAAAGGGCTCATCCAGTTTGGCGCTCGGCTATGCTTAGAGCCTGTTTGGTTTGGTATACGGGTAAGATGCTCGAAAAATGTCTGTGATGAATAGAGCAGATCTTGTTTATTATTTGCTGCAGGTAAAAGAAATACACCTAAACCGGCAAGAAGAATCAAGGTTCCGGCCAATACCAGCTTAAAGGTAAGCAACTTATTGTCTAAAGAACCAATACCTATGGATGTTGCGGCAATTTCCCAGCTACCGTCGGTTAAACTGACCTGACTGCTTGCTTGTGCGTTATCAAACACCTCTTCCGAGCCGTAAAATATACTGCCTTTGCTATCACGGATTGCAATATTCAAACCGCCGCTCTTGGCCGTTAAACCCGCATCTTCAATAACCGGGATAATATCCATAACCATGGCTACCAGTCCCCAGAAGCCACTATCGCTATAGACCGCTTTTCTCAGCACCACACCCAGTCCGCCCTGCCTGAGCTCGTAAGGTTCTGAGTAGGCGATTTGCCGTGTCTTAATCGCCTTGTTTGAAACATCACTCACTCCCTGACTAGGATCCGTCAGAAGATCGTGTCCCAACGCCTCTTCATTGCCCGCCAGCGGATAGACAAGGCTAATCTTGCCTTCTGGGGCAATGGCAAAGTTGCGCATTCCAGCCGTGGAAGTATACAGGCCGGCCATAAAGGTTTCTGCCCGTTTATCAGAATAGAAACCAGCATTAGCGATATCGGTTTCAACATAGGAGGCAAGAGCATTAAGAAGGTTTTCTCTCGATTGTATAGTTGAGGCGAGATCATAGGTAAACCGATCAAGCTCAATACGTACTTTCTCTGACTGATTGTCAGCCAGCGTCGACTGGTACCAACTGCTCAACTGCCACCAAATCGCCATACAGAACAAACCAGCTGCCAATATTGCTAAAATTCTTTTCGCGTTATTCAGACAACTTTCTTTGAACATAAGATCGCTTAACACACTGCTTAAAGGACAACGAGTTGATTCCGCATTATTGAATCAACATATAATTTAAAATTATACCTATCATTTAAACCACATACATTAAAAATATTACTATATATTAGAAACCTATTAAGGTTGTGACTTCCTCAGGCAGCCCTGAATAATCCACCAAATTTGAATCTGTCTGATGCCTGCTATGCCGGCACCTTTTTCTTTCTCGCTAAAAACCTTCACCATCCATTGCCGACTTAACCAAAACTTTACGCCTATATCATTATAGTTTATCCGGTTTTTACTAACGGTTAATCCATAATGAGAAATAGATATCTCTCTGTTTTACTGCTTTCTGTCTGCCTTATCGGGGTAATAAATATTGTTTTTGCCCACTGGGACGAGTTTCATCTTCTCAATCAAACTAAACAGAAAGTCGAGCAGACCCTTTCCATAAAATCCGTCAAGACTCCAACTGCTAAGACCACATTGGCAAACCCCGCTGACAAACCAGAAAGCAAAGTAGCAACACATAAAGCACTTTTTCTCAACCAACAGCAATTTGTCGGCCTGTATTACGATTTGCCCCTAACGGAAAAGGAAAAAGCAAAACAAGTGCTGCAGGATGCATGGCAGGGTTTTGTCTCTCACCCTTCCCGCCTTTCTATTCAGCACAGACAAACTGACGATATCTATTTTATCTATTCTGACTACAGCCGATACGCAAGCGGCAGTATCTCTCTGTTTGTCGGTTACAAGGTTAAAGACTTAGAGAAAATACCCACTCAATTTAAAACCATCACTGTGCCTGCTCAACACTATGCCGAATTCAGCGTTCAGGGTGATCTGTTAAAAGAGATGCCCAAGCTTTGGCAAAAGCTCCCGGATCTGAAACTAAACCGCCGCTTTGGCTATGACATAGAGGTCTACCCCAGCAGTAACGTCCTCGACCATACCGGCGATGCACGCCTTCTGATTTCTACTAACGATAAGGAAAAATAACATGTTCACTTCAGGCTGGATTCATTTCATTATCTCGGAGACTTTTCTGATTGCTTCCATCATATTGCTACAGATGAGCACCAAAGCTCCGCCAAGTAGCTATATCGGCCTGGCAATGTGGCTATGCTCTGTTGTCGCCATCTGGATGCTGGGGCGGGCAATGAGTCATTTTGATCTTGCCGGTCTGTTTGCCCTCTGGTTGGGCGTGGCAATATTAGTCGTTTCAATCATTTCCCTGTTGCTGTTTCAGCAAGAGGTTAATTTCTGGAGAAGTTTATCTATTGCAGCGACTTCACTGGGTGTTGTCGGGCTATTGATCACCTCTTCTGCTCAGTAATTTCTTTTAATCCATAACCAAAACTTAACCTGAAGATCGCTAAAGTGAAACTGCCAGAAATACAAGACTAAACTAATAAATAACTCGCTCAACAAAAACGGATATTGTATGAAAGATAACAGCGATAAAGTCAGCCGCTTTCTTATGCAGGCGACCCTTGGCGCTAACCGCGCCACTATCGACCGGGTAACTGATACCGGTATCGAACCATGGCTGGAGAGTGAACTAAACTCCGTACCTGATCGCAACGATAGCTATCAATCATTAACGGCCTCTATCTGGCAAAGTTTCCGCACAAAGCTGGTAGCCAAACATGGTGAAAAAGAGATAAACGGCGAAGGAAATAACCCAGCTTTGCCCTATAAATGGTATTTCCATATGGCGTGGTGGCAGAATGCTCTGCAAGATAATGAACACCTGCTACGTAAAAGAGTTGCTCAGGCACTAAGTGAAATACTGGTTATCTCAGATAATTCCGTTCTTGAGCTCGATTCTGTCGGGTTGGCCAGTTACTACGATTTACTCTATAACCACGCCTTCGGCAGCTATACCGATCTGCTTTATCAGGTCTCCCTTCACCCCTGTATGGGAGTCTACCTTTCTCATATGAACAACAGAAAGGCTGATAAATCCAGAAACATACATCCCGATGAAAACTATGCACGGGAAATCATGCAGTTGTTTACCATAGGCCTGTACCAGCTTAATCCTGACGGCAGCCGGAAGAAAGATGCTAACGGTGACGATATTGCCAGTTATAACAACCATGATATCAAACAGTTAGCGAGGGTATTCACCGGACTGCACGCTGACAGCTATCAGTATGAGTGGACCACCAGCTTCTGGAACCCAAGTTACAATGGTTATCAGGTAAGCTTCGATGATGGTATCGACAAAACCTATAAAACCGTCCCTTTTGTTGATATGACACGTCCGATGCAGATTGAAGAGCGCTATCACGACAGAGAATCTAAGTCTCTGCTAAATGGTCATATTTCTCTGCCGGCCAACAGAGATGGTGCCGGAGAGATAAGAGAGACAGTCGCTAAACTGGTCTCACACCCAAATACTGCCCCATTTATTGCCACAAAGCTGATCAATCAACTTGTTACTTCCAACCCAAGCAAAGAGTATGTAGCAACCGTAGCGGCTAAGTTTGGCCAACATGGCGACCTGAAAGCAGTGATCCGTGAAATCCTCACCTATCCTCTACGTAATCCTGTCGCTAATAAACGTTTTATCAACGCTTATCGTCAGGACAACAAGTTAGTACAGTCACAAAAACTTAAGTCTCCTTTGCTAAGGGTTACTCAGTTGCTTAGGGCATTTGAGGCCAAAAATGCGTCAGGAAAATACTGGTTGATTGGCGATGATATACAGGATCAACTTAGCCAGCACCCTCTCTCCTCTCCCACAGTGTTTAACTTCTATAAGCCTGATTTTGCTCCTCACGGGCCTATTGAGCAGAGTAAGCTTCTTGCACCGGAATTCGAGTTACATAACTCAGCCACTTCCATCGCTTACGTTAACCTTATGTATTACTGGTTCTTCGGTCATTATCTGCCCGCGGTCAGCACTGAGATAAGTCACCAACCGGGCATATTTAATGTTGCCGAACTAAGGGTAGATCAGCTGCAAAATAAGATTCAGGATAAGTTAAACTTCGATTACTCCCCCTATCTGCCAAAAGCGCAGCAGACCAGCAGACACGACGAGTTAATTGACGAGATCTCCCTGTTACTGACCGGCAAGCCTTCTCTGGAAATAAAGCCTCTTATTAAAGAATCCTACAAACCCTATCAGGACAATGCAGAATGGGTCGTTCAGACCATTGCGTTTCTTATTGCTATCTCAGCTGAATTTGCCGTACAGGAGGCTTGATCATGACGACTAATAACTGCTCCAGAAGAAGCTTTATTAAAAAGAGTGCCGCCGGTTCCATGCTACTTAGCGGAGCTGCTCCTGTCTTTTCAGCCCCTAAAACAGAAAAAGCAGCCCATATATCGGTTAAAGAACAGAGCAAAGCACTAGTGTTTATTATGCTGGACGGAGGGAATGACAGCTTTAATATGCTGGTGCCCGTTTCAGACAAACACTACAGCCAGTACAAACGAAGTCGTAGTAATCTCGCTCTGTCCAAGGAGCAGTTGCTGAATCTCGATGGCTACAAAGATGCTCAAGGGCGTACGTTTGCCCTGCATGATTCAATGCCTGAAATGCAGCAACTGTTTCACGATAAAAAACTGGCTTTTGTTGCCAACACCGGCCCCCTGATTGAACCGGTCAGCAAACAGAGTTTCCATGCAGGCTCCGCGCGCCTGCCTCTGGGCCTGATGTCCCATTCAGATCAATTTAAACACTGGCAGAGCGCACGGCCGGGTGAACGGATAAACCGAGGCTGGTTTGGCTATTTTGCCGATGCCCTGCAACCCGATAAAGCACTGTCACAGATCCCGATGAACATCTCTCTGGCCGGCAATAATATTATGCAAAATGGCGTACTCTCTTCACCTTACAGTATCAATCAGAAAGGCAGCGTCGGACTTATCGTTAATGAGGATAAATCTCAGTTAAACAGTGTAATACTGGACAGTTTCGAACAGTTACTAAAGTGGCAATACCCTAATGACCCCTTCAAGCAGAGTTATCTGTCCACAACCCGAAGTGCCCAGTCTCAACATCAGGTCTTCAGCAACGCCGTTGAGCACGTCAGACTAGAGAGTAGTTTTTCTGATACCGATTTGTCTCAGCAACTGGCTAAAGTCGCTCAGTCTATTAAAGCGGCTGACCGGTTAGGGCATAAACAGCAGACCTATTTTCTGCGTTATATTGGCTGGGATCATCACGATGAGCTACTAAGTAACCATAAGCGCATGTTGCGTATCGTCAGCCGTGCAATGTCTGAGTTTCAGACCGCATTGCAGACGCTGGAAATCGATCAGAAGGTAGTCACTTTTACCGGTTCTGACTTTGGCCGCACTTTAACCTCAAACGGTAATGGTACAGACCACGGCTGGGGAGGAAATATCATGGTGATGGGGACTGCTGTTAACGGCGGCCGCATCTACGGACAATACCCTTCATTAGCATTAGGGCAGGACAACCCACTTGATATCGGTGACGGTGTTCTGATACCGACCACAGCAATAGATCAAGTCTATGCCAGCATAGCGAAATGGTTTGGCGCTGATGATAAAGCGCTGCACCGGATACTGCCCAACTTAAGCCACTTTTCTGCCAGCAAAACCGGGCTGGATTTAAAGGATCTACTTAGATAAATGACAAAATAATACCAATGCCGAAGGCAGTGATATAAGGCTCTAAACAGAAGCATCAAAAAACCCGCTTAAATAAGCGGGTTTGATTTTAACAGTATATTACTTTTTTGGTTTGTTCAGACAACGCTGTTTGTTCTCTTCGATAAGCTCTAATGCCGTCTGAGTACATTCAGGCAGTTCCGCATCGCTGCTGTTAATCGGCGTTACGCGGTCACCCCATGTCAGCAAGCCAGCTCCCCAGGTCAAACCTGCACCAAAGGCCGCAAGCAGGATATTGTCACCCGGTTTAACTCTTCCCTGCTCTACCGCTTCACAAATAGCAATCGGCACAGTTGCGGCAGATGTGTTACCGTATTTTTCGATATTCACAAAAGCTTTCTCTTCACCAATGCCCGCCAAGTCAGCCAGTGTCTGAATAATACGGATATTGGCCTGATGCGGGATCATTATATCAATGTCCTTAACATCCATTCCGGCGCGCATCAGTACCGTTTTCGCTGCGGTCCCCATACCTTTCACTGCACGTTTAAAAATATCACGCCCTTCGAAATTAAAATCAAAGTAACCGTTGTCCGCGGCAAAACGTTCCATACAAGTACCAAATTTAGGCACCGCCAGTATGTCACGACCGTCAGAATCACAACCAAGTTGAGCCTGTTGGAGCCCAACCTGATTCTCTGTGCGGCTCAGGACGGCAGCACCAGCACCATCGCCAAACAGTACCGCAGTATCTCTTGCAGCCCAGTCGATAAAGAAGGATAAGTGCTCGGCACCTACTACCAAAGCGTGTTTATAACTACCAGCCTGAATCAGGCGTGTGGCCGTTTCAAGGCCGTAAACAAAACCGGTACAGGCAGCATTAAGATCAAAGGCGGCTGCTTTACCAGCACCTAAGTTTTGCTGAACTTTAGACGCGATATTAGGAATAAGGGAGTCCGGAGAACAGGTAGCAATAATAATGATATCGAGATCTTTAGCCTCAATACCAGCACAGGCGATGGCTCGTTTCGCGGCTACAGTAGCGAGATCGGACGTATCTACATGGCTGATTCTTCGCGCCCCTATACCGGTACGGGAACGGATCCATTCGTCGGACGTTTCCATAAAGGTACTTAAATCATCATTGGTTAACGTCGCCGGTGGCAGACATTTACCCCATCCTGTTATCTCTGCAAAATACTTACTCATCCAAATCCTCAACTACTTTTCTTTTGATTTAGTTTTAATGCAATCGATTATACGCATATATAAACTTACTGGTAAGTCCAGATTGATAAATGCTCAGTTAATTGCTCAACTATTGACATATACTGAGCAAAAACCTTCACAAGTGGCGAAATTTCCCTCAACAGAACAACAGGTCACAATATATAACCAGTTTATCTTGATTGATCTATCCAATGCTGTAACCATCAGAAGCAACAGATATAGCAATAGAAAACTACAAATATAACAATAGAAAGGAAGTTTTAAATGAGCCAGTTTACTACCCGATGCCCATCCTGCAATAGTTTAAACCGCGTTCCTGTAGAGAGAGTGTCTGACTCTGCCACCTGCGGAAAATGTCAAAGTTCACTGTTAGACGGTGCCCCGGTTGAAGGGACAAGCCAGAATATTCAGGCCCTACTTAACGGTGACCAGCCCGTAGTGATAGATTTCTGGGCCCCCTGGTGTAATCCGTGTGTCGGCTTTTCCCCGGTGTTTGAGCAGACCGCCGCGGAACGTAAAGGAGCCGCCCGCTTTGTTAAAGTGAATACGGAAGTTGAACAACAGCTGGCCGCCCAATACCAGATCCGCAGCATACCGACCATCATGGTATTTAAAAACGGCCAGCGGGTAGATATGGTTAATGGCGCCCTGCCTAAAGGCCAGTTTGATAACTGGCTTAACACTAGTCTTAATTAACAGAAGCTTATTTAACGCCTTCTCTGAAATAAGCCCACCGGAATAGATAGTGGTATCAAACTCGAACAGTAAGCCTGCAAATGGCAGGCTTTTAAAAGGTTACTTAGGCCGAATGAAGTTCGCTCTCGTTATGTAAAATAGGTTTTATCGCCATATCACGCTGAGTAACACTCACCCCTTTAATTTGAGCAAACACCTGCTGTCCTTGTTTAAGTTGCAGATCATCCAGCGCCCAATGAGTGATATTGGCCCACAGTTGACAGCCGTCTGCCAATTGCAGCAGTACCGCAGCACTCTGGTTACCTTGTTGGCTCTCACGCTTCTCTTTCTTAATGACTGTCGCTGGCAGAATGTTGCGGATCGAGGTTGTCTTTGAATGTTCAAGGGTAATAGAAACATCATTTGCCCTAATCTGAAGGCGAAGTTCTTCACCCGGTTCAGCATCCAGTTTTTGTACCCAGATATGAGTGTGACTGTTCAGCTCTACCTTCGACAAGGCATACTTTTCATGATGAGAGTGGATACGAGCCTCAAACAACGAGCTTTGATCAGAAAATGAGTGCCACGGCCGCATCACTTCTGATGCCCAGATGGCCTCTAAGCTGTCACAAGCGATAACCTTTCCACTCTCAAGAAGTACCATATGATCGGCAAGCCTGAGAATTTCGCTCAGACTATGGGTGACATACAGAATGGGGATATTAACCTGTTTTGATAATTTCTCCAGAAATGGCATTACCTCTTTTTTACGGGGCAAGTCTAGTGACGCCAGAGGTTCATCCATCAGCAATACCTGAGGGTTTGACAGCAACGCCCGGGCAATAGCCACCCGCTGCCTCTCTCCTCCTGACAGTGCAGCGGGATAACGTTCCAACAGATGACTCAGGTTAAGAAGATCAACAATACGCTCAAACTCACTTTGCTGATGGTTTTCTTTTACACCATAGAGAAGGTTTCCCCTGACGCTATAGTGGGGAAACAGGCGTGAATCCTGAAATACGTAGCCTATATCTCTCTTTTCAATAGCCAGATCTGTTCCTGCACCGCTGTCAAATAACAGACGATCACCCAGCTTGATCCGGCCTGAGTCCGGCGTGATTAATCCAGCTATGGTATTAATAAATGAAGTTTTTCCTGAACCGGAACGACCAAAAATAGCGGTAATTCCACTCGAAGGTATGGTGACATCAACATCCAGAGTTATCCCGCCTAACTTATGTGTTAACTGAATTTCAATCATGATTAATGTCCGTAACCCAATCTTTTCTTAGTTCTACGACTAAGCCACTCAGAAATAAATAGCGAAATTAACGCAACAGCTATTGAGATAATACAAAGCCGCGCAGCACTCTCTTCCGCCCCGGGAGTTTCAATAAAGGTATACATCGCCAGAGGCAATGTTTGTGTCTCACCCGGAATATTAGAAACAAAGCTAATGGTCGCACCAAACTCACCCAGGCTGCGGGCAAAAGAGAGCATAGTACCGGTTACTATTCCCGGCAGAGTCAGTGGCAGCGTAATAGTACAAAAAACTTTAAACGGTGATGCCCCCAAGGTTCTGGCAGCCTGCTCCAGTTTTACATCAACATTATCCAGACTGAGCCGGATAGCTCGAACCATAAGGGGCAGAGCCACAACAGCGGAGGCAAGCGCCGCCCCCCTCCAGCTAAAGCTGAATGACAAACCAAAGGTATCCGACAGGAATGAACCGATAACACCCTGCTTGCCCATAACTACCAATAGCAGGTAACCGATAACAACCGGGGGAAGTACCAAAGGCAGGTGAATAAGGCTATCCAGCAGCTGTTTACCATAAAAGTTCTTCTTCGCCAGAAGCCAGCCAAAAAATATGCCGGCAGGGATCAGCCAAAGAACCGCAACAGAGGCAACTTTAAGGCTTAACAGCAGAGCTTCAATTTCATAATCCGACAAACTTACTGCTCCTCACCTTTTGGCAGACTAAAACCATATTTCTCAAAGATCTGCTGTGCTGTATCACTCAATATAAATTGAGCCAACTTATTGGCAGCTTTACTGCCTGAAATGACCGCCATAGGATACTGAACCGGAGTATGAGACTGCTCAGGGAAGGTGTCCAGAATAACTACCTTGCTACTTACCATAGCATCGGTCTGATAAACAACCCCTAGTGCTGCCTCTCCTCTCTCAACCAAAGCCAAAGCGACACGAACTGAGTTGGTGGGTGCGGTATAAGATCTGACTTGTTGCCAGACGCCTAGATTTGATAGTGCCTGTTTGGCATAAATACCAGCAGGAACGGAATCTACCTGCCCGACGGCCAGTCTTTCGTTTTTAAGTGCTGCGAGCCATTGCTCTGCATTTGCTAAATCAAATTGATCCACTTTTCCGTTAGCTGGCTTTACCAGAGAAAGTTGATTACGCGCCACGATATCAGCTTTATCCCTATAAACCATTCCTTTATCTATCAGATAGTCGACCCATTTAACATTAGCGGAGATATAAATATCGGCTGGTGCACCCTTTTCAATCTGCCTTGCCAGAGAAGAAGAACCGGCAAAAACAGCAACCACTTTGTCGCCTGACTGTGCTTTATAGCTCTGTAAAACCTCATTAATTACATTGGTCATTGAGGCTGCGGCATACAAACGGACTTTATCTGCGGCCTGAACTGAACAAGAGGCGGCAAACAGGATAGAGATGAATAGATGAGAAATGGCCTTATACATACTTTTTATACAGGTCTGAACAGGAGCGTAACAATATAACATGTTCTTGCCTGTATCCGGCTAGACTGATATCTCAATTAGCGATTCAATTTGCATTTATCATTCACTAACCACTTGAATTAAAAGACACATAATGAAATAAAGCCTCTTTATTTTTCATGTTTTTTAATATTAACGGCAGACAAGAAATTGACACTGGCCGGTTATTCTTTACTTGATTGATAACCAACTCCGTCTCTTTCCCTTTCTGCTTCTGGCTTTTTGGCTATCAGAATAAAATCAGGCATAATAATTGCTTAGTAAAATCCAATCAGTTTTTAATTATAATAAAATGGAGTTTCCATGTTACGCAAAGTACGTGATATCGCATTACTTTCCGCTGTTGCGCTAAGTTCAGGCGCTGTATACGCCAACAACTTCAATTACAACGCCTTCGATGTAAATGTAGGCGGAGGCCCAACAACGTTCGGGGTCGGTGCCAGCATGCAGTTTACTGAAAACGTGCATTTAGTGGGTAAGGCAGAAAGTAAGTTTGACGGCGATTACGACATTGCCGCTGGTATTGGATTCAACGGTCCGGCTGGTCAGTTTGCTGATGTTATAGGTCAGATGCTGCTACATAACGTAAAAGAACCGGATGATAAGGTTCTGGGTGAAGACATTTTACCAGAGCTTAGCTTAGGCACTCGCCTGTGGTTTATTGATGGCATTGAAGCTCATGGTAAAGTGGGTCAGTTACTTGACGGTGATGACAGCCACACAACCTGGGAAGTCGGTGGTCGATTCCACTCTACCCAGCAGCTGGTATTAGGCGTCTCCTTCTACAATGGCGGTGTATACGGTAACCAATTCCGTATGCAGGCGCGATTCCAGTACTAACTGAGTAGAAAACTGAAAAGCAGCACCTGAGTGCTGCTTTTTTGTTAACTGTCAAAACTTTGACAGTGTGCTTCAGGTTAGAGTTTGAAGCGGCCGACGATAGCAGCCAGACTACTGTTCACACTGGCAATGGTTTCAGATTCAGCCAAAGCCTCTTTACTGTTGGTGTCCAGTTCACTAACAATATCACTGATTGCGCTCATATTACGGCTCACTTCCTGAGTAACACTGCTCTGCTCTTCCGCCGCAGTAGCAATTTGAGTGCTCAAATCATTAATATCACCGACAAACTGCGTCATAGTTCCCAGACTTTCAGTTACTCCGCCCATACCGTCAGCCGTTTCCTGACAGCGTTCTTTAGTCGTATCCATCGCTTCAACGACTGACTGGTTTCCTTTCAGCAAGCTGCTTAAAGCGGACTCGATCTCTTCAGTACTCTCTTTAGTACGGCTGGCAAGGTTACGCACTTCATCGGCAACAACGGCAAAACCACGCCCCTGCTCTCCGGCCCTTGCAGCCTCAATTGCCGCATTCAATGCCAACAGGTTAGTCTGCTCTGCAATTTCTCCGATAACACTCAGGATAGCGTTAATACCGTCGGTTTCTTGGCTCATGCGCTGAACGTTTTCTGCTGTCGCATCAACATCCTGAACTAACACACTAACAGTAGTCTGAGCCTGAGATACCGTATTCTGCGATACGCCACTGGCTTCATTCGCTTTATGCGTCAGTTGAGCCGTATTCGCCGCATCGGTCGCCATCGCATCCGCCGTTGCGTTCATCTCTTCTATCGCGGCGACAATCTGTTCTGTTTCAGATACGTGGCTTTCCAGAATTGCCGCATTACGGGTTGACTTACCTTTAAGGCTTTCAACATTCTCCTGTAGTTGCAGGGATACATTTTGTATCTCCAGCATCATGCTCTGAAGGCTGGCAATAAACTGGTTTACTCCGTCGGCTATCTGGCCCAAATCATCCTTGGTTCTTACCTCTAGCCTCTGGGTAAGATCACCATCACCCTGTGATAGCCCGGTAATGGTTTTTTTAAGTTCCAGAATAGGGCGATAAAGTGCCTGAATCACAAAAAACGCCAGGACAACACTAAGTATACAGGCCGTCAGGGCAACAAAGATTGCGTCATATTTTGCGTCTTGCAGATCAGCAAAGGCGACATCTTTGTCCAACCCTATTACAAAGTACCATTTCTTATCGCCAACGACGATTTGCTTGGAAAACATTAACTTATCTACGCCATTAAGCTGGTACTCTTGTGTGGCGATCTGCTGTTGAGTGGCGTTAACTAATACGGATTTTAGGGAAGCAATATCGGCCCCTTTCTCACCAACTTTTAAGGCGGGAGAAGAGGAGGCTAAAATGGAGGTGTCCTGATTCATAATAATGGCAGCAGAACCGGCCAGTTTAGTCGCGTCGCTAACCATTTCATTAAGAAAACCCAGCTTCATATCTACCGACATCATTCCGCCAAAAGTCTTCTCAACAATACTGATCCAGTACACATCACCGTCTGAACTCAAATAAGGATCCGTTACAGAGGTACCATTTGCATTAATCGCCGCCTGATACCAACCCCGGGTGGTGACATCGCCATCATACTTATGATCGGGCCATGTCGGT
The DNA here is from genome assembly GCF_028201475.1 of Vibrio sp. SCSIO 43137. Lineage (NCBI taxonomy): Bacteria > Pseudomonadati > Pseudomonadota > Gammaproteobacteria > Vibrionales > Vibrionaceae > Vibrio > Vibrio sp. SCSIO 43137. The sequence continues at coordinate 707,867 of NZ_CP116384.1, read as the reverse complement.
GCCGTCTGGTTCCAGTAGGCATCACCATTTTTAAATGCGATCACCGCACTATTCAGGTTAGCGGCATTAGCGACCATTTTCGTTAACTCAATAATCTGTTCAGGACTGCCTTCAATATCTTTGTTCTTAAACTGCCCTGCCAGTTTCCCTACGGCAGAAACTTTTTCCCCTAATAATACCTCAACCAGTTTTGCCTGTTCAGAGACATACTCTGTTGTAGAGTCAGAAATCATTTTTGTAATCATTGCTGACTCTTTTGAATATGAAATATAGCTGGAAACAGACACCGACAAAGCGACTAAAGCCAGAATGGAAATAAGAAGTAATCGTTTAAATCCAAGGTTTTTCATATAACTCAATCCCTATTGATAACCACCTTCAATAATTATGAGTATTAACCTAGTTTTTACAAATATCTAGCTCACTATTTCCGTTTATTTTTCAGATAATTAGATCTTTAACACGTTACCTGATTATTCTATAAAACCAGATGCATTAAGATTGGCGTTCAGTTACAAACAGTAACTACTTTGGCAGGAAAATAGAAAAACAAGGCAAAATAAAGGCTTAAGTGGGTCTTAGCCCATGTATAAGGAGATGAAACTAAAAAGGCTGGCATTTATTCTCTGCCAGCCTTTCCTGATGTATTGCTAAATGATTATCCCGCAACCGTATCTTGGTTGCTCTTGGTAAACACTTTAGTAATGCTATCCCGGTAACTAAACCACAGATAAGTGACCACGATAGAGAAGAACAGATAAGAGAGAGCAAACACAAGTGGTGAGGTAATTAGCGAGGCCTGCACTCCGATAACAACACCGGCAACAGTGATCAGAATTTTAGAGAATAATCCAATCAACAGCAGAAGAAACGCCAGTTCAGGAAAGCGTGTCGTTCTGAAAGCGAACCAGTAACAGGTGCCAACGGCAAGGGATGCGACCGACAATCCAAGCATAAAAGAATGTAGATGATCAGCTGAGATAACTCCCGCTGAAATTGATGCCATTACGATTAGGAAAAGCTTCATAATTTACCTCTCATACCACCCGACCTGAGAAACATTTCAAATTTGCAATCTTATTTTGCACTGCATTTTCCTGATTTTTGAGCTAATTACAACCCCCTTTATTGTAATTATATATGACTATTTTCGAACCACTGTTGCAGTTAACATATATTTAACACAGGTCAATTTTAGGTGATTGTTTTGTATACATAAGAAAATTTGGCACAAATTATGTTGCATTAGTGTTAATGCAAGAAATGGATAAATAGTTGTGGTAAAGCTAAGGATTTAATCGAGCAAAAAGAATGGTTTTTGCCCTTAACAGCCAACTCAGACCATTAAAGGCATATTTTAACTAAAAACCTATTGGAGGATCAGACTTCAAACAGTATTGCAGGAAGCTGTTCTGCCTTACTTATGGACAGAGTTTCGGGATAGAAATCACTACGACGGTTCAAAGTAGATTTAAAGTGAATTGTCGCTATACCTGCATTTAGACCAGCTTCAATCCCTTTATCAGAGTCATCCACATACAGACATTCAGCCGTTGAAAAGCCCATGTTCATAGCGGCATACAGTAGTAGATCAGGATCCGGTTTCCAGCTGTTTGCATCAAAGGCTGAGAATAACTTGCCCTGAAACTTCTCATAAAGCCCGGTCAAACGTAGGTAGTACTCTATTTTGCTTTTTGGGCTATTTGACACCACACAATATTGAACCCCGTTACTATCTAGCTGATCCAGCACCTGATTAATACCCGGCATGGGCTGTAAAAGAGCCTGGAACAGCACTTGTGTCTGTTTACGGTACAGAGGTTCCAGCTCATCCAGACTTATGTTCAACCCCAGCCGATCTCTTGTCTCTGTTAAAATATCGGCTATTTTTCCGCCGCGGAAATGCTTTTCTATTTCGGAATAAGTCAGGTTTGGTTTAAAACAGACAAACACGTTAAGTAAAGCACGACAGCATAGAGGCTCGCTATCAATAAGCACACCGTCACAATCGAAAATGACACACTGAATGTTACTTAGCTGCTGCACTAACTTACCTCCGGGAATACCGCTTACTGAAAACTGACTCTGTTAAAATGGTTAAGCAATCAGAGTCGTAACTACATGGTAAGTCATTAAAATTAATCAGGTAGAACTAACAGAAAAGAATGATAAACCGAGCAGAATGAAAGCGTGATTATCTAACTGAGATCACTTAAATAAGGGTACTCTGTCTGGTATTTAACCAGCAAACCAGATTGCTCAGTCGAGTATATAAAAGCGGGAATAACGATTATCAGTGTTCATTATCTCCATCAGCTGATGAGCAAATAAAGGTTTGATATCTTCAACGTCAGTGACAGAGACTAAATCCGAGATAAGCAGTTCACCTTCCATTTCTGTCACAAGTGCACTAATGACCGGTTTGCCGTTACTAAAACCCAGATACATCGGATGCTGATCAGAGAGCGTGATCTGCGCAAAGAATTCAAGTACCCATGCCTGCTCTTCCGGCTCAGGCCAGAGCTGAGCCTGTAGCTGCGCAAACATCACAGTAAGGCGATGAAAGTCGACAAGATAAATATCATCAATATGGGCTGAAGGACTTTTCTCAGGCTTTACACCATGCTCGGTGTACTGAGCCTTTTGTTGCTGCTGCAGATACAGCTCTCTGCCCTTAATACTTTCTGCAGTGGGGAAGGCAACATCAACATGGCTTAGCAGCCAATGATTCTTCTTTTCTATTAACGCTGAAATAGCACTCATAAAGCCTACTTTCGATTTATTGGATAACCGCTTTTATCCGACAGAAACTATCCCCATATATCACATGCAGCGGGAGTACACATTAATTCGGACGGGTCTGAACTGCACGCGGTAAGCATACAGAGCATTAGAATGAACAACAAGCTTCTCATAGTATTTCTCTCTGTTAAATAAGCAACTTATACCCAAATCACCTCAAGATGCTTTTTCAGCGAGAATTTATTGGCTTCTGATCAAGGCACTGATTTGAAGCCATAGTTATTCTACGGTGAGGATCAGTAACACAGAGCAGGAGCCAATAAAACTCGCCCTTTGGGAGCGCATCAAGGCGCCCATTTCTGTGTCAGATAACTTTGAAAGGGAGTGCCATTCCTTCAGTTATCTTCCTTGAACTGAACACCTTGATGCAGCTCTGAACCCTGCATCTTGAGGTCACTTGGGTATAGCATAGTTTTCACAAAGTTCTCTCTCATTGCAATAAACTGTTAAACTATGCTGCATTACGAAAGCTGCATAACGAAAGTATACATTAACAAATAAGAGTGTATTTATGTTAAAAAAACTATTAATAGTACCGGCAATCACTCTCGCTCTGACTGCCTGTGATAAAAACGAGGTGGGCGACGTCAGCCTTGGTATGTTTACTATGCAGGACATTAAGCTTAATCACCTTGTTGATCCTGTCGTGACTGGTGTTACCTGCCATATCGCCTCTATAGAAGATGATCTCGCGTTTGCAGATCCTTCAGACTCATCCATCGCCTGCCGACAGACCGGTGAAATAACAGCTGAAATGATCGCTCAGATCGATACCAGTAAATCAGGCGAGGTGGTGTTTAAGAAGTCGAAGAGTATTTTCTTTAAGTCCATGAAGATTCGCAGAATTTTTGATTCGGAAAACCAAACCCTTATGTATCTCTCATATTCAACGAAAGAGACATCCGGCAGCTTTAAACATAGCCTGTCAACAGTACCTCTATGGGGAACTAAAGCCTATAAAACTCAGTAGCAGCCATGGTTGGATGCTGAGTTAAAGCCTTTACTTGCTTTCAAACGGCTAATGCTATAAAAAACCGGCTGTACCATTACATATCAAGGTGAACATGCAGAACGATATCCAGATTTGCCGAAGTGCAGAGCTTAAAAATATCTCCAAAATTGCTGACAGCTTCGGTTTGCTGGCCGAAGAGTACTCCCCTCACGGGCCTTATAAGGCGAAAATCTCCCTTGATAGCCTGAAGCGGACTGAATCGTTCCGTCAGGGAAAGCTTATTCTGGTTACGGCAATTACGCCTACTCCCCTTGGAGAAGGCAAAACGGTGACCACTATCGGCCTATCTCAGGGGTTGGCAAAGCTTGAACATTCAGTAGCAGCCTGCATCAGACAACCCTCTATGGGGCCGGTTTTTGGTGTTAAGGGTGGCGCTGCCGGAGGTGGTTATAGTCAGGTTGCTCCTATGGAAGAACTCAACCTGCATTTAACCGGAGATATTCACGCCGTCACCGCAGCACATAATCTGGCTGCAGCAGCCATTGATGCCCGTATCTATCATGAAGAGAGGGAAGGCTATCAGGCATTTGCACAGCGCACCGGGCTTAATGCGCTGAAAATAGATAAATCGCAAATCATCTGGCGCAGGGTAATGGATCATAACGACCGTGCGCTGCGGATGGTGACGATTGGTAAGAATAACCCCAATAAAACCGTAAACGGCTTTGAGCGTGATGAAGGGTTTGATATCTCTGCGGCGTCCGAACTGATGGCGATACTTGCCCTCTCATCTGACTTAAAAGATCTGAGGCAACGAATCGGCAGTATTGTGGTTGCCTACGATCTCGACGGTAAGCCGGTAACAACAGAAGATCTTCAGGTCGCCGGTGCCATGGCCGTCACCATGAAGGACTCAATTGAACCAACCTTGATGCAGACTCTTGAGGGTGTGCCGACGCTAATCCACTCAGGACCATTCGCCAACATTGCCCACGGCAACTCTTCTATTATTGCTGATAAACTAGCGCTGAGGTTAGCAGACTACACGGTAACCGAAGGTGGTTTCGGCTCAGATATGGGCTTCGAAAAAGCTTGTAATATTAAAGCAGCAACTTCAGGAAAAGCGCCAGACTGTGCTGTAATTGTCGCCACTCTTAGGGGACTGAAAGCCAACTCCGGTCACTACGATCTACGTCCGGGACAGCCGCTACCCGACTCTATCTTTAGTCCCGACAATACTGCCCTTAAAGCCGGTTTTGAAAATCTGCGCTGGCATATCGCCAACGTTACCCGCTACGGTATCCCGGCAGTTGTTGCCATCAATCAGTTTCCGCAGGATTGTGCAGAAGAGCTTGATATTCTTAAGCAGTGGATTGAGGAACTGGACTATCCGGTCACTGCCGAAATCAGTAATGGTTATAGTCAGGGGGGAGCAGGCACTGTTGCTCTGGCAGAAAAAGTGATACAGGCATGTAAGAGACCATCAGATTTTTCACCTCTGTACCAAAGTAGTGATGCACTGGAACAAAAACTAATGGCGGTTTGCGAAGTAGGCTATGGCGCAAACCAGACCATTTTATCACCGCTGGCCAAAAACCAGCTTGATAGATATAAAAAACTGGGCTTTGACAAACTTGCCGTCTGTATGGCAAAAACCCCTCTCTCCATCTCTACGGATCCTGCCTTAAAAGCCGTTCCGGAAAACTTCGACGTCAACATCAGAGAGCTTAAGCTCTGTGCAGGTGCAGGGTTTATCTATGCGTTATGTGGCAATGTTATGACCATGCCGGGGCTACCGGACAAGCCGGCATTTATGGATCTTGATATTGATGAAAACGGAGAGGTAATAGGGCTTAGTTAAGGCCGGTGATTATAAATCTGCTTATGGCCACAAACCAACACTAGTTTGTGGTCACAATAAAGGTAAGCTCTACCCTTCTGTTGCAAGCTTTACCCGCTACCGAATTGTTACTGCACTCTGGCATATTTTCACCATAGCCGCGGGTATAAATGGCACCAGAGGCCACACGGTTCCTCATCAGTTCAGCCTTCACTTCCATAGCCCTACGTTCGGAGAGCTTATCGTTAAAGGATTTCGCACCCTGACTGTCCGTATGACCATCAATAACTATATCGACATTTCTCTGGCTGGAAAGATAACCGGACAAGCGACTTAACCACATTCTCGAGTCTTTGGACACATACGCAGAGCCAGTTTTAAACTTGATCTTCTCTTTTAACTTGATCATAAGATGACCACCGGGAACGACCTCATGTTCAATGCCCTGCTGGGAAAGGAACCTAAGTAGAGTGTTCAGCTCCTGACTTTTGGTTTCTCCGTACGGCCCCTGAACTTGTCGCATCGTTCTTTGCTGAGAGGCAGACTGGGACGTTAGTTCACGCGGCGTCTCCCCCCAATCCGGGTGGAGCAGTTCTGAGTTGTTTTGCGGTGCAGTCTGGAGCATAGGGTTGGCAACCATACTTTCCATTGAACCACATCCCGCTAACAGGGATATTAAAAAGATACTCACTACTCTCACAGCTTCACCCAACTATTATCTGCTTATATCAAGTTATCATTTGTATCGGCAGTTAGCTGATAACCTTTACGACTAACTTTTAACAAATGCTGCTTTTTTCCTGCACGTCGAGAATGTAGAATCGGCAGAACATTCTCTTACATTACAATCACTATGCTTAATACATCCATAAAAGCACTTGTTTTACTCGTTGTCACTCTATTTGTTTCAGCCTGCGGAGAGACCACGACACCGGCAGCAAAAGGTGCCCCTCAGCTTGGAAAACATTTCACCGCTTTAGACAATGATCTTAGCGCTTTTAATCTGTCGCCAATTACCGAAGTTTTTTCCCTGACTTGTGGTCACTGTAAAAATATGGAGCAACATCTACCTAAAATTGAACAACTGACTAATCAGAAAGTAGGTAAGGTTCATGTCACTTTTAATGACAGTGCACAAGTAAGCGCCATGTTCTATTACGCCGCAGAGATGCAGTTAAATAGTAAACCGGACAGTAACATGCTGGCTGAACTTTTTGACACTATTCAACAGCGTGATATTGCTATGGAAGATCGCAAAGATAGGCTTCAGAAAATCTATACGTCGCGCGGACTTATCAGCCCATATGACCTGACTGAGTTACAGTCACAAGAGATGCTGAATAAAGTAAACGAGGCCGCAGACTTTACCGAACAGGCGAAAATTCAGGCTGTTCCTAGTTTTATTATTAAAGGAAAATATCTGCTGAATACTGAAGAACATGAAAACATCGACCAGTTAGCCGACACCATCAACTACATTCTTGCACAAGCAAGTTTATAAGCCCTATTGATAAGGACATATCATGTCAAAAATTATTTTTCCTATCGTTATTTTTGTTCTGGCCGGATTTTTTATCTATCGCACATGGAACAACAACAAACTCGCCACGGCAAACTTTGAGCAGGGACAGGCGTTTTTGCAGGAGAACGCAAAACAGGAAGGCGTCATCACCACTGAAAGCGGACTGCAATACAAGGTACTGACTGAAGGCACCGGAACGGTTCACCCTCAGGCCAACAGTCAGGTAAAAGTTCACTATCACGGTATGCTGACCGACGGTACGGTATTTGACAGCTCAGTTGATCGAGGTGAACCCATTACATTTGGTCTGAATCAGGTAATAAAAGGCTGGCAGGAAGGGGTACAGTTAATGGTTGAAGGACAGAAGCTGCGTCTGTATATCCCGAGCCAGCTTGGTTACGGAAAGAGTGGTACCGGCCCTATTCCACCTGCGTCAGTACTTATCTTTGATGTTGAGCTACTGGAAATTCAATAACTCAACCATCTGAAAGAAGCGTGGTATGACATTACCACGCTTTTTTATTTCACGGGACAGAAGCGGAACCCGTCCTTTTCAACCATAATACAATCCATACCAGCCGAATGTGCAGCCTGTAATCCCATCTCGGTATCTTCAAAAACCACACAATCCTTTGCAGCAACCTGCATATTACCCGCTGCCTTAAGAAAGGTATCCGGCTCCGGCTTATATCTGGTTACCTCTGATGAAGTGACAATGGTATCAAAATAACGAGTAAGCTGATTCGCTTCCAGTAGCTTAATAGCATTATCACGCTGACTTCCGGTGCCCAATGCTATTTTCATTTTATCTTTAACCGACATTAGCACTTCAAAAGAGTGGGAAATCACTTCTCCTTTATCTTCCAGCGAGGCAAAAGCGGCCATTTTAAAGGAAGCGACGTCTCTGCTATCCAGATTTGTACCGTAACGGCTATTCAGTTCTTCGGCTATTTTAAAGCTGGGTTTGCCACCCATACTGTGTATCCACTCTTTATCAAACGGCCAGCCAAACTTTTCTGTTGTTGCCTGCCAAGCAATCAAGTGTGCAGGCATGGTATCGATTAAGGTTCCATCCATATCAAAGATTACCGCCTGATAGCCGGATAGATCTATTTTCATGTTATTTTCCTGTAGAATTTACACTGTCAGGCTCTGCTAAGCCTGCTTATACACATACATTGTTATATTAATCAAAAGGATCAATATGTTAAAGATATCAAACAGTGTCACCTTAAATGACTGGGAAATTCAACTTACGGCTATCCGTGCTCAGGGTGCCGGAGGACAGAATGTCAATAAAGTCTCAAGTGCCATTCACTTGCGCTTCGATATTCATCACTCTACCCTACCCGATTTCTATAAGCAGAGGTTGCTGGGCCTGAATGATCAAAGAATTACCAAAGAAGGTATTATTGTTATTAAAGCGCAGCAGTACCGCACTCAGGAGAAAAACCGCGAAGATGCCCTTTATCGTTTGCAGCTTCTGATTCAGTCTGTAGCAAAAACAGAAAAGGTCAGAAGAGCAACTAAGCCAACCCGCTCTTCTCAGCAAAAAAGAGTAGATAACAAAACGCAAAAAGGCAGAGTAAAAGCTCTAAGAGGAAGGGTTCGCTCCCTTCCTTCCCACTAAATCTGCTGCATAAGACAACCCGCCTGATCTTTACATCTCGTTTTTAAAAAAAATAGTTAATTAGTTATATAAAATCATAAGTTTTCACAGTATCCTCGCTGCCTATTGCAAAAGATCTTTGCTTAAATCTCAATGATACAGTTTTACGTTATATGACATTAGTAGGATAAATGGCATATTACATTCGATTATACTGATGCAATATAAGCCATTTGCTACGGCAGGAAACAGACTCTGCAGCTTTTCAGCAGCAGTAAACGGTTGATCTCAATCAGCCGACATTAGCTAGTTGAACACGCTAAGGTTCATCGGTTTAACAAAGCAGCCAACATAAGAAAGCACAGATATGACGGATTCATACACTGAACAGCATCAGATAGATATCTTCCCGTGGGACGATAGCTTTAATACCGGTGTTGCGGAAATCGATCAGCAACATAAACACTTAGTCAACCTGCTGAATAAAGTCGTCACTCATATCGCCTTTAAACATTCCGATGCCTCTATCAACCCTGTTATTGATGAACTGCTCGACTATGCTGTCTACCACTTTCAAAGCGAAGAAAGCTACTGGCTTAGTTCCCTAAATCATGCGCCGCAGACGTCTCTGCACCGCGACAGTCATAACTATTTTATAAACCGTATTCATGAGCTTAAAGCCCTTGATAACGCCATGAGCATGGAAGAGTGGCAGGAAACACTATTGTCATTCCTTGCCAGTTGGCTGGCTTCTCATATCCTTGAAAGCGATAAGCATATGGCGTTTATGGTAGAAGCGACTCAGTCGGGAATGTCCCTTGATGACGCCAGTCATTGGGCAGATGAGCAGATGCGCGGGACAACGAAAACCGTTATAAATGTCATTATTGCCGCTTATCGTAACCTGACGGCCAGTACCCTAAGGCTGGTGAAAGAGATCAAAGCGAAAAACCAGACTCAATACAAGCTATCAGCAAGTGAACACCTTTTGCAGCAGGCACTGGAGCACGCAAAAATCGGTTATTGGTCTCTTCCCTATCAAAGCGATCTGGCAGTCTGGTCCGAAGAGATGTATTCCCTGTTTGGTCTTCCCCTTGACCGGAGTGCGACACCCGAAACACTGCACCGTATTATGCATAAGGAGTATCATTCACTTTATGCAGAGTCCATCCAGCAGTGCTTCCGTTCCGGTCAGGAACACAGGGTAGAGTTCCTTATTTCCCGGCCCAATGACGGGGAAATGCGCTGGATCGAGAGTCGTGGCCGAGTTACCTACAACTCGGAAGGGACTCCTGATCGCATTTCCGGCTTTGTTCAGGACATTACCGAACGAAAAAACTGCGAAGCTCAAATCACTCAACTTGCTCATATAGACTCGTTGACCGGCCTGCCGAATCGTCGACTGTTTTTTGACAAACTACGCCACGCCATTATTAGCAACCGTCAGAACAATCAGCACAGTGCGCTGCTATTTCTCGATATAGATGACTTTAAAACGATTAATGACAGCCATGGTCACGAGTACGGTGACATTCTGCTAAAAGAAATTTCTGCAAGAATAAAGCGCTGGATAAGAGACGGTGATGTTCTGGCAAGGTTTGCCGGCGATGAGTTTGTGATTATTCTCTCCGGTCTCGACTGCACTCTCCTTGAAGCTGCTGCTCAGGCAAATGCAGTGGCCGGGAAACTGCTGGATAAACTGTCACAGCTATATCAGCTAAGGGAAGTTCAGTACAACAGTAGTGTCAGTATCGGCATTGTTATATTCGGTGACCACCAAAACTCAGAATCAGAACTACTGCAGCAAGCGGATATTGCCATGTATAAGGCAAAACAATCCGGTAAAAATTCTGCCTGTATTTTTTCTGAAGATATGCAGGAAGAGATCACCCGCCACTTCAAACTGGAAAATGATCTTCGCCGCGCGACCAGAAAACAAGAGTTTGAGCTCTATTTCCAGCCACAAATCGATAAAGCCGGCGCCGTTGTCGGGGCTGAAGCCCTGATACGCTGGCGTCACCCTAAACGTGGTCTGATTCAGCCGGATGAGTTTATTTCTCTGGCAGAAAAAACAGGGTTAATAGTTCCCATAGGCGAATGGGTACTGAAAACAGCATGCTCCCAGCTAAGTGCATGGCAACAATTTGATGATACCCGCTCACTTACCCTGTCGGTAAACGTGAGCTATAAGCAGTTCCAGAACGATAACTTTGTTCCTCTGGTCTGCCAGTTAATTGAAGAACATAAAATAGAGCGTGGTAAATTACGTCTTGAACTGACTGAATCTGTATTGATTGATGATATGGAGCAAATTACCCGCCATATGAATACATTAAGAAGTAAAGGCGTGCACTTTTCTCTTGATGACTTTGGAATGGGCTACTCGTCACTTAAGTACCTTAAAGATCTCCCCCTTAGCCAGTTAAAAATCGATCGCTCTTTTATCAGAGATCTGGAATCAGGGAAGAGTGATCCTTCCATTGTTAAAACCATAATCTCTATTTCTGATACTCTCGGGCTATACTCCATCGCTGAAGGCGTTGAAACTGCATCGCAGCAAAAGTATCTGCAAAACGAGGGCTGCTCCGTCTATCAGGGCTTCCTGTACAGTAAGCCATTGCCGATAAAAGAGTTTGATCGTTACCTTTCCGAACAGAGCCTGTCAGTTGACAAAAACAAAAGGCAAAAAACGGTAAAACTGGATTAAGTGTTCTGCTGTCCCCGCTAAGCAACAAGGCCGCAATATTTAGTTGCGGCCTTGTTTATTCCATACACAAATTACTAAGGGGCTATTTATACCGTGCGGCGGTATATTTCGGCGCCATCAGATTTTCCACAGATAACAGTTGATCAAGCTGCTCTTCATCCAGTAAGCCTCTTTCAAGAACCACCTGACGAACACTTTTACCTGTTTCGGCACAAATACGGCCGACAATGTCACCTTCATGATGGCCGATATAAGGGTTTAGATAGGTCACGATGCCAATCGAATTGTGCACAAACCCCTCACATATCTCTTTGTTGACGGTAATACCCCTGACGCATTTTTCATCCAATGTAGTACATGCATTGCCAAGTAACTCAATAGATTCAAACATCGCCTGAGCAATTACCGGTTCCATAACGTTCAACTGCAACTGACCGGCTTCGGCAGCGAAAGTTACCGCGGTGTCGTTACCAAAAATCTTAAAACAGACCTGATTAACCACTTCAGGTATTACAGGATTTACTTTCGCCGGCATAATTGAAGAACCTGCCTGCAGCTCAGGCAGATTGATTTCATTAAGTCCGGCTCTCGGGCCGGAAGAGAGAAGACGAAGATCATTAGACACTTTAGACAGTTTTACCGCCAAGCGTTTCAGTGCGCCGTGAACCATGACATAAGCACCACAGTCACTGGTTGCTTCAATCAGGTTCTCCGCAGGTTTACACGGGAAACCTGAAATCACACTCAGATAACTGACTGCTGTTTCCTGATAACCTTCAACGGCATTCAGACCCGTACCAATCGCAGTCGCACCAAGGTTAACTTCCAGCAACAGTTGCGCGGTATAGTTGATGTTCTTGATCTCTTCACGCAGCAAGGTTGAAAATCCGGCAAACTCACTTCCGACAGTCATAGGAACCGCATCCTGTAACTGGGTGCGTCCCATTTTTAGCACGTCTGAGTATTCTCTTGCTTTGCTGTCGAATGAGGCAGCAATTTGCCCTACTTTGTCACAAAGCTTCATTAATGAACTGTATAAGGCGATACGAAACCCTGTCGGGTAGGCACAGTTGGTCGACTGGCTTTTGTTAACATGATCATTAGGGTTAATCACATCATAACGGCCTAATTTTTCGCCACGCATCTCAAGGGCGATATTGGCGATAACTTCATTCGTATTCATATTTACCGAAGTCCCAGCCCCACCCTGATACACATCTGAGATAAAGCTATCCATACCTGTTCCCTTATCCAGGATCTCATCGCAGGCTGCAATAATCGCGCTGGCGATATCTTTGGGAATTACCGCCAGATCTCTGTTTGCCAGTGCGGCAGCTTTCTTGGTCATCACCATTCCGCGAACAAAGTCTGCAACATCAGAAATAGTCTGATTAGAAATATTAAAATTCTGTTTCGCCCTTAAGGAGTGAATTCCGTAGTAGGCGTCCACGGGAATCTCAAGTTTACCGAGTAGATCTTCTTCAGTACGGGTCGCATTCATTACCTGAAACCTCAATATGTTAGTTGGTTAATCATTATTTGATTTAGCTAAAACTAAGACGAGATATAAGCAATATTGATAAATTATTTGTAGTTATTAAACTATGTTGCTTATTTATATAATGCACCGATAATAATTACTCACTGGCTAAAGTTGTTACTATCATCTATTCCGCTTATATCCTGACTCGGAAAAAACGGTATCAAACCGGCAACAAAAGCAGAAATGATTTAACTGACACCCTGATGCATTTATTGCATATTGGTGCTCTGTTTCGGCTGCTACTATAACTCCCGCAATAAGGTTTAATTTATGCTGAACATTGAGACTAAATGGCTTCAGGACTTCCTAAAACTGGCTGAAGTGAAAAACTTCTCTAAGGCTGCAGTAGAGCGAAATGTAACCCAGTCTACTTTTAGCCGCCGGATTCAGGCGCTGGAAAATGCCGTCGGCTGTCAGCTGTTTGACCGTGAAAAAACGCCGGTAGAACTGACCCAGAGCGGAAAACAGTTCCGCACCAGCGCCAGAAGCCTGATGATCCAACTTGAATATGAACTCGTCCGTATTAACGACCTATCGGTTCTCGGCAACCAAAAAGTGAGCATTGTTGCCGGACACTCCATCGCTACCGATGTGCTTCCCCTGTTCAGGTTCAACCTGTTTACTGAAGAGAAAGAGATTATCCTTGATGTCCGTGCCAGTGATGTGGATGATGCTGTCAGCATGCTTCAGGAAGGCGCCTGCGACATCGTTATGAGCTATAAGAACTCTCAGCTCCATTCTAAACCCTATCTTGCACATAAGATTGGCGAGTCAAAAATCTATTGTGTTACCGGCGTAGATGAAAAAAATCAGCCCAAGTATCGGCTGTCCAAAGAGGAACTAACGCCTTGGATTATGCACTCTACCGGCAGTTTTATGGGGCGGCTGACCAGAGAAATAAGCGGTCAGTATGCCCTTAAGCCCATTTTCTCTTCTTCCATGACCGAACTGGTAAAAGCGCTTATTATTCAGGGCGAAGGTATCGGTTGGCTACCCGAGCATTCAATTAAAGATCAACTTGCTACAGGGCAACTTATTATTCTGGATAAAGAGAATGATATGAACCCTGCGGAGATTTATGCATACCGCTCTTATGCCAAGCTTCACCCGGCAGGGGAAAGGGTATGGCAGAAGCTGTGTGAGTTTTCAGCCATGAATTTCCATGTGGCCTGAGACTGTGCCATGTCATTTTCGCATAACTAACAGGCGACTCTAGAGAGTGGATAATACAGCGGTGTATTAAGGGACGATATTTAATGCTGTGTTGATAGTCTATTTAACCGACGAATACTCACAATAAACCCGTTTTATCAACCTATAAATCAACTCTATTTGGTTCGTACTCAGTTTATTAATTATCGAATGCCAGTGTGATAATTTATCTGGAGCTTGTTAATTAGCGGAAATTGGTACAAAAAAAGCGCTCCTGTTTAAGAAGCGCTTTAGTGAGCCTTAGCAGACTTAACCGATCATTAGGGTTAAGATAACGGCTAATGCGCTAATCAGACCGGCAAAGGTATAACAAGCGATCTTACCCATTGTACCTGCATGGATCTTAAGGTCATGCATACCATGGTGAACACGGTGCATAGCATGCCACATAGGCAGTGCCAGTGTACCGATAATAAATAAAGCACCGATAAAGCTGGTGGCGAACTCTGAAACGCGTTCATAACTCATCGCTTCCGCATCTATCATGCCCATCGGCACCATAATGCCCAGCACCAGTACCGTCACCGGCGTTATCATGGCAAACCAGCTGCCGCCGGCACCAAACAGACCCCACCAGACCGGCTCGTCTGAACGTTTTGGATGTTTATCTACCACAATAAGCTCCTTATACAATGATGAGTACGATTAGCGATATCGCCGCCACTGCCGCCCACTGGCTCAGCACGATGACTTTCTTATCCACCAGTTTGCCCTTAAGGCGAACCGGTACCACTTGCGGCATCATGCCAAAGAAGGTATGGGCATGGAAAAGACTGCCCAGCAGCGCCACGATGTTTATCGCCACCACAATAGGGTTCGCCATAAACTCAAGCCAGCTCTGCCAACTCTGTGGCCCTTTCACCAGACTGCCCAGACCTATGGTCAGAAACAGGGTGAACAGTATCAGCGGCAGTACCGTCGCTTCTCTTATCATATACAGGCGGTAGAAACTGCTTTTCTGCCACCAGGTCGCATTCATGGTGCGAACATACGGTTTTCGATTACTCATCCTTCTCTACTCCTGTGGGGTTAGCATGGCTATCATAAAGTCTTTCGACGATTCGATTTTGCCCTGATTGACAGCGGCAGCCGGGTCTACGTTCTTCGGACACACTTCTGAGCAAAAGCCAACGAAGGTACAACCCCATACGCCGTTTTCACCGTTCAGCAGCTCCATACGCTCATCTTTCCCGTTATCACGGCTGTCCAGATTGTAGCGATGCGCTAAGGTGATGGCCGCAGGCCCTAAGAATTCCGGATTCAGGCCAAACTGAGGACAGGCGGCGTAGCACAAACCACAGTTGATGCAGGCGGCAAACTGCTTGTACTTGGCAAGCTGCTCAGGCGTCTGCTGGTTCGGTCCGTCTTCTGGTTTACGGTCGTTGCCAAGGATGTAAGGCTTAAGTGCTTCCAGACGTTCAATAAACGGCGTCATGTCCACAATCAGGTCTTTCTCAATCGGGAAGTTGGCCAGCGGCTCAATCAGCATGCCGTCCGGGTAGTCACGAAGGAAAGTCTTACAGGCCAGCTTCGGATAGTTGTTTACCATCATGCCGCACGAGCCACAGATAGCCATACGGCAAGACCAGCGGTAAGTCAGGTCTTTATCCAGATGGTCTTTGATGTAACCTAACGCATCTAACAGAGACATGGTGTCATCAAACGGCACCTCAAAAGTCTGTTTGTACGGCTCGGCATCTTTGGCCGGGTCGTAACGCAGAATGTCGATTTTCTGAATTCGGTTCGCTGGCATCAGACTTGCTCCTCAGTGGTTTGTTCCTTACGGGCTTGCTTTGCTTTTTCTTGCTCTGCTTTCGCCTGCGCCGCTTTTTGCTCTTCTTCTTTCTCTTTCGCTGCTGCTTCTTCCGCCGCCGCACCGTACAGACGCGCTTTCGGCTGAGACTTAGTGATGGTCACATCGCTGTAGTCAATCACAGGAGAGGCATCTTGCCGGAAGAAGGCTTGTGAGTGTTTCAGGTAGTTGACATCATCACGCTCTGTGCAGCCTTCGTCTAAACGCTGGTGCGCACCACGGGATTCACGGCGAAGGATAGCCGAGTGTGCCATGGCTTCCGCCACTTCCAGACCGTAGCCCACTTCAATGGCGTACAGCAGGTCTGTGTTAAACACCTTGCCTTTGTCTTTGATGCTGATGTTTTTATAACGGGCTTTTAGCTCCGTCAGCTTGGCAATGGTCTCTTCCAGCAAATCTTCACGTCGGTAGATACCACAACCCGATTCCATGGTGGCGCCCATTTCCGTGCGGATGGTGGCCCAGTTTTCATCACCTTGCTGGTTCATTAGCGATTGGATACGCGCTTCGACGGCTTCCACTTGTGTAGCGATAGACTCATCGTTCCAGCCTTTAAACTCTTGAGCGCGTTTCACGGCATGCTCACCC
This sequence comes from Vibrio sp. SCSIO 43137, assembly GCF_028201475.1. NCBI lineage: Bacteria > Pseudomonadati > Pseudomonadota > Gammaproteobacteria > Vibrionales > Vibrionaceae > Vibrio > Vibrio sp. SCSIO 43137. Next base: position 691,279 of record NZ_CP116384.1, on the reverse strand, counting down.
GCTACGCGGCCAAACACCACAAATTCTGCCAGTGAGTTAGAGCCAAGACGGTTCGCCCCATGCAGACCAGAGGAGGCACACTCACCCACGGCAAACAGGCCTTTAATGGTGGTTTCGCAGTTCGGGTCAGTCTCAATGCCCCCCATGGTGTAGTGCACCGTCGGGCGAATTGGAATTGGCTCTTTGGCCGGGTCAACGTTCACATAGGCTTTAGCCAGCTCACAGATAAACGGCAAACGCTCTTGTAAGTACTCTTCACCTAAGTGAGTCAGGTCAAGGTGTACCACATCCCCTAATGGGTGTTTGATGGTGTTGCCTTTTTGCTGCTCATGCCAGAATGCCTGAGACACTTTGTCTCGTGGGCCCAGCTCCATGTATTTGTTCTTTGGCTGGCCAACCGGGGTTTCCGGTCCCATGCCGTAATCCTGCAGGTAACGGTAGCCGTCTTTGTTGACTATGATACCGCCTTCACCACGGCAGCCTTCGGTCATCAGAATACCGGTACCCGGCAAGCCCGTCGGGTGATACTGAACAAACTCCATATCACGCAGCGCCACGCCGTGACGATACGCCATGGCCATACCATCACCGGTCACGATACCGCCGTTGGTGTTGGTGTTGTACACACGGCCTGCACCACCGGTTGCCAGTACCACAGACTTAGCTTTGATGGTCACCAGCTCGCCTTCCGACATATGAATGGCCACCAGACCCTGTACTTCGCCTTCGTCCACCAGCAGGTCAACTACGAAGTACTCATCAAAACGTTTGATTTGCTCATATTTGATGGATGTCTGGAACAAAGTATGCAGCATATGAAAGCCGGTCTTATCGGCAGCAAACCAGGTACGCTCCACCTTCATACCGCCGAAACGACGTACGTTCACATCGCCGTTCTCTTTACGGCTCCACGGGCAGCCCCACTGCTCCATCTGAATCATTTCGCGGGTGGCATTTTCAACGAAATACTCCACGACGTTCTGCTCACACAGCCAGTCGCCGCCACCAACGGTGTCGTTAAAGTGGTTATCCAGACTGTCTTCTTCTTTGATGACCGCCGCCGACCCGCCTTCAGCGGCCACGGTGTGGGAGCGCATCGGGTAGACTTTGGAAATCAGGGCAACTTCCAACTCAGGGTTGGCTTCTGCCGCGGCGATTGCAGTCCGTAGACCGGCACCACCGGCACCGATGACTGCGATATCTGTGGTTATGGTTTTCACAGCATTCTCCAGTTGATATTTATATTTTTAATAATTGAAAATAGATATTGGACTAAATAGTTTTATTCACTCCAATATCTATTTGCGCGGATATTAATTCAGGTTGATTAAATAAATTACGCCTAATACTTGCTCTTAAATCTAAAGGCTCAGACAGACTGAACAATAAAGGTGAATAAAGATGTTGTAAAATGCTAAAAGTACTAATCAAGATACCTAAAATGCATAGAAACAGTAGAAGAATATGTGATCAAGATAGCAGACAAATTTTTCCAATCATAAATTAACACCAGCATGTTAAATTAGATGATCGGTTTACTTAGTCACATGTTAAAAATTACCAGAAACACTGTTACATACCTGTACCAGTGCAATTGCCGTGAAAATTATAAGTTGCTCCCCGGCATTTTTAATGTTTCCATATGGCATCTTAGCCTTTCATTATTAAAGGCTGCTCGAAAATTGAGTTCGTTGGATAGATTCCGGAGTTTCAGATGAATAACATTGAAACAAAATGGCTGAGAGATTTTATCACTTTGGCCGAGTTAGGCAGTTTTTCACAGGCCGCTTCTGCACGAAATATTACTCAGCCTGCTTTCAGCCGGCGAATTAAATCGCTGGAGTCAGAGTTAAACATTACTCTGATCGACAGAAGTAAAACACCTATAGAGCTGACAAAATCCGGCAAGCATTTTAAAACCACTGCTGAATCAATACTTTATCAATTAGATGAAGAAGTTGATCGTCTGGCGGGAAGCTCGGTACAAGGCAGACATACGGTTCGTTTAAGTGCGGCACATTCTATTTCCATAGGCATACTGCCACAGTTACACGACTGTCTGTTCAGCCCTGACCTGAACACCAGTCTGGCCATCGATGCCAATGAAGTGGATGACTCTATCGAGCTTCTGATTGACGGGAAATGTGATTTTCTTTTCTCTTTCTACGACGACAGATTACAGGTAGCGCCTTACCAGTCTATTTATATCGGCAGAAGCCTTCTTTACTGTGTTTCTGCCACCGATGAAAATGGTAATGCTCTTTTTGATACCAAGCTTGACAGTCACGTTCCCTGCCTTGACTACACCCCGGATAGCTATATGGGCCGGGCACTGAACCGGACGCAAATCAAACTATCTGACAATACTATCTCCACCTCATCCATGAGCGATTTAAACAAAGAGTTTGTCTTACAGGGTAAAGGTATTAGTTTTCTTCCGGATTATATTATTAAACAAGAGCTTGAGCAGGGTAAGCTGGTTATTTTGGATGAAATTCAGCCGGTACCGCTGGATTTATATGTCTATCGCTATGTATCTAAACTTCACTCTTCCTGTGAAGCGATCTGGAAAAAGTTAATTAAAGCCTGTCCGATTAAAGAACTTAGCCAGTTTGATTAAAATTCGCTTAATTTAACGTTTGCGCGACTGATTGCTATTTAAATCCGTCGCGCGATTAGTTGAAAAACTATTCACAACATATCTACCCATTAAGTGGTACTACCTGATTTCCATCCACGATACAGAGAATTAAGTCACAAAATCTTAAGTTATTACGATGCTATTTTTGTATAACTGCTTCAAATGAAACATTTCCCAATTAGATTTAATATCAGTACTCTCTATGGTAATCAAAGTGATTTATTTAAATCTTATATAATCCATCTATACCTATCTTTTATATATAAGAGTCGTATATAAACACAAATTGATTGCTGTTATTTTTAAGTTAAAAACAGTAACAAAACATATAACAGACTTAATTAAGCCCTATTACATTTTATAAACAGAGCAGTGTAATAAGAGCTTTAACTAAATTTAAAATTATTAACTTTTTACTTTCTAAAATTACACTTAAATTTAAGGAAACAACCATATGGTAGTCGTAGAATTAGCAGTTGTACTGCTGTTTATATTCTTGGGGGCACGTATTGGCGGAATCGGTATCGGTTTTGCGGGTGGTGCTGGTGTTATTGCACTTACAATGCTGTTAGGTCTGGATGCAGGTAGTATTCCGGTAGACGTTATTCTGATCATCATGTCAGTTATCACTGCTATCGCAGCGATGCAGGTTGCCGGTGGTATGGACTGGCTGGTTGATCTGGCAGAACAGTTCCTGCGTAAGAATCCGAAACGCATCACTTTTTATGCGCCGATTGTTACTTACTTTATGACCATTCTGGCTGGTACCGGACACACTGCATTCTCAACGCTTCCTGTAATCGCTGAAGTGGCGAAAGAACAGGGAATTCGTCCTTCTCGTCCACTTTCTATTGCCGTTGTCGCTTCTCAGGTTGCTATCACAGCATCGCCTATCTCAGCGGCTGTTGTGTTCTTCTCAGGTATCCTTGAGCCACTGGGTGTTGACTATCTGACACTACTGGCAGTATGTATCCCGACCACGTTCGTTGCTTGTATGATCGGTGCATTTATCGCTAACCTTATGGGCGGTGAGCTGAAAGATGATCCAGTTTATCAGGACCGTATGGCAAAAGGGCTGATTAAGGTTCAGGGCGCAACTAAGCGTGAAATCCTGCCTTCAGCTAAAACATCTGTATACATCTTCCTTGTTGCAATCATCGCTGTAGTTTCTTACGCAACTATGATCAGCGGTACAGTAGGGCTAATCGAAAACCCATCTATCGGCCGTAACCAGGCGATTATGGCGATTATGCTAACCGCAGCAACAGCTATCGTAATGATCACTAAGATCGATGCATCTAAGATCGCCAACGCAGCAACCTTCAAATCAGGTATGAGTGCGTGTGTATGTGTTCTTGGTGTTGCATGGCTAGGTGATACATTCGTTTCAAGCCACATTGCTGAAATCAAAGAGTTCTCTGCACATATCCTTGAGCAATATCCTTGGATGCTGGCAATTACCCTGTTCTTTGCCTCTATGCTTCTTTACTCACAAGGTGCAACAACAACAGCGCTAATGCCGGCTGCACTGGCTATCGGTGTTGCTCCACTGACTGCGGTTGCGTCTTTCGCAGCAGTAAGTGCACTGTTTGTACTACCAACTTACCCTACTCTGCTTGCAGCAGTTGAGATGGACGACACTGGTTCAACCCGTATCGGCCGCTACGTGTTCAACCACCCATTCTTTATTCCGGGTGTGGTAACAATCGCGACCTCTGTAGCTTTAGGTTTTGCATTCGGTGGCCTGTTTATCTGATAAACATTAACCATCTAATTGAAAAGGGTAAGCAAAGCTTGCCCTTTTTTGTTTCTGTTAATTATTTGCTAAATTTTATCACGAATAAAATCTGATGATTTATTCATTTAAACGTTTATATTATTCACTATTTTGGACACTCTATTCTCACAGGAAATCGCAAGAAATTTTCTTAATAAAAAAGCAGATTCCCATCGTATTTTTTGTTATTCATCTATGCCGTTATCGCATTAAAAGATACTTTTTGGCATTGTACATAAACATAAGTGAGGAGCATCATTACCCCATTAGTTTAATATCCAATAAAAGGTCGTTGTCATGGTTAACGGTACAAATAATTTCCGTGTAGAAGAAGATTTACTGGGCACATTAGAAGTTCCGGCTGAAGCTTATTATGGTATCCACTCTTTACGTGCAAGTAATAATTTTAACATTTCATCAAAAGTTATTTCCGACGTACCGGAACTTGTTCGTGGAATGATATTTACTAAGAAGGCAGCAGCTAAGGCTAATATGACTCTTGGTACAATTCCTTCAGATGTCGGCTCTTACATTATTCAAGCCTGTGACCTGATTCTTGAGACGGGTAAATGCATGGATCAGTTTATCTCTGATGTCTATCAGGGCGGTGCAGGTACTTCCGTGAACATGAACGCTAACGAGGTTGTTGCTAACCTTGCTCTTGAACTGATGGGTAACAACAAAGGTGATTACCACATTATCAACCCGAACGATCATGTTAATAAGAGCCAGTCAACAAACTGTGCTTACCCTACTGGTTTCCGTATTGCTGTTTATAACAGCATTATGCAGATGATCACTTCTATTGAGCACCTGAAAGCATCTTTTGACAAAAAAGCAGAAGAGTATCAGGACTACATCAAAATGGGTCGTACCCAGCTTCAGGATGCTGTGCCAATGACAGTAGGTCAGGAATTTGGCGCTTTCAGTGTACTTCTTAAAGAAGAGATCAAGAACCTGAAATACGCTGCCGCACTTCTGCTTGAAGTCAACATTGGTGCAACCGCTATCGGTACTGGTCTAAACGCTGCCGAAGGTTATCAGGCTCTGGCGGTTCAGTTCCTTGCTGAAGCAACCGGTCTTAACTGTGTACCTTCAGAAGATCTGATTGAAGCGACTTCAGATTGCGGTGCTTATGTTACTGTTCACGGTGCATTTAAACGCCTTGCGGTTAAACTGTCTAAAGTATGTAACGATCTACGCCTGCTCTCTTCCGGTCCTCGTGCTGGTTTTAACGAAATTAACTTACCTGAAATGCAGGCAGGTTCGTCTATTATGCCGGCAAAAGTAAACCCGGTTATTCCTGAAGTGGTTAATCAGGTCTGTTTTAAAGTTATTGGTAACGACACAACGGTTACTTTTGCTGCCGAAGCGGGTCAATTACAACTTAACGTTATGGAACCTGTAATTGGTCAGGCTATTTTCGAGTCAATCGAATTATTAAATAATGCTTGTATTAACCTTGCTGATAAATGTATCGACGGAATTACGGTTAATAAAGAAGTTTGTGAAGACTTTGTATATAACTCAATCGGTATTGTTACTTATTTAAACCCATTAATCGGCCATCACGAAGGTGATATTGTGGGCAAAATTTGCGCAGAAACAGGTAAGAGCGTTAAACAAGTCGTTCTGGAGCGTCAGTTATTAGAAGAAAATGAAGTCAATGAAATTTTCTCAACTAAGAACCTGATGAAGCCTGAATATAAAGCAAAATTATTTAGCTAATAATCAAATCATAAAATAGCTCTTATCCTAATTTAAGGAGCCGCTATAAAGCGGCTCTTTTTTCGTTTTTGTGATTAATAATTATACCTGTTACTTTACAGCGTTTGGCCTCGTAGCAGTAAGCGAACACACTCGACTCTTCTTTTCAATTTAATCCGCAAACTCCGGTAGTCTTTTTTATAGGTTAGAGGTAAAATTGAACGTACGTTCATAGCCAGAAGTCAGCCAAGATGAGTAAACCAGCCAAATTTGATCGTGATGACGTGGTAGAGAAAGCAACCAATCTTTATTGGCAGAAAGGCTTTCACGCAACCTCAATGCGCAATCTGCAAGACGTTGTGGACATGCGCCCCGGCAGTATTTATGCAAGTTTTGGCGGCAAAGAGGCGCTGTTTAAGCTCTCTATTCAGCATTACGCTTCCAGAAGTAAACAACAATTAGATCAATGTTTAGAGTTGGCAGGCTCTCCCTTACAAGCACTCAAGCTGTTTATGACAAACACTGTTATAGCTAACCGGACATCGGCGCCTAGCGGCATCTGCATGTTGGTAAAATCCATATCAGAACTGACGGAAGAGCAGCCTGAACTGCTGGCTGAAGCGAAACGCCTGCTGGCCGGTGCAGAGTCCCGTTTTACCGATGTTATTCAGATGGCCATAGATTGTGGTGAACTCCCTTCGGACACTGATGCCGGTTTTCTTGCCCGTTATATTCAAATCCAGTTAACCGGTTTGCGTATCTATGCCAAAGCGACAGAGAACGACGAAGCGGTAAGTGAACTTATCAACGGTATCTTTGCCGGTCTTGCTAACGTAAAAGGCCACAACTAATGTGGCCTATACACTTTTCATCTTTCACTAGCGATTCCGCTAATTTTTTGTGCAAAACAACCTAATTGGACTATTTATCAAAAACTTAAGGAGTAATGAATATTAGACAATGGCATAGATTGAAATCAGAGAAAAAAACAGACCGCTAATCACAATTGGTACGCCATAAGGGATACCACGAGTAAATGGCTGTTGTTGATATAAGTACATAATACCCAACTGTATTCCCCCCAAAAGCCCAGTGATACACAGCATCAGTAGCGTAAACTGAGGAGCAATACCAACAGTAAATGCTACAATCAACTTAACGTCTCCCCCACCCATAACTTTCAGAAACCAGAGGACAAAAAATATAATAAACACGATAAAAGCGACCGGTATAGAATCCACTACAAAACCACTTATCCAGGCGTTAATCAGACCAACAAGCAATACACATGCGCTCAAAACATCCGGAATCCTTCTTGTTTTTATATCACAGAAAATAATCCGCACAGATAAAACACATAATATATAAAAAGCCAATAACCTCTCTTCCTGTAAGTTAGCAATAGATGAATCCATTTCAATCAATGCTTTACATTATTTGGCTTTAAGGTGTCCTGAAACATCTTCAATCAATGTCAGAATATGTTTATATATCTCGTCGGCTCCGGTTTTAGCGACATAAATTTTATTACCGAAACAGGACTTAAACGCAGAATTTTTTGTTACACCGTCAAAATCTACCCCTATCACTCCCATTGTTACCTTTGTAGGTGCGCCGCCGACTGCTGAAAAGCGGTTGTTTTTACTACCGATACGCTTTCGGATTTCATTACACATTTTATATTTTTCTATCAGCGCATTTGCCATCGGCTTGTCATCCGAATCATCATAACCATCGGCTAACAGGATAAATATCTGCTCCGGATTAACTACTTTAGGATCATTGGTTGCTTTGTCAGCCATCTGAGCGGCGGCAATAATACCCTGCCAGGACGCTGTCGGCCCATAAGGATAAAACGTCGAAAACTTAGCATAAAAATCAGAGTAATCCGTTGTCGGTGTCAGATCATGAAATTCTAAATGTGCTTTTTTCACCAGTATTTTTCTTTTGCCCTCATAAACAGGTATTTCAGGGTGATGTACCCAGTCCTTAGGGTGAATCCACATCATCTTAAATGTGGGGTAATGGTATATTGGTGAAAGAGAACTGCCATTATAGCTATGTTCAACGCTATAAGTATCACTACCAATTTTCTGAATAGATTTTGAATTATATACTGACATAGACACTCTTGCAGGATAATCCGGGTTCTGCTTGGTCTTTAAATAATCTAACACATTCTTAATAGTATATTTGACCGCCTCTATTCTGCTTAGCCCATGCCCCTGAAGCCATATCTTTCTCATCGAGCCACTCATATCCACGATAAAATGGATGTCCACAGGCCGGGCTACATATTTTTCCGCTACTATCTCACCACCAATAACATTAAACTGCGGCTCAAAAAGAGGAGCCTTACCTTTGCTAGGTTGAAGAGAGGCCAGCCATGAGTCATGCACTGTAGAGACTCTCAGTGTATTTCGGACGTAAGCTATATCGCAACCGTCACCATAAGCACACTGTGTTTTGCTTAAGTTAACCTCTGTTTTCAGGCTATCTCCCATATAACGTTGGATCAGGTTATTTGCGTACGTAAGGTCCTGTGAAGTACTCAGCTTTTGATTTTCCCTTGCGATCATAGCCAAAGCCGTTACTTCTGTCGCTTCCATATTTCGTATATGAGTTAAATACTGTTGTGATACATAAATAGCAAAAAGGGCCATCAGAATCATAACCGGCAAAAATACAAGCAGTACAACCGTAGCCATTCCCTGATACTTGTGATTAGAAATCATAATTATATCCTGGCAAATGTATAGGAGGTGCTAATCAGGCGAAACGCTTCACCTGTCATCCCGCCAATCAAATCAAGGGGAATTTCATAACACAATGAGACTTGATAAAGTGGTAGATAAACGCTGCTGCCCAACAAATTTGTTGCTTCAACAGATATTTTTGGCAGTAGCGCCATTGCCGTGTCCAGATCGATATCCTTTACAGCATTGAAATGACACTGGTGGGTATTGCCAAAGATTAAAGGCTTATTTGTATCTAGCGAAAACTGAGCCGGCGATCCTTTCACCGCGATAGAGACATAATCAATACGCATACCCAGTTTGCTTTTATCAAAAGTGGTATCCATTCGACGTAAAGAAGCGACCACTATATCATAGGCAGTTTTAGCCTCTGATTGGCAACTGTTATCATCGGAGCACAAGCTCATTTTATTGTTAAACAGTTGCTTACGTTCCGAAATTATGGTGGCGACGGAATAGGCCGCTCTGTCCAATGCACCTTTTTTATTAAAAACAAGCAAGTGATTTAAAACAATAACCAACATTCCAGACAGAAACAGTAAACCGAATGCCAGTTCAATCGTAAATACTCCCTTACCTCTTTTTATTCTGTTAATCACAACTCCTCCCTGAAACAGTTAACGCGCAGCGTTCATATTCTTGAACCGCCATGATTTCACGCTTTATAGGCATAGCAGGTAACCAATTTAGCAGCAGCGGTTGATAGGTATAACTCAGGCTATATATAGCGATAGCCCCGTTTTTATAATCGGATGAACCAGAAGGACATTTGTGCGAAGACAGATATAGTTCCGAACACTGAGAAAGAAAGGCATACTCCTTAAAATAGGTCACATTGATGGAAACACTTGAGGGCACAGTTGTTCTTCCCCAAAGTATTCTGGCTGACTTTGATTCTTTAAGCTTTAACTCAACAATATCCTGATATTTTTCCCAGCTACTATCTTCAATATTTACTTTTTTCGCATAAATTACAGCACTTGCAAACGCGTGTTCCGTTGAACTAATAGCATAAAAAATAAAGCATAACTCCACCCATAACAGAACCACAAACAGTAAAACGGGCAGCCCTATAGCGGCTTCAACCGCAATTGTTCCCCCCATACCATTACGCTTAATCATGGACGCTAACCTTTGTGTATAAATGACCGTTGCTGACAACAAAAGCCCCTTTAACCTTGACCTTTTGCAGATAGATCTTAGCTTCTTCAAAGCTCGAAAATTTACCTATACTGTATTTTCGCCAGTGTTCCACCGAGTGCGAATACACATCACCATATTTCTCCCGCATTAAGTTCAGATAGCTCTTATCGATATCATGTTTATGATTCACCACTAATACCTGAATACGGTAGATTTTCTTCGCAGCAACGCTCTTCACGGAGGATCGATTACGCTCAGGTGACGAACTTGAATGGACGGGAATATTTGCTTCTTTACTGTCTAAAGCCGTATCAGTGGCGGGATGCAATATTTCACCAATACACCGATTTAACTCATGCTCTTGATTTTCTTCGACTGACGAGCCATCTATTGCCCCCATCAACTTAGCTAACAAATGAACCGCTTTATGCTCGCCATGGTTCCTTTTAAGGATATTGAGCGCAACATCATATTTCTTTAGGTGCACTAAGGTAATCAAATAATTGGATCGCACCTTATTATCATCGGGAAAATGGCGGTAAAGGCCTTGTAGAATTTGGTCGGCAGCCGTGAAATCCTGCTGCATCATGTAAACAACCGCGATATTGTTATTGACTTCTTTATCCGATGCACCGGCTTTCCTACTTTCCTTAAAAGCCTCAATCCCTTGTTGATATTTCCCGGATTGTGCTAGTGCTTTACCGTGTAACAGATAGTACTTATCTAAATTACCTCCATTTTTCCGATAACGTTGCAGTTCTTTTTCTGCCAGTTTGAAATTTTTCTTTCGATACAGAATTTCTGCAGAAGTAAAAATATATTCCGGCAGTTCAAGCTCAGCCTTAGTATAAGTATTCCTATACAGCTCAGCGGAAGGAACATCATTCATTTCAAGATAAAGCTCTACGAGCTTTAGTTTATAGTCCGGTTCGAAGCGTAAGTTATCTTTGTAAAACTCGACTAGCTTTTGTTTATTATCTGCTGAAACAAGCAAATGTTCTTTTATCTTCATATGATCTGAAAATGAGTTGCTATTTTTATTATTCACAGAGCACCCAGACAAAACACTTAAATTTAAAACAAGAAAAAATAATTTATTCATAGCATAAATATTCTCATAACACCGGGAGCAACAATAAGAACAACAATAGGAATCATAATAAAAACAATCATAGGAATAGACATCTTAGCGCTCATTTTCCCCACTTTTTCCTCTACTTCCAACATATTAATCTCACGGATATCGTTGGCTAAAGTAAACAATATAGGACCAATAGAAGAACCAAACTTAGCGTTATTCTGTATCGTCATGACAAAACTTTTCGCTTCCGGAGTGGGGAGCATTTCATGGAACTGGTCAAGAGCTTTATGAATACCAACAACTTCTATTCTGTCTACTGTTTTTTTGATCACATAAGCTAAATCACGATCTATAATGCTTATTTCTTTTGCCAAAAAAGACAGGCTTGCATCTATTGTCATTCCTGAGTTGATACAAACATTCATCAAATCTAACAAAAATGGCAGCCTATGGTTCATTCTGTTAATGTTTGACTTTCCCCTGCTGGAAATATACATATCCGGCGCTATAACGAATATCGTCAATCCAGTCAAAAATGCTAGGGTGAAAATTAGCATTGAAATCCATTCTTCATATAGGCCATAACCTATAATGATAGTGAAGAGAACAAATGGAACAATCTTAAGAAAATAATATCCACTAGCAATATGCTCACTGTAGATTCCAGCAGTAATCAACCTGTTTTGGATTTCATCTTTATTGTATTTTACGCTTCCTATTACTTTTAACATGCTTGGAATTATCTTACTTTGCTTTTCCTCAACTCCAATCAAACTTGCTGTTAACACATCTAATCTAACTTTATCAAACAATTTCAAAATAATAGCTGACAGAATCATCGTCAAGAAAATGATTACAACATAAATGGTAAAATATATATTCATCACTTAACTCCTCTGAGAATAAGCCTGATAACAAAAAAACCAATCAACTCGCTAACCAGAACATAGTAAAATATAGGTTTTCCGGCGTCCTCATACATAACAAAATTATAACTTTCAACATTAGTGAAATATAAAATCATTAAAAACACCACAGGTAAAAATCCGATGATTTTTGCAGACATTCTCGCTTCTGATGTTAAAGAGTTTTTCTTTTTTTCGATATTCCTTGATACAAAAATCAGGCGGTTTATTCTCCCAATCAATTCTTTGAGTTGGCCGCCACGGGCAATATTTACTCTAATAGCCGATATAAAGAAAAAATATTCCAGATAAGGAAAACGCTGACTACTTCGCTCCAGAACATCATCATGTGCCTCACCTATAAGAAATCGTTTCGCCATATACTCAAACTCTTTTCCAATTTCATTATCAAGCTGATTACCTACGTATTCAAATGCCTGAACAATACCTTGTCCAGAAGAGAATGCACTAACTAGGATATTTAATGCATCCGGAAACTGGTCTCGAAATTTATTTTCCTGATGTTGCTTAAGTTTGTTATAGAAAAGGTAAAACAAAATGGGCTCTACAATCAAAAGACATTTCCAGTAGGTAAAACGGAAAAAGAGATGATTAACCCAATGGCAGAGTAACGCTGTGATAAGAAAGAACAGGATTATTTTTAAAGGCGCATTGGGGTTAAATACTCGTATTATTTTCCCAATGGATCGTAACATTCGGTTGTTAAAATTGAGATCAAAATTTCGAAAGTCGATCACATTCACTTTTTCATTCTTATTTTGCTTATCACTATCAATATTAAGCCAAATATCCAACTGTTTTTTGTTGCTACGCTGCTCTAATAATAAATACAAAATACAACTTGCTAACACGATAAAGATCAAAAGAAAATTCATGCTAATATCTCCTTCACTTTCTCTTCTAGTCCCAAATATTTTGCTTTCTGATAAACCACAGACCGCTGAGATAATCCTGAAGATATAAATTCCCCTCGTGCGATGTCTTCATCAGAATCAGTGCTAGATTGATAACGATATATGTCATCCATTACAACTTGTTGCCCCTCTAAACCAGAGACTTCCGTTATATGAATGATTTTTCTTGTCCCATCATGCAACCGTTTTACCTGTACGATCAGATCCACCGCGCTCACAATGATACGCCGGATAGCTTCAACCGGCAGATTCGAGGTTGCCATCATCACCATGCTTTCCACTCGTGAAATTGCGTCCAGTGGCGTATTTGCATGTAGCGTTGACATAGAACCATCGTGTCCGGTATTCATCGCCTGCAGCATTTCAAACGCTTCACCTCCCCGACACTCACCGACAATCACCCGATCCGGGCGCATACGAAGTGAGTTAATGACTAAATCCCGGGCAGTAACCAGCCCTGTACCCTCAATACTTGGTGGTCGGGTTTCCAGCCTGACTACATTTGGCTTTTGCAGCTGTAGTTCAGCTGCATCTTCGATAGTCACTACTCGTTCTGAGTCATGAATAAAGCCGGATATTGCATTGAGAAGAGTGGTTTTTCCCGAACCTGTACCACCTGAAATCAAGATATTGCACTTGCAATAACATGCAATTGATAAGAACTTAGCCATTTCTAAAGACATAGCGCCAAATTCAATTAAGTTGTCTAACTGTATTTTCTGTTCTCTGAATTTACGTATGGAAACTGATGTGCCATCCAGAGATAAAGGTGGAATTACTATGTTTACACGACTGCCATTGTGCATTCTTGCATCACATAAGGGGGTCGATTCATCAACACGACGACCTACATTGGCTGCAATGCGCTTAGCTATCGCGACAAGCTGTTCTTCATCCACAAAACGAATCGATGATTTGCTCACCTTACCATCGATTTCCACAAACACGTTTTGATGGCCGTTAATCATAATGTCCGATATAGCATCATTATCCAACAATGTTTGCAGAGGCCCCAGTCCTTTTAACTCCGCAACCAAAGAACTCACTATCTCTTCTCTGCCCGAAGAAGTCACTTGAAGATCTTTCTTCTGAATAAGCAGATCGACAGATTCTCTTAGTTGGGCAGCCAAATCCTCCGCTCTGACTTCAACGAGAGATGAAGCATCCAAAGCATCAAAAATATCGTCTCGCAATGAAACATAAACGGCTTCTAATCTTTTCATTTTTTAAATGGTGAAAGCTTGTTGAACAATGAAAAAGTAACTTTGGATCGAATATCTTTCCCTGTCAGGTCTTTAACAATAGCGGTGAACGGAGAAAAGTATTGGCGGTTACTTATACTGGAGATCCCCTGTTGAAACAGCTGCTTTTCCAATCCGGAATCATAAATAAAACGTATGCCAGAAGTGTCTTTAACACGTTTTTGAGCACTATTGGTTGTCATTAAGTAATCTTTTTCAGGGCGAGTCAGATTAAATACCGTTTGAAAGTTACTACCAGCCAAAGTGCGAACCACTGCATTAAGCGCCCGTAAAGAGGCCACAGAGGGTTCACAAATAAGATAAATACGGTGATAACGGTCAAGATGTTCTTGCAATTTCAGTGACTCAAAAGATGAGACTGGTACCGAGTCGATAACAAAGTTGTAGTTCACAGAAAGTTCGTGAGACAACCGGTACAGCAGTTCCGTATGTTCCTGAAGTGATACTAAGCGGCTATCCAAAGCAACGTAATCCAGTTTGTCCTGTACCTTATATAAATAGCTTTCTGCTACTGCAGCATCAATATCCAGTAACGCAAGATTGCCAGGGTTTTGTTTAGCCTTGAACTGCTTTAAACCCAGATACGCATCCGATGAGATAGCATGGCTATCATGTTCCACCAGCATTACTTTAAGGCGCGCCTTAACCGCCAGAATATTGGCTAATACTGAACTAAAACAAGACACGCCTACTCCGCCTTTTGTTCCGATCACCAATACTCGTTTAGCACTTCTGATTGACTGTCGACGTGTATTCGATTTGTCTATGTGGGAAGCAATAGTTATAGTCAGGTTATGTAGGGCTTCATCCCATAACACATACTCTGCCCCCAAATGATAAATCTGATTTTGTAAACTGATTGAGTCAATATCACTCAACACGATGACGGTGATACTGGTATCCAATAAGGTCACCATTTGCGTAACCTTTGAGCATTGCTCAGATTCCTCGACACCTCGGAAATCTAAAATAACATTTATGATATCAGCGCTGGTATAGCGATGAATGTTGCTCTCATTCAGAAGCGAACTCGTTTCCAAAGATGAAAATCCTTCTCTGATATATAGCTCTTTGACGCAGTCCATTAATTGTTGGTCTTTAGAAACTATTAAATCCCGACGCTTTTTATCATCAGAACCAGTCTGAACTTTGGAAAGAAATGAAGTTAAATCAGACGCCATTACTCGGTCTCCCTGATCGGCTGAGCCAAACTCATCTGGTAGTTATATTCCAGCGTACATCCAAAAGGGTATGAGTTGTGTTTATGTATACTCAACACGCCGCAATCTCTGTCTTTTACTAGCGGATAGCTAACACGAACATGTAAATTTAACGAATATTGGTTATTCGCTTTAAAGTTGAACCGCTCCGGAGCAATACTTAACCATTTAAGCTCTTCTTTCAGTTCATTCATTGAACTAACAGCTTCAGCCGGATAGGTGATTGTAAATACAGATTTAGGATGTTCTCTATTAAGTCTCACCAATAAAGAAATAAGCTTTGGTGATGCATAAAATTCGGCTCCTTCCCGCTCTTGTACTTGCAGAGGCACGACATACTGTTGTTGCACAACGTCAGCATTATTGAACAAAGTTTTGGCTGTGAAGATATGATATCCACAACCAGAAAGACTAAACGCGTATACCATAAAGAACCAAGAACAACGCATTAGTTAAACCCTCCGTCATTGATGATATCGACTAGCGCAGGGGATGATTGCTTCTGTTTTGTAGAGAATTCCATACCAAACAGTCTTTCAATATCACTACTAGGTTTAAACACTGGTAACTTAATCTCTTCCGCAGCAACCGGATTAACAAAATTAACGGTAGCAACAATAATTAGTTCTTTTTTGGAACGTACAGATTTAGTGCTGCTAAATAACGCTCCAAGGATTGGAATATCACCTAAATAAGGAATTTTTGAGAGAGATTCAGCGTCTTCTGAAGAGAGTAGTCCGGCTAAGATAAAGCTCTGACCATTTTTAAGCTGTACCGTAGTTTTAGCTTTTCGGGTTTGAAAGGCAGGGATGTCCACTTGACCTGTACTAGTAGTATAAGATTTGTCAAATGAGCTTACTTCTGGCTGTAAAGTTAAACGAATACTATCCGCATCTACAACTTTCGCCACCATCGAAAGCCGTACGCCATACTCTTTATAATGAATCGAGATCCCGTTATCTTCCCTCACCGCAATTGGTAATTCTCCGCCAACCAAAAAGCTAGCTTGTTCACCGGAGAAAACAGTTAGATTGGGTTCAGCAAGTATTTTCCCCACACTTTCGTTACCAACAGCGGAAATAACAGCTACAATATCTTTAGCGGTAAAATCCAGCAATTTATTAACAAATGTACCTTGCTCATTACCTATTCCATAAGACATACCGAGATCTGTCAAAAATGAGTTTGATACTTCTGCAATGGTTACCTTCACATTAATTTGGTTACTGGACAGTACCTTTAAGTTATTCATAATATTTTTATATTGATACTTACCGGTATATAAAAGTGGATCGCCGTCATCACTATAATTCTTGTTAACTATTTCATAGTTAAACACCTCACTTTCCTTTGTCAACAATGTTCCCACCATTTGATATACCTGATCTTTTATCTCTTCCGAACTGACAACACCATCCAAAACAATATTATCTGACACATTACTTATCTTAATATCCTCGTCCGGAAATCTGTTTTCAATTGCTTGCCTTAACAACTTCATATTTAAGTTAACAATAATATCACTGTTATATATTTCTTCGCCTTTAGAGTTATAGATGATGATTGAGCTAAAGCCTAAATCAACACCATAAACTACAACAGTTTTAGAATTTATAATCTTATAATCAGCAATATCTGGATTGGAAATAAATACTGTAGATGAATTAATTGTTGTATTAATTGTCTTTGCACTTCCTTTACTCAACATAAGCAACTCATCAGCGTGAGAGAAAGCAGAGCAAAACAACAGTACAAGTAAAAATAATTTAGGTATACGCAATTGCTATTCCCCCTGTCCCCGTAACGCTTTAACTTTAATTGTTCTTATTTTTTTATCAGTAAACTCTTTACTGCTAAAACTACCTCTATTCTCACCATTTATAGTTAAATTAGACGAGAGCATTACTATCAATTCTCCCGTTTTTTTAGCAGTTTCTAATTTAAGAATCTGGGAAGTTTCCAGAGCAACAATCAAATTATAGGTAACGATTCCCTGTAGGCTTTGATGAGCTTTTAAATGCAATACTTTTACCTGATCTGCAATTATCTTACTGACCACAACTGCCGTTCCCTCAGGTTGATAACGTAAGATAAAACTAACTGTATTTCCCCGCTTTGCTGTAAATCCTCCCTGATTAACTAGCGTTGTTACGTCTACCCAGTAAGGTAACTCTCCACCTTTTAAAAACTGTAACGGATAATCACTATCATCAGTATTGGCAACCATATTCGTTGTCAAAACGGTACCAGCTTCATAGCCACCCTTATACACCGCGCCGGGCAAAAGCATGAGCTCACTTATTTCCGTATAGTCCTGACTAACACCTATTGGATCAAGCCTGCGGACAGTTAAATCTTCTTGCCTTATAGTCTGTCCGCGCAATACCTGTTTGTTTAGGGCGTAGACCTCTGAAACAGAGTCATTTTGTTTGTTAATATTGGTTGTTAAAACGATTTCAAGAGCATCAGTTTTCGATTGCCGGATTTTTTCTAACTTCAGAATGTCGTTTAATGTGAGTGCCAGAACCAGTTGGTAAGAAAAAGGAGCATTTTGGCTGCCAGTCAGCGATGAAAGCTCAGTTAATTTAAGGACTCGCGCCTGTTTAACGATAAGTTTACTGGTCAGGAAAGAAGTCCGTGGTATTAAAATAAAGCTGACATAATCACCACTTTTGACGACTAACGCTTTGTTATTTATAAGTTCAGTAACGTCATACCAATAAGGCAACTCCCCCTTATTTAGCGCATAGAATATATAATCATCATGATCAGGATTAATCACATCACTCACGGTTAAATAACTACCATTTGATATATTACGGGTAAAACGTGTTTTAGGTGATAAGGTAAAATCTTGAACCGGAGAGTAAGAGCGCCCTTTTAGTTCTGCCTTTGTATAGCTCTGTACCGATAGCATCTGCTCTTGAACGATTTGATTTTTCTCAGCGGAGTTGTCCAGCACATAAATATCAACTTTAGGCTCAACAACCTCAGTAACGGTTGTCTCAGATGAGGGAAACAAGAACTGATGCACAGAAAAGTAAAACAACAAAAAAAGCACAGTAGCAACTAAAATAAACCGGATAGAACGACTCATTGTTACTCCCAACGAATACAGTTGTGCTCATATTAAAAAGAAAAAAACTATACCTTCAATAATACTCTATTTTTCTTAGAACTATATTAAAGGTATATTTAATCGTCATTACCTACTTAGTAGGTACCGTTTTGGCAGCAGAAATATTCTTACCCACCTCTGCCATTGCA
Organism: Vibrio sp. SCSIO 43137; assembly: GCF_028201475.1. Classification (NCBI taxonomy): domain Bacteria; kingdom Pseudomonadati; phylum Pseudomonadota; class Gammaproteobacteria; order Vibrionales; family Vibrionaceae; genus Vibrio; species Vibrio sp. SCSIO 43137. The sequence goes on along the minus strand of NZ_CP116384.1, from coordinate 672,585 downwards.
TCTTTCATCGCCTTAACCAAATCACCATTTGTATAAACAGCTAAAACTACAGCAGACATAGCAACAGCTACAATGGCGTATTCTACTGCAGTTACGCCTCGCTCATCATGTGTAAATCTTCCTTTAATTAACTCAATACGTGCTAATATATCGTACAGCATACGACCTCCAAACCTTCAATTAATAACTCAAGCACTTGCGATAAGAATTTCGCCAAATTCTTATTAATTAAATTATTAATATTAAACCAAAAAATCGTTAGCACAATAAATAAAATACAAATCAAAATGCTAACAACTCAGTTATTAGCTAAACACGTTAGAATATACTTATATTACAAGAACAAAAATAAATCACTGTTAAAAAAGAAAAAAGCACCTTATTTTAAATCCAGAAAAAGTCAAAAAAAGTTTTTGCCTCGATAGTTTCGATATAATTCTAATTTTGAATAATGAGATTTATACCACATTATTTCAACCTTATTATTATTGTTACACAGGATAATTACCTGTCAACTCGATATATATCGTTAGCTATCAGGTTAGTAATATAAAAACCAGTTGATAATATGTACAGTTATATAAATAAAATGAATGATAATTTAAGTAAAAAATGGTGATATAAAGATTGTTATGGCTTATGTTCCCGCCAATGATAACTATGCTTGAGACAAGACATAGTTGCACCCTAAATATACTGTTGACCTTAATTGGTAAAAACATAGGCCACAACTAATGTGGCCTACTTATGCTACTTATGCAGTTAACGGTTTACAGTAAAGAGTTACCTTGTCACCATTTTGTTAATCTGTGCCACTTTCTGTTCTGCCGTTAACTGAGATGGCAAGGGGTTTTGTAAGCCAGCCTGACATGCCGGACGCAAGGCAAGTTCATTTAGCCACCTCTGCAAATGTGACAAACCAGAAATATCGACCCCACTCCATTCATGTATTCTCGCCCACGGCCATGTAGCAATATCGGCAATAGTGTACTCATCACCAGCCAGATAAGCATGTTTTTCCAGTTGTCCGTCCATCACCTCAAACAGTCTACGGCCTTCATTTTGATATCTTTCAATGGCCGCCGGTATTTTTTCAGGAAAGTAACGATAGAAGACATTAGCCTGCCCCATCATTGGACCGACTCCGCCCATCTGAAACATTAACCACTGAATAGCCTCAGAACGTTTCTTCGCATCGGCAGGCAGAAATTTTCCTGTTTTTTCCGCCAGATAAAGAAGTATTGCACCCGATTCAAATACGGCGAAATCATCATTATCACGGTCGATAATAGCCGGAATTCTACCGTTAGGGTTGATTTCAATAAACTCCGCTGACTTCTGCTCCAGAGCACTCAGATCCAATTGATGGACACAATAGTCCAATCCCATCTCTTCCAGTGCGATAGAGATTTTGTAGCCGTTTGGCGTCGCTGCTGTGTAAAGTTCTATCATTTCCTATCCCCTAGAAGTTTGATGGAAATAGTGCCCTTTTGGCGACATCATCCATTTCAGTCTTAAACTCAATACCTTTAGTCATGTTTCTTGCTCTCTCTACCGCCGGGCGACTATTAATACCGTCAAACCAACGCTGAATATTGGGATACGCTTTCAGGGCACCTTCACCCAGCACTACATTTGCTTTATCAATCCAACCCCATGCTGAGATATCAGCGATAGTGTACTCATCCCCAACCACATAGGTTCTGTTTTCAAGATGAGAATCAAGAACGGCATAGTGTCGATGCGCTTCCTTCATGTAGCGGTTAAGTGCGTATTCGTTACCTGCCGGAGCCGCACGCTGAAAGTGCACTGATTGTCCGGAGAATGGCCCAAGCCCTGTTGCAATGAACATTATCCAAGAGAGTAATTCAGCGCGGTCTTTTTCTTTTCCGCCCAGCTGACCGGTTTTCTCTGCCAGATAGAGAAGAATCGCATTTGAATCAAATACCCGCACACCATCATCTTCTATGGCTGGTGTTTTGCCATTTGGGTTGATAACCCGGTACTCCGGTGTATGTTGCTCACCTTTAAGGGTGTCAATAGCAACCAGCTCATACGGTAAGCCAGTCTCCTGTAGGTAAAGTGCAACCTTCATTGGGTTTGGTGTCATATGAAAATAGAACTTCAGCATGGTTATCTCCTTATTGCTTGAACGTTCATTCAAACACAAACTGAACAGTCGCTCAAATACAATTTGAACTCTTGTTCAATTAATTACGTTTCCCCTCACTGTCGCTACCGTAGATATGCAGGCTTGCAACCCCTTGTTCACTCTGGGCATAATCCAGCTTAGATTTCCTAAAACCATAACTATTATGAGCAACGTATCTTTAAGACAGCTGCGGGTTTTCTTTACCATCACTCAGTACGGAACCCTGACAGAAGCTGCTGAACATCTGGCATTGTCAAAAGCTGCTGTCAGCATGGCACTAGCTGAGTTGGAGAAGCAGTTAGAGCATAAGCTGTTTGACAGGGTAAATAATCGCTTATTGCTTAATCAGGAGGGACGGACATTACTGCCCCTTGCTGAGGAGTTACTTGCCCGATCTAATGAACTTGATAGCCTGTTTTCCCAACAGTCTCAGTGGCATAGTGCGCTAAAATTAGGCGCAAGTGAAACGGTAGGAAACCAATTAGTACCGAAATTACTTGGTGAGTTGTTTCAAGGTTCAAAACAGAAAATGCACCAGTTACTCATTTCTAACAGTGCCACTATCTGCGATATGTTACTGGACTACCAACTGGATTTAGCGCTTATTGAAGGTAAAACCGCCCACCCTGACTTGATTGCAGAACCGTTTTGTGGCGACGAAATGTGCTTTATCGTTCCGGCTAATCATCCTCTGGCCGATCAACAGCAGATCCAATTACTGCAACTTGATAACCATCAGTGGATTTTACGCGAACCGGGGTCAGGAACAAGGGAGTACTTTATCCATAATGTAGCTGCCGAACTCACTCACTGGCAGGAGGTGATGGAGTTAAACAGCACAGAAGCCATTATCAACTCAGTCTCGGCCGGACTCGGTATCGCCTGCCTTTCGGTTCTGGCTGTCGACTCTGCTGTAAAAGATGGCCGGGTAAAAATGTTACGTATAGAACATCCATTAACAAGAGATTTTTATCTGTTGCTGCATAAGGATAAATACCAGAGCCCTGCACTGAAAAAGTTTATTCGTCTCTGTCGTGAATGGTGCTGTAAGCAAGGCGAATAAAAGAGGAAACTCACTTCTCCGGACTATTGTTGCTATGCTGCAACAGTTATTGAACTAAATCGATATATATCATCAATCATCATTTGCCTAATATAGACGTATCGCAACAGGGGCTGCATTTAAAATGCCGATATGTTGCTTAACTGATTAATCTATTGGAGATAATGATGAAAAAACTGATTGTTGTTACTGGCGCAAGTTCTGGTATTGGTGAAGCGATTGCACGTCGTCTTAGCGATGAAGGTCACCCGCTTCTGCTGTTAGCCCGTCGTATTGACCGCCTTGAAGCACTTAATCTGCCAAACACTCTATGTGAGAAAGTAGATGTCACTGACAAAGCATCATTTGTTTCCGCTATTGAAAAAGCAGAGCAGCAGTTTGGTGCCGTAGACTGTATCGTTAACAACGCAGGCGCAATGCTGCTGGGTTCTCTGGATACTCAGGACGCTTCTGAGTGGAAAACCATGTTTGACGTTAACGTTATCGGCCTGATGAACGGTATGCAGGCAGTACTTTCACCAATGATCGAGCGCAAATCCGGTACTATCATCAACGTAAGCTCAATCGCAGGCAGAAAAACATTCCCTAGCCACGCGGCTTACTGCGGTACTAAGTTCGCTGTACATGCTATTTCTGAAAACGTTCGTGAAGAAGTTGCTGACGCTAACGTACGTGTAACCACAATTGCCCCGGGTGCTGTAGAAACAGAACTACTTTCTCACACTACTTCTACTGAAATCAAAGATGGCTATGAAGACTGGAAAGAGAGCATGGGTGGAGCACTGGTTGCTGATGATATCGCACGCGCTGTATCTTACGCATATCAACAGCCTCAAGGCGTATGTGTACGTGAAATCGTAATTGCTGCAACTCGTCAGCAACCTTAATCCCCTCAAGGCACTTATTCCCACGGTCTCCGTGGGAATACATACTCAGATCAAAATACCTGATTAACTTGCTTCTTCATACTAAAGGTCTGCATTCCCTCACTAATAGCATAAGAACGATGCATTGCTGAAACCTGCGAGCAGCCTCCCCTCAAGGCACTTATTCCCACGGTCTCCATGGGAATACATACTCAGATCAAAATACCTGATTAACTTGCTTCTTCATACTAAAGGTCGGCATTCCTCCACTAATAGCATAAGAACGATACAGTGCATTCAATCTACCAAAACACCTTTTAAAATCATTAACTAATCACTATGATTTGGTTCATAGTGTTAATAACTACAATTAAGTTGGCATAGGAAATTGTTATGAAAGCTATCTATATTTTAGCTGCTGGCGTTCTGTTAAGCGGCGCTGCTAATGCTGAGCTGGGTGAAGCCGGGTTTAGCGGAGAAGTCAACCTGCTAACCGGTTTTAGCGGCAACAAAGATAACCTGAATACAGAAAACAAAACCAAATCAGGTACGCTCAACAGCGAAGCAGAATCAGATTCGAAATTTGTTATCGTACCGTTGGGACAGCTGCGATATACCTTTGGTCAGGAAAATGATCAGCAACTGTTTATTGGTACATCAAGAAATGACATTATCGAAGGAGTAATGACCCTGGAAGTGGGCTACGCCTTTGAGTTCGATAATGAATCCGTTCTCTCTGTTTCGACTCTTCCGACTATCGCCAGCGGTGACGTGTTCGAAGACCCTTATCTGGTTAATACAAAGCGTAAAAAAACTGACCTTACCGGTAACACATATCGTATTCAGTACGACAATATCATTGGTTCCGGCCTCAATGCAGAGCTTGCTTATTACACCCTTGATGTAGATAAAGAAAGTTCCGCAAGTACACTGTCAGCGGATGCTCAAAAAGCGATGCAAAGGGATGGTAAAGGTATTTATACCAACATTAATATGAGGCTTCCTATTGCTAAAACCGCATTTATCAAGCCTTCCATCTTCTACCATAGCTTTGATGCCGACGGTAAAGCGGTCTCATTTGATCAGTATGGTCTGTCGATGACCTATATCCGCATCGTTGAAACACATACTTTTGCATTAAGGGGAGAGTACTCCGGCAAGAAGTTTGATGCTTCCAATCCTGTGTTTAACAAGACCCAGAAAGACAACAACTTTGGGGTAAATTTCAGCTATGAATACACTGATATTCCGGGGTGGGAAAACTGGGGGCTAAATGCTCTGTTAGGCTACAACAAAACCGAGTCTAACATTACCTTCTACGACAAGCATGACTATATTGCCGGTGTCGGAGTAACTTACCTGTTCTAAGTCTATTGAAACCTGAACCCTTGTCATAAGGGTTCAGGCTTTTATTCTATTTTTTACACGGCAGGGCTCTTACTGCTTACCTGCCAGCGATTCAAAATGCTGCTTAAGAGTGATCTCGCCATATCTGGGTGCAATCATATCGCCCGACATCACCGTCAGAAAAAACTCTGCCGGACCACCCCACTTCTCAGGTAGTTTTTTCATCACAGCAAGAGACAGCTTTCTAACCCAATCGGGTAAAGAAAGAGTCGATACCGGCTTATTCTGAGCGTGAAATGCCAGTTCAGCGATCTCTTTGCCGGACAAAATATCCGGCCCGCCTATATCCAGTTGGGTGTCGTTACTATCAATGGATTCGATACAGAAACGAGCCAGATCCTGACCATGAATCGGGTTGAGTTTCACCCTGCCATGATCGAACAGATAAGCTCTGCCGGAACTAGCCATACGGTAAACCTCTTCCAGATCGGAATAGAAACCATTGGGGCGGATAACACAAGGCATCAGCTTGTCTGAGCGCAGCAGTTGTTCAGCAAACTTCTCTTTAGCTGCCAGCAAACGTACCTGCTTATATTCGTTAGCTTTAAAAGCCGATATATAAATAAATTTTTTCACTCCGGCGCGCTCTGCTTCCCGCAATAGGTTGAGGTTAGCCTGATAGTCTACATCCATATATGCCATACCATCCTGCTGGCGGGTAATGCCCAGTACTGAAATTACAATGTCTACTCCGTCGCAACAGCCCGACAGTGAGTCCGGTTCAGTGACCTGAGCCAAGGTAATTTTCTGCTCCTGAACGCCCATGGACCTGAGTTTCTCAGGGTTACGTGCAAGAGCAGTAAAATCAGCCTTACTGCTGATCAGTTCAGAAACAATATGGCGCCCCAGATAGCCGGTAGAACCCGCGACCAGAATTTTACAACTAGTATTCATTTATGCTTCTCCCCAATTGCGACAGTGGATAGAAAGTAACGGGTGCGTTCAGAGACATGGCAACGGAGCTCTGTCTCATTCAAAACACATTTTCCCGTGACTTTACACTGGTCATAGAATCCACTTCGCCACAGATGAAAAAGAACATCAGCCAGTTGCTGTGAATTAAAAAAATCGCTGGAGAGCTTCTCTCTTTCCAGTAACTCAGACAGCAAGTCCAATGCTTTAACAGGCCCGTTTTGATACAACTCTGATTTGATACTGGAAAACTCTACTCCCCCAGCAAGAATGGCATTATCAAAAGCAATGATTCTGGGCTGAGATATAACACTCATAAGCTCTGTACCGTAATCCGTTAGTCTCTTCTCAAAGTCAAAGTTAATGTTGCTTTCATCAGAGTCATAACTGCTGATAAGGGAAAACAGTGGTTGAACTTCATTCACCACATACTGGTTCACAAGCCCTTTCAGGCTGCCAAATCTCCGGTAGAGTGTCGCTTTAGAGATACCAGCCAAACGGGCAATTCCCTCCATAGACAAGGAGGCAACACCCTCCGACAGCAGAATCTCATCAACGGAATCGAAAATCTTTTTCGTTTTTTTCTTATCTACCGGTCTTCCTGCCGGTAAGTTACTGTTCCCTGTCATTCACAACCTCTAATCAACATCAGCTGTACTTATCCTAGCCAAATTATTTATGATACGCAATCGTATCATTTATCTATTTCTAAAGTTGTAGGACGTAAAAAACCGGCATGTTCTGAAACTCAGTGGGGAACTGAGTGACAAATCATGCCGGTAAAAACTAGAGACTAATTTGAATACTACTGAGCGATTTTTCAGGGTTTATTTCTAAGCCGACGCGCCTATTCTCACTCCCTGCCCTGTTACTGTCTGAATCAGAGATGATCCAAACGCTTTATCAACACGGGTTCTTAATTGATAAAGCTGAACCTTAAGGTTATCGCTGTCCGGTGCACCTTCAGGCCAGATCTCATCTTCTATTTCATGGCGGGTGATAATAGAAGGGCTTTTTCGCATCAGCAGTTCCAGCAGCTTGAGGTTTGTTGGCGTAAGCTTCACCGCTTTACCACTGCGGATCACCTGTTTGGTATCAATATGCAGCTCAAGATCGGCTACTCTCAGTTTCTTAACCTGTCCGCTTCTGCGTGCTGAAAGGGCTTTGGTTCGTAGCTCCAACTCTTTCATAGCGAACGGTTTAACCAGATAGTCATCGGTTCCTGCGTGGAATGCTGTCTCTTTACTGTCAATGTCTTCTCTGTCAGAGAGCATAAGAACCGGTATGTCGACCCCGTCACCGCGCAAAGTCCGGCACAGCTCAATGCCGTTAAGGGTCTGGCAGTCCAGATCAATCACTATCGCGCTATACTGCTCTTTTTTCGCCAGATTGAGCGCCGTTTTACTGCGACAGGCATAGTCACAACAGATATTAGCCGCAGCAAGGTTATCGTCTACAGACAGTGCAAAGTCATTTGCCGCAGATACAAAAAGTATATTGATTTCTCTTGAGTTCATATCAATCTCTCTACAATGTCTAAGTTGAAATAAATGTGTTGAATCTATTGGTTAGTCAACGCTAATTGACAATATGGTTAGTCTGACAGAAATGCTGATTGGGTTGGGTAAGGCTATGTAAGCTGAAAAAGGTAGGATGTAAGCAAATGTAAGGGGGCTTCAAATAAGACAAACTGAGGGATAGTATTAATAGGCAAGCTGATGTTAAATCGTCTATTCATGTATGACGAGCGGCGCTATTAAATTTCGAGGCAGTTATGAGCAAAAAACAGATTTTGATAGTAGAAGATGATGTCGAAATCTCCCGTCTGACAGATATGTATCTTCAGGCTGAAGGCTACGATACTTTAACCGCCTACGATGGGGCACAGGCTCTGGCCAGTATCAGAGAACAAGATCCTGATCTTGTGATTCTCGATCTAATGCTGCCGGAAGTTGATGGTGTTGAAGTTTGTAAACGGTGCCGTGAGTTCTACCATGGTCCGATACTGGTGATGACAGCCCGCGATGATGATATCAGCGAGATTAGCCTGCTCAAGCTTGGAGCTGATGACTACCTGACTAAGCCTATCCGCCCTCACATTATGATCGCCAGAATTGAGGCGCTATTGCGCCGGGTGAATACATCTGCGCCTGCTCACCATACGGATCATTTACAGGTCGGTGATATAGAGATCGACAGCCGCTCTAAACAAGTGACCTTTAAAGGAGAGCCCGTTGAACTGGCAACAGCGGAATATGACATGCTTTACATTCTGGCAAAAAACGCCGGACAACCTGTAAGCCGTGAAGATTGCTGTCAGTCGTTACGGGGAATTAACTACGATTTTAACGACCGTTCAGTCGATATGCGTATCTCCGGGTTACGAAAAAAACTTGGTGACGCAAAATCGCCATACAAGCTAATACTCACTATACGTAATAAAGGATATATGCTGGTTAATGGCTAAACTTATCCCACCAACATTTTTACGCATATACGTCGGCATGATCATAGCCGTTGTGGCGACCGTTTTTGTTACTGTCTTTGCCGTCTCCTTCTATCTTGAAAACGATGAAATTCACTTTTTCTTAAAAGACACTGACTATATTTACCACGAAGTTAACACAGAGTTGCTCGCCGGTAACATGACTCCCGCTAAACTCTTTGCCGGTGAAACTCTATATCGATACGGCTATAAACTGGACTGGAAAGCCGGCACAGATACTGAAAACCTGTGTCCCGGTTGTGATTACATTTCCAAATATGGAAACGCAGAGCTCTTCTGGGAACTTCCTGCCGATAATTTATTAGCCATATACACTATCAAGCAGTTTTCAGGCTCCCTTGCCATAGGGCTCCCCCTGCCTTATGTGCCGGACGTGATTATAACGGATGAAGATATAGGGCTGTTTGAAGACCCTGAAATTGCAGCCACCTTCGGGCTGTTAATTATTGTGTTAGTCGTGATCGGCTGCGTACTTTATTACCCAGCTTTTAAACTACAAAAGCAGATCGAGCAGCTAAACAATACCTACAAGGCCTTTGGTCAGGGCAAGTTATCTACCAGAGCAAACGAGAAAATCCCTCAGCCTGTTAAGCAGCTTGCGGTTAACTTTAACCGTATGGCTGAAGAGATCTCAGATACGGTTAAAGAGAGCCAGATATTTGCTCAGGCCGTTCCCCATGAAATGCGTACCCCGTTGAGCCGGGTGCAACTGGCCACCGGCTTGTTACGGCGTAAGTGTGATGATCCGTTGCAGCAAGAGTTATTAACTAACATTGATACTTATGTTGATGACCTAAACTCCCTTACCTCACAGGTAGTCGCTTACTCCAAACTTAACTCAGTTGAACATGAAGAGACTGAGCAACAAAAAGAAGCGATTCAGTTGGCTGAATTTGTCAGCTGCAGAAGCAAGCTGCTGTACGCAGAGTCGGATATTAATATCACCATTAACTGCGATGACTCCGCCATTATCCAGTGTTATCCGGTTCATATAAGGCTGTTGCTGGATAACCTGCTGAAAAATGCCATGACCTATGCCAGTCAGCAAGTTGCCGTTAATGTGAGCCAGCATAAAAATAGTATTAGCCTTAGCGTAGAAGATGACGGTCCCGGCATTCCTGAAGACAAATACCAGACCATCTTTATTCCTTTTTCCCGTCTGGATAAGAGCCGTAACCAGAAAACCGGCGGGCTTGGTCTGGGCTTGGCCATCGCCCGCAATGCTGCACGTAAAATTAATGCAGAGCTGTTGGTCGGACGTTCTGAACAACTGAGTGGCGCTCGGTTCACTGTTTTAATTAGCCCTGAAGGGAAAGTTACTCACTAGCAACTTTCCTCTAAAACCTGACAATCCTATTCTGTGAACAGCAAAAAGCCTGCCGTATGGCAGGCTTGCTATCAATATTTCGCGTCAGCAATGGAAACTAGAGAAGCGACTTAATACCGTAATCAGAACCGTAGTTCTCCACCACAAAATCGATATCTTTATCACCACGTCCGGACAGGTTAATCAGCACACTCCCCTTAACACCCTGTTTTGCGAGTTTAAAGGCATAAGCAACCGCATGAGATGACTCAATTGCAGGAATAATGCCTTCCAGACGGGAAAGCTCAAAGAAGGCATCAATAGCTTCCTGATCATTCACCGTACCGTAAGCAACGCGTCCGGCATCCTTCAGATAACTGTGCTGAGGCCCTACAGACGGATAGTCCAGACCACTGGCCACTGAGTAAACTTCCTGTGGTTCACCGGCACTGTCTTTCAGCATATAAGATTTAAAGCCGTGCATCACACCCGGTTCACCAAGAGTCAGCGTAGCAGCATGTTCGCCTTCTTCCTCCAGCGTATGGCCCGCAGGCTCAACACCATGAATAGCAACGGCTTCATCTTCAAGGAAAGCACTGAACAAGCCCATCGCATTTGAACCGCCGCCCACACAAGCCACCAGATTATCAGGCAGTTGACCTGTCATTTCCTGAAACTGGACACGGGCTTCGTTGCCGATAATAGACTGGAAGTCCCTTACCATCATAGGGAACGGGTGCGGACCTACAACCGAACCAATAGCGTATAGCTGAGTAACAGGATCTTTCAGGTAAGCTTCAAAAGCTGCATCAACGGCTTCTTTCAATGTTTTGCGGCCATGAGACACGGGAATAACATTGGCACCAAGAATACGCATACGTACAACGTTGGGGTGCTCTTTAGCGATATCCACTTCACCCATATAAATATCACACTCAAGCCCCACCAATGCCGCTGCGGTTGCCAATGCGACACCATGCTGACCCGCACCGGTTTCAGCAATTAGCTTTTTCTTACCCATTTTTTTACCAAGCAGAGCTTCACCCAGGCAGTGGTTAATTTTATGGGCACCGGTATGGTTTAGATCTTCACGCTTCAGATAGATATCCACACCGTACTTTTCAGACAAGTTCTGCGCATGGAAGATAGGACTTGGACGACCAACAAAATGTTTATACAGACGTGCTAACTCAGCTTTGAATTCCGGATCTTTGCGGCAACTGTCATAAGCCTCGGTAATGTCTTTCATAATGGTTTCCAGCTCCGGCGGGATAAAACTTCCGCCATATTCACCAAAATAACCGTCACTGTTAGGCATTGCATGTTCAAAACTGTTTTTCATTACCGGATTCCTTCTAGGCTAAATACTGAGGCTGACTCTTATTCGTTATTTATTCACCAGATTTATGATCTAGCGAACTAGTACACTAGATCGCAGTTTAATTAGCTAATTGTTCAGTGTCAATGAAAGACAGTGCATAAATGAAAAATATTTTAGATGTTAACTATCTAATGGCTGAGCAGCACAGGCTCAGGTGCCACAAAATGTACGGTAACTCCGGTCGCCATCAGGCGGAAGGTCTTGATAAAGAATGGTTTCCACCAGAGGCTTGTAGGGAGAACGAAGCACATATAGAAAATCTTCAGCCGGCTGATAATTGTCGTTGTCCTGACACTCACTCAATACCTTTTCCACATGATGGTTTCTTGGAATAACCACAGGGTTGCTTCTTTGCATAAGATCAATAGCATCTCCTTGCCGGGTGTTATGGACACGTTTTTTCCATTTGCGAAACCAGCCGTCGAGGGGTTTTTCCAGATTATGATCAACGGCTCCACGGGCAACGCTCATTAACTGAATAAAGGTATCGGTATAATCCAATTGCTGTTTTTGCATTTGAGACAATAGCTTATCGATAAATTGATTATCATCCTGCTCACGGTTAACCAGGCCAAGTTTACCGGCCATCATGGTGTAGTAGGCATTTTGATATTTCTCCCCATACTCTATAACCAGAGGCTCAAGCAGTGCCAGTGCCTCATCCTCGGTTCCTTCGATCAACGGCAATAAGGTTTCAGCTAGTCTGGCCAGATTCCACTGAGCGATCACAGGCTGATTACCGTAAGCGTATCTGCCCTGTTCATCAATAGAGCTATAAACTGTCAAAGGATCGTAGACACCCATCATGGCGCACGGTCCATAATCTATCGTCTCTCCGGAGATGGTCATATTGTCGGTATTCATCACACCATGGATAAAGCCAACCCGCATCCAGCCGACAATGGTTTCAATTTGTCTGTCAATCACCAACTGCAGAAAACAGGCAACACGCTCATTTTCTGTCAGGGTAGGATCAAAATCGATCTCCGGATAGTGGCGGCTGATAGAGTAACTCAACAGCTTTCTAAGTGAAGTAACGTCATTGCGTGCGGCAAAATACTGAAATGTTCCTACACGGATATGGCTGCTGGCAACTCTGCTGACAACGGCTCCCGGCACACCAATTCCACGATAAAGAGTCTCTCCCGTTGTCACCACAGACAAACTCCGGGTAGTAGCAATACCCAGAGCATGCATGGCTTCGCTCATAATAAACTCACGCGCAGCCGGTTTCACTGCACAGCGCCCATCTCCCCTGCGGGAAAAGCGGGTCTGACCCGATCCTTTTAACTGTAAGTCATAAACATTGTCATTAAGGTCGTATATCTCACCAAGCAAGTGCGCCCTGCCGTCACCAAGTTGAGGGCTAAAACCGCCAAACTGATGGCCTGCATAAGCCTGAGCGATAGGAATGGATTCTGGGATAAGTTGATTTCCGCTTAGATAGTTTGCGGCATTGGCAATAAAACTATCTGGCAGCAAAAATTCACCGGCAAGTTTCTTATTCCATAACACCAAATGAGGATGCTCGATATGCGTTGGACGAATCTCCTGATAAAATTCACGTCCAAGTTCCCTATACGAGTTGGTTAGTTTCAACAGCAAGTACTCCGGTAAAGGTATTTTAGCGACTTCTCTTTTACTGAAGCACAGAATGCTAATTTTGACAATCGTCACATGGACAGGTTCGCTTAAAACGGTATCATCAGGGTCAGTATCAGAATCAGGGGCTCAAATATGCGACTAACCAACTACCATACTCATTGCCACTATTGTGACGGTAAAGGTACGCCGGAAGAGGTTGTAAACAAAGCTGTCGAGCTTGGCTACGAAGCTATCGGGTTCAGTTCTCATGCCCCGCTGCCCTTCGCCAATGATTATTCGATGCAGGAACAAGATCTGCCCGCCTACCTTGACGCTGTCAACAAGCAGAAATCGCGACACAATATAGAGGTTTATCTCGGGCTGGAAATTGACTTTCTTGAAGGCTACCTGCAACCGGCTGACAGCAGGTGGAAAACCCTTGGATTAGACTATGTCATCGGCTCTGTGCACGGCGTTATGTTCTCAGACGAAAAGCAGGACATGATGTGCGTTGACGGACTGGACGACGATATGGACTTCCTTCTTAATGATATTTATCAGGGCAACGGCCGTCGTCTGGTGGAAGATTATTATCAGAAAGTATCAGCCCTCTGTCAGGCAGGCGGTTTCGATATTCTAGGCCATTACGATCTGGTAAAAAAGCATAACCTGCGCCTTAACTTCTTTGATGAATCGGAAAGCTGGTATCGCGATATTGCAATTTCAACCCTTGATGATGTCGCTAAAAGCGGTGTGATTATGGAGGTGAACTTCGGCGGCATTCTGCGTGGTTCAACGAAAGATGTTTATCCTCCACTCTGGCTAATGAAACAAGCCAATAGACGAAACATTCCAATGCAGATTAATGCAGACGCCCATGCACCGCACCACTTGGGTGTTCATCAGGAGCATTGCCGCGATCTTATGCTACAAGCCGGATACAAAAGCCAGAGAGTGCTTCTGAATAACCGCTGGCAGGATATCGGGCTGGAGTAGCCTTACTCTGCGCTAATAACCCCACACCAGTGATGTTGCTCTCCGAGTCTTCGCAGGGCAACAAGCTCTTGCTCCGTTTCGGCTGTCAGCCATGAGATGATTTGATCCACTTCCGGCGACTGAGTTCTGCGGTGAAAAAAGTACTTCCATGCACTGTAGTGGATGGGTGCACCCGACGGACAGATCAAAAACTCACGCTCAAGCTCAGGCAAAATCAACAGCAAATCTGTTACTGTTGCCCCTTGCCCGGCCGCACAGGCACTTAACGCCAGATCAAGAGAGTAAAACGTGGTGTCTGAAGTGCGATAAGTATCCTGAATGCCCATATTACCCAGCCAGTTTTTCCAGTCGTGATGATCCGTTGTCGGATGAAGCCTTGGCAGAGCGACGATCTCCTCCAGCGACATACGCTTTTCAGACATATTGGAAGAATACACCGGCGCCATATATTCATCCCGCAAGAAATAGATATCCGCCTGATTATGATAGCGACTGCCTACCCGACTATTAAAGATCAGCAGGTCATATTCATCACTACGAATGCTCTGCTCTTCATCCATGGTTGGAATAATCACAATCTCCGTATCGGGAAACTTAGCATTCAACACCTGCATCTTTGGGATCAGGCTACGAATGGCGTAGCTTAACGCCGACTTAATCACAATCTTCTTTTTTTCCGGCTTATTCCATGAATGAAAAAGAGATTCGAGGGAGTGAAAGCTCTTGTTGAGAAGTGCATACAACTCCTGACCAGCTAGTGTCAGTTCGATGGCTCTGTGTTTGCGCACAATCAACTGAACATTCAGCTCATCTTCCAGCTGTTTAACCTGCCGGCTTACAGCGCTCTGGGTAACGTGTAGCTCATCAGCGGCATGGGTAAAGCTGAGCAGACGGGCTACAGATTCAAACACTTTCAGGGCGTTATGAGAGTTAGGTAAATTGGGAAATGGCGTCATAATTATTCGCATGAGTTTATGTAATGTCAGAATCGCATATTTATCAATTGAAGAACAGCCCCTGAAAGCCTATTTTTACCCCATATAGCAATGAGGTACTTATGAAAAAGATTTTAACACTGGCATTCCCGCTAATCATATCGCAACTGATCGCAATGGCACTGGTTCTGACTGACGTCTGGATGATGTCGCGATTAAGTATTGCTGATCTGGCAGCGGGTGGCCTTGGTGCTTCAATCTACTCATTTGTGTTTATTGTTGCCGGCAGCACGGTAGGTTGCTGCGCTAACCTGATTGCGATCGCTTACGGCCAGAGCCTTTCTCGTCCTGAATACGGTCAAAGCCAAATTCGTGCAGCAGTAAAAGGGGCTGTATTACTGTCGTTTATTCTGACTCTGATCCTTACCGCCAGTTTTAGCTACGCTCCCCTTATACTGGAGAGAGCACAGCAGTCACCGCAAGTAATAGAGATCGCTATGCGCTACCTCGACACCCTGAAATGGGCAATGCTGCCAACTTTGCTTCTGCTGGTGGTGCGCGGGCTGACCAGTGCGCTGGGCAATACCCGTTCAGTGATGGTTATGTCGGTGATTACGGTACTGCTTAACATTCCTTTGAGTTATCTGCTCGCCTTCAGCCTGAACTGGGGCATTGCAGGGCTGGGAGCCGGTACTGCTATTGCAACACTGGTGGTTTTAATCGGTTACTCATTCTGGGTGTTCCGCCATCATACCTATATCAGCTATGCTCCGTGGAAACAGCTTGATGAGTACTCTTTTAAACTGCTTAAACCACTATTGGCGATGGGATTACCCATTGCCCTTGCTGCGCTGCTGGAACACGGCCTGATTTACGGCGGAACATTAATGGCCGGCATGATAAGCGTTTCCGCTCTGGCGCTTCATCAAATACTACTGCAGTGCCTTAGCTTTACATGGAACATCAACTTCGGCTTTTCACAGGCGGCAGCCATTCTGGTCGGGCAGGATTTCGGCGCCGGTAATCCGGAAGGCATTAAGCAAACTTCCCTTAAGAGCTTTGTGTTGGTCACCATCGCCAGCCTGATTCTGGCGGCCGTATTTATTATCTGGCCGAACGCCATTGCCGATCTGTTCCAATTGGATAGCGCTGGTGGCAGCGACAGTCAACAAGGTATGAGCGAGATATTATCCGGCGTGCTCTGGGTTGTGGCTCTTTGCTTTGCTGTAGATGCATGGCAGTTGCTGGCCATCAACCTGCTGCGCGGAATGAAAATTGTAGTAGCCCCAACCGTTGTCACCGCCATTGGCTACTGGTTGTTCGGCCTGCCTGCTGCGTGGTGGTTATTAGATAAGTATCAATTGGCCGGAATCTGGGGTGGTATAGGTGTCGGGCTTGGTGTAACGGGCGTGCTACTTCTTGTTCAGCTTAAGCATGCTATTGCAAAAGAAGAAGGACGACATTCATTAATTCCCCGCCACTATGCAGCAGATTAATTGCTTATGTTAAAAAAGTAATGACCAAACTGGGGCTGGTCATTACTTTCTATTAACAATTGTAATAAGATGTTCTGGTTTTCCGCACTACGCAACCGCAATAATGAGTAAAGAATGAAGAACAAAAGCCAACGCCCCTTATATATCCCCTACGCCGGTCCTGTCCTACTTGAATCACCACTACTAAACAAAGGCGGTGCCTTTACACAAGAAGAACGAACTCAGTTTAACCTGCAAGGCTTACTGCCTGAAGCGATTGAGAGTATTGAAGAGCAGGTCGACAGAGCCTATCACCAGTACCAGAACTTTGAATCAGATATGGATAAACATATCTACCTGAGAAACATTCAGGATACCAACGAAACCCTGTTCTACCGTCTGGTGCAAAACCATATTTCAGAGATGATGCCAATCATCTACACCCCAACTGTTGGTGCTGCCTGTGAGAACTTCTCCAGCATTTACCGGCGTGCACGCGGCCTGATTATCTCTTATCCGAACCGTCATAAAATCGATGAAATCCTCAATAATGCTTCACGTAATAACATCAAAATCATCGTTGTAACAGACGGCGAACGAATTCTTGGCCTTGGCGATCAGGGCATTGGCGGCATGGGTATCCCGATTGGTAAGCTGTCACTCTATACCGCTTGTGGTGGTATCAGCCCGGCTTATACATTGCCTATCGTTCTTGATGTGGGCACTAATAACCCACAACGTTTATCTGACCCGATGTATATGGGCTGGCGTCATCCGCGTATCAGCAAGCAGGATTACGATGAGTTTGTGGATGAGTTTATTCAGGCAGTGAAGAACCGCTGGCCGGAAACCCTTATTCAGTTTGAAGATTTTGCTCAGAAGAACGCCATGCCTTTGCTTGAGCGTTATAAAGACAAAGTGTGCTGCTTTAATGACGATATTCAGGGCACCGCTGCCGTTACGGTTGGTTCCCTGCTTGCCGCCTGTAAAGCGGCCAAGTCTAAACTAAGTGAACAGCGCGTTGCCTTCCTTGGTGCCGGTTCTGCCGGTTGCGGCATTGCCGAGGCGATTATTGCCCAGATGGTTTCAGAAGGGATAAGCGATAAACAAGCGCGCTCACAGGTATTTATGGTTGATCGTTGGGGTCTGCTGGCTGACGATATGCCTAACCTGCTCGACTTCCAGAAAAAGTTGGTTCAGAAGCGCAGTGTGCTGAATAAATGGGAAAAAGAAGGCAGTGACGTTTCCCTGCTGGAAGTAATTAAGAACGGTAAGCCGACAGTGCTGATCGGCGTATCCGGCGCTCCCGGTTTGTTTAGTGAAGATGTGGTTACGGAAATGCACAAGCATTGCAAACGTCCGATTATTTTCCCGCTCTCTAACCCGACCAGCCGCGTAGAGGCGCTACCGGAAGATATCCTGCGCTGGACAAATGGTGAAGCACTGGTTGCTACCGGCAGCCCGTTCGATCCTGTTGTGCTTGGTGACAAGACCTTCCCCATTGCCCAGTGTAATAACAGCTACATCTTCCCGGGCATTGGTCTGGGCGTATTAGCTGCAAGAGCAAAAAGAGTTACCGATGAGATGTTGATGGAGTCCAGCCGGGCACTGGCTGAGTGTTCGCCACTGGCGAAGAAAGGTCACGGCCCGTTACTGCCACCGCTGGAAGATATCCGCGAAGTCTCCTGCAAAATCGCCTTTGCGGTTGCTAAGAAAGCGATGGAGCAAGGTAAGGCTTCTAAATCGACTGACGAACGCCTGAAAGAGAAGATTGAAGAGAACTTCTGGAACCCGGAGTATCGCGAGTACCGCCGCTCAGCTTTCTAATTTCGAATATCAATCTTGATAGATTGCCGGTACCCGGTTATCAAGGGTGCCGGCAATTAATTGTTCGCTGACTTCTAAACTGTTAAGCGTTCAAAGATAGTTGTCCTGTCTCACTCCCTACTCAACACCCGCTATTTATCTTCGGCTTTTTGTTGTTCTAGTAGCTGTTCTAGCCGCTCTTTTTCCCGCTCTTTGTTGCGTTCAGACATCTCTTTGTTTCTTTTCGCCTGTTCTTTACGCCGCTCAGCAGCTTGTTTTCTTAACTCTCTTTCCTTTTTGAGCGCTTGCTTTTTAGCCTCTATCTCTTTTTTCCTTCTCTCTTTTTCAAACTCTTTTGCGCGTTTGCGCTTTTCTATCTTCGCCTCTTGCTGTGCTTTCAGGCGCTCTTTACAGGCATCGTCTTTGTTTTCACACTCGATACCAACCTTCAAACCAATCCCATTTTGCATATCTTCAGAGGAGGGTTTGCCCTTTCCTGCCCATGAAGGTTTCTCAGCTGCAACACTGGCAGAAACGATTAGTAGTAATAGAGGAAATAACTTGATCATTTTGCGCTCCAGTTTCGGATACCGAATCATGGCTCGGCCTTATCAACAAAGCTACAAGTGGCGGCTATTTCTTATCTGATTGCAACAACTCTAATAATAAACACCGCCCGCTTCACCTATAACAAAGACTAGAGTACGAAGAATTAACAGGCAAAAGGCCCAGCGGGTATATAGTTACAAATAACCAAATATGAGAATCATTTTCTGTCTGATCCCATTACTCATCAGTACTCACAATATCCGAAACGTGTCGGATAGATTCCCTTGCTGACTGACTAACACCTGAAAGCTGGAAGAAGCCATGAATAACACCGGAATATCTCTTGCACTGTACATTCACACCGCAATCCAATAGCTTTCTGTATAGTTGCTCCCCTTCATCCAGCAGTGGATCAAACTCAGCCGTTAAAATATGTGTTTCCGGCAGAGCGGAAAGGTCATCGCGGAATAGAGGGCTGGCTTCAGGGTGTCTGCGCGGTAAATCTCCAAGGTATAGTTCAAATCCAGTGGTCAGGGTATCGCGGGTAATAATAAAGTATTCGCCGTTGGTGGCGTAACTTTCTGAAGATGCGGTGGCATCCAGCATGGGGTAAATAAGCACCTGTTTCGCAGGCAGCCAACTACCCTGTTCAGCAAGGCGCAAACTGGTCACCAAGGTGATATGTCCTCCGGCACTGTCACCGGCAAGGGTTATGTTTTTCGGGTTTCCACCCCAGTTTTTACAGTGTTTATAAATCACCTGAGCCGCATGGAAAGCATCATCGTGAGCTGCCGGATAAGTAAATTCCGGTGCCAGCCGGTACTTAACAGCAACAACAATGGCTCCGGACAAGTTCGCAAGCTTTCTTAGCTGCTGCTCATGGGTCTCGAACCCGCCACTGACAAAGCAACCGCCATGATAATAAATCACCACAGGCACATCTGTTTTGTCCGACGGTTTAAATACCTTTAAAACGGCACCTTCAATTTCGGTTTCGAACACCTCAGAAACAGGCTCCTGTTCACCGGCAAGCTGAACACTGTTTATGTAACCCTGCCGACGTTCAGAAATGGTTTGATCTTTTACTGACGGACAACCTGCTTCAATAAACTCTTCTACAAGCTGGCGGATACCTTGTTCCAATTGGTGATGACTCATATTTGCACTTCCGGACAGATAAATAAGCTACCAATAGGTAGCCGGATGGCGCGCATAATACAGAAAAAGGCAACAACTGTATAGATATACAGTTATTGCCTTCTATTGATATTTCTTTAATCTGATGCGGTTATTCAATGATAAAACATCACTGAATACAAACCTTACTTAACCTGCTGCGCCTGAAATCGCCTCTTTTGGCGCTTTTGCCGATCGTTCCTGACTTAACAGCACGCCGAAGAAGATAATCCCGATGGCTAGCCATTGCGTTGTCACCAGACGCTCATCCAGCAACACCATAGAGAACAGCAAGGTAAAAGCCGGAAGTAGATTAATGTAGCCAGCCGAAGTCGATGCTTTGATATAGGATAGCGAGTAGTTATACAATCCGTACCCGCCCAAAGAGACAACCAAACCTAAATAGATAATGCAGGCAATGGCGTTGACAGAAATATCCGTCGGCCAGCCTGAAGCCATCGCCAGCGGGAAAAAGAACACCGTACCAATATAGCTTTGAATTGCCGTCAGGAAGAACGCCGAATAACGCTGTGTCAACTTCTTGATCAGCATGGTGTAACCCACCGCCATCACCATAGCGCCAAATTCCAGCAAGTTCCCTAACACCGGATTAGGAGCCTGCTCACTCTCTGTTCCGCTCAAGGTCATCCAGACCACACCAATCACCGCCATAAAAAGCCCGGTCCACTGACGTGGCGTATTACGTTCTTTTAAGAAAAAGTAAGCGGCAACAGCCACCATCAAAGGCAGCATAGCGGTAACCATACCAGCCTGACCGGCACTGGTGTAACGTATTGCCTGCGCTTCGAAGATAAAATAGAGGCAAGGTTCAAACAGCGCCATACCCGCTAACAGCTTCCAGTCTCCTGCCTGATAGTTAATGCCTTTACGAATCAAAGGCCAGAAGGCAAGGAATGCCACTGAACCCACCGCCATTCGCAAAAAGACCACCACCATAGGCTCCACTTCTCCAATAGCAACTTTCAGGGCGATAAAGGAGGTCGACCAGACAATAACGGCAGTCAACACCGCCATATGAGCTTTTAATAACTCTCGATTCATAGTGGTTCTCAGATGATTAAAGCGCGGATAAACGACAGGTAACGCTTGAACATAATTGGTGATTAGATATGCATCACTTTTTATTCTTAACTGCCGGTTATGTCAAGATCTCATTTCGGCAGATAGCGGTATTCCATCTGCTTCGCGGTTAACTCCGCTAACGCTTTGCTGTGCAATTCAGATACCAGAAACAGGCTCATATCGATACCGGCAGAGATGCCGCCGGAGGTAACATATTTTCCGTCACAGACCCAACGCTCTTTTTCTACAACCCTTAACTGCGGAAAAGAGTGCATAAGATCCGGAATATCTTCCCAATGCGTGGTTACCTTTAATCCATCCAGCAAACCTGCCTTAGCAAGCAGAAAAGCGCCTGTGCATACAGAAGCGACTTTTGTAGTTTGCGATCCGGTATTTTTAATCCACTCAATCACACCGGGCTTATCTAGCTCATCAGTATGTACACCGCCTACCACGATTAGCACATCAAGCTCAGGGTGATTATCGATGGAATAGTGCGGCGTCACCATAAAGCCGCCCCGTGCACGTACCGGCTCTAACCGCTCCGCTATCAGAAAAACATTCCAGCTATCAGCTTGCAACCGCTTAGCTGTGCTAAACACCTCGAAAGGGCCTGAAAAGTCGAGCACTTCCGCTTCATCATAAATGTATATCCCTATGTTCATTGTCTATTCCTATCTACTAACATCCGGTTGCCAGGTCTACAACTTCATAACTCAACACTTCCCACTCACGACTCGTTGCCATGCTTTGCGTGGCAATGATTACGGAAACTTATATATTCTGACCTTAACTAGCTATTATCACTTCAGGTATGTATTCCCACGGAGACCGTGGGAACAAGTTCATCAGTCCGGAGTGTGATATTTGGTATAAGAAATCCCCAGCAGCATCAGTATTACCAACATAATAAATGTTTCGTTAACCACTTCACCGGCAAATCTGGCGCCAATGTAAATGGCAACTACCGGAAAAATAACAAACACATAAGATAATATCGTCGGGTTAATTCTCTTAAGCAAATAAAAATATGCAAGAAATCCCGCCACAGATGCGATTAAACCGAGGTACAGCAGGCCAAAAACACTTTGCTGGCTAAAGCTTTCCACGTTCCAGTCTTCGACAAAATAACCCAAGATAGTCATTCCGATACCTGCAATGCCAACGGGAAGAGTGTTAAAAGTCAGAACGTTTATCCCCTGCCCATGCTTTTTCGTTAACACGTAACACAACCCATGTAACGCCGCTGCGCAAGCTACAGCTATAACGCCTGTATAGCTGGTAAATCCGATACTTATGCCTTGGTTTAGAATAATAAAAAATAAAGAGGTAAAGCCAACTAATATACCGGCAACCTGCCTGCTATTGCATCTCTCATCATTAAACAGAGCGGAGAAAATAATAATAAATATTGGCATGGTGCTAAATAATAGCGATATAAGCCCGGAACTCACTTGAGTTGATGCAAAGCCGATTAAAAAATAGGGAATAGAAAAGTAAACAAGGGTAATAAACCAGAAGAATGTAGTCTTTCCTTCCGGATAAAATATGGGTACTTTCATCACCCTTGCTATCAGAAGAAAGAAAGGAAATGCAATCACAAATCTAAGCCCTGATGCGGTTAGAGGCGGGATTGATAAGGTGGCGTACTTGATGCCAATCCAAGTAGTGCCCCAACAGAGGCACACTATTGAGTAAAGAATAAAATAAATTAAATACTTTTTTTCTATTAATTTAAAAATAGATCTCTGATGAAATTTATTTACTGATTTTTCTGACATTTGCTGTAACCTAGCGTAATTGTAATTAAGAATTTCAGCATGTATATCCCATCAGGAATAATGCTTAGACAGCACTCAGTAGATTTATTTAAGAGGTTTTGGTCAAGATGAAAAATGATATAGTATCAATTTTAATCAAAGAGCTATCTTCTACATTTGACCCAAAATACAGAGCAATCTATAAATGTCTTGCACGTTTAATTACAGAAAATATATTAATCAAAGGAAGTCAGTTACCACCTCACCGACAACTGGCTGACAAGATAAATGTGACAAGTGTCACCGTATCCAGAGCCTATAAAGAGCTGGAAAGAGAGGGACTGGTTATAGGCATCATAGGTAAAGGTACTTATGTTAACGGTGATAAACTAGTCAATAGTAATCAGGACAAGTTCCAGAATTACCATCCCACTCCGTCGGCAATTGATCTCTCCAAGAGTTCAAGCATACATACACCAGAAATACTCTCGTCGATATCTAAAGTCAGAGATGAGGTAAAGCTGACGAATCTGCTTGATGACTATTTAGGAGAGTATGGCCCAGAGCTAGGTTTTACTGAACACAAACAGTCAGGACTGAACTGGTTGCTACATTGCGGAATCAAAGGAAACGTAGGTCAAATAGCGTGTACCAATGGAGCCCAACACGCTCTGCTATGCAGCCTGTTAATGACGACCAACCCCGGTGATACCATAGTTGCCGATGAGTTCACCTATCCCGGACTGATTCAGCTTTGTAAACAGTTAGGCAGGAAACTGGTCGGCATCGCCTCTGATGAGTCCGGAATGAACCCCGGTGAACTGAGCGATTTCTGCAGTTGCAACTCTAGCTCTGCCATCTACCTCTGTCCTCAGATTCATAATCCGACTGGTTTGATAATGCCGCAGTCACGCAGAATGGAACTTGTTGAAGTATGCAGGGAGTACAACTTGTTTATCATCGAAGATAGCGTGTTCAGCGTGTTGTCAGGCGCAGAACAACAGCCCATTCAGATGATGGCACCAGAAAGAACCATGTTGATCTCCAGCCTGAGTAAGATCTTTCTTCCCGGACTAAGAGTTGGATACCTCTACTTTCCCGAAGCTTTCAAGCAGAAAGCGACAGATGTACTGCGAGACAGCGGCTGGATGGCATCGCCGGTCAATCATCAGGTCGCTTCTGTATTTATTGATGGCGGGCAAGCTTTTGAGTTGCTTAGTATTCAGAAGAAGGAGATCTTAAGACGGAAAAAACTGGTCGAAAGCTATCTGGCAAACATTCAATACACGACAAGCAAATACTCTCCTCACTATTACCTTCAGCTGCCTGAACACAAAAAGGCATCTGCGGTGGTTGACGATCTGAAGCAAGCAGGCATATTTACCCTCACCTGTGCCTCTTTTTCAGTATCCAAGAAAAACAGAGACCGCTTTATTCGCGTCAGCATCAGTTGCCCGGGCGATGACGCAGAACTTGTGTTTGCTTTCGACAAATTAAAAGAGGCGATATTAGATTAATATCAGTTGGTCGATTCTTTTTATCCTTGCCATGCTGTTCATGACAATAAGTCGCATAAATTCAAAAAGCAGCGTACTAAGTTGGTTTCACATGGCAATATCAACGCGCACGTAGCCTGTCAGGTATACCACACGCACTTCGTCTCCGGCACTAAATGGCATTTGCGGATCAACATCCTGCAGCACCATTACCTGACTTCCATCTTCTAGATTGATCATCAGCTCAATTAATTTATATTGCTGAATACGTGTGGCGTCACCATGGTTACTGGCCGCAACACCACCAATGACAGCGCCGAGAATAGTGGCAATGTCCTGCCCTGAACCTTTACCAAATTGATGGCCGATAATACCGCCAGCGACAGCGCCACCAAAAGTTCTCCAACCGGCATTGCGCTCTTCAATCAGCTGTTTCTCAGTGAGATAACGAATCGACTCAACCTGCCCATAAACCACCTTTTCTACAGGAACCGCTTTATTCCGCTCATAGGCAAGCGCGGAATAACTTGTCATTAAAAGCAGCAGTGACATGAGTCCGCCGACAAACTTAGTTAAATTCGGGGTAAACGAATACATGGTTTACTTCCTCTGATCTTGCTTGGTATCTGTTAAGTATAACGGATCTGTAGTTGTCGGTTTTGGCGTTAGCCTAGCGTTTGACAACGGCCATTAACACTCATAAGGTATATTTCCAGCAAAGTGCACTTTCTTGGTGTTCTTTGATAAAGCTCTCTTTGTGCTTGCAATATAGCTCTATGTCGTTATCACAAACCAGAGCCCCTTCCCGCTTCAAGCTACCATACATCGAGGCGATATCAGGAAATTCAATCAAGTAATCCCGGAAAGCAATATGCCTTGTTACTTCTGCTGACCCTACAAGAAAAGCATGAACTTGATGGCTTCGTTGTACACCGCCTTTTTGGAAATAACGCCTGCCAGCAATGCCAAACTCGCCTTTTACTTCATACCCAAGGGTTTGCATTAAATAGTTATCTCGATCTAGCTGTTCCAGAGACTGTACTTCAATAAGAATATCGATAATGGGCTTTGCACACAGGTCTTTTACCGATGTGCTACCAATATGGTGAATTTCCACTACATTAGTTACATTCAAGGCAGATTGAAGAAGCTCTTTTTCCTTGTTGAACTCATCAACCCAAGAAGGCCTATAATCAACTACCTCTATTATCCTAGTACTCACCACTTCTCCTTAGGTTGCTTGGTAAGTTATAGAAAACCTGCTGTATAAACGTTTCACTCGCTAGTTTGCGAATAGATTCTATAGGAAACATGAGTCGACAGGCCAACTCCAATGTCATGAGAAACACGGCGTTACTCTTAAAAGCCTCTTAAGAACTATAGTGAGCTAAACAAAATAAGAGATCTGTCACTTTACATATTCGCAGCTTGAATCGTACTATTCCCACCATAAGGTAAGGAAATACTAAATTATCACTTACTGTCCATTACACAGTAATTGATCAAACACCCTAGTCTAAGGAATAAAGTGAAGAAAATTGTACAAAAATTGGTTCATTTGATGTGCGTCTTAGCATTTCTAAGCGGAACAGGTAGCGCCTTCGCCGAGTCTGAAGCCAGTTATCCGCAAGGGTGGGAACAGTGGCCGGTAGTAAAAGAATCCATGAACCTTCCTGCCGATACCGTTTTACCACCAGACACATCTCTGTTTATTCAAGAGTCTGTTCGCGCCTACGCATGGATAAATGAAGGTAAAGGTTCACCACTGACGATAAGAGTTAACCCGGAAAAACTTGAGCAGTACAAAACCCATGGCCCATATACAGACGGGCCGACCGTTGTCGCCGTTTCCGAAGTACAGGGAATCATCTGGGTAACCGAACATATAGAAGGAATGGCGTTATACGGCAGCTATGACAGGGAAGGCAACGACATCACATCCTTGCACCCGTCTCTGGAGCCGGGCTTTTGCGCCAACTGCCATATTACCTACAAAGATATCTGCATCAACGGCACTTGTACTGAACCAGTACTTGATACCTACAAGAACGAGTAACCACTTTGCGTGATCGATTATTTGGCTGGTTAACCATAAACCAGATGCTGTTTATTTCGCATCTGGCGCTTGTTTTATCCATCATTTGCGGTATGTCTTACTCCCGCTATCAAAGTGACTGGGAGACAAAAGTCCAATACCTTGCTGACACGTCTGCCAGCCATATAGCCGCATACAACACCTTTTTCTCCGGATCAGTAGCAGGGCGAAATTATGCCAACCTACTCATGCAGTCGACATTCGACAGCCTCAAGGCCATTCCGAACCTGAAGTTTGCTGAAATTATCGGCACCAGCGACTATACAAACCACAATGTTGAAGTGCGTTACTCCATTGAGAAAAGTAAAGGCTGGCGGCTGGATGTCACCCAAGAGGATGCTAAGCAGCTTTCGGTTAAACTAAACCGGCTGGAAAGCGCCTTAGCAAGCACACCAGAAGAAAATAGCGTCCACATCAAAAAACTAAACCGGTTGATCAACAAAGTTAAGCTCGACCTAAAAGTGGTAAACGAAAATATTGAGCTGCAATCTCTCTCAATTCCGGCAGCTCCGCACCAGATGCAACACTCTAGCCACTATCTGGACGAAGAAGCCAACCTGCTACACGTCCGTATAACGCTTCGCAACAAAAATGGTGGTCATTTATGGGCAATCATTGATGCCACTTCGTTGACAGAGATAAAAAATAAACTTCTGGCTGACGTATTAAAAGAAGCTCTTATTGCGCTAGCTATTTCGTTTTTTCTTATCTATATCATCACACTCTGGATAGTGAGCCCGCTGAAAGGGCTCGCTACTTCGATGAAGCAAGACATTGAAAAAATCGACCAGTCCCGAATCCCTGAAATTAACCGGGCAGACGAGATTGGCGATCTGGCCAGATCTTATTCAAGCCTCACCACACGGATAAAAAATCAGTTACGCATTTTGAAAAGCCAAGCTGAAACCGACCCGTTGACAGGCATCGGCTCCCGGTTCAAGTACCAGAAATATGCCGCGGAAATCGCTCAGCACGCTCTGCAAAAAGGTAATACTGTCTATATTGTGATCTGCGATATAGACAACTTTAAACGTTTTAATGATTTATACGGTCATACCGAAGGCGATAACGTTCTGACTGATGTTGCCAACACAATGAATGAGCTGATTGACGAGCAAGAGCTGGCGTGCCGGATCGGTGGTGAGGAGTTTGTGTTTATCCTCTCCGGTAAGGACCAGACACAACTGCAGAAAAAGATCGACGCCCTAAGGCTAGCGGTACTAAAACTGGCTATACCCCACCGGGGAAATCCGCCCCATCATGTTGTCACTGTTTCTGTCGGCGCGGTTCCTATTACTTCAACTCTAAATACCGTTACCGTCGAGCAGGCAGAGCAGCTTGTTCAGAAAGCACTTATGAAAGCAGACGAACAACTCTATAGCGGCAAAGAGTCTGGCCGCAACACTGTGATGTATGGTGAGCAGTTGAATATAGAGGGCTCAGACTAGACGGTTGATACAAATAAACACTCTGCTACCAATCAATCCTCTTCCCATCACGGAAAAAACCGCCGGTAGGGCCATTAACAGGAAGTGTTGCTGCCCAGACAATTCCACTCGCGCCGTCTTTAACAGGCCGGCCACCAAAACCGCCCATATCAGTGGCAACCCAGCCCGGGCAAACTGCATTTACTAAAAATTTTTCCCGTTTCAGCTCATCGGCCAGCATCAAAGTCAGGGCATTAAGAGAAGCTTTAGTGACGCTATAAGCAGGAGTTCCGCCGGACATCCCATTTAACGCACCTCCCCCGCTACTGACATTGACAATGCGCGGGTGAGCACTCTTTCTGAGTAGAGGAAGAAAGGTCTGCACCATTCGCCATGCTCCGTAAACGTCAGTTTGCATGGCTTCCTGTACCGTGTTCATATCCGCGTTATAAGCACTCTGCCATGTATCGTAGTGAATAGCCGCGTTGTTTACCAATACATCAATGCGGCCAAACTGCTGTAATACCTGCTCACTAAGCTGTTTGATGCTGTCTGGGTTAGCCACATCCAACTGAGCTGCAATCAGGTTGTTCCCTTTTAACTCTTCCACGGCACTTTGTGCATTCTGTAAAGAGCGTGACGTCACTATCACTGTATAGCCCTGTTCGGCGAGTTGCCGACTTACTTCTTTGCCAAGCCCACGATTAGCGCCGGTTACCAAGGCAATTGGATTTGAATGGCTCACTGTTTACTCCCTTTTAACTCTGTTTAAGACAAAAACTAGTTTTCAGTTCCTTTATATTAACGATAACAAGTCATTCGGGATTGGAAATTGCTGCTTTGCCTTTGGTAGAAAATTGCGCACCACTGTTTAGTAGTCAAGTCCGTCTCAATAAAGTACAAATGTTCAGGCAACTATCTTCAATCTCCTTATCCGTTCCATTGCTAATCTTTGCCTTAAGTTAGTAAGGCAGCTTACCGGCTGTTATTTCATACAATGCTATTTGGAGAAGAAAGATGTCTGACAATTTCGAAGCAATTAAACAGATCGGTTACGGCGCAATGGGGCTGGAAGGTTACTATGGCGAAAGTGACGATACAGAATCGGTAAAAACTCTGGTACACGCCATCGAAAAAGGCATGATGATAGATACGGCTGATGCTTATGGTGCTGGCCACAACGAAGATCTAATTAAGATAGCCCTTGAGCAGACAAATGAGAAAGCCTTTATTGCGAGCAAGTTTGGTATCGTATTTGAAGAGGGACAGACAGGTAGTACGGTAGATACGGGCTGAGGTTTTCCCCTTACGATTAACGGCACAAAAGAGTATGTTGCGCGTGCTATCGACAACAGCCTTGAGCGCCTTGGTATTGAGCAGATAGATCTGATGTACGCCCACTACCTTGATCCTCAGGTTCCCCTTGCAGAGACGGTATCCGCTATGGCAGATGCGGTAAAAGCAGGTAAGGTGAAAGCTATCGGTCTTTCTAATGTTACTGCGGCAGAAGTCCTTATGGCCAACGAAATCCACCCGATTTCTGCTGTTCAGTATGAGTACTCATTGTTCCGCCGCGAAGCAGAAAACGACATTCTTCCTGCGGTTAAGCAGATTGGTGCATCACTTATTTGCTGGTCGCCACTTGGAGCCGGTTTCCTGACAGGTCAGGTTCAGGAGCTGGATGAAAATGACTTCCGGAACAACAACCCGAAAATGCAGGGTGAAAACTTCACAAACAATCTGCAAAGGCTGGAAGAAATTAAGAAAATCGCCGGTGAGTACGATATCACTCCGGCACAACTGACACTGGCATGGCTGGTTGCACAAGGCGACAACATTATTCCGATTCCGGGCAGCCGAAAAACATCCCGTATTGATGAAAACCTCGCAGCACTATCGGTAACACTGTCTGAAGAGACATTAGCTAAACTGGATAAAATCGCGCCAATCGGCGCAATTAAAGGCGCGACTCTGGTTTAATCATAACGAGTGAATAGTATTAAAGCCTGTGGCTTCACTCTCGGAGTGCCACAGGCTTTTTGTTTAGGGTGGCATCCGGTAATAAGTTGACGGGAAACCAATCAGACTCTTATTATGAGGTCTCCGTAGGTTATTGAATTATTTATATAAACAATAATAGCATTAGGTTATATACAATGAATGACTAACCAAAAACAGTAACTATTAAGTAACCTGCTTAATGCGGGTTACCCTTGCTAGTCTATTGTGCTAGCCTAGCGAGTTTCTACCAAGATCAATTCTGATAGGGATATCATGGAAATCTGGAAGCTACTCCTTTTTATACCTGCCTGTTTTGCCCTTAATATGGCTTCGGGTCCTAACAACTTGCTATCTATGAACAATGCAAGATGTTATGGATTTAAATCGGCAGTGACCGCCGGTTTAGGTCGCATTGCTGCATTTTCAGTTATGATTGCATTGGCAGCTTCCGGGTTAGCAGCAGTATTATATGCATCAGAAACCCTGTTTTTCCTTATAAAGGTATTTGGAGCTTTCTATCTGCTTTGGATTGCATTCAATCTATGGAGATCAGAGTCGAGTCCTCTGTCCGGCATAAAGGAAAGTAAAAACCTATACGAGCTGGCAAGGCAAGAGTTTGCTTTAGCAGCCGGTAACCCTAAGGCAATTCTGATTTTTATCGCTTTTCTGCCACAATTTGTAGAAACTCAAGGTGACGTAAAGGCTCAGTTTTTCTCTTTAGGCAGCACCTTTCTATTGCTTGAGATGGTGGCGATATCAATCTACGCAGCTTTCGGTTTATATTTACGGCATTGGTTTTCACAACCAAAAATGGCAAAACGCTTTAATAAAGCATGCTCGCTTTTTTTGGCTGTTTCAGGTGGCAATCTTTTACTTAGCCGGCAGTAGCTGCCCATCTGCTACTTGCTACTATTGAGATATTCAAGTACCGCGTCCTCATACATAGGTTTAGCGATATAAAATCCCTGTAGGCAGTGCACTTGTTTCTCTACGTACGTGTTAAACATCCCTTCCGTTTCTATACCTTCCACCAAAAACTGGACATCATTGCGGTTACACATATCCAGAAGAAAGCAGATGTAGTTCATCGCTTCCTGATGTTGCATGGCTTTACTGGCTGTTCCTTTATCAAGCTTTATCTGTTGTATCGGAAGGGAAAACAAACTATTGAGAGTGCTGTAACCTGAGCCAAAATCGTCCAGTGAAATAGTGAACCCTAGCTGCGAAACAGACAATAACTGGGTACAAGCCAACGAGCTGTTGTCTAATAGGACTGACTCGGTGATTTCAATTACTACTCTGTCAGGAGAGACTCCGAACTCAGTAACAATACCCAGAGCTTTAAGGTAAAACTCCGAATCCTGAAGCTGAAGAACCGAGACATTAACATTCACTTTTACATCACTAAACCCGGCGTCACTCATTCTGCACAGAAAACGGCACGCCTTTCTCAGAACCGCCCAGCCAAGCTCGTTAATCAGGTTCTGTGATTCAGCAACGGGTATAAATTCATCGGGATAGATCTCACCGAAGTCGCTCTCCTCCCAGCGGGATAGTATTTCAAAGCTTTGTGGCTGGGCTGTTTCCCGGTCTAAAATTGGCTGAAATTTAACGGTAAGGCGATCATTGGCTATTGCACTTCTCAGCTCTTTTTCAATGTAGAAATGACGTGAAATTTTACTATTTTCATCACAATCTACCATTTCCCATCTCTGTTTGCTTTTTCTCAGGGCGTATTCGCTGGTTCTTGCAACAGCGTGTAGCAACTCCCGCGGAGTACTTATCTGCGAAGGCAATTTAATCACGCCCAAACCCAGTTCACATAAGCCCATAACAGAATCAGTTTTTGAGCAATTTTCAGAACCTGAAATAATGCGTTCACAGGTAGCTTTAATTACCTCATCACTTAGGGGATGATCAATTAGCACAACGAAGTTACCTAATATCGACTGATAACGGCTAATAGAGTGATAAGCTAATCCGTCAAAAGCATCAAAAATGCAGTTGTAAATCCGATCCAGAATGTCATACCCGTACTGGTTTACCAGCGTTCTAACCTTGCTGATATTGAAGTAAAACAAGGTTACATTCCGCTTCTGTGAGACGACCTCATTCAGATCATCAACAAGCTTCCGATAATGAAAAAAGTGATAAGGTGTCTCAATCCACTCCTTATGGTAGACGTGCTGATCAGGCCGAAGTTCCGGAAGATATGCTGACTGCTCCACCATAATACCGGACATCTGATCATCGGCTTCACATTGCCAGGACATCAGATAAAACTCACCTGAAATACTCTCTTTTCTGAACTCTACCGTCATTTCAGAAACCTGACCGCTAAGCATTTGACTTATGGCCTCTGACAAGTAGTCAAAATCATCTTTATGGACGGTTTTACTCAGTTCTGAAAAACATAAAGAGTAACAACCGGAATAGAGACCAGCATCTTCCTGTAAATGCACTAACCCATCAGAATCAATGATGAATTGTGCCGATTTTAATGAAGATCCTGAAATTGCATGGGAACCAATAAATCACCTCCGCCACAGCGTAAAAATAGTTCTGCTAATCTTTTCTTAAAGCTGAGTAACTGACGATTACTATTGAGCTTACAACGAAAAATAACCACTAGCTCATCGCTTAAAAACACATTTATCAATACGAACAATAAGTGTTCCGGAAAAATCAGCATCCGGAAACAGTTTTGAATACAAGCATTTTCAACATAACCGGGAATTTTAAATTCAACGCTATTGTTACTTTTTTCCGAAATGAATAATCAAGGCTAATCCACCAAAAATAAAGGACTGTGAGTCAATAATTTGTCCAGATGATAAATTTCAATCAAGATTAATAATGCATAAAGACATCACAATCATTAAGTAGATATTCGATATTCTCTCGGTGTCATTCCCGTTTTTTTCTTAAATAACCGGCTAAAATATTGTGAGTATTCAAAGCCTAGATCGAATGCTATTTCAGACACTTGCTTATCGCTATTGCGAAGTTCTTTTTTGGCGATTTCTATCACTCTGTCATGCACATGTTCCAAAACGGTTTTGTGTGTTTCTCTTTTTATTATTCCACTCAGGTAATTAGGGGAGTAACACAGTTCATGTGCAAAGTACTTGATGGTAGGAATGCCCTGCTTTTTTTGAAGTTCACGGTTAAAATAATTCATCAGTAGTGACTCAAACTTAGACACAACACGTGTGTTTGATTGCTTTCTGATGGTGAACTTTTGCCTGTAAAAGCGCTTTGAGCAATCGAATGTAAACTCCAGCTTGGTAACGATAACATCTTCGTTAAAGTCATCTAGATGAAAGTCAAGCTCAGCCTGAATATTGTTAACAATCGATTCAATAATCTTCTCCTCTTTCTTTGAAATATATAACGCTTTATCTGCACCACTCTCAAAGAAATCAAAATCATCCATATTATTTCTCAATTCATCAACATAGTCACAGTGAGCTAAATCACATCACTCCGACTCTTCCATTTGTATAGCTGTGTCAAAACTAATCAGTTATAAATATTACACTCAAAAAGTGCATAACTATTACATTATTGGATTTGCTGTTTAAAAATACCGCTTATTACTATTTCTATCAGCAATTAAATCCACTTATAATTTAATAATATATAAACGCTCATATAAGAGAAATATTATATTACATTACAGAATGGCACACGTATACAGCTCAAAGATATTTGTATACATTCCACATACTATTCTGCTTGCTTAACGACAAATTGATAATTTATGAGAACTATCCGGACTCATTGAGCAGCACGCTAACTGTTTGGCAAAACTAAAATTTATTCGCCAGTGTAAACATTTTAATCAGCCCGGTTATTCTGTAATCGATTACCAGTTTTCTCCCTTTATTGAGCTTTTAAGGAAGGGGGTTGCATTACACATAACTTTAAAAGCTTAACCTGCCGCAGCTTTACAAGCCTGAGTAAAGATAAATATGAGGAAGTTAACACCTCTCTAATGTTTCTGACCATACAAACTGAGCCAGATGTTGTTTATCTAATAACGAATGTGGCTCACTACCAGTAAGTAGTACTATATCTACTGCTGGCAACGGCGGCATATGATGCAGAATTTTAAGATCATCCGGCACGCTGATACTTCCCATAGCTCCGATAGCCAGCTTTGAACGCACTATCGCTGTTTGGGCTGAGGCAGTATTGCAGCACGCCAACAAGCGAAACATCCGGCCCTGCTTAGTTAAACCATCAATGGCCGCAGCATGATACTTACAGTCGGCCTGAAAAAGTGCCAATGGTAATGGTTCATCGCTATCTATTTCAAGATCAGGATGGCTAATCCAGACGCCTTTGTCACTGGCCAGCCAGTAGCCTTCTTCGCTGCCCGGAGTACGGGTAACAATGGCGGCATCCAGTTCACCTGCATCTATTTTTTTGCGCAGATTGATACTGGGCTCACTAAAAACCTGAATTGAGCAAGTAGGCTCTGCCTGCTGAAAACTACGGATAACGTTTGGAAGTACAGTGCTGTTGTAATCTTCCGGGCACCCCAGACGCAACGGACGCTTGTTTTCGTAGCGTTTTACCTGTTTTAGTGCCTGATTATGCAGGCTGACAAGCTGCTCAGCATGAGAGCGCAGTGCCAGCCCTGCTTCGCTCAGGATCAGGTTACGACCCTCTTTTTCAAATAACCCGACGCCCAGCTCATCTTCCAGCTTACGCATCTGCGCACTGAATGCAGATTGTGTCCGGTTTATCTGTCTTGCTGCACGGGTAAAACTGCCCGTTTCAGCAAAGGCCAGAAAGCTGCGTAACGCCTCGATATCCATCTCTGTAATCCATCCATCGGTTTTATTGAACTGACCTATTAAAACTATCCGTTAGTTCACCATAAAACAATCAGATATTGTGACAACTCACACGACAAGTCACAACTCAATAAGTATGGAGGCTAAAATGCAGCTATTTATCGGCAATCAAAACTACTCAAGCTGGTCGCTTCGCGCCTGGCTGATCTTCTCTCAGCATCAACTGGATATAGAGATTGTTAAACTTAAACTGTTTACTAATGACTTTTATCAAAGGCTGGAAAACATCACTCCAGCGGCAAAAGTGCCAACCCTTGTAGACAATGATATTACCGTCTGGGACTCCCTTGCTATTCTGGAGTATGTGAACGAACAGTTTTTACAGGGAAAGGCATGGCCGGACAACATTGCAAAGAAGGCCAAGGCGCGCGCTATCGCAGCAGAAATGCACTCCGGCTTTAGTGATTTACGAAACGAACTGCCAATGAATATTCGTGCCCGAAGGAAAGTAGAGTTAAGCGAAGGCGCCATCAAGGATATTGCCCGTATAGACGTAATTTGGTCAGAGCAACAGGAACAGTATCCCGATGGCTGGTTATTTGGCGAATGGTCCATCGCCGACGCTATGTACGCCCCCATAGCCCTAAGATTTGAAACCTACGGGATAGAGCTATCGGAAGGAGCAAAAAAATATCAGCAGAAGGTACTTAACAGCAGTGCTATCCGGCAATGGGTTAAAGAGGCCAGTACAGAAACAGATATTGTTGAAGAGGATGAAGCGGGTGAAGAGGTGTAGCCGTTCAGCTTCCTTGTGATAGTAATTGGCGGTGTTAGTGCCGCCTTATTTAGTTTATTGATATTCCCAACCAAAGTGATATCAAAGCACCGACTATTGTCGTAATAACAACCGACAGCAATGAACCGACTAGGACATACTCCGTCATTCTTCTGTCATCTGCTCTATTCAACTCCCCGAACCTGAATATTGATTTAGCAGCCAATACAAATCCCACAGCCGCATAGCTGCCAACCAGAGTAAAAGTTAATATTAACGTTCGCTCCAGATACCCAATCAACTCACCGCCAGAAGTTAGTCCATCGTCATTACTATTTGCATCCGGAGCGGATATAGAATGTTTTCGTAACACACTTCCAATCAGCAATGAAGCAGGCTTAAAAATTAGTAAATATGCAAAAATAATAAGAACGACATGCCAAAATTTTTCATGTTCTAACACGGCCTCGAATCGAGTCTCCGCTGTCAAAAAACATGTAATGACTACATAGCCCAAGAGATATAAACCCTGACTAATTATTAAATATGAGAGCCTTTTGTCATCAGTTCCCGTATTTTTCCAGAGCTCGATAATAAAGTGACCTGCCATAACGGCGAGCGCAAGATACAAAGCTGGTACCCAACTGATATTTAGCAAAAGAACGGGTAATACAACCGCAATACTATGCATGATGGAGTAATAATAAAGCTCGACAGATTGGTACTTTCTTTCTCTTTTAGATTTTTCCCATTTAGCTGGCTGCAGATAAAACTCGCATACAACATGCATAAGAAGCAATGCCACCAACAATTGAGAAAAATCAGTCATTCCTAAGTCCTATAACCTTATTTACAAACTTTTCGTTTAATTCCCTGATTAAGCCCCACCCCGATGCTTTCAATGATTTGCTAGCGGTAGCAATAGCTATATCCAGTTGTTCTGCCAACTTACTCACACTTATCTCTTCATTCGCCATAAGCATAGGCAACATGACTTCGCATTGACGTAAGGTTAGGTCGGAAATTTGCTTATCCAGATACTGAATGTACAGCTCAAATTGTTCGTTCAATTCCTGAAATTCTGAGCTAAACAGCATTCTATTACTTTTTAACTCTTTTAATCCTCGTCCTGACAAAACAAATGCCTGCCCCATCGACTCTGACACTTGCTCACGTAAGTCTGCATTAGCTGCGATAGCGAAGCTGATTCGGCAATCGAACCCTTTCCCTAGCGCCTTAATCCCAACACGATATGCGATGGTGTACCTCAGAGCATTTTCAATGTCATGTATTACACTTTGAAACTCATCACCACGATATATACTATGCGCGTTCAGTACTTCTTTTTCACTTATGAGTTGCTGGACATATTTAATCCGCCTAAGTAACTGTTCATACTGTACAGCCGAAAGTTTAGTCGAATTGACTATGTCGCCGCTAATCACTGCTATTAGTTTTTGCTCTGAGTTCACATTACACTCCTTTCTGCACAAGCTTACTTTAGCCTCTAAAGGCTAAAATGGCAAATTTAGCCCTAAGAAGCTAAATTGAACCATTTAGCTCTATTTGGCTAAATTTCAAATGAGATGAGCAGCTAACGGTCATAGACAAATCTTAAGTCACCGTCACTCTATGCATTTTTCGTGGAGTATCACCGTAATCAATAACGGCATAGTGTTGGGTCGTGCGGTTATCCCAGATGGCTAGTGAACCTTTGTTCCATTTAAAACGAACCTGATATTCAGGGCGGCGGGCCATTGCAAAAAGCTGGTTCAGTAGTTTATCGCTCTCTTTGCGCTCCAGTTCGTTAATGTAGCGGGTAAACTGTTCATTGATATAAAGGATCTCTCTTCCGCTTTCAGGATGAACAGTTACGACAGGGTGAACCACTGGCGGATTCTCCTCTGCTGTTTTTAGCAGTTTTTTATGCCACTCCAGTTCAACCTGCTCTTCATCTATCCCTTCAAAGGCTACCAAAGAATGAGTTGCCGTCAGTTTTCTTAATCTGGCTTTTAACTCTTCGTCCAGAGAATCAAATACCGCACTCATTGAACACCAGATGGTGTCGCCACCAGCCTGAGGAACATGCTGCGCATGTAGTAAAGAAGCCTTTGAAGGATTTTTGCGCCAGGTTAAATCCGTATGCCAATAACTTTCCATCGGAGCATTACCCCGTGTTGTTTCGATAACACTGACCTGAGGAGCATTTTCGACGTTAGGGAAAAATGGATGTACAGGTTCAAGATTGCCAAAGCGTTCAGCGATAGCCAGTTGCTGCTCTGGAGAAAAATTTTGCTCATCCAAAAAGATAACCTGATGCTCAAGCAGAGCCTGATAAACTTCATCCAGCTCTGTTGCGCTACAATTTGCTAAATCTACCCCGTGGATACGTGCACCGATATGAGGGGTAATCTTTTCTATTCTTATCATGTTTCGCTGACCGACTGTTATTTTAATTACCTGATAATAAACCGGTTTAAGGGAGATTTTCTTTCCTTATCCAGAATGTCATTTGCTTTGTTCATCATAAGATTTTCTAGCATTTTCGATTTTTTTCTGGTGTGTTTCCGCCCAGCAGACTAGCTCGTATAAGGGTTTAACCAGATCCTGTCCCATTTCTGTTAGGGCGTATTCTACTTTTACCGGAACTTCAGGATAAACGGTCCGGTCTACGTAACCTTCACGTTCCAGCCCGCGCAGTGTCTGGGTGAGCATACGCTGAGAAATCCCTATTATTCTGCCCTTTATTGAATTGAACCTGTCCGGCCCGTCAACAAGGGAAAACAGTATCAACATTGACCATTTATCACCAATCTGAGCCACCACGTTACGTATAGGACAGGTTTCATCGTTGTAAAACACTCTTCTTTCTGATTTATCTTCTTTTGCCATTTCTCTGTTCCTTTTTGTCCGCTTTTTCCTGCCGTTTTAGTCGCTGTTTTTATTTAGCGTCTTCACGACACAGGTTACCAAAATGTGCCCTAAGCACAGATTGGTGCCTTCTTGCACGCTAGGTTACTTATAATTACTATAGTATTCAATATATACCTGCACCACAAATAACAACCGGAGTTTATTATGTTTAGATCACTACTCACTGCTGCACTTTTACTGATGAGCGCAGCTTCATTTGCCGCTGAAAAACAGACGGTTAAAATTGATCTTTCATCACTACAAAAATCAAACTGGACGGAACACGAACGGAAAAATGCTGAACTGGTAGCCGACTTTGTGCAGAACCTGATGAACGACCACAACTTTGATTATGTACTTCAACACTATAACGACAGCGCTTATCGTCAACACAATCGCAACCTTCCGGATAAAGTCACTGGTCTGGTGGCGTTTTTACAAGAGTTTGTTGAAGAGTATCCGGACTACAGCTATGAGGTTAAGCATATCTATGTTGACGGCGACTACGTGATCTTCCACTCTCACGCTACACTCAAAAAGGAAGACAGAGGCGACGATCAAAAGGGTATGAACATTATTGATACATGGCGTATCGATCAAGGAAGAATTGTCGAACACTGGGATTCGATTCAGGCTCTGGATCTGTCTATGCGCTTCTATTCCCTGCTAAAGGGTGGTGATATCAATAACTCAAATGGTGTGTTTTAGAAAAGGCGCACTTAGCCAGTACTGTATCTAAGTACTATTTTTCTACTTTTGAGTTCAGACGCAACTCTTTGGTAGCACAAAGTCTATTACAGCTGGATGTGCGATTTTCGTAGGGTTTAAGCTCCGTCGTCCGTCAGAGCTTAACCCTATTCTGAATGCTGAGGTAACCTAAAATAGATCTTTTAGTTGGCCATAAAGCTTCTGGTAGGTCTGCCTTTTTTGCTTAAATAATGTGCTTTTTTCCTTATTTGGCGTATGAACTTCTACTAACTCGGGAACCGGACAAATATCTGCAACTGTAACGTTGTCTGTTGTAGCTAACTTAGCCAGTCTCGCTGCACCTAAAGCCGGCCCTACTTCACCTCCGCTGCGGTAAGCCAACTTTATTTCAAAAATGTCTGCCAGCATCTGACGCCAGTAACCACTTCTGGCTCCCCCACCAATAAGTGCAATCTCTTCCGGCTTCTCACCAGCCTCATGCAAGGCATCTAAACCATCCGCCAGCGCAAAACCAACACCTTCAAGCACAGCCTGAACTAAATCAGCTTTACTCGTGTCGTGTGTCATGCCAAAGAACACACCTTTTGCCTTAGGATCATTATGCGGTGTACGCTCACCTGACAGGTAAGGCAGAAAAACCACATCAGAGTGCGGATTAGCTTTCTGTTCCGTTTCTGCCAGCATCAAACCCACTACTTTCTGCCCCGTCAGGCTGGCAACCCAGTCCAGACAAGATGCAGCACTTAAAGTCACTGACATGGTATGCCAAGTGCCGGGTAGCGCATGACAAAAGCTATGCAGAGCCGAATCAGGGTTAGACGAAAAGCCATCACTTACTGAAAAATAAACTCCGGAAGTGCCTAAAGAGAGCATTGCCTGTCCGGGCTCGACAATACCAACGCCCACTGCGCCAGCCGCATTGTCACCTGCTCCCGCAGCAATCGCCACTTCGGGTATTCCCCATTTTTCTGACAGTTTGGATGAAAGGTAATTGGTAACCTCACACCCTTCATACAGCTTAGGCATCTGTTGCCGCGAAAGGCCGCATGCAGCTAAAAGATCATCACTCCAGTCCCTTCGGGCAACATCCAACCACATAGTACCGGCAGAATCAGACATATCCGAGGCAAAATCGCCGGACAGCCTGTATCTCAGATAATCCTTCGGTAATAACACTTTATGGATTTTGCCAAACAGTTCTGGCTCATTCTTTTGCACCCATTTCAGCTTTGGTGCAGTAAAACCTGCCATCATGATGTTTCCGGTTATCTCTCTGGATAACGGAACCTGCTGCTCCAGTTCTGAACACTCTTTATAGCTGCGTCCATCGTTCCATAAGATGGCAGGGCGTAATACGGCTCCTTTGTTATCCAGCAGAACCGCACCATGCATCTGGCCAGATAAACCAATACCTTTTACCAGTGAAAGGTCACTCTTCTGTTTCAGTGTGCTGAAAGCTGAACATGTTGCATTCCACCATTGTTCCGGATCTTGCTCAGACCATAATTGCTGCGGTCTTGAAACCTCTAATGGCTCGGTAGCTGAGCAGATAAGTTGACCACTATCGTCCATCAGAATGACTTTAACCCCTGACGTCCCCAGATCGATTCCAATATACATAAGTCAACAGCCCCTATCGTTTCTGTTTGGTTGCACTATCCATCCAAACTGCTAACAGCAGAATAGCGCCCTTAACCACATACTGCCAAAAGGTCGGGACATCCATCATGCTCATTCCGTTATCAAGAGACGCCATGATAAAAGCACCAATAACGGCCCCGATAACCGTTCCGACACCACCGGCAAGGCTGGCACCACCAATAACACAAGCGGCAATAGCATCCAGTTCAGCAATATTACCAGCAGAAGGCGAACCCGCACCTAAACGTGAGCTCAATACCAGTGCCGCCACCGCCACCAGAAAGCCATTCATAGCGAATACAGCTAACTTAGTT
Source organism: Vibrio sp. SCSIO 43137 (assembly GCF_028201475.1). Taxonomy (NCBI): domain Bacteria; kingdom Pseudomonadati; phylum Pseudomonadota; class Gammaproteobacteria; order Vibrionales; family Vibrionaceae; genus Vibrio; species Vibrio sp. SCSIO 43137. The sequence goes on along the minus strand of NZ_CP116384.1, from coordinate 631,453 downwards.
TTTTCTACGTTAATACCCGACAGGCGCGATGCATCAATATTTCCGCCGATAGCATATATTCTACGACCAAAGCGGGACTTTGAAGCGATAAAAGTGCCTGCTACTAAAAAGGCAGACAAAAGCAATACCGGCGTCGGTACACCGCGGTAATCATTAAGCAAAAGGATGACAGACAGAACAGCCATACCAAGCAGCACATTTTTAACCAAACTCACCTGAACCGACGGTACTGGTAACTGATACTCACGACGCATCATGTTTCGTTTCTTTTGCCAGCCCAGATAAACCGCCAGACAACCCACACCAATTATCAGGCTGACCATATCCGGCAGATAACTTTGCCCGATAATCGACATAGCCTCAGACGTAGGTGCAACTGTAGTGCCGTCCGTAACACCAATTAAGATACCGCGAAACGCAAGCATACCGGCTAAGGTAACAATAAAAGAAGGCACTCTGCGGTAAGCCACCCACCAGCCATTCCATATACCTAGCATCAAACCGGCGGAAAGAGTTATCACAATTGTGAATACAATAGGCAAACCAAGCCAGACATCCAGAATAGCGGCAATACCTCCCAACAAGCCCATCATTGAGCCAACAGAGAGATCTATTTCGCCGCTGATAATGACAAATACCATACCAATAGCAAGAATGCCGGTAATCGCCGTTTGCCTGAACAGGTTAGAAATATTCCTCGGAGTCAGATAACTCCAGTCAGTCATCACACTAAAAAACAGCATAATGACCAGAATCGCCGCCGCCATCACCAATAGTTGAACATTCATCTGTTTGAGTTGATGAACAAATCCGCCTGCTTTTTCATTGTTAAGTACTGTTGATTGTTCAGTCATGCTGCAACTCCTTCAGATAATGCACAATCCAGAATAATTTCCTGAGTTAAATTCTCGTTTACTAAATCACCTTTGATCTCTCCCTCATGCATTACCAGCACACGGTCACTGATTCCGAGTACTTCCGGCAGTTCTGAGGAGACCATGATGATGCTGATGCCCTGCTTTACCAGCCTGAACATCAATTTATATATTTCGTATTTCGCGCCGACATCAATACCTCTGGTCGGCTCATCCAGAATAAGAACGCTGGGGTTAACCATCAGAAAACGGGCAAGAATGGCTTTCTGTTGATTACCACCAGAGAGGTTTTTAATAGCCAATTCAGAATTAGGGGTTTTTACCGTAAGCCGTTCAATAGAGTCGGCAATCGCACTTGATTCAAGGGTGTCGTTTAACACTCCTGCTTTTGTAAACTGGTCAATTGCCGCCAGCGATATATTCGCGCCTACGCCCATAATAGGTACGATACCGTTACGTTTGCGATCTTCCGGCACCATGGCTATTCCTACCTTAAGTGCCTCCCGGCTGTTGCTGATAACAATCTCTTCACCTTTAAGACGAAATTCACCCTTGTACTTTCCCTGATAGCAGCCATACAGACATTCCATCAGCTCCGTCCGGCCAGCACCTACCAGTCCGGAAACGCCAAGTATCTCTCCCTTTCTAAGGTTAAAGCTGACGTTTTTTACCTTGGGAATAGATGAGTTGGATTTATCCCAGGCACTAACGTTATCCACCTCCAGAACAATGTCACCAATATCATGCTCTTCCCTTGGAAATAGCTGCTTCATTTCCCTGCCTACCATCATGGTAATAATATCGTCAGTGCTCATCTCAGTAGCAGGCTTAGAGCCAATATACTGGCCATCGCGGATAACGCAGATATGGTCTGAAATCTCCTTTACCTCCCCTAGTTTGTGGGAAATGTAAATACAGCTGACACCGCTGGCTCTCAGTTCTTTTACCAGTGACAACAGAATCGCCGTTTCTGACTCTGTTAAAGGCGCTGTCGGTTCATCGAGTACCAGAAGCTTTGCTTGTTTGGAAAGTGCTTTGGCTATCTCAACTAACTGCTGCTGCCCCACCCCCAAGTCACTAATAATGGTTTCAGGTGAGACATCCAGCCTTACCTTACTCAATAATTGCCTGGCTTTATGGTGCATCAGTTCGTAATCCATGATCCCGTGCCGGCAAATCTCTGAGCCTAAGAACAGGTTTTCCAGAATGCTGAGTTCTTTAACTAATGTCAGTTCCTGATGAATGATGGCGATGCCCAGTGCTTCAGTATCAGCGATCTTGTTAGGTTGAATAGCATTACCTTCAAACAAGATTTCCCCTTCATAGTCGCCATGGGGGTAGATGCCGCAAAGTACTTTCATCAAAGTCGATTTACCTGAGCCATTTTCCCCACACAGTGACAGAACCTCACCACGGGACAGGCGGATGCTCACCCCGTCGAGTGCTTTAACAACACCAAACTTCTTTACGATGTTGCGCATTTCCAATAATGGAGACATAAACAATCCTCAATAAAACGGTTGCCGGAAAAAGCTGCCCGCAGCCAGGGGCAACTCTCTCCGGATAAATGGTTATTTACGATAAACGTCGTCTTCAGAATGGAATTGGTCTGCAATTACCGTTGTTTTCAGATTGTTTTTGTTCACGGCAATCGGCTCTAGCAACCATGCAGGAACATCTTTTGCGCCATTGTTCAGTACAGAGTTACTCGCAGGAGCTTTGTCGTTGCCTAACTCAACGGCAATTTCAGCAGCACGGGTTGCCAGTGCAGTAATTGGTTTGTAGATGGTCATTGTCTGCGTACCGCCGACAATACGACGAACCGCAGCTAAGTCGGCGTCCTGTCCTGAAATCAGTACTTTGCCAGCCAGCCCTTGTGCTTCCAGTGCCTGAATCGCACCGCCAGCAGTTGAGTCATTAGAAGCTACAACCACATCAATATCGTTGTGGTTAGCTGTTAGCGCGTTCTCCATAATTTTCAGCGCATTTTCAGCCAGCCATGAATCAACCCATTGATCACCAATAACCTTTATATCGCCAGAATCAATTTTTGCTTGCAGAATATTCATCTGACCTTTACGGAACAGCTTGGCGTTGTTGTCTGTCGGAGAGCCGCCCATCAAGAAGTATTTACCCTTAGGTTTCGCCTGAAGAAGTGCCGACGCCTGCATTTCACCGACTTTTTCATTATCAAATGAGAGATAAAAATCGATATCCGCATTATTAATCAGGCGGTCGTAAGCCAGCACATTAATGCCGTCACGCTTAGCATCTTTAATTACGTTAGAAAGTACTTCACCGTTAGTCGGGATAATCACCAACACATCAACGCCGCGGGAGATCATATTTTCAACCTGAGAGATCTGAGTCTGTTCATTGCCGTTAGCTGACTGAACATAAACTTTCGCTCCTAGTGACTCAGCTTTATCAACGAAGATATCCCGATCTTTTTGCCAGCGTTCTAACCGTAAATCATCGATCACCATACCTATTTTTACTGTTTTGGCGAATATGGGAGAGCTCACGGTTATTAGCGCGGCACATAGAAGAGTTATTAATTTATTCATTCTACTGTCCTTTATTTTTCACGTTCACATAGAGTTAAATTCACTGAACTGGTGAATCTCAATTCACTCTACAACAGTAGTTTTCATGTTTCTTTTGACAGATTTCGCAATCAAATTACGTTTTTTCACATACTGCTTTTTTTGTGACAAAGATATATTTTTCTTTTATCTCACAATACCCACAAGGTACACATAACACTTATTTTACAATAACTTATGATGACAAGAATAAAATCAAAATATTCAACAAAGAGATTTAGCTCACACAAGCAAAATAGGTAAATAGTGATATTAAATATCGTAATTGCGCCGACACCCCTTAGGTATAAATATTAATAAACAGTTTATATAAAACAGAGAAAGGCGATTATGAAAGACTATTTTGACAATATAGATAAAATTAAATACCAAGGGCCGGATTCTGATAATCCTCTCTCTTTTCAATATTATGATGCAAGTAAAGTGATCTTAGGTAAATCTATGCAGGAGCACCTAAGATTTGCTGCATGCTACTGGCATAACTTCTGCTGGCCCGGTGCAGATATATTTGGTGCAGGCACCTTTGACCGCCCATGGATGCAACATGGTGACGCCATGGAAATGGCGATGATGAAAGCTGATGCCGCCTTTGAGTTCTTTTCCAAACTGAGTGTGCCTTACTACTGCTTCCACGATACTGACGTCGCTCCGGAAGGTGCAAACATTAAAGAGTATGTTAACAATTTTGCCAAAATGACTGATGTGCTGGAGAAAAAGCAGGAAGAGACAGGATTAAAACTGCTTTGGGGTACGGCAAACGCTTTCTCCAATCAACGCTATATGTGCGGTGCGGCAACCAACCCTGATCCAAAGGTATTTGCCTACGCAGCCACACAGATATTTAATGCCATGAGTGCAACTCACCGTCTGGGCGGCGAAAACTATGTGCTGTGGGGCGGTCGGGAAGGATATGAAACCCTACTCAACACTGACCTACGGCAAGAACGCAAACAACTTGGCCGGCTAATGCAAATGGTGGTTGAGCACAAACACAAGATTGGCTTTAAAGGCACCATCTTGATTGAACCAAAACCACAGGAGCCTACAAAGCATCAGTATGATTATGATACGGCTACGGTATACGGTTTTCTGAAACAGTTTGGCCTTGAAAAAGAAGTGAAGGTCAATATCGAAGCAAACCACGCGACACTTGCCGGTCACAGTTTTCAGCACGAAGTCGCTACAGCAACATCTCTTGGTCTGTTCGGTTCCATCGATGCAAACCGCGGTGACCCACAACTTGGCTGGGACACGGATCAGTTCCCTAACAGTGTGGAAGAAAACACCTTGGTTATGTACGAGATCCTAAAAGCCGGCGGTTTCACTACCGGCGGATTTAACTTTGATGCACGGGTTCGTCGTCCATCCATTGATGCAGAAGATCTTTTCTACGGCCATATCGGTGGTATGGACACAATGGCACTAGCGCTGGAGCGCGCCGCGAGAATGATTCAGAACGACGAGCTGTCTGAAAATATTGCCAGACGATACGCCGGCTGGAACGATGAACTGGGCAGAAAGATTCTTTGCGGTGATATTACCCTTCAGGAAGTTGCTCACTACGCGATAGAAAACAATATCGCTCCGCAAAAGGAATCTGGCCGGCAGGAACGATTAGAAAATATCGTTAATAACGTAATTTTTAAACCTTAAGAAATCACACGTGAATTCTAAAAGTCTGCCACTGCAGGCTTTTAGTTTTTTCACATCTCCATTCTGAAATCTCACAACTGGGTTTTAGATCATACTTGGCAGATACTATCTATTGTTACACTCACATTGGTTAATTTACTACGTCAGACGATATGGATAAGCGATATAGAATCACTCTTCTGTTTAACGCTAATAAAGTTTATGACCGTCAGGTCATAGAGGGAATTGGTGAGTACCTTCAGGCTTCGCAGTGTGAATGGGATATCTTCCTTGAGGAAGATTTTGTCACTCATCTGGAAAACTTCGACGCCTGGGAAGGTGACGGTATTATCGCTGATTTCGATAATCCGGAAGTAGTTGAGAGGTTGTCAGGCGTCGATATCCCCATTGTCGCCATTGGCGGCTCTTACAGTGATAAAAATGCCTATCCTCAAGTACCTTATGTTGCCACAGACAATCATGCGCTGGTTGAACTGGCTTTTCAGCACTTAAAAGAGAAAGGGCTGGAAAATTTTGCATTTTACGGAATTCCATCTGACTCATGGAAGCGCTGGGCACAGGAACGAGAGCTTGCCTTTGTTTCCATCGTAGAGCAGGAGGGATACAAAAGCTCCGTTTACAGAGGTTCCGAAACGTCATCAAAAACATGGCAATACGATATGAACCGCCTTGCCGACTGGATTCAGATGCTGCCTACTCCGGTGGGAATTATTGCTGTTACAGATTCACGGGCACGTCACTTACTTCAGACCTGTGAACAACTGGGCATTATGGTTCCTGACAAGGTATCTGTTGTAGGCATCGACAATGAAGAGCTCGCCCGCTACCTGACCCAGGTATCCCTGAGTTCAGTTGGTCAGGGTTGCAAAGAGATGGGTTATCGTGCTGCCAAAATTCTGCATAAAAAGCTGGAAAGAAAAGAGATCGATTCTTCATTACCAAGAGTATTAGTGCCGCCAACTAAGGTTTATGAACGCCAGAGTACAGATTTTAAAGCACTGAAAGATCCCTATGTTATTCAGGCTATGCACTATATTCGTCACAACGCCTGTAAAGGAATTAAGGTCGATCAGGTGCTTAGCCATGTCGGCATTTCACGCTCCAATATGGAATCACGCTTTAAAGAGGAGAGAGGCCACTCTATTCATCAGGAAATACACAACTCTAAGCTCAATCGAGCCTGTACCCTGCTGGTCAATACTTCTCTTCCTATTGCAGAAATAGCCGAGCTTTGCGGATATCCCTCGCTTCAGTATATGTACTCTGTATTTAAGAAAAACCTCAATCAGACCCCAAAAGATTTCCGGAGCAGACCACGCTCATAACGCTCCTTTTTTCCACTCCTTGCTATTTTTGATTGGCCATATAACCAATCAAAAACCATCCGATCATTTAAATTCTGCCTAACCTCCAGATAAACCTAATAATTACAATAAGTTAATCGCTAAACTGCACTATTTTTCAATAACGTATATACTTAATATTATCAGCAGGATTTCGATCTCTGATCACAAAAACACCACCTTGGTATTGTATTGGTATCTTTTGGGATTATTATTTTTCCTGTACCAAACAGTACCAAAGGAACCCTATATGAAACTAACAAATACAAAACTATCATTCATGATGTTCATTGAATGGTTTATCTGGGGAGCATGGTTTGTTCCTCTTTGGCAAATCCTCACAACCAACGGATTTACTCCGACAGAGATTGCGTGGTCGTATGCGTGTACAGCAATTGCAGCCATTCTTTCTCCTATTCTTGTCGGTTCGATTACCGACCGCTTCTTCCCTGCACAGAAAGTACTCTCCGTGATGATGCTTGCCGGTGCAGCCTTAATGTACCTTGCAGCGCAACAGACTGAATTTTCAAGCTTCTTCCCTCTGCTGTTGCTCTATGCATTAACCTATATGCCAACCATCGCACTGACCAACAGTATTGCGTTTTCTAACGTTGACGATGTAGAGCGTGACTTCCCGCGTATCCGTGTTCTGGGTACTATCGGTTGGATCGCTTCTGGTATTGCAGTCGGTTTCCTGCCGGGCTGGCTGGGTTACGGCGATATCTCCTCAAGCAATATCCCGCTGATCATTACTGCACTTAGCTCTGCGGTACTTGGTGTATTCGCTCTGCTTCTGCCAAACACTCCGCCTAAGAGTACCGGTAAGCTTAGCCTGAAAGTAATGCTTGGTCTGGATGCGATTGTTCTGCTGAAAGACAGAAACTTCCTTGCCTTCTTTGTCTGTTCATTTATGTTCAGCATGCCTCTGGCTTTCTACTATATCTTTGCTAATGGTTACCTGACAGAAGTCGGTATGAGCAACGCTACCGGCTGGATGACGCTGGGTCAGTTCTCTGAAATCTTCTTTATGCTGGCTCTGCCTTTCTTCACCAAACGCTTTGGTATTAAAAAGGTTCTATTACTTGGTCTGTTCACTGCAGCTATCCGTTACGGCTTCTTTGTCTACGGCAGTGCAGAAACATGGTACCTGTACTCACTACTGTTCGCCGGTATCCTGCTACACGGTATCAGCTACGACTTCTACTTCGTAACCGCTTATATCTATGTAGATAAAAAAGCACCAGCTCATATGCGTACCGCAGCTCAGGGCCTGATCACGCTTGGTTGTCAGGGCATTGGTAGCCTGCTGGGTTATCGTCTGGGTGGCCTGCTGATGGAGAAAATGTTCGCCTACGATGAGCCACAAAATGGCCTGACCTTCGACTGGGCCGGCATGTGGGGCTTCGGTGGCATCATGATTGCCGTCATCCTGGTTATCTTTATGTTCTTCTTCCGTGAACCAGACGGTGAAATTCAGGAGATAGAAATCGATAAAGAGAAACAGACGCCAAGTGCCGAAAAAGCACAAGCTTAACCCTACGCCAAAAGCGTAATTAAAACCCTATCCTGCTCTTGCAGTAAGAGCGCCAGAGCAGGATTTTTTAACCTATTTTTTGGTGTAGTAAGATGAACATAAGTAAAAAACAACGCATTCTGGGTGCATTCTATGGACAGGCTCTGGGCGACTCTATGGGTATGCCTTCTGAGCTGTGGCCAAGAAGTCGTGTTAAAGCCCATTTCGGCTGGATTGACAGCTTTCTGCCAGGCCCTGAAGAGAACAACGCAGCATGTTATTTCGATGCCTGCCAGTTTACTGACGACACCTCAATGGCGTTGGCACTGGCCGATGCTATTATTGAGTGTGACGGCGAAATCGTCCCTGAAGTGATCGCCAGAAACGTACTAAGCTGGGCAGAAGGTTTCGATGCCTTTAACAAAAACATTTTTGGCCCATCATCCAAAGCCGCTATGCGTGCCATTAAAGAAGGTACGCCAATCAGCGAACTTGAGAATAACGGCGTAACTAACGGAGCCGCAATGCGCGTTTCGCCAATGGGTTGCCTGTTGCCGACTCACTGTCTGGATACCTTTGTTGATCAAGTCGCTTTAGCCTCGAGCCCGACTCATAAATCTGATGTGGCTATCTCAGGTGCAGTCGCCATTGCATGGGCTGTTTCCAAAGCCATTGAAGGCGAAAGCTGGGCAACTATCCGTGATCAGTTACCTGCCATTGCCTCTACGGCACAAAACAAAAACGTCACCACTTTCAGTGCCTCTATGGCATCGCGTATTGAACTCGCCCTTTCCGTTGCGTCTGAAAACAGCGGTATCGAGAGCCGGATGGAGAAAATTTACAACCTGGTCGGTGCCGGTGTAAGTACCATTGAATCCGTTCCAGCCGCCATTGCTATGGTTGAGCTTGCTGAAACAGACCCTAACCGTTGCGCCATATTGTGTGCCAACCTTGGCGGCGATACGGACACTATCGGTGCAATGGCAACTGCTATTTGCGGTGCGCTAAACGGTATTGATGCCATTGATGGTAAACTTAAAAAGCAACTGGACGATGAAAACCAGCTCGATTTTGAGCAGTACAGTGATAAGTTCTTACGTCTTCGTACCTTAAAGGAGCAAGCTCATGCCTCATAACTCTTTGATTCAGCTTATCCCTTCCCTTAGAAATAAGCGCCAGATCTGTCTGGTTGGCGCAGCGGTGGTTGATATTGTTACTGAATTGGCTGAGCTGCCAAAACGCGGTGCAGACGTAGAACTGAAAGAGAAAGGCATCCACGTTGGTGGTTGTGCCCTGAATATTGCCATTGCGCTGAATCGTCTTGGCTTAAACTCCCTTAACGCGCTGCCAATCGGTAAAGGTAAATGGGCAGATGTGGTAGAAACGGCGATGGAAGAGCACAACCTCTCCAGCGACCTGCACAATCCGGAGGGTGATAACGGCTGGTGTATGGCCTTAGTTGAGCCGGATGGCGAGAGAACCTTCCTTTCTGTCAGCGGTGTAGAGAATCAATGGAGTAAAGACACCCTTGCCCAGCTTGCCATTGAAGATGATGCCATTATCTACCTTTCCGGTTATCAGCTCTCGTCAGCCAGCGGTGAAACGTTAGTAAGCTGGCTTGAGTCCCTGCCGCAAACCACAGATATGTTTATCGACTTCGGCCCGCGTATTGCTGATGTTGAGCCTGAGCTATTTAAGCGCTTGATTGCCCTTAAGCCTATTATTTCACTTAACCGTCAGGAAGCTGAAGTGCTGGGAATGAAAGGCATCACACCTTTCGTTGAAAACTGGTATGCCGAATATCAGTGCCCGCTTATCCTGCGCATCGATAGTGACGGAGCCCTGTTCGCCGATAAAGAGGTAACAGGCAATGTTGCTCCGTTTAAGGCCAATGTGGTTGACACCATTGGTGCCGGAGATACCCACGCCGGTGGTGTACTAGCCGGACTGGCATCAGGTTGGGATCTGGTAGATGCAATTCTGCTTGGGAATGCCGTTGCTTCCTATGTGGTAAGCCATGTTGGTGGTGATTGCGCCCCTAACCTGCCGGATATCACCCGCTACCTGCACCAGTACTAATCTGGTTCGGTACCTCCTTTATCTTTTTAACTTAAGCATCAGGCGCTGAATTTCAGGGTCTGATGCTTGCTATTTCCGTTAAGCAAAGACTATGAAAAAAAGAGCAAATCAAATTCTGTTTGCCGCCTGCGGTGTCAACCTGTGTATCGGCGTTCTCTATACCTGGAGTGTGTTTAAAAACGCACTTGTTAATATGGGTTGGAGCAACAGCCAGGCCTCTATGCCTTACACCATTACCATTGTGGTTTTATCTCTGTCGTTACTGATAGCCGGCAGGATACAGGATAAAATCGGCCCACAAAAAGTACTGATGGCAGGAACATTTCTGGCAGGGATCGGTATGGTGCTTTCCAGCCTCTCCCTTACTCCCGTTAACTTGTATCTTAGTTTCGGTTTGCTAACCGGAGCGGGAATCGGCTTTGCTTACGCCTGCCTGAATCCGACAGCAATGAAATGGTTTCCCGCTGAGAAAAAAGGCATGGTCAACGGCCTGCTGGCCACGGCATTCGGCCTGGCGGCTATCTACCTTGCTCCTCTCACCAGCTACCTCATCACTGGTTTTGGGCTAAGCTCCGCTTTTCTGATAATGGGTGCCAGCCTGATTCTGATCGCCCTGCCTCTTTCATTTACCATTATTAGCCCGCCTTCTGACTATGCTTCTGAGCTACACAAAACACCAGATACTTCAGAACCAAAACAACCGGAATCAGGCATCAAATCCGACTATACATGGCAGGAGATGATTAAAACCCGCCAGTTTTATCTACTTTGGCTGATGTACGCATTCGGCGCTTCTGCCGGTCTGATGATTATTGCCAATATCACCTCCATTGCTGCGACGCAGGCAAGTATTACTGAAGGCGCCTATCTTGTTGTCACTCTGTCTATATTTAACTCCGGCGGCCGTCTGGTTTCAGGACTACTAAGCGATAAGATAGGCGGCCTGAAAACCCTTGCTATCGCTATGGTGCTTCAGGCAGTCAATATGTTGCTGTTTAGCCAGTTTGTTTCCAGCGTGCCGTTAATGGTTGGTGCAGCATTAGCCGGAATCGGCTACGGAACTTTGCTCGCTGTGTTCCCTTCCGTAATGGCAGATCTTTATGGTTTGAAAAACTATGGAGCTAACTATGGCGTGCTCTATACCGCATGGGGCATAGGCGGATTTATCGGCCCCGTAGTCGCAGCCATATCTGTTGACACAACAGGAAGTTATGCCACTGCTTATATGATCTGCGCAGTATTGGTTACGCTGGCGGCAGTGATGACGTTCAGGGTTAAGCCGTTAACAGATACTTCAGTACTAGAGGAAAAACAAGCTGCCTGCGTTGAACTTAACTAAAGGATAATTCCGGGCTCCGGTCAGGTATAACACACGTTAGTTTAATACCGGCGCTTTAACACCTTGATGCAACTCTGAATTCTGCCTGCTGAGGTTACTTGGGTATTACAGGTTAAGACGTTATACTGAGTGAATATCTGAACGGAATAGTTGTGAATATGAATACCTATCAACCACTTATTGACCTGATTAAAAAGCGCATTGAGAAAAAAGATAAGTCTCCTCTCTATCTTAAGGTCGCCGACTCTGTAAAGCTGGCAACAGAACAGCAGATCGTTAAAGGTGGTGATTTTATTCCGACTGAGCGGGAATTTAGTGAGCTGGTTGGTGTCTCCAGAATCACTATCCGTAAAGCGCTGGATATTCTGGACAAAGAAGGAGTAATTGTCCGCTCCCGTGGTTTGGGAACCATGATCAGTGAAACCCTTGAGTATTCCAGTAAAGAAGCCACCGGCTTTTCTCAGCAGGTGGTTCTGAAAGGCAAAAAGCCTGACACGCTGTGGATTAAGAAAAACGTTATTCCCTGTTCTGAAGAGATCGCCAAACAACTAAATATCTCTTCCGGTGAAGAGGTGTTCCTGCTGAAACGGGTTCGTTATATTGACGAACAGGCGGTATCTATTGAGGAGTCCTATGTTCCCTCTCATTTGATTCATGATGCCGAAGAGATTCAACTCTCTCTCTACGATTATTTCCGCAGTCGCGATATTGTTCCGACCAAAACTCAAAGCCGCGTATCGGCTAAAATGCCAACAGAAGAGTTTCTGGAGAAGCTGCAAATTGAAGAGACTATTCCTGTGCTGCTGATTGAACAGACCGCTTATGACAAGAGCGGCTCCCCTATTGAATACAGTATCAACCGCTGCCGTGGTGATATGTATGTATTTGTTAGTGAAGATTAAGGTATCTATTTGTAATTTATTGTTTATTTATTAAATATCTTATTTTTATCGCCTTTAGTTAAATATATGGTTAAAGGCTTTGTTTCTTCAAATTTAATTAAGAAAAAACCATTGATATCAGCATTAAAAAGGTTATTTACCTTTCCCTGTCTCATTGGAAAAATTTGCCTTCCCTATGATGACAATTCAATCAACTAAAAAGTCATTTTTCACTTTTCAAGCCGATATCTCCCTAACTATGTGACCAACTTCACTGATTAACAACAAATATCCTATAGTGTGTCACCCATGTGCTTAGGAGAACGGATTAAGCGTCTTTCTGCTGCCTGAATTTCAGCTTGCTTCACCATTCAGGGCACATAACAGAAGGTGACTAATGGCCATATAATTTAATTACTCGGTACAGTCGTACATTAGTAATACTCTGAAATTTATAAATTTCATCTAAACAGCTTCATTTGCCATAGCACCACTTTGATTCTTTTCCCGCAGGAAAAGCGACAAAGATAAATTCTAAAAAACCGTACTACGTCATCGAATTTTAGTTGATTTAAAACCAGTCACATCAGGACCATGTGACCAACAGTCTGCAATAGTGGCTGGGGCCAAACTCACTTCAAATTCCGGCGAACAAACAACTCAATCACGTGAAACACTACACCGAACAGGAGAGCTATCGTTATGAGTAGCGATATCATTAAAGTATCAAGAAATACCGAAAATGCACCAATTTGCCCTGCTTCCACTCAGACAGTGGCTTTTTCTCACTATAACAACATTTCAGCTCAGCTACCGGTTGACGCAAGAAGCGGCCAGTTAGTTGAAGGTGGTGTGAAAGAGCAGGCAGCACAGTGTCTGGAAAACATTAAAGCCATCGTTGAGAGCATCGGCCACGGCATGTACGACGTTGTACGTGTGAATGTTTACCTGAAAAATATCATGGACATCGACGCTGTTGATCAGGTTTATGTTGGTTTCTTCCAGAGCTATCAGCCAACCCGCACTACACTGGCGGTTGCAGCCCTTCCACTGGATGGCGCACTGGTTCAGATGGATGCAGTAATCTCTAACGGCGAAGGTACCCCTTCTCAGGATCCATGTGATCTGGTTAAGCTGGTTCGTAACACGGATGCAGCACCACAAAGCAAGCTGTCTACTCAGACTGTTGCTTTCTCTCACTACAACCATATCTCAGCTCAGCTACCTGTTGATCCGAAAACTGGCAGCGTAGTGGTTGGCGGTGTGAAAGAGCAGACGGCTCAGTGTCTGAAAAACATTAAATCAATCATGGAAGGTGTAGACGTTCCGTTTGATGACATCGTTAAAATCAACATCCACGTTCGTGACCTTGCTGACGTTGACGCAGTAAACGAAGCGTACACCACTTTCTTCCCTGACTCTTCAATCGCAAGAACCGTTGGCTATATGCCAGCCCGCTCTGTGGTTGTTGCTGAAGGCCTGCCAATGGATGCACGCGTACAAATCGATGCCACTGTTTCTCACGGCGACGGCACTCCACCACAAGCTGTAGAAGACAGACACAATATAGTTATCCGTCCTAACAACACAGATAAGGCGCCTGTAAGTAAACTGTCTACTCAGACGGTTGCTTTCTCTCACTACAACAACATCTCTGCCCAGCTTCCTGTTGATGTTAAGTCTGGTGAAGTGGTATCTGGCGGCGTTAAAGAGCAGGCGAAACAGTGCCTTGAGAACATCAAAGCCATCGTTGAAAGCGTAAACCACGTAATGGACGATATCGTTAAGGTAAACATCCAGCTTAAAGATGTGGCAGACCTAGACGCGGTTAACGAAGTGTATAAGAGCTTCTTTGAAGGCGACCTGCCGGCAAGAACCGTTATCGGTGTTTCTGTAATCCCAATGGATGCAGCTGTACAAATGGATGCCATTGTCTCTAACGGCGAAGGTACACTACCTCAGCACTAATCTGAGCTAGCTATACTAATCATTACTATCTGTGTACCCGATCTCCTACCGGGTATGCAGGTAGTAATTTCCTGCCTGCCCTCACAACCCCCACACTACACGTTATACACTCAGTAAACCAACCAACATTTTTTGACAGGAAGTTCTCTACTTTATCGCCTGTTTTTTTGATCGGCATTCAGGCAATATCAATAAATGGAGATAATATTAGCCAACTGTCTTATTTTAAAAACTGATATTATCTAACTGGAGAGGCGTGGTGTACGAACACGGAAGTTATCAATGTGAAACCAAGGGAGAGGTTATTATCTGCTCTCTCAATGGCGCATTTAATGAAACCGGAATAACCTCCTGCCTGAACGCACAAAAACAAGCCATCAAATCCTTCGGCTCCAGAAGATGTTTCCTGTTAGTTGACTGTACAGAGCTGACTGGAGCAACTCCCGAAGCTTATAAAACCGTCGACGATTTTTATCGGGATCTGAACTATCCCCAACTTGTCGCTATCGCCATTATTCATACTCAATATGTTCTGGCCAGACTGGAAGAGCGCGATATCCCACAGATGAAAAATCACAATATTCAGGTGTTTGCTAACCGCAAGTCGGCATTAAGCTGGTTTGAAGAGGCTGAAATTAATATCCCGCAGGAAAGCCTGATTTACCAACCTTAATGATTTTCTCTGTCTGTTGCGCAGGTGTTTCGGACATACTCTGATCCTCACCGTGCTGCAGAAAATTTATCTTTACCGCTGAACTGACATCAAAAGGGTCATCTGTTGAAAGGGACTGAATCTTAATTCTGTCTCCAAGAAACAGGCTATCGAGCTGAGCCACTCTGGCACTCTTGATATCCAGTTTGAACATGCCCAGATACCAGAATAGTCCCGATCCCTGATTTGAAACGGAGAAAGGAGCCACAAATGTCATGTTCTGGCTGACATCGCCAACAGGCAGAGGTGTAATTTTGGAGTAATCCAGTTCAACAGTGCCCCGCTCTTCCTGATAGCTATAATCACCACTAACCTGATAGTTATCACTATCTGAGCTAAGCCTTGTTAACGCAGCTTTAGCCTCTGTTTTCGGAACCTCTATCAACCATGTCTGATCGGTTTTCAGGCTAAACAAGTTAAGCATAACCTGATCTTGCTTACTAGCATCCGTAGCCGTGTTATTACCCATTTGCTCAAATAAAACAGCAGCAATCAGTATCAACAGTGCTAAAACAGCGACACGTAAGCGATTAGTCATGGTTTACTCCTATAAACACCGCCTAGTAGGGATAGCGGTGTTACTTGTATGGCTGGCAATATTCAGAGGTTACTGCGGACGCTTTAACTTAAAGCGGATTCTGAGCACATCGTTATCAAAGCTGGTGTTGCCCATAACAAAGGTGCCGATTTCACGGGTATTTTCTACATGGTCACCGATGCAAGGTGATGCATCATAATCGCCGATACAGACGATACGAATACGGTCTCCGGCACCTTCCGGCAGACGTCCGAGATTATAGTTGGCTTCTGCTTCAGTAACAGAAAGCTCCTGAAAGCTGACATCCATATGCTCTGAAATGGCCTGATTAACCTTAAGTTCGATCTCGCTCTCTTCTTCCGCTGTTAGCGCTTTATGGAAACGGTAATCAACTTTTGATTTCTTACGTTCAAGGTGAGTAGAAAATGCTCTTTCACAGCCAAACATACGTACCATGGTCTGGTTGAGTACATGTTCTGCTGTATGCATTTCAGGGTTATGTTTTTTCATGGTTTTTTCGCTCTCCCTATTGAGTCTTGGCCGCTAAATATACCACAGCAGGCAAAGCAGAGTGGA
This sequence comes from Vibrio sp. SCSIO 43137, assembly GCF_028201475.1. NCBI lineage: Bacteria > Pseudomonadati > Pseudomonadota > Gammaproteobacteria > Vibrionales > Vibrionaceae > Vibrio > Vibrio sp. SCSIO 43137. Next base: position 615,370 of record NZ_CP116384.1, on the reverse strand, counting down.
GAAAAAACCTTACTGTCAGAACGGATTAGACAGTAAGGTTTGATTAGATATTAGTTCTGATAAACCTGAACCACTTTCTGTAGCTCAATCACTTCCGGATCAGGAATATTTTCCTCAGGGAATGCGGCTCTCACTTTTTCCGTCAGTCCTTTAGCAAATACCTGATAGAGCACTCTGGTCGATACCGTCAACGGATATTGCACCTGCTGCGGCAACTCAAACACTTCATTACGTGTTTTGCCCGACTTAAGGCGGGTATCCTTGCCTATCTTCACGTAACGCCAGAAAATCTGTCCGGCCGGTTTACCGTCTCTGTCCACCCCGACTTTAATAAACTTACGTGCATCTTTCGGAATGTAACCATCCTTCATCACACCTGACTCAAATACGCGTTTGCCGTTGGCGTCAGTCGCAATCACTTCCAGCCAAACCTGACGACGGGCACCGCCCGGCATATCGTGACCTGAGTTGACGTTAGTGACCATGGCGGTAAAGTTTCTGCCCTGCTTTTCCACTTGCAGCGTAAGTGCAGTTTTCAGAATATCTTCACTTAACTTCTTATGTTCCGGGTTTCGCATACCGGTAAAGAAGTAATTTCCTCCGGCAAAATGGTGCGAGCGAAGGTTCGACTTCATCGGACCATCGTCTGTAGACTGGCCGCCAACTTTATTATCAAAATCGCTAACATCTTGCGTCATATGACAATCGATACAGGTTTTATGCTGAGACGGATCATCCGGAGCGTTAAACGGTGAAGCCAGCCACTCTCCGAAGTTATCGTTGATATTGGCGCCCTGACCGGTAGTAAACTCATTGTGACAGGTGGCACAGTAGAGTGAGCTCTGGTAAAGCTCAGGGTTTGAGTAAGACGCCTTATGTCTTTCCGGATTTGCGTTGATCTGCTTTTCAGACAGCCATTTAAGCAGGGTTGAGTCAGCATCTTCAAATACATAACTCTCTCTGTCTTTCAGGTTGATGGTCATATCCGTATTACCGCCGGCATCTTCTGCCTTAGTTACCCGGTGACAGAACACACAGCCAGTACCGCGTTCATTAACGGGCTTGCCATGAGCCATTGCCTGAAGCAGAGATTCGCCCCTCTTTTCATACATATCACCAAACTCTTCAAGGGGCTTATTATCGCCATTAATTACCATCTGCGGTGCATGACAACCACGGCACAGCACGCGAAACTCTTCGCCCTCAACTTTTGCCGCCACATTTTCATGCTGACGATAATATGGGTGATCCATATTCATACCGTGATTTGAGTCCGCCCACTGATCATAAATGGTTTTATGACATTCAGAACATTCTGCAGAGTTAATCCACTCATCCGGATGGGTATAACGCTTGTTATCGTCCAGACGTAACCATGTCGACAGATAAGGCAGGTTCTCCTGAGATCGTACGTATTCGTTCAGTGCCACCATCATCTTGGCGACTTCTACCGGCGGGTTCTCAACACTTATCTCTTCAGGTGCATCCTCTCTAGGGTCACCACCCATGCCCCCCTGGGTCTTCTGGATAATATCGATATAAGCACCAACGGGATCGCCGGCAATCATCTTTCTTACATCCACATGGCCTGTCAGGGCATTTTCGAAGCGGTCTTTTTTACCGTCTTCCATCAACTGCTTGTTGGTAAAGTTAAAGCCGTCAAAGTGGCAAGAGTTACAGCTCATCCAGAAATCCCCTGCCATCGGCATTTCTGGGTTGTCAGCGGTGTTTGCTGAATTAAACAAGGTTTTACCTAAGCGAAGCTGAGCTGGTAACGGATCCGAAGAGACCAGATCAGCAAAGCTCTTCTCACTCAGTTTCAGCTTGGCAAAAGGGCCGGCAGCACCCGTATCAAACTTAGCGATATCCAGTGACATGGCATTCTGAACATAGAGTTCCCGACCGGAAACAATCAGACCTTTCGGGTTGTTACCCGGTACATTACGGTAAATCTGCGTAGCTTTTACCCCACCCTGAAACTTCTTACGTCGGTGACGGTTTTTGTTCTTTTTACCCTGACGGGAAAGATCGAATACCACAAGATCTTCTGAACCTGCCATGGTGAACATGACCTTTTTTCCGTCTTCAGTAAATACGCCATCGTGAGGGTTAGAAACGATTCTGACCCGGTTGCCGCTCTCAATAATGTTTATCTGCTTAAATAGTTGCTTACGCTCATCCAGGATTTCATGCTCATTGCCCTTCTCAAGATCAAGGATGGAGATGGCCGGGAACACGGTAGACTGAAACTGAAAATCGTGGCCGAAAGACCAGAGAACATGAGGCAACCACGCCGTGCTGCCATCAGGTGAGATAACGATATTATCCAGCAGACGGGGTTTACCCTGAGGAACGGTTTCGGTTTTGTTCTTAGCAGTATCAACTAGCTGAATCACCTTATTCAGGACAGGCACCTTTGCGCTGACATCAAATAGTGAGACTTGGCCAGTCATTGAGTGAGTTACCAGCAAGCGGCCATCATCCGTCAGCGCCAATCCACGGGGAGAACGCTCCGTGCTAAGAGTTTTAACGATTTCACCGGAACGATTGATTACCAGAAGTTTGGCACGCTCAAAACTGGTGACATAAAACAGCTGATGCACTGGATTAAACACCACGCCAAACGGACGGGAAGGAACCTCTGTTTTATGCGTTACCTTCAAGCTATCTGCATCGAGTAAAAGTACTCTGTCATTGAGATAGTCAGTAACCAACAGCTGCTTTTCATCATCTGTTATCGCAACACGGCGTATATCTTTACCCACCGTTGCCTCTTTTATCAGCTTACCATCACTGCGATTGAGAATACTGACGCTGCCCGTATCAAAGTTGGCGCTGTATATACGCTGTTTATCGGAATCAAAGCGTATGGAACTGCTCTTATCCGCAGCGTTAGCCAACGGGACAAGAAAGGTCAGAGCCAACAAAACAACTGATAGTACTGATTGATATCTACTACTTAACATCTTATACCTTACAGTAATTTAACTGCCGGTCTGTAACCGGCTGATTTTATATAAATAGAGACGCCGTTCCCCGCTAAAGCGAGCCGGAAACTGCGTAATTAATTTGTGATCTTTTAAACGGGTACCAGTAATGCGCCAGCCACCCTTGCTGCTTTTCCCAAGAGCGAGTGAACTGCTGGGGTAATACATGTCATACACAGCACGGCCCTCCAGCTCGTTGCGCAACAGATTTACACTGTAATTAGTTCCCACAACCTCTGCTTCAGGGTGCTCTTTTAGCCAGCTAATTGCCTGCTGTACCGGTGCCTGCATCAGAAGGAAGTGAGTATTTTTCAGGCCTGAAACTGCAAAACAGAGCAGCACGCCCACGCCACTAACGCCAGCTATCAGACGGCTGCGGCTATTCTGACTAAAACGGTGAAATTCAAGTGAGATCAATATGGAAAATAGCACCATCACCGGTGCCCAGTGACGCAGGTTATCCGGGTTCTGAGCCAGTAAAAGCCAAATCAAATAGCCCGATAATACCAGTGCGATTACTGTCTGCTGCTTACACTCTCCGCGATTTACTCCTAACGCATTCTTTGCCGCCATCAAAAGGGCAAGCGCTATTATCATCAGTCCGGAAATACCGTATACGGCCGACAGAGAATCAAACCATTGCAGAGCTAAAGGAGCATCACTGGCATAGGTATTTCCCCAGATACCGAAATGACCTGAGGTAAAGCGTATACCTTCCTCAATATAAGCTGCCCCGTCATAAATCCAGATATAACCAAAGCTAATAGCACCTACCAACATAATTGACGATGCCCCCTGCATTAGAGATTTAAGCTTGTTACCTTGTGGCACAATTAACAGCGGAACCGTCAGAAAACCCGCCAGCAAAGGGAAATAAGAAGGACGGCTAGCCAGCATCAGTCCCAGAAACAGCCCGGACAGATAGTAGCGATCTTTAAGCCCACTCATCAGAGCCAAAAGCAAAAACAGTATGCCGAGAGAGTCTGATAATCCATTAAGGGCAAGGGACGCCATTAAAGGCTGCATTATAATAAGCAAACCGGTCAAAGCAGTGGCAAACAAAGATGAAGTAACTGAGAAAATAATCACGCTGGCAGCCAAAGGTATTAACAGAACGGATACAAAAGAGACCATCACATTGGCAACCTCTGCATTACCCCAGAATGCAGCAATGCGGCTAAACACAACAAATGCCGGATAGCCGGGAAAATGTGGCCGGAACTCGAGTACCGAAAAGCGTTCAACTGCACGGGAGAAGTTCAGGGCATCGTCACTGGATAACTGGAACGGATAGTGGCTAAGCCACACCGCCCAGATCAGATAAACCACAATAAACATCAGCCCGTACAGGCGTACGCCAGTTCTCATTAGTAGTGCTGCAAGCCTGAAATCGCACCCGTCAGCTCAGACTTAAAACTGGCAAACTTTGCCGGATCTGCCGGAGCCTGTCCCACACCGAAAACACCCGGATTGCCAATAGAAGCAAGTACACCCTGTATCGCGCTATTGGCTTTGGTTCTGTTCGCTTCACTTAACTTAGGCATAATCAGATCAAGGAACAGTTTGCTTTTAACCACCAGCACTTTAGCGACCTGATAGTCACCGAGGTTCTTTTCTGCACCATCAAGACGGCGGATAATCTCTTCAACCACCGCCTGATCCATCACCTGCTCAACCTTTTGTTCGCTCTTCTCTGCGATTGCCTGCTGCATCGGTGTAGAAAGATCCACATTGTGGTCACTCAGCAGATAATCAAACTCCTCTTTCAGCTCAGCTACTGCTGATGTCACTGTTGTAAAGTCGTTTGCAGCAAGAGCATTAATAATGGTTTCACGCCCTTCTATCAAGGGCTCTTTACCCGCTGCAGCATAGGAGTATGCCCACGCATTACTCTGCAATACAACAGAGGCGAGCAGTGTTAAACCGAGTAGCAATGGTTTTAAAGTTGTCGACATTGTCATTTTTTATTCCTTATGTCAGTTACAGAGTGGTTAAGCCACACTCTGCACTTCAATCACTGTATTTTCGTTTCGGTAATCAAAGATCTCTTTGCGGCGATCTTTTCCGTCAAGCAAGGACTCAGCCGCCATCATGCCCATCTCCATTGCCGTGTCGGTAAAGATGTAGCGGAAGGTTCCCTGACGACCTGTCATAATCAGGTTGTTGAACTTAGATAAGTGGTTAATGGCTTTCTGACGTTTTTCCTGATAGCCCATATCCATCAGGGGATAAGCAAACTCGCTGTATTCAGTAAAGTACTCGCCCGTTGACCATGATGGGTTCACGCCCAGAGAGTCCAGATCCTTAAGTACTCGTTGACGAAGCTTTTCGCCGTCCATACTCCAGACTTCATCCCCTTTATTACACGGGATCTCTACCATTACGGATGTACGTCCTTGCGGAGCCATATAAGAAGAGCGCCTTCTTGGCTCCTGTAAACGGGTGCCGATAATCTCGGGATCAGACAGGTACTGCCAGGTATTGTCAGAGATGTTTTCTCTTTCCATCGGCATATTAAGAAAGCGCAAAGCACGGAAGCTTAAACCACTGTCAAAGCCGGTTAATTTACACATCAGTGGCAAAGGCAGGGTCGAAATGATGTTGTCAGAGGCAATCTGTTCTGTTTGCCCTGAAGCCAGATAGTTAACAGACACTATCCGCCCTTCTTCTGTACTCAGCCCTGACACTTCGGCGTTATAGATAAATGAAACACCTTTTTTCTCCAGCTCCTCTGCCAGTCGTGTATAAAGCTGACCGAAGCCCCATTTAGGGTAACGATACTGACGGGCATAGGTACGAACATTGGACTTTTTGCCCGGTAGCATTCTTCTGGCAACATCTTTCAGGTCAATCAGGCTGATACGCTGAGAAGCCCAGTCGCCGGACAAGTTTGCCGGATCGATACCCCATAACTTAGCGGTATAACCTTCAAAGAAATGTTTGTAGAGAGTTTTACCGAAGCGACTTTCAATCCACTGGGCAAAACTTACCTGCGAACGCTGCTGTGGCTTGGCAACAAACAGCTGCTTAACCAGATCCAACCCGCCGCCGATCAGCAGTGAAAGGGGTGCATTATTGATAAGATCTTTTAGCTTTAAAGGGTATTGATAAATTCGGCCACGGTAACGGATAACACTTTTGCGCTGTGCGAAAAGCAGATCATCACCCATAAGCTGGTCGACAAATGAGAGCAGTTTGGGGTTCTTGGTGATAAAACGGTGGCCACCAAAATCAAACCGGTATTCGCCATGTTTACCGCGAAAGGTTTGCGTAGCGCACATACCGCCCGCATAGGACTCTTTTTCGATAATAGTGACCTGATATCCGGCTTCATTTAGTTCCCATGCTGCCATCAACCCCGCAGGACCTGCACCAAGTATGACTACCTGTTTTTGTTCACTATGACTCATGCCTGCTTATACCCTTTTTTCCAGAAAAGGGTGAAGACTAACATGTAACCCATCCAGACCATTAGCTGTAGCAGTCCCGGAGAAGAGTTATAGCCGAACAAGGCACGCAGGAAGGTACCAAATACCCCTCTGTCATCCAGAATATGCGAGATATCAAACACCTGTGCATAGACAATCGGCAACACATGAGCCGCCTGCAACATATTAATCGCGGATGAAAGCAAGCCGGCAGCGATAATGATGATCAGTAAGCTGGTCCATTTAAAGAAAGATGACAGAGGAACCTTGCGGCTGCTGCGCATCATTGCCCACACCAGTACATAAGCCATAACCAAACCAGCAATAGCGCCGATTAAAGCGTCCTGAGTCGATAACTCGCCAAAGCTTGAATACATCAGGGCGGAGAAAAACAGAATGGTTTCGAACCCTTCGCGCAGAATTGCCAGCATTGAAAGGAAGACAAGGCCAAGCAGGTTACCTGTGCTCACCATATTACTCACGTCCTGCTGAACCTGAGCAACCTGTGCTTTGGCCTGATTCTGCATCCAGACCGCCATATAAGTCAGAACCAGAGTGGCAAACAAGAGTATTCCCGCCATCAGATAGTTCTGATAAAGCTCGTTGCTAAACTGATCTATAACAACCTGAAAAACAAACGCTACCGCCAGCGACAGAACAAGACCAATGGCAACGCCGATATAGATAAATTTGTTGTACTGGCGGGCATCCAGTTTTGCCAGATAAGACAACACGATTCCGACCAGAAGAAAGGCTTCCAGACCTTCACGTAAGGTAATTAAAAAACTTGCGAACATAAATCCTCAATAAAACCAGTAAACGGCTAACAGCTCTATCTCTTTGATTAAGATATTGTTTGATTAAACTATTTTTTTGTTTTAATTATTTTTAATACGCTCCAGCGCATTGCGTGTCTGAACACAAGCGGAGCAAGTAACCATGATGAGTAGAAATGGATATCCTGAATCAGAAAGCCAAGCTGATTTCCGGGAACACCAAAAAAGAACAGGTAAAAGCCACTTAGAGAACAGATCACCAATAACCACTCAATAATGGTGCCGGTCTTACGCAGAAATGGCTTGTTGCTCGCAGTAATCAGACGGCGATGTGATGCCCAGAAAGCCCCGACAATAACGGAAAACAGCGATATTCCCACCAGCATATGAGTGAGCAGCACCCAACGTTCTGCCTGCCAGGCCAGTTCCACCCTGTTCCATAAAAGTACGCCGCTGATAAACATCAGGTAGAGCATAGCTTCAGCCCACTTATGGTGATACGCCAACTTAGCCCACCACTGGCTGAGAAAATTACTCTGTTTTTCTGGTTCTGATATCAAATGACCTGCCATTTTTTATACCTACTCCAACCTTTGACCACCGGTCTGCCAGTCATCTTTTCTATGCAAACCGGAAACGACAAAAGCAGCGATATAAAATCGCTGCTTTTTCAGACAAACTGCTACCGCTTACTTAACGCTGACTTTGTTCGCCATTGTCATTGCAGTACCAAACTTGCCACCAGCAGCGATTACCTGAGGAACACCATCTTCATCGGTATCCGTAGAGTTGCTGCCTTTGATTTGGTTTTCACCTGAGTCACCCATCCACTCAGCTAACTGCATACCGCCGTTAATCACGCCACGGAACCAGCTAACATAGCGGTCAGTCAGAGCCTGAAGCTCAAGTGCCGGCTCATTTTCACCCTCTTCGTTCTTCAGGTGTAAAATCGCTTCACGCAGACCAGCTGAGATAGCCGCAGCCGTGTAAGGAGTGTGGATAGTTGCTGCTCCCGGTTTCTCAGCCCAAGTGTTGATTTTGCTGTCAAACAGGTTCTTCTCTACTGCCAGATAAACTGAACGCGCAGCTTGCTTGTACTTAACATCATCTGTTGCAAGGAAGGCAGCTACAAAGCCACGGATAGCCGCGAACTGTGCATCAAGAGACTGACGGGAGTCAGCCGCTTTACCAAGGGTAATACCGTCAGAAACTAAGCCGTTTTTGCCAATCAGATTTGCAAGAATAAAGTCAGCCTGACCTTTAATCATCGCCAGTGCTTTCTTACCAGCCGCTGATTTGAGGTTAACATCACCACCTTCAGCCGATGCATAACCTACAGGAAGAGCATCTTTAGCACGCTGGTAGATTGAAAGAGCAACCAGAGAGTATGACGCGTCATATACATCTACACGGTTACCTTGTTTACCCTTGTTGTATTCAGTAACAAAGGTGCCGGCCGTCTCGTTATAGTGAAGAGCAGCCATGTTCTGGAACAACAGGTTAGAGATATTGTTTGCCAGTGAAAATGCATCGGTAGCCACAACGTCATTGCTGTCGTTGCTATCGATGTTTTTCGCAGGAGCGGCTGCAAATGGAGCACCATCAAATACCGCTTTAAACGCAGGGTTCTGAGCCGTGTTTGCCGTTCTCTGATCGGTAAAGGCGAAGAACTCACCAACCGGCCATAGCATCATCCACGTATCACGCAGTGATGAAGAACCGTCGGTTACTTTCAGACTCTTAATGGATTTCACGCCGTTGTTGCTGCCCTCTTCCACCGCTACTTTGTGCGGGAACCAGATAGCACCATTGGCTGGGTTATAGTCAGGGCCAAACTTCACACCCAACTTTTTGCCGTTATAGCCAAGTTGTTCCTGAACAATCAGAAGTTTATCGATAGACATCTCTGTCAGCAGCATACCGTTAAAGCCGTCCGCCGCTGATACACCAAGGCTGTGTACGCCATCCTGATCCATTTTCGCTGAATCCGCTTCAACTTCTTCGTCACTCTCTGTTACGTGCATACCGCCCAGAAAATCCTGAGACCACATCACTTCTTTAAGAAGAATGCCGCCGGTCGCAGCCGGATTGAATGACTTATCAAATGATGCCGGATTCCATGCCAGCGACTTGTAGTCGCGGAAGTAAGCAGGAACGACAACCTGAACGGTCTTCTCTACACCCTTAGCGGTAGTAATTTCTACTTCATCACCGTTTACGGTTGTGGTGTCAGGTGCCTGTGCGAATTCCGGGTTACCTGAAACGTAAGGGATAGAGATCGGGTACATGTTTTGAGGAACTTCGCTTGCAGGAAAACCTACCGCCTGAGCCATCTCAATAACACGCTTACCCAGATCCGCCATAGTACCGCCACGAGCCTTGTTTACCGGGCCGTTTACAATGTGCGGCCCCATCTGAGACTGATAGTTCAGGGCATACATAGCCTCTTCTGAGTACTCATAACTCTCGATACCGGCAGCAAAATCAAAAGGTGTAGGAACATTGGCTACGTTCGGATCAAGTACATCCAGATCAAGGCCTAAAGACTCAGCTAAAGGCTCGCCAGAAAGTTCAAATTCTGTGTAGGCAAGGAAGCTGCCTGCCGGTTGGTGTGTTTTGTCTAAAACTTTTACTTGGGGTGCAGCCTGGATAGCCGACGCAAATACCGCGGCAGAAACAGCCAGACTTAAAGTGGTCTTTTTCACAACAGATCCTTTCTCTTTATTGTTAATTTAATCGTTTATAACCTAGAGATTCTGCATGCTATTGATAGTCATTCTCATTAGCAATACCACTTTAGGGGTAGTAAAACCACTTCTTTGTTTTAGATCAATTATAATGAGAATAATTATTATTATCTGGCGTATTTCTGTCATTTGATGTTCAAATTTTGACTAAGCTACCGCTATGTTAAATAAGGGATTTATTGTTTAGATGTATCTTATTTTTAGACGAAATTTGTCTGCAATTTATTATTTTGACGATGAATGTTGTTACGATTGTTGTGGGGAATATAAACAGCAAGGCTCTGAACAGAGCCTTACATTGGCTAAGAATTTTACTCTCTGCTACGGCAGAGTCAGAACCACCTTTGCGCCCCCCTGACTGTAGGTGATATCCAGTTCAAATGAGAGGCGCTCACACACTTTTTCTGTCAGTTCCAGCCCGAGACCGAAACCAAAATAGACATCCTTGTTCTCTTTACAGAGATCTTTATCTGAGTTCTCGATAATTACCTTGTTGTTCTGATAGCTGATCTCAATCCAGCCACGATGGGTATATTGGAAGGCATTACGGATAAGGTTGTTCAGCACAATCTGTAATGGGACAACAGGCAGATTTTGAATGGATGGTTTTTCCAGAGAGAGACGGAGCTCCACCTCTTCGACACTTATCAGGTAGTTCTGCTCTTCTGTCAGACGCTGAATCAATTGAGCAATATCTAACTCAACAATCTCCGGAGGCTGTTCACTCTTACGCTCCAGCCATAACAGAGTTTCTGTCAGTAACTGCATGTTGTTACTGGCTCTGTCGATACGATTTATGGAATCTTTCGCGGTTTCGGAGAACTGCATTCGCTCCAGAATTTCCATATTGGCACGAATAATAGCAATTGGCGTTCTCAGCTCATGGCTGGCGTGAGCGAGAAACTTTTTCTCTCTGGCAATAAGCTGGGCATTTTTGCTTAAAATCACCTCCAGACTGGCGGCTATCCTGTTGTACTCATCAAAGCGAAAATCTGGTTTTGTCTGCGATCCCGGTTGAGTTGTAATGGTTTCTGCCCAGCTAACAAGCTGAGATGTCTGCTTAGCTACCTTTCGGTTATACATCCAAAGCAGAATAACCAGAATGCCAAGAAAACTGAACGCCATATAAAACAACAACTTAAAGCGATGGTTTATCCAGTAGAAGTTCTCACTATTCTCGAAGTTGTACTCATATTTTGCCACGGTATAGAGTACCCGCCCGTCAGCTAAGTTTTGCCGGTAGACATTAACCATAGCTTCCAGACCGTCAATGTCTTCAACTATATCGTCACTAAAAACAAAACTACTTCGGCCCTCTTTAAATTCAATATTTTCCAGAAGATTAACACCATTAAACTCGACTACCGGTAACTCATCATAATAGTGATTCACAACCAGAGATTTCGGAACTTCAAGTTGAGGATTTTCTTTGTAAGCCTCTGCAAAGGCGTTGCTCTCCAGCATAAGTCTGAGCTCTTCAGACGCCTCTAATCCTGTCTCAAAGTAATCTAACAACATCACTGTATAGACGCAGATAGCCACCAGCATGATGCCGAAGAATGACGATACAAAACGGTTCTTCACTGCCAGACGGGATGTAAACTTCATAACTTAATTAGTCCCTGAGATCCTGAAACCGTGCCCTGCCACCGTTTCAATTAACGGATGATCAAACGGCTTATCTACGGCCTGTCTTAACTGATATAGCTGAACCTTAAGGTTGTTACTTTCCGGCGCTTCATCAGGCCAGAGCTGAGCGATAATATCCTGCTTACTTATCACTGACGGGCTGTTACGCATCAGTATTTCCAGCAGCCTGAAGCAGGTTCTGGTCAGCCTGATTTCCTTACCCGCACGGGAGACATAACGGGTTTCCAGATTCATCTCCAGATCAGCGAAACTGAGCTTGGTTGCCTGCCCGCTTCGCCTTTTTGCCAGCGCCTTTATACGCATTGCCAGCTCTTTAAGGGCAAACGGCTTTACCAGATAATCGTCGGTACCGGCATTAAAGCCGGTCTCTTTATCTTCAAGGGTATCCTTCGCCGTCAGCATCAGAATAGGGGTATCTTCCCCATTCTGACGAAGCCTCTGGCAAACGGTTATACCGTCGATTCTTGGTAGCATAAGATCAAGCAGTATCACGTCATAACGGTTTGAACTGGCCAGATTAAAACCGGTGTGACCATTGTAGGCGTGGTCGCAACGGATTCCCTCCAGCTCAAGAAACACCGCAACAGACTGAGCCAGATCTTTATCATCCTCAATCAAGAGCACATCTACAGAACTAGTATTCAACGGCTAACTCCCTGTTATCAGACTCACGGTTTTTCTTATTAAACAGTGAAGCAATATCTTCCACTATCATCACCAGTGACGGAATCAAAATAAGAGTGATTATAGTGGCGAACAGTATGCCGTACCCCATTGAAGCGGCCGCCGGTATCAGAAACTGTGCCTGTGGCGAGGTTTCTGCCAGTAAAGGAGCTAATCCGGCATAGGTGGTGGTTGAGGTTAATAAAATCGCCCTTAGTCTGCCGGTACCCGATTCCAGAATCGCTTCCGTTACCGGCAATCCATGTTTGCGGTTATTGTTGTATCGTGAAATCAGCAGCAAGCTATCATTGACGACTACTCCGGAGAGAGCAAGTATGCCAAACATGGAGAGCAGACTAACCGGAATGTCATGTGCCAAGTGTCCAAGCAAGGCGCCGACAATGCCGAAAGGTATCGCAAGCATAATCAGTACTGGCTGCACATAGGATTTCAGAGGAATAGCCAACAAAGCATATATGGCAACCATGGCAACGGCAAAAGCACCATAGAGTGAGTTGGTTATTTCTGATTTCTCTTTCTGCTCGCCGGAAATTCCGATTTCCAGATCACGGTACTGCTGTTTTAGCTCTTTAAACAGACCATTTTCCAGCTTGATTAACACTTCTTCAGGAGAGATGGCTTTCTTATCCACATTGGCCGATATCAGGTTTACCCTGTTGTAGTCCAGACGCTCAATCTTAGTTGCCACATAACGGGTAGAGATACTGGCAACGGTTGTTAACGCCACTCTTCTACCATCGGATAATCGGATCTCTGTCTGCTGTAGATCTGCCAGATTACCGCGGCTGGAGTCCGGATACTGAATCTTAACTTTTATCTCATTTTCACCTTTCTGGAAACGCTGAATCTCATAACCCTGATAAGCGTACTTAAGCTGGTTAAGAAGCTCGGTACTGGACAGACCCATGGCGATACCTTGTGGTTTTAGCTCCAGATCCACTTGCATCTGGGCATTCTTAAAGCCACTTTTTATTCCCGATACTCCACTGATTTTGTTCAGTTCCGCCATAAGCCATATTCCGGCTTCACTGATGGTTTCAGCATTCTTACTCTTAAGTTCAATACTGATATCTTTTTCAGAGATCATATCGGCTGCAAGGTTAATTGACTCCATCCCTTCAAGAGGAGGCAGTAACTCCTGCCAGCGTCTTGCAATATCTGCCGCGGTAAAAGGTCGTTGATTATTTGATGAGAGCCCCACGGTGATGGTAGCACTGGTGTCACTGGTTTCTGTCAGCAGTTGCTGAATAGGTTCAATCTCAAGGCCATACTCGTCAGCAAGCTGTTTATTTAGTTTCTCAGCCAGTTGCTCAACCACAAGAGTTTCTCTCTGGACCAAGCCGTAACCTGCATCATCTTCAAATACCATTTCAGCCACAATATAGTCTGAAGATATCTCAGGGAAGAAGGTCACCTTGATCTTACCTGAAGGCACTAGTCCCGCTATTGCGATAAACACCGCGATAAACATAGCCAGAGCGGCATAGCGATAGGCCAGAACTCTGTTCAGAAACGGCTTATAGTAATGGTGAGTAAAATAGTTCAACCCGGAGATCACTCTCCCCTGAAGGCGGTTCCACAAGGCACCAATACTTCTTCCTTTTGAATTGGAGTGCATGCGTACGTGCGCCAGATGAGACGGAAGGATCAGTTTGGACTCAATAAGAGAGAACAGCAGACAGAACGCCGCAGCATAAGCAAATTGAGCAAATATCTTACCCAACTCCCCTTCCACCAGGGATATGGAGACAAAGGCCACCATGGTGGTTAGCACACCAAAGGTGGTAGGCACTGCTACCTTGCCGGCACCGGCAATAGTGGACTTAAGTGTCGCGCCGCGTTTTTCCCGCTCTTCATAGATGCTTTCACCAATTACAACGGCGTCATCCACCACAATACCCAGCGCCATAATAAATCCGAAAGTGGTCAGTTCATTAAGGGACATACCGAAGAAGGAGTCTCCCATCATGGTCAGGGCACCGGCAAAAATAACCGGCAGCCCCAATCCAACCCAGAGTGCAACACGGATATTAAGAAACAGAGCCAGAAGGGCTATTACCATCACGATGCCCTGAAAACTGTTCTTCATCAGCAGGGCAAGACGACCTTCGATCGGTTTACTTCTGTCATCCCAGACTTCCGCATGAATACTAGCCGGAAGAGTTTGCCTGAACTCTGCCACTACCTGATTCACCTCTTCTGCCACCACGCTGACATTAGAGTTGCCATAGGTCTTCACTCTTACTCCGACAGACGGCTTGCCGTTAAAGCGACTGAGATTGTTTTTGTTCTCAAAATCATCGGATATTTCAGCAATATCTGATAACAGAATGACTCGGCCATCAGCCAACTGTTTAACCGGAATGGAAGCAAACTCTGCAGCACTGTATCTCTGCTGCTCTGTTTTCAGGGTTAGTTTTCCCTGAGAACTAAGCAACTCACCACCGGTATCGGTAACGGATGCAGCATTAACTTTAGCTGCCACATCGGAGATAGTTAGCCCATATGCCTGAAGCTGACTTTCATCTACCTGAACGGTAACTTTCGGTGTCTTACGCCCAAGATAGTTAACTTTCTGAATACCGGCACTTTTCAGTAGCTGAGCCCTAAGCTCCTGAGTGTATTCCTGTAGTACGCTGGCCGGAACATCACCATACAGGTTAACAGCAATAACATCTTCCACTTCTATTTCCGGACTAATCACAGGCTTTTCTGCTGACTTCGGCAAGGTGCTAATAGCATCTACCTTCATCTTTACATCCCGGTACAGGGTATCCAGATCATAGTTACTTAACTTGGTCAGGGTGACAGAAACACCTGAACCGTCAGATGATGTGCTCATGGACTTAATACCCTGAACTCCCCGTAACGCTTCTTCAATCTTGATTGCTACCCCTTCCTCCGCCGACGCAGCGGAACCACTGGAGTAGTCGACGGAAATAGTGATGTTGTTCGGCGGAATACTGGGAAAGCCTTCAACCCGGAGCTTGGAAAGTGTGGTTAGTCCGGCAACGACAATCAATACCATAAGCAGATTGGCAGCAACCGGATTGCGGACAAACCAAGCAATTACGCCATTTTCATAATTAGTCGACATGCTTTGTCTCCATCGCAAGCAATGAAACCTTTTCACTCTTTACCGGAGTCACCTGCATACCCTGTACGAAATTAGACAAAGGCTTACGGATAAGATTGATGGTGTCAGGAAGTTCACCTTTCCTAATCGCAATACGGCTATTACCTGCATACAGAGTCTCAGCCTTAACACGGTTAAGTTGCCCGTTCTGTTCCAGCCAGATATAACCATCAGCAGTAACAGACGAAGCCGGAATGGAGAAACTGTTTTTCTGTACTTTTCCCGATACCTGAACCTTCACAAAGCTACCAAACAGCAGAGGTGAGCTCTGATCGAGGGGCTTATCGACTTCGACGGTCAGGGTACGGGTTCGGGTTGCGCTATCCACCACCATAGAGAGGTGATTGATACGGCCGTTCCAGAACAGCTCCGGACGATTGGTAGAGTATATCTGCACTTCAGACTGTTCCCTGTTAGCCGGTATCTGCTGCCACTCCTGCTATGAAAGAGCAATATTTACCTCTGCAACCTGAGAGGATTTAAGCTCACCCAGCTTACTTCCCTGAGACAGATAACTGCCTTCGGAAACTGATCTGGCGGTAATAACAGCATCAAACGGCGCATAAAAACGAGTGTCTTTCAGCTTGCTCTCTTCATAAGCGACCTGCTCTTTGGCTGAATTATATTGAGCCTGTGCAATGTTTAACTGTGGCTGTCTCAACGCCAGTGCGGTAGGTTTATCTTTGATTCCCGAACGTTTCCAGTTCTCCTCTGCCCGTTTGTATTTTCTCTTCTCCTGAATCAGTGCCAGCTCAGCGTCCGCCAGTGATTTTTGCGCTTTGGTCAGTTCGACTTTATAAGCAGTATCATCCACCCGCGCCAGTAGCGTACCTTTAGCCACTTTCTCACCCGTTCTGAATTGCTCTGAACGCCAGATAACTTTTCCTGAAACTTCACTTAGTAAACTTAATGTATCGCTGCTTTTTACTTCACCAAAAGCCTCAATCACACTGGCGTTATCACCGGAATGTAATTGCTCAGTAGTCACCTTAGGCAGGGTAACAACTGGCTTCTCTGCCACAGTTTCTGGCTGGTTGCTGATGGCGTAGTCGGTATAAAGCAAAGCAGCCGGGATAGCCGCCACAGCAAGGGTACTGATCAGTACTTTTCTGATGGTATTCTGTTTCATAAGGTTACACTCCCATTCCTAATGCGAGTCCTAAGGTAATCCGGTTAGAAAAACGCGCTTGTTCGGTTTGTAAAAGTTGAATTCTGGCCTGAAAAGCCGACTGCTTGGCGGTTAGCAGTGTCAGGATATCGCTGACACCATCCTGATAACGCTCCTGATAATTGCCCATACTGGCTAAGGAGAAGTCGAGGGCTTTTTTCAGGTGTGATTGCTGCTGACGATAAGAGGCTTCCTGATCAAAGGCGTTCTCTACTTCACTCAGCGCATTAAGCAGAGTGTTCTGATAGGCGAGATAGCTGGACTCAGCTTTTAGCTGCTCTATTTCTGCACTGGTCTTTAGCTTGTCGCGGTTAAACAGAGGGGCGGTAATATTGCCCAGCAGAGACCATGCAGAAGAGTTGTTCAGCAACTGATCCATGCTATTGCCGGTACGGCTGACGGAGGCCGTCAGGGTAAATTTAGGCAGAAGCTCTTTATAGGCCACTGAGGTATTTTTATCGGCTTGCAACACTCTTTGATAAGCCGCAATCAGATCCGGTCGTGAGCCGATAACCTTACCGGGAAGCTGAACTGGCGGGTGAGCAATATCTGGCAACGTCATGGACAGCTCACTCAGATCATGGTCACTACGGCCGCGCAACACATTGAGTTTTCGCATTGCGATTTTCTGCTGATAGATACGGTTGGCAAGAGTCGCTCTGGTCTTCTCTGTCTCCGCTCTCGCAGTGTCTAAATCAGCAGGCTCTTTCACACCATCCAAAACTTGCTCTTTGATAATTTCTTCAGTATTGGTCAGGCTTTTAACCCACTCCTGCTCGACCCGGATAATTTCAGCTCGGTAAACAATATCCAGCCATGCCTGAACCACTCTGGCTGCCAGTGAGTTTCTTGCCGCCTGAAGATCCAGCTCTGCTGCACGGGTGTTGGCAATGGATGCATCAGTGGCATCAGCCAGCCTGCCCCATACATCCAGCTCCCAGCTAAGATCAAGTGATACTGTCTGTGAACTGGAAATCTTACCCTGCTTAGCTCTTTGGGCACTGTATTTGGCATCCAGAGAGGGACGCTCAGCAATACCAGACTGTACCTGAAGAAGTTGAGCCTGTTTAAGGGTTATCGCGGTACGGCGGAGATCGTAGTTTGCTGCCAGTGTCTGTTTCACCAATTCTGAAACCGAAGGTTGATCGACTATGGTGAGAAGTTGATTGGTGAAGGTGCGATTTTGATACGCATCTGACTGTGACCAGTTATCCGGAACCAACACTTCATTCGCCTGTTGCGAATAATGTTGCTGAGAATCGAGAGAACTGCAGCCAGCTAAAAGGGCGATAAGACAGAGTGTAATCCCCTTTTGGTTTAAACGTTGCGTGTTCATATGTTTCCTACTCTAATTTGCTCCGTTATTTATATTCAACAGAGGGTGAACTAGCGGTGAAACATAAAAAAAACCGCTCACACACCTGTGTGAACGGTAACTATAGGGGGAACAAAGATAATTATTATTATGGCTGTGGAGTTAAATTCTTAGCTAACCAGCTATTAACTAACAGGGTAGGTTTTATAGCGCACGCCCATCATCTGCTCCATGCAGTGAACAACCTGACAGCTATAGCCAAACTCATTGTCATACCAGATGTAAAGTACACAACGATTATCCTGAGCGATAGTCGCCGCACCATCTACCACACCTGCATAGCGGGAACCAACCAGGTCGCTGGATACGATTTCAGTTGAGTCGGTATAGTCGATTTGTGCTGACAAATCTGAATTAAGTGCCATCTCACGAAGATAAGCATTTAGCTCATCTTTATCTGTGCCTTTCTCAAGGTTCAGGTTAGCAACCGCCATTGAAACATTCGGCGTTGGTACACGGATAGAGTTACCTGTCAGTTTACCAGCCAGTTCAGGCAGCGCTTTGGCAACCGCACTTGCTGCACCGGTAGAAGTAAGCACCATGTTCAATGAAGCACTACGTCCGCGACGCTCACCAGAGTGGAAGTTATCGATCAGGTTCTGGTCGTTAGTAAATGAGTGTACTGTTTCGATATGACCAGATGTCACACCGTATTTATCATTGACTGCCTTAAGCACAGGAGTAATAGCGTTGGTGGTACAGCTTGCCGCAGAGATAATGGTATCTTCCGGCTTAATCACATCCTGGTTTACACCGAATACAACGTTCTTAATTTCGCCTTTGCCCGGGGCAGTTAGCAGTGCTTTTGCCGCACCGTTACAGGCAACGTGCTGACCAAGGCCATCCATATCACGCCATACACCGGTATTATCCACTACCAGCGCGTCGTTAATTCCGTATGCGGTGTAATCCACCTCTTCCGGCTTGTTCGCGTAAATGATCTGAATATAGTTACCATTCGCAATAATGGCTTTACGCTCTTTGTCAACAATAATGCTGCCGTTGAACTGTCCATGAACTGAGTCACGACGTAGCAGGCTTGCACGCTTCTCTAAATCACCTTTTTTACCGCCGCGAACCACAATAGCACGCAGACGTAACGGGTAACCCGGACCACTTTTCTCAACCAGCAGTCGGGTCAGAAGACGACCGATACGGCCAAAGCCATACAGAACAACATCTTTTGGTTCTGAAACGGTTCCGCCGTTCATGGCATCAGCAAGAGAACTCATCAGGAAGTCTTTAATAGCACTCTCATCAGAGTGGTTCTGCCAGTACTGGTGTGCTAACTGACCAACATCTACGCGGCAAGCGGAAAGAGCATCCAACTCCGTCAGCCCTTTAATCACCGGCAGAGTCTGCTCCAGAGATAGTGGCGTTCCGGTATAGTGGCGGGCAAGGCGGTGGCTCTTAATAACATCAATTACATACGCATTTACCAGTGTTTTACCAAACAGTAAAACCTCTACGCCTTTCTCGCGATATAGCTGACGGATCATAGGGGTTGTTGCTTCCGCAATCGTTTGGCTGGTTTGCCAGTCTAGAAGATGTTTTTCTGGACTCATTTTTTGACCTTTTGTTTATAAACAGACGTTTACGCGTGTAGGGAACGGGTATGTCTTGGGGTTACGGGGGAATTTTATTTTTTTGTAATTTTTATGTGGCGGGATTGTAAACCCCATCGAGTTATTCTGCTAGTAAAAATAACAGAATCCTGATTCTGCTGCTCAGTGGGGAAATACGCTGTAAATCCAGCTATTTATACGATTTATTGTATATTGACAAAAAATATTCCTGAGACTTAATTCGCGACAAAAAATACTAATCAGACATTTTATTGTGTAACAGATAGTTCACATATTAATCTTTGCGTGATCAATCTCACAATCAGGTTTTACTTATACCAGTAAAGGCAGGAATTTCCCGCCTTTACCCGTTTTCACTTTAGTAACTACTGCTCAATTTCCATGGAGACCTTTCTTAGCGCCATTCTCCAGCCCAATACCGTCATAATTAAACCGGACCCCTGACCGGCCTGTCAGAATTACCTCGCAGTTACCTTCATTCCCTTAACCTGTGCTCACTGTATAAGTTCAAACACTAAACCATTAACTATTCACTACATTTAAGGAAAACAGATGAAACATTTGTACCCTTTGTGTTTGGTCCCGTTACTGCTGTCAGGGACCGCAACAGCAGAGACATCAAAAAAAGGAATTAGCGGGGAAATTGGCTTTATTGCCGGATATTCGCGAAACACCAGCAACTTTAATCTGGATAACGAAACCAAAAGCGGTAGCCTGAACAGCAAAGGTAAAACCGAAGGGGAAGCAGTATTTGGCCCGCTGGGACAGGTTCGTTACAACATGGGCGACAAAGAGATTTTTCTCGGCACCAGTCAGGAGGATATCGTTAAAGGTATTTTTGCTGTTGAACTAGGTTATAAGCAAGAGATCAGCCGTAACGGCAGCCTCTCTTTTTCCTATCTGCCAACGGTAGTTGAAGGAGAAACATGGCGTGACCCTTATGTTGTAAATAGTAAGAGGGAAAAAACCGATATTTCCGGCAATGCCTATCGCTTAAAGTACGAGTTTCTTAGCCTGACAGCCGACGTAATTTATTACGACTATGACATAGATAAAGAAGAGTCAGGAACCAGCCAGAATGTTAATCGTAGTCTGCTAAAGCGCAGTGGTGACGGCTATATTGCTCATGTGGGTGTTGGCTTACCTATCACCTCTTCCACTATCATTGAACCGGCCTTGTACTACAGAAAAAACTCTGCTGACGGTAAGGCCATGGCTTATGATCAGACAGGAGTCGGTATCACTTTTATTCAGATGTTTGGTGACAATACTCTGGCTATCGACACCCGTTATTCTAAATCAGAACATAAAGCCGTTAACCCGGTATTTAATAAAAAACAGAAAGACAGCGATACCAGCATAACCATCTCATTTGAAAAAAGTCAGTTTATGGGCTGGAGTGCCGTCAACCTGAATGCCGCACTAAGCTACAGTAAATCGGATTCCAATATCGCCTTTTATGATGAAAGTGAGATTGCGGCCTTTACCGGAATGAACTATCAGTTTTAATTCGCTCTATATTTACTAAGTCGTTTTTAAACAATCTTTACCAGAGCACAACTGCAATAACGTCCACTCTTTTCTGTTCGCAAACAGTTTGGGCCACTAATTAGTGGCCCATTTTTTAGCAAATAAGTATTTTCGGACGGAATTAGCCGGTTAAACCCTGCTTAGCCAGATACTCGTCATAAGTGCCGTGGAAGTCCTGAATACCATCTTTAGTAATTTCAATAATACGGGTAGCGATAGACGAAACAAACTGGCGGTCATGGGAAACAAAGAACAAGGTGCCTTTGTAGTTTTCCAGTGCAAGGTTCAGCGCTTCGATGGATTCCATATCCATATGGTTAGTTGGTTCGTCCATCAGCAAAATGTTCGGGCGCTGCATAATCAGTTTACCAATCAGCATTCGGCCCTGCTCACCACCGGAAATCACTTTTACCGATTTCTTAATATCATTTTGTGAGAACAGCATACGGCCAAGAATGCCACGAACTACCTGCTCGTCTTCACCTTCGTTTTTCCACTGTCCCATCCAGTCCAGCAGGTTGATATCTTCGGCAAAATCATGAGCATGATCCTGTGCATAGAAACCGATATTGCTGTTTTCCGACCACTTCACCATGCCGTCCATCGGCGTCATAGCACCGGCAAGGGTGTTAAGGAAGGTAGACTTACCGATACCGTTCTCACCGATAATGGCGATACGTTCACCCACTTCCACCATGAGTTCGACACCATTAATCAGGATATTGTCACCATAACCCTGCTTCAGGCCTTCAACTTCAAGAGCGTTACGGAACAACTCTTTTTCCTGATCAAAGCGGATAAACGGAGACTGACGGCTGGAAGGCTTAACCTCTTCAAGCTGTATTTTATCCAGCTGCTTCTGACGGGAAGTCGCCTGTTTAGCTTTTGATGCGTTGGCGGAGAAACGGCTAACGAAAGTTTGCAGCTCAGCAATCTGAGCTTTTTTCTTCGCATTGTCAGCATGCAGACGTTCTCGTGCCTGCTCGGCAGCAATCATATATTCGTCGTAGTTACCGTGGAAAAGACGCAGTTCACCGTAATCCAGATCCGCCATATGAGTACAGACAGAGTTAAGGAAGTGACGGTCGTGCGAGATAATAATCATGGTGCAGTTACGCGCCAGCAGTGTCTCTTCCAGCCATGCAATGGTGTGCATGTCGAGGTTGTTGGTTGGTTCGTCAAGCAACATGATATCTGGTTCTGCAAACAGCACTTGAGCCAGTAGCACACGTACTTTCAGACCGGGAGCGACTTCGCTCATCAAGCCGAAATGTTGTTCTTCTGAAATACCAAGACCAAGCAGTAGCTCTCCGGCACAGGCTTCGGCAGAGTAACCGTCCATCTCAGCAAACTCTGTCTCAAGATCGCCGACACGCATACCATCTTCGTCAGACATTTCAGGCAGAGAGTAGATATGGTCGCGCTCTTCTTTCACCTTCCACAGCTCTTTATGACCCATGATAACCGTGTCGATTACGCTGTACTCTTCAAATGCAAACTGATCCTGACCCAGTTTCGCCATACGCTCACTAGGATCGATAGAAACCGATCCCGCAGAAGGCTCAAGCTCTGAACCCAGAATCTTCATAAAAGTGGATTTACCACAGCCGTTTGCCCCGATAAGGCCATAACGGTTGCCGTTACCAAACTTGATCGAGATGTTCTCAAATAGTGGCTTGTCGCCAAATTGCATTGAAATATTTGCAGTTGTAAGCACGGTCGTTCCCAAAAAATCGTAAGCAGAAAAAAGCTGGCCTAAAGCCAGCTTGTCTTATTGGGCGCGATAGTAGCAGTTTTCGTGAACTACATCACCATCTATTCTGTATTATCTGGGTCTACGCAAGTAACTAAACACGAGTATCACTGCTCCGAGGGCAAGCCAGAGCAGGCTGGTAAAATAAGCGTATTTCAGATTTAAAAATACATAATAGGGTTCAAAAAAGATTTCAGAGACACCTTTTACGCTGTTAGTTGCCCACCGGCTGACATAGTAACGGCCACTCAGGGTAACTATCTCTTCAGGCTGAACGGTATGGCGATCCTGATAGGCCCGCTTTAGCTGGTTATAGTAGTCTGGCTGCTCCCCGCTTAGCTCTGGTTGGTTGTTAAACTGCGGTATCGAGTCCCACGGATACTCCGCCTGCTCTGCGAAGCTGCGGCCATCATCTCCCCAAAACAGTAACTCAGGGAAATCCGCTTTCCTTCCGTTATCCTTCCATGTACCAGCCCGGACAGGGAAGTCACTGCCGGATGCTGACGACATGGTCCGGTAATACAATAAAGTCCATACTTTTTGCGTCAGCTCGATAACACCACCGTATAGCTGGCGCGAGTTAAGATCACAGTAGCTGAAGTCATCAGCAGAAGGATAGTATTGACTAAACAGGCGCTCCAGCCGCTTACTATCAATACACTCCAGAGGAGATCGCAGATACTGGGTAAACTTAAAAGGTGTCCCGCTGACATAGCGTACACTGGCTTCCAGTTGCTGACCAAAATCCAGCCACTGCTGATAAAGATCATCCACAACATCAGAACGATTTGCCACAGTGATAAACTCATTGATATCCGTCAGGGGGATATAATTCATAACGCCTTCGTTATAAGTTAGCAGCTCATCTAACTCAACCACTGAACCTGCCTGAATGGCTAGAGTATCTTCTGCACTGCGAACTGTTTCCGGCTGCTGAAAACTGTAAGTTACCAGTTGAGGAAAGGTATCCGGTCGGGTATTGGCCTGTAAAATAGTCAGCGCCAATACACCACTTATTATCAGCACTGCCCCGCGCAGCAGCCAGTAACGCTGATCCCGAAAGCGAATACCGGATAAGCTCTTTTCTAACTGATATTTATGGTCAAATAACTGAGCAGAGACCAGTTTACCTGCTTTGGCATTTACGCCTTTTCCTTTATAAAACAGTTCAAACTGGCCGGAGATCTGCTGCTTACTTTTAAACAAGCTACGTAAACCCGGAGGGATAAGTAACTGGCTTTTACTGCCGGCAACACGGCAATATCGCGCACCACCAAACCTTGCAGGCACCAGTTCCAGCGTGGTATTTAATTGCACAATATCATTTTCTACATTTGGGTAACGGGCAGGCCAGAAAGCGTATAAAACCAGTAGCATCGGAATCACCAGATAGCGCCCTTCATGGTCAATACTCCATAGATCATTGCTGAAATAGATCGCCAGATAACTGGCGGCAATCATAGGTAGCAGTAGCCATGGTTTTACCACAGAGGAGGGGTAAAGATAGCGGCGCTCTATCGGCGATGCAGTACGGAAACCGGCCTTGTCAGCCCACTCTTTTTGCTCGGCAGAAAATAGTGTCTTGATCGAGGCCTGATTAATTGTGACGGGATACGCTTTATCATCACAAAGAACAATCTCGCAATAATAGTCTTGCTCTAATAACTCAACCTGCTGTTCGGTTAATTCTTCATCGTCATCGATAAAGGGGTAAAGCATGCTATTAAGATCGAGATCGCCATGCTCGTCACCCTCTCCGGGCAGTTGTATTTCTATTCCGCCAATCCATATCTTATTTTTATTAATATGACGTCCGCTGAGTATCATATGTTCTAGCTTGCCCATGATTTTATATACGGGCGCCTCAGGCGGAATATCAAGGGCGTAAAAGCGACGTAGACCAATGGTTTCTGAAGTGGTTGCCCGCCTTGCGGCATTGGGCGGTAGCTGCCCGTTTTGCTGACGGTTATCAGCGCCAACAGCTTGCGGCTGTCCAGCTTTTGTTTCGGCTGCTGTTGATTCGGCTGCTTTCGTATCGGCTGAAAGTGGCATATTCAACGCTTGTTTGATCTGCTTTTCACGCTTAGCAAATGCCGACAAAGTTGAGTGGTTATTATATGCGGCAATCGCGCCCACAATAAAAATAACCAATCCAACCAATATAATGATGTATTCCATAACACACTACCTACTCTCAATTCTCTGTTAACTACTTACTAAGATGTTTAGCAAAGATGACTTATCCTTACGGAAGCATCTCATCATCGAATTTGATCACTGAGCCGTCTCGTTTGCGGATAGAAAAATAGGTGTATTCATTGCCGTCAATACTCTCTACGTCACTGATTTGAGTAAATGACGCTGTTCCGTAGCCCCAGATAATGGCTGTGCCATCTTTTGTTAGTGCAGCAAAGGCACGGTTAATACGATAGATGGAATCTACATTGACAAGCAGGGCGTCCAGTTCGGGCGATGCTTCTCCTTTCTCGTGATGCCCCCAGGCTTTAACAGTGCCGTCACGGTTAAGGGCCGCAAAGCCAAATAAGCTGGCTTTTACATCGGTATAATTTGCGGAAGTCACAAATGGAGAGAAGCCTCTAAGATTTCCCCATGTCACAATGGAGCCGTCTTTTCTTAAGGCGGCAAAAGCATAAGCAGAACTGACTATCTGTTTTACTTTGCTCAGTTCAGAACGGATGGCAGAGTCATCACCGCCACGATCGTGATCTCCCCAGCTAACAACAGAGTCATCCTGCCGTATAGCAGCAAAAGCGTAGGCCGCATGGACTACCTGCTTTACATTAGTCAGTTCACTGGCCACTTTCGAGATATCTGCCCCGCGATATTTATCTCCCCAGCTCACTACGGTGCCGTCACTACGCAAGGCAACAAAGGCATCACCGTTTCCTGTGGCGTATATGGCAGTAACATCCTTTAAACCTGACCAGACAGGTACATCTTTCAGCCCTCGTCTTTCTCCCTGATAACCGTCACCCCAGCTATGGACAACGCTTCCGTCTTTTTTCAATACAGCAAACGCACCACCATCGTAAAAACCAAGTGTGTCGCTTATATCACGATTAATATTGATGTAAGACAATAGGTTAGGCGGATTACTGATGACTTGCTGGTCAGGCCGTACAACTCTGGATACTTTGCTTGGCATCGGTTTTATAGATCTGACTCCGCGGCAAAGCCCGGTCGACTCACTATTTGCATGTACAAACTGCCTGCCGTCAAAAATCCAGCTCTGTTCAGAACGGCAATCCTCCTCAGCAAAATCTCCAGTTGCAGTGGTAATTTTGCCATGTAGGTAATAGCCAGTTGCTTTTATATCTAAAGGGGTTGGTTGATTGTTTTTGTCAAGAAGCCAGAACATTCGTACTGAATCGTAAGCGGACAGACGTAAGCAATCGAGCGCTACAAGGTGATAGCCATTACCTAAATCGGCCAGATGCAATTGCGGCCTGTCTTCTATATTGCACTCATCGTATATCCGATCAAAACCGGAATCCGGCGAATGATAAAGAATATCCCGCACTAAACGGTAGCGGATATACTCTTGCTGATTGTTTAGCGACACCAACTCACCTGCTGCTGCCCGGTTAACTATCACCGGCGCTGGCTGCGGTGGTTTAACGGAAAGTCCGGAGTTTGTGCCTTTATCGACAATGGCCGATGATGTACCGGTTCTTCCCTGATATTCGTCCATCTTACGGAATACTGCAGTCGCCCCCTGATCAGATAGATAACTTACGCCGGAACGTAAAAACTCTTCATCTGTATATGACAAGTCGAACCGGTATATGGCTTTTTGCCGCACAACAGACAGGATTTTATCGACTTGTCTCTGCGTTAATTGCTGATCTTTAGCAATCATGGAGACAGAATGGCGTCCGCTAATACCGTTATCACTTTCAATAGTCAGAGCCACCTTATTAAGAAACACGGTATCTGACTGCAAGTGTGGTCCCGTTCCGAAAAACGCCCCCTTCTGATCTTCTTCCTCATCCCATCCCCAATAAAGTCTGGCAGTAACTTTTGTCTGAGGACCGGCTTCACGGGTAAACATAACCGCTAACGGTCTCTCCGATGTACATATATTGCCTTTATTTCGTGAAGCAATAGAGAGCTCACAACGGCGGGGGTCATATGGCGTGGCATAGCCAGTTGCCCGACAGGTTCCGGTATTGTCACAAATCAATAGCCAGTCTTTGTTCTCATAGTGCAGAGAGTCGAAGGCAAGTGTGGGGAATATGGTGAACAGTAAAGCGGCAAGCGCTATAAGACGAGGGAAAATTTGTTTTAAAATCATAACCTAACCAAAGAATTAAATTTTGGTTAGGTTATGTTATTCACCTCGACCAAAATGGTGCTGGGTTATGAATCAGATACCTTATCCGTCAATAACTACAAACGAACATCAGGCGTTCTTGCCTGTATCAAAATGTGTTCCTTGCTCCCTAACTGAAAAAGCTGGCCTAAAGCCAGCTTTTGTCGATTAATGCAGTAACAACCGTTCGTAACGTGTTACTTGTCCTCTCTGTTCTCTCTTTTATGTTTCGGCACATAATTGAGAATCGAGATTGGAACCTCTTTTCTTGGCGTAAAGCCTTCAATGGTGCGGCGCTCCAGCAGATGTCCAAGTCGGCTTTCTATCATGCACAGGTTTTTAAAGTTGTCTTTAGAAACCAGTGACACCGCCTCACCTTTTGCATCCGCACGACCAGTACGGCCGATGCGGTGCACATATTCATCTGCAGGATAAGGGAGATCATAGTTAATCACACAAGGCAGGCCATCGATATCCAATCCACGCGCTGCAACGCCTGTTGCCACAAGATACTGAACTTTGCCCTGTTTAAACTCATCAAGTACCCGCGCACGGGCAGCCTGATTTCGGCCGCTATGAATCGCTTCAGCCTGAATACCCCTTTTTTCAAGCTGGCTGACCAGCTTGGCGGCACCGTGTTTGGTTTCGATAAAGATCAACGCCTGCTGCCAGCGGTTTTCATTCAGCAGATGGCTAAGCAGAGAGGACTTGGTGTCCTTATCTACTGTAATAATCCACTGCTCAATATTCGACTTAGAAGCACTGTGTTTAGCAATGGAGATCTCTGTTGCATCATTGATGGCGGTACGCGCCAGCTCACGAACCGGATTAGACAGAGTAGCCGAGAACAGCAGGTTCTGAATATCTTCCGGCAGGCGGGCGATCACTTTATTAATATCCTCAATAAAGCCCATATCCAGCATACGGTCTGCTTCATCCAGTACCAGAATTTCCGCTTCTTCAAAGTAGACCGCACGCTGGCCATACATATCAATCAGACGACCGGGTGTGGCCACCAAAATATCGATACCTTCAATCAACTTCTGTTTTTGCGGCTGGTAATCCACACCGCCATACATAGCCATGGAGGTCAGGCCGGTATATTTACCATAAGCGGAGATGCTGTCATTTACCTGAATAGCCAGCTCACGGGTCGGAACCAGAATCAAAGCACGGAAACGCTTTTTCTTTTTGGTTTCGCTGCCGCTTAGCTTTTCCAGAATCGGCAGAACAAAGCTGGCAGTTTTACCTGTACCCGTCTGAGCTGCGGCAATCAGGTTTTCACCTTTAAGCACTACAGGAATGGCTTTATTCTGAATCGTGGTAGGTTTGCTATAGCCTTGCTCGGCTATCGCTTTGGTAATTGGATCACTTAACCCGAATTTGGAAAATGACATAACGTCTCTCAATAAAAATCTATTCGCTGTTAACGGAAAAGCCGCAACATTTCAGTTGCGGCTAGTTTAAGGAGTTTTAGGGTAAAAGCCAGCAGCAGCGAGCTTTTCCTGCTCAGTTTTTCACTTTTAACCGGCTCATTCGTTACATTGTAACGAAATAAAATCAAATGCTTCTACATCAAACAGCCCTTTCGCCGTCATTTTAAGAGAAGGAATGACAGGTAAAGCGAGAAAACTCATCTGAATAAAAGGCTCATCCAGCTGTACGCCTATGGATTTAGCCGCCTGTTTTAACTTGGCCAGATGCTGAGTAATCTGCTCTGAAGGTTCACAGCTCATTAATCCACCAACAGGCAGTTTTAGATCGGCCATTACCTCACCATTTTGCGTAACACAGAATCCACCGCCGATCTCTATCAGATGATTGACGGCATTTACCATGCTCTGATCATCGGAACCAATAACCACAAGGTTGTGAGAATCATGGCCGACACTAGCGGCAATAGCGCCCTGAGTAATTGTAAAACCTTCAACCAAGGCGATAGCAGGCGGGAGTTGCTGACCATATCGTTCAACAACGGCAATCTTATTGATTCCCTCTTCGGCAAAGCTGTCTTCTTCGTAACGGCAGATTTTTCGCTCGGTGATCAACTCATTTTTGACTATTTTGATCACATTGTAATCACACTCGGTAAACGGATAGTCCAGCTCGTTTTCCGCCAGTTTCATTCTGTTAATACTTGGCTCTAAAGGCGGTTCCGAGCGGGTTAGTTTCTCTTCTACCTGCTCTTTCAAGGCAAGTTCATCAACAAACTCGCCGCCGATTAATACTCTGTCGATATCAACTTCAGCCAGGTCATTTAGCAGTAAAATGTCGGCTTTATAGCCCGGAGCAAGTAAACCCAAACGCTTAAGACCAAAATGGTTAGCCGCCGACCACGAAGCAACCCGATAGGCCAGATGTACCGGCACGGCATGCTTCTGAATCAATCGCCTGACCAGATAATTAATATGCCCTTCCCTTGCGATTTCATAGGGATTTCTGTCATCGGTACAGAGCATACAGTGGGTTGAACTAAACTCGCTTATTAACGGAGCAAGAGCATCAAGGTTTTTGGCCACTGAGCCTTCACGGATAATTACTGACATCCCTTTTAGGAGTTTCTCTTTGCCTTCCTGATAAGTCACTGTTTCATGGCAGTTCTGAATACCGCTGGTAATATAGGCTGAAAGTTCAAGGCCGGTTAACTGTGGGCAGTGACCATCGATATTTAGCTGATTAAAAGCTTGTAGTTTGTCCAGCATAGGATCCGTTCCGTTAATCACAGAAACGTAATCCATCACCTCTGCTAAGCCAAGCACATTTGGGTGAGTCAGGTAAGGCTGCATTTCACTCAGGTTAAAGCCGCTGCCGTTAACATCTATACCCTCTAGGGCCGGAACGCAGGAGCTTACCTGAATAAACATATTCTGCTTCATCTGTTCACTACAACGTAAGAACCACTCAAAGGCTCTCTTTCCACAGACATTTACCAGCTCATGTGGATCGGCAACTATGCTTGTGGTGCCCAACGGAAGGGTTGTGCGCTCAAATTCAAACGGCGTCATGGTTGAGCTTTCTACATGCATATGAGCATCGATAAAACCGGGCGCTGCTGTTTTGCCCTGACAATCCACCACCCGCTCAGCCATCAGAGCTGAGGCTTCTTTTCCCAAGGCAACAATTATCCCGTCACAAATCACCAGCGGCCCGTCAATCACTTCGCCATTCACCAGATCCAGAAGCTTAAGGTTGACCAGTTTCAAATCCGCAGGCTGTTCTTTGCGCAAAATTTTCAGACAAGTCTGCAACTGTTCCCGGCTTAGGGTCTGAGTATGTTTCTGCATTAAGTTAGGCATATGGAAGCTCCGCATTGGGCGTTTAAATTGGCAATTTATTGTTAAAAAGCAACTAGTAAGCCAAAGCTTTCGTTATCTGAGGATAGAGACAATCAGGAGGGGTGAAGTGGGAGGTAAATCAGATTTACAACAGGGTCGGATATCGGAAAATAGTATAGCGGATGGTTTTAGCGAGAAAAGAAGATATCAAACTGAAACAAACTATCATTTTGATAGTGCCTCATTGCGAAGCACTATCAGGGCTAGTTAGCCGATCACCAGAGCAAGAACAGCATCAGGTAACAAACCACCTCACTCATCTGTTGCACTGCTCCGAGAGAGTCACCGGTATAACCACCCACCTGACGCAGCATCCAGCGGCTGCACAACCAGCGTAAAATCAGCAGGCCGAGTATCAACAGCACAGAGGTTTTCGCACTGGTAAACACCACCAGAGTCAACAGCGCAATCATGGAGAGGTAAGCAAAATCACTACTACTGCTCGGGCTTTTTGCGACTTTAAGTTTTGACTCTTCTGTCTGCCTTACGTAACCGTGAGTAAAGATAAAACTGACCGCCAGCGAGCGGCTTAGTACATGGGCAACGATCAGGGCGGTTGCAACTTCAGTGATAGAGGTAAGAATGGTGAACTTCAGCATCAAGATAAGCACCATCCCCAGCAGACCATACGCCCCCACCCTTGAGTCCTTCATAATCTCCAGTTTACGTTCCGGGGTAAAACCACCGCCAAAACCGTCGCAGGTATCGGCAAAGCCGTCTTCATGGAAGGCGCCGGTAATATAAACACTGAATATCATGGAGAGTACTACGGCAACACCCATAGGCCAGATGTGGGCAGCAATGGCATACACCATGGCCGTCAGAATACCGATCACCAGCCCGACTAAACCACAATATTTGTAGGATTCGTTTTTACGCTCTTCACTGTAAGGAACATCAGCAGAAATTGGAATTCGGGTAAAGATGGAAAGGGACAGCAGAAAGATCTGCCACTCCCGCAATAAGAAACTGTTCATATGCCCTCTGACGTTTAGTGATTTAGTCGGCGACCGGCCATTCTAGTCGCGGCCACTGTTTTCCGTTTTCATCATGATAAACAGATATGGCCACAAGTGCAGCATAAGGAATGTTAAGCCTGTGCAAATATTTTTCATTTTCAGGCATTTGCATTATCTGACGCATCACCTGCTTTATCACACCCCCGTGTGTCACCAGCAAAACCGATTTACCTTTATGCTGCTCC
The DNA here is from genome assembly GCF_028201475.1 of Vibrio sp. SCSIO 43137. Taxonomy (NCBI): domain Bacteria; kingdom Pseudomonadati; phylum Pseudomonadota; class Gammaproteobacteria; order Vibrionales; family Vibrionaceae; genus Vibrio; species Vibrio sp. SCSIO 43137. The sequence goes on along the minus strand of NZ_CP116384.1, from coordinate 583,678 downwards.
AGCAGTTGACCCCATGCAGCATTTATTCGCTTATCATAGTCAATCAGAGGTTCAGCATTAGGCGGAGTTGTATTCCACGGGTCGTCCCAGAAGCGGCTCAAGGTCTGTTGCGAATGCTGCCAGACAGTATCTTTCTCTTCACCATCCCAGTCGCCGAAATTGATCTCCATCCAGCCAGGTTCCAGTTGAAGAGGCAGTTGATGCTCATTTGCGTACTCTGCGGCAAAATCAGCACAGCGGGAAAGGGGTGAGCTCACTACAACCTCAAAGTTACATAAGGGCTCAACTGAGCGCCGCATCTGCTGCAACCCTTTATCGGTGATGGCAAAGTCGGTATGACCGCGAAAGCAGTTATCACCTTCCGGCAGGCCGTGTCTTAGCAGGGTAATTCTGGTTGATGCCATGTTCTGTTCTCTTTCCTTTCCGGTTCAGGCCATACCAACTCCAGTGGAGTCGTGTTATCAACAATACCACCGCCTTTGTGCCAGCTTGGCTGATGCTGAGTAATATTCTGAAATGCCCTTAACCACTCCCCGTGGCTGATAAGGATAATATCGCAATCTGCGTAGTCGCCTTTTACCATGCTGATAAAGGAACTGATTCTATCTTCCAGTTCCTCCTCTGTCTCAACACCAAGAACGTCATCCATCTTCTCACGGTAGCGGGCGCGATAAGCCATCCACTCATAATAGAGCTCAGGATCCTGATCAATTACACAACCTTCAAGAATTCCGAAACCACGCTCTCTTAAACGATCATCGACAACCAGTTCAGCATTTAAGTCAGTAGCGACAATATCGGCGGTCTGTTTTGCCCTGCCTAAATCACTACAAAAGATCACAGGGTTAGTCAGGGTGGGAAGGGACATCTGATGCGTGTTTTCAATGGCTCCGGCGGTGAGTGGGCTGTCCATCCAGCCCTGTATCCGGTTTTGCAGGTTCCACTCAGTCTGTCCGTGGCGGACTAAAATGACTCTCATCCTTGTGCTATTTCACCTTTAAATATTCGAACAACTAACTCAGGGTTTGAATGAAAATACCAGTGAATATAGGATGCAACAACTTTTTTATGCAACCAGACTGGATCGGTCTTTCTGCCGCGTTGTGAAATAGGATGACACAGCACTTTTTCATTAGACTCTGTTTTAGAGTAATGGAAAGTATGGCCACGCAAACCAGCACCTTCTGACAACTTTCCTTCCACTAAACCCAAGGCTGCCAGTTTTGTCTGCATCTCTGATTTAGCATTCAACACACCACACATCTGCCCTGTTTCGCCTTCAACAGCCGCCAGAGTGTTATTGAGATAAAGCATACCGCCACACTCGGCCAGCACAGGCTTGTCTGCTTCCACGTGGTCTCTGATCTGCTGCTGTAAAATGCTGTTCTGTTCCAGTTCCTGAAGATAAAGCTCAGGATATCCGCCGGGCAGATATATCGCATCGCACTCAGGTAACACTTCCCCGTTAATGGGCGAAAAATAACAGATTTCAGCACCTGACTGATAAAGCAGATCCATATTTGCCTGATAAATAAAACTAAACGCCGTGTCATAGGCGACAGCGATTGTGGTACCAGTAAGGCTTGCCGGCAAGGGTTCTGATTCTGTTAACTCAAACTCTGTCGGCTCAGGCAGAGGAATATCGCTGTTTTCGGCAATCAGCTTAGCAGCAAGATCCAATTTGTTATCAAGGTCTTCAACTTCTTGTGCCTGAACCAGACCTAAGTGCCTTTCGGGCAGCGAAAGCTCCATCTGTTTGGGCAGATAGCCGCAAAAGGCCAGATCATAAGGCAGTGCTTCTCTTAGCATCTGCGCATGTACCGCCGAGCCAACGCGGTTTGCCACCACACCATGCATTTTGATGTCGTCGCGGAAATGGGCCAGACCGTAAGCGATAGCGCCAAATGTCTGTGCCATTGCTCCGGCATCGATAACCGCCAGCACCGGGACACCAAGAGTTGCAGCAATATCGGCACTGGAACACTGGCCGTCGAACATGCCCATCACCCCTTCTATCAGGATAAGATCAGCTTCTTGTGCAGCTTCGGCCACCAGCCTTTTGCAGTGCTCTTCACCACACATCCAGAAATCAAGTTGATAGACCTGATTTCCCGAGGCGAAAGAGAGAAAGTTAGGGTCGATAAAATCAGGGCCGGTTTTAAACACCCGTACCTTTTTACCTTGCTGAGTGAAATGTCTGGCAAGGGCGGCCACTACTGTAGTTTTTCCGCTGCCGGAACTCGGTGCAGCAACAACTAAAGCCGGACATAAGACGGTTTTTCTGTTCATTTGCTTTCCTGTTGAGTGCTTTGCCATTTCGAATAGCCCGGCCATAGTTTGTCAAGATCCAGATACTGTTCAATCGCATCCGCCACTCGGTTAATGCCCTCTTCACGCATTTGCTCAAAATCGCACCCTTTGGCATCAGCCAGTCCTGCCCATCTCAAAATGGCAGCGCAGGCAGGTTCAGATTCGAAGATACCATGCAGATAGCAGCCAAACACAAGACCATCATCACTAATATAGCCATCAGCACCGGATTCCAACATAAGGGGAGCGGTGTCATTCACACCTTTAGTCACTCCGGCATGGATTTCATAACCAAACACATCTGCTTTGTCCTGCCCCGGTAAGCTTATGGTTCCCTGAGTTCTTCTAAGCTGCTTATCATCTTTCAGTTCCGTCTCAATCGGCAGATAACCCAACCCTTCACTGGAACCGGCAGGGCCTTCTATCCCAAGAGGATCTGACAAGAGCTCACCCAACATCTGATAACCGCCGCAGATACCCATCACTTTACCGCCAAATCTCAGGTGCCTTGCAATCTGTTTATCCCACCCTTGCTGGCGGACAAACTCAAGGTCGCTGCGGACACTTTTTGAACCCGGCAGGATAATTAAATCTGCCGCAGGTAATGGCTGATTTTTACCGACAAAGATAAGGTCGACATTAGGGTGCATACGCAGCGGATCAAAATCCGTATGGTTACTGATGCGCTGAATTACCGGCACCACCACCTTGAGCTGCGGTTCATCACTCTTAAGCTGACTAATATTGATGGCATCTTCCGCTTCCAGCATCAGACCATGAAGGTACGGCAATACACCAATTACCGGTTTACCGGTTTTCTCTTCCAGCCAGTCTAATCCTGACTCCAGCAAAGCAATATCGCCACGGAAGCGGTTAATCACAAAACCGGCAACGCGATTTTGCTCTGATTCACTCAGCAGAGCTAAAGTACCGTATAGATGAGCGAAAACACCGCCTTTATCGATGTCCGCGACGATAATCACCGGCACATCTACCTCTTCGGCAAACCCCATATTGGCAATATCATGCTCTCGCAGGTTAATCTCGGCCGGGCTACCCGCCCCTTCCACCATTACCGCCTGATATTCTTCTTTCAGGCGATCAAATGACTCAATGACATGCCCCATCACCTTGGGTTTAAAAGCGTGGTAGCTCTGGGCATCCATGTCCGTCAATGCTTTACCATGGATAATCACCTGAGCACCAATATCGGTATTCGGCTTCAGCAGCACCGGATTCATATCCGTTGTCGGTTCAATTCCGCAAGCATAGGCCTGTACTGCCTGCGCCCTTCCTATCTCACCACCATCAACGGTGACAGCACTATTCAGTGCCATATTCTGTGGTTTAAAGGGCGCCACCTTAACGCCTTTGCGGGCTAACACCCGACACAAACCCGCCACCAGCACACTTTTACCTGCATCGGATGTGGTGCCTTGCACCATTAGTAGATTGTTTTTTTCAAACACCTGAAGCCACCATTTGCTCTGTTCAGATAAAGTACCTGTAAATCGCCATACCCTATCTGTCTGAATTTTCTCTATGTAACTCAAAAAGAGACATAATCTGCATCACCCTACTATGCAATAAACCGTGAATTATTACACTGTCAGAATTGATAGTAAGGGCACAGTTTTGGTTAATCGTATGGGATTTAGGTAGGCGTATGAAGTATAGAAATACAAAGGTACGAATAAACTAGCTGAGCAGTTAAATGACAAACTTTGTGCTCAAAGTACCAAGAAAGCTCAGATATCCAAGCCACGGTGAGAGCCATCAGATAGCTCTATATTAAGAGTTAGTTTTCCACCCAAAGCTTCGACATAGCGTTTAAGCGATAGTAGTTTTACATCTTTACCATTTTTCTCCAGATTCGCAACAGTTGGCTGCTTAACCCCCATTATTTCAGCTACTTCCGTTTGCGACTTTTGAGCAAGGTGGCGAAGCTCTGCCAGATTTAACTCAAACAGCATTGACTCAGCTTTTACCTTTGCCTGTTCCAGCTCTTCTTCACTCATTAACTCATCAAGAACATTAAGAGGTTGGCTTTTCATTGTTTCGCTCCTTTAGATGTTTTGAAAACTCTCGCTCCGCCAACGGTATTATTTTCTTATAAAACTTTTTGTCAGCAGTTTTGTTACCACCACATAAAACAACACATTGCCGTTCAGGATCAAAAGCAAACAGCACCCTTATAGGTTTCCCGCTGCTTTGCACTCTAAGCTCCTTTAGCTTTCTAAGGCGACTCCCCTTTAGCGTATCAGCATGAGGTCTCGAAAGGTTCGGCCCCACTTGTTTCAACAGTTCAATGGAAGCTCTAACATTAATCTTGTCTTTACTTTCCAGAGCTCGAAACCAGTCTATAAAAACCGGACGCAAAACCACATTCCACATGCATTTAATCACTTTCAGTAGTTGCCAGAAAAATTATAGACCCCAATCAATATAGATTGCAATCTATACACTTCATCAAAGCTAACTAAATAATCGTCCAATGGGTACAAATAACTTCATATTTTCGAGGCATATAACATATATTTCATATCATTCGACACTTTCAACCTGATAAAACAGAAGGTTATCCCACTCAGGTGAAAACTAGCGCCAAGAAAAAAGTCCGTTATGAACACAAGGTATGTAAATGTCAGCTTTGCTATTTTTCGATAGTTAACCGCTTAATATCATTATGACCACCCAAGCCGTATCTAACGTTCAAACTTAATAAGATTAGAGCTGCGTTTAGTTTCCATACGCTGCTACCTGACTTATCTGATCTTTTCGCTGTTTCCAACCGTATGGTCCTTAAACAATTTATGGAAAACAGTTTATGTATAAAAACATTGCCATTATAGGAAGTTCCGGAACTATAGGCTCCTCGCTGACAAAACTGGTTGCTGCTAACTACCCAGAGGCGACTATTCATGCGCTATCCAGACATACTCAAAACACTGAGATAGAGAATGTGACTCACCATAAAATAGATTACAACGACGAACACCAGCTGCAATCTTGCGCTGACGCTTGTTGCTCTGCCTACCCTCTTGATTTGGTTGTAGTGACGGTAGGGCTGCTTCACTGCAATGAATTTTTGCCGGAAAAATCCATAAAACAAATATCAGCAGAACAGATGCAAAAATATCTGCATATCAATACCGTACTTCCATCATTAATGGCTAAGCACTTTGTACCGAAACTGAATAAGCAAAGCCGTTCGGTGTTTGCCGTTCTTTCCGCAAGAGTCGGCAGCATTTCTGATAACTGCCTGGGAGGATGGTACTCTTACCGGGCTTCAAAAGCGGCCTTGAATATGGTGACAAAGTGTATTGCTATAGAAACAGAGAGAGTAAACAAATCGGCCATCATAGCAGGCCTTCACCCCGGCACAGTGAATAGCCCGCTATCTAAACCGTTTCAAAATAACATTCCGAAAAATAAGGTATTTTCACCTGACTACGCTACTGAGTGCCTGCATAACGTTATTGATCAACTTACCCAAGAACAGAGTGGAAAATGCTTTGCCTGGGACGGTAGTGAAATTGAACCCTAAGGTAAGATTTAGTCCGTCAGATCCACTCTTATTCTTCATAACTTCATCATCATACATCGCACGAGAAGTTGTCACTCCTTCAACGCCATTTTGAAATATATAGATACACTTTTATTCTGAAATATCGCCTCTATATCTGTATCTTCGCGCATATAAAACGAGTTTATAACGAAAAACTTATATTGAGGAATTATGCGTCTGTTCAAATCTATTTTCGCCATAATCGTTGTCTCAGTTATTTCAGGCTGCGCCACTTATCAGGTTATTAGCGAACCTACCTACACTCAGAAAAAAATCACTTACAGAGTTACCGATAACAAGCCTGTTACCGGCATCGTTGAACAGTTTCAGGGAGGCGTTATTGAGTACCGCACTTACAACCAAGGTAAGTTATTAGACCTTAAAACCGTTTCAACCCGTGATAACAGAGCCGTTTGCCAATAAAACCGCCGATCCTTTTGAAGCCACAAGAAGCGATTAAGGCGGAGCAACAATAAGGCGTACTTCGTATGGTGTATAGAAAATGCTCACAAAGATCTGTTTTGCATTGCTTGTACTGTTATTGGTTATTTCCATACCCAATGAAGATAATGCGATGAACTCAATATCAACGGATGATTCTGAGTATCCGGTATCACCCCAGCATGTGCTGCATGGTCACTACCACCTGTTGGGGTTCAATAAAGATACTGGTGCTAGCTACCTTGGCCGCACCTATATCCATGCCACCTTTGAGAGTGAAGGTCTTTTCCTTTTTATAAGCCGTGAACTGGCGGGAAAAACCTTGTCTGCTGATGCCGAACTGCAAAGCATCAACCAAGATGGTGATACAGCAGAAGTGTTACAAATAGCCTTTCAGAAGAATGGTGAAAAGTACTTGGGAATGTGCCATTGGAATATTGATTTAAAAGGTTTTCCTCAAATTACCTGTCAGATATACAGAGGAAGTTTGAGTGGAGAACCAGTCGCTTTGGAAGCGCTATTTTTTGCTGACAGTTTTGAATAGCTTTTGCTTCGGTTTTAACCAGACCAGAAGCGATTTTTTAGCACTTGAGTGATACACACACTCGTTTCGCGGATTAACACCGCAAGGAAGAATGATCGTGAAAAAGAACCTAGTACTTTTTATGCTGGCATGTTTGTTTTTCTCCCATGCAAGCTACGCAACCCTAAATCCGGAAGATGTTCATTTTAAAGATATCAGCCGTGGAGAGTTACTATTTGCAAGCTCTGACGGTCTGTTTACCCCGGCCCCCTCTCTTGCAAGGGAGGTAAAAATGAATATCAACGGCCTGACATCACGGGTGTTGGTAAAGCAGACTTTTATTAATAACACCAATGTCCTGCAAGATGCCAGATATGTTTTTCCCCTTCCACAGGACAGCGGTGTGGACGCCTTACGTATGAAGATAGGCACAAAGGTTATAGTCGGCAAAATAAAAGATAAAAAACAGGCAAAGCGCATATATGAAAAAGCCAGAAGCGAAGGGAAAAAAGCATCACTTCTGGCACAAAACCGGCCGAATATGTTTACCACCAAGGTTGCCAACATAGGCGCTGGCGAGACAGTTGTTATTGAAATCGAGTATCAGCAGCAAGTGCTATACAGAGATGGTGTTTTCAGCCTGCGCTTTCCCACGGCAATCACCCCACGCTACACACCGGATACCAGTTCACAACTCGCTCAGGGTGTAGAGGGAGAATTGAACCTCAGTGGCTGGTCCGTTGAACAGGTTCCGCAAGTTACCCCAGATAGTCAGAATAGCCCGCTGGCAATTTCCATAGATTTACGCCCCGGCTTTGAAGCTGACTCAATCAGTTCTGCCTATCACCAAGTAACAGTACAAAGGCAACAAGAACAAGATAACGCATACACCGTAGAGTACAAAGGCGAGTCGGCAGCGGCAAAACAAGTGTCTCAGGACTTTGTTCTGACATGGAAGCCCGGTAGCGCTGCCAAAATTAACGCTGCTTTATTTATGCAAGAAAAAGAGCAAAGTAACTATAGCCTTCTGATGCTGGTGCCACCTGTGCAGCTAAACAAGCATATGCCACGCAACATTGTTTTCGTGATAGATATTTCCGGTTCGATGAGTGGTACGGCAATAGAAGGACTAAAAGCCAGCATGCTTGTGGCACTGGACAAACTAAGGCCTGAGGACAAATTCAACATTGTTGTGTTTAACAACAATCACTACATTTTGTTCGATCAGCCAGTTGCGGCGACAGCAGAACATATAGAGCAAGCAAAACGTAACATCACTATCCTGCGGGCAAAGGGCGGCACTCAGATGCTTGGTGCGCTTAAGTCCGCCCTTAACCAGAGCCGGATAGCGGACAATGGTGCAATTCCGCAAGTTGTGTTTATGACCGACGGAGCCATCAGCAACGAAGAACAACTATTTGAAGCCATTCATGGTCAAGTCGGAAAAACCCGCTTGTTTATGGTGGGCATAGGCTCGGCACCAAACTCCTATTTTATGGAGAGAGCGGCAGCGGCCGGTGGCGGTTCTTTTGCCTATATTGGCAACACCCGCGAAGTAAACGAAAAAATGAATCAGTTATTTAGCAAGCTTGATCGTGCTGCAATGAGTGATATCTCAGTGACTTCACCTGAGGGTGAAGTTGAGTTCTACCCTAACCCTATACCTGATCTGTATCTTGGCGAGCCATTAACTCTGTCAATCCGTACTCCGAAGCAGGTAGAGAAACTGGTCATTAAGGGGAAAACCTCAGAAAAACCGTGGCAGACCACAGTTTCCTTAACGCCGGGAGCGGAAAAAACCGGATTAGATTCGCTGTTTGCCCGCAAGCAGGTGGCTTCCCTTATGGATCAAAGAATGCTTGGTGTACCCGAGCAGAGCATTCGCAAGCAGGTAGTAGACATAGCCCTTCGGTATAACTTAATTACTAAATACACCAGTCTGGTTGCCGTGGAAGAGCGCGAAGTTAAAGCGAAAAAACTGGCCGCACCTCAGACTGCTACTAACGCTCAGCTATTACAGATTGCGGGTTTACTGCTGGTTCTGTTCAGCGTAACGATCCTACTGGTATGGCGCAGAAAACAATAACAAAGCTGGCAGTTGTCGGGCTGGTTATTGGCACAGTTCTGCTTGTAAAAGGAAGCTGGATTCCTTTAAAAGCTTATGCCGCACAAGTGTTGATTGAGCGGGCTTGGAATAAGTCGCAGCAAAGCCAGAGCGATGTAAAAGCGTGGCCCTGGGCAGATACCATGCCCATCGCCCGTTTGTATAACCCGCGCCTGCAAGTATCTCAGGTAATACTGGCTGGCGTCTCCGGACAAAGCCTTGCCTTCGGCCCCGGCCATGACAGCAACTCCTCCTTACCGGGGGAAGCCGGCAACAGTGTTATTGCAGGCCACAGAGATACTCATTTTGCCTTTCTGAAAAACCTGCGTGAAAACGATCAGCTCGTTATAGAAAACAATCAAGGCAAAAAAGTGACCTATATAGTTCAGAGCATGACTGTTGTTTCTGCTGATGAGCTCTATCTTCAACAGACAAGAGAGCACTGGCTGACACTGATTACCTGTTACCCCTTTGATGCCGTACAGGCAGGAGGTGAGCTGCGCTATGTGGTCTTTGCCAAAGCAGAATAAGCTCACTGCTCAACCAAGAGTGTTCACATGATTCGTTTTTCAACCGTTCGTGCTGTTATCAGCGTTATTTTATTTCTGATACTGATCTATATCGCCTTTTACGTAGATGACCGCTTTGTCCGCCCTTTTCTCGGCGATGTCATTGTCGTTATCTGGCTATATTTCTGCACTAGTACTGTGATTAGTTATAGCCCGCTCCGGCTAGGCATAGGCGTAGCTGTTGTTTCTTATCTGGTTGAGTTCATCCAACACACCGCCGTTTTTAGTTTGGAAAATTACCCTCTGCTAAGGATTGCACTCGGTTCAACCTACGACTGGTTGGATATTCTCGCCTATACCGTTGGAGCCACAATTTGTGTACTCATAGATAGCGGCCTTATTGCGGCAAGTACCTTTGGCACATATCAAGGGTAATTTTATTACTATTAGTTTGTGTATTTCATATAACAGTATGCTAAGAACCTGAACTAATCTGGTAGCCACAACGCTGAAAAGTGTTCTGCCAGAACTGAGTGTGTGACTTCACTGACTGGCGAAAGGCTGCATGTTCCTGTACGGGATCAACTGCTTGTTCCGTTCCGAACGGTTTGTATAACGGTGGCAGATACGGGCTCAACTCGAGATAAAGCTGATCTATCTGGCTAACATATCGCTGAAGCTCATCAATATAGTACTTATAAAAGATATTTCTCAGGTAATCGAAAGTCTGCCTGTTGCGGTTGTTTGCGCAGATGATCTTATGTTTGTTTCTGTTTAGCTGCTCTGTAGTTAAATCCAGCCATTGGCTGCTTCTGCGCATGGAATAGATTAACGGCCCGGTCAATAAGGTCGTTTCTATTGTTTGCTGATAAGGGGTGACTGGTTCACATTCAGAGTAGTTCCCGGTTGGCTTTAATTTCGGGCTTAAAAGCGCTCTGAAAGCAGGAACTGCCTGACCTGTCAGGGTAAAATCCTCCACCCTGAGCCAGCTGCTTTTGGAGAGCTGACCACGAATTTCATCCGACAACACCATAAGGTTATGCCAGTGCATAGGCAGGTGCTTGGTTTTCTGCTGTTTTATCTCACCTAAAGTGAGCCGCTCTTGTTCACTTAGCTCTGCATTGTCCAGACAATTATCTAATGTAGTCAGAAGGCGCAACTGATAGTCAAAGTTAGCAAAATGATCCTGAACTTTGCCAAGTATAGAGTTCTTCTCTGCGATTACCTGAAACAGTCCACACTGCCTGAAACGGTAGCTTTGCAGAACGCCCATGCTTATACGGGGGATCGCTTTCTCAAGCTCGCGTTTAGCGGATAGTTCTATGGTATTAATTTGCGGCTTGTCTGGCGTTTCAACGGCAAGGGTTGTACTCAGCCTGCCAAGGTAGTTGTCAAATAGCTGGTCTTGTTTCGCTTCAAAACCACAAGCAGAGAGCAGCGGTAATATCAGCAGCGCAATTGGCCTGAGCATATTTATTTTACCTGCTGCAATCGCAACGGGATTTTCCGGTAAGCAGAAATGAAATACGATAACGATTTCTGGCAAGCAAGAGATAAAGTTTATCTGCCATCTCCCTGACACATAACGGGCAGCTACCATCGTAAAACAGGGTCAGTTTTGCCATGGCTACAATCCTTAATTTAACCGTTCAATAGAGTGTTACGTATTGCTGCTTAAATTCGATCACTATTGCGATTTTAGCAGCGACTTCTGGCTTTGATCCGCTTAAGCCAACATACTAGCCTGAATCAAAAATGGCTATCCTAAGCTATAAACCCAAGCAACCTAAACTAAGTCCCCATATGAAGGTAGAAAATTTAACACAGCACCCTCACCTGACGGAAGAAATTGCCCGCTGGCACTATAACGAATGGCACTCTTTGTACCCGGAGAGTACTTTTCAGGAGTTTGTGCAGGATATTGAACATTGCCTTAACGAAGAAGCCGTCCCTGCTACCAGGGTTCTGCTGGACAGTGACAAAGTTGTCGGTAGTGCTTCGGTTCTGAAACAGGATATGACAACAAACCAACACCTCTCACCATGGCTTGCTAATGTCTATATCAGCCCGGAGCACCGTGGTAAGGGATTGGGATCCATTTTGATTGAACAAGTGATGAAACAGGTGCAACAAACCGGTATTGAAACTCTGTACCTGTTTACTGAAGATCAAGCCTGCTTTTATAAGCGACTTGGCTGGCAGTTACTCAAACAAGAAAACTACAGTGGCGCTGAAGTATCAATCATGGCTGCAGACCTGAGAGAAGCAAACTAAAGGTTTCTCCCCTGCTTTATGTGAGCCAGTGCCCAAGATTTATTCTTAACTCCGTTTTACCTCCACAAATTTAGTTTCTAATTAAAAAATTTTTGAGGGCAAACGCTTGCGTAATCGCTAACTCTCTATTTCTCTATTTTTGTGGCTTTCATCACAGACTTGCCACTGCTATAGTGTTTCCAACTTAAGTAAACGAACCATTCGGGGCACGGAGCTTCCTCAATTATCTCAAGACGAGAAGACTGGTACCGAGATATCGGCATTCAAGACAGAGGGTCTAATAATGGATTTCAATACAGTTGAGATTATGGGTTACGCAGCATCTATCATGGTTGCTATTTCACTAACTATGAAAGATATCGTTAAGCTACGTGTGCTTAACTTTGTCGGCTGTAGCCTTTTCGTTGCATACGGTCTGATGATTGGCGCTATGCCAGTTGTTGCTACTAACGCATTTATCGCGGTAGTTAACGTATACTTCCTGACTAAAATGCGTCAGGAAAAGAAAGCTGAAGAGATGAAAGCAGTTAAAGCGTAATCGCTGACTGAACATTTCTCAGTAAGGGCTCTGATTTATCAGAGCCTTTTTTGTATCCATAGCAGCCAAGTTGCTATTTCAAAAGTAAAATTGACTGCCCCATAAGCCGTTCAAGCTCCTGCTTGCCATCTCTGCCGAATTTATCTACCACCAGCGCAGTCAGGTTTTCTATAAAGCTGACAGAACTCTGGTGTGAGTCATCGTTAGTAATCAAATTACGCAGAGTCAGCTTCAAAATTCCCCTAAACTTTCTTTTGCTAAATGATTCGCTCCAGCTGTTACTAAATGCGTTTAAGTCACTATCCAGATTCAGGTAGGCAATGAAACGCCGGTAGATTTTGTCACTAAGTGCGATGATAAAATCTGATTTGCACGGAAAATGGTGGCTGATACCGGTGCGGGAAATTCCGGTCTTTTCACTTAAAGTTGTGTAGGACATCGCATCATAGCCAATGGTGGTCATTTGGTGCTCTGCAGCTCTGGTTATGATTTTTATGGTCTGCAAAGTCTCTTTCCGGTTACGTCTTGGCATACTACTGTATCTTCTGTTAGTTGATAGTCTGTAGTGTGAAGGCTTTTCACACGGTCTGAACGGCATAATACACAAGGGAAAAACTGAAAAGAGTAAAGAGAAATACCTTGTTACAAGAACGCCGATTAATACGGTTTTTTGTGCGGTATTTAACATGCGCAAAAGCTCACCTATAGATTATCCCAATAATAGGATTGCTAATATATAAGCCATTGTTAATTTTTGCTGGATAGAAGCGCTGGTGCTGGGTACTATTACTGCCTTAGATGTAAGAGGATTCGTTATGACAGAAGAAAAGAAAATCCAACAAGAAGAGAACCAGCTATGTGAGGCTTGTGGTTGTAGTGCTGAAGTCGGCTTTATCATTAAAGAAGGTGATGAGGTTGCTGAAGTGTCTCTTTTTGCTGAGTCCAAACAGCAGTTAGAACAGGCTTTTGAGCAATATGTCTCTCTGGCTAAATCAGTAAACAGTGATGTTCAGTTTGAAGTGTCTTCGCTGACAGAAGAGAGCAAAGAGCTGCATGCCCGCTTCAGGTTTGAAGTAAGCGCTGAAAAACTGATCTTCGAGCTTAAATCTCGCTCAATCTCCTAAAATCGGTTTACCTTTCAGGTACAGACTTTGAAGTAGCGGGTAATTACTGCCCGCTTTTTTCTACCTGTAAGGTAATGCTTTAAGCTTTGCCACTTTCCGCCGATACAGTATTAAAGCCAACACCTGACTGCTGCTATGAAAAAAAGATTCCTGTTCTGTTCACTACTGCTTACCTCGCTGGCACTGCCGGCCAAGCAGCTTGATCACTACAAAATGCTCAACCATCTGGACAACTACGGCAATCTTTATCTGCGCAATAAACCTTACACTTCACTGCCAGACGGTCTGGAAGTGACGGGTAACCTGAACATTGCTAAGACCCCCATTGAACGTCTGCCAAAAGGCCTGGTAATTAATGGTCATCTTATTGCGTCCAACAGCAGCCTGAAATTTATCACTCCGGGAACGAAAATAAGGGGCTATGTAAACCTGCTTGGCTCTCAGATAGAGGAGTGGCCGATGGGCGTTGATGCCGGAGGCTACCTTAACTTTAACGACAGTTTGTTAAAGACCCTTCCGCCAGCCCTGCACGTAAAAGGCGACCTTAGCCTGATACGTACTCCGATTGAAACCCTTCCCGACAATATCCACGTTGAAGGTAACTTATATATCGGAGGTTCCCGTATCACTAAGTTTCCTAACAAAATGACCGTAGACGGTAATATATTCTTAGGAGGAAACCGGATTACAGAGTGGCCGGAAGAGCTGAAACTTGGCGGGGCTGTTGCCAGATAAAACAGACTGGGCAGAACTGAAAAGAGGAAGCCGTGCTTCCTCTTTTGTTATTTGAAACCTAAACAGAATAACTACTTAGCGCTGTTTTTTACCGGGTTGGCATACATATCAATCAGATAAGAGCGTGCGCCTTCCGGCAGCTCTTGTAGCTTTTTATCAAAATCAGCTCTTACCTTATCAGTGATTGAACTGTCTTCCTGCCCTGCAGCCAGCAGGTTAATTGGATACAGCTTATACAGCTGATGAATCTGACGATCCAGCTCTTCTGCCAGCGCTTCCGGTGTTTCAAAATCCTGCTCGATAACATCACCAAAAGCGACGTTCACTTTGCCTTTGTAACCAAGGATACCGCGGATAATACTGGTGATATCTTCAAACTCAGATTTCTCGTAGCCACCTTCACTCTCTTTTGAGAAGAGTTCATTGGCTTTAGCGATATCACAAGGATCATTCTCGTAAGAGACAGCAACCGGTACGATTTTCAGTGACTTAATATAGTCAGGGAAAGCAACCTTGCTCTTACGGCCATTTACATGGAACATCTTCAGAATCGCGGCATCCGTAGCATCATTGCCATCTTTTGCCCTACCCTCTTTCTGGGCAATCCAGACAGAGTTTCCGGTATCAAGGGAGTGTTTGATGTAAGAAGAGAGCAAACCCAGCGCTTTCATCAGCTCACGAGGCGCTTTCGCTGAACGCTTTACAATAAAGCTTTTGTTTAGCCGCATCAGCTCCGTAACACACTGTTTTTTAAGCAGGTTGTCACCGATTGCGATACGTACAGTTTTATGATTATTGTTATGCAGACCATAGTTCACCAGCGCAGGATCCATAGCGATATCGCGGTGGTTAGAAACAAACAGGTAAGCGGTATTTTTGTCCAGTTTTTCCAGCCCGGAGAAGGTCACTCCGTTGGTTGTTTCTTCAAGAACTTTGCGCAGGTATTTTTCAATTTCAACCTGAATGCTGTAAACGCTGTTGAACTTTGCCCATTTAAACTTAAGGTAAACCTTAAGCAACGGACTCATCAATGTCTGAAACCAGTCAGAGCGGTTTGAGAAGCGGTGGTTTAAAACCGCATCAATAAATTCTTTGTCGTGTATCAGTCTGTCGAGAGCCGGCCCAATTTCATCATCGTTATATGGCCTGATTTCCTGGTAAATATCTTTTTCTGAATTCATTTTCTTCTACGTATATACAAAATCGCGCTAATTCTACGCGCACTTTACCTTACCCGCAGCTTTATAATGGCTTTTATCGATCAGGTCAGACCACATCTGTAAGCCAGATCATAAAAATGACATCTTTGACTAATATACCCAAGTGACCTCAAAAAGCATCTTGAGGTTACTTGGGTATACGCTTACCTGTTGGCTTTGTTTTTAAGACAAGGTATTGTATGCGCCTTATTTGAAGAGGCCACCATGAACTACGCTATTGAACACCGCCAGAGTGACAACCAACACCTTGTTGTCACACCAAGAAAAAAAACCGTTAAGCACGCTCTTCTTGCCGTTAAATCGGGGCTGGTTCTGATCCGGCTAGGTAAGAACGAATATGCTTTGCAGGCAGGTGAAGCATTCTGGTTGCCTCTTGATTGTCTGGCTTCGGTGACCTATATGCCGCAGACCGTCTGTAGCGAAGTAACCTTTTCTGTGCGTTTAAGTGATAACTTCTCATCACAGGCGGGTTATATCAAATTGCAGAGTATTGCTTCTGCGGCAATCAATAAACTTCAGCAAGGCAATATCAGTGCTGATTATCAAAGTAGCCTGCTGCAAGTTCTGAGATTTGAATGCGCACAACTTAAGCCTAAGTTATCTGTAAATGCCCTGAGTGAGCAAATCAGCCGCTGGACTGAAAACAGCAATGCCATTAACCCTGAACTGGTTCTGGCTTTAAAGGTAAGAGAAGCGCGTAAAAGAGCACTTTCCGGGGCCAAGAGAGCGGCTATTGTCGATGAGTTATTTGCCGGTTCAGAGCAGGATTACGAGAATCTATCGGCTATGATTCTGGGAAAAGCCCTATAATTCGGCAAGTCAAAACAAGGGCAGCATAATCGCTGCCCTATTAGATCCTATCTACTAGTTTATAGCTAAATAACTGTTCTTAATTGTGCTACAGATTTTGTCATCAGGCAGATATCGAAAAACAAACCCTCCGCGCCAAGGATGGCGCGACGGAGCCCCATGGATGGGTTTACGCGTGTTTGTGTTCGATATTTGCCGAAGTGACGTATATTTAGGAACAGTTATTTAGTCGTTCAGAGTTAGAGGCCATAAAGATTATGTTGTTGCAGAAATGCCACCACGCCTGGGGTTGTGAGTGCAGCAACCGACTCTCCTTCAGCAATAGCGCGACGTATATCAGTACTGCGCACCGCCACTTTTTCCGGACAGGCAAGTACAGACCAGTTACTCAGTATCTCTTGTGCGCGATAGAACTTTGAAAAGTTCAGCAAATTATCCGGCCCCAATACAAAAGTAATTTCCGCATCAGGATGGCGCTTTTGCAGCTCTGACAGAACCGCAAAGGTGGTAACGCTCTCTCCCGGCTTATGTAGCTGTTGCTCAACCTTTGATAGGGTGACATTGTCCATTTTCAGATCAGAGATAAACAGCTCAACCATCTCACAACGGGTAGTAAACTCCAGCATCTCTTTGCCCCATGCGTGGGAGATACTAGGAAGCAGAAGTACCAAATCAAAATGGCTCAGGCTCTCAATCACGCTCTTATGCCCCAGACTTGGCGGGTTAAATGCGCTGCCAAATACGGCTATTTTGCCCGGTTTTGCTTCGCTTTTATTCATTCGGATTATATTCGCTATTTTCTACTCAGATGAATGGGGTATGATAATACCAATTGCAACATTTTAGTATCAGGAAAAGGAATCCAAATGGAACAGATGATTCGCGAAGAGATGCGAGTTCTACCATCCATAGACCCTCAGTTTGAAATAGAGCGCCGGGTAAACTTCATTAAACAGAAAATGACTGAGTCAGGTTGCCGTAATGTGGTTCTGGGTATCAGCGGCGGTGTTGACTCAACCACATGTGGTCGTCTTGCACAACTTGCCGTAGATAGCCTGAACAAAGAAGCAAAGTCAGACGAGTACCAGTTTATCGCTGTCCGCCTGCCTTATGGCGAGCAGAAAGATGAAGACGAAGCCCAGCTTGCGCTGCAATTTATCCAACCAAGCCACTCGGTTTCAGTGAATATCAAATCTGGTGTTGACGGTCTGCACGCCGCTACAGGTGAAGCACTGACCGGAACAGGACTACTGCCTGAAGACAGTGCAAAGCAAGACTTTGTAAAAGGTAACGTAAAAGCGCGTGCCCGCATGGTGGCACAGTATGAAATCGCTGGTTATGTCGGTGGTATGGTATTGGGTACGGATCATTCTGCTGAAAACATCACTGGCTTCTACACCAAGTTTGGTGATGGTGCTTGCGACTTAGCTCCGCTGTTTGGCCTGAGCAAACGTCAGGTAAGAGCTCTGGCGAAAGAGCTGGGCGCTCCTTCCCTTCTGGTTGAGAAAACACCGACCGCCGATCTTGAAGAACTGGCTCCGCAAAAAGCCGATGAAGATGCCCTGAATCTGACTTATGAGCAGATAGATGACTTCCTTGAAAACAAACCGGTATCCAAAGAAGTGAGCGATAAGATTGTCGCTATCTACAAAGCGACTCAGCATAAGCGTCAGCCTATCCCGACGATTTATGACTAACTGTTATCTGGACCGCTCCAAATAGCAAAATACCGGCTTAACTGCCGGTATTTTTTGCGCTGCCTTCAACTCCTTCCGGCAAAATTAGCAAACTATTTGATATTCCGCCCTTGTCATTGATAACCTTCACCAATGGTATAAAAGCAGTAAAATCCATTATGTCTTCTTCGCCGAACAGCTTACACACTCTAAAACAATTGGTTCCGGGAACCCGGGTTGAACATATGTTGTCGGGTCAACAGTTTGTTGTCACTGCCAATAACGGCAATCGTGTTACCGCGGTAGCCAGTGTTTCTCTGGTTACGGTCAATGATCACGCCCATAAAGAGTGGGTCTGCTCCACCAGCAATAAACCCCTCAACAAGCTTAAGGTTGGAGACATCATCACGAAAGGATATCCATACGTGATAACCAGTGTGTCAGATTATCTTCTGCATGCCACACGCAGTATTGAGATCACCAACCCTATGGAGTTTTATCTGCTCAGCTAGCCGCTTTCCTACTCATCAGAGACAACCAGATCCGACTTAGGAACACTACAACAAGCTAAAATCTCACCCTGCTCTCTCTCAGCATCATTAATGGCCGGAACATCGGCATGTTCAACATCACCAGATTCCAGAGTGACACGGCAGGCACCACAAAGTCCGGCACGACAACTATTTGAGATAGCAAAACCGGCCTTCTCAACCTGCTGAAGCAGTGAGCTCTGGTTGTCACCCTCAATCGTTTCACCATTAAACTGAATGGACACTTTTTGCAAAGGGGCACTGTCTTGCTGCTCCAGACCAAAACTCTCCTGATGATAGCTGGACTCAGGTAAACCAAGCCTGACCAGCAGGCTCTTGGCTTTTTGCATAAAGCCAGTTGGTCCGCAGACAAACACCTGACGCTGATCCAGATCGGGAATATGCTTCAGGTGCGACAAGGTCAGCCTGCCTTTAACCCCCTGCCACTCATCGTGTGCCTGACTAAGGGAGATAATGATCTTCAGCCCGGAAAACTCTTCATGCAGTGCATCTAACTCCTGCTTAAAGGGAATATCATCCAGCGTGCTGCACTGATGGTAGAACACCACATCGTCAAGCTGTTTATGATCCGCCAGATAACGCAGCATTGAAATCATTGGCGTTACCCCACTGCCGGCAGACAGCAGCAACAGAGGTTGCGTCACGCTGCTTGTCAGGTGGAAGCTTCCCTGCGGGGTATCTGCCTGAAGAACATCACCCACTTTGACATTCTCAATTAACCAGTTTGATACCTGACCGGAATCGACTCGTTTAACAGAGATAGCGTAACGCCCCATACGACTTGGGCTGGATGAGAGTGTGTAGTAACGGCAAAGCTTTTTACCTTCGCATTCCACTTCGATTGGCAAGTATTGACCCGGCAGATACTCCGGCAACACACCGTGGGTTGGTTCAAACCAGAAGGTAACGAAATCTTTGGCCACTTCTTCTTTTTCTACGCAAGTGAGTTTCAGGCTCTCGCTGCTGTTATCTGCATAGAACTCTTTCTCTTTGTACTCCAGCACTTCAACCTGATCACCGACAGTGATACAACCTTCGTTCAGGGCAATCAGGTTCTGCCCAAAGAAGACACCGCCCTTTTCGTTGGCCCTGAACTGGGAAAGGGTTTTTAGCGGCTCTTTAGCCGGGCTAAACTGACCGGTTTTATGATCTACGGTAGTCAATATACAGCGTTCACACGGCTTTCTGATCTCAAACTCTACTTCACCGATACGAATCCGTTTCCAGCTATCTTCAATAAAAGCTTCATCACCCGTTACCACCAGATTGGTGCGGAACTGTTCCATATACTGAGTTTCAGACGCCCTGCGGTTTAGCTCTGCCAGTGACGCTTCGCTAATCACCAGTAACGGATAACCATCAGCAAATGAGACATTGTGGCCGATCTTTGGCCTGATACGGTTTGACTGCTCACCCGTATAAAGAAGCCTGACGGGTTCCTCCAGAAGAGCACTCAGCCACTGATCCGCTTCATCCGTTGTGGTATAAGCGGTAAAAGTATCGCCCCACACCTGCGTCTGCTGTTGCTGCATTTCAAATTCGTTAATAGAGAGTTTCAGCTCGTCTTTGTCGGGATAGCTAAGCACCAGACCATTACCTAGCAAGCTTGTTCTTAGTTTTACCAGTTGCGGATAAGCCCTCGCCGTAACCATGCTGCCATCAGGCTTAGCGATCATAAAACGGCGGTCAAACACCAGCCCCTGCTTTTCCACCCAACTACTGGAAAGGGAGATTCCCTTAGTCGACTTAATAGGGAAAATATTGATTTGTGAAACGGCCGATTCGGCTTTGACTGACATAACTTACTTTTCCTTTGTGCTCTGATTACGCATAAAACGCAAACGTTTACTTTTTTTACTTGTTTTTGCTGTTTTGTAATGAAACTTTTGATCTTTTCCTCTATCATCCAGTCGCCTGAGCACCTGAAAAAGTGATTCAGGCTCCAGTGTCGCAAATATAAGGGAGCAGCAATGACAAAACTTACCATTACTCGTCCGGATGACTGGCATGTCCACCTCAGAGACGGCTCAGTACTTAAAGATACCGTTCGTGATATCAGCCGCTATAACGGCAGAGCCATTATCATGCCCAACACTGTCCCCCCTACTACCGACACCGAAATGGCTAAGGCTTATTACGAAAGGATTATGAGCCACAATAACAGCGAACACTTTGAACCGCTGATGACACTCTATCTGACTGATAATACTACACCTGAAGAGATCGTTAAGGCAAAACAAAGCGGAAAAGTAGTTGCCGCTAAACTCTATCCTGCCGGAGCGACAACTAACTCTGATTCTGGTGTAACAGATATTGAGAAAATGTCAGCGGTATTTAAAGCTATGCAGGAAGTTGGCATGCTGTTGCTGATCCATGGTGAGGTTACCACTCATGAAGTGGATATTTTTGACCGTGAGAAGAAGTTCCTGGATGAGGTTCTGTCACCAATCGTGGATGGTTACCCTGAACTGAAAATCGTGGTTGAACATATTACCACTTCCCACGCAGTAGACTTTGTTAAGCAGGGCGGTGATAACGTAGCGGCCACCATTACTGCCCATCACCTGATGTATAACCGCAACCATATGCTGGTTGGTGGTATTAAGCCTCACTTCTACTGTCTGCCTATTCTTAAACGTGGCAGCCATCAGCAAGCGCTTATCAGTGCCGCCACCAGCGGCTCAAAGAAGTTCTTTGCCGGAACTGACTCAGCACCACACGCCAAAGGCAATAAAGAGAACGCCTGCGGATGCGCCGGCCTTTACACTGCCTTCGCTTCATTAGAGCTGTATGCGGAAGTATTTGAACAGGAAGGTAAGCTTGAGCAACTGGAAGCATTCACCAGCTTTAACGGCGCTGACTTCTACGGCCTGCCACGCAACAGCGATACAGTCACACTGGAAAAAGCCAGTTGGACAGTAGCCGAATCTATGCCATTTGGTGAAGATATCGTAGTACCGGTAAAAGCCGGTGAAGAGATTAGCTGGAAAGTTGTTTAACCTGCCTTGGATCCAAGTTAAAAACTAATCCCTGTCAGCCTGTTCTTATAATACTCGGGAGTTTCTCCCGAGTATTTTTTAAACATAGAGATAAACGGGCTGGCTTGCTGATAGCCCAGTGTTAACGCCACCTCTTTTACTGACATGCCGCTTTTCAGCAGTGTCATTGAGTGCAGATACCTCACCCTGATACGCCATTCGGTAAAGCTCATTCCCAGCTCCTGTTGACAGTACCTCGCCAGTGTTCTTTCTGTGGTATGCACTTCAACCGCCCACTGTTTCAGGGAGCGGTTATCAGTCGGGTTATCTTCCAATGCGGCAAGGATAGGTTGTAACGCTTTATGAGGGCTGGAAGGCAGAAAGTGCTGCTGCTCTTCACTGATAGCAAGCTGGTCCAGCAATACATTGGCCAGCCTTTGATCAGGAATAGATTCTGCCACCCGGATCTCCCTTCTGCGGAAGTCCTCGATAATAGCCAGAACAATAGGAGAAACCGTTAACAGGCAGGTATGAGCAGGCATGGTATTTAACCTCGAAGGCTCAATATTTAATGAACAATACTGAAGGGGGCGCCTGTTATAGCTGCGGTGCTCTACCCCGGCCGGAATCCAGATTGCCAGATGAGGAGGGGCGATAAAACGAGTCTTCTCCGCGCTGAGTTCCAATGTACCACCTGTTACCAGCTGCAATTGCCCCCACTCATGAGAGTGTAATCGGGTTTCGGTATTCTCCCGAAAATCATCAAAGTTCAGAAAAATCTCTGAAGGTGCGGCATCTATGGCCAGCGACGGGTGTAGATAAGTGGATTTGCTCATTTCAGTGGTTTCGGCTCTGTATTTCAGCTATGTCTTTTCAGAAGAATATATCTTAATTCAGAAATCCGACACTGTCGCGATCCATCTATAAAAGAAGCAAGTAATCAGAAAAATGGTCAATCTGTTCAGGCTCAGACTACTGAAAAGTAAAAAAATCGAGTATTTTTAATAAAGGCTGAAATTAAATTCTGTTTGTCAGGTTCTTATCTGATACGAATCTTAAAACACGGACAAATACTATGGCAGATCCAATTAAAATTACACTGTATCGTTGGGGCGGAAGCTGGGGACCATTTAGCGTAAAGATCCCTTGTGGAGAGTGTACCCTGACCAAAGATATTCTTGCAGACACGTTCGAGAACGAACTTAAAGATGTCCCTGTTGAACTGGAAGTAAAAGATTGGTTATCACACTGGTGGGAACCACTAAAACTTGGTGCATGGCACGCGCCTATTCTGGTTGTGGAAGGTAAAGTGGTCAGTCAGGGTGAAGCGCTAAACCGTGGCGTACTGGTTCAGTCTGTCATTAAAGAGTGGACAAAACGCGATGATTTGAAAGGCAATATTGTATTTGGTAAAGCGACCTGCCCATACTGCGTTAAAGCGAAAGAGATGCTTGATAAGTCCGGTATCCCGTACGAGTACTACGATGTTGTTAAAGACAGCGCTGCCCTTTACCGTATGATCCCGGAAGTAAAAGCCATCATTGGTGAGAAAACACCGGTGACGGTTCCGCAAATCTGGATGAATGACAGCTATATCGGTGGTGCTGATAATTTAGAAAAATGGCTGAAAGAGAACAATCTGGAAACTGTGCCGGATAATGTGGTCG
This sequence comes from Vibrio sp. SCSIO 43137, assembly GCF_028201475.1. Classification (NCBI taxonomy): domain Bacteria; kingdom Pseudomonadati; phylum Pseudomonadota; class Gammaproteobacteria; order Vibrionales; family Vibrionaceae; genus Vibrio; species Vibrio sp. SCSIO 43137. Next base: position 560,650 of record NZ_CP116384.1, on the reverse strand, counting down.
AAATTGAAAAAGAGACAGCAGCAAGCTAACCAGATAACCCGATAAACAAAGCTCCGTCATTGCGGAGCTTTTTTGTTTAAGAAATTCATTAAGTCTCACAAAATCTTACAGTTATCTTGTCTCCCTTCGGGTAAAACCCTATCGACTTACCTATAATCAGGTTTCACTGTTAAACGGAATAAAGCAATGAAACAGACGGTATCCTTAGTACTCGGGAGTGGCGGCGCACGCGGTCTGGCACATATTGGTGTTATCCGCTGGCTGGAAGAGAACAACTATCAAATTGAATCCATTTCCGGATGTTCGGCCGGCGCTCTGGTTGGCGGCATTTATGCGGCCGGCAAACTGGACGAGTTTGTCGACTGGGTATCGGCCATTGATAAAGTCTCTATGGCCAAGCTGCTGGATATCTCATGGCAGTCGAGCGGTCTGTTTAAGGGCGATAAGATCATCAGCAATCTGGTGGAGCTGATTGGCGATACGCAAATCGAGCAACTGGATATTACCTTTACCGCTGTAGCCGCCAATATCACCGAAGAGAAAGAGGTGTGGCTTAACTCCGGCAGTCTGTTTGATGCCATCAGGGCTTCTATTTCCCTTCCGCTGTTTTTTACCCCGGTTGAAATTGATGGCGAGCTGCTTATTGATGGCGGCGTATTAAATCCGGTTCCTATTGCCCCGACCTTCAGCGATAAAACTGACCTCACCCTTGCGGTAAACCTTGGTGGTGACTTAATGGCTAAGGTTGAGAAACCAACCATAGTCCCTCATAAAATAAACCCTTCATTCCAGAATAGAATTACCCGCTATATTGATAAAGTGCAGGACTCCATTATTGATTCCGTCAATATCAACTTTGATGCCTTTGAAATTGCCAATCAGGCCTTTGATGCTATGCAGGGCACCATTGCCAGACAGAAGCTGGCCGCCTATCCGCCGGATATGAGCATTGATATCCCGCAAAACCTATGCGGAACTTTCGATTTTGATCAGGCAGAAGAAGTGATTCAGTTTGGCTATCTGGCTGCGCAGAAAGCCTTTAGGCATCGGAAGAACTAACTACCTGAGCTTCCGGATTATAAGTCTTCATACGCAGGATAACCCAGGTTTCGATAAGCAGAATCAGTGACAGCATGGTTCTGGCGTGAACACTATCCAGTACAAAGATAATGGTCAGCCCGATAGAGAGCCAGCTAAAGAACAGAATACGTTTCTTCTCAGCACTGGTCAGGCCGAGGCTGGCCTTTATCCGCACTACTGTATCGCCCAGATAGCGGTTGTTTTCCAGCCAGATTTGAAAACGGGGAGAGGATTTACCGAAGCAGTACATAGCTAACAGAATAAAAGGTACTGTGGGTAACAGAGGCAAAAACACGCCTAAAAACCCCAGCGCCGTTGCTATCCATCCCAGTGAAAATAAAAACCACTTTTTCACACACACCACCATTAGCCGATAAAGAATTCACATCAATAAGAATACTTCGCATTTGCACTATTCCGCAAGTTAATGTTTGTAATCTCTACCGGCAAAAATCCCGACTTAATTCATCTAACTGATAAAGCAACCATGTTGCCGCCAATAGATCGGCACTACCGCCGGGGCTTAGATGTCTGTTTATCAGCTTCTGATCGAACGCTTCTATCGACTTGTTAAGCTCATCAGTACCAGAGTAGTTACGCTTAAGGTATTTCGCTGATTGCTGCTTAACATAAGCCAAGCCTTCAAGACCTCCCCTATGAATTAGATTGGTGTCGCAGTTCTCTGCCATCAACTTTAGCAGAGTGTAAGAGAGCGCCAGATGCTCATCATTATGTTTCGCCATAGCCTGACGATAAAAAGGCAGTGAGCATTTAAAAATAACAGGATAACCCTGAGACGCTTCACCACGAATACCCGTTATGTCATGCTCGGCAAAAATTCGCTCTCCTGCACTAACGGGACTGTCCTCGTTATTTTTCCCGTTATTTTTCTTCCGGACAAGCTCATCCCTGACCAGATGCCTGCACATATCCACGATAACCGGGCGTATATCTGCGGAGCTAAAAGCCTGTTTATTACCTTGTAGCCAGCCGGCCGCGCCACAGATTAAGCCCATAGTAAAAATCATCCCTTTATGGGTGTTTACCCCTTGGGTTGCCTTAAGCATGGCCTGTTCTGCCTGCAAACCTGTTTTACGTAACTGAGGCAGTAAATTTTCTGCGGTGATATGAGCTGACTGATATCCAACACACACAAACTCAAGCATATAAGGCTTTAACGCCTCACTACTTGCTACAAAGGTTGAGATATCCATATCGGTATGAGCGCCCTGCGAAACTGAATCAACCAAACCTGCTTTCGGTGTTAGTCTGGCTTCTTTTAGCATGGCGTTATAGGCAAATGTTCCAACCGCTTCCCGATAGGTTTGAGCTGCTTTTTTATATTGCACTTGCCACCACCTGCTGCATCTTACCCAGAAGCTCCTCAACGGAATGAGCCCGGCTTCTGCCACACACTTTGGCATCCTGCCGGCATATCAGACAGGAGCGGACAGGAAGTTCAAGGCTGGATCGTGAAAGTGCTTCTCCTTTCTCATTAAGCACATCAATATCCGCCAGCCGGCCGAGTTTATGCCGTTCTTCAATCTCTACCATCAGCCGCTTGATCTGGCGTGCGGTTTTACCACTCAGGCAAAGCAACATCTCATAGCCGCTGTTCTGCTCAATACACTGGTAGCGTTCTATCGTGATATTCTCCCGCCAACAGTAGTTAAGAATCGCGCCTTTTATCTGCTCAAAGATGATGCAGGCCAGTTGATTACGCTTTACCGGCCCGACCATATTGACAGTAAAACTCACCAGCGGCAGACCATACTTGTCTGCCCACTGCTTCTGAGTTTCGGCTCTTAACTCCCGGCTATCCAGCAGTTCCGCCAGCGAGACTTGCGGCCCCTTATGCACCCGTTACTCCTTTATCTGACGGATAACATCGATTACCGAACCGTCGCGATAACGAATATAAGCCACGGCATTGTCCAGATATTGAATCGGCTGCGGGCGGCCTGTCAGCATCTCTGCTCTCTGCTGCAAATCTTCTATGCTCATAGTCTGAATACCTGACTGCTCCAGTTTTTCTCTGATATCTGCTCTTTCAGGATTTACCGCAATACCGTGGTCGGTTACCAGCACATCAATCTGTGAACCTACGGTCACCACATTAAGCACTGATTCAACCACGGTCGGGATTCGGCCCCGCACCAGAGGCGCAACCACAATGGTCATCTTAGCCGACGCTGCCGTGTCACTATGGCCGCCCGATGCACCACGAATAACACCGTCCGACCCTGTGATCACATTGACGTTAAAGCGGGTATCAATTTCCAGCGCACTAAGGATAACCACATCCAGCCGTTCTACTACCGCACCTTTGGAGGATGGGTTGGCGTATTGGTTGGCGGAGATTTCAATATGATTCGTGTTTCGAGCTAAGGAGTCGGCGGCATTAGCATCAAAGGACTGCACATCAAACAGGGTTTTAATCAGCCCTTTTTCATGCAGATCCACCATGGTTGAGGTAATTCCCCCCAAGCCAAAACTGGCGGTTATATCATTGCGAACCATTTTCTCTTCCAGAAAACGGGTTACTGCCAGTGACGCTCCGCCGGAGCCTGTCTGCAGAGTAAAGCCATCGTAGAAATAACCGGAGTGCTCAATAACATCTGCCGCTTTACGGGCGATCAGTAACTCTCGCGGATTGGTTGTCATACGGGTGGCATCGCCACCGATTTTAGATGGGTCACCAACTTCATCCACCACCACCACGGCATCAACCTGATCCTGCTCCAGAGAGGCAGGCATATTTGGGAACTCAACCAACTCATCAGCTAACACAATAACGTAACCGGCATGTTGCGCATCGATTTTCGCGTAACCAAGGGAACCACAGCGCGCTTTGCCGTTTATAGCGTTCGCGTTACCAAACTCATCTGCCGTTGAGACACCGAGAATAGCAACATCAATGTTCAGCTCACCGCTGTCTAACAGGTGAACCCTGCCGCCATGGGAGTGGATATGTACCGGCTCTTCTAACAAGCCGCGCGAGATCTCTTCTGCCAGTTCACCACGCAGACCTGAGGTATAAAGCTTACTAACAACTCCATTACGGATATGCCCCACCATAGGTGCATGCACATCAGTAAGAGAGCTTGGTGCCAGCGTCAGGTTCTTAAAGCCCATTTTGGCAATCACATCCATCGCCATATTGATGATTCGGTCACCACCGCGGAATGAGTGATGGAACGAGACGGTCTGGCCATCTTTTAGTCCGGAGCTTTTTATCGCTTCTTCAAGGGTTTTATACAGCTTTCTCGAAGCGACACTGCTTTTATCAACGCACTGTGGCGTTAACTGGTGCGCTGTCTTGTACGGAGTCAGGCCGATGTCAGTTTTACCGCATGCCTCAATATCACGCTCTATTGCATTTAAAATTGTCATAATCTGTCCGCCTGTTACTGTCTGATGCCTGATTCTGCACGCTTAAGAGTCCAACGCGCTCTCTCTATAACAGGAGCGTCTACCATCTTGCCATTCAGCGATGCGACTCCCATACCTTGCGCTTCTGCCTCTTCCGCCGCTTCGATCACCGCAAATGCGTGATCCACCTCTTTCTGGCTTGGTGCAAACAGATTATGGATAAGCTCGATTTGTCGCGGGTTAATCAGAGACTTGCCGTCAAAGCCCAGCGATTTAATATGGGAAGCTTCGTTAAGAAAACCCTGCTCATTATTGGCATCAGAATAGACGGTATCAAAAGCCATAATGCCTGCTGCCCGTGCTGCCTGAAGAATAGAACAGCGGGCAAACAGCAATTCAGTCCCCTCAGCACTGCGTTGGGTTTTCAGATCCCTGACGTAGTCTTCCGCACCAAGGGCAATTCCGATAAGGCGCTTTGAGGCTTTTGCAATGGCGACTGCGTTATTAATTCCTTCCGCTGACTCAATGGCCGCCAGCATAGCTGTGCTTCCGACAGGACGGCCGAACTCGCGCTCTGCGCTCTCAATCGCCTGCTCCATACCTTCGACATCCTTAGGCGTATCGGTTTTCGCTAACCGAACCACATTGACTCCCGCTTTTACGATGGCTTTCACGTCATCACGGCCATATTGGGAATCAAGGGCATTTACCCGCACTATGGTTTCAATATCCGCATACAGAGGATGCTGCAGGGCATTAAATACCAGCATTCTTGCAGTATCTTTTTCTCTGATAGAGACAGAGTCTTCAAGGTCAAACATGATGGCATCAGGGCGATAGATAAAGCTGTTACTCAACATGGCCGCATTCGATCCCGGCACAAATAACATGCTTCTGCGTAACTTGCTCATGACAGGCCTCCCCACTCAATCTCCTGAGTTTCCGATGCGCGGATAACGGCCGCCTGCACACGGGCTCGGATAATGCAGTCAAGGGCACCTTTATCGTTCACCGAGACAAAACCCGATTTAACACCCATCTGCGACAAGGTTTCCCTCACTACCTTCTCTATTGCCACGCCAAACTGTTTCTCTACTGAGCTGGTGACTTCGATATCAAGTTCGTCTGTTTCTGACGGAGATATCTCCACCAACAGATCACTCGACTCCAGAGTCCCAGCGTATGACCGCCGACTGATAAGCATGCTCGCTCCTTATGGATAATCTGATAAATATAAAACTAATTAACTTGGAGATTACTCCTAGAAAAAGGGCTTCTCAGTGAAGTTGAACCACAAAACTGAAAAATTTATTTGATTTTTTTATTAGGCGTTTTTAAGGAGATAAAAAGTAAGAAATAACAAAGCATTGGAGAAATATTAGCTATCACTCCAGAAGGGTATTGGTAGGTTTTAAGCGGCCTGAACCGGATTAAATTGAATCAAACTGCCGCACTAAGCATAGGCATTGCTGCCATAGCGATTTCCGGCTTGGCTGTGTAGTCTCTCTTTCTGTGTTGATAGATGGAATCTTCAGTGTTGAATAGAGTTTTCAGATATTGATAACTGCTATCCGGCACCAGTTTCTTTATCTCATCCCACTCATTGTTAAATAGTAAATGACGTACCAGTGAAGCGGAAATTGGCTGCTCCTCTATCTCCGCTCTGGGAATCTCAATCAGGGTAATAGGATCAGAATCCAGTGACTGGGTCGTAAGCCATGTCTGCATCTGCTGATTATAAAATCGGGTAACAGTACAGATGGGCTCAGTACCGACAAAGCGGTGTGTGATGCCCAGTGCAGGACCGATATAGCTTCTGAATAGTTGCAAGTCCACTGCGGTATGGCAGTAGTTCACCACACCGTCGTCTTTAAGAAAATAACTGGGGAAAGTCGCCCGGGAGATAATATAGTCTGAACCGTCATGAACGATCACGTTGCCAAGGTCTTCGACTCCGGCACGGATCATATTGATACGGTCCTGATAGGTAAAAAACGAGCTATCCTCTTTCACTACAAACAGATGTAGCCAGTCACATTGGCCTGCCGCATGCTCAACCAGATAGCGGTGCCCTTTGGTAAAAGGGTTGGCATTCATTACGATGCTGCCGACCTTGTCGCCGGCACGCTTTAGTGTGCGGAGTTTACTACAGTACTTTTTCAGCCGGCTGCGGCTGTTTTCCAGTAGTATCACCCTGTCTTTTACTGAGGTTATTAAGTGGAATCCAGCCTGATGAAACATGCGGTAGTTTTCCGGCTTGGTATAGATAAACAGGTTATAGCGGCCAAGATCATAGGCATGAGTGACCAGTTCGGTCAGCAGACGGGTAGAGACGCCTTCGCCCTGATATTGCGGCGAAACAGCGATAGATTTAAGAGTGTTACCAGCCAGGCCACCACAGGCCACAACGGCTTCATCCTCAATAGCACAGACAAAATACTCCACATCAGCATCGATACCCAGCCCCATACTGTTTAAAAAGGAGTTAACCATCGCCAGCTTTCTGCCCGCTCTGGTTTTTGTTTTGTCAAAATAGATGGCCATTGATACCTGTAAATCCCGCTTTTCAGCCCGATGTTACAAGTGTCTCTCTTCTTAACTAAATTGAATATGATTTAAATCATATTTATATCTTAAGCTTTATTTTTTATTATTATTCACACATAAAGCCATTTGATTAAAATAAAATCACATTTACAACTCCATTAGTTTATTACTTTTAGTTAACATGCCTATAGCAGTCAGAAAGAAAAAAACCGCTTACCCTAAGGCAAACGGCTTTTACTATTTGGTCTGGATTAAGTGTTACTTATCTTCCGCGCTCTTAATCGCTTTTTCGCGCTTGAAATAAGCTTTGGTCAGGCTAAAGACCACAGGGCTCAGTACCGCCAGAGCAATAAGGTTAGGAATCGCCATCATAGCGTTTAGCGTATCACCCAGCAGCCAGACAAAGTTAAGTTCTGCCATGGCGCCGACAGGAAGTGCCAGTACAAAGATAACCCTGAACGGCATTACCGCCTTAGCGCCAAACAGGTATTCGGCACAACGCTCACCATAAACCGACCAACCAACAATAGTGGTAAAGGCAAACACCGCCAGACTAACCGCGACCAGATAACTACCCCAGCCCGGAAGAATGTCACCAAACGCCGCCGATGTTAATGCCGCACCTGACTCTCCGCCTGTCCACTCTCCGGAAATAATAATCACCAAACCGGTAATGCTACAGATCACTAGCGTATCTAAGAAGGTACCCAGCATAGCAATCAAACCCTGACGAACCGGATCATCCGTCTGGGCACTGGCGTGGGCAATAGGCGCTGAACCTAAACCGGCTTCGTTTGAGAAAACACCACGGGCAACACCAAAGCGAATCGCCATCCATACCGTTGCACCGGCAAAACCACCTTCGGCAGACGCCGGAGTAAAGGCGTACTCAAACACCAATGCAAATGCACCGCCTAACTCGCCGATGTTCATCAGCAGGATAGCCAGACCAGCCAGAATATAGGCAACGGCCATAATAGGGACCATAGCACCGGCAAAACGACCAACCCGCTTAAGACCGCCAATAATAACCCCGCCGGCAAGCACCATAATGATCAGACCAACAATAAGCGGTGAAAATGAGAAATTAGACTCCAGAACTTGTGCAATGGAGTTAGACTGAACCGCATTACCGATACCAAAACAGGCCACAGCACCAAACAGAGCAAACAGGGTTCCCAGCCATGCCCATTTTTCACCCATACCGTTTTTGATGTAGTACATAGGGCCGCCGACAAAAGCGCCGTTTTCATCTTTCTCACGGTATTTAACTGCCAGCACCGCCTCGGCAAACTTAGTTGCCATACCAACCAGAGCCGTCAGCCACATCCAGAACAGCGCTCCCGGGCCACCGATAAACACAGCGGTTGCCACCCCGGCAATATTACCTGTACCTATGGTGGCAGACATGGCGGTCATCAGTGCCTGAAATGGCGGGATCTCACCTTTTTCATCTGACTCTCTGCTGCTCCACAACAGGCGGAAAGCACGGCCGATATTAAAGATGGGCATAAACTTAAGGCCGACGGTCAGAAACAGCCCCACCCCAAGTATCATCACCAGCATAGGGACACCCCATACAATGCCGTTGATGTTATTAATAAACTCGGTAACAAAATCCATTTAACTTGTACTCCTTTATAGTTTTTCGTTTTTAAATCTGTTTTTTTAGTTTAAATTTTTATATACACCTGATTTACATAGAAAACCAAGGCGTATTCGGGCTTACAGAACGAACTTTATAGATGCCATAACACATAGCAATAGCTGAAAATGACAGTAAAACCACCTCATACAGAACTATAATCTTAGTACATTTTATTAACACAAGATTAACCATTAGACTTTCATTAAATAAACTATATTTATGACTCAATAAGTGAAATTTATTGGTGATTTAATCTTTCGTAGCTTTTATCTATAAAAATGACGTTATGTGATTTGAATCTACAAATAATGATAAAGCGCCAATTATTTTCCACGACAGAACTAAATCTCTGACAAATTGTTCTCACTGAATTAAGCTAGTTTGTGTTCATTTTTCTGAATAGCTGATCTCAGTTGTGCAGAGGATCTTGTCATCGGAGAAATAGCGATAAACAAACCCTCCGTGCCAGAGAGGGTTTACGCGTGTTTGTGTTCGCTATTTGTTAAAATGACTCAGTTTTTTTAAAGGAGATGCTCTGCGGAGCAACAGGCATAAGGAGCCCTGAATGGAACGTATTGTTTATATCAATGGTGATTACTTACCCGAATCTGACGCAAAGATCTCCGTTTTTGACCGTGGATTTCTTTTTGCTGACGCAGCCTATGAAGTAACCTCAGTACTGGATGGAAAGTTAGTGGATAACGAAGGCCATATGGCCCGTCTGAAACGTTCATGTGAAGAGCTCAGCCTTCCTCTGACCTTAAGTGAAGAACAGCTGTTTTCCATTCATAAAGAGTTAGTGCGACTTAATAAACTTGATGAAGGTGGTGTCTATCTTCAGCTTACCCGTGGCAACGATGGCGATCGGGACTTTGGCTACAGCGCAGATATTGCAACGACTCTGGTGCTTTTTACCCAGAAGAAAAATCTGGTCACCTGTCCGCAGGCGGATAAGGGTATCGCCGTTGTGTCCGTAGAAGACATCCGCTGGAAACGACGGGATATAAAAACCACCAGCTTGTTGCCGGCCTGCCTTGCAAAACAGGTTGCCCTGGCCTCAGGAGCTGATGACGCATGGCTGACAGAAGACGGTTATGTTACTGAAGGAGGTTCCAGCAATGCTTATATTGTCACTCAGGACGATAAGCTGGTTACCCGCCCGTTAAGTAACCATATTCTGCACGGTATTACCCGCGCCAGCCTGCTGCAACTGGCGGAACAAAACAACATCGAGATTGAAGAAAGGCTGTTTACCGTCGAGGAAGCGAAACAGGCCAAAGAGGCCTTTATCAGCTCAGCGACCACGTTTGTCTGGCCGGTAGTTAATATTGACGGAACCACCATAGGCAGTGGTCAGCCTGGTGAACTCACCAGAAAACTTCGGGATATCTATATCAGCATGGCCAAATCCATGTCGCGTTAACGCGCCTTCTGGCCATAAAAAGGAAGCTCTGATCAGATAAACCTGAACAGAGCTCCCCGTATTTGCGGATAGTATTCAACTGACTAAATTGGATAGACTTTAACAGATACCTACCTTAGTAAACTCAAATGCTCCTTGAGGTTACTGAGCTATGTCTTTATTATGCTCCACTGGTTGATTATAAAAACAGTAAATATCAGCTGCATTTTTTCCCCTATTAATTCCTATGTTGTTTTCTCTCCGGAAAAAATTAATAGATTCGAATAACCTGACCTTTCTGAAATAAGCGAGTTCTGCCATGCCACTATCCAGCGCTTTACAACTTATCGCTCTAGCCGCCATATGGGGAAGTTCATTCCTTTTTATGAGGATAGCGGTACCTTCGCTGGGTCCGGCCTACATGATTGAAGCAAGGGTGCTTCTCGCAGCGCTGTTTCTGTTTGCTGTTGCACTGGTAATGAAACGAAAACTGAACCTGCTTCAGTATAAAAAGCATTTCTTTATTATCGGCCTGTTTAACACCTCCTTACCTTTTCTGCTGTTTGCTTATGCGGTTCAAACCCTGAACGCTTCTACTCTTGCGGTTCTTAACTCTACTGCCGCTATCTGGGGAACCGCCATCGGCGTATTCTGGACTAAGACCCCCCTAACCCGCAGAAAGGCTATGGGGCTTGCTTTAGGTGTACTCGGAGTTGTAGTTCTTGTGGGATGGGACAGTGCCCAATTAGGAGAAGGTTCCGGCCTGGCAATTACTGCCGGTATTATGGCTGCCGCCTGTTACGGTATCGCCAGTAACTACACCAAAACGGCCCCGCAGATTTCCTCTTTTAATAACGCTCACGGCAATATGTGGGCCGCTTCATTAATAGTTCTGCCTCTGCTGCCGTTTATTCCTGTACGTGAGTCGGTCGGCATGGAAGTAGCCAGCTCTGTCGTGGCGCTGGGTGTGCTCTGTACCGGTGTCGCTTATCTGCTCTACTTTAAACTGATTAATGATGTTGGTGCCGCATCGGCACTTTCCGTTACCTTTTTAATCCCGGCATTTGGTATTTTCTGGGGGCATCTGATTCTGGATGAAGCTGTAGGTTGGAATACGGTTTTTGGTACCCTGCTTGTCGTATCGGGCACCATGTTAGTGACAGGTTTTTCTATGAAAGCTTTTGTTGGCAAACGGTTTAAAACAGCCAAAAACCGCTGAGTCTAATAGTTATTATTTGTTAATCACACTATTACGGGTAACTAAAGTCGGCTCCAGCTGAACCTGCTTAGAGTCACTCTCACCGTTATCAATACGTTGCAGTAGACGGTCGACCGCGGCCTTGCCCAGCCTGAACTTAGGCTGGTGAATGGTGGTTAGCGGCGGCACCATAAACTTGGAAATATAGATATCATCGTAACCGATAAGAGAGAGATCCTGAGGAATTTTGACGCCATGCTCTGCGGCGGCATTAATTACCCCCATCGCCATCATATCGTTACAAACAAACAGTGCAGACGGCATCTCTTCACCATTGAACAGCTGATTAAAGGCATCATAGCCGCCGTCACATTCAAAGTTTGATTCGACAACCCAGTTATCTTTCACCGGCAGACCAGCTTCTGACATGGCTTTCTTAAATCCGGCAAAACGGATCTGAGCCTGATGACGATTCAGCGGGCCGGTAATACAGCCAATCTCTGTATGGCCGTTTTCAATCAGGTGTCTGCCTGCCAGATAACCGCCATGTTCTGAGTTATCGTTGATCTTATCGCTGGTGAAATGGGTCTCACCCCAGTCCATCACCACAGTAGGAATGTTAGGGTAAAGTTCAAAGATATCCAGATACTGCCCTTCCAATGTCGAGCATAGCAGCAGCAGGCCGTCCACCCGCTTTTCAAGAAGCGTACTGATGGAGGCCTTCATTCTTGCATCATCACCTTCCGTATTACAAAGGATCAGGTTGTAGTTCTGCTCATAACAGCGCCGCTCAACCCCTTTTACCACCTCACCAAAAAACGGGTTAGTCGAGGTAGTTACCAGCAAACCTATGGTTCGGGTGCGGTTCATCTTTAAACTTCGGGCAAGAGCGGAAGGCGCGTAGTTAAGTTCCTTTGCCGCACTCTGCACCTTAGCGGAAATCTCTTCACTGACGTAGCGGGATTGATTGATCACATGGCTGACGGTCGAAGTGGATACTCCGGCCAGTTTTGCAATGTCTTTCATTGTAGCCATATGATCTCTCCTTTACCTATCCGTTAGTTTGTTGCGTAAGAAAAGCGTCTGTCTCTTCCCGGTTCGGAATAGAGGTCTGAGCACCAAAGCGGGTAACAGAAATAGCCGCGGCTGCGTGAGCAAACACAATGGCTTGGTTCATTGGTTTCTCTTCAATCAGCGCCGTTACCAAGGCACCGTTATAGGTATCGCCTGCAGCTGTCGTGTCCGTTGCATCAACGCGGAAGCCGGCAACAATCTCACCTTGCTCTTTTTCACAGCTTAGCCAGACACCTTTGGCGCCAAGGGTTATCATGACAGTCTTAATGCCTTTGGCATGCAGAATATCTGCCGCCAGTTGAGCAGAACGCTCATCAAACACCGTTACACCGGTCAGAATTTCAGCCTCGGTCTCATTGGGAGTAATAATATCCACTAAGCTAAGCAGTTCATCACTGAGCTCCCTGGCCGGAGCCGGGTTTAGCACCACTTTTGTCTGTGCTGCTTTTGCTGTTTTTGCTGCCAGTTCAACACCATCAATAGGTGTTTCCAGTTGCATCAGCAGGTAATCCGCCTGTTTAACAAGATCAAGGTGCGGGGTAATTCTGTCAGCGTTCAGCTTGCCATTTGCTTCTGCTGAAATACAGATGCTGTTTTCGCCGGTCTCGGCAACCTGAATCATGGCGATACCGGTAGGCGTACCTGACTCGGCCATTACTGCTGAGGTATCCATGCCCATCTCTGTAAAACTGTGCTTCATTTCTGTGCCGAAGGCGTCATCACCTACGCTGGCGATAAAGGCAATATCAGCCCCCAGACGAGCCGCTGCTACAGCCTGATTGGCACCTTTACCACCCGGAATCACCTGATAGCCTTCACCGTGCAGTGTTTCACCGGGACGAGGGAAAGAAGGCACCTTTAACACATGGTCAGCATTCACGCTGCCCATTACTACTAACTTGCTCATAGCTTTTTCCTGTTGAGAAGCAGAATCCTGCCGGAAATCTTATTGGTTTAAGCTCTTACCGCTGATATGGCTCAAAAGTTTAAACCAATAGTATTCAAAAGAAAGGGAGGAGAAGCTCCTCCCATTCAGATAGTGATATTATTCAACCACAATTTTCAGAGGAACAGGAATGTACTCTTCCACTGCCGCACCTTTCAGTACTTTATCTGCAGTTTCGATGCCAAGAGCACCAATCAGTTCAGGCTGCTGTGCAACTGTTGCTGCTAACTGGCCACGTTTAACTGCTGCAACACCATCATCAGTACCGTCAAAGCCTACGATAACAACCTCTTTGCCTGAAGCCTGAATCGCACGTAGCGCACCTAGTGCCATCTCATCGTTCTGAGCAAATACTGCCTGAACATCAGGGTTAGCTGCAAGCAGGTTTTCCATTACGTTCAGACCTTTAGTACGGTCAAAGTCAGCAGGCTGGCTGGCAAGAAGCTGCATTTTGCTGCCTTTTACTGCGTTCATAAAGCCTTCACCACGCTCACGCGCTGCAGAAGTACCTGCGATACCTTCAAGCTGAATAACTTTTGCGTCAGGTGCTACAACTTCAGCGATAAAGTTACCGGCAAGCTCACCACCAACTACGTTGTCAGAAGCGATATGGCTCACTACGTCACCACGTGTCGCACCACGGTCAAGGGTAAGAACAGGGATATTAGAACGGTTTACCATGCGGATAGCGTTAGATACCGCGTCTGAATCAGTCGGGTTAATCAGAATCGCTTTCACACCACGTACAGTAAGGTCTTCCACATTTGAAAGTTCTTTACTCGGGTCATTTTGCGAATCCAGTACAATCAATTTATAACCAAGCTCTTTCGCCTTAGCTTCAGCACCATCTTTCATTGATACAAAGAATGGGTTGTTCAGTGTCGAAACAACAACAGCCAGAGTATCTTCAGCAAATGCCGATGCACTCATAGAAGCAGTAAGAACAGCAGCAGAGATATAAGTTGCAATCTTTTTCATGTGTATAGTCCTTTGTTACGTAGGGTGGCCAGTTTTCGCTGGCCTGTCGTAGTGTTATTAAACAGAAGTTACTTGTTTTTGTTATCTACCAGTACTGCCAGCAGTATTACGACCGCTTTTGCAATCATCTGGTAGTACGAGGATACGTCGAGCAGGTTCAGGGCGTTATTCAGGAAGCCAATGATTAGCGCACCAATCAAGGTTCCCATAATACGTCCACGGCCACCTGCCAGGCTGGTTCCGCCCAGAACTACAGCGGCAATGGCGTCTAGCTCATAAGCCATACCTGCTGTCGGTTGTGCAGAAGAGAGTCGTGATGTAACGATAATACCTGCCAGCGCCGCTAACAGACCGCACACGGCATAAACCCCGATTTTTACTTTGTCGACATCAATGCCTGACAAGCGGGTAGCCGATTCGTTTCCGCCCAGAGCATAAACATAGCGGCCAAAGCGGGTGTGGTTTAGTACATACCATGCGGCTGCAAACACCATCACCATAATCCATACCGGAACAGGGATACCCAGTGTGTAGCCGGTACCAAACCATGCAAAAGCATCTGCGGTATCGGTAAAGCCAGTTGAGATAGGACGACCATCGGTATACACCATGGTGACACCACGCAGTAAGGTCATAGTCACCAGTGTGGCAATAAAGGCCTGTACCTTACCTTTGGCAATAATAATTCCGCTGATAGCACCCAAAGCTGCACCAGCAACCAGTGCGGTAGGAACGGCAATAAGTACCGGAACTTCCATGGCTACAAGGCTGGCGGCGAAAGCACCACACAAAGCCAATACCGAGCCGACACTCAGGTCAATACCCGCAGTCAGGATAACCAGTGTCATACCAACGGCAATAATGGCGTTTACTGAAGTCTGTCTCAGAATGTTCAGTATGTTATCCAGGGTAAAGAAGTTTGGGTTGAGGAACGAAACCACTGCAATCAAAAACAGTAATGCGATCAGTGATTTTTGTTCAATAAGCCACTCTTTACTCAATATTTTTCTATCTTGCATCAGTTCAGTCTTATTGGTTGTTAATTGGTTATTCATGCTGCAGCCTCCTGATTCAGTTTACCTACAGCACAAGCCATCAGTTTTTCCTGGTCTGCGTCTTTTGCATCAAACTCGCCGCTGATATGGCCTTCATGCATCACCATAATCCGGTCGCTCATTCCGAGAACTTCAGGCATCTCTGAAGAGACCAGAATAATGCTCATTCCGTCCGCTTTGAACTTGTTGATCAGCTGGTAAATCTCTTTCTTGGCACCAACATCGACACCACGGGTCGGCTCGTCCAGGATCAGAACTTTTGGTCTTGTCATCAGGCCTTTAGCAATGGCGACTTTCTGCTGATTACCACCAGACAGATTACCGATTATCTGATTACGGCCCGGTGTTTTGATATTAAACAGCTTAATAAAATCTTCTACCGCAATGGCTTCATCTTTGTTCTGGATATGAAGTCCTTTAGTAAGATGATCCAGACTACTTAACGACATGTTCTCTTTTACTGAAAGACTCAGCACCAGACCGTCGCCCTTTCTGTCTTCAGAAATATAAGCGATACCGCTGGACAAACCATCCTGAGGGCTGCGGGGATTAATCAACTTGCCGTCCAGAACGACCTCTCCCGAGGTTCTTTCCAGTGCGCCGTAAATCACTTTCATCAGCTCAGTTCGCCCTGCACCCATCAAGCCGGAAACACCAAGGATTTCACCTCTGTCCAACTTAAAGCTGACATTGTTAACGCCAGAACCAGACAAGTTGTTCACTTCCAGACAGGTGGTGCCGTGCACCGCATCAACGCGCGGATACTGCTCTTCCAGTTTACGGCCAACCATCATTTCAATTAACCGGTCCTCGTCGGTATCGGCAACCGCACACTGGCCGATAAACTTACCGTCACGCAGCACAGTGATATCGTCACACATCTGGAAAATCTCTTTAAGACGGTGTGAGATATAGACAATTCCGCAGCCTTGCTGTCTCAGCTCTTCAATAACTTTGAACAGGGATTCGGTCTCTGTATCGGTAAGGGCATCCGTTGGTTCATCCATAATAATGACTCTGGATTCGAACGAGAGTGCTTTGGCAATTTCTACCATCTGCTGCTCACCCAGACTCAGTTCACCAAGCTGTTTCTTTGAACTGTGTTTTACGTTCAGCCTTGCCAGCAGTTGATCAGCTTCCTGATACATCTCTGCCCAGAGTATTCTGCCCAAAGGTGAGATTTTTTCCCGGCCAAGGAAAATGTTCTCTGCAATAGTGAGTTCCGGAATCAGGTTCAGCTCCTGATGGATAATACTGATCCCTGCTTCCTGTGAATGTTTGGGTCCCTCAAACTTTGCGTTCTCTCCCTGATATTTTATTGAGCCGGCGTCAAGGGAGTAGATACCTGTCAGCACTTTCATAAGGGTAGATTTACCTGCGCCATTCTCCCCCAGCAGCGCCATTACGCGGCCGGGATAGACGTTCAGGCAGGCGTTATCCAGTGCCTTTACACCGGGAAACGCTTTGTCTATTCCGCTTAGCTCTAATATGGGTTGAGTCATTTTGATTCCTCAGTCGCTATCTTAAAAAACCACACCGGTCTGAAAAATAACGTTGGCATAAGGTGTACATTCACCGGTTCTGACGACAGACCGGCTCTCATGAGTTCTTGCTTTAAACTCCTCGTGAGATACGTAGCTGATCTCTATCTGTTTTCCGCAGTTTTTGCTCTCCTGCTCGATAACCTGAATCAGTTGATCATGTAACTGCGGACTTACTTGTCTGGTTTCGTGGGCAATAACCACGCCTTCAATCTGTGACTCTTTCAGTATGGTCTCAACGGTCTGAATAAAACCCGGAACCCCGTGAGTCAGCGCCAGATCAATACGTTCTACATGCTGGGGAATAGGCAGCCCTGCATCGGCAATGGTGATCTCATCGGTGTGGCCAAGGGTAGCCACAAGGTAAGACAGTTCAGAATTTAACAGCTCTGTTTTTTTCATAATTTTGTTCCGTACTGATTACAGCGTAAAGAGATACTATCTTAGTCGTAAATCTTCATCGAAACGTATCGATGAATCGTGAAAAAATTTTATCGAAACGTTTCGACAAATAATAACGGCTATTTTTCATTTGGCTTCCGGCGCCAAATAATTTCGTGATTTAGTTCGAAAGAAAAATAGAAATAACCATAAAAAAAGGGAAGCTAATCACCTTTAAAGTAATTATTCAGATCAAAAAACCTTCCGCGAATGGAAGGTTTTTTGTGATGAGATTCAGACTTTATCCTGCCAGTGTTTAGCAGGTATATGAGGCTATTTTAATATTCTTGCCCTGAAATTACGACCTTTCAGCTTACCGTTGGCTATTTTGCTTAGTGCTTTCTTTGCCACGCTTCTTTCTACAGCAACATACGAGCGCATAGCAAACAGGTTGATCTTACCAACCTTTCCGGCATCGATACCTTTATCACCGGTCAGTGCACCCAAAATATCACCCGGTCTGACCTTCTGTTTTTTACCGCCGGCAATTTCAATGGTCACCATTTTTGCCTGATAAGGCTTAGACGGCAGATCCGCTTCGTCAGGCAGTGCAACCGGCTCGATTGGCATATCCATATACTCGTCAATCAAAGCAACGCGGTACATCTCTTTTTCACTAAACAAACTGCATGCAACCCCTTTGCTGCCGGCGCGACCTGTTCTGCCGATACGGTGTACGTGTACTTCCGGGTCCCGCGATAACTGATAGTTGATAACCATATCTAAATCATCCACATCCAGCCCGCGCGCAGCTACGTCAGTAGCGATCAGTATAGAGATACTTTTATTGGCAAACTGCACCAGTGACTGATCCCTGTCTCTTTGCTCCAAATCACCATGCAAGTCAATAACATCAAACCCGGCATGGTAGAGTTCATCGGCTACCTCCTGAACTTCTCTTTTGGTATTACAAAAGATAACACTCGACTCAGCCTGATATTCTAGTAGCAGTCTCTTAACCGCCTGAAGCCTCTCTTCAGTATCCGCTACTTTAAAGAACTTCTGCTCTATGCTGTTTCCGCTATGAGTAGACTCTACCTTAACCAGCTCAGGTTTCTGCATAACACGCTCAGCAACAGACTGAATCTGTTTGGGGAAAGTGGCACTAAACAGCAGTGTCTGACGCTGCTTTGGCGCCTCATCCAGAATAGCGTCCAGCGCGTCCTGAAAGCCCATTTCCAGCATACGGTCAGCTTCGTCCAGAACCAGAGTGTTCAGCTCATCAAGGTTAATTCTTCCCTTCTCAAGGTGATCCAGAATTCTGCCCGGAGTACCTACCAAAATATGCGCACCGTGCTCCAGTGAGCCGATTTGCGGCCCCATCGGCATACCGCCACATAAAGTAAGCACCTTAATATTGTGAATACGTCTTGCCAGTTTGCGGATCTCTTTCGCTACTTGATCAGCCAGCTCTCTGGTAGGACACAATACCAGCGACTGAACGCGAAAGCGCTTTACATTCAGGTTAGTCAGCAGGCTTAAACCAAATGCCGCTGTTTTTCCCGAACCTGTCTTGCCCTGACCAATAACATCTTTACCTGACAGCATAAGTGGCAGACTACTGGCCTGAATGGGAGTCATCTCTGAATAACCCAGGGAATCCAGGTTTTCTAATAGAGCCGGAGACAACGGCAGGGAGTTAAAGGCTGAACTACTCAAGGCAAGGATCCTTATCTGATTAAACGCAGTCGGTTGATTGACCGCGCACCTTAACCAGATATCGGGGTCAGTACAACAAGTAATGTAAAATTAATTTACTTTGGCTATCAAACTATATATATTCAATTTACTTTGATTCTCAAACTACAATAACTATGCAAAAACAATCTGCTCTCTCTTTACCCCACGATCACAACTTCAGCCGCCATAATCATCAGGGCGAAAAGCGTACTTACTACGTGCTGTTACTCACTTTAGTTACAATGACGGTGGAGATTGCAGCCGGCATGGCGTTTGGCTCCATGGCTCTGCTGGCCGATGGCTGGCATATGGGCACACATGCAGCTGCCTTCTGTATCACTCTGTTTGCTTACCGTTACTCCAAAAAGCATGCTGATAGTGATCAATTCTCTTTCGGTACAGGTAAAGTAAGTGTGCTGGGCGGCTACACCAGCGCCATTGCCCTTGGTTTGGTGGCTTTGTTGATGGTGGTTGAATCCGTCAGCCGGCTTTTCTCCCCGCAAGCCATTCAGTTTAATGAAGCCATTGGCGTTGCCGTTGTAGGCTTAATTGTGAATGTTGCCAGTATGTTTTTGCTTCACGGGCATCATGACCATGGCCACCATCACGGTCACAATCACGACCACTCTCATTCTCATCACAGTCATAACCATCATCACGACCATAATCTCAGGGCGGCTTATATGCATGTTCTGGCAGACGCCCTGACCTCTTTACTTGCCATCGTCGCCCTTATTGTCGGCAAATATCTTGGCTGGACATGGCTGGATCCTATTATGGGGATAGTTGGTGCGCTGGTAATAACAAAGTGGGCGATAGGATTAATGAGTCAAACCAGCCCTATTCTACTGGATGCCAGTATTGAACAGGAATACAAGCAGAAAGTGATACTCTGCATGCAGCAAGCAGGCGCAGAAGTTGCGGATATTCATATCTGGAAAGTCAGTGCCGATCATTACTCTGCCGCTATCTCACTTATCAGTGAGCAGGAAAAGCCGGTAAATTTCTACCGACAAGAACTGGAAAAGTTTGATAAAATCAGCCACCTGACTATAGAGGTGAACCGGGAAATCTGACATGCAGGCGCTAACCAAACTCAACCATTTAATCATTGAATTTTACGACAAGATGTCCTCATGGGAGCAGTCTGTGGTAAAAGAGACCGGATATACCTTAGCGCAAGTACATACCATTGAAGTGCTAGGCAACCACGGTTCGATGCGCATGAAAGAGCTTGCCGATAAACTGGGCATCACCACTGGTACTCTTACCGTGCAGGTAGAGAGGCTGGTTAAAGCGGGCATGATTGAGCGTTGTCCTCACCATGAAGACAGACGCTCAATACTGGTGACTCTTACTGAAGAGGGCGAAGCACTGCACCACCATCATAACGACCTGCATATGAAGCTGACTCAGGATCTTACCCGCCATATCAACTCTAAGCAGAGAGATATGCTGATCACTTGTTTAGAGAAGATTAACCGCGAGTTTTAATCTCAAGCCGCTTAGCAATAAAGGTCTCTGATACGTTCACTGAGCTTATAGTGAAACTTTGTTTTAGGCTGTCTCGTACTTTAGTCTAGTTTGTAATTTTTGCCCGTTTTTTTAATTTTATATTTATCAATAAGCTAACAATGCATCTCTTGTTTACATGATTTAGATCAATTTTCTCCAGCCCCTATAGACTGCTCACCTGCTATGTTTAATAGGCAGCGACTGGTTATTTTCTACTCACAGGGAGAGTGTTATGGCAAGAGAGTTTGTACGAATTGAGTTTCAGGGTGGCGGCGTTGTCGTTGTTAAAGTACCCCGGAATGGCGATGGTCATATCGTTCAGGGTAATCAGGTTATGGGTTGGGATACCTTTACCGATTCCCGTGAATTATCTCACCTTGAGCTGATTGATGAGCTGATCACTAAGGCCGGTAAAAAGGTCGAGCGACAGATCAACTACTTAAACCTGAACTAGCTTGAAACCGACGCACTCCCACCGGAGTGCGGTTTTTTATCTCCAAGTTTCTAACTATATCAATCGTTATCTATTTGCCTGATAACTTTACATGGGTTACCGGCCGCAACCACGTTATCCGGTATATCTTTGGTGACCACTGCTCCGGCACCGATAACACTGTTATCTCCGATGGTCACCCCAGGGCAGATTATCGCCCCGCCACCAATCCAGACATTGTGGCCAATTTTGATCGGCAAACCGAACTCTATCCCCTCTTCTACCCGTCCTTTCACCTCAATGGGGTGACCCGCCGTGTATATCTGAACATTAGGCGCCAGCATGACATTGTCACCGATATCGATACGGTTTACGTCCAGCAATACACAGTTAAAATTGGCATAGAAATTCTTGCCGACATGGATATTACTTCCGTAATCGCAGCGAAACGGTGGTTCCAGATACACTTCACCTTTGGCATCGGGGATTAATTGTTGAATAGCACTCTTCCACTCATCACTATCAGGAATGCTGTTGTTAAGCTGCTGAAGCACTCTGCGGCAGGCAATTCTTTCTGCATAAAGGGTGTCATCCCAGGCCAGATAAGGTTCACCAGCCAACATTTTCTGTTTTTCTGTTTTCATTATTTATACTCGTTTAACCTTTAATATCCGGAGTTAACCAAAGCACATCATAACCATTTAACTTGATGTCTCCCTTGGTAAGAACCTCTTTATGAGTCAGCAAGTCCACCACCTTATCGCTGGCCAGAATATCGCAAATACTGGCAGGAACCTGCTGGGACTGGTCACTGAAGTTGCAAATAGCCAGTAGCTTTCTGCCCTGTTGATCGGCTCTTGCATAGGCAAACAGCCCGGACTGATAGGTTTCTAGGATCTGAGTATCTGCCTCGCCAAACACAGGATTTGACTGGCGGATATGGATCATATTCAGCAACTCACGGTGAATAATGCCCTGCGGAGAGGCTCTGTCTTCAGCAAGGGCAATCGCTTCCTGAGTAATTGCCGGACGGTTCACCCAGCGGGCATCATCATACTTATCCGCATCACCAACAAAACTGTAGTCATTGAGCATGCCAATCTCATCCCCCTGATAAATAAGAGGAATGCCACCAATACTCAGATTGATGCTGTTTAGCAGACGAACCCGTTTTATTGCCTGATCGAGTTTATGAATATCGTCTGATTTAATCGCATCTTCCAGCCCGGCAAGGGAGGCGAGAGAGCCACATACCCGGCAGTCGCCCGTTGCCGGATTCTCCTGAAACGCAACACCGTGTGCAAAAGAGCCTTCAAAGCGGCCGGTATAAAACTGATTAAGGAAACGACGATGATCAAAACCGTTAATCCCTAACTGCCCGGCTACGGCATCATCGAATGTCCAGCCGATATCATCATGACAGCGGATATAGTTTACCCAACTACAATCGGCAGAAATCTGAAAGCTCTTTTTCAGCGAGGCGGTCAGTAGTTTCGTTTCCCTTGTGGCCAGTGACTCCCACATTAGCGCCATCATCAGAGGGTTATAAGAGAGCTGGCACTCTTTTTTATCAATGTATTGCGCCACTTCGTCAGGGTGCACGATAGCCTCGGACTTAAATTGAACCGACGGCGCAACGATTTGCAGGCAGAGGTTAAACGCCTGAATAAGAGTGTGGGCTTTTGGCAGGCTTTCACACTGCGTCCACTTCTCTTTCCAGATAAAGGCAAGAGCATCCAGCCTTAAGCCCTCACAGCCAATATTGGCCAGAAACAGCATTTCAGCCGTGATAGCATTAAACACCGCCGGATTAGAGAAGTTAAGATCCCACTGAAAACTGTTAAAGGTTGTCCAGATCCATTTATCCACTTCTTCGTTGAAGGTAAAACTGCCCCGTCGCACGGTAGGGAAGATTTCCCGGCAGGTCTGGTTGTACTCATCTACCTCTTGTTTATCAGAAAAGAAGTAATAGTAGTTTTGATACTCTTCTTCACCGGCAAGGGCTCTCTTGGCCCACTCATGTTCACAGGAGGTATGGTTAAAGACAAAATCGAGTACCAGACTGATCCCTTCATCGCTAAACGCATTAGCCACCTTTACCAGATCTCTCTCAGTACCTAGCTTCTTATCCACACTGCGGTAATCAGATACTGCATAGCCGCCGTCGCTGCGTCCTTCCGGCGATTTATACAGAGGCATAAGGTGAACATAGTTAACACCGAGAGCCTTAAGATAAGGAATCTTATCCAGAAGCTTTTTCAGATCGCCGGCAAACAGGTCAACATAAAGCGCCATGCCCAGCATTTTTTCACTGCGGTACCAGTTTGGCTGATTAAGCCTTTTCTGATCCTGTTTTTTCAATTTCACTTTCCGGCTGCCGAAGGCGGAGGCCAACTCAGAAGAGAGCTTTTGCAGATAATAGAAAAAGTCGTACTGCGCCCCATATAAATGGTGCAACTTCACCATCAGCTCAGGAAAGTGCTCATCCATACGTGCCAGAAAAGTCTTCTGATCTTTCTGGCTTAATGCGGATAAATCCACCGACTCTAAAACTTGTCTTAAGGCCTTCTGTCCTTCCAGATGCGACAACATAAATCACTCCACAAACCTGATAACTGAAGAAAATATAGATAACTTAAACGATTAAGTAACGGTTAAGATAGATTACAGAGAAAAACATGTGAACAGCGACTCACTATAATTTACCTTATAGTGAGCCTGCATCTGGATAGAAACTAGTATGGTAGGGCAACATTACCACTATTGATATATGGACGCATAACCGGACTACAGAAACTGGATGGATTTTCTGCCTTTGCTTTTGGGTTGTTCCGGCTCACTTGGTTCATGTTCAACTTTTTCAGGTTCAACCTGTTCAGAAAGCGTCTCTTCATAAGCAACTTCATAGCCTGAATCTGCACCAGAAGTCTGGGCGGAATCAGGATTATAAATCGCCAGATAAAACTCCTGATTAAACTCAATCAGATCACCGTCAACTATTTTTCGGCGTTTGCGCGTTTCTATTTCACCATTTACGGCAACATAACCTTCACTGATAATGTGTTTTGCTTCTCCGCCACCGTTAACCAGATTGGCAATTTTAAAGATTTTATACAGCTCTATTGGTTGCGTAGCGATCTCTACTCCAATGGCTTCAATTTCAACTTCTTGCTCTTCTTCAAAGCCTGATTGATGTGAACTCATATTATTTCGCCTGCGGGGGTCTAAAACGCGCAGTTTAACACAAATGATTTGCTTAAAGAGCCGCTTTTATCCTCCGAATCTTTTTAGTCTAATTACGAAAAGTTATTGTTATCATTTGATAAATTGTATAAAAAACTGCCAACATTAGAGCCATTGATCCACATATTTAATTCACAAAATTGTCATTTTTATCTTTTTTATCAATAACGGACTATTTCTCACAAATAGAATTTAATTTTTCCACACATAAAAAATGGATAAATTGATTCCACTTACACAGCAAAAACGGGTATGAATTTACCCTAGCGAAGAATTAATTAGAAGATTCTCAAATACTACATCAACACATTGATAAATTTTGGCTATGCTAAACTTTAAAGAAATACGTAAAATTACTGATACATAGGTATGTTAATGATTAAGCTGTTTATTATTCACGAGACATATTGAACGTGAAATAAACTTTATTAAAAGCTCCAGAGAGAGCTAGCACCATAACTGCCTAACATATGTACTTAAAGTTGGCGCTTTTGAATCCTTAAATCCCAGGGAAGTACTTAAAGGAACCACATATGAAATTTAGCCACAAAATCGTTATTGCTTCGGCACTATTAATGCTAGTAACGGTAAGTACACTCTCCATTAATCAGGTGATGACGATTCAGTCAGAACTTGAAACCACCATTGAAAACAGCGTTAAAGACATTATGCAAAGTGTTAAGAATAACGTTGTTTCTGAAATGGAAGGCCGTAAAGATGTCGCTCGTTATACGACCAATATGGCTGAACTCGACATCTCCAGAGAGGGTATTCTTTCCGCTATCGATCAACCTGCCCTTAAAAAACCATTTGTATTGGTCGGTGGTGCTTTGGAAACAGATGGCAAAGCCATTCCCGGTACTGCAAGCTGGGATCCGGGCCCTACATGGGACGGCAGAGCGCGTCCTTGGTATAAAGGTGCTAAACAGGCTAATGGCTTATTTGTCACTACGCCGTATGCGGATTCGGTAACCAATGAGATTCTGATTTCTATCGCCACACCACTTAACGAGAATGGTTCATTTAAAGGTGCACTGTTTTTCGATGTGAGCCTGGTTGGCCTTGCAGAGATCGTCAACAACGTAGAGCTGTTTGACGCTGGTTACGTCTTTATCGTTGATAGCGCAGGTTCCACTATCGCTCACCCCGATGAAGAGAAAAACGGTCAGCCATTCTCCTCTTATCAGCCAAATGTGCAGATAACGCAGAAGATGCAAACTGTAGCGGTAAACGGAGACGAATATGTTTTCGACTTTGTTAAAGTCCCAAATCAGGACTGGTATGTCGGCGTAGCCCTTGATCAAAATATCGCTTTCGCCTCTGTCATTGATATGCGTAATCAGTCGATTATCTTTACTGTTATCGCCCTTATCGTCAGTGTTGCCGTTCTTCTTGGCCTGATCGCTAAACTGATGAAGCCGCTCGATTCACTCAACCACGCGATACAAGATGTTGCTTCAGGTGAAGGTGACTTAACCCAGCGTCTTGCCACCAATACTGATAAAGAGTTCGCTGAACTGGCCACAGGATTCAACGTCTTTACAGAGAACCTTCAGGGTCAGATTAAGCAGTTGAAAGGCATTGGTGAAGAGATAATGCGTGGCACTGAAAGCACAGCTGAGGGTTCTTCTCATGCCGCCTCTGCGATGCAGGAACAGCTTCAGGAGCTTGAGCAACTGGCGACTGCCATGAACGAGATGGCAACCACTTCCACCGATATGGCGGGTAATGCTCAGGGGGCAGCCGGGGCAGCACAAGAAGCTGACGATGCAACTCAGCAGGGCTCTGCTGTTGTAAACAGCACAACAGACTCCATTAACGAGCTGTCTGATCGTATTGATTCAGCTGTTGACGAAGTTAAAGCATTGGAAGATGCCACAGACAGTATCGAAACTGTGCTTCAGGTTATTAACGATATAGCTGACCAAACCAATTTGCTGGCACTTAACGCCGCAATTGAGGCAGCACGTGCAGGCGAACAAGGTCGTGGATTTGCCGTTGTAGCCGATGAGGTTCGTACCCTTGCTCAGAGAACTCAGGAATCGACCACTGAGATCCGTAATATGATTGAGCAGCTTCAGGCTGGTGCCGGTTCAGTTGCCAAAGCCATGGGTCTGAGCAAGGAGACAGCAAGTAATACTGTTACCCAGGCTGAAGAAGCCAATATGGCTCTTGAGAAAATCCGTAACGCTATACAGCGTATCACGGATATGAATATGCAGATCGCATCTGCTGCTGAAGAGCAAAGCTTAGTCGCAGAAGAGATCAACGCCAACACGGTTAAGATTAAAGATCTGTCAGTACAGGTTTCTCAGGGTGCTGATGAAGCCAATATGGCCATGCAGGTTCAGACAGAAAATGTCCGTGAGCAGAGCAGTATTCTGAATAAGTTTATCGTCTGACGAACAGCATAAGTCACAAAAGGTCAGCCGATTGGTTGGCCTTTTTATTTTAACGGGCAGAGCAACAATTGAACCGGAAAAGCGAGCCTGATAAGAGTTCAGCGTTAAAACTTACCATATCGATACCTGTCAGCACTTTTAAGCAACTGGATAAACGAAAAATTATCATTTATTCTTCAGTTAATAACCATTATTAATCATTTCACTATGTTAAATCCTGTCTGGCTTATTACTTATAAAACACTGGTTGAAACCGGTCACTTCACCAAAACAGCAGAAAAGCTGTTTATGACCCAGCCGGGAGTGAGTCAACATATTAAAAAGCTTGAAACTGAACTGAATGTCAGCCTGCTGACCAAAATAGGCAAAAGATTTGAATTGACCGAAGCAGGACGGGAAGTCTACCTGCACGCCTGCCGGCAGGAAAAAACAGAGGCAAACCTCAAAGAGAAAATACAGAACGACTCTCCCTACTCCGGTGAGTGTCGCTTTGCTATGTCCGGCTCACTCAGTATGCAGATGTATCCTCTGCTACTAAAACGGCAGCTTGAACACCCGCAACTGACTATCTCTCTTGAGGCGGCACCAAATAGCAGAATAGCTCAGCTTCTGCTGGATAATCACATTCAGTTAGGTTTAATGACTCAGCAACTTCCGTCCGCTGATTTAGACTATAAAGTGATTGGAAATGAAGAGCTTTGCCTTATTGTCTCTAATCAACATCAGGATAAACCTTTTTCGCCGGGTCTGCTCAGCCAAATAGGATTAATTGATCATCCTGACTGCTCACACTACCTGAGCAAGATATTGACCCAGACAGGTTTTGCCAAATCTATAGAAACCATTGCTACAAAAGGGTATGTGAATCAGCTAAATCAGATACTTGTACCAGTCAGCCACAATATTGGTTTTACGGTTTTACCCGTGAGCGCTTATCTGGCCAGCCCGGAAAAAGATAAACTAGCGGTTATTCCTCTTCCCGATATCGTGAATGAAACTGTCTATCTGGTTAGCAAAAAACATCAAGTCCCTGCAAAACGGTACGACTGGTTTATTGATGCCATTAAACAGCAGTTTATCAGTTGAAAAATGCTTACAAACAGACCTTTAAAAACTCTGATGGCGTGTTTTCAACAAATAGCTTCCAGACATGCTGATACAGCTGCTTCTGATTTGGGAAGGGAACCAGAGATATCGCCTCCTGCAGTGAGCACCAGCGGTATTCTGTATGTTCTTCGTTCAGGACAACTTGCTGGTTTTCAAGGCATAACATGGCAAAAGTGGGAATAATTAACAGCTCATTACTTTTCGCATCATAAAACTGTTCCAGATACTCGCCATTATAGAGTTCAGCGGCTTCAATTCCGGTTTCTTCTTTCAGCTCACGAAGCATAGCCTGACCGGCCACCTCTCCGGATTCAATTTTACCGGCCACATGGCACCAATAGCCCTCTTTCGCTCTCTTCATAAGCAGCATTTTAGTTTCACCATCTTGCTTAGAAAGAACTACACCTGCCACAACAGAAGTGTTTATTGGAATCATTACTTGTCTCCCTTTAGCGCTTTCCAGTCTTTCAGACTGATTCTATACAGACAGTGCCTTTCCAGTTTATGACCGGCTTCTAGTTTGGGATGGTTGAAATCTCTGCCGGTATTTTGCATACCAATACGTTCCATCACTTTTCTTGAAGGCAAGTTCTCCAATACGGTAAAAGAGTAAACCGCATCAACGCCCAGATGACAAAAGGCGTAACTAAGTGCCCCCTGTGCCGCTTCAGTTGCAAAACCCATTCCCCAGTTGGAACGGGACAAGCGCCAGCCAATCTCGACAAAAGGAGTAAACGGGATGTCACTCTGCTCAGGCTGAGCCAAAAGTCCGACAAAACCGATAAACTCTGCGTTGTCTTTTCGTTCCACTGCCCAGAAGCCCCAGCCATTTTCATCAATCATGTTAGTCAGTCGGTTGATAACGGCATCACTGCGCTCCCGGGATAGGCACTCCGGAAAGTATTGCATCACTTTCGGGTCACTGTTCAGTTGGTAAAAAGGCAGTGCATCCTCTGATCTCCACTGCCTTAATATCAAACGGGAAGTTTCAATTATGGCTTTCATATCAGCTCCTTCCAGCGTTTAATGGCATCCGCCGCAGCCTTCTGGCCACATTGATAACCATGAAAAAGAGGTTTTGCCTCGCGGGTTAATCTCTTCAGACGAAAAGACTCCGGCGGGCATATCTCGACAATTTCCACCCCTTGCGGAGGATTGCGCATAAGTTCAATCGTCTGGTTGTAACGGGAAGCTCTGCCACACATAGGTTCTATTAATTCAGGTGTGTTCTTTAACAGTCGCTTCAGCAAAGCGGAGGACTTCTCTTCAGCTTTAACATAGCTAAACGGCCTGCTTCGCAGCACCATAATACGTTTTGCACCACGCCGTATTGCCTCTGCTACCGGTATAGCATCAGCCACTCCGCCATCGACATAACGTTTTCCGTCCGGCAGAACAACGCCATTACGATAAAGAACCGGAAGTGCACTGCTGGCTTTCATGGTTTCAACAAGGCTGTCAGGTTCAGCCAGAAGATACTCTGCTTTGCCTGTTTGCTGTTCAGTTACGGCAAGATAGAAAGGACGTTGGTGAGACTGGATGGTGTCAATATCTAGCCCCAGCTCTGCTATGGTGACTTTCCATAACCAGTCCAGATCCATCATATTTTTGCCGGTGATAAACCTTAACGGGCGAATAAACTCTTTACGGCAACTGTAGTCAGTATAAATCTTGAGGTTTCTGCCCGGCATATTAGCCAGAAAGGCCGCCAGATTAGACGCACCTGCGGAGACGCCCCAGAAACTGTCAAACGGGTTGAAATTGTCAGCCAGAAAGGTGTCAAGAATGCCGCAAGAAAAAACGGCGCGCATGGCGCCGCCTTCTACTATCAGGGCGTTAGCTCCGACCTGATCGATTTTGTCCCTCATCAGGCAACCACAAAGTAGAGGCCCATACCAGCAATAGCAGTACCCGACAGACGCATAAATTTGTCACCGTACTGATTGTTTTTGGCAAAGGTACCGATGACCACGCCGGCAATATGAATTGCTGCCGTTCCGCAGATAAAGCCTAAGGCATACATTATCGGGCTGGCTAACCCCGGCATTTCAACGCCGTGAGCATGGCCATGGAATACGGCAAACAGAGCCACAAACATCATGGTCCAAAGAGCAGAAAAGTGCTTGTTCGCTGCAATAGCCGCACCAAGGGCAAGGACAGACACAGCAATCCCCAGCTCTACAGATATCAGAGGGATCCCCATCATGCCAAGAATGCCGCCTAGCAGCATCACCACAACGAAAGTAACAGGGACGGACCAGATAGCCTTGCCGCCCATTTGAGCACTCAATATACCCACGCAGATCATGGCTAAAAGGTGGTCAAGCCCGAGCACAGGGTGATTTAAACCCGCCCAGAAACCAGTGCCTGACGCATCGGCGTGAGCATAAGCTAAGTTAGGAATGAATAGGGCCAGAGTAAGAATTAATTTTTTCATAGTTTCTCTTTATTATTGCTTTTTTGTTTAGTCCATACCCGCCAGCTCTTTATAAGAGCGGTGCTCCAAATCCTCATCTGACAGTCCAAAACCCGACGCCAGTTGAATCAGCTCTCTGCGGTAACTCTCTAGCAGGGACTCATCATCAGTCATAATGGCGAACTCGGCAAAGTCCCCCAACCCCTGTAAATGATCCAGCGTGATATGGTATTTGTTTACGAAGTAGATACTACGCATTTTTTCCATCCGGAACACTGGCAAATATCCCATTGTTGATAACATCTTAACGGATTTATTAACATCTGAAACATTGACCGCTTCACAGCGGTCAGTTTCCGGCCCTTTTACGATCCAGAGTTTAATACCGGAAGGTTGCATTTCACGCAGGCATACACTTTTGTTCTCTCGCTTAAGTCTGCGATCGGGAAAGTCAAAGTACTGATCAAACTCAGTGTTGTCTTCCAACATCACCTGATAATCGAGGGTATTTAAATGTTGTAGAAAGGCTGTTTTCGATCGAATACGGTACTTAAGTTCTACTTCGAACTTACCGTTAAAATGGTCATGACTCATTTGCTGTCTCGTAATGCATTGCCGGTCACTATGGTAACAAACCCTTATCGGGTTTAAAGCTAACTGGCCTGCTTAAATGAACGGAATGTACCATCTATCAGATATATCTGAGCCCTGGCAAGGGAGTTTGTCTCACCTTCCCTGAACTTTTTCAGAGCGAGTTCATAAACATCATCCAGATCGGCTTCTATCTCTAATAAGCCAATTAAAGTCAGATAGTGGTGAAGGGTTTTCAGTGTCATCTGCCCAAGGTTCGATTTCATAGCGGACAATTTTTTAGCGGCTTCGCCGGTATGCCCTTCCAGTAACCGCTTGTGCATCTGAAGTAACTCAAGGCGCCATTTATCATTATCGGATAGCTTCTTGTACTTAAAAAACTTTATCTGCAAGTCAAACTTAGTAAGGTAAAGGTGACGGGACTCTTCATCCTGCTGAGCCACATACAGAATGGATTTAAGATAGTCGAGAAGATTAAGAGGTTTATCCAGATAACCATCTTTATTTGTCTGGTAGCTTTCGTTGTTCAGCTTCATCGCCTTAAAGTATTCACCCTGAATAAGATACAAGGTAGACAATACCGCTTTGCGCTCAAAGTTGGCCGGGGTTAAAGCACACAGGGATTCAGCGACACTCTGGGCATTTTCGATATCACCAATACAGATATCCAAATCAATAATGGTGTCGTAGAGCTCGGGAGACATACGCACTTTATTGGCCAGAATATGTTTACGAATGGCATCGGCTTTCTTAATCTTCTTGGCCTGTATCAGAGACTTAAGATAACGGGCATATAACCAAGGGTGACTCACTTTATTGTCGATACGCTTGATCATGGATTCGTACAGGTTGAGCACAACCTCCTGCTCACCCATATTTTCGAATACACGCCCACGGGTTTCCATTATCTGATAGTAAAACTTAGGGTGGTATATTTCAGACAAGTTACACGCTGACAATAGCTTATTCTGATTAGGTTCGTTGGCCAGAACTAAAAGGCTACTCAGCTTATTTTTCTCTTCACAAACAGTAGAAATTTTCGCTTTCATTTTCGAGGCAGAAAACGGGCGCATCAAAAAGCCGTCCGGTTCCAGATCCATAATGCCGTAGAGTGACTTTTTATCTGAGGTGACAAATATTTTTACCGAAACATCACTCATAAATCCGGTTTGCTGAGCCGTATGATAAAACTCTTCTCTTACCTCACTCTGATCATAATCCATTACATAGATATCAAACGCGGGCTGAGTAATACGGCGTAAGGCGAGCTTAAAGTTATGAGTTGACTGGATATTATGTTCAGCAACACCAAGCGACTGCAAAGCGATAGAGATGGTATTGATATCTTTGATAGTACTACTAATGATAAGTACTCTCGCTTCACTAATTTTAATCATATCGTACACACTACAACCGGATTACCACATATAACTCAGCCTGATAGAGTAAATGCTTTACAGCAACAGTGTTAGTGTTTTTTTGTCATTTATCGCTGTTTATTACAACAGTGTGAAGCATATTCCGAAGCCGGAAGGTTAAAAGGTTGCTGCATACGCTCTCATAACTGAGCTGAAAGGGAAAAACTGTTGCCCGTCACACCTAACTGCCTTTACTCCGGAGCCGCAATAAAACTGGTTTCTTATTTTTCAGTTGATTAATGAGAATAAGCTCAAAGAGTTGCAGTTCAAACGTGTTGTACCATTACAGTTGCATAAAGTGGTATAGGATGCGCAATATGAAAGAGTTAATCACTGCACTGGCAGCACTTACATACACAGATCTGACGGTAATCTCTGTTTTTATCGGTTCGCTAGTTTCTCTGCTGCTGTTTTCTGATGCATGGCTTTCGTACGCTGTTAGTTATCGAGTCCGCAAGCTTACTATTGCGACACTGCATATCCTTAAATTCTCTTCTTTCTTCTATATTATTTTTGTTGTTGTCGCACAACGTAATGAACTGTTCAACCCACTAACCGCCTTTACCTTTGTATTTGCGATTTTAGCCCTGCAATTTATTAACTACCGCACCGAGTTTTGTCCGCACTGCCACCACAGGTCAGAAGGTCACAACTTCTTCTCAAAACCTAAGGTATGTGGCCATTGCGGACGGGAACTCAGATTAAGTAACCATATCTGATGACATCTACAAATCGACAGATATCACCTTCTGGACAGAAGTACATGACACAAAACCTCAAAAAGTACACGGAGCTCTTGCTAAAGAGATACTTTTACTAAGCAGCCTTATTCCATAAACAGTCCCTGATGATACTAGTTCTTCGCTAAACGACTCCTTAACTATAGATTTTTGACTAATGATCATAGACTTACCATATTAATCGGCTAATATCGAGTACCTAGCATTCGATTTAGGTTGCATATTCTCGGTCGGGTTTAAATAGTCAAATATAGAAGGAAATATCAGTGATAAGAATACTTATAATAGCCATATTTAGCAGTGTAATATTTGGTTGCAGTAGTCCAGATAAGGAAAAGGCTGTGCCTAAAGTGACATTCGATCACAACCAGCTAAAAGGAGACTGGCAATGTACTCTGCAAGAGCCTGATAAAGAAATAACCTATAAAAGCCACGTTACAAATGGTCCAGAAGATACTTACATTGAAACCGGAGTCTTCACAGGGCAAATGACGGATATAAAAAGCCCTTTCGTATATAAAATAATAATGTCCGGAGAGAAGCGCTCAAGCAGCAACAAAATTTACACTACAATTAATTACTATTATGTTGAAGCGGCAAATGAGCTCTCCGAACAGTTCTTTAAATTGTTTTTGAAGTCATTTGAGAAACAATTGAAGAGAGATAGGTACCGACAGGTCGATACTCTACATAGTCTCAGCTCGCAGCAATACAAATATGTCAACGATGACAACGAAGAAACAGTATGTTCTAAAGCAGTTAAATCTGATAGTTTTGAAGCGACACTAAAGCTCATGATGCCTGCTTACATTGATGATTTTAATAAAAAAGTAACAGTTATACCTAATAAGCAAGCCGATAAAAGACAACTGTCCGGTGACATGGAGGGTATGATTGTAAAAG
This sequence comes from Vibrio sp. SCSIO 43137, assembly GCF_028201475.1. Classification (NCBI taxonomy): domain Bacteria; kingdom Pseudomonadati; phylum Pseudomonadota; class Gammaproteobacteria; order Vibrionales; family Vibrionaceae; genus Vibrio; species Vibrio sp. SCSIO 43137. The sequence continues at coordinate 526,920 of NZ_CP116384.1, read as the reverse complement.
AAACCACCAAATCCCATACTCTATTGAACAAAGAAACAATACTTACCGAAGTGGAAAAAACTCAATGGCATAATAAATTAATTACAAAATTATGCTTCAAACCAATTGGTAAACCATTTTGGGTTCACGGTGTGCCATTAACATATGAAGTTTACAATACCAATAACAGCCTTATCACATCTAGCACTTTTCTCTACTCCGAGTGTGACGCTATTAAGTAAATTTATGTTATTTCCAGAAAGGAAATAGGCTGCATAAAAGCGTTTTTAAGGTGATTTTTAGTCAACGAATAGCTTCCGAGGCCATTCGTTGACTATCATCATGCTCATTATTATCAGGGTAAAAGTTGCTTTTCGGTTGGTGAAGTCGCAAACAGAGTTCTACCACTCCGTCTTTAATTACTATTCATAAACAGCCTTAAAAGTCAGAAGTAATCAATAATTAAATATCATTAAAATCGAGTGCATTATTTCAATATGCAACCTATTCCAAGTTATTGCCAAAAGAATTTAGTTTATGGTAGATTCCTGCCCAATCTCGGAGCACACGATTGCAACATATCGTTCTCTGGGGGATACGCGTAGTGACCATTCGGGCTGATTGCATCACTGCGTAGGGTAGGTACCGACAAAGCCATTTGCCGGTAGAAGGGATACTAATGCTGTGACCAAACAGCATATTTATGGGAAACCCAACAGTGACATCTTTAAACAAACACACACTAATCAGCTTTATTCTGCCTAAATGCCCTGTTTCACAAAACAGGTCTATTACGGAACCTTGATTACTCCCCAATCAAAATAATAAGTCGCGTTTATCGTGACGGCCTATCTGTATCTGCTATTTAACCAATAGCAAATGCGGAGGCGCATCTGTATACCCTGTATTTGCCTGACCAGCAAAGTACGGGAAACGAGTCATTATATTTCAATGGATTATGTAGCATGAGCACAGCCTTTGAAGTCGATAATACCATCGCAAATTACTTTCCCTCTCAGGTTCCGGTTGTAGAAGGCATCTATGACTTAACACCTGACGAGCTTCTTATTGAACAGGCTGAACACGAATCCGAGGTTCGCTCTTATCCGCGCCGTCTTCCCCTCGCAATTAAGCAGGCCTACGGCTGCTTAGTGGAAGATACACGCGGGCAGATCTTTCTCGACTGTCTTGCCGGTGCGGGCACTTTAGCTCTGGGTTATAACCACCCGGAAATCAATCAGGCACTAAAAGATCAGTTGGATTCCGGCCTGCCCTATCAGACGCTGGATATCGCCACTTCTGCCAAAAACAATTTTATTAAGTCTGTCAAAGCGTTTCTGCCACAAGAGCTCAGTGATAACTCTGTTATCCAGTTCTGCGGCCCTTCCGGTGCTGATGCCGTTGAAGCCGCCATCAAACTGGCAAAGCAAACCACCGGCCGGAATACCATGTTTGCCTTCCGCGGTGCCTACCATGGGATGACCAACGGCACCATGGCAATGATGGGTAATCTGGATACCAAAGCCCGTCGCAGCGGCTTAATGTCAGATGTTCATTTTATGCCATTCCCGTATAGCCTGCGCTGCCCGTTTGGTTTAGGTGGTGATGAAGGTGCAAAAGCCGGCATTCGCTATATCGAACGTCTGCTGAACGATGATGAAGCAGGCATTATGAAGCCTGCCGCTATCATCGTGGAGCCGGTGCAGGGCGAAGGCGGAGTGATTCCGGCTCCGGCATTCTGGCTACGCGAGCTACGCCGTATCTGCGATGAGCACAATATTTTGCTGATTTTTGATGAAATTCAATGTGGTGTCGGTAAATCCGGCTATAACTTTGCCTTCGAAGAAGCGGGCATTGTGCCGGATATTCTCTGTCTGTCTAAAGCCATTGGCGGCGGTATGCCGATGTCCCTGCTGGTGATCAACAAGCAACACGACACATGGAAGCCGGGTGAGCACACAGGTACTTTCCGGGGAAACCAGTTAGCTATGGTTTCCGGTGCAAAAGCACTGGAAATTATCCAGCGGGACAAGCTTGTTGAGCACGCAAATGTTGCCGGTCAGTACCTGCGCTTAGGCCTTGAAAACCTTCAGCAGCGGGTAAATTGCATTGCTGAAGTTCGTGGCAAGGGATTAATGCTTGGCGTTGAGATTCAAAACCCGCACAGCAAGTTAAACAAGTTCGGCGAACCTCTTGCCGATGGAGAGTTAACGCTGGCAGTTCAACGCGCCGCTCTTGAACGCGGTCTGATGGTTGAAAAAGGTGGTCGCGACGGCTCGGTTATCCGTTTCTTACCGCCACTAATTATCTCTTTCGACCAAATTGATTTCGCCCTGCGTGCGCTTGAAGACGCTATTATCGCCGCTGGCGGAAGCTATGTTGAAAGCGAACCTCAGCAAGAGTGGAAGCAGCACTTTATCCAGACAGGCGAGCTGGGCAGCCATGAGTTTGCTTCGGTAATGAATCACACCACCTCTGCGATGAAGTCGGTGTTTGAGCAGGTCAATGCCCCCTACTCCGGCCTTGATCCGCTGCAACTAGAAGCAGCAATTAATGCCGTTGATCTGGATAATAAAAATGCATCAATTAAGTCAGTGATTGATGAAACCGCTGATCTGGTAGCCAGAAACGCCATCTTCACTCAGCATCCTGACTGTATCGCTCACCTGCACACGCCTCCTTTAATGCCTGCCATTGCCGCAGAAGCTATGATTGCGGCACTGAATCAGTCGATGGACTCATGGGATCAAGCCTCTTCTGCCACTTACGTTGAACAGAAAGTGGTGAACTGGCTATGTGATAAGTATGAGATGAGTGATAAAGCGGACGGCATTTTCACCAGCGGCGGAACCCAGAGTAACCAGATGGGGCTCATGCTGGCCCGCGACTGGATAGCCGATAAGCTAAGTAGCCACTCGATTCAGCAGCTAGGGCTTCCTGATTACGCAGATAAATTACGTATTGTCTGTTCTGAGAAATCGCACTTTACTGTGCAAAAATCAGCGTCTTGGATGGGGCTTGGCGAGAAAGCAGTAATAACGGTTAAAGCTAACCCTGACGGCACTATGGATGTGACCTGTCTGGAACACGTGCTGACGCAGGCAAAACAGGACGGGCTGATTCCGTTCGCCATTGTAGGCACGGCCGGTACCACGGATCACGGTGCAATTGATGACCTTGAGGTTATTGCAGATATTGCCGCCAGACACCAGATGTGGATGCACGTTGATGGCGCTTATGGCGGAGCATTGATACTCAGCAGCCATAAATCACGTCTGAAAGGTATTGAACGTGCCGATTCCGTCAGCGTCGATTTCCACAAGCTCTTCTATCAGACAATTAGCTGCGGCAGTCTGCTGGTCAATGACAGATCTAACTTCCGCTTCCTGCTTCATCACGCCGATTATCTGAATCGCGAGCATGATGAACTGCCGAATCTGGTAGATAAATCCATTGCGACTACCAAACGTTTTGATGCATTAAAAGTCTTTATGACCATGCAAAACGTCGGCCCGCAGGCATTAGGTGAAATGGTCGATCACCTGCTGACACAAACTCAGCAGGTCGCAGAGATGATTCGCTCAAATGACCAGTTTGAGTTGCTGGTTGAACCCTCACTTTCAACGGTTCTGTTCCGTGTAACCCACGAATCTGCTGACCTTGATGAGTTGAATAAAGCCGTCCGCCTTGAAGCGCTGACCCGCGGAGTCGCTGTTTTGGGAGAAACCATCGTAGATGGTAAATCCGCACTTAAATTCACTATTTTAAATCCTTGTCTGAAACCTTCAGACTTCGAATCTTTAATCAATAAAATCAACACGCTAGCCATTGAGCTAGCATAATACAGGGAACATAAATTATGGCAGTTCTACAAATTGGTGCCGGCGGTGTTGGCTGGGTTGTTGCACATAAAGCAGCACAAAATAACGATGTTCTGGGTGATATCACTCTGGCCTCAAGAACCATTGCAAAATGTGAAAAAATCATTGAATCGATTCATAAAAAGAACAATCTGAAAGACGCAGCAAAGAAGCTGGAAGCGCGTGAAGTTAACGCAGATGATGTTGATTCTCTGGTTGCCCTGATTAAAGAAGTGCAACCGGATCTGGTGATTAATGCTGGTCCTCCTTGGGTAAACATGTCCATTATGGAAGCGTGTTATCAGGCGAAAGTCTCCTATCTGGATACATCAGTGGCCGTTGACCTCTGCTCTGAAGGTCAGCAAGTTCCTCAGGCTTATGACTGGCAATGGGGCTACCGTGAAAAGTTCGAACAGGCAGGCATCACAGGCATCCTTGGTGCCGGTTTCGATCCGGGTGTGGTTTCTATCTTCGCTGCCTATGCCGTTAAGCACCTATTTGATGAAATCGACACCATTGATGTTATGGACGTCAACGCCGGCGACCACGGCAAGAAGTTCGCTACTAACTTCGATCCGGAAACCAATATGCTTGAAATTCAGGGTGACTCTTTCTACTGGGAAAACGAGGAGTGGAAACAAGTTCCTTGTCACTCCCGTATGCTTGAGTTTGAGTTCCCTAATTGTGGCTCACACAAAGTGTACTCAATGGCACACGATGAAGTCCGCTCTCTGAAAGAATTTATCCCGGCTAAACGCATTGAGTTCTGGATGGGCTTTGGTGACCGTTACCTGAACTACTTTAACGTAATGCGTGATATCGGCCTGCTAAGTCCAGATCCGCTGACACTGAACGACGGTACTGTGGTTCAGCCTCTTCATGTACTTAAGGCATTGCTGCCGGATCCCACTTCACTGGCACCGGGCTACACCGGCCTGACATGCATCGGTACCTGGGTTCAGGGCAAAAAAGATGGCAAAGAGCGTAGCGTATTTATCTACAACAACGCCGATCACGAAGTTGCCTACGAAGACGTTGAGCATCAGGCGATCTCATACACAACAGGTGTTCCTGCTATTACAGCTGCACTGCAATACTTCCGTGGTAAATGGGCCGATAAAGGCGTGTTTAATATGGAACAGTTGGATCCAGACCCATTCCTTGAAACCATGCCTGAGATCGGTCTGGACTGGCATGTTCAGGAACTGGAGCCGGGACAGCCGGTTATCAATAAGCTGAAATAAGCCTGACCACGAATTTGCTTAATTAAGACAAGCAGCCTGATAGCCACTCAGGCTGTTTTTGCCATTTAAAGGATAGAGTTGAACTGTAGCTATGGACAAAGAGCAGCTAAAAACCCCTTACTTTATGATCAATGAAGATAAGTTGATTGAAAATCTGGAAAAAGCCAGACAGTTAAAGGAGAGCTCAGGCGTTAAGCTTGTATTGGCGCTAAAGTGCTTCTCAACCTGGGGAGTGTTTGACATTATCAAACCCTATCTGGACGGCACCACCAGCTCAGGCCCATTTGAAGTAAAGCTTGGTCACGAAACCTTTGGCGGAGAAACCCACGCCTACAGTGTCGGCTACAGTGAAGCGGATGTTCGTGATGTGGCTGATATCTGTGACAAGATGATCTTTAACTCGCAATCGCAACTTGCCGCTTACCGCCATATTGTGGAAGGTAAAGCATCACTGGGGCTTCGTCTAAACCCCGGAGTAAGCTATGCCGGTCAGGATTTAGCCAATCCGGCCCGCCAGTTCTCTCGTCTCGGGGTTCAAGCCGACCATATTGATCCGCAAGTGTTTGAAAGCATTGATGGTGCTATGTTCCATATAAACTGTGAGAACAAAGATGTGGATGCCTTTATTCGATTGCTCGATTCCATTTCTGATCAGTTTGGTCACTATCTGGATAAGCTGGACTGGGTAAGTATGGGCGGCGGAGTGTTCTTTACCTGGCCGGGCTATGATATTGAAAAACTGGGTCAGGCACTGAAAGCATTCTCCCAAAAGCATGACGTGCAGCTGTATCTGGAGCCGGGCGAAGCCATCATCACCAAAACCACGGATCTTGTGGTGACTGTGGTAGATATCGTTGAGAACGGCAAAACAACCGCTATTGTTGATTCAGCGACCGAGGCACATCGTCTGGATACGTTGATCTACAACGAACCGGCGTCCATTCTGCAAGCCTCTAAGAATGGAGAGCATGAGTACGTTATCGGTTCTTGTTCCTGCCTTGCCGGCGATCAGTTCTGCGAAGCAAGCTTTGAGCAACCATTAGAGATTGGTCAGCGGCTACACATACTCGACAGCGCCGGTTACACCATGGTGAAACTAAACTGGTTTAACGGTCTGCGCATGCCATCTGTGTATTGTGAGCGTTCAAATGGAGATATTCAGAAACTGAATGAGTTTGATTATTCAGATTTCAAACGCTCACTTTCGCAATGGAGCGTCTCTTAGTTATCCTGTTGTGGTTATCCATCGGCTCTAAGCAGTTTTCTCTGCTTAGAGCTTTTGTCGGATTATCAGCTTCTCCGGCTGTAAAGTTCACCATGTTCCGGAAGATACTCATCACCAAGTTGCTGACGAATATCAGCATTCTCCAGCTGCTCTACAGGTTTTCCGTAAACGTACACATCGATAAGCTCACCGGTTTCGTCACACTCAACTTTAGTCACCACTCTGTGATAACCATCCGGCTCAGTTATGCGTTCAAGTACATCCATCTCAGCCAGCTCTTCAGCATTCGCCAGATAGACTTCACCTCTGATTCTGTGCCCTTTCCCTACATCCAGAACCATCCAGGGTGTGTACCTTTCCCCTTCAAGATAAAGAGGAAATGACTCCGTGGTGCGGAAACTACTCCTGAAGCGAAGGCCTTTATTTATATGGTGATTCGGGAAGCCTGCTTTAAGCGTGCCGTAAACAAAAACTTTATCCTTTTCCATTAAACATCATTCCGTTTTTTCTAATCCGTAACGGGAAAAATTACCCGTGAATCAATACGATGTCAAAGAGGCTGCTGAAAACTCTCTGATTTTTCAGGGTAAATGGTATATAAATAGTCTTATACCACTCAAACTATGGACAGTTATATGACGCTCAGAGAGATCCTTCAGGTACGGAATGTCCGCTACTTTTTAATGTTCCGTTGTAGCTACTTTGCGCGTTTTTACTATCCGGTTTTCACCCTACTCTACTTAGATTATGGCCTGACACTCTCTCAGTTTGCCATGCTTAATGTGGTCTGGGCAGCAACCATTGTGCTGGCTGAAGTGCCCTCCGGCGCCTTTGCTGACACCCTTGGCCGCAAAAAACTGGTGGTGCTCTCCTCGCTGGTTATGTTTATTGAGATCGCCATGATCGCTTTTGTTCCCACCGGCAACCCTACTCTGGTATTTATGGTCTTTCTGGTCAACCGGGTATTAAGTGGCTTAGCAATGGCTCTGGCAAGTGGTGCTGATGAAGCGCTGGCTTATGACACGTTAAAGGAGCAAGGCAAAGAAGATATCTGGCCTCAGGTGTTACAAATCCAGATCCGTATCGCTTCTGGCGTCGGCATTTTCGTTACTCTGTTGGGTGCCGCCATGTACGATGTGAACTTTATGGCTGGCCTCTATTCCGCCCTTGGCTTCGCTGAGCCGGAAACCACACAGGACATTATGCGCATCCCTGTCTATGCCACCTTACTTGTTGCCATGGTGGCCATTTTTGCCGCAACCAGTATGCGGGAAAAGAAAAAGCAGCGGCCGAAAGAGAGCAGTAACTGGGAAACCACTGTGGCAAGTATGAAGCTCACCCTCAACACGGGAAAGTGGGTACTTTCAACCCCTTATGTACTTTTTATTCTGCTTTACTACAGCCTGTTTGAGCACACTTCCCGTATGTTTCTAACCATGAACAGCCAGTATTATCGCGCTATCGACATCCCCATTATTTACTTTGGTTTAATTGGTGCCGGGGTAAGCGTTTTTCAGATATTACTGGCAGGGCAAAGCCGCCGGCTGGCAGAAAGTATCGCACCAAAACCCTTTATTGCCGCTATGGGTTTAGCGACTATGGCAACCTATTACTGTATTAGCCTTGGCTGGCCTATCTATGGGGTCATACCCGCGCTGATGCTGATCTTTATTATTATGACCATGAATATCTTTATCAGTTATCACCTGAATAAAAAGACCGAGTCCCATAACAGAGCAACGGTTCTCAGCTTTAAGGGGCTGATGTTTAACTTAGGTTACGGCTTGATAGGCATGTTATACGCCTACTACTATAAGTTGATATCTCAGGGCTACAGCGAAGATCAAATCGAGCAAAATCTCGACTTTCTAGCCTCACTCTCTTCGTTCTTCTACTATTTCACCTTTTTGTTTGTGGCGGTCAGTCTGTTTTTCTTTATTAAAGATAAACAGAAGGCAATTTTCTGAAAGGAGTAAAGCCATTCTGAAATAGTGACAACAAATACAGACTCTTCTACCTTTAAAGATATGTCTGGCAATAGGTAGGGGCTGATGGGTTGACTAGTATCGACCTTAAAAAAGAACGATGAAATCTTTTATTCTGTCGACAATATTGCTGCTCATAACTTCCGTTCTGTCTGCGACAGAGCTGACTTTTTATACTGAAGAAAGTCCCCCCTTTCAGGTTGCCGGCAATAGCCAGCGCATGAGTGGAATTTCCGTAGAGATTCTGGAGCTGGCTCTGAATGAAACACCTTATACCGCCAATTACAAGATTCTGCCCTGGGCAAGGGCAATCGATCAGCTTGAAAAAACACCTAACTCCTTTCTGTTCTCAATGATTCGTACACCACAGAGGGAAAACCAATATATCTGGGTAGGAAAGCTGTTTGCCATTGAAATTCATCTATGGGCGTTAAAGAAAAATCCCCATATAAGCATCTCTGACGTTAAAGATTTTCAGCGCTACAGCATAGGCGCACTGTACAAAAATATTGAGCACGACTATTTCCGCTCAATTGGCTTAGAAGATAACTTAGATCTGGGCTATAGCCCGCTAAAACTTACTCAAAAACTGTTCCGCAACAGAGTAGATATTATTCCTTCTAATGAGCATATTCTGAAATACCAACTAACAAACGAACCCTCTCTGAAAAACTATAAATTCAGTGAACTTGAGCGACTTATAACCATTGAAGAGATTTCAGGAGAGGCTTACCTGGTCACTAACAAGAAGACCCCGGCAGCCATGGTGCTGCAACTTAGGGCAGCACTAAAAAAAGTGCGCCAGACTCCTGAATACCGACAAATTCTTCGTGGTAAAGATTAACGAGTTTGTGACAAAGAGAAAGAGCACCATATCGGTGCCCTTCTCTAACCGGAGTTACCGCCAACTAAGAATAAGAAGCGACTGATTCGCCCAAATCGTATTGAGCAATCTGAAGCTTGAGAGACTTGGACATTCTGGTCAGTTCCTCTACCTTCTTCTCCAGTTCAGCAACCCTGTCAGCCGTACTATATGACTGAGTGCTGATTGAAGAAACATTCTGGTTCATCTCTTCAGCAACACTCGATTGCTCTTCCGCCGCCGTAGCAATCTGCATATTCATGTCATTAACATCCGTCACAGATTCGACTATCTCAGTAAAGGCTGATTCGGTGCTCTGAATCTGTTCTACTGAAGATAAAACCTTCTGCATACCATCTTCTACCGCAAGCACAGCACTCTTACTTCCCATTTGCAGTTTTTCTATCATGGTATCAATTTCAACTGTAGACTCCTGCGTTCTGGAAGCCAGTGTTCTTACTTCATCCGCTACTACAGCGAAACCACGTCCCGCTTCGCCGGCTCTTGCCGCTTCAATAGCCGCATTCAGTGCCAACAGGTTAGTCTGATCAGAGATACCGTTAATGGAATCGGTAATATCTTTAATTTGCTGGCACTCTTCAGCCAGTTCAGTAATGGATTCTGAAATAGAGGTCAGGCTGGCGGAGAGCTCCAGAATCATTTCCCGGGTCTCAGACACAATAGCTTTACCACTTTGAGCAACAGTATCCGCGTTTGCCGCCAGATCTGATGTTCTTGAGGTATTCTGGGCAATCTCAGCGACCGTTGAACTCATTTCATTCATGGCCGTTGCAACCAGCTCTGTCTCAGTATGCTGAATATTCATACTGTCTTTGGTGGCATTACTGGTTTCTGACAACACATCTGTTGCCACGACCAAATCAACTGAGGATTCACCAAAGCGGCCTATTACTGCTTTCAGTCTGCCTTGCAACATTTTGGCCGTCATAACGGTTTCGCCAATCTCATCCTTCTTCAGGATCTCAATCCGCTCAGTCAGGTCACCAGTGGAAATTCGTTTCAGAATGTGAGTTAGCCGGTTAACCCGCTTAACCACATCGCCGTTAATCAGGTGCAGTAACATGCCAAACAGGAACAGCAGCCATAGGTTGCCGGCAATGTGCAGAATATCAGAGCTAAACAGCTTGCCATCTATCCACTGAGTAAAGGCCACAGTGGAAAAGGCCAGCGCCAAAATGCTTCTTACTTTGGTCGCTAACGTGAGCTGACTTAATGGGTTAGGCTTTGGCAGTGATTTGTCCGGATTACTGCGTAAATCGCGGTAAAGAGATTCAGCGTTTTCGATTTGCTGCCTTGTCGGGCAACTGCGAACCGATTGGTAGCCAACCTTTACCCCATTCTCGAACACGGGAGTAACATAAGCATCAACCCAGTAATAGTCACCGTTTTTACAACGGTTTTTTACCATACCCTGCCAGGGTTTATCTGCTTTAATCGTTGCCCATAAATCGGCAAAAGCAGCTTTGGGCATATCTTCATGACGAACGATATTGTGGTTTGCCCCCACCAGCTCTTCTTCTGAGTAACCGCATATAACAATAAAATCCCGGTTGGCATACTGAATAACACCTTCAAGATTTGTAACTGATACAAGTGTTGCGTTCTCAGCAAACTTTCTTTCTTGACTAGACATACTTTACTTAAAGTCCTTAAATAATTTTTTATAGTTTTTACTAACTATTTGTTTATTTGAATATTATTTAAGCCAACTAACTTCGGGGCTATAATGCTCTAGTTGCACAAGAAATGGATTGATCGAGGTCATTAGGACGGTATCAAATACAGGATGTCATACGTTTAGAGTGGAATTTTTGTTCTGTTAGTGACTGAAGTGGTAATAGTGACAACATAAACTGGCAGCTGAAAGTACCGTAATTTCCAAGCTACCAGAACTTAAGGGCACCTGTATTCAGACGTTTCATATAGTTTGCGATTGTCTGGTTGCGTATCGTTTCTATTTCGCCCGACTGTTCCATTTTACTAAGTTCCGCATCCAGTTTGTTGACTAAATCAGCATTAGATTTATGTAGAAAATGGTAAAGATGGATGTGGCTGAGGGGAGGCTCTAATAAGGTAACATGCGGATAATCTTTGTTGTCCTCAAATGGCAGACCGCTGAGTCTAGAGGTGATCACTAAATCTATACGCCCTTCACTCAACACTTTCATCATTCTGTCAGTCTTATTGAAAACATTAACCTGACCAGCATGCTGACTGCATACTTCTGCATGTTTTACCCCACGCCTGACCCCTACACTAAACCCTGCGAGTGCTTCGCAGGAATTCACCTTAAGATCACGATTTGAGTACAACACCTGATTAATGTAATTGATCGGAGTAGGAACTCTGATGAGATTTGGATAAGTATCTGTAATTGACCATATCCGGCTAACCTCGCCATCAAACAATCCCTGATTGACCTGCACAACTGAGCGTTTTGCCGGCAACACAACATATTCGACTGCAATACCGGCTCTTTGGTAGGCGACATTCAGGACATCGCGGCTTATTGTCACAGGTAAAAAATCTATCGGACTGGCCAGTATTACTTTTTCCGGAAGATCCTCTGAAACCGCCTGTGCGGCAAAAAGACTTAAAACAATAACCAGCCTAGTAACTTTCACAATACTTTATCTCCAGAGATCTCAGTAAAGTCTAGTTGCTGACTTTGTTGGCTGCAAATGGGCTTCTCAGCAGCAGAAGATATGCATCAGGAGAACTGTCCTGCCTTTAGTTTAAGAATTTGGCTTATTCAGAAACTTTCTTATTGTATTTATTTACTGTGGTGTACAACTCGGCAACAGTCCCTTCGACACTTAAATCTGTATTAATAAAACGACTTACAATATCAATAACTGGCTTTTGTATCTCTTTAGGTTGCACCTGAATAAAATTGAATGACGGAATAGCTTCATACTTAAACGCTGCCTCAGATGAGAGCTTAGAACAGTCATCGAACTTAGTTAAAGGAGTATCAAGTCTGGCAGGAATAGATCCTTTGAACAAATTAAACTCTTCCTGACTTTTTTTACTCATAATGGTACTTGCCAAAGCCATTTGTCCCTCTCGGTGAGTCATTCCAGAGTCAGGAAAGACAAATGAATCTACATTTGAAAGAAACACATGACTCGTGCCCGGCACCGGAACACAGATATAGCCATTGTCTCCGTATGGGAATTGACGCTCATCGAAGATAGTTTTTACCCAGTCCCCCATAAAATACACAGCAGCATCACCGTTAATAATCATTTCGGTGGCCTGTACCCAGGTTCGTCCTGCTCGATTTTTGCCAGTATAGCCAATAACTTTTTTCAGTTTACTCAGTATTTCCGCCATTGTGTCCGAACGAAAAGCTTCAGCATCTAACTCTATAAACAGTTTCCTGTGAAACTCAACACCACCTAAACCTAAAACCATTGACTCAAAAAGTGTTCCTTCCTGCCAAGGATATCCGCCCAATGCAACAGGGTTAATTCCGTTTTCCATAAGCTTTTCAGCTGCACTGAAAAAGGCATCCCAGGTAGTTGGGATCTCTAAACCCGCATCTTTGAACAATTTAGTGTTCAGCCACATCCAGTTAACTCTTTGAAAATTTGCTGGTGCAGCATAGTAGCTTCCCTGATAAGAAATACTATCCCGCACAGACCGAGTCAGGTTAGAGTCCCAGTCTTGCTGCTTGGCTATTCTATCCAGGGGCAGCAACAAACCCATTTTGGCCCAAGACTTTATCTGTGGTCCGACGTAATGCTGTATCGCATGTGGAAAATGGTCAATTTGCTTTCTGGCTTCTAATACTTTAGACAAGTTTTCACCCCCTCCGCCATCATAGGTATAGTCAACCCATTGGTATCCCTTAGAAGCCAACTGTTTTTTATACACATTGACCTGAGCTTGTTCATGTTCATTTGTCCAGAAATGTGCAACCTCAATGAGCTTTCCCGATTGACGAACAGACCGAAAGGATGCTTTAACCTCGCTTACTAACTCAGGAGAACTGTTCTTGCCCATTGCGATATACATCTCATTATTCTTGACAGGGATAGCAACAACCTTAACAAACATACTTAAATCAAGCTTATTTTCTCTATTCTCCCTATTGTAGAGGTCAATAATGTGGCTTAGCATCAACTCGTCACTGGCCAACAAATCAATCCTGCCTTTTTCCAGTTTTAAAATATTTTGAACACCATCATTCACGGTATTAATGTTATTAACAGCATTATTCTTCAGGCTCTGGATAAGAGTGCTTCCACGCACAACACCTACGCGTAAATCCTTTACTTCGGATAAGGATAAAATTTGAATATCGTTTCTGGAATGAAACTTAAATAGGTAACTATTAGACGAAGACACCTGCTCCAGCCAATGAAAATGCTCTTCAAGGTGCGGTTGCCTCATAAGAGGATAAAGCAAAATATTCTTAGTCGTTTTTGCTTTATAAATTCCGCGTAAAACCGGATAGGTTTCAATGGACACGTTGTGGGACATTGCTGCTGTAGCGGCTTTTACAAGTTCGGTTACATAGCCTGTATTTTCTTTCTCTGAGACAATACTGTAGGGAGGGACATTAAAAGCAATGACTTGCAAGTCTTCACTGGCAAGAGAGGGACGTACCGTTCCCCACATAACACAAAGTGTAGCAATAATTAGGCGCATTCTGACCATTTTACTCATCAACATAAAATAGTTATAGCACATCGATCTACCGGCTAAGAGCATAATCCGGTTGCTAAACTGAGGATAACCAAACAACTACCGGGCAGATTAGGCTCAACCTGCCCGGAAAAGAAACCTTGTCAGCTTTGGATGAAGCTTATAAATTTAGCTCTTTCTTCCTCTCTCATGCCCATATTACCAACAGGAATCTGACCATCTACGGCATTAATAACAGCGTCTATCATGTCGCCTTTAAATGCACCGCATAACTCAATTAACTGAATGCCCTGCGGCACTAGCTTCTTAGCTTCTTCACAAGCCATTTCAATGTTTTCTATACACACCACAGTGGTCGAGAATGAGCCTGAATCCAGCGTGGCAACTTGCGCAGGAGTATAACCTTCGCCAATCATCATAAATGCGTATTTTGTTAATTTCATTACTATTTTCCTTTTGTTTACTGTATTTACTTCTGTTATGTAGATTAATGAAAACAAAGGTGTTTTTTGGGATGTACATCACACATAATGATGGGTTTTGTAAGAGTGTGTAACAATGCTTATGACCCGTTCGCGGCTTTTATTAAAGAGCATCCAATGGATAGTCTGCTTCAGTTGTCAATATCATTGGTTAGGGCAGCTGGGCATATATTTGCATGTAAGCAGTTTTATTCTGCTTTGCTGAGCAGTAGCATTGGTTGCTTCTGACAGGTTTACTACTTGAAACCTTAATACCACCTACTTCTAGATCATTATAATTTAGTAAATAATCGCCAAACCCGTTAAACACTGGTTGATGAACTTATCGGCTCGGGCGATTGCTTCATCAGTACGCAACCATTCAAGGTGAGATTTATAACCGGCTATCGGAGCAGCACCATGTTGAATGGCTTTTTTGTATATTGTTGCCACAAAAATATCTGCCAGCGAAAAGCGATTACCTACGGCGAAATTTGACTCTTTCCATAGCTTAGGTTTCAGGATTTCCAGCTTGGCAGATATCCATTCTCCCCTTAGCACCCTCTTTGCCGTATCCGCGAGTTCAGGCCTTAATGCAGATAATACGCTTCTGTTTTGGGGCGCATGGATAGTGGAATTGACGTACTCACATATCTCCCTTGTCAGTGCCCTTTGTTGCCAATTATCTCCAAATAAAACCGGCAACGGATATAACTCTTCAACGCACTCCGCGATAGCCATTGATTCCGCAATAAGATAACCATCCAGAGAAATTGCCGGTACATAACCAAAGGGATTAATTGAGCGAAAGTGGCTACCCGGTTGCAAGTCATCCACTTCCACTCTCTCATATAAAAGACCTTTAAAGTTCAGCAACCACTCAACCCGCTCTGAGCAATTTGATCCTTGGGCGCTGTATAGCTTTATCTCTTTCATAAGGTAGTCCGTATTAACTCTGTTTTGCTCCCACAAACGCAGGAGCAAATGGTAAGAAGTCTTATATACGATACTAAGTCAACTTAAACTTATTTACTATGTTCACCAGATCTGAATTGATCTGTTCAATTTTTCCTGCCTCATTAACAACAGACTGCCCTGACTGGTCAAGCTCTGTCACGATTTGATTTATCGCATTCATGTTCTGGCTAATCTCATGGGTCACGGCACTTTGCTCCTGCGCAGCAGCGGCTATCTGTGTAGTTAATTTATCAACTTCAGAAACGTGATTTGACATAGAGTTCAGGCTATCCACAGCACTTCCCGCTTCAATTGCGGTTTCTTCACAACGGGCTTTAGTTTTATCCATTGCCGCCACAATGGCGCTGCTACCATTGGTCAGTTGAGTCAGGGCACTTTCAATCTCTTCAGTACAACTCTTAGAGCGGGTAGCCAGATTGCGCACTTCGTCAGCCACAACGGCAAAACCTCTGCCGTGCTCACCGGCACGGGCAGCTTCAATAGCAGCGTTAAGTGCCAGCAGGTTAGTTTGCTCTGCAATCTCTTCAATCACACTAAGAATGGATATTGTATTGCTCGACTGTTCACTCATCTGCTGCACATGTTCAGAAGCAACCGAAACATCTTCAACCAAAGAAGATACCGTATGTTGCGTCTGGGAAGCTTTGCTCTGTGAGTCTACACCGGCACTGACAGCGTCTCTGGTGCTGCCTGCAGAATTAGCGGCATCCGTTGCTACTGCCTCTGCTGTAGCATTCATCTGAGTCACGGCAGTGACAATCTGTTCCATTTCACTACGATGGTTCTGAATGGTTGCCGAGCTGCTAGCGGTCTGCTTATGTAACGAAGCAATATTGTCCTCTAGCTGATGCGTCGAACTCTGTATCTTTAGCATCATGCTCTGCAGGCTTTCTATAAACTGGTTAACCCCCATGGCAATCTGTCCAAGATCATCTTTTGAATGAACATCCAGCCTGCGGGTTAAATCTCCCTCCCCCTGTGACAGGGCAGAAATTGTCTCCTTCAGGGAGAGAATTGGCTTATACAACCACTGAATGACCAACAAGATAATCAGGCAGCCAAGCACTATAGATGTTGTTCCTGTGATCGATGATTGCCAGACGACACCCTGTAAAGGCGCAAATACAATAGACTCATCTATGGTGATCAGGTAATACCAAGTCGTATCACCAAACTTGATCTGCTTGGAGAAGAAAAGTTTCTGTCTATCATCCTGAGTGAACTGGCCTGTATAAGCATCGTTGCTGAGGATGTTGTCTCTTTCGGCAACATACCATGGAAGGTCGTCAAGTTTGGAGTTCGGAATTATCTCTTCGCTTGAGGATGCCAGCACGGTAGAGTCGTCAATAAACACCATTGCCTGAGAACCTTTTAGAGAAGTACCCGCAACAATATCACTCATCAAGGCCATGCTCGGATAACCAGCAATAGCACCGAAATTGGTCTTCTCAACAATACTAACCCACAGAGTAGCGCCGTCAGCGCCCAGATAAGGTTTGGTGATAGTGGTGCCGGACTTTTGCTGCGACTGTTTGTACCAGCCAACCGTATTGATATCATCTTTATACTTATGATCTGGATACCAGGCCGTACTATAGGTCCAGTAAGCATCGCCATTTTTAAAGGCGATAACCGTACCATAAATGTTCATTGCCTCGGCGAACACCTTGGTCAGTTCAATAATTTTATCAGGGTCGTCTGTGCCTATCCCGTCTCTATAGTGCTTAGTTAACCTATGTATACCGGAGACTTTTTCATCAAGAAATCCTCCGATGAGCTCAGCCTGCTCAGTGGCATACTCTTGAGTATGTTGGGTAATTTTCTCTTTCAGTAAATTTTTTTGATTGTAATAAGAAATAAAGCTATTCGTTAATACCGTACCGGTCAAAACGATAAATGCGGCAGTCAAAAGAGAGCCTTTAAAACCAATCTTCTTCATATTCCAGCCTTTCTGATTTTAATATCAATAATATTTTAACGCTCAGGCAATACAACTCTATTTATTTTTCGTTTATATATGATCTAATCGCTGTGATGATATTCACGCTTATGTCACAAAGCTATGGTTATGAATTTAATAGATATTTTATTATAAATTATTAATGGAGCATTAAAGGATATTAAAGCGCACTTGTGTAGTTTTGACATAAAAAAGACTGGCAATAATGCCAGTCTTCATTAACTCTAAATAAGTGCTTATTATTATTTATATTTGGCTGCTGTTATAAACTCACCAAAGGTTTCGCACCAGATAATAACACTGTTGTACTTAGCCGGGTCGATATCCGCAGGGACATTAACGACGAAGTTTTCAAAGGTTTTTACATCACCAACCCGAACCATATTGGGTTTAATACGATTAAAATCAGCTTCTGTTTCTACAAACTGCGGAGATAAATAGAGCTTATAGTCCGGCCCCGGAGCCAGCTCACCCATCAGGGTAACAAAATCTTTGCCGACGGTAACTTTGCCTTCACCCCAGTGAAAGCGATCGCTGTCCTGCAAATCCTTCTTAAACACTCCGCTAAACTCAGCCTGTGATGAGCTCGCCTGCACATCAGACACACTTGGTGCCGGCGGTGCAATCAATATCGGCAGTGCATAGATACCCACACCAAATCCAAATGCACCCACCAGAAAATGGGAGGCCAAAAGTAAAATTATTGTACGTAGTTTCATAAAACGTCCTGTTTTAAAAGGTGTGGCAGAAAACTTATAGTTTACAAGGCTATCTGGTTATTTCCACTTGCAATGTATGGAAATTATTAATTTTTTTCATTCTTTTACCCTCCGTTAACCGTGCGCTGCCTAAGGTGAAAATTTCATTCACCCAGATAGAGAACCAGTATGAACAAACACCTTTTAATCGCAGGCCTGTTGGTCAGCGGTACTGCCTTTGCCAATATGATGGAAGGCCCTTTTGACAGACAAGGCCTTTCCGGTGATCTTAGCCTGATGGCGGGTTACTCAAGCCGGACAAGTAACTTCAATACGGAAAACAGCACCAAAACGGGTACACTGAATAGTGAAGGCGAATCTGACTCTGATGTTATGTTCGCCCCAATTGGTCAGGTTCGCTACACCTTTGGTACTCAACAGCTGTTTTTAGGTATGGCACAGGAAGATATCGTAGAGGGTGTTTTCGCTCTTGAGGCCGGTTACGCATTTGAACTAGACAGTGGTACTGTTCTTTCACTCTCTTATCTGCCAACCATCGTGAAAGGCGAAACATGGCAAGATCCTTATCTGCTTAACACTGCCCGGCAAAAAACAGATATCAGCGGAAACGCCTATCGTATACAGGTCAGAAATATTGCAGGCATCGGTATTGATACAGACCTGGCCTATTACGATAAAGAGATTGAAAACGAACAATCGGGCTCGGGAGATAAACTGCTCCGCAGAGACGGAAATGGCTACCGTTTTAAAGTATCCGGGGGACTTCCTCTTAGTCAGTCAACATTTTTAATGCCTGCCGTTACCTATCACAGCTATTCTGCTGACGGCAAAGCGATGTC
This sequence comes from Vibrio sp. SCSIO 43137, assembly GCF_028201475.1. NCBI lineage: Bacteria > Pseudomonadati > Pseudomonadota > Gammaproteobacteria > Vibrionales > Vibrionaceae > Vibrio > Vibrio sp. SCSIO 43137. The sequence goes on along the minus strand of NZ_CP116384.1, from coordinate 508,134 downwards.
ATATGATGAACTCGGGTTTGCGCTTTCTGTTATGCAAATGGTGGGTAACGGCAAAGTATCGCTTAACGGCAACTACAGCAACAGTGACTTTGAAGCCATTAATCCGCTGTTTAATAAAAAGCAGAAAGATAACAGCTACTCTGTCAATCTGGCCTATGAATATATGGGGCTGATGGGATGGCAGAACGCAAGCTTCAACGTGATGGCAGGCTATGAAGATATTGATTCAAATATCGATTTCTATGACGAAAATGGCTATAGGCTGGGAATGGGAGTGAAGTTCTCATTCTAGCGAAATAAGGTTCCCCTAAAGCCGTAATTTGACAAGCCTTAGGGGAACTAAACAAGTTTACCGGAAATACCCCGCCCTTACGGTTGCACCAATAAAGTTACACAAAAGTCTTTCTGCATGAATCATTGAGATATTGCCGACATCGGCTGAAGGCGTTATCTCCACCAGATCCATTCCAACTACCCGCCCTTTATTTACTAAGCCATGAATCAGCTTGTGCAGTTGCGGCCAGTTAAGCCCACCCGGTGTCTGCGCCAGCACGGCCGGCATAATGGTCGGGTCGATACCGTCGGCATCTATAGTGAGATAATAGGTTCCGCCGTCAGGGATGCTCTTTAACACCTCTTCCATACCCATGTCGTGTAGCTGATAAGCCGTTATTATTGAGCAGCCATGGTCAATGGCATCCTTCACCTCTGCTGTTCTGGCACTGCCAATCCCGCGCATACCAATCTGGTGAATTCCCTTAACAAACGGCAGCTCCGATGCCCTGCGAATAACACTGGAATAGCCGTTCTTCTCCCCGTTTATCTCGTCACGCCAGTCAAGATGAGCATCAATATGGATCAGGGTAATATCTTGCTCCAGCACTTCGAGCGCCCTGATAACCGGAACAGGAACACCGTGATCACCACCTAGCGTGATCAATAGTGAGCCGGAAGAGAATACTGAACGGGCAACCTGTTCTGCATTACGGTAATGCAGTTCGTGATCGCTGCGACTGGCCGCTACGTTTCCACAGTCAACCACCCTAACCTCTTGTTCATCCAGCAGGGTACCGCCTAAATCGAAATCATAATTGCCCAATGTCATATCTATTTCTGTTCGTGTTGACCACTGGCGGATATGGTCGGGAGCCAGACTCTGATCATTCGCCATGCCGTCAACGCTATAGGGCATACCAAAAGGCACACCGAGCACCGCAATATCGGCTCCAAAATGGTCAAAACTTGTGACTAACGGGAAGTTCAGAAAGGTGTGTGGCGCCTTGACGGGCGCCTCGGTAAGCAATTCGGATTTGTTATTATCACTCATGGTTGTTCCTCTGCTTTTCCGGAGTAAAACGGATGTTACTGGATTAGAAAAATATGCTTAACCCATCATATGCAGAACCGAAAATTGAATAAAACTAAAAAAACTATTATATCTTTAGCAACTCTAAAGACGGGACAGTAATGGTTTATGCTGGATAACAAAGAACTTGAAACCTTAATCGCCATCGTTGATGAGCAGAGCTTTGATAAAGCCGCCAGACAGTTGAATGTCTCTCCGGGTGCGGTATCTCAGAGAGTGAAATCACTGGAAAACCGGGTCGGAAGTACAGTATTAATTCGCAGTACTCCCCCAGTTACAACAGAGACAGGTAAGAAAGTGTTAGCCTACGCCCGCAGGCTGCTGCTGATCCACAATGAGATGGAACAGGCCCTGGAGGATGGTCATTGTTCAGCTGCGGTTCCCCTGACCATAGCCGTGAATCACGACTCATTAAGCTGCTGGTTTGGCGATGTCGTAACCCGTCTGGCTGAAAACACACCTTACCGCTTTGATATTCGCGCCTCCGATACCGTCACCACTCAATCTCTGTTAAAAACCGGAGAAGTGATGGCAGCAGTGACATCCAAAGCAAACCAGATAGCCGGTTGTAAAAGCCGCTATTTAGGTAAACTTGAATACTATGCGGTCTGCAGTCAGGACTTCTATCAGCGCTACTTTTCTGATGGCGTGAGTTCAGCCCGACTTAGCAAAGCGCCCTCTCTGGCATTTGACCATGAAGACAACCTTGTCAGCCTGTTTATGCAACAAGAGGGCCATGACAGCAAAACAGGCATAACTCATTATCTGCCATGCTCCTACAGCCTGCTCAACGCGGTTAAAAAAGGTATGGGCTGGACGCTTGTTGCTAAGCCATTAATCGATAAATTTTGTGACAGTGACAATATAGTGATTTTGCACACCAATGCTGTCTATATTGATCTCTACTGGAACTGTTGGGATCAGATTTCATCGACCATGGCAAAAGTTGAACAACATGTACTGTCTGTAAGTCGTCAGTCTCTCAGCTTTACCAGAAGTTAACCTTTACCGGACTACACTCGTTAGGGTTAATGAGTCGCAATGGGTTAGTAAAATGGGGTTAAACGGCAAGCTTGGCTTACTTTCAATCGCGAAAGCGTACAGGATAAAACTCGCCATCACATGGTCTATGGTCGTACTGGAAAATATTCTTATGGCCTCCATTCCTCTAGTGATCGGTATAGCTATTGATCAGCTGTTAGCAGGCAAAACTCAGGCTATCTTCTATTTTGCTGCCATTATGCTGGTGCTAATCGTTATTTCAGCCTTACGCCGTATGTACGACACCCGTGTATTTGGTTCCATACGGGTTGATTTGGGCGTCGAAGTTGAGAAGCGTTTTAAACAACTGTCGGTCTCAGTACAAAACGCCCGAATTGACCTCTCCAGAGAGTTAGTAGATTTTCTGGAAAATGAGTTACCCGAGCTCTTTTCCGCCCTGATTCAGTTGGTTGTGGGTTTTATTATTTTGTTAAGCCTTAAACTGGAGTTCGGGCTGGCATCCATTGCCCTTATTTGCGGAATGATGTTGATTTACAGCCTTTCTCATCACAGGTTTTATCACCTGAATGCCAGTTTAAATACTCAGCAGGAAAAACAGGTTTCTATTCTAAATAGAAAAACCGGCTATCAGCTAAAACGCCACCTGAATAAGCTTAGACTGCGGGAGATTCAGATTTCCGATACAGAAGCCCTTGTCTATGGTGCCATTTTTGTCCTTATTGCCATTTTTATGGGCTATAACCTGATTGAAAGCGCCTCCCTGCCTTCGCCTCAACCTGGCAAGATTTTCACCATCATCAGCTACTCATGGGAGTTTGCCGAAGCCGGCCTTATACTGCCGATGGTGCTGCAAAACCTGAGCAGGTTATGGGAAATCAGTAGCCGGCTAAACCAGATTGAACAGGCTGATGAAGAGTCTTCAGCGGCTGTGACCTGACTCATCTGTTCTCTGCACGAATTTATCAGACCAAGCTAGTTTAGCCAGTATGGCTGTACTAAACTAACGACCAGATAAACCTGATAAAAAAAGGAAAATCATGTCCATTGAAGCCTTGATAATTGAAGATGACAGAGACCTTGCAGAAGCCATCAGCGACTTTATGGAACTTGACGGTTATGAGTTTGATTTTGCCTATAACGGCGCATCCGGGCTTACTTTTGCTATGGAGAATCAATACTCGGTCATTTTACTTGATATTAATATGCCGAAAATGGATGGCTTAACTGTTTGTCAGACTCTTAGAGAGAAAGGGATCAGTACCCCGATTTTGATGCTGACCGCCAGAGATACGCTGGAGGATAAGATAAAAGGCTTCTCTGTCGGCACCGATGACTATCTGGTGAAACCATTTGCCATGGAAGAGCTGCGGGTGCGGCTTCAGGCTCTGGTACGCCGTTCACTGGGCACGGTACAGAAACTGTCAGTCGGTGATCTTAATATCGATCTGGATAAACATTCCGTAAGCCGTGCTGGTGACACTATCACCCTGCCTCCCGCCTGCTGGAAAATGCTGGTGTGCCTTATGCAGAAGTCACCCAATGTAGTCTCTAAACAAGAGCTGATTGAGAGTGTATGGGGAGAAGATCTTCCCAACAGCGACAGCCTAAAAGTTCATCTGTTTAAGCTTCGTCAGGCCATTGATAAACCCTATGACAAACCGCTTATTCACACCATTCACGGTGTCGGCATTGCCATCAAAGAGAGCTGATTCATGCCCAGTATCAAACGCGACATCTATATTTTCCTGTTCAGCTTAGCTATCGGGCTAAGTGTTGTTTATGGCTTGCTGATGAGCAAAAGCTATGAGCTGGGAATGAACGAATCAGCAGAGTATGCTTTTCGTTATGAGGTTGCCACCATTGAAAAGCTCTACCAGAAGACAGGTCAGCTTCCGCCATTGCCCAAGGGAGATACCCTACAAGCTTACACCGATATCAAACATATTCCTGCCAAGTACCAAAACAAAGTAAACTGGCAAGAGCTGAAACCAGATACCCTCAAAGAGGTTTCTTTCTGGACAGAAGAAGACTATCTCTATTTATACGCCTTCAAATATCCTTTGAGTGGCAGCGATACCACTATCTACTTTCTCTCTGAATACAGTGCTAATCAAGTCACAGAAATTACCGAAAAGTATCCGCCTGAATCTGCCAGAACCGATGGTGTCGGAACGTTTGCCGGCGCCCTGATTTTGATTGTTTTTATTTTGGCACGCTTACTGATTCATCGTATTACTTCACCTTTCTTTAAGCTGTCTGACTGGGCTAAGACACTGGATCTCGACCAGACACCAGATCATAAAAATCTCAGATACCAGGAACTAAATTTATTAGCACGACAACTGTCCACTAGCGTAAAAAAACAGCGGGAAGTGGTTGAGCGGGAAGAGTTCTTTCTGCGTGCTGCCAGCCATGAAATGCGCACTCCCATCACCATTATTTCGGCCAGTACTGAGATGCTAAACCGGGTAAGTGAAGGAGCGCCTAAAAGTACTCAGAGAGCCATTAACCGCATTAGCCGCTCTGTATCCGGTATGCGCGATACCATGACGGCTCTGCTCTGGCTGGCACGGGAAAATACCCATGATCTTGAGACGGAAAGTATTGTATTAAAGTCGTTAGTCGATGAAGTTATTCACGATCACCAGCACCTTATTTCCGGTAAAGAGATTGAAATAGAGATAAACGAAGAGGACAAGGCCAGCCTTGAACGGGAAATTCCTGAGTTAAGTCGTATTGTGATAGTTAACTTGCTAAGAAATGCCATTCAGCATACTGAGTCCGGTAAAGTTGAAATACAACTTAGCCCCTCATATATCGAGATATCCAACCCGTATCAAACCATTGAGCAACGGTCGAGCACTGCCAATATCAACACCGTCAGCTTTGGTATCGGTCTGTTTCTGGTAGAAAAAATCTGTTCCAAGCAGGGTTGGCAATTTAAATATTCACAAAACCAACAGCGGTTTAGTGCTTCGGTGACTTTTTCTGCCCACTAAAACCGTTAAGTTATTTATATATTGACGGCTTGTATATAAACGATATTGTATAGCAATCATATATCATATTTTCTCTGGATGGAGTTAAGGTACCGATATGACATTTGAAGGTGCTATTACATTTTTTATTGCTATTTTTGTCTTTAGCGTAACACCGGGGCCGGGGGTATTTGCTATTCTGGCTCGGGCATTGGTATTCGGTGCGAAAAAGTGCACTATGCTGGCCTTGGGAATGGCCATCAGCGATATTGTTTATCTGATTCTGGCCTGTTTTGGTCTGGCTACCATTGCAGAAAACTGGGCTGAAGTGTTTATTGTGATTCGCTATCTGGGTGCCGCTTATCTGATTTACCTTGGTTATAAAATGTTTAAAACCCTGCCACAGATAAAAGACTCCATTGACTCAGAGGTGACAGAAAAAGCCGCCGATACCGCTCTGTCAGGCTTTATTCAGGGTTTTCTTATCTCTGCATCCAACCCGAAAGTGATTCTGTTCTACATCGCCTTCCTGCCGACCTTTATGGATCTGACCACCCTCAGCAGTAACGATATTGCACTGGCTGCAACACTGGCTCTGATCGGCCTGATGGCAGGGCTGATGCTTATCGCTTATGGCGCAGCAAGAATGGCCAGCCTGTTAAAAACGCCTCTTGCTCACACAAGATTAAACCGGGGTGCAGGTAGCATTATGATTCTGGCCGGAACCTACCTTGCCGTAAGCCGATAAGCGGTAAATCATTACACAAAGTTGGTTGGCGAATTGATTTTGTCAGCCAACTTTTTTCTTTTCATGGTTAACATAACAGACTGAAAATGGCACCTGTAGCCGGTTAAACTCATTTATCCAGCGCCACTGACTATCCTGTAACTTATCGCCCGGCCCTTTAACCTCAATCCATAGAAAGCGGTTCTGTTTAAAAGCGATCAGATCCGGCATCCCGCTGCGATACAATTTTAAGTCCGACAGCATCACTTCAAATAGATCAGCCAGTAGTTCTCCCTTTATGCTGTTCAGGGCTAGTTTTAATAGCTCTTCATCAATTAAAGGCCAGTGTACAAAGTTGTTCGCTGTTCCCTGTTTCTGGTGATAGTGGCGTTCGATACACTCTATATCGCCCTCTCTCAGTTGTTGCAGCCGCTTCTCCAGCTCAGCCTTTCGTTTTTGACTAAACTCCTGCGTGTAAAGATCCAAAGGGGCAGTCTGATAAGCGTTGATAAAGGCATCGTCAACAGGGGCAAAAATAATATCCCAGAACGCCAGACCAAACAAAGCATTAAGCAATTGATTTTCAATAAAATAGACTTGCCAACCCTGCTGTTCGTACTCTTCCTTTACTGCTAACTCAACCCGCTTACCCTGCAGTTCCAAAGTGAGGTGGTTTTCACGATATTGCGGTTTAACCGCCCTACGGGTTTTCTCTCCCCTGCTCCTTTTTATTTTCAGGGCAAGACGTTCAGCCATCTCCTGTTCACTGACATCTTGTGGCTGCTGCTGCATCTCTTTCAGAATCTGCTCAGCTTTATCCAGTTTTTCCTGCTTATGCAGAATTCTTATCCGGCGCTCTCTGCTGGGGGCTAACTTCACTTGGCTATACCACTGCAGAGCCAGCTCCTCCTCTCCGCACCTCTCAAGATCTCGGGCAAGCCTGTTGATCAATTGTGCCCGTTTTCTGTCAATATAGCTGTGAACGCACAGTTGAGGAACCGATTGTAGTATTGCAGTTAACCCCTCTTTGTTACGCCCGGTGATGTTTTCATGTTGATTACTGAGACGGGCGATTTGCAGTAAACTATCAACCTGCTCCCTGACATTGAAAAAGCGCCTTTCACGACTTAGCTGATAATTTTCAAACTGGTGAAGCCCCAAATCTTCTGTGACAAACTGGCTGATATCCTGTCGGGTATTGGCAAAAAATAACAGCGTTAGTAGTTCAATAACCCGTGAGTTGTTCAGATAGAAGATTTCAAAATTAACATCTAACTCAGGAGAAATCGGTTCAGAAGAGAGCTGCTCGACCAATTCAGCTTTTCGCAATGTTTTATTATTCGGGACAAACAGCCGGATCAGCTCTGGGCGGGTCAGCAAGCTGGCAGCCAGTTGCTGTTCACTAATAGCCGGATTGATATCGATAAACCCGCACTGATCCAATTCCCGCGCAGCAGCACTCACATCGGATATCTCGTCATATCTAAGTTTGTCACTGCGAAACCACTCGCCTTTTCGTATCAGTAACCTGACCAAAAGACACTGCGCATCTGTCGTCAGGTTCGAGTACTTAGCAATCCAGTCAGCTTCCTCTGTGGTAAGCAGATCGGCATACCAGTGGCGGGCATGGTCAACCAGCCTGTCAAAATTGCTGCGATAATAGTCAGCGATTAACTGCAATTTTTGCTCAGCCACTTAACGCCTCTCTATGCTCATTTGTTCTCCCGGATTGACGCCAACACAAACTCGACAAAAGTACGGTTTTTTACCGATAGCTGTTTATCTTTATATAGCAGATGAATGGGGGAAGGTTTTGGGGTATGGCTGGTTAATATCTGAGTCAGACGGCCACTCTCCAGCTCTTCAGTCAGCAACAGCTCAGGTTGCAAGGTCACACCTAATCCATTTATTGCGGCATATTTGAGAATATCGCCGTTATTAGAGCTAAGACGGAAGCCGCGGTTATCTTCTGTCAGTAACTCTGAATACCTTCCGCTTTCGCTGTACTGAAAGCCCAGACAGTTATGCTGCCTGAGGTCATCAGGGTGAGATATTGGCGGATGCTGGTTCAGGTAATCTTGTGAGGCACAATAGATCATCTGGTAATCTCCCAGATGCCGTGCAATAAGGGAGGAGTCCGTCAGTTCTCCTATCCTGACCACCAGATCATACTGCTCATGCATAGGATCAATCAGGTGGTTGTTAAGGGTCAGCTCAACATTAATAGACGGGTACTGCCTGAGAAAGTCCACCACAATAGGCGCGAGAACTTTATTACCAAATGTAACCGGAGAGTTTATCCTTACTGTCCCCTGTGGGCTGTTTTCCAGAGTCTGGATCTGGTTTTCTGCATTGGCAATATCATCCAGAATCCTGCGGCACTCCAGATAGTACAGCTCACCTGACTCTGTCAGGGACTGCTTGCGGGTGGTACGGTTAATTAACTTAGTGCCCAGACTGGATTCAAGAAACTGGATATGTTTTCCCACCATGGTTGCCGACAAATTAAAGTAACCACAGGCGCTGCGGAAACTGCCGTTATCCACCACATAAACAAAGATCTGCATACTACGAAGCTTATCCATGGCAATTATCCACTCATAGTTAATAAACAATAAACTTTTACTGAGTTTATCAATATACACGAAGCTATAGAATAAAAGGTCTGAAATAAATTGAGGTATTACAAGTGTCAGAAACTGCTATTTTTATTACTGCTGAGCTGGAAATCAGTGAACAAATCGATACAACTGAGGGTCGCAAAGCCATCATTCAGTTTTGTGCGGATATGGAAAGTGAACCGGGCTGCGATATGGCCAAACCTATGGCAGTAAAAGATAACCCGCGCCGTTTTATTCTATGGGAAAAGTACCAGAGCCCGGAAGCGTTTGAAGCACACTTTAATGCCGAACATACTCAGGCGTTTATCCGCTCAGGAGTTACGACACTCGTTCAGGCATATGAGACAACAGCAGCAGAGGAGTAAACCATGAGGCAGCCTAACAAAAATCTTCGCTGGGGTATTCTTGGCACCAGCTTTATTTCCGGCACCATGGCTGAAGCGATTATCGCCAACCAAAACAGCGAAATTGCAGCTGTAGCAGGAAGAAATGAGCAAAACCTGACATCATTTGCCGATCAGTTTTCTATTGCAACCCGCTACACAAGCTATGATGAACTATTGGTGGATGAGAACGTAGATATCGTTTATATCGCCCTGCCAAACCACCTCCACCATGAGTATGTGGTGAAAGCCGCTAAAGCGAACAAGGCGATCTTGTGTGAGAAGTCACTGTCAGTCGATATGGAAAAAACCACCCAGGCATTAGAAGCCGTCAAAGAGAGCGGCGTATTTTTCGCAGAGGGTCTGATGTATCTAAACCATCCTTTTGCCGGACAAATTGAGTCTGTGGTCAAAAGTGGTGAACTGGGTGAAATCAAATCCATCAATGCCAGTTACTGTGCTGCTATCTCCCAGTTTGTCAATCCGGATAGTAAAGGCACTCTATACAACCTCGCCTGCTATCCTGTTTCCCTGATTAACCTGTTACTCAAATCTCAGCTCAGTGATGAAGAGCTAAAGGATTATCAGGTTAGTGCCTACGGCCGCAGGGGTGGTGATGGTAACTTCTGCGAAATTTCTGCCCTTATCCGCTTTAAAAACCAGATGGTTGTGCGTGTTCACAGTGCGGAAGACTTCGGCCTGCATTCAGAATTTGTTATCAATGGCAGTAAAAAAAGCTTAACCCTGACGTCTAATCCGTGGCTGGCTGATAAAGAAGATAACTCATTTGTTGTTACTGAGTATGAGAAAACAAGCGATGCTTATAGCTATTCTGCTGACGGTGACGGATTTTACTATCAGGTTCAGAACATTGTGGAGGCACTTGCTAACGGTGATAAACAACTGTCTGGCACTTCTGCCTCGGCAGAGGACTCTTATCAAATTATGCAAATGCTGACTGATATTGAGAATGCAGCAGGGCTTTCTGAGTAACCAGCCGCAGAGCCCTTGGTTTATCACAAATCCGGGGCTTTTTTCCGGGAAAGATAACAGCAAGTTTTATTGCCCTTTGTAGGGGCAATTCAAACTTTTTATTGCTGATGTTTTGACTGTTTACCTGCTGTTCAGGGCAGGATTTCGCAGGGGGATTAAAAGGTTACTTATGCGCTGATTGCACGGCTCATAAGAACTACAGACACCAGTGACAGTTTAGACGCAGATTTGCGCGAGCTGGTTTCTGCCATTTTAGCTGCTGCTTTCTGACCCATATATGCATTTGCGATACTGTTTTTCATCATTATTTCCTTTTAGTTTGTTTTAATTAGTCTGACTTACTTCTGTTATTTATCTGGGTAGCGTGCGATTACTGGCCAAGAGGCATAGTGCGACGTAGCAGATTGATTAGAAAGTTACCTTGCTTTTCAACCGCTTTAGTTGCACATGACTCAATGGAATCAACAACAGATTCAACCTGAGTGTTTGATTCAAGGGTACCGCCTACACCATTTCTCAGCATGATTGCAGAGATTAGCGTCGCTTTCTCTTTGCGTTTAACTTGCACCGGTTTTTCTGCTTGTTCTCTGATCATTTTTTGTGCAGCTTTCTGACCCATGTATGCATTAGCTATATTGTTTTTCATTTGATTTTCCTCTGAGTATTAATGGCGCTATATCTAACCTTCGCTCCTAAATCGAGCAGATAAGTTCAGAAGTCCGTGTCTGAGTAGTTTGTTAAGTTCTATCGGGTAGAAAACATTCAGATATGTCGTGAGTCATACACTATTTCCCGGCTCTGTTGGCAGAGCCTGACATCAGAAGATGATGCCTGCTGTTTGTCTGAAGTTTGGTGCCTGAAGGTTGTATTGCTTAAATTTGTAGTTACTTCTTTTTTGCCGGATGGCAGCTTGCCTGGATTACAGGCTAACAGCGTTTCTAATCATGATTGCTGAGAAAAGCGACGCCTTAAAAGTGTTCTTTTTCTCTGCTTTAAGCTTGATTGATTCGTTAATCATGTTTTTCATTGCTTTTTGGCCGATAAACGCATGTGCAATAGTATTTTTCATATATTCTTTTCTCCTGTTTTTTCTTCGCTTCACATTTATGGCGTGATTTTAGTCACGTTTATGAAGTTTATCAAGAGCAAAATCACATATTTTTTAATGTTTTTGCAAATTCATTAAATATTTTCCATCAGAAGCTCAATTTATACTCCATAAGCGTCAGATAAAACTACGGCCTCTTTTGCCAGCATTAACCATACAAAAGAGGCCGTATTAATCAAAATTTAAATCAGAAAGATAAACTTGTTACTTTTCCGCGTCAGCTTCAATATGATCTGCTTTTACAAATGCCGGATGTGTCGCCAGTTGAGCTGCGTAACCTTGAATATTCGGGTACTTTTCAATTTCACCCAGATTTTTCAAAGCTTCGACAATAAACGAAATCATTATGTCTGCGCCCGTCAGTCGCTCTTCTATCAGATAGCGTTTACCTTCAAGGGAACTGTTCAGGTAACTCATTACCTTAGCCAGCTCTGCATCGGCGTAGTCGCCCAGAAAATTAGTGTCACAACCATCTTTAAGCACAAATATCTTGAGTAGCGGAGGAAGAATTCCCGAACTCTCGGCAAAATGCATCCATTGCAGGTACTCAACATAAGCGGTAGTACCTTTCTCCGGAGCAAGTTTACCGTCAGAAAACTTATCGATCAGATACTCGGTAATAGCACCAGACTCAGCGATAACTAATCCGTTATCTTCCAGCACCGGAGATTTGCCCAAGGGATGAACCGCCTTTAACTCTGGCGGCGCAAGAAAAGTGACAGCATCACGCTGATAAGGCTGAATGTTATATTCAAGGCCAAGCTCTTCCAGCAGCCAGATAATACGTTTAGAACGTGATTTATTAAGGTGATGTAATGTAATCATTGCGATTTCCTCTTATTATCCTTAAACCAATAATCGGTTAAACCGGCTCATTCACTTTAATAACCAACTTACCGAAGTTCTTGCCTTCCAGCAGACCAGCAAATGCTTCCGGTGCATTCTCCAGCCCCTCAACCAACTGCTCTTTATATTTAATCTTGCCTTCCTGCAGCCACTTGCTCATCTCTTGTGCAAACTCGTTATAGCGGTGTGCGTAATCATCAAAAATAATAAAGCCCTGCATTTTGATACGTTTGATCAGCAGAGTTGCCATCAGCAGAGACATTCTGTCCGGTCCTTCAGGAAGCGAGGTTGCGTTGTATTGAGATACCAGTCCGCACAGAGGTACGCGGGCACCGGTATTAAGCAACGGAAGTACCGCATCAAACACTTTTCCGCCGACATTTTCGAAGTACACATCAATACCTTTGTCACAAGCGGACTGTAACTGCTGAGCAAAATCCTCAGCTCTGTGGTCGATACAGGCATCAAAGCCAAGCTCCTCTGTTGCGTAGCGGCACTTCTCTTCACCGCCTGCAATACCAACAACCCGGCAGCCTTTCAGTTTACCGATCTGACCAACGGTTGCGCCAACAGGCCCGGTTGCCGCTGCAACCACAATCGTATCGCCCGGCTTAGGCTCACCAATATCCAACAGCCCCATATAGGCGGTGAAACCCGGCATCCCCATAATGCCCAGCGCATAAGAAGGTGCTAAAGGTTGCTTACCGAGTTTAAGCAAGCCTTCCCCGTCAGACAGGGCATACTTCTGCCAGCCTGTGTAGGCCAGTACCCACTCGCCCACTTCGAAGTCTTTATGGTTTGAAACTTCAACCTGACAGACAGTGCCACCCACCATCACATCGTTCAGAGCCACTGGTTCCGCATAGGATTCCGCATCATTCATCCGGCCACGCATATAAGGGTCAAGTGACAGGTAGATTGTGCGAAGCAGTACTTCCCCCTCACCCGGAGCCGGTACAGTTGATGTTTCCAGACGGAAGTTCTCTGACCTTGGTGCACCGACAGGTCGTGAAGCCAGTACAATGCTTTGGTTGTTATGGTTTTGCATAGGATTTCCTTTTGTTGGCTGAACGCTCTCTTGTTTCAGCATTAATTTAATAATTTGACCTTAACAATTAGACCAGTCGTCTAGTGTCAGGTTATAAAAAAACCTGCAAGAACCCCCTCTCACAGGTCGTATGTTTAGTCGTCTGTTTTGCCGGATAGAACTGCTTCTGTCTTCAGCAAGGTTTTTTCCATTCCGCTGCTATCTTTACTTAATTTATAGAGCACACTTGCCCCAAGCCAGAGCTGATAGAGTTCAACAGCGGTCTCTGCCGGATTAGATACCGAGACTGAACCATCTTGTACACCCGACTCAATACAATCAGTGATCTGGCCGATAATGTTCTCCGCTCCGCGGTTCAGTGCTATCCGCATTGACTCAGAGAGATCAGAAACTTCTGCCGCCAGTTTAACAACCAGACAGCGCTCAGCTCCGCAGGTACCATTGTTTAACTCTATCCAGCGACGCCAGTAGGTCAGCAGTCGCTCTTTTCCTGTCAGGTTGCTGTCACTGAACAGCGCGCCGAGCCTTTGCTGATACTTATCAAAGTAATCGGCAATCATGGCCTCGCCAAACTGCTCTTTAGATTTAAAGTAATGGTAGAAAGAGCCCTTCGGCACTTCCGCATGTTTAAGTAACTGAGACAAGCCTACTCCGGTAAAGCCTTTCGCTACGATTAGCTCATAACCGGTATCCAGTATATGTTGTCTTGTGGCATTTGTTTGTCTGTTCATGGCGCTAGATTAATTCAAAATAGACCAGTCGTCTAGTAATTATTTAATTAAAGGCTAAAATACAAAGAGAGGGCCCCCCTCTCTCAGTCTTAAACGGCAGTAGCAACAAGCAATTAAGCCTTTTCCTGCAGCGCCTTTTCGATCTTTTTATCGGTTTTATACTGGCTTAATGCATAGACAGACCAAATTGCAGCCGGAATCCAGCCAATCAGGGTAATTTGGAGTACCAGACAAATAATGCCGGCAAACGGACGGCCTATGGTAAAAAACTGAAACCAAGGCAGAAGAAGAGCAAGTAGTAATCTCAATGGAATATCCTTTATAGGTTGGCTGTAATTATGGTTAGAAGAAAATAATATCCCGACATTCACGGACGGTCAAAACAAAATCCAGCAGAATAAAAACTGTGAATAACGTCAAATATTTTAGGGGGTAAAAATAAACTTGTGGTAAAGTCAGCCATCCTGAAATTTTGTGAACCCGGTATGCTCAACTCTCTTTCCGACCTTTTCCCTTCAGGGGTAAGGTTTATGATCTTATCTGCGCTTGGTTTTGCGCTTATGACGGCCTGTGTAAAATACGTCGGCCAGTATGGTATTCCTGTCTTTGAAATCGTGGCAGCAAGGGCGCTGGTATCCCTTGTCATCAGTTATCTGGACGTAAAGAGAAAGCGAATTTCTATCTGGGGAAACAATAAACCACTGCTGTTTTTACGAGGGGTAATGGGCACCATTGCCCTGATGTGTGTTTACTATGCGGTAACCACCCTGCCGTTAGCTGAGGCAACTATTCTTCAGTATACCCACCCGGTATTTACCTCCCTGTTAGCAGTGCTTTTCCTGAAAGAGAAAATACAGTTTTCTACAGTTATCTGTATATTGCTCTGCCTGCTGGGCGTGTTCGCCATGGTCTACCCGTCCATGTCACTGAAGCTTGCTTCTTCACTGCCATTACTGAGTGTACTGGTCGCTATTCTGGGGGCATTCGGCAGCGCTATCGCCTATGTTATCGTCAGAAAACTGAGTAAGAGTGAAGACTCTTCCGTCATTATTTTCTATTTCCCTATGGTGGCACTTCCGGTTTCCCTTGCACTGATTGGCGATAACTTTGTTATGCCTGACTTCCACCTGACCCTGTTCCTGATTTTTATCGGCCTGTTTACTCAGGTTGGGCAAATTGGTTTAACCAAGGCGATGCAGACACAAACGGCCGGCAAAGCTTCTGCTTATTCTTATGTACAAATTGTGTTTTCAATCCTGCTGGGTATCGCTTTCTTCAATGAAGTACCGTCCGCATGGACCTATGCAGGAGGAGCCCTGATTGTTGCCGGTGCACTGGTCAACCTGTTTGGACACAGAATCAGGCTGTTTAACCGCTGACAAAATTCAGGGCAGAGGCGCTATTCGCCTCTGCGATAATTATTTTTAAATTTAATCGATGAGTATGACCACAATGGCAAACAGAGATATTAAGTTTATTGCCGCCGATATGGACGGCACTTTGCTGGACGAAAACAGCAACCTTGATCCGGCTTTTTTTGATATTTTTACACAGCTGGAGAAGAGAGATATCATCTTCGCCGCTGCTTCAGGCCGCCAGTATTACAGCCTGCTGGAAACTTTTGCACCAGTCAAAGATCGCATGATGTTTGTGGCCGAAAACGGCACTCTGGTGATGTATAAAGGCGAAGAGCTTTATAGCAACACCATGAAAAAGAGCTCTACCGATGCAGTGATTCGTACAGCCCGCAACATACCCGGCTCCCATGTCGTTCTGTGCGGAAAGAAATCCGCTTATATTGAGACCGAATCGCAACAGGCCATCGATGAAATCAGCAAGTACTACCATAACTGTCAGTCAGTTGAGGATTTGCTGGCCGTTGAGGATGAGTTTATTAAAGTTGCCCTCTGTCACTTTGATGGTGCGGAAGAGTTAATGTATCCGGGCATCAATCAAGAGTTTGGTCATGATCATAAAGTGGTTGTCAGCGCCAGAGTCTGGCTGGATGTAATGAGCCACGATGCTTCTAAGGGTGCTGCTATCAGGCACCTGCAAAACAGCCTCGGTTTTACTTTCGAACAGACCATGAGTTTCGGTGATTACTTTAATGATCTGGAGATGCTGCAAGAGAGCTACCACTCTTACGCAATGGAAAACGCTCATAAAGGCGTGAAAAAGTATGCCCGCTTTGCCGCTCCTTCCAACAGGGAATCAGGCGTGCTTAAGGTGATTAACCAGCTATTGTCTGAAACAGAGTAGCCCCAATCCCAAAAGTCCATGTAAAAACGGCCTTCATCATTGAAGGCCGTTTTCTTTAAAAATCAAATAACGGTTTACGGACAGGCAACCAGATCCAGTGAATAGCTATTACTGCTAGTGGCTTGTGTATAACGAACATAACAGTTGTTATTTACTAAGGTTGGCACGCTGCCGTTATATACCAGATTAGATTTATCGGTAATAATCAAGGGGCCACTACCACCAATCTTGGTTATTCCCCAATCTTTAGTTTGCTCATAATCTTTGTTAATACCATCGACCAAAACGCTGAGGGTATACCAGTCTGATTCTGGGTAACCGTAACGGAAAATACAACGGGTACTGCAACCATCGATAGGAATAGTGGTTGGGTTGCTACCACCGGCATTAATGTAGGACTCATTCTCTAGGCCATTAATTGCCAATGCACTGTATCCGAGAGAAAGTCCCGATTCGAGTGCCCCTTTTAGCCCTTCTAAAGCCGCATTTCTTGCGTCTGACTGTAGGTTAAGGAAGCGCGGTGCTGCGGTAACGGCCAGAACCCCGAGAATAACAATAACGACAACTAACTCTATAAGAGTAAAACCATTTCTCTTCATACAACAACATCTGACCACTTAATACAACGGAAACAATTTAATTAAAATATAACCAAAGGTCAATGCAATAAAATTAAACTGTTATATAAATCATTACTTTTGTTTGTATATTTTATTTATTAATCTGTTAGTTATTCTAACGTTCATTAATTTAATCACTGATGACAGTTTGATTAATAAATTTCATGATAAATATATTTAACTATCTGAAAACAATGAAAGCGTACTCTATCGACGCTGACAGGAAGTACAACCACAACATGCAGAGCGGGAATGAGGGTCCAGACGTCCACGTTGAATTTTGCAATACGCATTTTTTAATGCACGGCGGGCGGAAAACCAGTCGTCCGGTTTCTGCATAATCAGATAACCGTTAAACCGTTTAGTGAGCGGCTGTCGATATTCATCTATAAACTTACTATCAAAGTCTATTTCAAAATATTCCAGTGCCTGCTCAATAGAGGTAAAGCTGGCAATTTTCTGCAAAATATCAGTCTGACTCAAAATAAAACCCGCATAACGAAAACCGGGTTAGTTTAGCAGATTTATCCTTTGCGGTTATGGCAAATTCAACTCAGCCGCGGCCTCTGATTTACTTTTCTGACAGGCCATGAAAAAGGCAGCCTGTTTGTAAGCTGCCTTTAAGAGAAATAAGCGACTATTTTTTCGAATAGTCAATGATGGTTTCACGATAGAGGGATAATAAGGTGTCACTATCCACCTTAACACCGACATTTTGAGCGGGATAAACACTCCACTCATCATGCATATAACCACGCTTATCTATTTTTTGCATGGTGTGACCTTCTGCCGGACCGTCAGTCACCACTCTTACTGCACCGCTTCGCAGGGTAAACAGAGACGGGTCAATAACATAGGCAATAGCTGAAGGATCATGAACGTGACAACCGTCCATACCGACTTTTTCAGAGTAGAATTTCAGATAGTAACGGCTGACATCCCAGATAAACTGCCCTACTTCTCCGGCATCATCACGCAGCTCGTCCAGGTACTGGCTGGTAAAGAAGCTCTCTTCCGTAACATCCAGCCCGATAATAACAACCGGCCATGAAGCGGTGAACACCTTGTCAGCCGCATGAGGGTCGTCGTGAATGTTCGCTTCAGCATACGGGGTAACGTTACCTCTATGGTCATTCTCACCAAAGGCTCCCCCCATAATGACCACCTCTTTAACCAGATTAACGATCTCTGGATCGGCTTCAAGAGCCAGAGCCAGATTGGTCAGAGGCCCTACGGCAACCAGAGTAATCTCTCCCGGTTCTGCCCTGACACTGTCGATAATATATTGATAAGCAGGTCTGGGATCTGCCGTTACCTCCAGAGATTCCGGAGCTTTTACATCGCCGAAACCAGCTTCACCATGCACCACTACCGTAGCGCCTACCGGCGGGCGTACTAAAGGCTTATCCGTTCCCTTTGCGACATCTGCCTGCATATTGTATTTCTGCTTCAGATAGAGGGCGTTGTGAGTAGCATTGTCTATGGTGGCATTACCGTACACAGTGGTAATGGCCATTAACTCAATTTCCGGGTGGGCTTCAGCAAAAATAATGGCCATTGCGTCATCGATACCCGGATCCGTATCCAGAATGATTTTTTTAGTCATAGGGGTTTTCTGATCAAACGAAAGGGAGGGTTACCTTACCCAGATTGACAGAAAATAAACGTGACCAAACGCTAAAGATAAAACCCTGCTATTTCAGAATAACCTGTATATCGCTTAGCAACTCTTCAACCCAGAGTACGGAATCTTCATAGCTTTGCGCCGTGATGGCAGCTATCAGCCCAAGCTTCTCGGCCAGAATATCCACCTCTTCCCACTCAGCGCACTCATAACTGACCACCAGCGAAAGAATATCCCCCAGAAAACCTTGCCGTTCCAGTAGCGCCTGTTTAACCTCTTTCTCAACAGGAACTGAGGCCATAATATCCTCAAGGGACTGATCCAGGAGTGAATCAAGCAGAGAGAATAACCCGACCAAAAACGCCTGACTGGTCATATTGTTTTTTGCCAGAGTTTCGCAGATTAACTCACAGAACTTAGCTCTCTGTAGCGACAGGCTGTAAAGCGAATCGGGTTTATCACCTTTTACCGTAGAGATAGCCACAAGGGAGACAAACCTTCTTAACCGCTCCTCCCCGAGATAGGCCAGAGCCTGACGGAAGGATTTTACTTCCGTGGTAATGGTGCTGGTTGAGTTAACGTATCTGAGCAACTTGTATGAAAGTGTCACATCCGCGGTAATGATATTTTCCACTTCCTCGTAGTCCACCTCTTTTTTAGCAATGGCTTTACATAGCTGGACCACAGTGAAGAATGAAGCCTGAATCTCCTTTTGCTGAATCATTTCCGGTTTACGGAAAAAGTAGCCCTGAAAAAATTTAAAGCCAGCCCGCTTTGCTCTGACAAACTCTTCGTAAGTTTCTACTTTCTCTGCCAGAAATTTAATTTTGGTTCCGCGCAGCAGGTTAATAAAAGGAGCCGCCTTACTGACAGGAGTTTTATGAATATCAAAACGGATCAGATGGATATGGGGAAGAAACTCCTTCCACGCTTTGTTGGGGATAAAGTTATCGAGTGCGATTTTATAGCCCCGGTCGGAAAGCTCCCGTACGGCCTCCAGCAACTCACCAGTGGGCGGACAATCTTCCAGAATATCGATCATCAGAGAGTCACTGGGAAACATGGTCGGGATTCGGTCCAGCAAACTCTGGTAAGGGAAGTTTACCGCCCCCAGTTTGTTCCCTAAAAGGTTAGGGCCGCTGCCAAGAAAATAGTTAGAAAGCAGAAGGTGAGTGGCATACTCGCCATCAACATCAGGAAATACATTTCTCTGGCTATTGCGAAAAAGAAGCTCATAGCCCACCGTCCGTTTTTCGCTATCCATGATCGGCTGGCGGGCAAAATAGGCGTATTTCATGTTCAGCCTTCAGATGAAATTAAGGAACTATACTCATATTACGCCATTTATACAGATTAAAAAACCGTGTTTAAGTCAGGGTCTCCCTGAAACGAGTCAGCAGCTCTTTCTGCTGCTCTGTCAGGTTGGTCGGTGTCAGCACCTTAATTTTAATCAGCAGGTCACCAGTTTCCCCCTTACGGCTTACCACTCCTTTACCTGTCATCTTAAACTTACGGCCATTCTGAGTACCGGCCGGAATTTTAAGTTTAAAACGGTTCTCCAGCGTTTCTACTTCCAGCTCACCACCCAGTGCTGCAGTCACCATATCGACTTCGGCGTTGCAGATTAAGTCGTTCTCTTCCCTCTCCATATAGGCGTGAGAGCGAATCGCGATTTTTATATACATATCACCGGCTGGCCCGCCGTGAGTACCGGCACCACCTTTACCGGTAAAACGGATTTTTTCACCCTCTTTAATGCCACGAGGGATCTTAACATTGATTTTTTTCTGCTGACCATTAATCGGCAGCTCAACCACTTTTTCTGCACCCTGAATAGCATCAGCGAAATCAACTGTTAACGGAAATTCAAAGTCCTGCCCTTTCTGCGGGCGGGGCTGACGACTGCGTCCCTGAGAGAACATATCTTCAAAACCACCAAAGCCTGAACCACCGAAACCCTGACCACGCTGACGGAACGCATCGCCGAAGATATCTTCAAAACCACCACCGAACCCTTGCGAGCGCCCTTGTCCGCCAAAACCACCATTTTCAAAGGCTGCATGACCAAACTGATCATACTGACGACGCTTGTCGGCATCAGATAAAGCCTCATAGGCTTCTTTGGTCTCTTTAAAGGCCGCTTCTGCAGCCTGATCACCCGGGTTTTTATCAGGGTGGTACTTCATTGCCAGCTTTTTATAGGCCTTTTTAATTTCTCTTTCTGACGCCCCTTTTGAGACGCCAAGTACGCTGTAATAGTCGCGTTTCGACATTCTGTTACCTTACTCAATCTTCTGTGAGGAAATGCTCGCCTCTTTCTGCTGTAGAAGTGTATGGATTTATGCTTATAACTCAACTGTTTCTTTTTGTAGCCAAATGAACCCGCAACGGGATCAGAAACAGATGGCGGAGCTATTACAGTGTTACTGCCTGACTGTCAGTCGTAGCTGTTTGCGAGTGCTGTTTCAGCCACTCCAGTACCGATAAGAAATGGTCCTGCTCGGCCAGTTTGTGAGTAAGGATATTGATATGGTCATAGTCCACCAGATTGCCGTTCTGTTTCGATAACAAGGTAAACCTTCCATCCGGGTGCTGAGTTTCTTTCAGAAAACGGTAAACATCGTCAGCGTGGCCGAGACTGTGGTCGTTTACTCCGGTCAGATACCATGTCGGCGGCCAGCTTACCTTTTTTGTTTCCTTAGTGTAGTTGTAGTTATCGGACGGATCTCTCCACTCACGTTTTTTCACCCAGTGAACACTTTGTTGAATAAACTTCTTGGTCTCAGGTGCCGCACCAATCCGGTAGTATTTTGCATCCAGATAACCCTTTCTGGTTGCAAGTAAGGGGGCCAGATTATTCCAGAACAAGCTTACCTTGAGTAGCCTGTCCCGGTTCCACACCGCTACCCTGCGTTTAGTTCCGAAGCAGACAATAGAGGCAATCCGGTTATCGTATCCTTTAGCGCGGATATAAGCGGCAGAAAAAAGCACTCCACCCCATGAATGACAAACCACATGCAAAGGTTGCTGGCTGACAGAGCAGATATAGCGCATAACGGAAGGAATATCTCTGGCAATCACGTCATATTGGTCATGATTACTATCCTGCTGAATCAGAGGACGACTGCCTCCCTTTCCCCTGAAATCGACCACATAGACATCAAAGCCATTTCGCGCCAGAAAGTTAGCAAGGCCTTTTCTGTCATCCTTATAGAAAATTGCCCCATCCTCAATTACACCGTGAAACATCACCACCACTGGCGCATTCTCTTTTTGCCATATGCGGCGCAGATGGAGTTTATGGTTGTCGACATCAATATAGTGCGACTTATGATTTAGTTGCATGCTTACATTCCGTTGTTATGTTTTTACACTGGTTCTACCAGTGAGTTTTATGCTCTCAAACAAACAGGAAAATGTAAACAACTTGTTAATCTACGCAACTAGCACTACTTTAACCCTTTGCTGCTGTTAAGGTTGAATTCTGTAGCCGGAGTCCGGATACTGATTAAGGTCTTACTTAAGTTAGTAGGTTGTTGATGCAAAACAGGCTTTCGGTTCGTAGTTACACCCTTCAGTCAAAAACCCATTCACACAACTACCACCAGTTGGTGTTTCCGGTTCAGGGTTCTATTGAGATAGAAGTCAGCCGCGGTAATGATGTCAGTTACAGTGGCGTGGTTAGTGTCGGAGACTGTGTAGTAATAAAAGCAGGATGGAACCACTGCTTTAGTGCCCACCAAGCTGCCCGTTTTGTCGTGGCTGATCTCACCAGTTTGCCGCAATGTTTGTCAGAAACAGCTGAAATTAACTTTTCCCTGACGGAACCATTTAAAGCCTTTATGCACTATATTGACTGTCAGTTGTCCAGCCAAACAAGTGCTGCTATTGAACAGAACTATCTCAACTTATTCGACTCCCTGCTTCAGCAACAGCTCACCGGCAAACAGAAAGACAGCCGTATTGAGAAGGTGATTCAGCAAATTCAGTACGACATCTCCCTGCCTCACTCTATTGAGAGTCTGGCAAAAACCGCCTGTTTAAGCCCCACTCAGTTTAAAAAACTGTTCAGCCAGAACACCGGTCTGCCATGTCAAAAATACATCACTCAGCAACGGATGGAAAAAGCCAAGGCTCTGCTGGTCTATACGGATACGCCGCTGCAGATTATTGCAGAACAGGTCGGTTACAGCGATTTCTCGGCATTCAGCCGGCGCTTCTCCGGCTATTTTGGTCAATCACCTAAATCCTTCAGAAAGTCTTCCGCACAAATTTAGTCTGACCAGACATAAAAAGTGTCTTTTCTGCAAAGTAACTTCGTTTAAACCCATTAGCATATCTGTCCATAAACTTCTTTTTTGGATCAGATGATGACCTATTTAACTAAGCACTCACAGGGTAGTATTGCGGTTCTTTTAGCATCGGTATTATGGGGAACCACAGGCACAGCAGCCAGCTTTGCAGAGGGTGTTTCACCGCTGGCAATCGGTGCAGCAACAACCGGTGGTGGCGGGCTGTTACTATGTCTGTTCTCCTTCTCCCTTTATCGCTACTACCTGCCAGTGTTAATAGAAAATAAAGGCCTGATAGCCCTCAGCACACTATGCATAACTCTATACCCTCTGGCGTTTTACTCCTCAATGCACTTTGCCGGAGTCGCCATTGGCACCATAGTTTCCATTGGTTCAGCCCCCATTCTGACCGCCCTTATTGAAAGAATTCTGGATAATAAGCCTCTGGGTAAATGCTGGATATTCGCCTGCGGATTAGGCCTGTCCGGTATCACACTACTTACGCTATCAAAAGGACAGCTATCAACTCATAGCGAGAGTCTTTTAGGCATAGTTTTAGGTCTTATCGCCGGAGCAACCTATGCCTTTTATTCGTGGGGAGCAAGAAAGTTAATCGGGGCTGAGATTCCATCCAGAGTAGTCATGGGCTCACTGTTTGGTTTAGCAAGTTGTCTGCTCTTACCTCTATTGTTTTGGTATGGAGCACCATTGGCAGAGTCAGTCACTAACCTGTCTGTTGCTTTATATCTGGCCGTGTTTCCTATGCTGGGCGGTTATCTGCTATTTGGCTTTGCTCTGGCGCGTATCCCTGCCAGCTATGTCACCACGTTAACCCTGCTTGAGCCTGTGGTCGCCACTTTGCTGTCACTGTTTGTACTTGGTGAAGTACTCAGTCTGTCCGGCTGGAGCGGCCTCCTGCTGATTATGCTCAGTCTGGTTCTGCTTGTTCTGTCCAGCCCGGACTTTCAGACAGGTAGACACCACTCCCGGCTATCTTCAGCAAGGAAAGGTATGCCACATTTTCCGGCAAATTAACTCTCTCAGCCTTGACGTTCGCCAATCTGCTAATACGCTTTTAAAACAGACAAAACAACGGAGGTTTGAATTGGCTAGGTTAATCAAAAGGATATCACTGCTTATAGGTTTGGTATTTGCGGTCAGTCCGTGGGTATACGGCGAACAAATAACTCTGCCCTCGATGAGTAAAGAACAGGTCTACTCCATGCTAAAAACACAACTGGAAAATGATCCGGCTATCGCAAAACTTTCATCTTGCGTCGGAAAAAGTGAAGGTGAAACGCGAAATATTTTGATAGAAACATTTGATCAATGCTGGAAGCTGACACCGCAGAAGTTTGGTAAGAATATTGGCGAGCAAGATATGGCGCCCTTTGCGGAGTGTTATGAAAGTAGATCGGTCAGTGTGTTTAATCTATCGAGAGATGAACTTGAAATCTGTGCTAATAAAATGAACTAACCCACCGGACAAATTTCGACGTATAAGAACGGCCTCATAACGAGGCCGTTCTGCTATTTAGTGATTTGAAGCTGCTGCTATCAGTTCAGGCTTACTTCCACATCTGAGTTAACTTTACAGGAACAAGCCAGTACAAAGCCGTCTTCAATCTCTTGCTCAGTCAGGGTTTCGAGGCTGGTTCGTTCAATCTCACCGACTTTCACTTTGCATTTGCAAGAGCCACAAATCCCGCTGCGACACGCCGCAATCACCGGTACTCCGCCTTTTTCCAGAGCATCGATCAGCATTGAGCCTTTTTCCGCTTCTACACTGGCGCCAAAGGCAGGAACCGTTACGCACACCGCACCACCGGCATCAGCCGCGTCAGCTTCATTGCTGCTTTGCTGCTCTTGTTCCGGTGAAAAGCTCTCTTCAAAGAAGTTGGCCATATCAAACTCAAGTTCAGAAAGATAACTGCGTACATCCTGCATAAAGCCGACAGGTCCGCAAAGATAAACCGTACGCTCAGCAATATCCGGGCTCAGCTCTGTCAGCCAGCTTTTGTCCAGCCTGCCCTGCGGATAATCGGTACCACTGTTGTCTTTCAGCAACAGTTTAAAACGGAAGTTTTCGTGTTTCTCAGCCAGCGCTTCCAGCTCAGAGAAGTAGATGGTGTTGGCTTTGTCTCTGGCCATATGGATAAAGTCGATATCAATATCCACACCCTGTTCCAGCCAGAATTTCACCATTGAAGCCACAGGGGTAATACCACACCCTGCGCTCACCATAGTTACCTTTTTGGCAGGAACACAGTCAATGCAATTAAAGTTACCGGCCGGTTTCAGGGCGGTTACCCTTTCTCCTGCCTGAAGGTTATCAAGGATATAGTTTGAAACCAGACCACCCTCAACGCGCTTAACGGTAAACTGCAGATCAGCCGTATTGGGCAATGAACTGATTGAATACGCACGGTACTCAACACTGTCAGCAAAGGTAAAACCAAGGGTCACAAACTGTCCCGGTTTAAAATCAAACGTCAATCCGCTATCAGCACAGCCTAGTGTAAAGCTGACGCTGTCCGGCGTTTCGTTCCATTTGTCTTTGCAGATAAGTTCGATGGTGTCTGAATGTGTCCAGGCTAACATGCTCAACATCCTTAAATTATAAAAACAGAAAATCCCGGCAACGCTTTCACATTACCGGGAACATAAGGTGCGATTAAGCAGCCAGAATGGTTTTCAGATCTTCTTCAACTGTTGAGATACCGCGCATGTCGAACTCTTTCTCAAGAATCGCCATCAGGTTATCTGTCAGGAAGGCCGGAGCCGTAGGACCTGTGTAGATACCTTTAACACCAAGAGCCAGAAGCGTCAGCAGGATAACAATCGCTTTCTGCTCGAACCATGACAGTACCAGTGTCAGCGGAAGTTCGTTGATGTCACAATCAAACTCTTTCGCCAGTGCCAGAGCAAGCTGAATAGCAGAGTAAGCGTCGTTACACTGACCAACATCCAGCAGACGAGGAATACCGTTGATATCGCCGAACTGGTTCTTGTTAAAGCGGAACTTACCACAAGCAAGGGTCAGGATTACGCTGTCTTCCGGAGCCTGTGCAGTAAAGTCTGTGTAGTAGCTACGCTCAGCTTTATCACCGTCACAACCACCCACAAGGAAGAAGTGCTTAATATTGCCCTCTTTCACTTGCTCAACTACCGCCGGTGCAGCAGCCATCAGTGCGTTACGGCCAAAGCCGACAGTGATCATCTGCTCGATTTCGTCGTGCTGGAAGCCTTCTTGTGCCAGTGCACAATCGATAACAGCGCTGAAATCATCACCTTCTACGTGTGCCACACCCGGCCAGCCTACGATGCTGCGGGTAAACAGACGGTCAGCGTACTGACCTACGTTCGGGTTAAGCAGGCAGTTAGAGGTCATAACGATTGCACCCGGGAAGTTAGCAAACTCTTTCTGCTGGTTCTGCCATGCGCTGCCGTAGTTACCTACAAGGTGCGGATACTTCTTCAGCTCAGGGTAAGAGTGGGCAGGAAGCATTTCACCGTTGGTGTAAACGTTGATGCCTTTACCTTCTGTCTGCTGAAGGATTTTCTCAAGGTCATGAAGATCGTGACCGGAAACCAGAATACATTTGCCTTTCACGGTTTTCACATTAACTTGTGAAGGCTCAGGGTGACCAAAGGTGTCCGTTTCACCTTTGTCCAGCATCTCCATAATGCGGTAGTTCATCAGGCCGATCTGCATTGAAGTCTGTAGCAGCTCCTGAAGCTCAGTAGGATCAGTACCAAGCCATGACATGATTTTGTGGTACTCGCCGTAAACCGCTTCATCAGTCTGAGAAAGCACACGGGCATGCTCAAGGTAGGCAGCAGCACCTTTCAGGCCATACAGGCAAAGCAGGCGCAGACCGATTACATCTTCATGCAGGCTGTCAGCACCACGGTTAACCGCAGCCTGAGGAGCAAGAGCCAGCAGCTCTTCAGCATCAGAAGGAAGATCAAAAGCAGCAGCCGGAGAGAGTTCAGGCAGTTCATAACCCGCTACCAGTGCAGCTGCTTTAACTTGTTGTGAAAGCTTCATTTTGTATGCCTGAGACTGAAGGGCGAACTCAGAAACGCGCTCAGGATCAAAGTTAACATTGGTCAGTGTTGAGAAGAATGCTTTAGGAGCCCACTGATCAACCTCAGAATCAATCACACCTACCGCGCGTCCAAGGTTAGCCCAGAAAGATACCCCTTGCAGAGAGTATACCAGTACGTCTTGAAGGTCAGACACTTCAGCCGTTTTGCCACACATACCCTGAGTGTAAGCACAGCCTTTACCGGCAGGTGTTGAAATAGTTTGCTCGCATTGAATACAGAACATAGTTTTAAGCTCCAGTTAATTATTTTTTATTGGTACTTTGCCAATAGTTTTTAATTCCGCAGCTTAATAGCACAATGCATGCCAATTTTATCTTGTTGTTTTTATTGCATTTTTTATTTCAGTTCGCCTTGACCGATGTATTTAAAACATCATCACTGTTGTGAATTACACATCCTTGATGTGTTGCGAGCAACAAACCTTAGTTAACCACTGATTTTGCATCCACACCCAGCTTTTTCCCCATGCGGTACAGATTACCTCTGTCCAGTTGCAGAAACTGAGCTGCTTTCGCCCATACACCATCACACTGCTGAAGAGCATGTTCGATAAGCTGTTTCTGGAACGCTTCTACAGATTCACGCATAGGTGTTGGTTCAGAAGTAAAGAAAGCACTGCCCGTTCCACTCTTCTGCGGGCTGATTTGCGGCTCAGAGTGGTCAAAATGAATCACATGCTCCCCTTGCTGAATCGCTTTCAGGCTGATTCGCATTAAAGTGTGTTCCAGCTCCCGAACATTGCCTTTCCACTCCATCTTTTCCATCCGGCACAGGGATTCAGGATGGATATAGAGGTTAGGCACCTTAAACTGGCTACGTACTTTATCCAGCAAATAACCGGCCAGTACAGGAATATCTCCCTCGCGCTCTCTTAGTGGCGGAATATAGATTGGGAACACGTTTAAGCGGTGAAACAGATCAGCGCGGAAATTGCCCAGTGACACCTCTTCATGAAGATCCCGGTTAGTAGCAGCAATAATTCTGACATCCACCTGCAAGTTTCTGTCTGCACCTACTCTCTGAACTTCGCCCTGCTGTATCACCCTCAGTAGTTTTGCCTGCAATAACAGTGGCAGCTCACCGATCTCATCAAGGAAAATGGTTCCGCCATCCGCCATCTCAAACTTACCGGCCCGGTTACTTACGGCACCGGTAAAGGCGCCTTTAACATGACCAAATAGCTCACTCTCGGCTATGGATTCCGGCAACGCCGCGCAGTTCACGTAAACCATGGGTTTATCGCTGCGGGATGACTGCTCATGCAGAGCGTGAGCCACCAACTCTTTGCCGGTCCCTGTCTCACCACTAATCAATACCGCATAGTTCGATTGCGCCACCATGCCGATGCTCTCTTTCAGGGATTGCATTTGCGGACTAAGGCCGACCAATTCACCCTGCTTATGCCGAGCCTGCTCAATCAGTAACTGGTTAATGGATTTTTGCTGACGGTTAGACTCCTGCAACGCCTCAAACAGAGTAATATTTCTCAGGGTTGCCGCCGTCATCGCTGCAAAAGTCTCTATCACAATGGCATCGGTTTTATCGAAAGCACCGGTATTCAGGGCATCAAGGGTCAGCAAGCCAACCTGCTTCTCCTCCACATACAGGCTGCAGCCCATACAGTCATGCACATCAATGGTCTCTTGCGGAGCGCCGGACAGCAATCCGTCAAAAGGATCAGGAAGTTTAGAGTCAGCTGAGAAGCGAACCGGCTTTCTGCTGGAGAGGATTTTTTTCAGCCTGGGGTGCTCTTTAGGATCAAACTTGCGGCCAAGTACCGAAGTGGAAAGGCCGCTGACAGCAACCGGCACCAGAAAGTTATTTTTATCCAGAACAAACAAGGCGCTGGCATCACAAGGCAATACTTTATTTACCGCATCAATCAGTTTTTGATAATGCTGGCCTTTGGGTAATTCAGAGGTCAAATCCAGTGCTATCTGAAGCAGCACTTTCTCTAAAGAAGGGGTCATAATACGTCTCAACAACCTGAAGAGGCGTAAAGATAACATAGTGATGTTTATATGACATCACTATGTCCGGTGGATTAACAGCAAATCAGCGACAAGATTAAAGATATGTCGAAAGCTTCAAACTCTTGAGTTGGTTAAGCTAGGAACGGACACCCGTTTCCACGATCTCATCCATCAACCTGTCTAGCTGATGAACCACCTCTTCACTGGAGTTCTCCATAGAGTTAACTGAATCTACGATCTTATCAAGGTTCATCTGCTTGCCCGAGTTCATCGCCGCCCTGCCAAAGTCATGCACCATCTTGTGGGGAGATTCAAGGGAAGAGAAACTGCGCATATGGCTGAACTTATCTTTACCGTCGCCCTTATAATACCAGGTACCCAGCCGGCACTCTGAATGGCTGTTCACCTCTGCCTCAAAGTTTTTATCTTCCAGTTGCTGATAAATACAGTTCTTCCATACGGCATGATCCAGTTTCACCGTATCGAGAAACGCTCTGGTTGAGGCGATACGAATGACTTCCTGCATATGTTCTGAACGGCTAAGAACATCATTCACAACAGAACCAATCTGAGATGATGAAGCGGACACTTCTTCGGCACAATGCTGGTTATCCTCAATCGTGCCTTTTATTGAACCAACCTGAGAAATCACCTGATTAACCAGTGACTCTATCTGAGTACTTGCGTCGTGCGCTTTTCCCGCCAGCGTACGGACTTCATCAGCAACCACAGCAAAGCCACGCCCCGCCTCACCTGCACGCGCTGCTTCAATAGCCGCATTAAGGGCCAGCAGGTTGGTTTGATCAGAGATCTCCTGAATGGTAGAGACTAAATCACTAATAGACGAAGCCGTTTAATCCAGCACTACCGCCGCATCCATACTACTACTGGCCTGTAGCTGTATTTTTTCAGCGCGTGTTTCCAGACGGCCGAGCGCATCATGAGTCTGGCCAAACATTTCATCCAGCTCCCGCAGTGACTCATTCTCTTCAGCAAGGGATTCCGCACTGGAAGCAAGGCCGATTCTGATCGCCTGCAGCATGGCACCACCTTTAAGGCTGTCTTTTATACAGAAGTCCCTCGCATAATGTGAGGGATTTTTTTTGAACTTAATTCTTGGTTCACGATCAGATCTTTAACGGACTTAGTTGAGGGTTTTGAGATGATTAAAAGCAATAGTGATTGGGCTGAAGAGCAATTTGGTCATGCTAAACTTGGAGACCCAAGAAGAACGGCTAGACTTGTAAAAATGGCATCAGACTTAGCTCAGCATCCAGGTAAATCGGTAGTGAAATCATCTCATTCTCCAGCAAGTATGGAGGGCGCTTACCGATTTATTCGGAACGACAATGTCTCATCAGACGATATTGCCGAAGCAGGCTTTAAAGCAACTGCAGATCAAGTTCATCGTTACCCTCTCCTTCTCGCGTTAGAAGATACAACTACCTTAAGCTACAAACATCGCTCTATTAGAGCGGACTTAGGACATGTAAACCAAGGTAATCGTTATAGGGGGTTGTTTGCCCATAGTATTTTGCTGTTTGCTCCTGAAACTCTCGACGTTATTGGGTTAGTTGAACAACAACGATGGACGAGAGATATCAAGACTCGAGGTATCCGTCGTAAGGGGTTGAAACGACCTTATGAAGAAAAAGAAGGTTATAAATGGGAAAGAGCATCACGCAATATGGCAGCCCGTTTAGGTACCTCGATGGTTAACGTAATATCAGTTTGCGATCGCGAGGCCGATATCTACGATTACCTCATTTATAAAATGGCGAATCAGCAACGTTTTGTTGTGCGGTCGATGATGAGCCGTCATATAGAAGAAGGCTCAGACAAGCTTTATCACTTTGCATCAGAACTTCAAAGTGTGAAGCAACGTCAAATCCAAATAGCTCAAAGGGGTGGCCGGAAAGCTCGTGAAGTCACTCTGGATGTAAAATATGCAGCAGTGACTTTAAAAACACCCTCAAACAAAAAAGGAGCTCCTATTTCTCTCAACTATGTTGGCTGCTCCGAAATCGGTGATGGAGAAAAGAGGCTCAATTGGCATATTTTAACTAATGAGCCAGTTAATAGTGCAGAAGATGCATTAAAAATTATTGGTTACTACGAAAAACGCTGGTTGATTGAGGAGTATCACAAGGTCTGGAAAACTGAAGGGACAGGAGTTGAAGAGCTTCGGTTACAAAGTAAAGATAACTTAGATAGGTTAGCAACAATTTATGCGTTTTTAGCAGTAAGAATTTTCCAATTGAAATTTGCCAATGAGCAAATCGAAGACGTTAGTTGTGAGAAAATCTTGTCCTCAAGAGCATGGAAGTTGCTTTGGCTGAAAAGAGTAAAGACACCACTTCCAAAGGAGGTTCCAACAGCAAAATGGGCTTATGAACACCTCGCAAGACTTGGCGGTTGGAAAGACAGCAAAAGAAATGGAAGAGCGTCAGTTAAGACGCTCTGGGAAGGATGGCTCAAACTACAAGCCATCCTTGAAGGCTACGAACTCGCTCTGTCTCTTGAGCAGGACTTGTGATCAAGAGACAGCCTTTAAGGTGGCTTTTCATCAAATCATTACCCAAACTGCACTGCTGACTAGATTCATCAATAAGCTGCTGTTTCGTAGCAATTTCACTGTTCAGCAGCTCTATTTCTGCCTCATAGCTCTGTTTTTGCTCAGCTATTTGTTGCCTTAGTGTCTCGTTTTCTTTTTTTATTTTTCCTGAACCTAACAACATACATAATCTTCCTGAATATGAAACTAAATTAAGTATAGATAATATAAATATCATTGAATATATTGTGAGCAGCTATTTGGGTTCTCTAATATAAGAATTGTGACAAAAACATATGCAACCAATATACAAATCAATAATGTTTTATTTACATTTGCACAGTTTCTACGGAATTTAATGACCACGGTCACAAAGCAGAATAAAATGGAAAAACAAAAAGTTATGTTTAGCGTACCCGTCTGGCATGGCAGGCGCGCAGATAGATGAAAACTCAGGAAAATCGTTGGCAAATAGAATAAATCCGCACTTCCCTTAGGTGGTAAGTACGGATCTATTCTTTAAGGTTTAAAAACAAATCAGGCTATTAACAAATAGTGGTAACATTGCTGTTCAATAAATAGCCAGAATAACAAAAGTTAATTTAACTGGTGCTCTGTTGTAGTTTTAACTGAGCTTTTCTTTCCCACTGGGTAATAAAGGCAACGGCAGCGATAATAATAAATGCCCCCAGCCATAACCTGCCCGGCGGTACCCAGCCAAACACCATCCAGCCGAGCAAAACATTAAGGGGCAACTTGGCATGATCAAATGGCTGAACAAAGGAAGCATCGGCAACAGAATAGGCCTTTACGATGCCCCATTGTGCCAGTGCTGTCATGGCGCCCGCAGCAACAAGAAGTAACCAGACCGTTCCGCCCTGAGGCAGGGACCATTCAGGCAGCGCCAGCAGAATATTAAACGGTGTAATCAGCAGCAGAAGATAAACCACCATGGTTGAAGGCGAGTCATCGGAAGAGAGGCGTTTCACCATCAGAGAGTAACAAGCCCAGAAAAATGCCGCCCCGACAGGCAGCAGAATTGCCCAGCTAAAGTCATCTGCCCATGGCTCGAGAATGATCATAGCACCGATAAAACCGGCCAGTGTCGCGCCGCCACGGGCGAAACCCACCTTCTCTTTCAGAAACAGGCCTGAACCCAATGTGGCAAACAGAGGTGAGGTCATCAGCAGCGCAATGCCCTGCCAGATAGGTACAGGATAAGCTAATGCCCACATCCATAACTGAATACCGATTACCGACAAAAATATACGAAAGATATGCCATTTAAGATGGCGTGTTGAAAGAGAGCGGCGGATACCGAGTGACTTCAGATATGGAAGAATCACCACCAGCGCAATGGCGTACTGGCGTACTGGATCAGTGCAACGGTTGTAGAAGCTAAACCAAAATGAATACTCAGATACTGAGCAAGGCTATTAACAATAGCAAAGGCTAAACCGGCGGTTAACATCCAGCTTGCACCCTGCAACGGAGAGTGAGACGACATAAAAACCAAACTGTGTAAAAAAGATGCCGCTATGATAAAAGAAAAAACTTATAAACCAAACTGTTAAATACGCAAGGGAAGTTCTCAATTTCTCCTATTATACTAGTGAAGTTTTCTGCTCGCCATCTCTTCAGCCAGCGCTTCCGCCCGGCTTCTTACTTTCATTAGCTCGGAGTAATCCGCATCTTCATCAATGGCTAACTCAATTTGATCATCGGCATTACACAGGCAACCATTATGAACTTCATGGAGGCTGTCGAGATAGAGCTGTGAAACAGGATCGAGACGCCGTCCTTCTACCTTCTCCAGTACTTTTTTCAGTTGTTGCGAGCAGTGTTCA
Source organism: Vibrio sp. SCSIO 43137 (assembly GCF_028201475.1). Taxonomy (NCBI): domain Bacteria; kingdom Pseudomonadati; phylum Pseudomonadota; class Gammaproteobacteria; order Vibrionales; family Vibrionaceae; genus Vibrio; species Vibrio sp. SCSIO 43137. The sequence goes on along the minus strand of NZ_CP116384.1, from coordinate 475,049 downwards.
ATAGCGGCGGGGTTCTCATTCCGGCTGGCGGTTTTATACAGTTTCAGTAGGTTGTTTAACTTGTGACTAAGCATAGTGCCTCTCCATCACCTATTCTCATATGTCCGTCTCTATGAGTGTCCGGTGTGTAACTGGACGGTAAATTGCACCCAAATCCTTAGAAGCAAAGCATAGATAATTTATATATTCCTAATATCAAATATTCCTTTTGATAATGCACTCAATAAATCTCAGCCAGACGTCAGCTTTGTACGAATATCACTTTTTTCTGTAACACGTCGTTTTCACACTAGTCTCGTTTGGGCAGATGATAACACCACTATTGAGCTATTTATCAAATAACAAAATAGTTCCCTGCAACTCGCTTTTTATCTCTGTTTTTCTTTTCTGTTTGAGGCTTAGCTTACAACGGGTATCATCTATACTTTGTCTTGTAGAGCTTTTAAATCTTTTAAGTGAGCGAATAGAGAAATGATTAGAGCGATTTTGCTAAGCCTGTTATGTGCTCCTGCAGTGTTGCACGCCAATGTTGTGTCAACCCCGACACCTAACGTAGAAGTTAAAGTAGACTCAAGCCTGTTCCAGCGGGTTTGCTACTACGAAGACAGAGCCTATTCCCTCGGTGCCATTCTGAAAGTGGGTGACTACTATATGATCTGTAAAGCGGAAAACAGCTATGAGACAAACGGCAAGCTTAAGTGGTACCCATTGGATTACACAACGCAAAACTAGTTATTGTAACAACCTGCCATTCTCTGCCATGCCGGCTCAGCTTAGCCAGAAACTGACAAACACTGGTTAATATTGTGACAGTAGGATTGACCTGCTACTCTGCCAATAAAACAAGGCATGAGGCAATGGCGTGATCCCCAAACAGACTCAAAGATTACAATTTCGCAGGCTGACACAGCAAGACAGGCAGTTTATCTTCCGGCTTTATAGCTCAGAAGCGTTTATCCGGTATATCGGTGATCGCGGGATTAAAAATGAACAGGATGCAGATAAGTTTATTCAGGACAACTTGTTGCCCCTGTATGAGTCCCCGGGAATGGGACTGTTTGCTGTAGAGCACCAAGGGGAAGCCATTGGCATCTGTGGCCTGCTGCAAAGGGATAACCTGCCCCATCCGGATATCGGCTACGGCTATCTTAATCGCTTTACAGGCCAAGGCTTCGCCTATGAAGCGGCTAAGGCAACCATAGATTTTGCAGAAAATGAGTTAGAAGTCTCTACTTTGCTAGCCACTACCACTTTTGACAACCAAGCCAGTATTCAGCTACTTAACAAGCTTGGTTTTCACTTTGTTAAAAAGCAGCCGCAAACGGAGCAACAACCTGTTACCCATCTCTATAAGCGCGAGAAGTAAAAGATAAATGAGAGAGGTAAAAAAGCACGCTAAACAGCGTGCTTTTTGAATTCTGGGTCGTACGGCAATTTATGCCTTGTGTTACTTCTGACCTACCGCCATTAGCACCTTCAGCGTACCTTGTTCGCTGGTAATCTCAAAAGGAACAGATATTGCCACCGAGTTAAACCCGGCCTTAGTTAGGGTTTTCTTTGCCTGTTTTTCCGTTAACCCTTCTTCGCCTTCTGATGCCAGCCAGTCCCAGTGGACAAACATGCCATCCTCTTCCAGCAATGAATAAACCAGAGTGGCCGCTTCCTGATAATCCTCCAGAAACCCACACACAGATGAGGCAACTACACAGTCAAACTGCCCCCTGAATGCCGGGTGCTGCGCTATTAAGCCTCGGGTTAGTTGGTCAACAACAGGTTCAACATTAATCAGCATTTTTTTGTCCAGCTCTTCTATCATAAGTTCTGAGCTGTCCAGTGCCACTATCTCTTTTGCCAGCGGCGATATCTTCTGACTTAGCAGGCCGGTTCCGCAACCGAAATCAATAACTCTCTTTCCAGACAGATTAATCAGCTTAGTAAGTTGAGCAAATGCCTGCTCGGCAAATTCACCCGTGGCTTGATTGCTTTCCCACTTCGCTGCGTCTTCATCCCAATTATGAGCCATTTGGCCTCCGTAATACTTCCTTTTGGTCAACTGCACGACATATGGTAAACAAATTACCAACGGGCTTCACGCTCTAATCGCTATCTTTTGCCATTTTTTTCTGTGAACCCCACTTAGTTCACCTTATGCGTGTTAAATATGAGTAGAATCAAGTACTCTTACAAGGTTAACCGGAAACTAATCCGGCTGTGTTGGTGCCACTTTTCCGTGCGGAGTAGCGATGAACCTTTCCCATATTGAAGCCTTCTGTAAAGTCGCAGAAACGGGCTCAGTTTCTGAGGCTGCCCGTCAGCTTGAGTGCAACCGCACCAAACTCAGTATGGCAATAAAAGCGCTGGAAAAGGAGCTGGGCGTTACCCTTTTTGAGCGTAGCGGCAACCATGTCAGCCTTTCCGAGGCTGGTAAAGCCGTGTTTAAGGATTGCGAAAGCTTGCTGGTCACCTTTGCCCGGATTAAACAGACCTGCAGCCATGTCAGCGGCGAATTTAATGCCGAAGTGTGGATAGCGCGGGATGACTCTTTGCCCGACGAGTTCTGGCAGGATCTTGCTCATCAGTTAAACAACCGCTTTCCGGCCACGTCCTTTAATATTGTGCTCGCCTCCAGTGGTGATCTGGCCAATTTAGTGGAGACCCGTCAGGTCGACTTCGCTTTTGGCGTCGATTATGAGCGTATTGACGACCCGAGAATCACCTTTCAGCCACTGGGTAAAATCCGCATGATGTCCGTTTGTAAGGCGGGCCACCCCCTTAGCCGTATGCGCAGAGTGTCCGACGAAGTTCTACGTAACCATATGCAAGCTTCTATGGTTTACCTGAATGAGAAGGATAATCCGGAGCTGCAACCCTTCTCACTGAAATATATCGGCTTTTCCAGCTTCGACTATATGCTAAACACCATATTGTCAGAAGAAGCATGGGGCGTACTGCCCGAACCGCTGATCCGTCATTATCTGAGAAAAGAACAACTGGCCGTTATTAAGCATACTTATGGTTTAACTCAGGAAGATTACTGCATGTTTACCGCCGCCGGAATGGCGGAAGATCCGCGTATGGAATGGCTGACGGATCAGCTTAGTGATTTTCTGTTCGACTTCTGACCCTACTCTTGCCAATCACTGAGTGTCACTTTTTATGACAGATTAATATGCCACTTATCCCTATGAAAAAGTGAAGAATATTTAAACCAGACTAAATAAATCCGTTAGTTACAAACCAGTTTTAACTGGTAACTCGCCGGCTGATTGTCAATATTAATGACAGGTTTTAAGCGGAATATTTTATGCCAGTCAGCCACAGCAAATCAGAACATAACCAAGAGAAAAGTAACCACAAGGAAACTCGCATCCTTGCCGTCTCTGCTCTTTTAGCACTCGCCTTTGCTCTTGGCGGGCTGATTTTAGGCATAATGGCTGATTCGCTGGTCATTCTGTTTGACGGGTTTTACTCCCTTGTCAGCCTGCTGCTTACCCTGCTCTCTCTAGTGGTTTCCCGTTACTTTCTGACACACCCAGACGCCAAACCCAGACTGGAACCCTTGGTTATAGCCCTGAAAGGCGCGGTCATTTTACTGGTTGTGGCGGTCTCTCTTCATTCTGCCGTGATAGCCCTGTTTACCGGCGGACGGGAAATCGATATCTCTATCGCTTCGCTATTTGGCATAGCAAATGTGCTTGGCTGCGGTTTTACCTGGTGGTATATCGTAAAACAGAGCAGCAATCGTACTTCTCCTCTTGTTGAAGCTGAAGCCAAACAGTGGAAAATGGATACCTTGTTGAGCGTGGCAGTAACTTTGGGCTTTGTTGTTGCATTTGTACTTAACTTCACCCCATTTGCCTACTTAGCGGTTTACGCCGACCCGCTAATGATGTGCCTGATTTCCGCCTACTTTATTAAAGTACCATTGGATATGGTGACTGAGTCTGTCAGTGAACTGCTGGCTGTCAGTAAAGCCGATGGCAAGTTCAGGGAAGTAGCCTGACGGAATGGAAAAGTAACATAGAAACAGGGCTGCAACTGCAGCCCTGTTTCTATTTAAATACTCTATCACTTTTTACTCTGGAAGTGCTCAGCCAGTGAGACCCGTCTGGCGGGACCGACGTTTTCTTGTTTTGGCAGGGTATGTTCAAAGCCTTCCTTGATAAAAGAGGTAGCGTGGCCACCACCGGTAACCCGGCGCAGGCGTTCATCATCGTTACCGAACACCTGTAGCTCTATTAACTGGTCGCCAGTACGATAGGCAACAACATTGCCGTCGAAGGTGAATGAGGTGGCAAGATAGCGGTTATCTTTCATTACCCCGTCAACGCTGAGAATAAATTCATCCCGCGCCCATTCCGGGCCGCCAATCTCTGTCCACTTGCCGTAAACCCTTATAGGATCAACATGTTCACGGTAGCTGACAATACCTATATAAGTACCGGCAACAGTCACTACCGTAAGCAGAAACAGCCAGGTATACATACCACGGGAGATTTTCTTCTCCTGCTTACGTGCATTACTACGGCTGTTTTTTTTGTTTTGAACAACGGGTGCCATCTGTTTCTCTATGTCTACCTTCTATCCTAAGCCTAGCTCAGGAAGTTAACTTAGACATCAGTATATGCATTTATCGTTGCAGTTAATACAAGTAGTTTTACTGATAACTACACGTTATGAGGCTGGTTCAATATCCCAGCTATGGGTCATGGTTACCCCTTCACCCAGCATAAGACAGACAGAGCAATACTTTGTCAGAGAGTCTTCCGTCACTTTAGCAACCACTTCTGGATCAATATTTTCACCGCTAACGGTAAAGTGAATATTTACGGAGGTAAAGATACGCGGTGCGGTTTCCCTTCTTTCAGTTGTTAGTGATGCGGTACAACCCGTTACCTTTTGACCAGCTTGTTTTAGCCCATCCACAACATCAACTGAGCTACAACCGCCCGCTGCCATCAGTACCATTTCCATCGGGCTAGGTGCGGTTTCTCCGCCGTTACCGTCCATCACTACAGAATGACCGGACTGAGATAACCCGTTAAACTTAAGATCTTCTACCCATTGAACTTCGGCTTTCATGTTACTTCCTATTTTTGCTTATTATATAAAAAGGGAAGCTATATGCTTCCCTATATACTTTAGTGTGACAAACTATAGCCGTTTCCAGAGCAGTTATAAATACTTAACCGATACCCCTTCGCTATTAAACAGGTGAATCTTCTCAGGTTCCGCTTTCAGGAATACCTGCTCACCCTTGTGCAGATCGATAATGCCCGGAATCTTAGCCACAACAGGCTCTTCGTGGTCCGCAACATCGATATGTAAAAGCGTCACTTCACCCAAAGATTCCACAAACAGTACATTACCGGAGATAAAGGCATCTGCCTCTTCGGCCAGCTGGAAATCTTCAGGACGAACACCTACCTGCACTGCATCACCAGTGAGTGATTCAGGGCACGGGAACGGAAACTCTGCCATATGGCCGTTAGAGAAGCGAACCTTACCCTGCTCACCGCCGCCTACCAGCTCAGCAGGCAAAATATTCATTGCCGGTGAGCCGATAAAGCGGGCCACAAAGATATTGGCCGGATTGGTATAAAGCTCCAGAGGTGTACCCACCTGCTCAATGCGGCCGGCAGACAAGACGACGATTCTGTCCGCCAGTGTCATGGCTTCAACCTGATCATGGGTTACATAGATCATGGTTGTCTGATCCATCTTCTCTTTCAGGTTAGCAATCTCAATACGGGTTTGTACCCTAAGCGCCGCATCAAGATTCGACAATGGCTCATCAAACAGGAACACCTTAGGATTACGCACAATAGCGCGGCCGATGGCCACACGCTGACGCTGACCACCGGAAAGCGCCTTAGGCAATCGATCCAGATAAGGAGTCAGTTGCAGCATCTCCGCCGCTGCCGTTACCCGGCTGTGGATCTCCTCTTTTGACTCTTTGGCAATACGCATGGCAAACGCCATATTGTCATAGACCGTCATATGCGGATAAAGAGCATAAGTCTGGAAAACCATGGCGATACCACGCATGGCGGCAGGCAGGTCATTGACCCTTGCACCCTCAATTTCCAGATCACCACTTGTTATCTCTTCCAGCCCGGCGATCATTCTCAGCAGAGTCGATTTACCACAACCCGACGGACCAACAAAGACAATAAATTCACCAACATCGATATCCAGATCAATCCCGTGAAGAACCTCTGTCTCTCCGTAAGCTTTTTTTACATTTGTTAATTTCAAACCAGTCATTGAATTCTTCTCTTAAATTATTTCACTGAGCCTGATAGCAGGCCACGAACCAGATAACGCTGCAGGCTAAAGAATACGGCTAAAGGCACAGCAATAGATACAAATGCCGATGCGGTTAAGATTTCCCAGTTACCACCACGGGAACCAAGCAGTTCTCTTAGTCGGCCGGTTAGTACCAGTTCACTTTCGCCATTACCTAAGAATACGGTTGCCACCAGCAGATCGTTCCATACCCAGAGGAACTGGAAGATGGCGAATGATGCCAGCGCCGGGAATGACAGCGGCAGTACGATACGCATAAAGATTTCAAAATCTGTTGCTCCGTCTACCCTTGCCGACTCGATAATTTCACGCGGCAGACCGGCGATATAGTTACGCAGCAGGTAGATCGCCAGCGGCAGACCAAAGCCGGTATGAGCCAGCCAGATGCCGAGATAGGTTTTTGCACCGACACCAAAGAAAGCACCTACGTCGTTATACAAACGAAGCAGAGGGATTAACGACATTTGCAGCGGCACAACCAGTAAGCCGACAACCAGAGCGATCAGCAAGGGTCTGCCCGGCATACGCATCCACGAAAGAGCGTAAGCAGCAAATGCAGCGATAAGAATTGGAATCACAGTAGCCGGAATGGTCACCGTCAGTGAGTTAATAAACGACTGACCAATACCTTCGGCTGTTAGCACTTCATAGTAGTTATCTAACCCAAACTTAGGCGGAACTTCTGAGGTGTAGAATATCCGTTTGCCACGCGAGCCTTTAAAGGGCTCGGGAGAGGTCATTACATAGTGACCATCTTCGCTAACGGTTAGTGTGCCGCCCTTGCGCATTGGCGCGGTATCACCCGGCATAAACTGAGTAGGCGCTTTGGAAGAGGCACCAAACTTAATCACAACAATCTCTTCGCCCGCTTCACCCAGTTTACCTTGCAGTACAAACACGCCATCTTTTTCGATCTGCGTGTCCGGATGTTCTGTGCGGGCAATCAGGTTTTGCTGAGAGGCAGACAGTGATGTCCACCAACCCGATACAGCCAGTTGTTCTTTATCACGGAACGAGGAGATCAACAGCCCCGCTGTCGGCAGCGTCCACAAAATTACGATCAACAGCACCGAGAGGTGAACCAGAATCGTCAGCGGAGAGCGCCTTAATTTACTTAAACCAAAAGTCGCACCTGACATCTAGCGCCCCTCCATCTGTTTGTTGGCCTGACTAATGTTCCATACCATTACCGGAATTACCGCCACCATAATAATTACCGCGATTGCGGCACCACGGCCAAAGTCACCACCGCCCCGGAACATCCAGTCAAACATCATATTTGCCAGTACCTGCGAGTTCCACTGACCATTGGTCATTGCCAGTACGATATCGAACACCTTAAGTACTGTGATAGTAATGGTGGTCCACACCACAGCAATGGTTCCCCAGATCTGCGGAATCAGAATTTTAAAGAAGATCTGCACGCCGTTTGCGCCATCCAGAACCGCCGCTTCTACTGTCTCTTCCGGTATACCACGCAATGCCGCAGAAAGAATGACCATAGCAAAACCGGTCTGAATCCAGATCAGAATCACCATCAGGAAGAAGTTATTCCAGAAGGGAACCGCTATCCACGCCTGAGGCGTGCCACCAAAAGCTTCCACCACTGCATTTAACAAACCTATCTGTTCAGAGCCTTCTGCACGGTAGTCGTAGACAAACTTCCAGATAATAGATGCACCGATAAAGGAGATGGCCATCGGCATAAACACCATACTTTTGGCGATATTGCCCCAGCTTACTTTGTCCGTCATGGCAGCGATCACCAGACCAAAGAAGGTTGATGCCGCCGGCACAACCAGAAGCCAAAGCAGGTTATTTAGTAAGGATTCCTGAAACTCTTTATCTTTAAACAGCCAGATATAGTTATCTGCGCCGATAAAGACTTCCCCTGTTCTGTCGTGCAGGGAGAGTGAAAAGGAATCGAAAATCGGATAAACCAGATAGAGACCAAGGAAACTCAGCGCAGGGCCAAGAAACAGCCACGGACGAATCGATGCTGCCCTGCTGATATTTCTGGCTCTGGTTTCATTTGAGACACCACGGGTGGGAAAAATAAGAGAAAGTAAAAAATTACTCCCTATAAAATAAACGACACAACCTACAACACCGAGGATCATGATAAAGAGGGAGTAGTAAAGTTGCTCCATGAAAACCTCACAAAGACCTAAAATTGTTCAAGCAATAAATCGGGGGTTATTTATTTTCAGCTACCCGGACGAAATCAGACCGGGTAGCTGTTGACTAAATAACGATTCCTAAATATGCGTCACTTTGACAAAATCTGTAGCACAAATAAGAGCAGTTATTTAATTCTGAAGAATAATTACTTCAGAGCATCCCAGGTTTTCTGGATATCTTTAGCAACCTGCTTGGACGATTTACCGCCACTGTAGTCAACCATACCTGTCCAGAATGAACCTGCACCGATCTTACCCGGCATCAGATCAGAACCGTCAAAGCGGAAGGTTGTTGCGTTCAGCAGGATCTGACCCTGTTTCTTCAGGGATTCATTTGCATACGCATCCAGATTTGCCCCCTTGAACGGAGTCAGGAAGCCAGACTGAGCCATCCATACTTCGTGTGCAATTGGTGAGCGAAGGAACTTAAGGAATTCCTGTGCACCTTTAGAGTCGTTAGTGATACTCCAGATAGTACCTGCACCCAGAACCGGTTTACCCAGATCTTTGCTCTCGTAAGCAGGGAAGTAGAAGAAGTCAGCATCTTCGCCCAGCACGGTTCCCTCTGGGAAGAAGCTAGGAATAAAGGAAGCCTGACGGTGCATATAACACTTAGCCGGCGATGAGAACATGCCTTTCGGGCTGTCACGGAAGTCTGTTGCAGCAACGGCACGGGAACCGCCATCTACGTATTTATCCTGAAGGAACCAGCCAAACTCATCGATGGCTTTAACCACTTTAGGATCATCAAACTTAAGGTCGTTCTTAGTCCATGCATCATAATCAGCAGGAGACTGAGTACGCAGCATCAGATCTTCAACCCAGTCCGTTGCCGGCCAGCCAGTTGCGCCGCCACTTCCCAGACCGATACACCAAGGTGTTTCGCCGTCTTTCACCATCTGCTTGGTCAGGGCTTTCAGCTCTTCCATCGTCTCAGGCACTTCATAGCCGGCATCTTCAAAGTTTTCAGGCACATACCAGACCAGAGATTTCAGGTCCACTTTATAGAAGAAACCGTATAGGTCTTCTTTGCCTTGTTTGTTTGCAAAGGTACCCAGATCAACCCAGGATGAGCCGGCTGCGTAGTTGTCTTTGATCCACGATTTCCAGTCACCTTTTAGTGGTGTCAGGAAGCCTTTAGAAGCTAAATCGGCTGCCAGTCCCGGTTGCGGGAAGATAGCAATGTTCGGCGCACTACCCGCCTGAACGTCGATCACAATCTGAGTTTCGAAAGAGTCTGAACCTGCATACTGAACGTCTGCACCGGTAGCCTCTTCAAAATACGCGATAACACTTTCAATCAGTGCCTTATCCGGACCTAACCAAGGACCGCTGATGGTGATGGTCTCACCTTTCAGGTCAACATTTTTTAGCGCTTCGTAGCTTTGCCAGTTAAAACGGCTATCTTCGCCCGGAGCGTATTTCAGATCAGCAGCCATTGCGGAGGAGGAGATAATCGCCGCCGCTACAGCACTGGTAAGAAGGGTAGTTTTCATCAGTTCGAACTCCATGTATTTCTCAATTTTAGTTCTGTCGCTTCACGTCGGACTTAATCGGTTAAGTCCATATAGCCACCTTAGTATCCTTTTCTCTTTTCGACCAATAATCTGCCTATATATGTTGATTAGATCATATTATCGAGCGTTATTTGCTCGTTTTTTTGAACCAGTGCAAATTCTTATTAATTTTACTTAACGGCCTTCTTCTTAACTTTACTTAATCGTTCTAGAATTCAGTCAAGACTTTTCTCTGCTGTAATAATCAGGACGTAATAACATGAACCGGAACCCGACTAAGAAACCTACCCTGAAGGACGTCGCCAGCAAGCTTGGGGTATCCACCGCAACGGTTTCCAATGCGTTCAACCGTCCGGATCAGTTATCTGCAGCGCTGAAAACAAAAATACTGGAGCAGTGTCAGGAGCTGGGCTACACAGGACCAAGCCTGACGGCCCGGAGCCTGCGAACAGGTAAAACCGGGGTTATCGGTGTGCTTCTGGCTGACAACCTCTCTTATAACTTTACCGATCCTGTTGCCACAGAGTTTCTGGCTGGCATCTCAGAAGTTCTGGATGCCCAGCATGTCAATATGCTGTTGTTGCCATCAAACTCAGAGAACTATCAGGCCACTCAGGCTGAAACCATTCCCGACAGTTTTATTGTTTATGGTAAACCGGCAGATACTGGTGTTCTGGAACGTTTGCAACGTCAGGGAAAACCTTTGGTCACTGTCGACTTTGATCTTGCTAAAACCCCTTCGGTTTCCATTAATAATGAAGAGTCAGCCTACAAAGTAGCCTCTCATGTACTGACCAGCCCGCAGCAAAAACCACTGATTCTCGGACTAAGACTGGAGCCATCCAACGCCCTATCTTTCAGTCACTTCAACAATCTGTATAACGCAGAAGAGAGTATCTCCAGACGACGCTTAGATGGCTATAAAAGAGCCATGGCGGAGGTTGGTATTGAGCTGGCAACTCAGCATGTATGGCAGATCCACCATCTGGAACACGAAGCAATGAAAGCGGTATTACGGGGAGCACTCACTGCTCCGGAACCTGTGGATGTTCTACTCTGTATGAGTGACCGTATTGCCCTTGCTGCTATGGATGCAGCCAGAGAGCTGGGACTTAAAGTACCAGAGCAACTGAAGATCGTTGGCTTCGACGGTATTGCTCAGGCAGAGAGCTACGGCCTAACTACGGTGCGCCAGCCTTTGATTGAGAAAGGCCGCACTGCCGCCAATATTGCCCTTGGCCAGTTGCCTTACCAGTCCGTACAGCTTAAAGAAGAAATTATTATCAGACAAAGCAGCTCATTAGAGCCTTAAACATGCTTGCTAAAGGAGTCAGTAACATGACTAAACAACTGGAAAAACGTTGGTGGCACGACGCCGTTGTCTATCAGATTTATCCCCGTAGCTTTAACGATTCTAACGGTGATGGCGTCGGTGATATTCCCGGCATTATTGAGAAACTGGATCATATTCAGCAATTAGGGGCTAACGTTATCTGGCTTAGCCCGGTTTACCAGTCACCAATGAATGACAATGGTTACGATATTTCTGATTACTGCGCTATCGCCCCCGAGTTCGGTACCATGGCGGACATGGACAAGCTGATCAGCGAAGCCGATAAACGCGGTATTAAAATCGTAATGGATCTGGTGGCTAACCACACCTCTGATCAGCACCCTTGGTTTATTGAATCAAAAAGCAGCATAGATAACCCTAAACGCGACTGGTATATCTGGAAAGACCCTAAACAGGACGGAAGTGAGCCCAATAACTGGGAATCATTCTTTACCCCTAAGGCATGGACTAAGGATGACACAACCGGCCAGTACTACTGTCACCTGTTCGCTAAAGAACAACCGGATCTGAACTGGGCTAACCCGGAAGTACGTGAAGCCATCTACGATATGATGCATTTCTGGCTCAAAAAAGGGCTGGGCGGTTTCCGCATGGATGTGATCAATATGATAGGCAAACCGTCGGACTTCCCCGATGCCACTATCTTTGATTCGGGGGTAGCCGGCTGGGAGCACTGGTCAAATAATCTGTTGGTTCACCAGTATCTGCGTGAAATGCACGAGAAGGTGCTTTCCCATTATGATGTGCTGACAGTAGGTGAAACCCCATTTACCACCACTCTGGATGGCCAGTACTACTCTAATCCTGCCCGTAATGAGATCAGTATGATTTTCCAGTTCGAACACGTGAGTATCGACCGTGAAGAACATAATGCGGTGAAAAAACCGTTCGATCTGATTCAGTTCAAGTCCATTATGTCGAAATGGCAGGACGATCTACATAATAAGGGCTGGAACAGCCTGTACTGGAGTAACCATGATCAGCCGCGACCGGTTTCCCGCTACGGTGATGACAAAGGTGAAAAGCGCATACTAAGTGCCAAAATGCTCGGTACTGTTCTGCATATGATGAGTGGCACGCCTTATATTTATCAGGGTGAGGAGTTGGGGATGACCAACAAGCACTTCTCCTCTATCGATGAGTTTGATGATCTGATGGCTCATTTCCACTACAAGAAGATGCTGGAAAGAGGGGTATCAGAGCAGGAAGCTTTAGCATTTCTTAACTTCTTCTCCCGCGACCATGCCAGAGTGCCTGTACAGTGGGACAGCAGTGATAACGCCGGATTTACCACAGGCACACCTTGGCTGGCAGTAAACGAAAACTACCCGGAGATTAATGCAGAGCAGGCCAGAGGCGATGATAACTCGGTATTCCATCATTACAGAAAACTGATCGCCCTGCGTAAGAGTGATGAGTATGGTGATACCATTGTTTATGGTAAACATCAGCTTCTGGACAGTGAAGATAGCAAGGTATATGCCTATTTGCGCCGAAGTGGAGAGAAAACTTTATTGGTTGTAGCTAACTTCACTGCTGAACATCAGCAGCGTAGCTATGGTTTTGATCTGAACAAAACGGTGATAAATAACTACCCGCAAGCCGTTTCATCACTAAACAAGCTGGAGCTTCAGCCTTATCAGGCATGCATTTTTGATGTGAGTTAAGCCGATAAGGGCAGTAAAAAAGCGCCGGCAGGAATTCATTTTCTGCCGGCGTTTGTTTTTTCTAAACATTTTTCTTATTACGGCATATGCTTAAGCTATTGAATCGCAGAGTAAAGAGTCCGCCTTGAGTATTAAGCCAGCCAGTTACAACCTTAAGATAACCACATGTAATTTGTTTAATTACGTGCAGCCGCCCTTTTCTGCCTATGAGTCGGAAAATATCTACACTAATGATGAATGGCGTAAAAAACAGAGCTGGTTATCGGACACTCTTACTCAGTTAAATAGCGATATTATCGCCTTTCAGGAAGTATTCAGTTTTCACGCTCTTGAGCAGCAGATGCAAACTCTCGGCTATAACGAGTTCCGCTGCCTTGATCTGCCCCATACAGAACACGAGTACATCTGCTCCCGCCCTCCGGTCGCGATTGCTTCCCGTTACCCTATTGAACAGGCAGAATTGTTGTCTGTGCCTGAAGAACTGATTAAAAACGGCTTAGTGACTGCTGAGTTTGAATTCAGCCGTCGTCCCCTTCATGTCACTGTCCGTGTTCCCCAACTGGGGCTGGTCGACTTCTATGTGGTGCACTTTAAGTCTCAGCGGCCTGATGACAACGCGGTTGCCGCAGGAGAAGAGTACAGACAGATTGGAAGCTGGCTTTCTGCTATGCAAAGGGGACTTGAAGCAAATGTTCTTTTGCTGGAAATGAAAAAGATAAAGGCGTTACACCAGAGGCCATGCATACTACTTGGCGACTTTAATCAGGTCATTCCCTGTAGTGAGTTTGCCAACCTTATCTCCGCTGTTGAACAGGCAGATTTTCAGGACTTAGCGACTCTGCATCTGTTTGATAGCTGGGAGCTGTACTGCCGGCAACTGGATATGTCTAATCTGGCATGGTCAAGGCAGGCGACCCATTATTACGGCTCATTAGGGAATGTGCTTGATTATATTCTGCTCAGTCAGGAATTTTATAATGATAATGATAAGGATAACGGAGGTTTGCTTTCAGTTATCGATATTGAGGTCACAGATAAACACCTGATCAACCCAAGTTTTGAAGCCGGAGATCATATCGCCAGCGATCATGCACTGGTATCAGCGGTTGTGCAGATTAAATAATAAATACCGTGTTTTTATTATCCGATTTAGCATTAAATAACGCTTTATCAGCCAGATAAATCAACTCTTCCAGACAGAGCTGATCAGACGGCGACGGATTATAGTAAACCCCTACAGTAACGGTCAGATGAGGGGTTACCGGTGAATCCGGGTTGGGGATTGAAGCCTTATGGACCGCTTTACGAAAGTTCTCAGCAATAATCTGTACATGCTCCAGACTATAACCGGTAAGAATCACCAGAAACTCATCACCGCCATAACGGAAGCAGTGACAATCAGAAGAGAAATGCTGTTTAAGAATATTACCCAGCCGGACTAGTGCCCTGTCACCTTCAATATGGCCGAACTTTTCATTGAGCTGCTTAAAGAAATCAATATCCACCATAAAAGCCGTCACGCTTTTATGAGAACGACAGGCCTGTTTCAGCAGACCCGGCAGAATATTTTCAAGGGCAACCCGGTTATATACCCCGGTCAGATGGTCTCGCTGAGAGACGGATTTTAATTGGCTTTTCTGCTCTGTTAACTTCTCAACCACATCTTTATAGGCGGTGATACAACGTGCTGTCCATAACACGGCATACTGGTTGTTCTTTCCTTCAACCCTGCTCAGATAACCTTCAAAGTAACGCATACCAGCAGGGCCATCCAGATCCTGAAACACGCTGACGGTACTGGCGTCTAGTTGGTATTCATGGGTAATCGGGATGCCGGTTTCAATGACCTTTTGCACAGAGTGCAAAAACTGATTAGCCGATTCGGGCAGAAATATATCGAACAGGGATTTTCCGATTAATACAGAGGGGTCGTGGTAACGTTGACTATCTTTACCACCAAATGCGTTCAAATAGACACCATTCCCGCTCAAAAGAAAGGCAGGTTCCGGCATTGCATTAAATATGCTTTCTGAGTCACCAATAAATTGATCAGATAACTGATTTAACGTGGCATCCATTTGTTCCGATATGCATCTAGTTCCTAGTTGAACATGAGGTTATCATTTGAACAGTCAAGTTGCTAATTTAAATATCAATTCCTGATCTAAATCAAATTTTCTGCCGGATATTATCCTATTAATCTGAAGTTAATAACAATTTTATAATTGCTGGTAAGAGAACCATTGCGGGACAGAAGCTATCCGCTGTCTGATATAGAGTAAATAATCAAAAAATAGAGAATCAGCTATCATTATTGATATAACGTATACATCCATTGCTTGCATACATAATCATTATGGGTAACATCTGTTAGTTATAATAAA
This sequence comes from Vibrio sp. SCSIO 43137, assembly GCF_028201475.1. Classification (NCBI taxonomy): domain Bacteria; kingdom Pseudomonadati; phylum Pseudomonadota; class Gammaproteobacteria; order Vibrionales; family Vibrionaceae; genus Vibrio; species Vibrio sp. SCSIO 43137. The sequence continues at coordinate 459,638 of NZ_CP116384.1, read as the reverse complement.
AGCGAATTCTTATAAACAACACAACATACCTTCGGGAGTCAGTGGTGAACGCCAACTCAAGCGTACTAAAACGCGAACACAGGATTGATGTAAAGAGCGAACCTCCTGTAAACGGAACAGAGAGTACCATCAATAGCACGGATGCCATTGATATGGTCAGTCACGGCAGTGAACTTACCATCAATTTAACCACGCCTGTTGGTATTCGCTATCTCGGAAAAACCAAATTTATCGGAAGCCACTCCGATAATCTTATTCTTCTGGAAGTTCCTGAAATTTCTGACGACGATTTTGAGTTCTTCTTTCAGGAAGGCTTCTGGATGAATGTCCGCGCTATCTCCCAGAAAGGTGAAGGGGCGCTTATCTACTTCCGCAGCCAGATTATGCATATTTTGCAGGAGCCGGTTCCTCTGGTAATGATCTCCATCCCCAGCCGGATGAAGATAAACCAACTGCGTAAAGAGCCGAGATACGATGTTAATCTTAGTGCAATGGCGGTAACAGAGAAGATGAAGATAGAGTGCGAAATCCGCGACTTATCAAAAGGCGGATGCCGCTTTATCACCAGCCCACTGGCCAAGCATTTTGATGTGGGAGACCACCTCACTATCCATGTCAGAACCCCGGCAAACTCAAAAGCAGAACTTATGCCTATATCAGGTACCGTCTGTAATTTGCAATCGTCAATGCATTACGCCAAGTATGGCCTGAAGTTTGATGAAGCGGGTGAAACCAACGTTAAAACTATTCTGGGCCACCTTAAGTTTGATGGTGTTAAGCTGGCGTTGAAATTCTGATTTTTCAGTTATATAGCAGAAATAGATAAGGGGCTGGTTTTATACCAGCCCCTTAGTTTATTTAATAACTTACCTCTGGTGGCTTTACTTGCGTAAAGCATTCAACTTAGCCTGAGCAATACCAAATATGGTATTAATCGGATAACTTCCCTCTTCACTGGCTACACCTGCCGGTTTGCCGGTAAACAGCTCAATTGCCTCTGATACATGATCAATGGCCCAGATGTTAAACTCACCCTTCTCTACGGCTTTAACGATATCTTTTCTCAGCATCAGGTTATGGCTGTTGGAACGCGGAATAATCACTCCCTGTGCAGAGCTTCTTCCTTTAATAGTGCAGACATCAAAGAAGCCTTCGATTTTTTCGTTCACTCCGCCAATGGGCTGAGACTCACCGAACTGATTCATTGAACCGGTAATGGCGATGTCCTGCCGGTTTGGCTGTTTGGAAAAAGCAGACACCACGGCACACAGCTCAGCCATACTGGCACTGTCACCATCCACGCCGCCATAGGACTGCTCAAAGGTGATATTGGTGGTAAGAGGTATCTTAGCGGTTTTACCAAATACAGAGGCGATATAGGCGGATAAAATTAATACGCCTTTCGAATGGATGCTTCCCCCAAGGTCAACATTGCGCTCGATATCGATCACCTCACCTTCGCCATAGCTGGTTGTGGCAGTAATTCGATTGGGAGCACCAAACATATGATCGCTGGTACTCAATACTGACAGGGCATTAACCTGACCAATAGCCTCCCCGCTGGTATGGATCAGAGTGGTTCCGTTATGAAAGCTCTCCATCACATCGTCCTGCAACTTGCCCACCCGCATCTGCTGATTATTCAGCGCCTGTTCCACATGGCTGGCACGAATAAGATTAGAACGGGCTCCTTTTGCCACATAGTTAGATTCACGCAGCAAATTTGCAATATGGGCTGAATGCAGGGACAGCTTATTCTGATCACCGGCAATACGGGAACTGTGTTCGATAATCCGGCTTATTGCCTTACGGTCACAGTGCAGCATATTGGCTTCGTGAACAATACTGGAGATAAAGCGGGCATAGTGCAGCTCTGAGTCCGGCGTACGCGTCATTTCATCTTCAAAGTCGGCAGTAACACGGAAGAGCTCTTTAAATTCAGGATCGTAATGCTGCAACAACTGATAAGTGCGGTAATCACCAAACAGAATAATTTTTACATCCAGCGGAATAGGTTCCGGATCCAGTGAAACGGCACCAGTCAGGGTCAGCTCCTTCTCCAGCGACGTCAGGCTTAACTGGCGCGAACGCAGTGCCCTTTTCAGACCATCCCAGACATAAGGTTGTTCCAGAACTTTAATCGCGTCCATCAGCAGCACACCACCATTGGCTTTGTGCAGGCTGCCTGAGCGGATCAGTGAGAAATCGGTAAACACAGTACCTTTGAAAGTCGCCGTTTCCGTATAACCAAACAACGAGTGGTAGTTGGGATTATCTTCCACCACCACAGGAAACTGCTCTGATTTCTGACTCACCAGCACATTGATTTTGTATCGGCGCGGCAGTTTCTTCTCAAGAGCGGCAGAAGCTATTTCACCCTGCTCGTTGCTCTCTTCAAGAAATATCTCCACGTTCTCTACGATATCTTTTTGCAGATCGGTCAGATATTTTTTGATCGCTCCGTAGCCGACATACTTGCTCTTAAGCTCTTTAATAAAGTGGGTAATAACCTCCAGCGTCACTTCATCGTTAAGTTTCTGAATCTTTTCACTGTATTTTTCTTCCCACTCGGTAAGCTGACGAACCATGGTGCGTAACTGAATCTCCAGCTCATCAATGTTCTTACCGAATTGCTCCTGCTCTTTAATCGATAACTCGTCAAAACTCTCTTCGGTATGCTGCTCTTCACCGTTCATGGCGATAAACTGATAATCGCCCTGGGTGGTCAGGGTCAGGCTGATACCTTTCTCTTTTGCCTGTTTGCTGATAATTTCCAGCTCACCCTGCTGTTTTTGTGCCAGTTGGCTTTTCAGCTTCTCAGCACGGGTAAAATACATTTCGTTATCGAAAGCCAGCGGGATCGCCTTGACCAGCTTGACCATTAGCTTTTCAATATCCTGACGGAACTTGCTGCCCATACCGCATGGCAGCTTAAGCACTTTAGGGGTACGGATATCTTCGAAGTTGGCTACGTAGCACCAGTCATATAACGACTCAGCCTCATGCTTATGGCGGTTAAGGTATCTCAATATCATAGTGCGTTTGCCAAGACCATTGCGGCCGATGGCGTAAATATTGTAACCCTTCTCCTTAATTGACATAGCGAACTCAACCGCTTTCTGCGCACGATTTTGTCCTACAATTTCATCAATCGGAGCCAATTCTTTGGTTGATTTACAGGGAAGTTTTTCAAGTTCCGCTTCGTGGTACAGCTCTGACGGTTTCAATGAGACTATCGACATATCACCTCCCTCCAATGGTATCTATTCCCTCTGTACAACGGGAATATTTAGCGACTTAAATTCAGTGTAGTGGAAATTATTATATTTTTTAGTGATTTAAGTTGAAATACCATCTAACTGAACAGAAGATAACCAGTTGATCAATTTTGATCCATTTTTACGAAAAGGATCAAATGTGACATTAGTCCAATTATTTCCGTATTAGTGAAGCTCATCACACTATATATTGTGTTTTCAGTTCATTTTTTATACTAAACAGATAAAATAGTCGCGTCTTAATAACCTCAAATAAAAAATGCGACAGAGCCTCACAGCAATCAATCTTGAACATATGGCGGATATCAGCCAGGACAGAAGAAAAAAGTTCCGTATGGCTTTTTCTTCTGTTGCTGTTGTGTTTTTGCTCGGCTACGGCATTGTTAACTGGTTTCTTGAGCGCGAACTGTTCGCCCTGACCAATTTTGCAGGCGCCGCTATGTGTGCCGTCTACTTCGCTTATCTCTACATTAAGCCATATAAAGAGCATCATCCTGCGCTGTTCAACATTGCCATGTTGCTAAACGCGACGGTTAATCTGGTTTTCCCCGACGGCACTGTGTTCTGGGTGTTTCCTATTCTGGCCGGAATCATTATTGTTAATGACTTTAAGCCTGCCCTGATCACCACACTTGTATTTGTGCTTTCTGCGTCCCTTTATCTCTACCTGAATAACTTTAGCTGGGTGAGCTTTACTTACTCCCGCTTACCGGCCGATCGCTTTATTCTCAGCCTGTCGGTTATGTGCTTTATCGGGCTGATTTCTAACTATTACTACGGAAAGGCGACAGATTATCTTCAGGGGTTATATCAGGAAGGGATAGACCAGCTAGCCTATCGCGACAGATTGACCGGCCTTGCTAACCGCTGGAGCTTTGAAACCTGGGCGAAACAGAAACTTCAGGAGCAGAAGGATAACGATACCATTACTGCTTTACTGTTTCTCGACATTGATAACTTTAAGACCATCAATGACACCTATGGTCACGACACGGGTGATAAGCTTCTCCAGCACTTCGCTAACCGTTTATCACGCAACCTGCGTACTACAGACAGAAAGACCAATGAACAGGACTACTCCGTTGCCCGCTATGCCGGAGATGAGTTTATGCTGCTGTTGTACGATATTCCCCGGATGGACGATCTTCGCGCTATCGTAAACAGAGTTAATAAGCTGTTTGAAGATGACCTTAAGCAGGAAAACTACGACTCTAATCTGACATTTAGTATCGGCGTTGCTATTTATAAGCAGGATGCTGAAGAGTTGGAAGATTTGATACGTTGCGCAGATAAAGCTATGTATGAAGCGAAAAAGTCAGGTAAAAACCGCTACCGCTTTTACCAGTCTTCACAGAACATGGCTGTTACTGAGAAAGTGGCTAAGTTTAATGTTGTGCGCCCGCAGAATGAGTGGCCGGAAGAGAATAACAAAGCGGCTAATTGCTCGGAAACATAAACAGAACCCACACCCAGAACGCTCCTAAGGTTATCGACCAAGCCAATACCCTGAGAAAGGTCATTTCAGGCAGTTTTCTCTTTGCCTTCTGCTGCTTTTGCAATTCTTCTTTTGCCCTGGCTATCGCTTCTGCCCTGGTTTTATGTGGGTTCAGTGCCGCTTTATAAAGCTCACGCTGCTCTCTGCGCTCCTCAGCTTTATTAGCCACTTCAGAATAACGCTTACGCTGATTATTAGTGAGCTCCTTATTGGGATCATACGGTTTGCCCGGGTCTGTATGCATTCTTGTAACCGCCATGATACTGCCCTCCCTGTATTGATACTTGTGTAAATTATAGACAAAAAAGCGACAAGCCGTCATCTTCTGTAAAGTAACAGTGTGGGCTATCCCTTGAATCGTCACACCCGGCATAAAAAACTTTATCACAAGCTGTTTACATATTAAAACCGGGCGGAAGTTGAGCATAAAAAAAGTCCGGTAAGATCACTCTTACCGGACTTAGCTTAAGGATTTGAGAGTTATAGCTCTTTCGAGATCTCATGACCTTTTGGTAGCTGGTGCGCAATACCTTTGTGACAGTCGATACAAGTCTGACCCATATCTTCTGCTTTATCATGGATTTCAGCCGCTACAGGCTTCTGAACTACGTAATCCATATATTCAAAGTTATGACAGTTACGACACTCCTGAGAGTTGTTCGCCTTCATCCGCTCCCACTCCCGGGTGGCCATTTCAAATCGATGTTCTTCGAATTTCTTCTTAGTATCGACTTTGCCTGTCAGCTTACCCCAAAGCTCTTTACTCGCCTGGATCTTACGAACCATCTTTGGTCCCCACTCTTTAGGAACGTGACAGTCCGGACAGGTAGCACGAACACCAGAGCGGTTTGTGTAGTGAATAGTACCGATGTACTCTTCGTACACGTTGTCTTCCATTTCATGACAGCCAATACAGAACTCTTCTCTGTTTGACAGTTCCATACCGGTGTTAAAACCACCCCAGAAGACAATACCAGCAACAAATCCGATGACTAAAAGCGTACCAAGTGCCAAATGACTCGGCTTGCTGAACCACGCCCACAGGCGTTTAATCATACCCATAGCGCCCCCTACTGACCGAATTTACCAGCTGGCTTGAACTCGTTTGCTACCAGTGGTTTTGCATCTACCTGAGTCACGTGACACTGCAGGCAGAAGTAACGACGAGGAGCAACCTCTGTCAGTATTTTGTTATCACGATCCATATAGTGAGTCGGGCTTACGCGAGGTGCGTCAGCTTTACGGTAAGTACTTACGTCGTGACACTCTAAGCAACCGTTATTACTCGGATTAAGCTGCACCTGACCAGTTTCGTGCGGAATAAGAGGTGGCTGATGTACATAGTCCAACCCAAGCTTATCCTGACTCTTTGGTACTTTCTTAATTTTTGCAACTTCGTTATTTTCGTTTATACCCTGATCGCCTCGAAGTGATGTCACTTCGGCGAATGCTGCCGTACTTACTAAAGCTGCCAGCATTGCAGACACGACAAACTTACTCTTCATATTTAGCTCCAGTTCTAATTCTAAAATCGAATACCTTCTCAGCACAGACATCAATACAGCGACCGCAACTAATGCAATCTTGACTCATGACTTTCCTGTCGCCTTGCTTCAACGGTTGTCTCAATATTTTCGGTTCCGGACATACGTTGTAACAATCCATACAGTTGTTGCACTGCTCCCTGTTGGTCGCAGTAATTCGCAATAAACTGTAGCGACCGATAACTCCATAGGTAGCGCCCAGAGGACATAAGTGACCACACCAAGCATGCTCCACCAGAAGCAGGTCGATTAGGAACACCAGTAAGATTAAGGTCCAGCCTGCGCCCATTCCGAAGACAATGCCCCGGTGTAGTGCAGAGACAGGATCTAACCATGTCCATAACAGAGTACCTGATACGGCACTTCCCACTAGTATTGCGGCGAGTAACCAGTAGCGCAATGATGACGGCCACTGGTAGCTAGCCTTAAGTCCTGTTTTTCTTCGTATCCATGCCGCGAGATCCGTTACCAGATTCATTGGGCAAATCCAACCGCAGAACATTCTCGGTCCTGCAATCGCATAAAACCCTGCGACGATTAAACCACCTAAAATGGCTGTTGTTTCGGGCCAATAACCCGTTGCTATCGTTTGGAGCAGTAACAGAGGGTCTGTCATCGGAATCGTCCCCAGCAGTTCACTGGATGACAAATTCCCTTCAAGAATTCCCCATGTCGGGCCCATTATGAATAAACCGATTACCGATAACTGACAGAGACGGCGCAGGATCAGAAAGCGGTATGCATGCCACCAACCCAGCTTTTCTCTTGCGTCTTTACCGGCATCTTTTGCATGATTCTTAGCCATTTACAAACCTCCCTTAGAGCCTTCCGGCTTGCGGGTCGGCAGTGTTAACTGCTCTGGAATCAAGCTTTCGCCACCATGCTTGGCTTTCTCTTCCCAGCCTAAGCGATAGTGATGACCAAGCTCACCTTTTGCCAGTTGTGTCGGAACCACTTTAATAGCAGTCTGGTCCAGCACACACGCCTCTTCACACTTTCCGCAACCCGTACATTTGCTCGAGTTAACGGTCGGTATAAAGCTGGCATGAACACCTGTGCGCTGATTTCGTATCGGCTCAAGTGTTATGGCTTCATCAATAAGCGGACATACCCGGTAACAAACATCACATCGCAACCCCTGCCAGTTCAGGCATGTCTCGTGGTCAATAAGGACGGCTGTTCCCATCCTTGCGTCATCTATATCGGTTAACTCCTTATCCAGTGCGCCGCTCGGGCAGGCCACTACACAAGGAATGTCTTCACACATTTCACACGGAATACTTCTCGCGGTGAAATATGGTGTACCTGTTGCAACCGGCGAGATCATTGTCGCCAGTTTCAAGGTGTCATAAGGGCATGCCTGAACACACAAACCACAGCGTAGACATGAGTTAAGAAACTCATCTTCAGCCAGCGCACCGGGCGGACGAATAGGCACGCCCGATGTATCAGCTTTACTCTGTTTGGTCTGCAGGCCAAGCACTGTCGTTGCGGCACCAACCCCAACTGCTGTACGAAGGGCGTCCCGCATGAAACGCCTTCTACTGGCCGATGGTAAAGAATGTAAAATTTTCATTCTTCACTGCTCCCTGACAACAACTAAGCTTTGCTTACCTTAACAGCACATTTCTTAAAGTCGGTCTCTTTCGATAGCGGATCCGTTGCATCAAGGGTTAGCTTGTTAGTCAACTGACCGGCATCAAAGAATGGCATATAGACCAGACCTTGTGGCACCTTGTTACGTCCACGGGTTTCAACGTGGCTGGTAACTTCACCACGACGAGAGGCAATCGTAATTGCATCACCACGACGTAGTCCGCGTTTCTTCGCATCCAGCGGGTGCATATAAACCACTGCATCCGGGAACGAACGGTACAACTCAGGTACACGACGAGTCATAGAGCCTGTGTGCCAGTGCTCAAGAACACGACCGGTACATAACCACAGGTCATACTCTTCATCTGGTGATTCCGCTGCCGGCTCGTAAGGAAGAGCGAAAATAACCGCTTTCTTATCTTTCTTGCCGTAGAAGGAGAACTCTTCACCTTTGTTTACATATGGGTCATAGCCTTCTGCATAACGCCATAGTGTCTCTTTACCATCAACCACAGGCCAACGAAGACCACGTGCCTGGTGATACATATCGAACGGTGCTAAATCGTGCGCGTGGCCGCGACCGAAGTAGGCGTACTCTTCGAACAGACCTTTCTGTACGTAGTAGCCGAAATCACGGGACTCATCGTTCAACTGACCGTCTGCCAGTTCATCAAGGCTGTACTTATCAACTTCACCGTTGGCAAACAGCACTTCGTAAAGTGTCTTACCAGCCAGTTCAGGTTTCTTGTCAATCAGCTCTTGTGGCCATACTTCTTCAACTTTGAAGCGTTTGGAGAACTCAATCACCTGCCACATATCGGACTTAGCTTCTCCCGGCGGAGAAACTTGCTGACGCCAGAACTGTGTACGACGCTCTGCGTTACCATATGCACCCTCTTTTTCTACCCACATTGCCGTCGGAAGAATAAGGTCAGCAGCCATAGCCGTTACTGTTGGGTACGGATCAGATACAACAATAAAGTTTGCTGGATCGCGGTAGCCCGGATAACGTTCCTGATTAATGTTAGGGCCAGCTTGCATGTTGTTGTTACACTGCACCCAGTAAGCGTTCAGCTTACGGTCTTTCAGCATACGGTCCTGAAGAACAGCGTGATAACCTGGTTTCGGCGGAATAGTACCAGCCGGGATGTTCCACTTGGTCTCACACATTTCACGGTGTTTAGGATTCATTACCACCATATCTGCAGGCAGACGGTGAGCAAAGGTACCTACTTCACGTGCTGTACCACAAGCTGATGGCTGACCAGTCAGTGAGAACGGACCACAGCCCGGCTTAGAGATCTTACCGGTTAGCAGGTGGATGTTATAAACAAGGTTGTTTGCCCATACACCACGGGTGTGCTGGTTGAAGCCCATTGTCCAGTAAGAAACCACCTTCACTTTAGGGTCAGCATACATTTCTGCCAGCTCTTCAAGCTGATCAATTGGCACACCTGAAAGCTCAGAAGTGAACTTAGCATCGTACTTAGAAACGAACTTAGCGTAGTCTTCAAAGCTCATTGGCTTAGACTTCTTACTACCCGGGTTCTTAGCCGCTTTCTCAAGCGGGTGGGTAGGACGCAGGCCGTAACCGATATCCGTTTCACCTTCACGGATATTAACGTGCTTAGCCATAAAGTCTTTGTTCACTTTATTATTAGAAATAATGTAGTGAGCAATGTAGTTCAGAATGGCAAGGTCGGTTTGCGGAGTAAAGATAATTGGGTTATCCGCAAGCTCATATGAACGGTGCGTATAAGTAGAAAGTACCGCAACACGTACGTTCTTATCAGACAGACGACGGTCAGTCAGACGCGACCACAGAATCGGGTGCATCTCAGCCATGTTTGAGCCCCAAAGCACAAACGCGTCTGCTTTCTCAAGGTCATCGTAACAACCCATTGGCTCATCCATACCGAAAGTACGGCCGAAACCAACTACCGCAGATGCCATACAGTGACGGGCATTCGGGTCAATGTTGTTAGAACGGAAACCGGCTTTATACAGCTTAGCAGCGGCATAACCTTCCCATACCGTCCACTGACCAGAACCGAACATACCTACTGATGTCGGGCCTTTCTCTTTCAGTGCTGTCTTAAATTTATCTGCCATTACATCAAAGGCTTCATCCCAGCTTACTGGAGTGAACTCACCTTCTTTATCGTAAACACCATTGGTTTTACGAAGTAATGGTTGAGTCAAACGGTCTTGTCCGTACATGATCTTAGGCAGGAAATAACCCTTGATACAGTTCAGACCACGGTTTACTGGTGCATCAGGGTCACCCTGAGACGCCACTACGCGACCATTTTGAGTACCTACAAGAACACTACAACCCGTACCGCAGAAACGGCAAGGCGCTTTGTCCCAATGTACTTCACTATCTTTTCCAGCTGCTTGAGCAATCGATGTAGGAAGCACAACTCCCGTTACCGATGCCGCAGCAACAGCTGCATTTGCCTTCAAGAAACTTCGTCTACTGACACTCATTTTTGCTTCCTCAGTCAAGCTCAACTTGCTCATCCATTTGATGGAAAACCAGAGTTGCGGCTAGCACCCCTGGCAATTGTTTAATCTCTTCAAAACGATCCGCGAGGCTGTCACGGCTACCACCTTCGATAACCACAACCAGCTTGCCGACTTCATTCGTTCCGGGAACTTCTGTACCCGGCATAGCTTCAATCGCGGCTTTTACTGTTTCGAGCTGGTCAGCTGCAGCGTGAACTGCCAAACTGCTAACGTGATAACTCATTTTCACTTCCTGCTTTTTTGATCTTTATTGCGTTAGAAGGACACGGCTTAATACAAGCACCGCATCCCGTACACTCTTTCTCCTGCAGAATAGGTTTGGCTACACCACCTATCTGCAATCTAAAAGTTATGGCTGCGTAGTCACACATCTCACCACATACCCGGCAATCAACACCGTTCAGAGCCAAACAGTTATCAGCTAACTCAACGGTCTGTTTCCATGCAGTTTCTGTACGAGGAACGAAGAGGGGTTCAGGGCAGACATCCGCGCATTTTTCACAAAAAGTACACTCACCCAAATTAAAGTCGACTTCAGGAAATCCTGCTTCACCTTTAAAAATGATGGCGGTTTCACAAGCTTCCATGCACTTACCACAACGGGTACAACCATCAATAAAAGCTTGTTCTTCAACAAGCCATGGCATCCTTTGTGCAGTTTCAGTGCTAATTTGTGCTTTCGGTGCTCTGCTAAACAAACGGCGTCGTGCTAGATCAACCAATGTTTTCCTCGGTAACTAAACAAACTATTTATTAAAATTTGCTAAGTGATTTAAAATAAAACTTCTTTTTTTCACTTAGTTAATCATTTTTCTATTTATTGTTAATAACTTTAGTCTAAGATTTGTAGTTAGCGAATAAATACCCCGATAGGGTTAAATAAGATATGGAATTGAGCTAGATCAATATTTGAGATGGCTTTAGTTCACACAATAAATAAATCTGATTATGTAACGGAGAAGGTCAACTTGCGAAGAGCACAAATATCCATCACTAAAACCATCGCAAGAGCAATGACGATTATTCTTCTTTTGTCGGTGACCACCACAAGTATCACCCTGTTTTCTCTATATTCTAACCTTGATGACGCCGCAGCCATTAACATTGCAGGCTCTCTGAGGATGCAGAGTTACCGTCTGGCATTTGATATTGAAACCCAGTCAGAGCAATTTGTTGAACACCTGATCCAATACGAGAGTTCACTTTACTCCCCTACCCTAAGTGGTATTGATAAATGGTTTACACCTGCCTCACTAGTAGACAATTACCGGCAACTTTTAGAACGATGGCGGGATTTACAGCCTGCTTTGCAATCAGAAGATAAAAATATATATCTGGCTGAAGTGGCTGAATTTGTAAACCAAATAGACAGGTTTGTATTTGAACTGCAGAAATTTTCGCAATTCAAATTACAATTATTATCACTTTCATATGGACTTGGTTTTACATTAATTTTATTTACCGCCATATATGTTATCTATTTTTCTCAGCGGAAAGTGGTTAAGCCTTTGCAACATTTAATGGTGGCAAGTAAGGAAGTTCAGTCAGGAAATTTCGGCTTTAAACTGAGAATGGACAGCCAAAATGAGCTGGGCGTGCTGGCCAACGCATTTAACGGCATGGCAACCGAACTGGAAAAGCACTATCTGGAGCTGGAATCGCGCATCGCAGAGAAAACCCACCGTCTGGAACACGCCAAAAACTCGCTGGAAGTACTTTATGGCTGCCAGCAGGAACTGTCCGCCAGCCAGCTAAATGAGCAAAACTTCCGTAATATGCTTGATCTGCTTCAGGCGACGGAGGGAATTACTGCCGTACGCATGACGGTTCAGGAGTCCAGCGCTCACTGGTCTATTGAAACTGGCGAACCGACCGCAGGAGAATGGCATTCAGAGCCCCTTAAGCTGGACGAAGAAGTACTTGGCAGGCTGGAGTGGCAGTTTACCCTGCCTTGTCCGGATCAGGAACTTATTGCCAACGTAGCCAGCATTATGTCTCGTGGTATCTACTACAATAATGCGCAAAAACAGACTCAGCAGTTACTGCTGATGGAAGAGAGGGCGACCATTGCCCGTGAGCTGCACGACTCCATTGCACAATCTTTATCTTATCTGAAAATTCAGACCACTCTGCTTAACCGCAGTATCGCAAAGGAAAAAATGGAACAGGCCGGTATTACCGCCAAAGAGATAGACAGCCAGCTTAGTGCTACCTATACCCAGTTACGTGAACTTCTTAGTACCTTCCGTCTCACCATTGGTAAAGCAAATTTGGGCGAAGCCCTGCAAGAATTGCTAAAACCATTAGAAGAACAGACAGATGCTGAGATAGTATTGGAAAATCGGTTGGCGTCTATTTCTATAAGAGCAAACCATCAGGTCCATGTAATTCAGTTAATTAGGGAAGCGGTGCTTAATGCCATTAAGCATGCTCAGGCAACCACCATTAAGGTCAGTTGTCAGGAACTGGACGGTGATGTAAATATCACCATAGAAGATAATGGATGTGGCTTCTGTACCAGTGTTGAGAGGCTAAATCATTACGGATTAACTATAATGGCAGAAAGGGCTGATCGCCTGCAAGGCCGGCTGAAAATAGACAGTAAACCCGGGGAAGGCTGTACCATACAACTTCTTTTCCCGCTACAGATGTAATACCAAATCAACAGCCGATAGATTTGGTAGAAAACAGGAATATTGAATGTCAAACTGGAACGTACTCATTGTTGATGATCATCCGCTTATGCGTAGGGGAATCAGTCAGCTACTCTCCTTTGAAGATGAATTTAATGTAGTTGCTGAAGCGAGTAACGGAGCCGATGCCGTTGCTATGGCCTGCAAAGATGAGCCGGATATGATCCTGCTGGATCTTAATATGAAAGGCATGTCCGGACTGGACACTCTGAAAGTACTAAGGGAAGAGGGTGTCACCTCGACAGTTATTGTTCTCACTGTTTCAGACAGCAGTCAGGATATCCGAACCCTGATCAATGCCGGAGCTGACGGCTATCTGCTTAAAGATACCGAGCCTGATGAGCTTATCGAACTGCTTAAGCAGGCGATGGAAACCGGTTCAGCTTACAGTCAGGTTGTTCTTGATGTTATGCGCGACCAATCTAAAACCGACGATATGTTCAGTTCACTGACAGAACGTGAAAAAGAGATATTGGTTGAAGTTGCCCGCGGCTACAGCAACCGTCAGATCGCAGAGAGACTATTTATCTCGGAAGCGACGGTAAAAGTACATATTAAGAGCCTGCTGAAGAAACTAAGGGTGAAATCCCGCGTAGCGGCAACGGTTCTCTATCTGGAAAGTCAGGGCAAGGCGTAAGCTCATCCTGATTAAACATTAAAAACCCGGAGAATTCCGTAATGCCAGTCAGTTAAGCTGACTGGCATTTTTTGTAAGGGTACTTTTTAGGTTTTTTCCTCATCACTCGAGGATACTTTCTATCTGGTACCTTGTCTGGCAATTCAAACATTCTTAACGTTTCCAGAAGCGTAGCATAGTGCTTCGGAAGGTTACCCGGACTACTGATCGGTATAGTAGTTAGATAAACCATTACATGTCTCGCGCAGTGAGAGAAACTTAACCTATTTGGATTAACATCATCCATGCCTGAAGCAGCTTCGATCATCGCTATACGAACCAAATTGTAGGCAACAAGTACTCCCCATAGCTCTTGCCGAACCATGTCTGGCTTTCGACTTCTTAGTGTGTGGGCAGACAATAAAAGGGTTTGTTTTATTTCTCGATAGCCAAGCTCAATTTCCCAACGCTGTTGGTAAAGCTCTACCAGCTCGTTATATTGATATTTCAGCGGATCTGTCAGCGAGCTTAAAACACGATACTCCTGACCATCAATGGTATAACTTGTTAATCTTACGATTAATTCTTCATTTAAGTCAGAGAACTTTTTTCGTGCCTGAGGAGATGTTTTGATTGATACCAGCCTGTCTCTTTTTCCGAGTTTATGCACTTCAGTGTAAACAAGGTCCTTTTTAGCCGGTATCATCCAGTGCCTTTCTGTTCCCGCCTGAGACCAGCTATTTAACAGGCCAAGTGAATAGTAACCTCTGTCAAATAGGGTTAGTGAGTAATCAGGTGCGTGTTCAATCAGCCTTTCGGCAAGAGTCATTTCGCCAATCTTTCTGGCATCGAAGGCACTGTCCAAAAGCAGATGACTTGATAGCTCCATCAAGCAGCACATGCGCACCTGAGGGTAACTGTTTTCCCCTTGTTTATTGCTATCGGAGCCGAAGAAGTCCCGGTTTTCGGCATTGTCATGGGTACGAAAAACGACACCGTCCACTGCAAGCAGGTTAAGTCCACGCCACACTTCAAACTTTTGCTTATTAAAGTGATGAGCAGCCAGAGCCTGAAATGTTTCCTGCATGGCTTCCACACCTAGCCTCTGCCGGGCTTGAACTAATGCGCTTGGTGCAACTAAATGACGTTTTCCAGGCAAAGATACATCAAGTTTACTGGCTATATCCCAGACGGATTCTTGTCGGAATAAACCCATTCCTACAACTGACCAAACCACAGCCTCCAATGGCAAGCGACGTTTGCGTACAGTTGCAACCCCCGCTTTTTCAAATGCTTGTGCAAGCAACTCAGGAGAGAGTAGTGAGTTCAACTTGTCTAATGAAGTGAGCTCTTTTACAGAGGAAATAGTTGTATCAAGGAGGGACTGAATAGACATAAAAAATCCGGCATCAATTACTTGATACCGGATTTTGAAGCCTTTTAAGGATCGTTCAACTGATCTATTAAATTTCTTAACTGATCAGCATTACGGAGAATTCCGGGTTTTCTATAGTAGCGGCAGCTCTATAACCGTGAAGGTTAAGCGGTAATCTCAATACGATTTCCTTCCGGATCCAAAATTACCGATTCATAATAACCATCTCCGGTCCTTCTCGGGCCGTCAATCACCTCTATACCATCCAGCTCAAATCGCTTTGTCATCAATTCAACCTGCTGATCAGACTCAAGGATAAAAGCGATATGAGTGATACCAATCGCTTGTGAATAGGGGCTATTGGTGCTTTCAGGAACGGCATCCATCTGCATCAGTTCAAGTCGGGCTCCGTCATCAAAACTAAGAAAATAGGACGAAAAGCCTTTCTGCTGATTTACGTACTTATTGTTACTTTTCGCCTGAAAGTAGTTCATATAGAAATGGCGCATCTTGTCAAGATCACGGCACCAGATGGCGATATGTTCAATTTTCATCTTGTTCCTGCCAATAAAGTAGGTTCTGTGCCATCAGATAAATCTGAACGGGGGTACAGATCGCACCGGATACCACAGAACCTTTAACTGTTTACACCTCAGTGATGTGTCTGAATTTAGTTCAGACCGGTCAGAATAATAGTCTGAATAATATCTTCACACCTCTGACGTTGCTGCTGATTTTCCGGTTCCGGCCAGCATGGCTTTACTGCCTCCGTCAGCTTTCGCCAGATGAGTTTTAAGCTGTTCATACAACTTACCTCTCTGCTTCAGTTGCAACCATTATTGCCTTAAAATAGGAAGCAAAAAACAGAGAATCTAAAATATATTTGTTCCTTATTTATTATGGAAACCCCGAAAAATTGCCTTTTCAGGGTTAATTTTGCTTAAATAGGGAAATCATCTTCAACAAGGTTTCTTATTTTGAGTCAGCTTCGTCTTTTCAGATACTACGCCCGCTTGCAGCCACTCGGCAGCAAAAAGCCTCTTAGTCTGGCTCTTGCAGATATTGCCGGGCAGCTCTCCTCTACCCCGCGTCATACCAGAACATTGTTGAGCCAGATGCAGCAGTTGAACTGGCTTCACTGGCAACCCAAAGTGGGTAGAAACAACCGTTCTCAGCTTCATCTTCTTTACTCAAAGGAAGAGCTTGAAAATCAGATTGCCGGTGAACTCATTCAGTCAGGAAAGTATGAATCTGCACTTGAGTTACTCGGGGATAACCATGAAAGATTTAGCCAACTACTACAACTAACCTCAGGGGTAAAAAGGCGGGAAGGTAACCTGCACCTTCAGCTCACTTATCCGCGTCGGTTTGCTCCGTTACTGCCGCACCTTCCTCATAGAAACAGCGAAAGGTTTTTAATACGGCAAATCTACAGCTGCCTGATCAGTTGCGATAGCTCTGGTAAGCTCACTCCCCAGTTGGCGCACCATTGGCGAAGCGAAAATGACCACACCTGCTGGCGGTTCTTTCTGCGCCCTAATCTGAGCTTTCATAATGGTGAACCTATTAGTGCACAAAATCTGGCGGCGTTATTTACAAAACTCAGTAGCTATCCTGAGTACAGGCAGGAACTGGAACATGTAAAATCTATTCAGGCTCAAGGCCAAAGCATTATTTTCCACTTATCAACAAGTGACAGAGGTCTCGCTGGTTTACTGTCTGATATCCGCTACTCTGTTCAGCCGGAAAGTCAGCTAAACCACACAGGGGTTGTTACCGGTAGTGGTATGTTTCAGGTCACTGAGCACTCAGAACAGAGGCTCAGGCTACACGCATTTGATCACTACTTTGGCTACCGGGCTCTTACAGATTCCGTCACTATCTGGCAGGTTCAGCAGGAAAATAAAGGTAATTCTGCTTTCGGTACAACGCGAATTGATACCCGGCTGGCAAAGCACGCTTCATCAACCTGCTCGCACTTTCTTTCCGCAGAAGAGGAACTATCTGATATGAAAAGTCCTGAGCAGATCGCACAGGATAGAGAGTACACCCGCATTGAAGATGGCTCTATTTATATGCAGTTTAATATGAATCCGCAGTATGCCGGTTTGAGCGCTGCTCAACGCCGCTATCTGGCGCAACTCTTCACTTCTCAAACCATCCTCGACAAGCTACAAGAGAGAGAAGAGCGGATCGAAGCAGATGCTGCTTTTAACCTGCTGCCGGGCTGGTGCAAAATTCAGACAATTTCCCGCGATATCGCTGAGTTACCAGAATCCATCACCATTGCTGTCTATGATCATTTTGCCCTGAAAGAAGTAGCAAACATTATTACAGACACCCTTTACGGGCTCGGGGTGAAGTGCAGCCTCAATATATACAGCTATCAGGAGCTGCAACAGCGAAGCCAGCAAAAGTTACTGGATGAGCAGATCATCCTCAACTCCTTTAATCTGGATGATAACCGCCCTGTCTCGGCGTTTCGCTGGTTCAGTTCCCACTCTTCTTTCCACCACTGCCTCTCACCGGAAGCCAATTTATGGCTTGGACAGCAGCTCTCTATTGTCAGATCAAATTGCGACATAACAGAGTATCTGGATAAGCTGGAATCACTCTCATCAACCATGATTAACGAAAACTGGATTGTTCCTCTGCTCCATCATCGTCAGACACTGCAGTTTGAAGGTTTATTAAAAGATGTTTCTATAACCGACTGGGGGTGGCCGGCTTTTCAGGATGTATGGCAGGAAGAGTGACTCAGGCCGCCTAGCCTGAGTCCGGTTTGTTTATTCGCCGTAAATATCGAATGAGAAATACTTAGCGGCAATCTTGTCGTACGTTCCGTTGGCACGAATTTCTGCGATAGCTTTGTTAAACTTCTCTGCTAACGCTTTATCCTGCTTTCTTAGTGCCAGTGCGGTGCCTTCACCAATATAAGCTTTGTCGGTCACAGGCTCTCCTTTAAACTCAAAGCCACTGCCCTGCTCTTTTTCCAGAAACGCCAGCGCCAGTTGATCTGAGTTACCAAAGGTCACATCCAGACGGCCGTTCTGCATATCAAGATAAACTTCATCCTGCCCTGTATAGCGCTTAATCTTGGCTACATCAGCAAACTTATCCGTGACATAACGGTCATGAATGGTGCCTTGCTGAACACCAATCACTTTATCTTGCAGGCCAGACTTAGAAATCTGAATATCTGCCCCCTTTGCGGCAACAAATCGGGCCGGAGTCTGATAGTACTTATCCGTAAACAGGATGCGCTGCTTACGCTCTTCTGTGATCCGCATCGAAGCCATAATGACATCAGATTTTCGCGCCAGCAGGCTTGGAATGAGGGCATCCCAGTTTTGTGATACCCAACTGCATTTAAGCTGAGCCTGAGCACACAAAGCATCAGCAATCTCTATATCAAAACCGACCGGCTTTCCCTGCTCATTTTTGTAGTTAAAAGGAGGATAAGTAAAGTCAGAAGAGAGTCGAACCTCTTTATCCGCTGCAAATGCGGAAGGAGCAGACAGCAAAGTTACCAGACAGCCCAGTATCAGGGGGATTTTTTTCATTTTCAGTTCCTTTGAATCAGATAGTTTTATTGTTTGTTAACAGGCCATAAACCTGATCTTCCTAGTTCCAGGTCAGCAACTCAATTGTCACTGACCATTAAATTGTTGTAACACTTCAATAAGCTCAGCCATGCTTTGTCTGGTGCCGATTGTTATCCTTACGCAGTGACGAAGCGCCGGCTCATGGTGCTGGTTTCTGGTTACTATTCCGTGCTCTTTCAGATATTCAAACAGTGCGGCATTTTCCCTACAACGCAGCAGCACAAAGTTAGTTGATGACGGATAAACAGTCTGAATAAAATCAAACTGCCCTAACTGGCTGGTAAACCAGTCCCTTGTCTGTTTTAACTCTGCTGTAGAACGGCTGACACACTCCAGCCCTTCAGCCGAAAGCGCCTTGAGAACGATCTCTGCCGAGCTATCGGGAATCGGATAAGGCGGAATCAGTTTTTCCACATAACTCATCACGCTATCATCGGCCACGATATAGCCACAACGGACTGCTGCAAGACCAAACGCCTTAGAGAGAGTGCGGATAACAACAAGATGCGGATATTCCTCCATCAGAGAGAGCACGCTGGTTTCTGGTTCAAACTCTATATAGGCTTCATCCACCACCACAAGTGTGCTCTGCTTAGTACCTTCCAGAACGTCGACTATCTGCTCTCTGGCAATCACATTACCTGTCGGGTTATTGGGAGAGCAGAGAAAAATCAGATTGGCGTTTTCTGCCTGCTTAACCACCTGCTCACAGTCAAGGGAGAAATCTCTGTTCAGCGGCACATCCAGAGTATCTATTGCCAGTGCATCAGCACAAAACTCATACATGGCATAAGTCGGTGAACAGATAACTATCTTATCTTTGCCCGGCTGACAGAAGGTTCTGATTAGCAGATCGATGGCCTCGTCCGCTCCCCGTACCGCTATTGTTGCCTTATTTATTCCCGCATAATTCTGGTAAGCCTGTGCAATCTGTGCCGGCATAAAATCCGGGTACCTGTGATAACCAGATGCAGAGCTGTCATAGGCCAGCGGCGTTTCAAGTTCATTGGCATTCAGCCAGATTCGCCCTGATCCGCCAATCCTTCTTGCTGACTGATAGGGTATTAATTTTTTTACGGCCTCTGGAACTAATCGGCTGGCTAAAGAAGACAATTTTTGCACCTTAACATAAAATAGTTAGTCAATTATTAAGCATTCTTTTTCACTCTAAAGGTATTTATTCGCTCAATTATGAATGCTATTTGGTTATTCAATCAAATTGAGGCGAAAAATAGAATCGAATTAAAAACATACTAGCCATGATATTTTTTCATAGCTATAATGATATAAGTTCTGACTGACGAGTGGGTAATATAGTGCAAAACAGCCTTCCAAGTATTAAATCTTTGCAAGCCTTTCTGGTAACCGCTGAAAGTCTGAATTTTACTCATGCTGCTCAGGAACTGAACCTGACTCAGGGCGCGGTAAGCAGACAGATCCAGTCTCTTGAGGAATACATGGGTACGGCACTATTTTACCGCAATGCACGCGGGCTTTCCCTGACGGAAAAAGGAGCAGCATTACGCCCGGTGTTAAAAGAGTCGCTGGCAAACCTGCATCAGGTGCTTAGTAGTGTGGCCGCCTCTGCCAATAAGCTGACCCTGAACGCTCCAAGCTGTATCACTCCATGGCTGCTACCTAAGTTAATGGCATTCCAGCAGGCCTTCCCTGATATCGATGTAGAGCTGACTTCTACCATAAAACACCAGCCAGAACCCAGTTTTGAGCCCTTTGATGCGGTCATCGCTTATGGCAAAAAGCCGGCTTCACCTTCAATATTAAGCCATTTATTGTTCGATGAGTTCCTTACGCCCATGTGCAGGCCGGATATTTTGCGCGAAAGCCAGCAACCTTTTACTGAAACTTTAGCCGGTTATACCTGGCTTCACTCTAATCAGGAGCAGAGCGACTGGAAATTGTGGTTATCTCATCTGAAAAGAGAAGAGATCAGCAGCAAGCACAATCAGGTATTTTCAACGCTGGATCAGGCTATGAATGCCGCAATGCAGGGATTTGGCTTGGTTATTGGGGACATAACACTGGCGGAGCAGGATTTGCAAATGGGGCGGATTATCGCCCCTTATCAAGAGAGTGTTGCATCAGGCAACAGCTACTTTCTGCTTCAGCCAAAGAACCGGCAAAGCGACTCTCTGGCTCAGTTAACGAATTGGTTGCTGGAATCTGCAATCTGATTTTGCAATTAAAACCCTCACTCACATCAAAATAAACTTTACGGTCGGTTTACCCGTTGATAATATACCGAGCGGTCACTTTATTTCAACAGATAGTTTTTTCTTAACCTATTAACGCAGTAAAAGAGATGAATCAGAAAAACCGTACGGGTACCAAACATAAGTCGGGAGTTGAGCGCAGAGAGCAGATCCTTAGTTCTGCAATGAACTGTTTTATTGAAAAGGGATACAGCAAAACCACCATGAATGAACTGGTCGCCTACACCGGACTTTCACAGGGCGCGATTTATCACTACTTTTCCGGAAAAGATGCCATAGTGACAGCTATTCTGGACCAGTTTAGTCAGCATATAACTAAGCAGATTGAGCTGTTGAATACAGAAGGTCACTATCTTGATAACCTGAAGAATTACATTGCAGAAAGCCTTGAGTATTACCGCCTGACCTACGCTTTCTCAACTATTGTCCATGAGATCAGAGACAATGATGAACTGCTGAAACAGTTTAACTACTGCGACGAGTTAATCACGGACTCGGTGCGAAACAGCATAGAAAAAAATGCCCATACCTGCGCGCAAATCAGTGTAGAAACTCTATCATTTTCCATAACTGCCATGCTTGAAGGCTTGTTTAGTCTCTGCATACAAGACGATCTGGAAACACTGGAAAAACGTTTTCAGGATGTCTGGCAGGTAATTGAACACCTGCTGACGCAAGGCAGCCACTCCACCCCTGTAAAACCAGCGCAATTAACCTTTTAGAGAAACCGATATGAGCCATAAACAATGCCCGTTCTGCGGAAGCCGAAAACTATCACTGGAATACCTACGCTCAGCATGGGGCAGTGAAGAAAAGGAAGCACATATTGTTTGTGATGATTGCGCGTCGTCATCACCTGTCTATATATGGGATCTTCGCCATATCAGCAACAAGGCGGTCTCTAAAGACCACCATCAACGTAATGCATCAACTGGCTAGTAGAAGCTAACCGGCAGAAAAAACTCGATCTCAAATTTTTCATCATCATCAACGAAATGGTTTTTATGATATTGCACATAGGCCGGCGTCGCATTCATTTTCATGCCTGAGGATGGCAGCCACTGCTCCAGAATAAGAGTTAACTGGGGTAACAGTTCACCATAGCGGCCTTGCAGACGGAACACGGCATGTAGGCCTCCGGGAATAATAAACTGGTTTACCTTTCCCCTGCTGATAAGGGGGCGATCAATTTCAATACAGGCAACATAGCGGCACTTATCCAGATCCACCCAGGCAGGATTTGAGTGATGCAGTCCGAACTGCCGGGAGTCATCGCGACCCTCGCTCTTCGCCCACGCCAGTAACAACTGCCACGCTGATTTTATGCTTCTGTCATACCCCTGATGCCTTACGTAAGCAACCTTGCGTTCTGGTATCTCAAGCAGTTTTGCTTCAGGCAAAACCTTACCCGACAAACGCCGGTAACAAGCCGCTATCTCGGGATTACGTAAATAAGGTTTATCTGTCTCATCTGCCTCATGGCGGCGCCACTGGCCGGGTGACATGGTAAAGTGACGCTTAAATGCCCTGCTGAAAGAAGAGACAGAACTAAAGCCCGATTTATTAGCAATATCAATCACAGTTGCATTTGGGTCGAACATCAACTGATTTGCCGCATACTCCATGCGTATGCGACAGATATACTGATGAACAGGCTCTCCCACCACATGTTTAAATAGCCGATGAAAATGCTGCTCGGAATAGGCTGCCTGTCTGGCCAGATCAGCAGCGTTCAGATCACGGCTGATATCTTTATGGATGGAAAACAGCACATCGTTTATCCGTGCTAATTGTTGAGGTTCCGCCATAGCAATACATCATAAATGGACAATCAATAGAGCATAAACGGACATGTAGCAAATTACCACTCCTTGTATGCTGGAAAAAATAAAAAACAAGCGACTCTTATGGAAACGGCACACTCTCTTCAGCAAATTCAGTCATCTTATATTCGCGAAATCCTTCAGGCGGCCTGCGATGAAAACATTATTTCTCTGGCTGGCGGACTGCCTGATAAGTCCACTTTCCCGACGCAATTAATCCGTCCGGCAATGGAAAAGCTGGCCGGTGAAGTCGATATCTTCCAATATGGCAACACAGATGGCTATCCTCCTCTGCTCTCTCTTCTCAGGGACAAATATCAACTGGCAGATAATCATAAGGCTTTGGTTTGCACCGGCTCCCAGCAGGCTTTGGATCTGCTCGCAAGGGCATTTATCAATCCGGGCGACAATATCGTGATGGAAGCACCAAGCTATCTGGGTGCCATGCAGGTGTTCGGTTTATGTCAGGCAAATATTCTGACTGTGCCTCAGCTCTCAAATGGTCCTGATCTTGATGCTTTGGAAACTCAGTTTTCCCAATCGGCTGTGAAACTGTTTTACGCCGTGCCGGACTTTCACAACCCGACCGGTGTCTGCTGGTCACTGGAAGTGAGGAAGAAAGTAGCTGAACTCTGTATCCGCTACGATGTTACTCTGGTCGAAGATGCTCCCTACAGGGAACTCAGATTCTCCGGTGATGAACTGCCTATGGTCTCAGAGTTTTGCCCGGATAAATCCATAGTCCTTCGTTCCTTCTCCAAAATTGCTTCTCCCGGCTTACGACTCGGCGTAGCTACCGGTGCAGCAAACTATATAGACCCTATGATCAAAGTAAAACAGGGAGCAGATCTTCACTCCAGCGTGCCAATGCAGGCTTTGTTACTTGAACTGATTAGCCAGCCAGAATTTGACCATCATCTGAGTAGCACACAGCAGCTTTATAAAGCCAGATACCAGAAATTGATGCGGGAGATTGAAGGGAAACTGGGCGATAAATGCCAAGTTAATCCGGTGCAAGGCGGGATGTTTGTCTGGCTCACTTTGCCGCAATCAGACACCATGAGTCTCGCTAAGAACTCTCTTGAAAAAGGCGTTGCCGTCGTGCCAAGCAAGGTGTTTTACCCTGAAGGTTCACCGCAAAGTTCAGCGTTGCGCTTAAACTTTACCAATGCATCTGACCATGAGCTTGAACTTGCAGTAGAGCGTCTTTCTGAGGTAATAGGCTCTGTTAGTTAACCTAAGCAGCTTAGTTAGAAGCACTGGTTAGTTAGAAGAAACGATAAAACAAAAGGCTGCATATTTTATTTATGCAGCCTTTTTACACTTTGTCATTCCTGTAAAACTATTAAGCGGCGTTCTGAGCCGACAATTTAAATTGCCCCATCAGTTCACGAAGCTCGACAGCCAGTTCAGCCAGAGATTCACTGGATAGTGCTGTCTGGTATGAACCACCAAGCACCTCTTTACCGGACTCACTGATGTTAACCATATTTTGGTTTATCTCTTCAGCCACAATAGATTGCTGCTCACTGATGGTTGCTATCTCCATATTCATTCCATTAATACTCTCGATAGAGTGGTTAATGCTCTGAAGAGACTCTCCTGCAGAAGCCGCTCTTTCTACACTTGCTTCAACCTGCAGGCGACTCTCATTCATTACCTGAACGGCAAGCACGGCTCCCTGCTGTAGCTGCTCAATCAATTTTTGAATCTGCTGAGTGGCTTCCTGAGTCCTGAAAGCAAGTGAGCGAACTTCGTCTGCTACCACCGCAAATCCACGTCCTTGCTCACCAGCCCTTGCAGCTTCTATTGCTGCATTCAGCGCCAGCAGATTGGTTTGATCGGCGATTTCATTAATTACAGTAACAAAGCTGCCAATATCGTTACTCTCATTTTTCAGTGTATCAATCTTCTCGGAAGCTTCACTAACCTGAGAGACCAGATAACCCACCTCTTTCTGGTGGTGAGTCATAATTTCTACACCACTGTTAGCGTCCTGATTGGCCGATTCTGTTGCCTGAGATGCATTAACCGCCTGATCAGCGACCTGCTGAATAGTCGTCGACATCTCATTCATAGCCGATACCACCTGCTCAGTAGTAGACTGCTGGAAGTTAATGGCCTGATTGGTCTGCTCCGTTGCTGCCGCCATCTCCTGTGCAGAGGAAGCAATTTGATTGGATGATTGCAGAACTTTCCCTATCATCTGCTCCAGCTTTCTGGCCGTATCATCCATGGTATTAAGAAGAACACCCATTTCATCTTTATGATCGGCGCGAACTGAAACTGAAAGATCACCACTCGCCATTCGGTGAGAAGCATCAGCCGCCCTCTGCAGAGGTTTCACCAGACTACGGGTAAACAGATAGCCCAGACCGCCACCAGCAACAATGGCAATTAAGCCGATAAGAGACATACCATAAATAGCGGCTTTCTCTTCATCTTCAACCACTTTTAGTGTCATCTCAGTCATAGCTTCAATATTCACCAGAAATGCCTCTAACTGATGATTCAGCGCTTTTTGCTGTTTCTCCAGTTGTACTAGGGAGCGACTTGCATCATCAATATGACCATTCTCTATCTGGGTCAGAATATTAGCGACATCAGACTCATAACTCTTATGATTATTCTTTAATGACGCGAGTTCACTCTGAAGCTGTCTCTCCAGTTGTTCAATTTCTGCCGATACCGCATGAGTAATGGCACTGGCTAACAGCTGTTCAGCACTGGTAATTTCATCATCAATCACTTCGCTGATACGACGAAATTCCGCTCTGGCATGCTGAGGAGTAACTTGCTCTACCTGGCTTTTAACTCCCGCATCACGCAGAGCACGCTCTATTAAAATTGCAGATTCTAGTTGTTTAGTTGTAATATCACTGGCCAACTCAATAAGCGGCATATCTTCATTGGTAATGCCTTTTAATTCTTCTCCGATTCTGTCGAGTTTTATATAGCCGTAACCAGCAATACTTAACATTAACAGCAAGAGTATAATTACCAATCCAGACATTCTGGATGCAATCTTTAAATTCCTAATATAAAGCATTATAAAACCTTAAAACTATATTAGCCGTTGCTTTTTGTAGCACAAAAAACCTGTATTTTCAGGATAGAATAACCTGACAATTGAACACTGACGAAGGAAGGAAAATCTTAACTTTTCCTATGTTTTTATAAATAGCTCGGAATTATGCCAGATAACTCATTAATATCAAGGGATTTTAGTAGATTGAGATTACCCTGAGGTAAACAGATGTTATTTACAACTTTCTCAGTTAATCATAGGAAGACTAATTTATTTAAATATAATTAAAATCCACCCTATTTGGGGGCAGCATAAATATTCTAATATTTTAATTCATTAAGAATAGCTACAAAACCTTAACAAAAATACCGTTAAGTTTTCGTAAATATGTATCGACTATTCGATTATATATTTTCCAATAATTCAATATACAGAGTTTAATTTCCCAGTTCCGTAGCAACAAAGTCTATAAAACTACGCACCTTGGGCGAGATATGTTTTCTGCTGGGATAGACCATATAAATTCCAATCTGCTGTTTCGGATAATCAGCAAACAGCTCTACCAACTTGCCACTATCTATCTCACAGCCGACACAAAAACGTGGCAGACGGCAGATACCCTGACCGGCAACAGCAAGTGCTAACATCAGGGAAGAGTTGTTTGTCTGCACCACCGAATCGACATGAACCTGAACAGGGCTACCGTCAAGGTCATTGTACTGCCAGATATTAGGCTGCCTGTGGTTGCTGTAACTCATGACTTTATGGCGGTCGAGATCATAAGGGTTGCGCGGGGTACCATGTTTTTTCAGATAATCAGGCGAAGCAAGTGTGAGCGCTTCTGAACTGCTTACCTTCCGGCTTATCAGGCTGGAGTCTTCTAATTGGGCAACTGCCCGGATAACAATATCAAACCCTTCAGCAATTAAATCCACTTTCCTGTCGTCCAGATCGAGCTCCAATGAAATCTGAGGATATTTCTCAGTATATCTTGCCAACACTGGCCTTAGGTTAAATACCCCATATGCCACCGGACAACTGACTCTGAGCGTTCCTTTTGGTTCACCGAACCGTCCGCTTATAGCGTTTTCAGCCTGCTCTGCATCCTCAATAATCTGCTGGCACTGTTCAAAATAGAGCTTACCTTCCGCGGTCAGGTTCAACCTTCTTGTGGTTCTGTGAATCAGGCGAACCCCCAGCCGCTCTTCCAACTTGTTTATGACTTTACTTATATAAGAGGTAGAGTGACCAGTGTTTTCAGCCGCTTTGGTAAAGCTTGCGGCTTTTACCACTTCAGCAAAAATAACCATCCCATCCAGCAAATTATCAGCGGCCATTAATAGCTCCTTTCACGGTTTATCGACATCATTACAAGCCATATGGAAATAATCATTGCACATTTAAGCTATTAATCAACATTAGTTAACAAACTATAGTAAAAACAACTCAAGCAGACCACAGGAAATAATCATGAAAGTACTCGCATTCGCTGCCAGCAGCAGCAGAAACTCAATCAATCAACAACTGGCGAACTATGCAGCGAATCAGATTACAGATGCGCAGGTGGAGTTGCTGGATATTAATGACTATGAAATGCCTCTGTTCAGTGAAGACAGAGAAAAGCAGCTCGGACAACCGGAGCAGGCACACGCCTTTTACAACAAGATTGGTGAGGCCGATATTCTGGTGATCTCATTTGCAGAACACAACGGCTCTTATACCGCTGCTTATAAAAACCTGTTTGACTGGACGTCACGAATCGATCAGAAGGTGTTTCAGAACAAACCGGTTGTGTTACTGGCAACATCACCGGGCCCGGGCGGAGCGGCCAGCGTTCTGGCAGCCGCTGAAGGTTCAGCACCATACTTTGCTGCAGATGTGAAAGGCACACTGTCGCTACCAAGTTTTTATGACAATTTTGACTTAGAAAATGGCGCTATAAGCAACCCTGAACTCAAAGACAAGCTATTAAGTATTCTGGCACAATTCTAAGTTACCCATTCCACTGCCCCGAAGCAGATCGTCTTATGGCCTTCTGCTTCTCTCCTTTGCTCACCATTTACCTTTCTTTGTCGTTTTAACTAAAGTCCGAAGAGCTTTTCATAGAGAAATCAGCGTTTTTCTGCTAGTTTTTGTTGTAAATTTTGCAATCAAATCGATAAAAATGGATCAACTACTTCTACAACTGAAAAGCTATCTCGGTCAACAAAGTGCCGAATGGGGAAATGATGTTCTGATTATTACCGCCATCAGTCTGGTTGCATGGATCGGTTGGCGGATACTTTACGGCAGGCTGGAGTTTATTGCCGGAAAAACCCGTTTGCAGTGGGACAACCTGATCATCGACTCCCTAAAAACCCCGGTGAGTACGCTAATCTGGTTATGGCCTGCCACCGTGTCCATCGGTTTAATTTTGCAAAACTATGTCGACTACTCTCTTGACTGGCTTGGCACTCTTAAGATGCTGCTGGTTATCTTTATTGTTATCTGGATAACCCTGAGAATGACGGACAACTTTGAGTCGCAGTTGCTGGAAGAGAAAAAGCGCGACGAAACCACAGTACAGGCCATTGCCAAGGTAGCCCGCCTGCTATTTATTATGATGGGTGTGCTATCCGTTATGCAGACTCTGGGGCTAAGCTTGTCCGGTCTGCTTACCTTTGGTGGTGTCGGTGGCCTGATTGTCGGTCTGGCAGCCAAGGATCTTCTGTCAAACTTCTTCGGCGGGCTAATGATCTACTTTGACCGTCCGTTTAAAGTGGGAGACTGGATTCGCTCTCCCGACCGTCAGATAGAAGGCACCGTTGAACGTATCGGCTGGCGGATGACCATTATACGGACTTTCGATAAACGCCCTCTTTATGTACCAAATTCCGTTTTTAGCAATATAGTGGTTGAAAACCCTTCGCGGATGAAAAACCGGCGTATCTACGAAACTATCGGTCTCAGATACGAAGACGCTGAAAAAGTGGATGAGATCATCCGCGAGGTAAAAACCATGCTGGAATCTCATCCGGAAATCGATTCAAGTCAGACCCTGATTGTGAACTTTAATGCTTTTGCACCTTCGTCGCTGGATTTCTTTATCTATACCTTTACCAAGACGGTTAACTGGGTTCATTTCCATGAAGTGAAGCAGGATGTTTTGTTGAAAGTAATGAATATTATTCATCAGCATGACGCTGACGTTGCTTTCCCGACCCAGACATTAAAGGTAGAGCAGGCAGCTCAGGCACAGCTGCTTTTTCCTGAAGGCCCCAGATAGCAAAAGATGCTGATGCAGAAACGAAAAATGCTCCATATTAGGAGCATTTTTTACAAGAGAAAGGTTATTTAACCTGAAATCGGGTTATTTACTGCGTCTCTCCTGAACAGCATCAGCCAGCTGGCGAAGCACCTTTTCAGTATCGTCCCAGCCGATACAGGCATCAGTAATAGACTGGCCGTAACAGGCCGCCTTTCCGTCAATAAGATCCTGACGTCCTTCTACCAAGTGGGACTCAATCATTACGCCAAAAATAGCCTTCTCACCAGAAGCAAGCTGCTGGCATACATCATCAGCAACAATCATCTGACGCTTAAAATCTTTACTACTGTTAGCGTGGCTGAAATCAATCATCACTTTCTGATCCAAGCCAGATGCTTCAAGCTGGTCTTTAATGGTACCCACATGGTCAGCACTGTAGTTTGGTTCTTTACCGCCACGCAAAATGATATGACAATCCGGATTACCTGCCGTTTCAACAATCGCTGAGTGGCCGTATTTTGTTACTGACAAGAAATGGTGAGACGAGCCGGCACTGCGGATTGCGTCGGTCGCAATCTTAATATTACCGTCGGTTCCGTTTTTAAAACCAACCGGGCAAGACAAACCGGAAGAAAGTTCACGGTGAACCTGAGATTCCGTAGTACGCGCACCGATAGCGCCCCAGCTAATTAGATCCGCTACATACTGAGGCGTGATCATATCCAGAAACTCACTGGCCGTCGGCATGCCCATATCCGTCAGATCAAGCAACAGTTTACGCCCCATACGCAAGCCATCGTTCAGCTTGTAAGTGTCGTTCAGGTACGGGTCGTTAATCAGACCTTTCCAGCCAACTGTGGTACGCGGCTTCTCAAAATAGACCCGCATAACAATTTCCAGCTGGTCACCCAGTTCATCACGTAGCACCTTTAGCTTTTTACCGTACTCAATAGCCGCTTCAGGATCATGAATGGAGCATGGCCCGATCACGACTAACAGACGGTCATCTTTATCACGTAAAATATTATGAATGGCCTTTCTTGCCTGATATGTAGTCGACGAGGCTGTTTCTGTTGCCGCATACTTCTCCAAAATCGCTACCGGTGGCAGTAACTCTTTAACTTTATTAATTCTTACATCATCAGTCTGATACATGACTACATCTCTTCCCGTGTTACTTCAACGCCCAATTTATAATGCCGGCAGAATAACCGGCAGGGCTTATATAATTACCGTCCCTGTAACTTATCTATTAAAAATGAGAACTTCAACCACTTTTTTGAACAAAGTTCAATATTAAGTAAGATTTTACACTTTTCATGCAATGTAAACTTATCATTACAATCATGGTGAAGCTTAGGTTTTTTCTAAATTAGATGAACTTCTTCTAAGCACAGAGTGGAAATCCTCTAGGTATCTGATAGTGTTATATTTGTATTTATAATAATCATAAAGAAAGAGTTAGCTTTGACTAATAAAATGCCTCAGGCAATTGAGTTCACACAAGTCGATAAATGGTTCGATACCTTTCAGGCTTTAAACAAGATCCAACTCTCTGTTAATGAAGGTGAAATACTGGTTATCTGCGGGCCTTCCGGCTCAGGTAAATCAACCCTTATCCGCTGTATTAACGGGTTAGAACAGTATGATTCCGGGACACTTTCTGTACTGGGAAGCTGTGAGCTAAAGCAGCAAAAAGGCCGTGTCGGCATGGTGTTCCAGCATTTTAACCTTTTTCCGCACCTTACCGTGCTGGACAACCTGACCCTTGCTCCTATGCGGACACTAAAACTGACTAAACAAGAGGCAGAAGAACGCGCCCGTCATTTTCTTCAGCGTGTCCATATTGCTGATCAGGCAGATAAGTATCCGGTTCAGCTTTCCGGTGGACAGCAGCAACGTGTCGCCATCGCCCGTTCACTGTGTATGATGCCCAGTATTATGTTGTTTGATGAGCCGACTTCTGCTCTTGATCCTGAAATGATTAATGAAGTACTCGATGTGATGACTGAGTTGGCACAAGATGGCATGACTATGGTTTGCGTCACTCACGAGATGGGCTTTGCCCGCAAAGTCGCCGACCGGGTGGCCTTTATGGATGAAGGCGAAATTATTGAAATTGCGCCGCCGCAACAGCTGTTTTCTAACCCGCAGAACTCACGAACGAAAACGTTTCTCAATCAGATATTGAGCCATTGATGTTGTTAAGAATTGTAAAACCTGTCCTCTCTGCACTGTTGCAGATCATAATATTGATAGCAGCCATTGTCTGGCTGCTGGACAGTGGTGCCGAGGCGATGGGCTATCGCTGGCAATGGCAAAGGGTGCCTGACTTCCTTTTCTTCTATGAAGACGGCCAATGGTGGCCGGCGGAACTGACAGAAGGTTTAATTGTAACCATAAAAATTTCACTTCTGAGCCTTATCGCCACTCTGATTTTAGGCCTTGTTACCGCTCTGCTGAGAATATCCGACTCTGTGGTTGGCCGGTTTCTCGCCCGCAGCTATATTGAACTGATCCGTAATACTCCCTTGTTGGTGCAAATATACCTGCTCTATTTTGTATTCGGGCCGGTTATCGGTTTAGACCGGTTTGCCACTGCGGTTCTGGCCCTTGCCCTGTTTCAGGGAGCCTACACAGCTGAAATTTTCCGCGCCGGCCTGAACAGTATTGCCAGAGGTCAGTTTGAAGCGGCATCCTCACTCGGCTTATCTAAATACTCGACTTATAAAGACGTGATCTTGCCGCAGGTCATTCAACGAACCTTACCACCGCTGACTAATGAAGCCGTCTCTCTGATTAAGAACTCTTCCATTGTCAGCGTAATGGCGATTTTTGACCTGACAACAGAAGGCAGAAATATTGTTTCTGAAACTGCTATGCCTTTTGAAATTTGGTTTACCGTAGCAGCAATCTACCTGTTGCTGACACTGTCACTGTCCGGCTTAGCCGCTTATATGGAACATAAACTGGGGGCAAACTGGCGTCCGCGCTGATTTGGTCCCGATAATTAATGGAGAAAAGTCAATGAAGAGTCTGAAAATTGCACTGGCCGCGCTTTTGGGGTTATCCGTAACCCTGTCAGCACAGGCTGATAGCAAAAATCTGGATAAAATTAATGAAAGGGGAACGCTGCGGGTAGGTATGTCTACCTTTGTTCCATGGGCCATGCGCAACAAACAAGGCGAGTTAATTGGCTTTGAAATTGATGTAGCAAAACGACTGGCCAAAGATTCCGGTTGGAAGGTTGAATTTGTTCCGACCGCATGGGACGGCATTATTCCTGCCCTGCTTGCCAAAAAATTTGATGTGATTATCGGCGGAATGTCCATCACAGAAGAGCGGGCCAAAAGCGTGCTGTTCTCAGAACCATATTCACATTCAGGTGTGCAAGTTGCCGCCAGCAAAAAACTGGCCGAAGGCTTTAGTGAATTTTCTGACTTTAACTCCCGCCGGGTAAAAATTGCTGCCCGTCGCGGTGCATTTACCGTTCAGGTAGCACGTGAAACTTTCCCTAAGGCCAAGATTCTTCAGTTTGATGACGATGCACAGGCATTTCAGGAAGTACTGAATGGTAATGCTCATGCGGTTATCGCATCGAGCCCAAAACCTGAGCACGAAACTATCAAGAACGCTGATATCCTTTTCCTTCCTTTCACCGAAAGGCTGTCTAAAGGTAACGAAGCTTTCGCCGTTCGTCTTGGTGAGGCTGACAAAAAAGCCTACTTTGATGAATGGATTCAGGCCCGTACCGATGATGGCTGGCTGAAAGAACGTTATGAGTACTGGTTCTCAACCTTAGACTGGCAGAACCAGATAGCCAGCGGTCAGTAATCATTAGCAAACGGAAGTAAACAGAGCGATGACAGTAAAAAGTAAGCCTATCAGCTACCTGAACGGGCAGACGGCAGCAAGCAAACGAACACTCAACACATTAGACTATGTTCTTCTCGGGCTGGTGTTGCTGTTTGCCGGCTGGATCTATTATCGCTCCTCCGTTGGTGTGAACTACCACTGGAACTGGGACAATGCTTTTTCCCTTGTTTTTACGCCGAGAGAAAATGGCGATCTGCCCTACTTTTTTCAGGGGCTGATCGCCACCATCCGGCTAAGTATCTGGGGCATGCTGTTTGCTATTGTTCTTGGTACTTTGCTGGGTATCGCAAGACATTCGGGCTACTGGTTGCTTAAGATCCCGGCAACCGCATACATTCAGCTGATACGAAATATCCCTCCTTTGGTGTTCGTCTTTATCTTTTACTTTTTTATCTCTAACCAATTGATTCCTTTATTGGGGCTGGAAAGTCTGCTCAGGGAACACGACGGTGATATCAATGTTCTGCAGAGCATTCTGTTCGGAAAGGCCAACCTATGGGAAAACCTTGTTTCCGGCGTTTTGTGTGTGGGTTTACTATCTGCAGCTTATATTGCAGAAGTGGTACGTGCCGGTCTGGAAGGTATAGAGAAAGGGCAGTGGGAAGCCGCAGATGCCTTAGGCTTATCCCTCTGGTCTAAATATCGTTATGTTATTGCTCCGCAAGTGATTAGCACTATTACTCCTCCCCTTGCCGGTCAGGCTATCTCTCTGGTCAAGGACTCTTCCATAGTGTCATTGATCTCTATTCAGGAGCTCACTTTTGTCGGCACTGAAATGGCCAACTCTTCAGGGCTAATCTTCGAGATATGGCTGATCGTCGGCTTATCCTATCTGGCTCTCTGCCTGAGCCTTTCTCTTATGTTTGCTAAGCTTGAGAAAAGAAGCCGCAAGCATCTGGTCAGAGAATAAACTGCAATATTATACAATTCCCCTGTTCTGATATCCGTCACAATTGATGTCTGAAGCTACCCCGGTGGCCATATAACAATACGTTTCACTTTGACGGATAACAGACAATGCACAACAAGAGCTCAACTTTCACTCCCGTAAGCTTTACCAGCGACAATATTGCCGGAGCTTCCGATGCCATCATAAAGTCTATTGCCGAAAACAGTACTCACTCGGTTTTACCCTACGGCAATGATGAACTAACCCATAACGTCACAACACAGTTAAAAGAAATCTTTGAAACGGATCTGGATGTCTTCCTTGTCCCTACCGGAACCGCTGCAAATGCACTTAGTCTGGCAGCATTAACGCCTGCCTGGGGTTCAGTGTTATGTCACCCTAAAAGCCATATCAACAATGATGAGTGTGGCGCACCTGAGTTCTTTTCAGCAGGAAGCAAGCTAATCACCGTTAGCGGTGGGCAATGCAAAATAGATGCGGATATTCTTAGAGTGGCCGCAATGAATAAGAGAGGTGACGTTCATACCGTACAGCCATCTGCTGTCAGTATTACTCAGGCAACTGAAAACGGCAGCTGTTATACGCTGGATGAAATCCAACATATAGGGGACATCTGCCGTTCAGCAGGATTGGGCTATCATATGGACGGCGCCAGATTTGCCAACGCATTAGTGGCTTCAGCTTACTCACCAGCAGAGATGACATGGAAAGCCAGTGTGGATGTGCTCTCATTTGGTGCCACTAAAAACGGTACTCTGGGCGTAGATGCCATTGTACTGTTTAACAAAAAACTGGCCGATGAAATTGCATTCCGCCGTAAGCGTGCCGGCCATCTGATGTCTAAAATGCGTTTACTCTCATGTCAGATGAGCGCCTATCTGGAAGACGACCTATGGCTGAATAACGCCAGTCACGCTAACGAGATGGCAAAGCTTATCAGCGATGGCCTGCAAAAGAACCCATTAGTAGAGCTGGTCTCGGAAACGGAAACCAATATTATTTTCTGTAAAATGCAGGAAGAGCTGATAAGCCATTTGCTGGATAATGGCTTACAATTTTATCATGACCGCTGGGAGCAAGGGGTGGTCAGGCTGGTAACTAACTTTTCGACTCAAAAGGAACAGGTTGACTACCTGCTGAAAAAAGCGGCAGAATTTACCGGCAATGTATCAACTGCTGTTTAAAGAGATGAGATAAAGGAGGGTAACGTGAGTGATCAAGTTTATTATCACAGAGTCAGTGACTCTCCTGATCTGACTTTAAGTGAGGGTAGCTTTAGCAATTTCCGGTTTGAACCTCACTACCATATCGACTTTCATGTGGGATTGGTGATTCAGGGTGTGCAGGAACAGAAGGTAGCCGGAGAAAAAGTGCTACTCGGCCCCGGTAGAGTCGTGGTTATGCCTCCGGGAGAAGTTCATGACGGAATCACTTATCAAGGCTCAGACTATAAGCTAAACACCTTCAGAATTACCCCTGAAATGCTTGATCAAAGTTATCAGGATATCTTCGACAGTAATAAGCAGGCGCTGTTTTCTGCCGCAATGCTGGAAGACAACCTCTTGTCGGCTCAGCTTTCTGCCTTGTTCTTTGCACTAAAACAGGGTGGAAGCTTATCTTCTCTTCCGGTAGAAGAGGAGTGGTTAAAGGTGATGAACCCTATATTAGGCCGATTAAGTAAAACAAGAGAACAGGATATCAAAGGTGGTCTTTCACAACGCCACTGGAGTTGGGTTCAGGAGTTTTGCCGTGAGAATATGTCAGAGAAAATGACTCTGGCTCAACTGGCAGACATAACGGGATTAAGCCGCTATCAGTTACTTCGTCGCTTTGAAAAAAACGTTGGACTGACACCACATAACTGGCTGACACAATTACGGCTGGAATACGCTTGCAGAAGGATGCGCTGTAGTGATGATAATATCGCCAGCATTGCCAGCGAAGTTGGTTTCTACGACCAAAGCCATTTCAACCGAGCGTTTAAGAACGCTTACGGCGTCGCTCCGTCCAGGTACTGAGGTTACTCAGCCACCCACTCAGCTTCCACAAGGGTTTTATCCGCGCATTTCACTCTGCCGGTGAACTTATCTCCGGCAGTGATAACCCCCACCCCTTTTGGCGTACCGGTCATAATGATGTCGCTGGTTTCAAGGGTAGTGTAACGGCTGAGTTCCTGAAGAATAACGGCGGGTGGGTACAACATCTGCCCAACATGGCCACTCTGAATACGGATACCGTTGATATAGAGTTCCAGATTAAGATCGGCAACATTGTGCCCGTCGAGGGGTACAAACCGGCTTAGCACCGCTGAGTGGTCAAAGGCTTTGGCTCTCTCCCACGGCAGCCCTTTTTGCTTCAGTTCACTTTGTAGCCGGCGCTTGGTCAGGTCTAAACCGAAACCTACTGCAGCCAGCTTTTTTCTTCGCACCAGAAAACAGATCTCAGCCTCGTAATGCAAAGGCTCTTCATGAAACGATAACAGCCGCTTGGAGATAGAGGAGTTAGGTTTATTGAACACCACCATTTGATCCGGAATGGCGTTTTCAAGCTCTTTTATATGTTCCATATAATTGCGCCCGACACAGACCACTTTACTCGGTTTTACTCTTTTCTCGCCCAGCTGTACCGTATTCATTATTATTTCACTTACTCTCTGTGCTTGTCTGATTTAGCTGATGTATTCGCAAAGGTATGCGGTCATTAGCTCGACTTTCACGTCAAAAGAGGAGTCAGATCCGACATCAAATGACTCTCCGGACTGATAACGCTTCCACTCCGTCTCCCCTGCCAGCCGTATAGTCAGAGCCCCTTTAACAACCGTCATTTTTTCAGCTGCTGCGGTTCCGAAGTTGTACTCTCCCGGCAACATAACACCAACACTTAACTGCTCATCCTGCTGGGTAAAACCGAGTGATTTTACGCCGCCGTCAAAATAACTGTTCTCTTTTATCATCATACTTCCTTGTTTTTATTAAATTAGCGCCCATGTTTAATTAAGGTGTCCGACCTTAAACGCTTAACAAAACACCCTAAGGTCACGCAGGGAAAGTGTCAATATTCAATTGATAACAAGCAAAAATTAATTACAGAGGAACTCACTATGTCAGCAGATATTCAGCTCTACTCACTGGCGACGCCAAACGGCCAGAAAGTCGGGATAGCATTAGAAGAGATGGGGCTGGAATACGATGCCCATACCATTGATATCCGGGAGGGCGACCAGTTCACCGATCAATTTATCAGCATCAACCCGAATTCAAAAATCCCGGCTATTGTTGACAACAGCGCCTTTGATAAACCACAGGCGATTATGGAGTCGGGAGCGATATTACTTCATCTTGCGGAGAAAACCGGTAAGTTTTTACCAAATGATCCGGTTAAACGCAGTCAGGCGCTGCAATGGTTATTCTGGCAGATGGGTGGCCTGGGCCCTATGTTTGGCCAGTTTGGTCACTTCACCCGCTATGCTCCACAAGATCAGGATCTGAGCTATGGCCAGCAGAGATATACCACTGAAGCTAAACGGCTACTTGCAGTACTTGATAAACAGCTGGAAGGGAAAGAGTATATTGTCGGTGATGAGCTGACTATTGCTGATTTTGCTATTCTGCCTTGGGTTGTCTGCCTTGATGTCTATTATGAAGCAAGCGAAACCCTTGAGCTGAGTAACTATAAAAATGTTACGCGCTGGGTAGCCGCTCTGACTGCCCGTCCGGGTTTCCAGAAAGGAATGAAGGTCTGCTCCCTATAGATGGTTGAGATACGCTTCCCTGATGCGGGAAGCGTTTTACTTTTCTCTGTCAGCTAAAAGAAAGAACACTACGCTTGGCTCTGGTTTTTTCCAGCAAGGGAACCAGTTGTTCAGCCGGCAGAGGTTTACTAAAGTAATACCCCTGCCCCTGCATACAACCCCGGCTCCTGAGAAACTCGACTTGTTCTCGGGTCTCTACGCCCTCTGCAATCACAGTCAGTGACAAGGCATTACCCATAGCAATAATGGCACCGGTAATGGCAACGCCGTTACAGTCATGGGGAAGGTCATTAATAAATGATCGATCAATTTTAATCTTATTCAGCGGCAACTGCTGCAGATAGCTTAGCGACGAGTAACCGGTACCAAAATCATCCATAGAGAGTTCAATGCCAAATCGTCTCAGAGCTTTCAGATACTTGATAGATTTTTCCGGCTTATTCATCATAAACCCTTCAGTCACCTCAAGTTCCAAATTCTCCGTAGGCAGCCCGGTTTTCTGAATTGTCGCGATCACCTGTTCGACAAAAGAGTCCCGTTGCAACTGAGGTCCGGCAACATTAACCGCAATACGACCAAAATTATAGCCCTGATTAAGCCATTCAACGCCCTGTTTACAGGCCGTTTCCAGCACCCAGTGACCAATATCATTAATCAGGCCAGCTTTTTCAGCTACTGGTATAAATTCGAGCGGAGAGATCATTCCCAGTTTTGGATGATTCCAGCGAATTAAGGTTTCAAAACCTATCAGTTTATCTGACAACATGTTGAACTGAGGCTGATAGACCACCTCAAAACCATCGTTTTCGATAGCATCATGCAGAGCACTTTGTAACTTAAGATGCGCTTCAGACTCTTTTGTCAGCGCCGCAGTATAAAAGGCGTAATCATTACGGCCCTCTTTTTTCGCCCGGTACATCGCGGCATCAGCATTACGTAATAGGGTATCACTGTCTTCACCATCGCCGGGATACATGGCAATGCCCATACTGCCGGTAAATCGTAGCGGTTCACCATTTGATACTTTTACCGGCAGTTCGAAAATCTTCATTAACTTACCAACCACGGTAGTAATTGAGTCAATATCTGTCAGCCCGGTCAACAGAAGAACAAACTCATCTCCGCCAATCCGCGCAACAGTATCATCGGCACGAAGGCTGTTCTTTAGCCGTTGAGCTATTTCACACAGTACCTCATCACCGATCAGATGACCGTAGGTATCATTAATATGCTTAAAGTGGTCGATATCAATAAATATAGTGGCGAACTGGCCGGGATTTCGCTGAAAGTGCAGAATTTCCTGCTCAATCTGGGTGGTCAGCTTCAGCCGGTTTGGCAGATCCGTCAGCGGATCATGGTAGGCCATATGAGTAAGCTCAGCCTCACTCTGTTTTAGCTGGGAAATATCCGCAAATACAGCAACAAAGTTACAGATCTCGTCATTTTCATCATAAACCACACTGATAGTGGACAACTCCGGATAGATAGCACCGTCTTTGCGACGGTTCCATAACTCTCCCTGCCATTTACCTTTGCTGACCAGAGAGCTCCACATTTCATGATAGAAAGCCTGATCATGACGGCCGGATTTAAGAAACCGGGGATTGCGACCAACTGCTTCGCGCTCAGAGTAACCGGTAATTTCACAGAATGCTTTGTTTACGTAAGCGATGTTTCCGTTTCTGTCGGAAATAATTACCCCTTCCACAGAATTATCGAATACTGCGGTTGCCACCATAAGCTGATCTTCAATCACCTTACGGTTGGTTACATTTCGGGTCATGCCGATAATACCGATGGTTTCACCGTGATCATTAATCAAGGGGGTTTTAATTGTCTCAAGCCAGTGGTTACTGGCGGGATCAATGGCGTCGGAACACTCTTCCACGACCAGCTGTGTTCCTGTTTGCAGAACTTTATTATCGGTATCCAGATATTTATCAGCGAGTTCTTTATCAAACAATTCGAAATCAGTACGGCCAATTATCTGAGAAACGCTGAGTTGCCACGCCTTTTCCACTTCCTGATTACAGAAGGTATAAACACCGTGAATATCCTTAATCCAGAGGTGATCCCTGAAACTATCGATAAACTGCTGAAAATCCGGCGCCTGATATTTGTTGGCAATCTGATTTATGTCCTGAGCGTGCTTGTCTCTCTCCTGCTGATACAGGGCGATAAGGTCTTTCTCTATTTTACTTACTGCACTCTCTAGCAGCAGTACATCCTGTTGTGAAACAGAGCTTCCGTTGTGAGAGACAACCAATACCCCATAAACCGCTTTACAGGGCCAAAGCACCGGAAAGCCTGCAAAACGCTCTTTTTGCAAAAAGCCAGTAGCACTGTTTTCAATAACTTCGCAACAAAAAGCGTTGAGTTCGTCAGAGTGAACATCTGCGGTATTTTCATCTGCCGGAGGAATAAGGCTGGAATAGGTGCTATGTACCTGTTTCGGACATAAATATATTTTGCTTTCAACTAATTGTTGTAAGCTAAGCAATAGCTTTTTCCAGTCAAGCAGGCGCTCTGCAGGAATAACAACATCGATCATATAACGCTTAATCACTCACACTCAGGGTATCGAAACAGATAAAACCGGCCTGCCGGCTTTTCTGCTTCAGGGTTAAAGCAAAAGCCGCAAGATTGCCGGGCAATATATCAACTAAACATATGAATGTATAAATTACTATTGATAAACGTTAAGTATATGGCAGTTCCAGACGACAAAAAACCCGACAAAAACTGTCGGGTTATAAAACAGAACAACAGGTGTTCTTAATAAGCAGCAGCTCTTACTTGTGTCGGCGATATCCCTTTTAGATCCTTAAACTTCTTAGAGAAATAGCTTAAGTTTTTAAACCCGACATCAAAACAGATATCACTAATCGCCTTATTACTGGTTTTCAAAAGATACTCTGCTTTATCGATTCGGGTGTTGGTAATAAACTCAACCAGACTAATACCGATAACTTTCTTAAACAGCCGGCCAAAATAATCAGGATTTAAGTTCACATAATCAGCAATTATAGAGAGTGAAAGAACTCCAGAATAGTTTTCGGTAACATACTGCTTTGCCATATTAACTGAGATTAACTGGCGGTTACTATCGGGGTTAACTCTGTCTGTCAGACAGTCTGACGCAGAAAGTCCATACCAGATGATAAGCAGGTAAATCTTCAGATTAAACTGCCAGCCAGGCGGCTGGGTCGCGATTAACTCAACCAGAGTCTTAGAGTCGAAACCTAGACCTGACAAAGCTCCCACCTGATCAACTAAAAAAGGTTGGTTCTGAAACATCTTTCTGCCGGATGTAAGGGGGGCAAAATACTCTTGTTCAATGATGTCCAGCTGCTGACTTTCCAGAAATGCCGGTTGCCAGAC
The DNA here is from genome assembly GCF_028201475.1 of Vibrio sp. SCSIO 43137. Taxonomy (NCBI): domain Bacteria; kingdom Pseudomonadati; phylum Pseudomonadota; class Gammaproteobacteria; order Vibrionales; family Vibrionaceae; genus Vibrio; species Vibrio sp. SCSIO 43137. Next base: position 418,660 of record NZ_CP116384.1, on the reverse strand, counting down.
AATAGAGTAGTAAGTGGCCGTTGCACAGGGTTTGCTCTTTACCAAATGAAACTGATTCGGGTTAATCATTACCAGTTCGCCCCGTTTTACTTCCACCAGTTGAGAATCTATTTCCAGAACCAGTACACCCTCAACCACAAAAATCAGCTCGTACTCCTGATGCCAATGCGCATCCGGCATTAAGCTTCCCTCAACCAAACAGTGTTTTTCTGCTCTAACTAATTCAGAACGCAATTTTTCAGCCCCAACCAATATGTAGAATCTCCACCAAGCTACTCTATCTATGGTGAAAAATAAGTAAATTTTACTATACGGCCGTATAGTATACGTGATTTAGGGTTAACACAAGGTTACTGTACATACGTATAATAAAAATATTTGCTGTTTTTTATTCGTAACCTCACGTTATACAGTTTGTTTGATTCACCACACTAGGCCGTCCCATCTATACTTACCAGTGCATGAACGTTAAAGGTCTGGTATGGATACAATAAAAAACCTAGCAAGCAGTATCAGCAATCCAATTCGTAGTCGCATTGGTAAGCGAATTATTTTAATTATGGTATTGATCAGTAGTACTGTTACGCTCACTGCTACCACGCTACAGTTAATGTGGGACTATAAAAGGGAGTTGAATGACGTTGAAAACCGTCATCATGAAATTGAAACTATTCATGTTCCGCTACTGGCGGCATCTTTATGGGAATTTGACCTTAAGCTGTTACAACAAAAACTAGAAGGACTGATTAACCTTCCCAGAATTAATTATTTAGAAGTGCGCTCCGCCAGTGAGCTGTTTTATGCCGGCACACCGGTTAAAGATAATGCCATCACCAACGAATACCTTATCGTTTATCAGTCAACCTACAATGAAGAGCCTGAAATACTGGGCACGCTAAGGGTAGAATCCGATGAGCAGGAAATTTACGACTATTTAATTCAGCAGTTTCTGGTCACACTAGCGATAAACCTGTTAAAGACCATTATCGTCTGTCTGGTTATTCTTCTGGTCATCCATGTCAGTATTAACCGGCGTATCCTCTCCATCGCTCAGTATCTGAGAAAATATAACCCTCGTCACCCAAGTAAGCCGCTACAACTTCCTTACCGTAAAATGGTGACTCAGAAACACGATGAACTTTATCAGTTAGGTGAAGAGACCAATAAAATCACTTCCCGTCTGACCACTATGTACAACAACATTAAGTACGAACAGGAACGTTTTACGGATTTCGCCAATGTTGCTTCGGACTGGCTGTGGGAGACAGATAAAAATGATGTACTGCTCTATGCCTCCGATGAAATGATTAAAGCACTGGACATAGATAACTCTGTTCAGTTGCACTTTAGTGATCTTACTGCCCTGCGGCACGCCAAGAACCTACACGCTAAAATTGCCTTAAAGCAGGATTTTACTTTCTGTCAGGAAACTGTTGTCATTGACGGTACCACTCACTACCTGCTATTTCAGGCCAACGCTAACTATAAGAACGGTGAATTTACCAATTTCCGTGGTACCGCTATCGACATTACCGTTCTTCAGCAGGCTCAAATAGAGCTGGAAGAGCTGAACAATACTCTGGAAGGAAAAGTGGCTGAGCGTACTCAGGATCTGGAAACCAGTATGCACAGGCTGCAAAAAACGCAGCAGCAGTTGATTGAATCTGAGAAGTTAGCAGCGTTGGGAGGATTAGTTTCAGGTGTCGCTCATGAGGTAAATACGCCACTGGGTATTTCAGTAACAGCGGCTTCCATAATTAAAGAGATTACCCACGAGCTTAATCAGGCATTTGAAGATCAGACTCTGACTACCAGCCAGTTTTCTAATCTGATGCAGCGTATGAATGAAAGTACTGCCATGCTGGAAACTAACCTTAACCGTGGTGCCAAGCTAATCAAAGACTTCAAGCAAACTGCCGTGGATCAGGTATCGGAAAGCCGCAGTCAGTTTCAGGTTTATCAGGTACTTGAGTCTCTTATTGCCAGTCTCCACCCTGAAACCCGCAAAGTCCCTGTTGAGCCAAGGTTGGTAGGTGATACTGCCATTTCCATGAATAGCCTGCCGGGAGTTTTAACTCAGGTCATTTCTAATCTGGTTCTGAACAGCGTCAACCATGCCTTTACTTCTCAGGTTGCTCCGGAAATTGTGATTGATTTTAAAGAGGACGGGGAGAATATCGTCTTTGATTACCGCGATAACGGCAGCGGTATAGATAAGAGCCTGCACCAGAAGATATTTGAACCCTTCTTTACCAGTAAACGAGGAAAAGGCGGTTCCGGTTTAGGTTTGAATCTGGTGTTCAACTTAATCCAACATAAGCTTGAAGGGCATCTGGAGTTTGATTCTGAACCGGGTCAGGGTGTTCACTTTAAGTTCTGGATCCCGAGTCAACTGCCTATATCGATTGAGAAAGAGCTGGATGCCATTGAGAATGGTTCTAAGCTCAACCATTAATGGACAAAGCGGTTCTCAGTAACAGCGAGATTTGCAGTAAATGAACACAAAAAAAGCGGGCTTTCTGCCCGCTTTCTTATTGGTATCAAATAAAGATTAATCAGGATATTGTTCGCGAATCTGAATAAACTCTTCCCAGTACTCAATCAGCAGATCAACCATTCTCGGCTCAAAATGCTTACCTTTCTGAGAAATAAACTCCTGCCTGATATCTTCATCTGACCACGGCTCTTTATAGCTACGTTTTGAGCTTAGGGCATCAAATACATCAGCAACAGCGGTCAGTCGCCCTGCTACCGGAATATCAGTACCAGAAAGCCCTTTCGGATACCCCGTACCATCCCATTTTTCATGGTGATAACCGGCAATCTCTTTAGCAACCAGAATTAACCTTCTCTTGGAATTACTTAAGATCTCTACTCCGTAGTCAACATGCTTTTTCATGATTTCCCATTCATCACTGTCCAGCTTACCCGGCTTGTGAAGAATGCTATCAGGAATAGCAACCTTACCAACATCGTGTAACGGTGAAGCATGTTTGATCAGGGTTGTTTCATTGTCAGGCAAACCATATAGCTGTCCCAGACGCTCACTGATCAAAGATACTCTCTGTACGTGAGCTCCCGTCTCTTTACTTCTTGCCTCAACGGCGTTGGCCAGATTATAAACCAGCTCTTTAGAGGTATCCTGAAGGTCTACCATCAAATTAATATTTTCGAAGGTAAGACAGATGTTTTGCATATAAATCTCTAACAACTGCTTATCCAATTCAGACAGTTCAGAGTTAAGATTTATATAAAGAATGCTGTTTACGCCGCGGTCATCGGTGGCAAAAAACACATAAGCGTCTTTGTAACTGACGGAAGATTTAAACGAAATGGCTTCGAGACAACGATCAGCAACCATTTGAGGAAGAAGTTCAAATGAGCACTCAGGATAAAAGTTAACATAGTCTCCGGTTGCGGCCAGCGTGAGTGCACGGGTATCTTCGCCGTCAGGGCTCGGTTGAACCAGACAGTAAAATGCCGATGCATCCAGCTTAAGAAGAGAGGTTAATTGATACAGAACCGTTGTTGCATAAGTTTTAAGCGAGTTAGTATTTTGCACATTAGCAGAGGCCTCAATAACCTTGCTCAGCCCTTCTTTCTGCTCTTCAATCAAACAGAGATCCCGATAGGATCTCAGCATAGAATAGAGTAATGTTCTTAATTTCTGAGTGGTCAGCTCGGTCTTCTCTTTGTAGTCATCAATTTCATACTCTTTGATAACCACATCTTCCGGAGCCTGCCCGGCCTGGCCGGTACGTAATACCAACCTGATAAGACGGTTATTTTGCTCGGTACGAATAAACTTAACCAAATCCAGACCGGCATGTTCTGTTTCCATCACAACATCAATCAGAGCAATGGCAATGTTATCTTCTGCATCCAGCAACTCTTTCGCTTGCTGAGCAGAGAAGGCAGAGATCAGTTCCAGCTTCCTATCCTGAAACTCAAACCCGCTCAGGGCGATTCGGGTGATCTGGTGCATCTGCTCATCATCATCCACCAGCAATACCCGCCAGGGACGTTCAGAATGTACTTTTTCTATGTGTGGTTTTTCATTTTCCGGATCGCGAAGATCAGCAAACAACTCCATTTCAACCTCTTCTGACCAAAGTTGTAGCAACAGAACTACATCTGTTTTTATTCATTCGAGCAGCGTACTTAATAACAATATAAATAATAGCTTGTAATCATTAGAATGCGCTAATAAGACAAAATTTCAAGCAGTTCTTTCTATACAGTTTAGTGTTCTTTTACAAAGTGAGACATTGATTATTGAAAATGTCACTTTTTAATGACTTCCATTGCATAGTAGCACTATTGAATATCTACTGTACCAATAACAAAAAACCTACTCAAAATGAATAGGTTAATGTTAGAAGTAGCTCACTAGTGTATCGGTGCTTCAGTCTTTTTATAGAACTGACCAAAGTGTTCTTCCAATACTTCCTGAGTCAGTTTCCCTTCAGCCTCCAGCTTTTTTAGCTTCTCTACTATGGCTTTCTGCTCGTCCATGGTAGGCAGCTTTACTTCTGGTTCCTGACTGGCTTGCTCAGACAAGTTTTCCAGCTCTTTCTCAAAATCACTCATATTAATGACACCAAATTACTAAATACTAACAGCGGATTTTACCTATTTCGCGGGAATGATTCCACAATTGCTTATCTATTCACACCATCAATATAACTCTGGTTTCTCTATAGGGTTCAAAAGCCGCAACAAAACACAAAATCAACAAGTTATAAAAAAACTACTTGATAACTGAATCTCCGTCTCCATAATTCTCATTGTTGCGCACTAGCGGCTTACAAAATCAGCCGGAAATAGAAGTGGCGTAAAACAACGATAAGCAACAAGAGAAAGGTTACATGCACGCAGATCTGTTTCAGAAACTTCAGCACTATCTGAACTCACAAGTTGTCGGTCAACAGGAACTGGTACAGCAGCTACTGGTTGCCTTACTGGCAGACGGACACATACTGGTGGAAGGGCCTCCGGGTCTGGCGAAAACACGCGCGGTACAAAAGCTGTCAGAGTGTATTGATGCCAGCTTTCATAGGGTGCAGTTCACTCCGGACTTATTGCCTGCCGATCTTACCGGAACAGACATTTTCCGGCCTGAAACAGGCGAATTTACCTTCCAGCAAGGTCCTGTGTTTAATTCGCTGATTCTGGCTGATGAAATTAACCGCGCCCCGGCCAAAGTTCAGGCAGCCATGCTTGAAGCCATGGCGGAAAAACAGATAACCGCAGGCAGAAAAACCTATCCACTACCAGAGCTGTTTCTGGTGATGGCAACGCAAAACCCTATCGAACAGGAAGGCACCTATCCACTTCCGGAAGCACAACTTGACCGTTTTCTGCTGCACCTGGATGTTAGCTACCCGGATGCTGAAAGTGAATTAGCCATACTTCGCCTTAACCGCGGAGAAGCAATGGGTACAGAACATGTTGAGCCCGTTTTAGTCAGCCAGCCGGTAATCTTTGCAGCCAGACAAGAAGCCTTATCCGTTCATATGGCAGACGGTATCGAGCAGTATATCGTCCGCTTGGTAATGGCAACCAGACAACCGGAGAGTTACTCAGCAAACCTTGCTGAGTGGCTTGAAATGGGGGTCAGCCCGAGGGCAACCATTGCGCTAGACCGATGTGCCAGAGCTCATGCATGGCTAAGCGGCAGAGACTATGTTACTCCGGAAGACGTACAAAAAATGGCTTTCCCTGTGCTTCGTCACCGTCTTCTGCTGAGTTATCAGGCACAAGCGGAGAATATTCACCCTAATCAGGTTATTACCCAGCTAATTGCTCAGGTAGGAGCCGCCTAGCGTGACGTCCTACTCTGCTGACACTCAAAATCCGCTTCCTGCATACTGCAACGGCGTGACGCTGAGCCTGAAAGAACTTCTGCCTTATAAAAGCCAGACTGTACGTTGGCTGCCACCGGCGAAAAGCTTATGGGCTCAATTAAACGGGCAGCACCAGAGCCGTCAGAAAGGACGCGGGATGAACTTTTCAGAAGTGAGGAAATATCAGCCGGGTGATGATATCCGCGCTATCGACTGGCGAGTGACGGCAAGGACAGGAAAACCTCACACTAAGCTGTTTACTGAAGAGCGGGAAAAGCCGGTGATGCTCTATCTCGACTTTAGCCGCTCAATGCGGTTTGGTTCCCGCTACCTGCTTAAATCAGTACAAATGGCCCATATGGCCAGCCTGATCAGCTGGCTGGCTGTTGGGCAACAAGACAGGATCGGTGCAGTTCTTGATTCAGGTCAGCAGCTTCATGATATCAGGCCGGGCGCAAGAAACCGCGGCCCTCTGCAACTGCTCAGTCAGTTGATAGAACAGCATAACCAGGCTGTTAGCCATAACCATCAGACTGCCAGCTCAGAGCCTGAACAGCCACTTTCACAAGGTATATACACACTAAACCGCCTCTGCCCTAAAGGAAGTGATATCATTATATGCAGTGACTTTACCCGTTTGGATACTGAACAGGATAAAGCACTTATGGCTAAGCTCAGACAACACAATCAGGTACAGTTTATTCATTTTTATGATCCGCTGGAGCGTGGGGATACCAGCTACAGGGGAACAGAGAAGATAGCCGGAAAACGCACTACCCGATGGCTAAACTTTTCATCAAAAGCAACACGCAGTCAGTTGGAAAATGCCTTTATACAACAGCAGGACAAACTTAGCTCACTCTGCCAGTCTCTGGCTATTCCGCTCTATTCCATTTCCAGTGCCGAGCCACTCATAAAACAAATTACCGGGTCGCATTCATGACAGAAACAACATCAACAACAAGTCATCCTCTTTCATTACAATCATTGCAGTTACCGGAGCCTCCCGGATTCTGGCCGCTGGCCTGGGGGTGGTGGAGCCTTATTGCCGCCATACTCATTACCTTAATTGCTATCTATGTTATCTGGCGTCTGGCGAAAAACAGAGTCAGGGCGAAAAAGGCCGCCATCGCTCTGCTGGCACTGGAGAAGGAAACCATTTCACCTTCAGGTGCTATGGAAATCGTCCGTCAGGCAGTGCTCAGCTACTATCCGCGTTCACGGGTTGCTCACCTGTCCGGAGAGAAATGGATAGATTTTCTTGATTCACAAGTAGCAACTCCTATTTTTAAGGCCGACCGGCAGGAGTGGCTGGATGCATTGTATAAGAGACAAGTCGATTTCGATAAAAGTAAGCTGATAGAGCAGTGTGACAGCTGGCTGAATCAGGCACTTCCGCCGAAGAGAGGCGGGCGTGGCTAGTCTGACGAATTTTGAGTTTGTCTGGTGGTGGTGGCTGTTTCTTTTGCCACTGCCCTATCTGGTTACCCGCTTTGCTCCACCAGTAACAACGGGTCAGGCGATCAGTCTGCCCTATGTGCCTGAGTCATCTCAGTCTGATGCACCATCCAATCTTTTTAATAAAGTATTGGTTTCTGTTATCTGGATTCTTCTGGTTATCGCCACTTCCCGCCCGGTGTGGTACGGCGACCCCATTGAAAACCAGCCACAGCACAGGGATTTAATGTTGGTTGTTGATCTGTCCGGCTCTATGGAAACCCGTGATATGCAATATCAGGGTGACTATATTGATCGCCTCAGCGCCGTTAAACAGGTGCTGTCTGGTTTTATAGCCAGAAGAAAAGGTGACCGGCTCGGATTGGTTCTATTTGCTGATAACGCGTATCTGCAAACGCCACTAACGCTGGACAGAACCACGGTTCTGCAACAGCTTAATCAGACCACTCTGGGACTAATAGGTGAAAGAACAGCCATAGGTGAAGGTATCGGTCTGGCAACCAAAGTGTTTGTTGATAGTGATGCACCACAGCGCATCATGGTTTTACTCAGTGATGGCTCCAATACCGCTGGCGTTCTGGAACCAATAAAAGCCGCAGAAATCGCCAAAAAATATCAAGCCACCATATATACAGTAGGCATAGGGGCCGGTGAAATGGTGGTAAAAGATTTTCTGTTTTCCCGCACAGTAAACACAGCCAAAGATCTCGACGAGCAGACTCTTACCCGTATCGCAGAGATAACCGGCGGCCAATATTTCAGAGCCAGAAATCAACAAGAGCTGGACGCGATTTATCAGGCTATAGATAAACTTGAGCCGGTTTCTCAGGTCACTGAAATATGGCGTCCTCAGGATGAGTGGTTCCCATACCCTTTAGCTGTCGCACTGATTCTTTCGCTGTTACTCACGGTTCAGAGGCAGTTTTATGGCTGATTTTGTCTTTCTCACACCTGAGTGGCTACTCGCTCTTGTTCCCCTGATTGTACTTCTAGGGTGGTCATCACGCAGGCAGGCAACAACGGGGTTAATTGCCGGACATCTGGCACAAGGGCTGGGCATCTCCACTCAAAGCAGAAGTAAGCAGCAGATTTATGGTTTAGCCCTGTTCTGGCTGTTATCCGTATTAGCACTTGCGGGACCAAGTATAGAAAAATCATCGGTTCCGGCTTTTAGTTCAGAAAATGCCCGCGTACTGATACTGGATATGTCCCGTTCACTGTATGCTCAGGATATAAAGCCTGACCGTCTGACTCAGGTAAAGTATAAAGCCCTTGATCTGCTTCCTTACTGGAACGAAGGCACAACAGGACTGGTTGCTTATGCAGGAGATGCTTATACCATTAGCCCGCTGACAACAGATGCCGCTACCCTGAAAAATCAGATCACTCACCTTTCACCAGAGATTATGCCCTACCCGGGAGCAAACGCTTCTGCGGCCGTGGCACTTTCCGTTGAAATGCTCAGACAGGCAGGTAACCAGAGTGGTGATTTAATACTGATTAGCGATGATATTGATGATGCTGAGAAAGAAGGAATTAACAAATTATTGCAAAACAGTCAGTGGCGACTCTCTGTTCTGGCAGTAGGAACCGAGAAAGGCGCCCCCGTCAGGCCGACCGGAGATAAAATGCTGACCAGTAAGAGTGGCAGTCCGGTTATTGTGCGCACAAATATGAGTAATATGCTTGCGGTCAGTGAGGAAAACGGCGGTAAATTCGCACCATTTCAAAATAGTGACTCTGATACTGAGCTGATCGGTCGTTTTACCAGTCAAGTTTCAGAAGCCCTTGAGTCATCAGATAAAAAACAACTTACTCAACAACGGGTTAACAATGGTTATTGGTTACTTCCCCTGTTGCTGTTGCCTGCTCTGGCTCTATTCAGAAAAGGCCGTATTTTTGCATTCGCTTTAATGCTGCTGCCACTTTCAGCACCAGAAAATGCTTATGCTGCCGTCTGGCAAACTCAGGATCAGGCAGCCTATCAGGCCTTCACTGACGGAGATTATAAAGCGGCAGCGGAAACATTTGCAGATAGCAACTGGAAAGCAGCAGCGGCTTATGAGTCAGGAGATTACTCATCAGCCATTGAACTGCTTAAAGAGAAACAAGATATTGATTCCCGCTATAATCTGGCCAACGCCTACGCGCAGAATGGCGAACTGGAAAAAGCCGGCGACCTCTATCGTTCCATACTAGAGCAACAACCAGATTTTGCCGATGCAAAGACCAATCTTGATATTGTGGAACAAGCCCTGAAGCAACAGCAACAGCAACAGCAACAGCAACAGCAACAGCAACAGCAACAGCAACAGCAACAGCAACAGCAACAGCAACAGCAACAGCAACAGCAACAGCAACAGCAACAGCAACAGCAACAGCAACAGCAACAGCAACAGCAACAGCAACAAAACGCTGACAGTAATCAGGATAACAATCAAGACAATTCTGAACAAAACTCTGCAAACAATCAGATGGATAGCGGACAAAAGCCGGCTCAACCTGTTGAGGACAAGGCTGAAAATAACAGCGGACAGAAAGAGCAAAACGCTTCAGCGCAGAAGGAAAAAACTGAGCGAGACACTGACAAAGCAGAAGAGAGTTCAGTAGTACAACAAAACAACGAAGTGAGCAGTAAAGAGATCGATCCTGAACTGAGAGAACTTCAGCAGGTAGAAAACGCCCGCGACCCAAGCCGGCTATTGAGAGCACAAATGCTACAGCAGGCCAGAGAGAGAAATGCCCCGGCCAACAGAGAAAAAACATGGTAAACAAACAATGTTGATCACTATTATCAGACACAAACTCCCTATCGTTCTGACAGCCATTTTATCTATGCTGCAGAGCCCGTTGGTACTAGCCGAAGTAGTAGCAACGGTTACAGCCAATAAAGTTGCTAAGGGTGAAGTGTTTGTACTTAAAATTGTTTCCGATAATAGATTGCAGTCAGAAGATATTGATTTCTCAGTACTGGATGATGACTTTTTTACCGGAAGGCCGGGATTCGGCTCCTCTATTAACATTATCAATGGCAAACGCACAGTACGTAGCGAATGGAATATTTCGCTGGCACCGCTGCGTGCCGGCGTTCTGAAAATTCCCTCTTTTACTGTCGGCGGTGAAAAGACGGACACCATCTATATAACTGCCAGCATTGATGCCAGTGCGCCCTCTCAGAATGAGTTGGTTGAGTATCAGGTTCAGCTAAGTAGCAACGAAGTCTTCCCGCAACAAGTGGCCCGTCTGAAAACCCGGCTGATTATCAAAACCGACATTCGCAGGCTGCAAAACCCACAAATTGTTCCGCCATCAGTCAGCTCAGAGGTTAAGCTTGAACCCCTTGGTCAGTCTAAACAGTATAAGATGGTGATTGATGGTATCGACGCCACCATAGTGGATCAGGACTATAGCCTTTCTAGCCAAAAACCGGGCAACTACAAGGTTCAGGGGCCAAAGCTGACAGGTGCATTTCTTGTTCAGGACCGCAGTCAGGGCGGAACCCGGCTTGTTCCTATTGACACTCCAGCGGAGGTTATAACACTGCAGGTAGCAGAAAAGCCGCAGAATTATAGCGGCGTGTGGCTTCCTACTCCCGAGCTCACTCTTACTCAACGCTGGCTGGATGAAGATGGCCAGTTAATCACCGGCAATCAACACACTCTTGATGTCGGTTCGCCGATAACCCGTATCATCACCATCACCGCCGAAGGTGTTCTGCAATCTCAGCTACCTGAACTGGCGCCAGACTACCCTGACTCTGTGCGTATTTACCCTGAGCCTGCGCAGTTTAAGCGGGATGACAACAGGGTAGCCATGGAGATAAAACAGGTTATTATCCCTAAAACAGAAGGACAAACCCTGCTGCCTCCAATTTCACTGCCCTGGTGGAACACAGAGAGCAAGCAGCCTGAAACGGCTGTTGCTTCGGCCTTGTCCCTTAACGTAACCGCCAGTGAGACTGAAACCCTGACTCTTGCCAGCCCTGTACAAGCTCAGAGTCATTCACCACAGCCGGAAGCCGTGATTATCAGGGATAGCGGAATCTGGCCCTATACCACTGCGCTATTTGCCTTTCTCTGGCTGGTAACCAGCTATCTATGGCTAAAGCAACGTAAACAGCCGGTAACCGAAAGCGAAGTGAGAGAAGCGAAGCCAACTCTGACTGACTCAGCGCTGATTTCCGCACTTAAGCAAAAAAATGGAGTACAGATACAGAACTGTATCACCCGTTGGTTTAACGAGAACCCACATGTTCCTGAGCAGTTAAAAGGCGAAATAGAACAGGAAGTCGCACAAATTATGTCAGCGCTTTATAGCGGTCAGGAGCAAGGCTGGGATGGTCAGTCACTGCTAAACAAACTAAAAAAAAGCAGCAAAAGCAAAACCTGAAAAATCTGTCTCAGAACCACTGGCCAAGCTTTGATTAAATCCCGCCTAAAAAGGCGGGACTTAACACATCCTTAAACAGCAATTTCGTCGCTATCTAATTTTCCGCGCTTCTTAGCATAAGCACGCCAATTGATAAGCAGCGCGGTAGACACTACCGTTCCTAAAATGGCGGCAAAAAACCAGATAGCCGCCGCCATAAACCCGCCCAGCCCCGCTTCGTGTAACAGGAACAGTGAAAAGATACCTGCGCCGGGTGTGGATAACCCCATCCCCGTGGCTCCGATAATAGCGCCCGTCACAATGGAACCAACAAGAAATGAGCCAATCACGCGGACAGGATCTTCAATGGCCATAGGAATAGCACCCTCAGTGATACCCGCCAGACCAAGCAGCCATGTGGATTTGCCGGTCTCAATCTCAAAGTCCCTGAAAAGCTTTGGAGCCAGCATAGTGGATGCCGTTACCGTAAAAGCGGATACCATCTTCACCGAGGCAAAAATAGCATAAGGCCCATACACACCATTCGCCATTGCGCCAAGGCAGAATGCATAAGCCGCTTTATTTACCGGCCCTCCGAGGTCAAAGGAGACAAAACAACCGATAACCGCACCAAGAAGAATAGCGTTCGAACCTGAGAGGCCGTTTAGCCACTCCGTCAGTGTCTGGTTTAGCCAAGCTACTGGGCTACCCACAACAAACAGCATCAGTGAGCCCGCCACCAGCGTGCCTATTACCGGATACAGATAAAAGGTAACAAAGCCGTTAAAAGCCGGAGCAAGGCGAATATTCTCTTTTACCCAGCGCATTACATAACCGGCGATGAGACCGCCAATCACACCACCAAGAAAGCCGGAACCGATGAGATTAGCCGCAACACCGGCAGCAAAACCGGGACCGAGTGCCGGTTTATCTGCCAGCGAATAAGCGGTGTATGCCGCTATAACCGGAACCATCAGGCCACCAAGCAGGCCACCACCCAACTTGCGGTACATCCACAGCCATGAATCTTTTGTGGCGTAAAGTTCCTGAAGATCGAATATCTGAGCAATAAGCACCGCAATCGCCAGTACAGTACCACCAGCAACAATAAGAGGAACGGCAAAAGAGATACCACTAAGCAGCGCCTGTTTTAATTCAGTCTTTAAAGGCAACCGCTTCGGTTTATCTGCCACTGCTTCGTTTCGGTCTTCATTGCTCTCTGCTTCAAGCGCCTGCAGCAGTATTTTTTCAGCCTGTTTAATGGGCTCAGAAACAGCAACTTCAACACGGGGAATGCCTTTAAAACGCTCAATATCCCGCACTGCAACTTCTGCGGCAAATACACAGGCGTCGGCACTGCTTAATTGCTCAGGCGTCAGCCGGTCTTCAATGCCATTAGCGCCCTGTTTTTCCACATACACCTTGATACCCAGCTTGTTACCCGCTTTCTCCAGATACTCAGCCGCCATATAGGTATGAGCGATTCCTGCCGGGCACGCGGTGACACAAATTACGGTTTTGCCTGAACTGTCACCAGCCTTTACTTTGCTATTCTCTTGTTCGCCAGAACCTTGTTGTTCAGACTGTCTGTCAAAGATTGTCAGAACCTCTGCTGCCGTAGAGGCATTTAGTACCGCTGCCCGAACATCATCATCAACCAGAGTAGTAGTCAGTGCTGTGAGAAGATGTATATGAGTAGAGCCGGCTTCACCGTCAGGAATGGCAAGCAGGAACACCAGGTTCACCTGTTCCGGCTCATCTTCTTCCAGTCCCGGCCATTCAACTTCCTGCTTCAGGGTAGCCATAGCAAAAGCCGCTTCCCTGACTGCTTCACTTTTGCCATGGGGCACGGCCAACCCTTCGCCGAGTGCCGTTGCTCCCTGCTCTTCACGGGCAAACACGGCATTCAGGTACTCCTCTTTATTGTGCAGCTTACCTTGCTGTTCAAGTTGGTCAGCTAATAAGCGAATCGCTTCTTCCCTGCTGGTGAAGTTTGCTTGCAGATTTATCAACGAGGCATTGGTGATTGCCGTTAATTTCATAACTTTTATTCCGTTTCACAAAATTTGACTGTGATGTGTTAAGCCTTACAGCAACAGACAATACAACCAGCAATACAAACTATCCATGTTCAAGATCCCATTATTGGCTATATTTGTATTGCAGTTATCTTATAAAAATAGAGAAGCTTAATCTCAGACAGTTGTTTTATTGCGATAAATTTGTATTATATGGCTCCTGAAAAGATTAAATTTAATCTGCCATTGATAAAGAGGTAAGCATGGCAAGACTTCCTATGTATCGCCAGATTGCAGACGCAATCAGAGAAAAAATCGGCGAAGGAGAATACAAAGTTGGCGAAGCACTACCAACAGAAGCTCAATTAAGAGAAGTGTTTTCCGTAAGCAGAGTCACCGTAAGGCAGGCACTAAAGCTGCTGATAGAGAACGGTGAACTGGAGAGCGTGCAGGGAAGTGGCACCTATGTTAAGTCCAATAAGATCAATTACGACATTTACCAGCAATCCAGCTTTAATGAGAAATGGTCGCACCTGAATGTGGCCACTCACAGTGATGTACTCTCTTTTGAGATTACCCTTCCGGGGCTGGCGATGGCAGAACACCTCAATGTTGCCGAAGACGAACGTATTTTCTATATCAAGCGGGTGCGCTTTATTGAAGATAACCCAATCACAGTAGAAGAGACCTGGATGCCGCTGAAGCTGTTCCCGGATCTCACCTACGAAGTGATGCGCAACTCCAAATACGACTATATTGAGAAGCAGAAAGGCCTGGTAATCGACCGTAGTGAACAGGAAATTGTACCTATTCTGCCACCTGAAGATGTCGCTGGCCTGTTAGGCATCGACAGTTCTCAGCCTATTATCGAAAAAAGAACCCGTGGCTATCTGCTGGACGGAACGGTATTTGAGTACAGCCGCAACTTCTTTAAAACCACCGACTATAAGTTCACTCTGGTTGCCAAGCGACACAAAGGTTAGAACTTTCTTACCTCACATTAAAAAAGACCGGCTTGACCGGTCTTTTTTAATACAAGTTTATTGCAAATTAACGCCACTATGCGGCGGATTAACTCCGCCGCTTTCAGGCAGTTATTAACTAAAACTTAATTGCTCTTTTAGCTCACTGGCAAGGGTGATGACCTTAGGACCAAAGATAACCTGACAAAAAAAGCCCCTCATAAGAGGGGCAAGCTACCATCGCTGATATTATAGTTATATGCCAGTAAATCTGGGTATAGATGCCAGTAAATTCGGTTAACCAAAGTCCCCGTTTACATATCCCTTGGTTCTGTCATCCTGCGGATTGCTGAAGATATTGTGGGTAATATCATGTTCAACTAGCTCTCCCATCAGGAAAAATGCCGTTCTGTCTGAGATTCGTCTCGCCTGCTGCATCGAGTGGGTCACGATAACAATGGTGTAGTCTTTCTTAAGCTCTTCCATTAACTCTTCGATTTTATGAGTGGCAATGGGGTCAAGTGCCGAGGTGGGTTCATCCATCAGAATAACATCAGGTTCCATGGCAATAGTTCGTGCAATACACAGACGTTGCTGCTGACCACCAGACAGGCCAAAAGCGTGTGACTTAAGACGATCTTTTACTTCATCCCAGAGTGCTGCCCCTCTCAGTGATTTCTCTACCACTGAATCGATATGTTTTTTATCTTTAATACCCTGCGCTTTCAGGCCATAAGCGACGTTTTCGTAGATGCTCATCGGGAACGGGTTTGGCTTCTGAAACACCATGCCCACCTTGATACGAAGGTCAGCCACATCAATATTTCCGTACACATCGGTACCATCCATCTCAAGGGTGCCGTCAATCTTCACCCCTTCAATCAGGTCATTCATGCGGTTCAGGCAACGTAAAAGGGTTGATTTACCACAACCTGAAGGGCCAATCAGCGCCGTTACCTGACGGGTAGGAATTGGCATGCTAATGGATTTAAGGGCCTGATTTTCACCGTAATATAGGTCTAAATTTTCGATATTAAATTTGTTCATAATTCTTTCTCTCGCATTCTTATTGTTGTTTATCAGTATGTTGCGGTATTAAAACGTTTAGCGATTAACTTGGTCGTCATATTGATCAGCAACACAACAACAATCAGAACCGTGGCTGTTCCGTAAGCCTGATTCCATTCGTCGACAGTAAACAGTTCCGTGGTCAGCTTATACAGGTGAACCGTCAATGTCCGGCCTGAATCTAGCAATGAATCCGGAATACGGGCAACCATACCTGCGGTCAGGAATACAGGTGCAGATTCACCAATGACACGGCCGATACTCAGGATAATAGAGGTAATAATACCCGGCATGGCACTCGGCAGAATCAGACGCCAGATGGTATAAATCTTAGAAGAGCCCAA
The DNA here is from genome assembly GCF_028201475.1 of Vibrio sp. SCSIO 43137. Taxonomy (NCBI): domain Bacteria; kingdom Pseudomonadati; phylum Pseudomonadota; class Gammaproteobacteria; order Vibrionales; family Vibrionaceae; genus Vibrio; species Vibrio sp. SCSIO 43137. The sequence goes on along the minus strand of NZ_CP116384.1, from coordinate 402,596 downwards.
AGCGTACGAACCTTCACGGTAGGTATGTGGTACCGCCATCAGCGCTTCTTCTGTGGTTCTGATAATAACCGGAAGTATCAGAATACTCAGGGTTAACGCGCCGGAAAGAATGGAGAAACCCAACCCTAAAATAGCGACAAAGAAGGTCATACCAAACAGACCGAAGATAATTGACGGAATACCCGCCAGAGACTCGGTACAGAAGCGGATCACCTTTACAAAACGGCTACCGACCTTGGCATATTCGGTCAGATAGATAGCCGTCATGATCCCCAGCGGTGCAGCAACCGCGATGGAGGCAATCACCATATAGATGGTGGATACGATCATCGGGAAGATACCCTTCTCTTTACCCGTTGCCGTGTAGTTATCAGTGATAAAGTTCCAGTCGACAAATTTCAATCCGTTAGAAAGAATGTACCAGATAATCCAGAACAGAAAACCCACGGTCAGCCCGGCTGCCAGCCAGATAAACCCTCTCAGAACCGAATCTTTAAACTGGCGTGATTGTTTTAGTTTTACGCGATCCATTTATCTTGCCCTCTGACGGTTGAGATACAGCAGAGCTGCGTTCAGCATCATAATAAACACCAGCAGCACAACGCCTGTGGCGTAAAGTGCATTGGCGTGAACCCCACTGGCGTAGGACATTTCGATAGCAATATTGGCTGTTAATGTCCGTGCTGAATCCAGAATGCCTTGCGGCATCGCCGGAGCATTACCCATCACCATAATAATGGCCATGGTCTCACCAAGAGCGCGGCCAATTCCCAGAATCACACCTGTCATAATGCCGGAACGTGCAGCCGGAACCAGTAACTTAAAGATGGTAAAAATATGAGAGGCACCAAGGGCCAGCGAGCCCTCTTTATAAGAGCGTGGCACCGCCCTGATTGAGGTCTCAGATACGGTAATCACGGTTGGAAGAATCATCACCCCAAGCACAATAATACCCGCCAGAATGGTGTTACCCGCAGGAACATCAAACACATTCTGAATAAGGGGAACAATGATGACGAGTCCGAAAAAGCCGTAAACTACGGACGGAATACCCGCCAGAAGCTCTACCGCAGGACGGATAATATTCGCTAGTTGTTTAGGGGCAATTTCAGCAATAAAAATGGCGGTCAGAACGCCGACTGGCACACCGACCAGAACAGCACCGAAAGTAGACACTACAGAAGCCACAATCATGGTGTAAACACCATACAGTGCCGGCGGCAACCAGTCTCTGCCAAGAACAATACCGGATACACCCGCTTCTTCGAATGCCGGAATACTCTCTTTCACTATGTAGTAAGCGATGATGGACAGAGACAAAATGCCGATTACCGCACTACACAGAAACAGTCCATGAAAAATGCGCTCTTTCCAGTCAACGGTTTTTTGAGCGCGCAAACCGTTAGATTTTTCAATCCCGGTATGCTTGTCACTATTTGTTGCGATGGTCATAACAAACTCTCGTTTGGTTACTAAATAACAGCTCATAATTGCACTACAGATTTTGTCATCAGGCAGATATCGAAAAGCAAACCCTCTGCGCCAAGGGTGGCGCGGCGGAGCCCCATGGATGGGTTTACGCGTGTTTGTGTCCGAGGTTTGCCTAAGTGACTCATATTTAGGAACAGTTAATTAGCTATAACAAATACAGAAAAATGCTCAGCCCTAAATAGGCGGGCTGAGCAATAGATTTAACGTTTAGATTAGTTAACTGAGATATAGCCTTTCTTCGCTACGATTGACTGAGCTTTTTCAGACAGCATCCAGTCCAGAAACTTCTGAGTTTCTGCGCTTGGCTTACCTTGCTTATAAAGAACCAGAAATGGACGGGCAACTTTATAGCTACCGTTTTTAACGTTGGCAACGGTCGCTTCGGTTCCGTCAATAGAGAGAGCGCTTACTGTAGAATCAACAGTACCCAGCGAGATATAACCGATAGCATACGGGTTTGAAGCTACGTTAGTTTTCAGGGCACCATTACCACTGGCAACTTGTGCACGTGGAGAGATTGCCGATACTTTTTTACCGGAAATCTTACGCTTAAGTTTCATGATGTCTTCAAATGCACCACGGGTACCTGAAGCCGTATCACGGGTAATAGCAACGATTGGCTTGTCTTCACCACCAACCTGTTTCCAGTTAGTGATTTCACCTTTGTAAATCGCCGTTACCTGCGCTGCTGTCAGAGCTTTAAGAGGGTTTTTCGGGTTAACCACAACGGCGATACCGTCGCGTGCTACCACTTCTTCAATCAGAGTCGTCTCTTTTTCAGAAGACTTAAGATTACGGGAAGACATACCAAGATCTGCAGAACCATTCTTCGCTGCTTTTACACCTGCTGATGACCCCGGACCCTGCACTTCAATAAACACATTACCGTTATTTTCCATATAGGTTTCAGCAAAAACTTCCATCAGTGGCGTAACACTTGAAGAACCTACAGCAGAGATGGTTTCTTTCGCTGAAACTGGCATTACTGATAGTGCACTAATAAGAGTGATAGCACCGATTACTGTCTTTTTCATTTCATTATCCTTTTGGCTTTATTGCCGACTATGTTTACTAGACGGGATAACTTTAGAATTTAAATATGACAGCTTTGTTTCATAAAATTGAATACTATATGACACTAATATTTGTGTGATTCATAGGCATAAAATCACACTTAAGTATTGATTGTTAAAGAAATAAACTCAATTACAGCAAGCAGAAGGTTAATTGCTTACTGTAATAAAAATGCAATAAGTAAGGGTAAATGTTACATGGAAATTAAGCCGGAACAGGTCGTCTCTCAGGGCTTTTCAAAAACTTGTAAAGAAAGAAAACACTCAGCAGAGCGGTTATTGTTTCCGCAAACAAGATACTTGACCAGATGCCGTTCTCGGGAAAAATTCCCGGCAAAAATAACACCCCGATAGCCACAAATACAAAGCCACGACCAAGTGAAATCACCGAAGAGTGCATTGGTTTAGCAATCGCCTGAAACAGATTAGCAATGACGATATTTAACCCCATCAGAGGAACCGCCATAAAGTAGAAAAACAGCGCCTTGGAAGACAACGCGACTAGGTCAAAGGAGTCATTCAGATAAAGCCGTGCGATCTGTTCTGAAGTGAGCCACACCGTCAGCAGAAACAGAACGCCACCACCCAGTGCAACATACAAGCCGAGCCACAAAATCTCATATACCCGCTTTATCTGACCTGCACCGTAGTTAAAGCTGATAATTGGCTGACAAGCCTGAGAGATACCCACCATGGTAAACAGGGCAAACACACCAACATTAGCCGTTAAACCGTAAGCGATAATGTAACTTTCACTAAAGCGGGTAAGCAGTACATAGTTAAACAATAGAACCGTCATAGCCGAGGTGATTTCGATAAAGAAGATTGGTGTACCTATCTTCAGAATCCGGCCTAACTGATCGAATCCCATTCCCTTAAGGTTAAATCTTAGCTGTCCACGCTTGCCGATAAAGTGAGACATCAAAATCGCTGCTATTACCAATTGCGCCAGACCAGTGGCAAATGCCGCTCCTTTCATTCCCCAGCCAAACTCAATCACAAAAAAGTAGTCAAGGATAAGGTTAACGATCGCACCTATAGACATGGCATAGGTCGCCAGCTTAGGGTTGGTGTCATTACGCACAAAACAGGAGAGCACCCACGCCAGAGAATAAAGTACGAAGAACAGCAACAGAGTAGAAAGGTAGTCGTTGGCCAGTTGCGCTATCTCTCCGCTTGCTCCCATCAGCAGTAAGATTTCATCAATCCAGACCAAGGCACTTACCACCAGCACGGTACTGATAATAGCGGTAAATAACATGGCCTGATTAAACAGAACCTGACCTATCTGTTTATTCCCCTTGCCAAACTCAATGGACATCAGAGAGGCACCACCGATACCAATCATCATAGAGACAGCAACAAACACGGAGAAAGCAGGAACAACAAGGGAAATGGCGCCAAGCCCCTGAGCTCCGACACCCTGACCAATAAACCAGGCATCGCCCATAATAAACAGTGATTTAATGATCATTCCTGTCAGGGCGGGTAAAAGGTACTGAAGAAAAGAACGATGAATAGGATCAGATTTAAGGTTAATACTCATAAAACAGGTAACAAAATAGCAGTTCAAAAAATGTATTATCTACACCACTCAATGCCACTTAAAGGGATAAAACCACTATTTTAGTGGTACTATCTGCACATCTTATTCTGAACTCCGCCGGTGACTCACCACTGCATTTACGATAAAAGCGACCGAAGTAAGAGGGGTCATCAAAACCCAGTTCCAGCGCAATGGCTTTTATGGTCTTGTCACTAAAAATCAGTTCGCGGTTAGCTTCCAATATAATTCTTTCATGAATATATTGAGTGACGGTTTTACCCAAGTACTTACGGGTAAGTTCGTTAAGACGCTTCCCCGTCAACGACAGTTTATCCGCATAGAACTGACATATTTTTTCGCTACGGTAGTATTGATCGACAAGTTCAACAAAGCGGGGAATACGACGATCACCAGTAAGGGAAGGCGCTCGTTCTTTAACAGAAAAGCGCAGCAGGTAACGTAGAAAACTGGTCAGCAGTGAAGAGACAATATCCCAGTCCGGCTCATGACGACCACACTCCTCTTCCATAAGCAGAAACAGAGGTTCCAGATAGGCATAACTGGCAGGGTCAAGATCAATATAGGGCTGAACGGACTGATAACGGCCAAACAGAGACTCCATCAATAGGTTATTGCGGTACTGATCCTCAAGAAAGTCCGTAGAAAAAACTATTAGCCTTACATGGTCACACATCTGACTAGAGTTATGTACCTGACCAGGTGAAATAGTAAAGATGCGGCCAAGCTTATTGGTATACTCAACAAAATCAATGCCCTGACTGCCTTTATCATCCAGACACCAGAGCAGCTCCCAGTAATTGTGACGATGGGGCTCGGCAAAAAAATCATCTGAGTCAGCAATAAGATCCAGCACCTTACACGGCTGATTTAAAGAGAGATCGACAGATTTTATCGCCTGAGTCATTTAGCGGTTACCATTTTTAGCGTCATTTATATATCCATCCGGTTGCATGCCAATATTAAGGCCTTTCACTGTCATTTTTCGAATGCGCTCTTAATAATTCCTGATAAAAGTTGGCTGAAGCAACGGATAGTTCACCTTCCTGTTTAGCAATGGTTAAATGGAAATCGGCCAGATAATCCAGCTTACTGGCGTTGATGGCAACCAACCTCTCCTGAACCAACCAGTTTTGCGCATAATGTGTCGGAAGATAGCCGATAAACTGACCCGACAAAATTAACTGAGCCGTAGCTTCCATATTGATACAGCTTGCCATATGCATAATATCGTCTTTCAGGCTTAATGGCGTCACCTTACGGGCTAATCCCCTTTCAACAACGGCAAAAGAGGCCAGATCTTTTCTGCACTTAATCTCTCCCTTACTCAGCACATCATGATCCGGGGTACAGTAAAGCCTCTGTTTTTCTGAAAAAAGATATCTGTAGTTCAGCCCCTGCCTTTGTATCTCCGATGACGTAATACCGATATCGGTTTTGCCGGAGATAAGCTGCTCCTCAATCTGCAGCGAATCCATAATATCAGTATCGAAACTGACATTAGGATACTTGCTACAAAAACACTGAATAGCCTGATAAACATAACACTCGGGGTTAGTGGCAATATTGTCCGTTAAAGCAAGTTTTACATGGCCTTGCTTAACTGAACGGATACTGTCGATAATATTTTCAAACTTTGCAATATCACTAAACAAGGTCGTACATGCTTCATAAACCTTATAACCATCATTGGTCAGCTTAAAGCCTCCCCTGCCTCGATGGCACAACTTCATATTAAGCCTCTGCTCCAGGTCATGCATCTTCTGACTGATGGACGACTGATGCATGTTCAACTTGGATTGTGCCGCTGAAAAACCACCTGATTCTACAATTTGAGCAAAGACTTTCAGCAGCTTGATATCAAAATCCGATGCTTTGTACATAAATAACCTCTAAAGAAAAATCCCTTTCCCCGCAGGGAAAAGGGATCTCATCGTAACTGACAATCAGATTACCACCCGGCGCTTACAGAAAGCATGACAGTATTTAACACAATAAAGAAAAGTACTAAAGGCATAATGAACCTTAACCACGCTCCGTAAGGTACACGCCCGATAGCAAGGCAGCCCATCAAAACTCCGTAAGTCGGTGTTACAAACAGAACGGTACCGATTCCGAACATATAAGCAGAAACAACTAACTCTCTTCCGGTATTGGCAAAGTCACTCAGTGGTGCCAGAATCGGCATAGTCATTACCGCCAGACCAGAAGTAGAGGAGACGATAAAGGCAAGTAACATCTCTATCCAGTAAACGGTATTTACAAAGATAACGGAGCTTTTTCCGGCAACCAGCTCTTCGCAATAGTGAAGAATGGTGTCGGTAATACTGCCGGCTTCCATAACAACAACAATCCCTCTGGCTACACCAATGATTAACGCCACACCAATAAGATCAGCTGCTCCGGCCACGAATGAGTCAATCAGCTCATCCTCTTTTAAGCGCCCGACTAAACCACAAACAATGGCCATAAAGATAAAAAGAGTGCTCATCTCCGCCATCCACCAACCGAGTGTAGACACTCCGTAAACCATGACAATAAAAGTGGCGGCAAAGAGAATGAGCACAAACTTTTGAGATAGAGTGAGTTCAGGAATATCTTCAACAGAAGAGGCATTGCCTAAAAAGTGCTGTTTGTTGGACTCGGCTAAATGAAAGGTTAGTGATTTTTGCGGATTGGCTTTTATTTTTTGGGCATATCTCATTACATAGGCACATCCGGCAACGAACGCAACAGCCAGCACAATAATCCGCACTGTCATCCCTTCAATAAAATCAATATCCGCAGCATTGGAGGCAATAACAGTACCAAACGGGTTAATAGTAGAACCCAGTGTCCCGATTCCGGAGCCTACAAAAATCACGGCGACAGCCACTAGGGGGTCAAATCCGGCCGCGATAAAAACCGGGATAAGCAGCCCGTAGAAGGCTAACGTCTCTTCAGCCATGTCGTAGGAAGTTCCGCCAAGACAAAACAGGAACATCAATATTGGAATCATCCAGATCTCCCGTCCCTTTAATCGTACCATCACACGGGCGATCCCTGTTTCTATCGCTCCCGTCTTAGTTACAACAGCCAGAAAGCCACCCACCATCAATACGAATAAACTGACGTCAATTGCACCCACTTCATAGCTGGAAGGATTGTAAAAACCAGAAATTGGCGCCATTAAAGTGTCAAAAAAGCCTTGTGGTGTTGCTTCCACAACCTGATAAGAACCGGGAACAGGCACTTCTCTGCCAAGTTGCTGGTTTTCAACTCTGTCGTACTGGCCGGCGGGAAGAATAAAAGTTAATATTGAAAATAGTGCTATTAATAATAGTAAAATAGTAAAGGTGTTGGGTATTTTATTTATTTTAATCATAGTAAATCCAAGTTCACGTTAATAAAAATCAATTACTCATACTAGAAATGATTTATTTATATATTCTGAAGTAATACATTGGAGAACACCTGAATAACCAAGCTCAAACTCAAGAATATCTCCAACACGATAATCAAATTCGCAATCATCCACATCGATAATTAAATGATCGCTACTGCCGCCAATAATAATAGCTTTCTGGTCAGTCGGAGATAGCTCATCGAAATTAACATCCTGCTTACCAACAGCACATATCGCACGTTTTCTTTCTCCCCTGTCGGTAAATATGGGGACGTTTCCAAACGCATCTAAAGCAGATGAATGTTCTGGTACCGAAGGCTTAATTTTGACTTCAATAATCTCAGCACTCAGGGTAAAAACATTCTGGCTAGTACCGGGGACAGGCTCGTCGTTTAAACCTATTCCCATCAGGATAGACGCCCCAAGACGCAACTGATTAACTCCATCGGGCAGCCCGCCGCTCATCATTAGCGGCAGCCCGGCAGAACTGGCACCAGAGATAACCGACAACTTGATATCATGTCGCTGCTCAATTTGTTTTGCTATGTTTACAAGTTCTTGCTGATTGGCACTGCTGGGTTCAACTCCGCCATAACAGGCAAGGTTCGCCCCGATACCTATAAGTTCAATATTAACTAAGCGAATGGCCAGTGATGCTAGCTCCAGAGTTGTTTCAACCTTAAATGATCCTTCCCTTAAATCACCAAGGTCATGCATAACAATAACTTTGTGGACTCTATTGTGACGTATAGCGGCTTCAGATAACGCAACAAGACTTTGGAATTCTGAATTTAAAGAGATATTGCTATACAGAATGACATCATCGGCTTCGCTTAATGCAGGTAACCTAAGAAGCATTTTTTCTACATTAATATTTTGTATTTTCTTTAAATTCTTTAATCGGGAATCAGCAACAATAGTTATGCCATTTTTTACTAATTCCTCAACAACTTCTGGTTGAGAGCCAACTAATTTTGTAACTGCAACGGGTTTAACACCATAATAATTGCAGGAGTCGATCAAAGCTGAAGCGTTTTTACCTATCTGATTTATTGACGCTGAGAGTTTAGGGTATTCAGACATAATGTTTATTTAATTGAATTGTTTTTTATATCTTCTTTTAATATCTTCAAATATAAAATAACGATTTCATTATGCTTACTTTATAAAAGCATAATGAAATTATTTATTTACAATTAATAAACAATTTTTCTAAAAGATAAACAGAAAAGTGCCGGTATTCATTACCAGAAATGTTAAGCAGCTTTCTGCAAACTGCTTAACTCCTGTCAAGTTCTTTAATCGCTTTAAAGAATCAATCCTATGCAGCATACAAACACAAGGAAAAGAGTGATCTCAATACTGCCAAGCCAGCTAAGTGAACGATTATACATAACGCCTCCTACAGCTATTCAGAAGCTATACGCTAGTGAGGTGAGCAAGATTGCCACATTACAATTACGCTAATTATTGAAGCAATAAGCCTGCCAGAAACACATGCTTTTCGTGCCGGATTATCGGCGGAACACATATAATTTCTGTTGAAATAGTTGCTATCTACACAATTTCCAATTTTGCCTTGCGATACATTTCATTAAAATTTGATTTACATTTTCCTCACTTTTACAATTCTTCATTCTAATAATTAGATATAGAAGTAAAGTCATGAAACTGGAAACCGTCGATTACCTTGCTGAAGATGCAGCAGAGCAGTTTGTTAAGTCACTAAAAGAGACTGGATTTGGTGTCCTTAAAAACCACCCGATCCCGAAAGAGCTTGTAGAGTCTATCTATAAGAACTGGTATGAGTTTTTCTCTTCAGAAAGAAAAAATGAGTTTCACTTTAACGTTGAAACACAAGACGGTTACTTCCCGCCGAGTGTTTCTGAAGTGGCCAAAGGCGCCAGTGTTAAAGATATTAAAGAGTATTACCACATCTACCCTTGGGGTCAGATCCCGCAAGAGCTAAAAGAAGAGATTCTTGAGTACTATCAGCGTGCCAGCGATTTTGCAGAAGAGCTGCTGAGCTGGGTAGAACAGCATGCACCAGCGGATGTTCAGGAGAAGTTTTCCATTGCACTGTCTGAGATGATCAACGGCAGCGATAAGACTCTGCTTCGTGTACTACATTACCCGCCGATGACAGGTGATGAAGAACCGGGAGCAATCCGTGCCGCCGCTCATGAAGATATCAACCTGCTAACAGTACTGCCTGCCGCTAACGAACCGGGGCTACAGGTAAAAACCAAAGAAGGTGACTGGCTGGATGTACCTTGTGACTTCGGTAACCTGATCATCAATATCGGTGACATGCTGCAGGAAGCATCTGGTGGTTACTACCCGAGCACCACTCACAGGGTAATTAACCCGACAGGTGAGCGTCAGGAACATTCGCGTATCTCACTACCGCTGTTCCTGCATCCAAAACCGGAAGTAGTACTGTCTGAGCGTTATACCGCGGACAGCTATCTGATGGAGCGTCTGCGCGAGCTGGGTGTTATCTAACACCCCTGTTAAATCGCAGCATACCAGAAACCAGCCACTTCAAAATTGGCTGGTTTTTTATTATAACTTCAGTTCAAAGCAGTCCAGAATCAAAGCTTCACCGTTAATCTTGATAGAAGACTTTTCTGTAGAAACCTTCTCAAAGTCTGACTTTTCCAAAACACGTGCTGAAGCAGGGTTACTCTTGGCGGCGGTCGCATTCAGCAAGGTCAGGCCTAACTCTTCCCGGGCAATGGTCTTTATCATCTTAACCGCCTGAGAAGCTACTCCCTTACCGGCCACTGATTCTGCAATCCGGTAACCAAGGCTTGCTTCACCATCTTCTACATCTATCAGGTTGATGCGGCCGACAATCTTCTCATCCTGAATAATCACAAAAAAGAAGCCACAACCCGCTTGCTGCTCCTTCACCAGATCCGAGATCACTGTGCGAAACGAGATCAGGTTCCGGTAGCTCGCCGGGCGCGCCGGCACAAACTTTTCAAACCAGAGTTTGTTTTGTTTCTCAAATTCAAACAACTCAGCAACATGCTTAGTACTAACAGGCTCAACTCTCATAAAACGGGCTCTTATCAGTTAAATTACAGAGGAACAAAACAGCTGTTTTTAATCTCTTTTACTGAGATATTCGAATGCAGCGCGCTCACGCCTTTAATGCGTCTGAGCTGGCTGATGCGCTCATAATACTCATCCAGATCCTTAGCAATAATCTGCACAATATAGTCAGCGCCACCAGCGATACAGTGGCAAATGGGAATCCAGTCCATTGATCCGACAAACTCCTCAAAGTTGTCGGTGTTCTCCATTTCATGACTTCCCAACGACACCAGAGTAAACCCCATCATGCTATAGCCCAGCTTTTTACGATCAAGCACCGCGGAGTACTCGCTGATATAACCGGACTCTTCCAGCCTTTTCCATCGTCTCCAACAGGGTGTCTCACTCAGGTTAACCTTGTCCGACAGCTTACTATTACTTATGCGTCCATCGTCCTGAATGTACCTGAGCATAGTCAAATCTGTCTCGTCCAGCACCTCAGTAGTGTTTTCTTTCCTTTCCATGGCGATTCCTGAAAGTATCTTTCTTTACATGTCGTTAACTTATCATATAAAGCAATTTAATTTCTGGCTATTTATTTAAACTGATCCTGACTCCTAACTGATTTCAACGGACTGTTTTCATGAGTAGCCAAATTATTCTCGCTTTCCTGTTTTTTTCTGTCTCTATGTCGCTGACCCCCGGAGCGGGCAACCTTGCTTTAATGGGTATCTCAAACCGGTATGGATTTCTGGCGGCATTGCCGTTTGTGGCAGGAACAGCATGTGGAGTATTGATCGTATTTAGCGGAACCAGCGCAGGACTTATCACTCTGTTAACGGATAACCCGCAACTGTACATGGCTCTTAAATATCTGGGGGCGGCTTATCTGCTGTATATTGCATGGGGAATCAGTCGTTCAACCATTGAAGATAACCAAAGTAGCGAAAACCGTTCCGGATTTATGTCGGGCACTCTGATTCAGGTACTCAACCCTAAGGCATGGATTGCAGCAATGACGGTATTCTCTCAGTTCACCAGCAACACAGGTGATTATCTGACTCAGGTGGTCACAATTACTACGGCATTTTTGCTGGTTATGACCCTCTGTACATTGGTTTGGGCTTATTTTGGCTCAGTGCTAAAACAGCTGCTGCGATCGCAGAAACAGATGCTTATTGTTAACCGTTGTCTGGGCTCGACATTAGCTGCCACTGTTTGTTTTATGTTAGTTCAGCCTTAATAGGCTTAAATAGCAGAAATAACCTCGTCTCCATCACCTTATAGTGAAAACGAACTGTTATTGCAGGGCAGAAGTTTGAATAAAAGTAGCGCAGCTATCTTAGTTATTAAGTAAACTACTAATATAATAATAACTTTATCACTGAGATGTCTGCAATTTGAAGCCTGAACAACAAAGCGCACCGCACGCTGGTTACAACAGCCGTAAAACCTACTTTTTACTGGTTTTCTACTTTGTAGGCTTTGGTTTCCTTGTCGCCCTGCTGACCTTCCTGATCGATTACCGGGTACAGGTGATGAGTATCGACAATGCACTGCATTCCCGTTATGAGCGCGATATGGAGTCAAAAAAGCAGTATTTCACTGTCTCTATTGCCTCTCTGGACGCCACTCTGGACTCTGTTACTCAAAACCCTATTACTCAAAGGTATCTGGCGAATCCGGATGATAAAAATCAGCAATTGCTGACGGAGCTGATGTTAAGCACCATTACCGCTGAACCAGAATATATGCAGGTGCGCCTGATTGGCTCTGACGGAAAAGAGTTAATCCGTATTGACAGAGATGGCAGCCGTAAACTGGTTACTGTCGCAGACGATAAGCTTCAGAACAAGTCTGAACGCTACTACTTTAAACAGGCTATAAAGAACCCTCTCAATAAGCACTGGTTTTCAAAACTTGATTTAAATGTTGAGAACGGAGTGATTGAACAACCTATCCGGCCGACAATACGGGCAGCAATTCCGGTAGAAATGAGTGACGATAAACGCGGGCTGTTTATTATTAATATTGATGTTACTGATATTCTCGATTTTCTGATCTTATCACCAGATTTTACTGTCTATCTGGCTGACGGTCATGGCGAAATACTCCACCATCCGGACGATCAGGTCGCGTGGAGTCGCTATCTGCAAGACAGAAAAGCGCCACATAACCCAGACCCGGATTTACATCAATACGAACTGTCACTGGAGCAGTGGCTGGGTAACAATGAGCAACTAAAACTGGTGTTCCAGCCAAGAGAATCACTGCTGGCACAGATATCTAAAAATAACGCCTCTACTGCGCTGATTATCGCCGGCATTGTTCTGTTGATCTCATTCCCGCTTTCATGGCTGATCGCCCTGCTTCCTGCCCGCCTGCAAGAGTCTTTGTCAGAAGCAAACAAAGAGCTGAAACGTAAAGGTCATAATCTGGATGAACACGTTATTTCCAGCCGTACCGATCCGAACGGGGTAATCACCCATGTAAGTGAACGCATGTGTGATATTTCTCAGTACAGCCGCAATGAGCTGATCGGCAAAAATCATAATGTACTCAAACATGGCGAAGCCAACTCAAAAGTGCATGCCAAACTCTGGGAAACCATTATCAACGGAGGAACATGGCAGGGAGAGTTTCATAATCAGACTAAGTCAGGCTCAGAGTACTGGCTGAAAAGTATTATCACGCCCGAATACGATCAGGATGGCTCACTAATTGGCTATATGCAGATAGCGCAGGAGATTTCCGCGCAGAAAAAGCTGGAATACTATTCCGTCACCGACGCCCTTACCCAGATATCCAACCGGCACAGAATTGATCGGGTGCTGACAGATGAAGTAAACCGCTTTAACCGCTACGGTCACGGGTTTTCCCTTATCCTTATTGATCTGGATTACTTTAAGTCCATCAATGATACATGGGGGCATCAGGCGGGAGACCAGACCCTGATCGACGTTGCCTCAGCGCTGAGCAACACCATCAGAAAAGTGGATTTTGTCGGCCGCTGGGGCGGCGAAGAGTTTCTGGTGGTCTGCCCGAGCACCGACTTAGCCGGAGCCTGTGAACTTGCAGAAAAACTGCGCAACACCATTCAGCAGTTATCCTTCAGCGAGCCCTATTCAACCTCCGCAAGTATGGGCGTAGTAACCTGCCAGAAAGGTGAATCAGGAAACCAACTGTTAAAACGGGCAGATCTGGCTCTGTATCAGGGCAAAGAGCAAGGGCGGAACCGGGTGATCACGGGGTGATTTCCTTAGCCATTACAGCTATAAAAATCCCCTAGTTCAGCTTATCCAGCACCTTTTCACACAGGGTTTTAAGGGTGATCAGCTCATCCAGCTCTAGGGTGATTTTGCAGGCCATAGCACCGGGTACGGATTTAGCTCGATCTTTAAGGGCTCTTCCCTGCTCTGTCAGGTTAAGAACCCGGACACGCTCATCTGTTTCGCTGCGTCCTCTGGTTACAAACCCTTTTGCTTCAAGCCTTTTCAGCAGCGGGGTAAGGGTGCCGGAATCCAGATGCAGACGTAAGCCAACTTCTTTTACGCTGGCACCATCCTGCTGCCACAACACCATCATCACCAGATACTGAGAATAAGTGAGATCCAGTTCGTCCAGCAGCGGACGGTAGGCACGGATCACCGCATTGGCGGCACTATAAAGGGGAAAACAGACCTGATTTTCCAGCAGTAACTGCTCATCCTGACTCAGTTTTTTACCGCTATCATCTTTTTCGTTATAACACGCGCTCATTGCCATGATCTCATAAAAATAAATAAATTGTGCACAATATAGTTGCAAACTAGTTTAACTTCGATATATGATTGCAAGCAATTCAATTGCACGCAATTTATTTTACAAAAGGAAAACGACTATGGCAGCTCTATACACAACTCAGGCAACAGCATTGGCAGGACGTAACGGTCAGGTAAAAACAGACGATGGTCTGCTGGATCTAGAACTTTCTTACCCGAAAGAGATGGGTGGAAGCGGTGCTGCAACTAACCCTGAACAACTATTTGCGGCTGGTTACTCCGCTTGTTTTTCTAACGCCCTGCTTCACGTTGCCCGTGAAGGCAAAGTAAAACTGACCAGTGCACCAGTGACTGCTGAAGTGGGTATCGGCCCGAACGAACAAGGTGGTTTTGCTCTTACTGTCAGCCTTGCAGTTGAGCTGGAACTGCCACAGGAACAAGCGCTGGAACTTACCCGTGTTGCTCATCAGGTTTGCCCTTACTCAAACGCAGTACGCGGCAATATCGATGTTCAGGTTACGGTAAACGGCGAAGCTATCTAATCTGCCCTAACCTGCCTTAAGCGGCACCCTACAAGGTGCCGTTTCTTTTGTCTGTTTATCTATTCCCCGTCCTTTTCACATTCACCGCACCACTTCTCTTCGTTATTTAACTTTCTTCACTTTTTTCAGAAAACTTTCGTCTTTTTCCATCGGCCTTCGTCTTACTGGTGTAAATAGCAAAATGAGCTTAAAAGCTAAAACGAGCGTAAAAGTTAAACCGAGGAGAAAACATATGTTAAAAATAGTCAGCTTTACTATCTGTCCTTTTGTTCAGCGGGTGACTGCGGCACTGGAAGCAAAGCAGGTTCCCTACCAAATCGAATACATCAGCCTGAAAGAAATGCCTCAGTGGTTCCTCGACATATCACCACACGGACAGGTGCCTCTGCTGATTACAGAAAACGGAACCACGCTGTTTGAATCCGATGCCATCATTGAGTACATACAAGATGAGTACGGTGCACTGGAAGAGGTGAGCAATGAACAACGTGCCATAGACAGGGCATGGAGCTATATGGCTTCTAAAAACTACTTAGCGCAATGCGGTACCATGGGCAGCAAAGACAAAGCTACCTTTGAACAGCGCGAAGCCAAGCTAAGAAACGTGTTTGAGAAAGCAGAAAAGCAGTTATCGTCATCATCGCGATTCTTTAATTCAGATAACCTGAGCAATGTGGATATTGCCTGGCTGCCTCTGCTGCATCGTGCTGCTATAGTAAAAGAGCACTCAGGTTTCGATATGCTGTGCGGCCTTCCAAAAGCTCAGGCTTGGCAGAAAGCATTGCTAGATACTGGATTGGCGGAAAAATCTGTTGCTGCAGATTTTCATCAGAAGTTTAAAGACTTCTACCTGACCAATACTTTTCTTGCAGATGGTAAGGATATTGAAACCTCTGCCTGTAAATCAGGTAGCTGTTGCTAACTAACGGTTTATCAGTATATACAAACGTGGCAGATATCGAACACAAACACGCATAACCCCATCCGTGGGGCTCCGCCTCGTCATCCCTGCAGGGGAGGGTTTGCTCATCAATATCTGCCTGTATTACTCAGGTGCCTGAACGGGCACCTTTTATCCGTCAAAATAAGGTGATTCGACAAAGGTGAATGTAGAAAATATCTGGCACGAGTATCAGGGCAGCCTGAAACGGTTTTTGCAGAAGAACATCTCCGATCCGGACGATGTGGACGACCTATTGCAGGAAGTATTAATCAAAAGCTACAACAACCTGCCCAAGCTACGCGACAGTAAAAAACTTAAATCATGGCTGTTTCAGATTGCTAGTAACACCATTCGAGACTTCTACCGCAGGAAGAAGCCTAACCTAGATTTAGAGCCAGAGAATTTATGGTATGAAGAGGCAGAATTGCAGGCATCACAGCAGTTATCGGATTGCATAGTTCCCTTTATCAGCGCCCTGCCAAAAGCTGATGCCGACCTGCTTACCGCTATAGAAATCAACGGGGTTTCACAGAAAGAGTACGCTGAAACAAGCGGGATAAACTACTCAACCCTTAAATCGCGGGTTCAAAAAAGCCGTCAGGCACTCTACGCTCTGTTTGACCAGTGCTGCACCTTCTCTATCGACAGCCGGGGAAATGTTTATCAGTTTCAAAGCAAAAAGCAGGGCTGCGGGCGTTGTTAACTAGCAAGGGTAATAGCTTTAGCTACGATCTGACGGGTGATTAATACCGTCACTTGTGACAATGTCACCTAAATCAAACGGGTTAACCCCTTCTAAGCATCCTAAGTTAAAACCGTATTCATCGGGATTGGAGCGGCGCTGGTGATGGGTGTAAATACCGCAATTGGAGCAGAAGTAATGTCTGGCGGTGTGAGTATTGAACTGATAAAGCTTTAGGAAGTCATGCCCCTTCACTATCTTAATGCCATCCAGATTTACCGAACCGACAATCGCACCTTTGCGTCGGCAGATTGAACAGTCACAACGGCGCGGGTTCTCAATTCCTTTAGGCAAGTGAAGCTCCAGTTCCACCTCACCACAATGACAGCTTGATTTGTGATATTCCCTGATTTGTGTATTACCAACTTGTTTGATCATATCCTTAATCCTCTGTTGATTATCTATCACTAGCCGGAGCGCATAATAAGCTCGTTCCCCTGTTGTTCCTGCACAGTAAAACCGGCAAGTTTGTAGCTTTTGATTGCTGAAGTATTGTCCCTGTAGACGGTTAACTCAAGTGGCTTGCTACTGGTTTCTAACGCCAGTTCCAGTAACTTGCCAGCAATACCTTTTCCTCTGGCTGAAGCTGAGACATACATCTGAATTACCTTGTTATGCCCATCGTCCGCAGACACGATTCCACAAAGGCCGGCTAAGCCATCCTGAGTAAATGCGCCAAGCATTATGTTCTCAGCACTGCCCTGCTCTATCTGCTGCTGAAAAAACAGCTTCTCCAGCTTTGACTGAGCCTGATAATCAGCGCCAAAACACTCAGGATAAAGCCGCAAGCTTTCAAGCCTGATTTGGCGGTACTGCAAGCTCTCTTCCGGCTTAATTCTGCGGCAGATAAACTCCATTTAGCCCTACTTATTAACTGGTTATTTTGCTTAATTTTCAAAAGGTTCGAATAGTTAACGTTAGTCGGTTGTAGGGGATTGTGCAAGGTGGGGGTTATATCCCTATTGTTCCTCACGCTCCAGCGTGGGAATGGGTACTGGAGTTTGTCGCTCCTTTGGGGCTATGTATTGTGCCCCCAAAATTCCAAGCGTCAAAAATCACTCTTAAGTACTTAATGTGTGCCCCCAGGATCTCAAATCAGATCCCACACAAAACTTCTTAGAGTTTCAAATTGTAATCTATATCATCTCCATCCGTTGATTAAATGAAGACCGTTATTTTTGTAAACATACTTGCAACATATTCTGAGATTAGGCTAAGGTGTTTATATAAAGATATGAAAGCACCTCAAACATACAGCCTTTGGCGACTCCTCCCACAATACGGGAAGTGACGACCCAAGGGCTTTTTCATTTATGAGGTCTAACATGTCCCGTAGAACAGTCGCTATTTTTGTCGACGCAGGTTTTTTCAACCGCATATTTACTTCTCATATTGATCCAGATATGAATATGAATCCAGAGAAACTTGCCAAAGAAATGTGGCACTACTGGATCAAGCACGTAGATAGAAATAACGGTGAAGAGTTGTACCGTATATACTTCTATGACTGCCCTCCTTTAGATCAAAAAGCACATCACCCGATTACGAACAAGCTAATTGACTTCACAAAAAGTGATATCAAAAAATACAAGAACGCACTACATGAAGCTTTAACACACCAACCATATGTTGCATGTAGAATGGGACACTTGAGCACTATCGACAAAGAGTGGGGCTTTATCCGCAAGGATATAATTCATAACTTCAATAAATTAATTCGTGGTGAAGTAGACCCTAAAGATATCGACCCAAATAATGTCTCGTTACGTCCACGCCAAAAAGGCGTTGATATGAAACTTGGAGTAGATATAACTAGCGTAGTATTAAAAAAACTAGCTAACAAAATTGTTTTGATTTCTGGCGATAGCGACTTTGTGCCTGCTGCAAAGTTAGCTCGCATTGAAGGCGCTCATTTCATATTAGATGCTATGGGGAGGAGCGTAAAAGGGGATTTAGCTGAGCATATTGACGGCTTAAAAACCTTTGTAAACCATTTAAAGCCAAAGAAATAAACTATTTAAAGAACTATCCTGTTCCTCATTTTTATACGCAGCATAACGCTTCAAGTGTTAAGGATAAAGTCTTCGACTTGCTGATAGAAATCAGGCAGAGGTTGTTTAGATCGGGTTTCGCAGTCTATTGGCAAGTTGTATAGAGGTATGTATCTGTTGGTTTTGGGTTGAGTTTAGGCTTTAAAACCAGCTCCGATATACACTCCCACGCATAGCATGGGAGCGAGGGTATATCAGTCCTTCATTGTGTTTACAAGCATTGCGCCATCGCATTCACTCTATTTATATCCATAACTCCATGCTTGCTAATAGCAGACATTGCACTCTGGAACTGCTGGAAGTTATTGATTAGTCCGTGCGCCTGCATCATCTGAACAGCATAACAATCTGCATTTCGTTCCTGCATCGGGCTATTTAATCCAACGCCCATAGGAAGAGCCACATGAGCGCACTCATGATATACGGTAAATAAAGCCCCTAACGGAGACAATGAGTTCATAAACTGGGGGGACAGAGAAATGCGATATCCCATACCAGGAACAAAATCTGCCCGTGCACCACCAAGTTGAATGGCTGCTTGGGCTGATTGAGGGTCATCAAAAAATGGAACTTGCTGTCCATTTGATGCCGTACAACTTATAGGTACACCATGGACAAAAATCTGATAATAAGGGTTAGACAGTGAGCTAAAGCTCATTAGGTACAAAACAGCACCAAGTATTAGTTTAATTTTCATTCTAATGTCTCCTAGCTAAGTGACCTTAGAAGTTTAGTAGACTATCTAATTTCTCGTATACATATACCGAGTTAAGGAGAGATCGCGTCAGTTCGTCGATGATTGGAAGCCTGCCCGTTATATTACTAAACCAGAATGTAACGGGTCAGCTTATATATGGAAATGTACCGTTTAAGCTTAATGGCACAGCACTCGCTAGCCTCTGGGATAAAGCAGTTGCTACCGACGTAACACTGCTATCCATCGGCCTAAGTTTAACAAGCTGGTCAGCGATGCAGCGACATAGGTCAGCGCCGCTGCCTTGAGAATTTTCTCTGCATGCTTCAGGTCACCATCGTGCAGATAGCCACCTTCCTTCAGCATCGGTAACGCCTTACCATAACTGGCATCGAACTCAACCGGAAGGGTTACTAGGTGCACCAAGGTACCTAGTGCGATTGAAACAACACCAATCACTATCATTAGAGCTCCCGCCTGTGGCAGACGAGTTAGCATCAGGACAATGGGGGCAGCCACCAGCATCATGCCGGCAATACGTTCGCCGACCACGGCAGCTTTCACCAGTTTCTGCCGCGTCAGGAACAATGCGTCGCTACGTGAGTCCTGAATGGCATGCCCTACTTCATGTGCGGCCACGGTCACCGCAGTCAGGGAGTAGCCTGAATAATTGTCTGGCGTCAGACGTACTGCCTTGGCGACTGGATCATAGTGATCACCGACAGAAGTCTCCTCTACCCCGACATCGTCCAGACCGAAGCGATCCAGCAGGTGACGCGCAAGTTCAGCGCCACTTCCCTGCTCGCGATAACGATCAGCCGGTTGTCTGTACTTTTCCATCACATGTTTGACCCACAGGCTGGGCAGGAACACGCATAGCGCGATTATGAGTAATAGGACTATCCAGAACATTTAAATCAATATGTATTGAGCAATTGTGTGACTAGTAAACACTGTACGCATAGAAATGAAAAGCAAATGCTTGCCAAAATTTTAATCAACCAATCATAAGCGACTAAAAAATACAGCGCGTATAACTCGTTTAAACTGCGGTATACACTGCCATATCAAGAAGCACCGGAGCGAGTGCGGAGGAAGATCCCAAGCTTAATCAGTCTTGTTCTGTCTATGCCTTTCGCCCGAAAGGCGAGTTACAAAATAGTGGAGAGGAAGCCAGCGACTCCCATCACTGGCTTGTTACTGGCAGTACTTAGTTTGTTACTTTTTGCTCAGCCTGAGGTTTTAAGAATGGGGCAACGTCATCAGCAGAAGAATTGCCTCCACTCGAAGCCCTTCCCCATGTAATCACATCACCGTCAAGTGTAACCGCAGCAAAAGCGTAACGATTCGGGTAGACATTTTGAATATTCTTCAACTTCTCTTTTGTCTCGTCGTCGATATACGCACCATAGTCACCGGACACTTCCCCAGTCGCATCGTTACGTTCATCTAACCCCCAAACCGCCAGCGTTCCATCAGATTTAAGAGCGACATAGGCGGCTTCATTAGTGAAAATGCTATCAACATTCTGTAGTTCTGCCGGCATAGGTATGCTGTTATCTATATGATGATAACCCCAGTCGACATAAGAGCCGTCTTCTTTCAAAGCCACATAGCCTAGTCCCCAGGCGCTATAGATCTCCTTAATATTAGTGAGCTCACCGGCACCTGAGCTATCTCCGCCAGTATCCGGGGCTCCCCATGCAACAGCATTTCCATCAATATCTAACGCAACAAAAGTATTGTCAGTTGTATAGATTTGCTTAATTTCCTTTAACCTCTCCAGTTCAGCCGTTGGTTCAGAGCCGCCGTAATTCACATCCCCCCAGGCAACCACCTTTCCGTTACTCACAGCGGCATAGGCCCGACTAAATATTGGTGAGGCGACAATATCAGTCACATTGATTACGGGAACATTGGCGTTGTTATGATTAATATCACCACCTTTATCCTCATCTCCCCATGCAACAGCATTGCCATTTATATCTACAGCCGCCATAGCATTGTGCGACGGATAAAGCTGCTTAATTTTTGGCAGCGATTTATCTTCTTCTAGGGTTTGGGAAAAACGGCTGTCTCCCCAGGTCACCACACTACCATCGTCTTTTAAAGCGGCGTAACCACCTTGTCTCACTGCTGCGATATCGACAACTCCACTTTTTAGTAACTCGGCTTTATCTGCAGGAATTTCGCCACCCAGCCCCCTATGAGTACCTTGCTCAGTCGGGTCCCCCCATGCAATAACACCACCTTTATCATTAATCACAGCCATAGAGAAACTGTTACTGGTAACCGATTTGATGTTGTTTAACTGGTCTCTGACATTGCTGGCATCACCACCGTGAGTTTGCCTGCCAAATACAGTCACTGAGTCGTCACTCTTAGTGATTGCAATAGCAAGTGAGGCCATATGTACCGATTTGATATTACTCAGGATCTCTTGGCCGTTCAGGCTGGTATCACCACCTCTTCGTTCATCGCCCCATACCACACCACTGCCATCGCTCCTCAAGGCAAAAAACGTCTCACCATCTCCGGCTCCAGCAGCCAGAATTTCTTTCACCATGGCTGAAGGCCGGTACTCAACCATTGCAGGCTGACTAGCTTCCTTATGATTAGCAATTAAACGTACTGGTTTAGCGTATTCATGGCGATTAGGAGCATACCGCTCACCACTGTATGATGCATCGGCTTCTCCGTCGAAAGTGCCATCCTCATCCATATCGATTTGCCATGTATAGGTGAAGTTTTGATTGCTACATTCACTGCATTTTGCCTCTGCGTAAGGTTTTTCCTCATCTAGTTTTAGGTAAGATTCTTCTCCATACCAGAAACCAATTTTTTGAACTTCCTCAATGCTTACAGAAGCACCAGAGCCCGAGCCACAACCTGTCAGGCTTAAGCCTAAAGCGGCAGCAATAGAAATGCTTAATATGTGTTTTTTATTGGGTTTTACGAAATGATTCATCTGTTAGGTACCTAATAGTAAAGTGAACTGAATTAGGCCAGATAGGCCAGATAGGCCAGATAGGCCAGTATTCAAATTCAGTAGATTGATTAGGTAAACCTTTAATTAATAAGGTATTACTGGTGATTCCTCAGGGGTAATTTTCGTTAACGTATTAATAAATTAATGGGGTAGATTTGGATAACAATGTCCGCAGAAGTTCTAAGTTTTGCTATGCAAAAGAAGCTCTGGTATACACTCCCACGTAAAACATGGGAGCGAGTACAGAGGGAGCTCCCAAGCTTAATCAGTTTTGTCGTGTCTGAGTCTTTTCTCAGAAAAGCAGATTCAAAAAAGTAGCCCTATGATTAGATAATTACCCCTATTCAAATCATCATGTGATGCGAATAGACCATTTATTCAAATCACAATTTGATTCGAATAAGAACAGTATTCATGTCATTAAAAAACAGCCTTTCAGATATCAGGGTTGAGTTTAAAACTTATTATTGTTAGCCTGAATGAATGAAACCTATCTCAACACCTTCATCATTTTTCTTTTGGTGGCGCTCTAACTAGAGCGGCACGGAATTCTCACATTCTTAAGCTGCTGGAAGGTAGCTAAGACTGTGTTCTCATTATCTCCAGTAGCGATCTATTTATCAGGAGATAAAACCATGAACACTAATCAAACCATTGATAAAAAAGAAACTATTTTAACTGGTGACAGAGCCACAGGTCCGTTGCATCTCGGCCATTATGTTGGTTCGCTAAAGCAGCGTGTCGCTTTGCAGCATGTTCACGACCAGACTATTCTTGTTGCTGACATGCAGGGCCTGACAGACAACGCTCACAATCCATCCAAGGTCTCTTCCAATATCCTTAATGTCGTTGCAGATTATCTAGCAGCAGGCATCGACCCGGCTAAAACAACGATTTGTCTCCAGTCCCAGTTGCCAGCATTGGCTGAACTAACCATGTATTACAGCAACCTTGTGACAATAGCGCGCCTAGAGCGAAACCCAACGGTGAAAAGTGAGATTCAGAATAAAGGCTTTGAACGCTCGATCCCTGCTGGTTTTTTGACATATCCCATTTCTCAGGCCGCCGACATCACAGGTTTTAATGCGACTCTGGTTCCTGTCGGGGATGATCAATTGCCGATGCTTGAGCAGACCAATGAGATTGTCAGGAAGATAAATTCCCTTGCAGGAAAAACCGTTCTTAATGAATGCCGCCCGTTACTCAGTAATGCTTCACGTCTGCCTAGCACGGACGGAAAGAACAAGATGTCAAAATCAATGGGCAATGCGATCAACCTTGGTTCATCCCCAAAGGAGATCAGTGCTGCGGTAAAATCCATGTATACCGACCCAAATCACCTGAAAATTGAAGATCCGGGTTGTATCGAAGGCAATGTTGTTTTCACCTATCTTGATGCCTTTCATCCGGATTCAGACTATATCACTCAGTTAAAGGAGCACTACCAACGCGGCGGTCTTGGTGACGGAACGACCAAGAAAGTCCTTGAAGAGTGCCTGCAAGAACTGCTTCGCCCTATCCGGACAAAAAGAGCTGAATTATTAGATGATAAAGCCCATTTAATCGACGTTTTGGCAAAGGGAAGCCAGATATCGAGAGAGAAAACTGAAAAGGTACTTTTCGATGTCAAAGATATCTTCGGACTAAACATCCTCTGAACAGACCAAGCTTCGGGAGACTCAACTCAAACTGACAAGTTGTGCTCCCGAAGTAAACCGTGTTGATATGTAATATCCATCGGTAAATTTATACTCCGGTATACCCTCCCACGTAAAACATGGGAGCGATCGCTTCCAAGCTCAATCAGTTTTGTCGTGTCTGAGCCTTTCACCAGAAAGGCGAGTTACAAAACGTTCACAAAGAAGCCCGAAGCAACAGAGAAAACCAACGGCTCTTTTGGTTACTTTTGCAGCTGTTGGCAAAAGTCACTCGCCCTGTTTTTTTGCAAAAAGATGGGCGAAACCCAAAGGCGGGTCAGAATGACAAATTCAAACCAATGTCCGACAACAAAACTAAGCTCTGCTATCCCGCCTTCTGCTGCTTTAACAGCGCCTTAATCTCTGCCATTTCCTTCTGCAAAGACTCAACCTGTTTATAGGTGGCAATACTCTGTATCGACTCATACTCACCTGACACTATCGGTGAGTCAGACTCTTGATCCTGCTCGGCTAATGCATGCTCAGCCGTCATGGTCTCTATCACCACACCGATCATCATATTCAGAAATACAAAGGCCGTCAGGAAGATAAAGGTCAGATAATAAATCCAGCTCATGGGGTAAACCGCCATGGTCTCGTACATTACGTCTGTCCAGTCTTCAAAGGTCGCCACTCGGAACAGAGTCAGCATAGAGATGGAAACATCGCCCCACAGCACATCGTTAATTCCTGAGAAAACCAGACTGCCAACCACCGCGTACATATAGAAAATAATAAACATCAATACCGCGATATAGCCCATCTTGGGAATCGCTTTAAACAGGGCATTGATCAGTAATTTAAGCTGAGGCACCGCCGAGACCAGACGCAGCACACGGAACACCCGAAGCAATCGCGCAATAAGTATGCCCTGCCCGCCCGCAGGCACTAAGCTGCCAATAACGATAATGGAATCAAACCAATTCCAGCCGCTTTTAAAGAAGTCCAGCTTATGCCGGTAAGAGAAAAACTTAATAACAATCTCAACCAGAAAAAACAGCAAGATAAACTGATCCAGCCAATGAATAGCTGCCTGTACACCACTGGGTAGTTCGAAAGTATTGGCGCCAATAGAAAGAGCCGCCAGCACAATAACCACAACCGTGAAGGCCTGAAAATACTTGTTGTTATTTATGGCAGTTAAGCGAACGTGCAATGAAGAAATCATTGATATAAATCCTTTTATTACTAATTCAAATCCAGAATGATTAGCTTGTCCGGTTAAATAGTATAACGGGTGGACAGAAATTGTTGAGAGGTTTTATCAGGTAACCAGAGCTGTACCATAAGGAATGAAACCTATGCACCACAATGAGTGTAAAGATGCCAAGCGTTGGGAGCCGCTCTTAACTGCTTGGCCAGATACCAGAATGATCAAATCTATTTTAGTAATGATAACGGCACGAAATAATGGTTATTGCTTGCTCATCAACCACATAAACAAGCCTATTCGTATCATCAATGCGACGAGACCAGAATCCCGAAAGGTTCTCTTTTAACGGTTCGGGTTTACCTATTCCCTCAAAAGGAGAACGTTTCACGTCATTAATTAGCTTGTTTATACGTTTTAGTGTTTTCTTGTCTTGAGTTTGCCAATACAAGTAGTCATCCCAGGCGTCGTCAGTCCACGATAACAAACGTTGACGACTACTCATCAATTAACTCTCGGGCTGTTGTTTTTCCAGCACGGTACTGCTCTATCGAACGATTCAGATGTTCTGCATTTTGAGGAGAACGGAGTAAGTGAACCGTCTCCATAAGACTGTTGTAGTAGTCTAACGACATAACTACGGCATCTTCAGAATCACGACGAGTAATGACTGTTGTATCAGCATCATTCACTACACCGTCCAAAACAGCTTTAAGCCCATTTCTTGCTTCAGTAAAAGATACTATTCTCATAACAAACTCCACATGTACATTTTATTGGACAAGTATAATTTCAAAGCTACAACTTGTACAGTAAGTTGGACATACCATTCTAACGTGGCAATCAAGCTTTAACACCAATAGTGACAAAGTCCTGCCCTAAAATCGGCTCATCTTCAGCCAACTTTGAGGCTTTCAGTATTTTTTGTCGTACTTCTTCATTGGAAAGCTTCTTTTCGATATCTGACAACATCCAGATAGGGCTAACCACACCTTTGGTTTCAACAGTACTAAATCCTGCTTCAGAGACTTCTGTTTCCAGTTCAGAGGGAAGGTGAAAATACCATGAAGGTTCACGACTTCTGACACCTGTTTTTACCTCCTCAGACACCATTTTAAAGTAGGAGTCATCTAAAATAAGTTCGCTATGAACACCATAAAACAACCCTGCATAACGATTAATAGCGAAGGCAAACACTTGTCCGTCAGGTTTAAGTATTCTGAATGCCTCTGCGAGCACTTTTCTTCTGATAGCAATATCGGTGATATGGTACAAAGGCCCATGTAAAATAACGGCATCAAATGATTCATCCGGAAAACTTAACTCCTGAGCATCTCCTACGTGATAACCTCCTAGTTCAACTCCGTTTTCCTCACTTAATTGCTTTGCTTTTTCAATGTGTAACGGAACGATATCCAGCAACTGAACCTCATGTCCCCGTTTTGCCAAATCAAAGGAATAAACTCCGGTAGCTCCGCCGATGTCGATAATTCTCTGTTTAGTTGGCAGATATTGTTGAAATAGCTGAAGTGTTCTGAGTTGTTGAATCTGACCAAACCCATCTATATGACGCTTATGCTCATTAAAAGAATTTGTATAATATTCAACAACATTACTGCTCATAGATTTGCTTCCTTTTTCACAGTTTCAGTTCAGTTAGCTCATAGCAATTGTTATACAGTCAAACTCATATAATGTCACATAGGTGCAGGTGTGTTTGTTGAAATATCAGACCAGTTTAGTTATGTCTGATCCTTTCACCATCTGCTTTCGCCAGAAAGACGAGTTACAAAACGGAGGTTTGACCGCGGTTCATAACTACTAACTTACGCCCCTCCAATAAGCTGAAACCTTGATTATCTTAGTAAGTAAAATAAACACAAGTGCGGTTAAGAAATCATTGCCATATATCTTTTTACTGATTGTACAGATTAGATAGCAATGCCTCAGGCAGAGAATACCTGAGGCAAAAATTAACAAACTACTTTTATTGCTAATCCGCCTTGAGACGTTTCACGATATTTGGCATTCATATCTTTACCAGTTTCTAGCATTGTTTCTATAACTTTATCTAGAGATACTGTCGGTTCAAAAGAGCGGCGAAGTGCCATACGAGTTGAATTGATCGCTTTTACAGCTGCAATACCGTTGCGTTCGATACATGGAACTTGTACCTGACCAGCCACTGGATCACAAGTCAGGCCTAAGTTATGTTCCATGCCTATTTCTGCCGCCATACATACTTGCTCTGGGCTAGCTCCCATAAGCTCAGCAAGACCAGCTGCCGCCATTGAACATGCCACACCAACTTCTCCCTGACAGCCAACCTCAGCCCCAGAGATGGATGCATTACGCTTATAAAGACCACCAATCGCACCAGATGCCGCAAAGTAACGGATGTAATCTTTTTCAGTCACGGTTTGGATAAATTTGTCGTAATAAGCCAACACCGCAGGGATGATTCCACAAGCACCGTTCGTTGGGGCTGTAACAACACGTCCACCAGCTGCATTTTCTTCGTTTACTGCGAAAGCGAACATGTTTACCCAGTCAACAACTGCCATTGGATCGTTAGTTGTCTTTTCAGAAGTAAGCAATTGCTGACGAAGTGCTGCTGCGCGACGAGGCACACGTAGAGGACCAGGTAAAATACCTTCTTCGTTCATACCACGCTCCATACATTCGCGCATTGTGCGCCAAATATTAGCGAAATACGTACGAGCCTCTTCATCCGAATGCAGGGAGTGTTCATTCTTCATCACAAGCGCACTAATTGAAAGACCACTTTCTTTACATTGGTTAATAAGCTCTTCGGCAGTAGTGTATTCGTAAGGTACCTTAATTGGATTCTCTATTTCTTTTCCGAAGTTTTCTTCATCAACAATGAATCCACCACCGATCGAGTAATAAGTCTTTGAGTAAACTTTTTCATCTTCAATCCACGCGTGGATCTGCATACCATTTTCGTGTAACGCCAGATTAGTAGTATGAAAATTCATACCACCATCCTTCGGGAACGATACTGTGTGGCAGTGCATTCCAACGGGCAGGCGTTCAGTTTCTTCTACTCGAGCGATAAAACCCGAAATTGAGTCAATATCTACTTTCTCAGGGGAGTTGCCTGCAAGACCCATAATAATCGCAATATCCGTGTGGTGGCCTCTCCCTGTCAATGACAGTGAACCGTAAACATCAACGGTAATTTTAGTGATGTCGCGCAACTTCCCCATTGAGCGTAAATCATCAATAAATTCTTTACCGGCTTTCATTGGACCTACAGTGTGTGAGCTTGAAGGACCAACACCGATCTTATATATGTCAAAAACGCTAATCATATCGATTACCTTATAACAAAGCCTCCCATAGGAGTTGGGAGGCTTTTTACTATTTATATTCTTGAATTAATCACGCGTTACCATAGAACGATGATTAAAGAGCGCCGTAGATTACAGAACTAATTGCTGCTACCCCACAGATAACAGTGAAAATCTGCACTGGTATTGAGGTTTTATATTTGGCCATTGCCGGAACTTTCTGCATCGCGAATACAGGCATCAGGAATAAAATTGCAGCGATCATCGGTGCACCCATAGTTTCAATCATGCCCAGAATACTTGGGTTAACAATAGCAACGATCCATGTGGTCACAACAATGAAGATAAGCGATGCTTTTTCTATCTTGCTTACAGAAGTATTAGAGCGAGACTTGATTAGACCAACCAAACCTTCATGTGCACCAAGAAAGTGGCCAAAGTAGCTAGAAGTGATAGCTGCGAATGCTACTAGAGGTCCCATGTAAGAAATAAGTGGAGACTCGTGGACATTAGCCAGGTAAGACAATATCGAGATGTTTTGCTCTTGTGCAGTTGTTAATTGCTCTGGAGAGAGAGAAAGCACTACAGAAAATACGAAGAACATTACAAAACCCATTAGCATCATTGCAGCGCCACCAGTGATAGCATCCGTTTTCTGAACTGCATCATCACCATATACGCGACGTTGTTCTTTAGAGAACTGAGAGATTATAGGGCTATGGTTAAAAGAGAACACGATGATTGGTATTGCCAGCCAAATAATCGAAGGCATTGAACCCCAGTCAGGTGCGACTTCCATCATTGACGTATTCCAATCAGGAATCAGGTAAAAAGATAGCGCTAGCAAGATAAATACCAGAGGGTAAACCATTGCTGATGTTGCTTTCAGCATTAGCTCTTTACCGAATACTACACCCGCAGTCATAGCAGCGATTAGCGCGCCAGAAAGTAACCAGCGAGGGAAAGATTCCATACCAACTTGGTTAACTAGGAAAGAGTCAACAGTGTTTGTGATACCAACACCATAGATTAGTACAATTGGGTAAATAGCAAAGAAGTATGCAAAAGTAATAAGGTTGGCACCAGCTTTACCAAAATGCTCTTCTACAGTATCTGTAATATCTGCTTCAGGATTTTTAGCTGAAAGTACAAAACGCGCCAAAGACTTATGCGCTAGCCAAGTCATTGGAGCAGCTAGTAGAGCGAGAATAACCAGTGGCCAAAAGCCACCCGCACCCGCTTTAATTGGAAGAAATAGTACTCCTGCACCTACAGCCGTGCCGAACAGTGATAAGCACCATGTAAAATCTTTATAATTCCATTTAGAAAACTTTTGTCCATTAACGTTTAACGTCGCCGTTGTATTCATCTGATAATTTGCCTTTTATTGGTGTATAAGTTTTCAGGTCGGCGATATTGCAGTGTATTAATTTTCTTTTACAGTAAAAATTGAAGATAAATTTGGGAGAGTTACAAAATTATGAGCAGCCCTACTTTATTACAAACTCTTACACTATTTATATTTATATATACATTACTTTTTCTAATGCAAATTTCAGTTTTGTTATTTGTTATGTTACGTTTATGTATTTTTTATGTACTATAGAGCAAAGTAAAACAATGCCTCTTTCATAATAAACTGTTCACTCCAAGCCTACCATTGCATTAGAAAACTTATGGCAAATCTTGACAGCGTATATTGATTAGAATTCAAACCACTCCAGTTCAAAGTATATCCAATTTACATAACACCAGCTGTAAATTGTTTTTCACAACAAGATCACCCAAGAGTATTCTCTGACACTCATGCGCTTAAACACATACAGCAGTTGACTAAGCTTTTTCGTATCTTAGCCTTTCACCAGAAAGACGAGTTACAAAACAGTGGTGAGTAGGCTCAAAGCAACAGAGAAAACCGGCTTTGCAAGACACAATTGCAATTTTGGGATAATAACCGCTGCACTTTTGGCTTAGAATTAACAGCAGAACAACTGCTGGTTAAATAAAAGAGCATGCGATGAAAAGAGTACTGGATGATTTAAGTGTATTTTGTGCCGTAGTGGAAAAGGGCAGCCTTAAGCAGGCGTCTGAACTGCTTGGTATCCCTCATAGCACGGTCAGCCGCAGAATAGATGCCCTTGAAGATGCCCTCGGTCTGCACCTGCTACACCG
Source organism: Vibrio sp. SCSIO 43137 (assembly GCF_028201475.1). Classification (NCBI taxonomy): domain Bacteria; kingdom Pseudomonadati; phylum Pseudomonadota; class Gammaproteobacteria; order Vibrionales; family Vibrionaceae; genus Vibrio; species Vibrio sp. SCSIO 43137. Next base: position 371,986 of record NZ_CP116384.1, on the reverse strand, counting down.
CACAACCAGAGAAGTAACGGTAACAAACCGCGGCCAGCAGCTCTACCGCGACTGCTCTCCCTTGCTTGGTTCACTAACCAGCTCTATCAAACTTGCCATTGAAGATGAGGTTCAGTTTAAAGGGGAACTGTCCGTCTCTATGCCGGTTCGGGCTGGTCTGGACTTTCTTGGTCACTGGCTAATCGATTTTGCTTCTGAGCACAAAGAGCTCAACCTTGAGCTTTCCCTCTCTAACGTTAATCTCAATCTTGTTCAGGACAATGTCGACCTCGCTTTCCGGGTAGGTCCCCTGCCCGATTCTTCCGCTATAGCATTGCGTTTATGGGATATTCCCTACTCTGTTTATGCCAGTAATAAGTTTATGCAAGCTCACAACCTGCCGACGGAGGGGATTACTTTTGAGCAGTTATCCCAGCTTCCGGCAGTTATCTCTATGCCGGCCAAGGCGTGGGTATTTACCGATAACCGCCATCAGGAAGCGGTATTCCAGCCAAATGCCAAACTGACAGTGGATGATCTGGAACTTGCCCGCCACGCAGTAGTAAGCGGGCAGTTTATCGGCTTGCTACCCGATGACATCATTCAGGACGACACTCTCAGCAAAATTCATATCGCTAACTATAAACCCAGAACCAGAACCATGTATGCCTACTATATCGGTAAACGCCATACCATCAGTCAGATCAGACATATTGTTGACTATATCCGTCAGAGGCATCAGCAGACACTGTCTGCTGAATAATATCTCTCGCTCTATGCTTCTGGCGTCAGCAGCATCTTGCCCATAATTTTTCCGCTCTCCAGCAGGTCGTGCGCCTGAGAGGCTTCTGCCAGTGGCATAGTGGAGTAAACCGGATTGATTTTGCCTTCATCCAGTAGTTGATAAATGGCATTCATCGATTTTTTCACCAACGGGAAGTCGCTGAAGAAAGTCGCGTAGATTTCAGAGTAGGTAATGGTTGGTGCCTTACCAAAATGCTGAACTGCTTCTGCCTGCAGGTTAGTTTCACCCACACCGGCAAGGAAACCGAAGATAACGATATGGCCAAGAGTGGCAAGCACGTCCAGATCCTGCTTAATGGTGTCACCAGCTACCGGATTAAAGATGTAGTTAACCCCTTTGCCTTCCGTGACCTTTTTCACCTCTTCCACCCAGTTTTCGGTGGAGTTAAAGGCATAGTCAGCACCCAGCTTCAGCGCCTGTTCTACTTTCTCGTCCTGACGGTCAAGGGCAATCACTTTCAGGCCGGCCACTTTAGCAAGCTGAATCAATGCTGTACCAACACCACCTGTCGATGCGTAAATCAGGGCAAACTTATCCTGCTCTGCACGCGCTACATTGTGCAGCATATGGTAAGCAGTGAAGTAAGTGACCGGCATGGCGCCTGCTTGAAGAACATCGGCTGTCTCTGGAAGCAATATCAGTTTATCAGCGTCAACAGCTGTGTATTCTGCGTAAGTAGATGCGCCAATAGGGCCCAAAAATGCAACTTTCTGTCCCTGTTTAAGCTCTGTACCGTTGGCGTCAGCAACAATACCACTGCCTTCAACACCAGAAATAAATGGCAGTTCAGGCATCATACCCGGAGGCATATTGCCTTCACGGATAACCGTATCGATAAAGTTGATCGGTGCGGCTTTCATTTCAACCAGTACCTGACCCTCTTTAAGCTGAGGCTTATCGATCTCTTTATAAATCAGTTTATCGCTTCCGCCTGTCTGTTCTAAAACAACCGCTTTCATAATTTTTCTCCTGTTTTGGCTTCTTTGCCGTTAATGCTTATCAAGCTACGGGAGAGATAATAATCAGCAGGCAGAAAGGTGAACATTAGCAATCAGGGACAAGTGAATTGCAGAAATGGTATTGTCTAAAACAGAACTGTCAGCAATCCCAGTAACCGGAGCCTGTTCCCAGCTTATTTTTCATAAACTCGATAAACACTTTAACCTTCTCCGGCAGGTGTTTTCGCTCAGGGTATACGGCGTAAATGGCATGATCCGGAAGGCTATACTCTTCAAGCAGAGGAACAAGACGGCCATCGGAAAGGTAGTCAGAAACAATAAAGGTCGGCATCTGGCAGATACCTAACCCCTGAAGCAGAACCTCCGCAATAGCGTCACTGTTATTGACGATAAAGTTGCCCTTAGGCTCAACCTTTATCTTCTTATCATCATAATAAAAGCTCCACTCAACTCCGGCCTGAAACAAGCTGTAATAGATACAGTTGTGATCGGTAAGATCCTGAGGTGTTTGTGGTGTACCGTATTGCTTAAGGTAGTCAGGTGAAGCACAAACCACACTTTTACAATCCACCAGTTTGCGCGCAATCAGCGAAGAGTCCTTTAGCTCACCAATGCGGATACCGACATCGAAAGCACCTTCGGTCATATCCACCACCTTATCATCCATACTGAGTATCACTTCCATATCCGGGTAAGTGTCTAAAAACTCTTTAATAAAAGGAACAAGGTGGAGTCTGGAAAAAGTCATTGGGGCATTGATCTTCAACACACCTTTAGGTTTGCCCTGATAGCTGGACAAAGCTGCAAAACCGTCCTGGGCCAGTGAATAGGCATTTCTGGCATAGTCGGAAAACCTTTCTCCCGCTTCCGTCAGGGTCAGTTTTCTGGTGGTGCGGTGAAACAGCCTGACACCAAGGCTGTCTTCCAGAACCGATATACGCTTGCTGACCGCCGATTTAGTCATTCCAAGCCGCTCTGCCGCCGATGAGAAACTGCCGCACTCAACCACAGCAACAAATACAGGAATAGCGGAAAACCCTTCTTTCATTGTCAACTTTTTCTCTTCAATGATTTTCTTAACCAGAGATTATCATTGTTTTCGAATACAATTAAAGTAGCGCCAACAAAAAAGGAGTATTTATGCAAAGCCTTAACCTTAATCGCTATTCCCTGCTGGCATTGTGCGGCGGCGGATTACTGGCTCTGATGATCTATCTGAACAGCCAACTGGCGGCCTCAACCTCTGCTGTTAATGCCTCGTGGCTGGCGCACGGAATCGGAGCCTTGGTCGCCTATAGCCTGCTGGCAATAACCAGAAAAACAGACACCACAGGGGGTGAAAGATCAAAAGCGCCACGAATTTTCTTTCTGGGCGGAGTTCCCGGTGCACTAACGGTTGTGCTGGCGTCGGTCACCGTCAATAGCGCAATTGGCCTGTCAGGTACATTGGCTCTGGGGCTTATTGGCCAGTTAAGTTTTTCTCTTCTGTGTGAGCACTTTGGCTGGCTGAATCTGCCAAAAAGGGCTTTTACAGCAATGGAGTTACTGCCTGTTCTGCTCGTTACCGCCGGCTCAACACTGATTATTTTTGCCCGGAGCTAAACATGATTTTCTATATATTTCTCGCCCTGATTAACGGTATCTGTATCGCACTGAGCAGGATACTAAACGGACAGCTGAGCCAGTATCGCGGGGCATTTCACGCCTCTTATATCAACCACCTTATCGGTTTTGCTTTTCTGACTCTGCTGGTTCTGAGTTGGTTTGGACTGCCTGAGCAACTGCCTACGGACTTTACTCTGTATACCGGCGGGGTCATCGGCGCCCTTTATGTGGCGGTCAACAGTCTGGTGATGACAAAACTCGGCTCCACCAACGCCATTATTCTGGTGATCAGCGGTCAGATGCTGCTTAGCCTGCTAATCGATATGCTCATTGGATTGCCTCAGAATATGCTGCTGAGCCTGACCGGTGTCGTTCTGATTGTGGCCGGTATCGCGACGAAAGAGTTTATCCGGCTCTCTTCACGTACTTCGCCGTAATCATCATCTCGCCGGTACCATCTACCTTACAATCAAGCTGGTGATCTTTGCCGTCAACAATACGCCTGATCACCGCTTTAGTCCCAATCTTTAGCACCTGTGAGCTACCTTTTACCTTCAGGTCTTTGGCGATGGTGACCTTATCCCCTTCACTAAGCTGTGTGCCGTTGGCGTCCTTTACATTGGGAATATCATCAGCGGCTTCCGACGGGTTCCATTCGTAAGCACATTCAGGGCAAACCAGTTGCTCCTGATCTTGATATACATATTCAGACTGACATTGAGGGCATGGAGGGTAAGACATAATAGGTTACTTTTTTGGTTAACATGGGTGCTTATGGTAAGAGTTCTGCTGTCACTTTACGAGTCCAATTTGTTCCATTTTAATGTAGTATTGATCTCCCTATGCTGGCAGCTAACCATCTGATAAAGAGATTAATTATGATCAACGAGTATGAGCAGAAGATGCTCTCCTTTGTGGAAAAAGAGATGACTCAGGATGCCGCTCACGATATTAATCATGTGTTACGGGTGGTTAAAAGCGCAAAACAACTTTGCCAACCGGAGCAGGCTATTGCTGAGATTGTTGTACCTGCCGCCTATCTGCATGACTGTGTCTCGCTGGCAAAAAACCATCCGCAACGGACTCAGAGCTCGGTAATGGCGGCGGAAAAAGCGATCGCTTTTCTGAGGGAAATTAACTACCCGGAGAAGTGGTTCGACGGCATCTATCACGCTATCGCAGCGCACAGTTTTAGTGCCGGAATTAAGCCGGAAACGACTGAAGCCAGTATTGTTCAGGATGCCGACAGGCTGGATGCATTAGGCGCTATTGGTGTCACCCGCTGGATGCAGGTAACTACCCAGTTGGGCACACCACTTTATCATCCACAGGATGCTTTTTGCGATACTCGTCGGCCCGATGATAAGCAGTATGCGGTTGACCACTTTTACGTAAAACTGCTCAGGCTGGCTGACACCTTCAATACCCAATCAGCAAAAACCGAGGCGGAAAAACGCACCCGGTTTATGCTCTCTTTTCTGGATCAGTTAAGAGCTGAAGTCTGAGCGTAACCGCCAGCGTTCAGTTATCAGCTAATTTTGAACTTCTGCACGATATTAAGCAGGTTTGCCGCCTGATGGCCTAAATCAGAACAAGCCTGCACCGTCTGTGATGCGCCAAGGGTAACGCCTTCAGAGAAGTCATTAATCTGCTCGACATTTCGGTGCAAATCTTCCGTTACGGAACTCTGTTCACTACAGGTACTTGCCACCTGAATGCTCATCTCAGCAATAGAATCTACGCCGTTACCTATCTGCTGAATCACCTCTCCGGCGAGAAGGGTTTGTTCTACACAGCTCTGAATTAGCTCACCGCTTTTCTGGGTTGCCAGTACTGTCTCTTTTGAACGTGACTGCAGAGAGTTGATAATGGAAACCACTTCCTCCGTTGAGTCGTGTGTCCTTCCTGCCAGCACCCGCACTTCATCAGCTACCACGGCGAAGCCACGCCCTTGCTCACCTGCCCTTGCGGCTTCTATTGCTGCATTTAATGCCAGAAGGTTAGTCTGCTCTGCAATACTTTGTATCACGTCGACAACCACACTGATATTGGAGGCATCTTTTTCCAGATCTTCGATCATTTCGCCGGTTTCACGGATAGATGACTCAGCCTGCTCAATCTTACTGACGCAAAGCTGCACCACATCGGAGCCATTTTTCGCTTCCAAAGTAGCCTCTCCTGCTGACCGAGAAGCGGCTTCTGTATTCCCCGCCACATCATTCACCGTAGCCTGAATCTGATTCATGGCAGTGGCAACCAGACTAAGCTGGTCTTTCTGCTCGTTCATTCCTGTGAGAGCCTGTTCAGAGATAGAGTTCACCTCTTCGATTGATGCACCAAGCTGATTTGACGTACTGGAGATTTGGTCAACCAGACTCAACAGGTTGGCCTGCATTTCACTACAGGTATCCGCCAGTTCGCCCAGTTCATCATTGCCTATCTTGTCCCGTTGCAATTGGTGAGTCAGGTCGCCGGCAGCGATTTTTCCCGCCATATCAATAACCAGTGTCAGAGGGTTGCATATCTGTCTTATCAGCATAATGGCGGAAATAATCATAAAGCCGATAACACCGGCAACACCAATAGCACTATACAGAATGGCTGACTCAACTCTCTCCTTTGTACCCTGCTCATCTTCGTCAGCGTAGACAGTGTTTAAAAGCTCCAGATCAGCAATGGCCTGCTTAAGGTTATCAAACTGTACTGCACCACTGTTGGTTATACTCACCGCCTGTTTAAACCGGCCGCTATCAATGGCCGCCATAAACTGTGAATGGACATCGCGGTACTGTTTCCAGCTTTTGTCCACGGCAGCAAACGCTCTCTCATCCCGCTCGTCCCACAGTCCCTGCCGGTACTCTTCCACAGAGCCTTCAATTTTGCTCTGCATATGAGATATCTCTGCCACAATGCTGTTTTTCTGATCGCTTTCTAAGTTCGCCAACAGCATAAACTGCTCTTCCCTCAGGGTAAGCACCTCGTTTTGCAGGTTTTTCACCAGCACAATACTTGGCACTGTGGTATCAGCAAACACTTCAACCATTTCCTGAATGTATTTGACCTGAGAAACGAAGAAGTAAAGGAACATACTGAGCAGAACCGACACCAGTAAAAATACGGCACTGATCTTTTTCTTTATAGATACATTGGAGAACAACACTAGCCTGCCACTATCAATAAGTTGGATATTGTGACGGAATATAGAGATTTCTGTCAGCGATTCCTCAATCAGAATCAGTTATCGGTAATAAACCCGATAGATCAGCCAATTAACTTATTTATGGCACTTATGGATAATTTCATCTGCCTGCCAGCCGATATCTGTTTCTAATCATAAAGTTAAACACTGTTTGCCTCTCAGTTATGTAAACCTGACTTTATTAACCATAAGAAAAGGATATGATTATGGATGACTATCACGCTTAATCTGCTGGCAGCAGATCATTAAGGAAAATAACTGTGTGGAATCCGATTAAAACAACTCTTATTTCAATTGTGGCTATGCTCTTGTCTGCTCATGCCGTGGCCTATACTAATGGTGATTATCCCCGTCTGGCAGAGACCATTGTAGACGGTAAAATGCTATCCGCCGGCAACAGCAAACTGACCAACGCCATTGAGAAAGGGAACGCCATTCCCCTTATCTTTGACTCTCAGTTTAACAGTTTGACTAGTACCCTGTTTCCTGCCCCTTATTTTGATAGCTATATGGCACAAAAACTTAACGGCGAAGGTTTTGTTGCCGGGCTCAGACATCTGGTTGAGCAGTTCGCCTGTAGTGAGTACCGCTTTCGTCATGGTCTGAAGCAGTCTGACAGGTGTAACGGCTATACTACTGAATCAGCAGACCGCGAGCCAATGCCTTTCGTCGGCGGTATCTATGTGGATCGAAGAATGGAATATCATCTGGACGATAAACAGAGTGGTATAAGCTACTATTTTTATCTGGAAAACAGCGCCGCAGTTGGACTGGATAAATTGCTCGGCTCGGTACACCAGCTTGGTAGCTTTTTCGGCAGGCAGTTTGATCGCCGCCAGTTGCAATTGGCAATCCGGGTTATGGCCTATCAGCTGGACAACAATGGGAACCGCAGCTCTGCTCCTGTTTATAACAAGCCTCTCAGCTATCTTGTTATTCTGCCGACATCGCAGCAAATCTATAAGCAGGCGAATCAGACTCAAGCAGCTCGGTTTGCAGCCGGGCAGGCCAGACTGTTGATCCTAAAAAGCTGATTTTTGGAAAGCTGATTTTATATAGCTGACAGTCACCCGGCAAAAACCAGCTCAACTCAAAATCAGTTACAGCTCAAAAAGAGAAGGTGGTAAAAAGAAAAAAAGCCAGTCGCAAATATCGCGGCTGGCTTAAATAATGTGTGAACAATAATTATTCACTAACAACGTCAGTTGGCTAGGTGACCCTCGGCTTTAAGAAGGGTCATTTAATATGTATCAATTAGCGTGCCAACTTTTTTGCATCATTTTTGTACGAAAACAGGCACTATGAGCCTTGTTTATGGTCATGCGTTGCATATTAACAATCGCATTATGCAATTCAATTTGCAATTTGCAAATTGGCCTACTCAAAAAGAGGTAAAGCAAGGTTCTATTGCTGACGATTAAACAGGTTTACAAAACCGTCAGTTGCTTTACTTCAAACTTGTCTTCAGACCAAAACTCCGTTTCATACTCCCCTTTTATTCTGACTCTGTCTTTATCAGAAAATGTCAGGTCAGAACGTCGTCTTAACTCAATCACCAGTTCACCCGCTCCGTCAGTAAACAGGAAGGTTCTGTCACTAATCTGTTTAATAATATGCCCTTCCAGAATGTGATTGCTATCGCTGAACCAGCTTGTATCTGCCAGAACATCAGCCACGCTGCTTGTCTCTACCGGTCCGGTATAAACAACGGAAGAACGGTGCTTATCGTCCTTTCTGTCATGGTCATCATGGTCGGCATAGGCTACGCCTGTTCCGCCGACAATAAGAGTAGAAGCTACCGCTGAAACCAACAGTGCACGTCGCTTGTTGCTTCTGATTTGGTTAATTTTCTGGCCGGCTTGTTTAATCTTTTCGCTGATTGTCATTCTCTTTTCCTCTGTCGCAGCTTAACTTACCCTGACCATTCTAATGACCGGCACTTAACCGCAACTGAGGCTACTGTTCATATTCCGTTAATCCCGATCCAGGTTGGGTTATGAGTCACTGCTGACAGAAGCAGCCATAACCGCCCCTAACAGAAGCAGGCCACCGCACATCTGAATCCAGGTTAACGCTTCTCCCAGCCAGAGCATGGAAAACAGTGCCCCGAACAGAGGTTCGCTGCCCATCAACAGAGATGCTTTGGTGGGAGAGATTTTTCTTACCGCGTAGTTTTGAGCATAAAAAGCAAACAGAGTACAAAACAACACCAGAAAGGCGGTGATCATCCAGAACTCTGAATAAGCAGGCAGTTGCACTGAAGCTATCCCATCCATAGCAAGGGTGAGAGATAGAGTGCAAACTGCAACCACCAAGGCCTGCAGTGCTGTGAGCGTGCTATTGGTAATCCGCCTGTTCTCTGTCAGCTTTCTGGTGGACACGACCATTACAGCTCTGAGCATGGCGGCAATGATGATGCACATATCCCCCTGATTAAATGAGATTTCCAGCCCCGGGTGGTAGGTAAGCAGTAAAACGCCAAAAGTACTGATTAGCGACAGGATTAAAAGCTTAGTTTGCGGCACTTTTCTACTTACCGCGGCTTCCAGTAAAGCGGTGAAAATAACGTTCAGGCTGATAAGAAAGGCAGCATTGGATGCCGTCGTCTGACTGACACCATAAACCTCGAAAAAGAAAATCAGGGTCAGAATAGCACCAGTGGGCAAAGCGACCAGCCAGTCTTTGTTTCTTCCTTTGGCAAAATCGGCAATCACTACCGGCACCAGCAACAGAAAAGTCGCGCCGAAACGAATGGCGATAAACAGCAGCACACTGGTATACATCAGCGCGCTTTTTGTCAGCCCGTAACTGGTGCCCCAGACTATCGCCACCAGAAGCAGTACTATTTCCGGTGCTGATATAAGCCCTGTCGTCCTACGCAAAACCAAACTAACCATAATAATTTCCTGACTATTACATTGACTCTCTCACTATCCATTAGTACGTTAAATGGAACAATAGGGTTTTATGCAAAGGATAATTGCGCCGTGGATACAAATAGAATTATTGCTCTGCTACCTGAAATGGCAGTGCTGGTAGTAGTGATTGAAGAGGGCAGCTTTTCAAAAGCCGCTGATAAACTGGGTGTTGCCCCCTCCTCCGTCAGTCGTTCTATTGCCAGACTGGAGGAGGCCTTACAGCAAAAGCTGATAGAACGAACCACCCGTAAGCTTAGGCTAAGCAGCAACGGCGAACCCGTCTATAACCTCTGTGTGGATATGCTTAATTCGGCAAAACTGGCCAGTGATGCCGCGTTCTCAGATCAAGATGAATTGGCAGGCGAGATAAGGGTGGCAGCGCCGCGGGCATTCTCCAGTCAGGTATTGTCCCCGTTGATTCTCGATTTTCTGCAATTACACCCAAAGGTCTCTGTGCATATGGTGGTTGAAGATCACTATATCGACCCTGTCGGCCATGAAGTCGATCTGGTTATCCATATCAGTGACCGGCCGGTGGAAGGGTTAGTGGCACGTGTTCTGGGGCGTAACCAACTGGTACTGTGTGCCAGCCCGGACTACTTAGCGACAAACGGCACACCAGACACACCAGCAGCACTTGCCGGTCATAACTGTATCCGGCTGGGAGAGAGCTCTTCCGATCGCAAATGGTCATTTCATCAGGGAGAGTCAGTTGAAACCGTCAGTGTGCATGGCTCACTGGCGGTTAACCACACTAAGATTCGCAAAGAGGCGGTGCTGAGGGGAATGGGGATTTCCATCTTTCCTTACTTCAGTATCTGCAACGAGGTAGAAGCAGGTAAGGTGATTCCATTGCTGGAAGAGTGGCAGTTACAGGGAAATTATCAGGGGCAAATTCTGGCTCAGTACCCTCAATCACGCTTTATTCCGGCGCAACTTAAAGCGTTAGTCGGTCACCTTCAGAGTCATCTTAGTTAGCCTGAGTCCGGGTTAGTTAAAACATATAAACCAGAGACTAAAAAGCAGGGCACTGCCCTGCTTCAGACATTACCGTTAAACCGCGCTAAAACGATAAGCAGGCTCAAGTTCACTTACCCCGAGACCAGCCTTCTTCTTCACTTTTAACTGCACCGGTATTCTGTCCTTCATGGCTTCGATATGGCTTATCACACCAATCATTTTGCCGGACGCGTTCAGGCTATCAAGGGCATCAAGGGCCAGATCCAGAGTTTCACTGTCCAACGTGCCAAAACCTTCATCGAGAAACAGGGAGTCGATACTGGTCTTGTGGCTGACCAGATCAGACAATCCCAGCGCCAGTGCGAGACTCACCAGAAAGCTCTCACCGCCAGACAAGGTTTTGGTATCCCTCACTACGTCTGCCTGCCATGTATCGAGAACCGACAGCTCCAGCCCCTCACTCTCGCTGCGCTTCAATTGATAGCGGCCATGCAGTCGTTCAAGCTGCTGATTAGCTAAGTAGACCAAGTTATCCAGCGTCAGCCCCTGAGCAAACTTGCGGAACTTATCACCGCTACCTGAGCCAATTAACGAGTGCAAGTAGTGGATATCCTCAAACTGCTCTCTCTCCTGTTGGATCTGACTAAACAGAGCACTCTGCTCTTCGCGGCGCTTTTTATCGGAGCTGATTTCGTTTTCCAGCTCACCCTGACGCTTCGCGTTACTCTCAATGGTCTGTTTAAGCACCGTAGTATCTTCTGTCAGTTGCTCTTTGCTACTCTGACGATAGGCATCTGCCTGTGGATCCGACAGTAACGTCTGCTGTAGTTGTTCTGCTGACGCAAACAGAGTTTTTGCGTTGGAAAGTGCATGCTCAAGAGTCTGTTTCAGATCCGTTAACTGATGCTTCTCTTGTGGCTCAAGCAGCGCCAGTTTAAACGACTCTCCATCACTAAACGGGCTGTCTGCCAGCTTCTGCTGCCACTCCTGTTGACTCTGCTGCTGTTTTTTACCGGCTGAATCAAGGCTGGATTGCAATGCAATGCACTCACCTTCAAGGCCCTTTTTCTGCTGATTAACCTGCTGCATCTGCTGCTGATTATCGAGCTGAGCCTTTTCTGCTGTTCTGGTCTCTCTCTCTGCCTGTGCCCGCTCAGTTTCAACAACCCGCTCGCCAAACAGTTCCTGACGGCGCTCATAGAGTTCTGCCAATTTACTCTGCTGCTCTGAACGTTTTTTACCGCTCTCAGCAACAAAATGATGCAGTTCATTAATCCGGCCTGCCTGAACTGACAAGTTGGAGTTCAGTGCCGTCAGCTCCGTTTTCAAGCCATTGAGTTGCTGCTCTTTCTCATTCCACAGCGCCATATCCTGTCGCTTGGCATAAAGCCAGTGTGACAGGTTCTGCTGCGGCTCAAGCTGATATCCGCAAGCGGTAATGCCGGCAATAAGCTCCTGCTGACGGGACTGTTTTTCCTGCTCTGTCTGCTGGCTCTGTCCTTTATGTGCTGACAGGCTTTTCTGCTCATGTTCCAGTTGCTGTATAGCCAGTTTAAGCGCAGATTCTGATTCATGAGCACTTCTCTGAAGTTCGGTCAGTTCATTGTGAATCTTACCGAGCATCTCTTCTGCCTGACGATACTTCACAGCAAATTCAGACAGTTTGTTACGCTCCGACTCTTGTTGCAGGGCGAACTGCCTAAGAGCTTCTACTTCACTAATTGCCTGAGGGTACTCTAGCTGTGCAGCACTCTCCTGCCAGCTATTAACCAGATCGCCTTGCTGCTGCTCAAGCCAGTTAACCCGGTTCTGCTCGTCAGTAACGGTACGCAACAAGGTATCCAGTTGCTGCTTGACCTCTTTGCCCTGCTGCTCAATGGCCGCAAGCTCCTGTTCTGCCTGCTGCTTCTGTTGCTCTGTCTGAGAAGCCGTTACCGGTTGTGCACCAGCAGCCAACGGATGATCTAACCCACCACAGAGAGGGCACGGCACATCATCCTGCAGCTGGCTTCTGTACACCGCCAACACTTGTTCCTGCTCAAGCAGTTGCTGCTCTTTTTTCAGCAGCTCATCCAGGGTTTTCACCAGACTACTCTGCTGCCGGTAACGATCCACCAGATGCTGTCTCTGCTGCTCAAGAGTCTGCTTTTCAGTCACACTGGATTGCAAATAACTCTGCTTCTGCTTTCTCTCTTGCTCATAGCCCAGCCAGTTGGTTTGCAAGGTATGTAAACTCTGCACAGTGGCGATAGTCTGGTTAAGATGAGTCAGCCGGTTTTCCAGTTGTGGCAGGCTTTCATCAATACCATAACCGGTTTTTAATCCGGCCAGACTTTTCTCACTCTCAGCCAGCAGAGCCTGTTTATCTGACAGCACTTTTTTCTGCTGCTGTTCAGCCTTCTCCAGCTCTGCAATTCTATTGCTCTGCTGCTGAAGTTCTGCTTCTGCCTTAACCGTTTTCTCTGCCAGTTGGCTCAGTGACTCATCTAACTGGTTCAACTGATTCAGTTGTTCCGCCCATTTTTCGATATTTCGGCTTAGTCCGGCGTCTTGTTTGTGCTGACTCTGATAAGCAACAACATCGCTAATTTGCTTCTCAACATCCTGCTTATTCTTTTCCGTGCGGACGTTGAGATCACTGATACCGGTCAGTTCTTCGTTATACTCAGCCGCCCTTTTCTGCAGAGTTTGTAGCTGGCTGTTTTCCAGCTTAATCTCGCCATCCAGCGGAATAACCTGCTGATTAATCAGTTGCTCAAGCTGGCTTTGCTGCTGTTTAGCCTGCTTTAATTCTTCATCTGACTGCTGTGCCTGCTTCTCTTTAATATCAAGCTGTTCAGCTGCTTGCTGAAGAAGGGATTGCTTATCTGCCAGTTGGCTTTGCAGCAGTTTGTATTCTGCCTCTGCCTGCTGTAATAGCTGGTATGGGGTACGGATCTGTTCAGCCGGCTCATTGGCCGCCAGTCTCTTCAATTCCGGTTCTGCCTTTTGTATAGCCTGTTCGGCCTGAGAAAGATCCTGTCTGGCGCCCTCTACCGCACTGTTCTGCTTTTCCAGTTCCGTATGCCAGTTCAGGTTAGCAGTTAGTTGCTCCAGCTGCTGCTTATGCTGGGTCTGATCTTTCTCCACCTGCACCATTTGCTGATTAAGCTCTGCAACTTGCTCCTCACTAAGTAACTGCACCCCTTTCGCCTGAGCTTCTAGCTCCGCTAAGGCAGATTTGCTCTGGCTAAATTCTTCATGAACTCTCTGGGAAATCTGGCTATAGATCTCGGTGCCCGTCAGCTCCTCCAGCAGCTCCGCCCGTTCTGCCTCTCTGGCATTAAGAAATGCGGCAAACTGCCCTTGTGACAGCAACATAGACTTAGTAAAGCGGCCAAAATCCAGACCTGTGATGGCTTTTATCAGTTCGTTCTTCTTTTTCACCTGATTAGCCAGCACTTTACCTGACTCAACTTCTGCCAACTCAACCGTTGCCGGTTGCAGTTTTCCGTCTACCTTGCCGCGGGCTCTTTTCATCGACCAGAAGGCTCGATAAGCTTTACCCTTCACCTCGAACTCAACTTCAGACAGACATTCGGCGGTACCACGGGTCATCAACTCATTATTGGTGGCAGATATCACATCCAGACGCGGGGTTTCCTGATAAAGGGCAACGCAGATAGCGTCCAGAATAGTAGTTTTACCTGCTCCGGTCGGGCCGGTAATGGCAAACAAGCCATTGTCGGAAAAAGGAGACTGAGTAAAGTCGATTTTCCACTCCCCTTTCAGGGAGTTAAGGTTTAAAAATCTCAGGCTAAGAATTTTCATTACACCTGCTCCTTGTCATCCAGCCCCGACACAAGCTGATTAAAGCGGGTTCTGATCCTGCTTAAGCGCTGCTTTTCGTCGTCGGTTTCAAAGCTCTCCTGCGATAGGCGTTTCTCAAACACTTCATAAGGAGTCAGTTCAGAAAGGGTCTCCTGCTGTTCCCGTTTCAGGCTCTTTTGTGCCTGACCTCTCGCCCTGCGAAGCTGCAAAACTTCGACGTTTAGCGGCTCAGTCAGCGTCTGAATTTTCTGTTGTAGATCAGAGAGGAAGTCCTGAATTTCTACTTCAATGGCCAGCCAGACACTTTTATCTTGTTCAAGGTGCTGATATGCGGAGAGCTGTTGTTCAATTTGCTCGAGACTTCCCTTTAAAGACTCCATTTTCTGAAACATAGGCACATCAATCGGGGTAATTTCCGGCTGATTTTGCGGCTTGAAATCCACCATCACCACCTGCTTAGTTGACTTCAGTTCATCAAAGCTAAGAGGGATAGGTGAGCCGCAATAACGAATATTGGGCTGCTTAGCCACGATTTGTGGCCTGTGTATATGGCCTAAAGCAATGTAATCTGCCGGCGGGAAACCATCGGCAGCAAAGCCGTCCAGTGTCCCTATATAAATATCTCTTTCTGAATCGGCTTTGGTTACTCCCATCGCCGTCAGGTGGCCGGTAGCAATAATTGGCAGCTCTTTATCCAGCTGCTGACGCAGCTCTTCAGCACGGCTATACAGGCTGTGGTAGTGGCTCTTTATTGCATCACCTAATTGCTTCTGTTTCTCGGTTCCCGAACTGCCAGCGCTGCTTTTCATTACATCTCTTGCCCGGACAAAAGGCACGGCGCATAAGAGTGCACCGACGTCACCATTGCGCTTTTTCAGACAGATAATCTGTTCATCGAGCTCATCGCTGGTGTTGGCAATCACATGGGCATTCAGACAAGATACCAAAGGTTTGGACTCATTTAGTGTAGCAACAGAGTCGTGGTTTCCGCCCAGAATCACCAGCTCACAACCCCGCTGGCTGATATCAACCACAAACTGGTTATACATCTCTCTGGCATAACTTGGCGGTGTGCCGGAATCAAAGATATCACCAGCAATAATCACCGCATCGATCTGTTGCTTTTCAACCTGCAACAGCAGCCAGTCAATAAATTGCTGGTGCTCTTTTCTGCGGCTTTTATTAAAAAAGTTCTGACCCAGATGCCAGTCTGACGTATGAAGAATTCGCATAATGATTTTACAAACAGAAGTATTAGATGAGATTGTGCCAACTAAACCCCTGCCAGACAATCATTCTGTTTGATTTAGCAGAGTTAAGCTTTTGATGAACATATAAATCGTAAACCTGCTCGGGTAATAATGTAAGCACTCCACTAATAACAAATAAATCTTGGAAGAAGGCAATTGAGCTGAAACGTTTTTTAACAGATACTTAACAGAAAGTTAGCCCATACAAAGGAAGTAAAAATGTCAGAACAACAAAGAGATATAACCCTGAGATTTCTGGCTGAACCGGCCGATGTCAACTTTGGCGGTAAAGTACATGGCGGAGCGGTAATGAAATGGATCGACCTTGCGGCCTATGCCTGCGCTGCGGGCTGGAGTGGCAAGTACTGTATTACTGCTTATGCCGGCGGAATCCGTTTTGTCGCCCCTATCCATGTGGGTAATCTGGTGGAGGTAAGCGCCAAAGTTATTTATACCGGCAACTCTTCTATGCATATTGCGTTGGATGTTCAGGCCAGTGATCCTAAAGAGCTTAATAAGGTTCTGACCACCCACTGTATCGTCATTATGGTGGCGGTGGATGCCAACGGTAAGCCGACTAAAGTCCCTCAGTGGCAGCCACAAACAGAGGAAGACATTAAGCTGCGTGACTCAGCCATTAAGCTGATGAATATGCGTAAAGAGATCGGTGAAGAGATGGAGATGCATGTGAAGATGCTGAAGTAGGCATGTAATCACATATAATTTGTCCGACATCGATATTTCATTTTTCTGTCATTAATTCGTCATGCTGTTATTTTAGTTTTGTATGCTCAATGTATATACATACTAAATAGCATTAGAAACGAAGTCTGGCAGGAAGAGTTTTGATTAAGGAACGTCCGCGTATCACACTAAGTGATGCAACAATTGGTAACCCCGATTCTGTTGAGTATCAGTGGGTGCGGGAGCTTTCAACTGAAGGCTATGCGCCAAGTGAAATCAACCATTACATCCACACCTGCTTTGGTGGTGATATGGTGTTTGCTGACCTATTTCGCAAAGTTGCCATGCAGGAAGAGAGCATTTACCTGATTATGCAGTATGTAGGATGTGCCCCTTCCAGCCGGGAATTCTGATTTGTCTCATGTAAAAAAACAGCGACCATCTGGTCGCTGTTTTTCGTTTAACCTTTCACGCCACCCGCGGTAAGTCCGCCCACCAGCCAGCGCTGAGCCAACAGGAACACTATAGTGATAGGAACAGCGGATAACACAGCCGCGGCGGCAAAATCACCCCACAAGTAGTTCTGCGGGTAGAGATATTGTTGCATACCTACTGCCAGTGTGTACTTGTCCACATCAGACAGCAACAGCGATGCCACAGGTACCTCACCAACCGCAGTGATAAAGGCCAGAATAAACACTACCGCCAGAATCGGCACAGACAACGGCAACAGTACTAACCTGAATGCCTGCCATGGCGTTGCACCGTCCAGCGCAGCCGCTTCTTCCAGTGAAGAGTCAATGGTTTCAAAGTAGCCTTTGATGGTCCAGACATGCAGGGCGATTCCCCCTAAATAAGAGAAAATCAGGCCGCCATGGGTGTTCAGGCCGAGGAACGGCACATACTGACCCAACTTGTCGAACAGGGCATACATAGCCACCAGCGCCAGTACCGCAGGGAACATCTGGAAGATCATCATGGCTTTCAGAATGGTGTTCTTACCGCCAAAACGCATACGGGCAAACGCGTATGCCGATGTGGTCGATAGTACGACAATAAATACTGAAGAGATAGCGGCAATTTTTACCGTGTTCCACAACCATGTCAGCACAGGAAACGGCGGAGGAGTCACACTGCCGTCTGCATTGGTGACAGAGAAGCCCAGTGCTAGTTTCCAGTGCTCAAGGGAAGGGTTCTCCGGAATAATACTACCGGTAGCAAAGTTACCTTCCCTGAAAGAGATAGCGACCACCATCAGCAGCGGGAAGATAATCAGCGACAAAAAGATCCACAGAGCAATATGCGTTGCCCACACACGGTATTTAAGGTTTTTACCTTGTACCATAGCCATAGTATTGCTCCTTAGTCCTGAGAAAGTTTAGTAAAGCGCAGGTTCAGCAGTGCTAATGCACCAACCAGCAGGAAGATCATGGTTGCCACGGCACTTGCCAGACCAAAGTCCTGACCGCCGGTACCTTCAAAGGCGATGCGGTAGGTATAGCTCACCAATAGATCCGTATAACCGGCCGGCTCGCTGGTGCCAATCATATTCGGGCCACCACTGGTCAACAGATAAATCATGACAAAGTTATTGAAGTTAAAGGCAAAGCAGGCAATCAATAATGGTGTCAGCGGCTTAATCATTAGCGGAAGGGTAATTTTGGTGAAGTTTTTCAGAGGCCCGGCACCGTCAATGGCTGAAGCTTCATAAAGATCTTCCGGTATCGCCTTAAGCAGACCCATACAAAGAATCATCATATACGGGAAGCCAAGCCATGTGTTTACCGTTACCACCATGGTTCTTGCCAGAACAGGGTCAGAAAACCAGTTCGGACTGATACCAAAAATAGCTTCAAGTACCATGTTGATCTCACCGAAGCTCTGGTTAAACAGACCTTTAAAGATCAGAATGGAGATAAAGGCCGGCACTGCGTAGGGCAAAATCAACAACACACGATAGACTGAACGCCCTTTAAGCTCTTCCCACTGAACCACGCTGGCCAGCACCAGACCAATCATCAGAGTCAGGCCAACCGTCAGGGCAGAAAACACCACTGTCCAGATAAAAATGGAGATAAACGGTTCTTTAATGCCTTCATCTTTCCAGACACGTTCAAAGTTAGCCGTCGAGATATTTACAATGAAACCGGGAGAAACCGTCTTACCAGTAAACTTGCCCGTTTCATCTACTGGCTGATAAAAACCGACATCCATATTCGGCTTCAGAGTTTCGCCTGTGTTGTTATTAATCAGTGTCGTGCCGTCATCCTGTAAGCTGTACAGGGCAACAACAGAAGCAAACTTACGCAACCCGCTCATGCGGATATCATTTCCGCCCGGCATATGCAGATCAACATTACCCAGCGAGCTACGGTTTTTAATAATGGTTTTTATCTTCTCTTTTTCACCCTGAACTTCTGGCACAGGAGAAAGATCCAAATCGTTTTCAGCAAAGCCATTCAGGCTGAATTCTCTGGTCGCAAGCAGCTGATCTCCGTCAGAAATGACAATACGGTGACCATTGGCGGTTTTATACAGGGAGAAAGGATAGCTCTCACCACTCTGGTAGGTTCTGTCCAGTAATACCGACTGCGCCCGTTCAAGAGAAAGCTGATTTTTGGCACTGTAGTTGGTAAAGGCCAGACCAACGGTATAGGCGAGAGGGAAGATAATAAACAGAATCATTCCGGCAATACCCGGATAGATATAACGGTGTGCGTAGGTTTTCTTACTACCAAAAATAAACAGAGCCAGAGCCGTTAATACAATGGTAAGGATCGCAAAGGCGAGCTCACCACGAGAATACATTAAGATAGCGGCATAACCATTTACGATACCAATGGTCGCCAGTAGTGCCCACTTAATAAACACTTTCTGACTGGCCGGTAATGTGCCCGGTGCTGCGGCACTGTCCCCTTGAACTGACTGCATAAACTAACCTGCTAGCGGTAATTATTTTTAAATAAGGAGGGGTTACCCCCTCCTCAAAAGGTGTTACTAACTTACTAAAGCGACCTGTTACTTGGTCATCTGCTTCTCAGCATCGGCCAGTGCTGAATCAACACTCTGACGGCCATCAACGATATTGATAATGGCGGTTTTCGCCGAGCCCCAGAAGGCCCCCATTTGCGGAATGTTCGGCATGATTTCACCGTTCATAGCGTTATCCATGGTTGCTGCAATACGTTGATCTTTATCCAGCTCTTGCTGGAACGAGTTCAGAGCAACAGCACCCAGTGGTTTGTCATCGTTAACCTTGCGCAGACCATCGTTAGTCAGCAGATAGTTTTCAATAAACTCAACCGCCAGATCCTGATTTGGTGATGCAGTGCTGATACCGGCAGTAAGCACACCAACAAATGGCTTAGACACCTGACCGTTGAACTTAGGCAGAGTAGTCACGCCATAGTTGATACCCGACTTTTCTACGTTACCCCACGCCCAGGGACCATTGATGGTCATGGCTGTGTTACCTTTGTTGAACTCTGATTCTGAAACGGAGTAGTCCATATCTGAAGAGATAACGCCCTTATCAACCAGGCTTTTAACAAAGTTCATCGACGCCTTAACACCGCTGTTTGCGATACCGGCATCCTTAACGTCATAACCGTTTGCACCATGTTTGAACGCATAACCACCATCAGCCGCCATCAACGGCCATGTGAAGTATGGTTCTTTCAGGTTCCACATAATGGCGGTTTTACCTTGCTTCTTCAGCTTGGCGTTCAGTGCTTCAACCTCTTCCCAGTTCTTCGGCGGGTTTGCAACTAAATCTTTGTTATAGATAAGAGAAAGTGCTTCAATGGCAACAGGGTAACCGACATATTTTCCGTCGTAAGTCACCGCGTCCCAGGCAAAGTCCACAATGCCGTCTTTAACTTCTTTGGAAGGTTTAACTTCTGTCAACAGGCCGGCTTCTGCATAAGCACCAAAACGGTCGTGCGCCCAGATCATGATATCCGGACCATCACCCGTTGCGGCTGTCTGAGGGAACTTATCCTGTAGTGAATCCGGGTGAGCGACAGTCACTTTAATGCCTGTCTCTTCTTCAAACTGTTTACCCACTTCCGCTAAGCCGTTGTAGCCTTTGTCACCATTGATCCAGATAGTCAGTTGACCTTCTTCAATAGCAGCGTTTGCACTTAATGAGCCGATTGCAGCCAGTGTGCAAACCGCAACCGTTGTCAGGGCTTTGTTCATGTTTATATCCTTTTGTCCGAGATGTAGGGCCATTGGGTTAATAAGCCAATTTTCGTTGTATATAGTCTTAAATAACCCGTGTTCCGCCATCATCCCGATTTCTACGCCCCATACGCTGGTGAGAAATTTCGTGATCTACATCGAACACACCTCGTGACCCAACTCACACAAAACAGCTTATAGAGAGCTAAATCACACTAATCAGCCGATAAAGTTTGAACTGGATCAGGCAACCGCTTTAACTACGCTCTCCGCCTCCTCCCCCCCTGCTCCCCCTTTAATTTCTCTCTTTCAGGATGATGTATAGCGTAGTCAGATAAATGAAACTGTCACCATTCAGAAGTAAGTGATAAGAACCCTTTACCAGTAGCGTAATCATTGCTGGTTTACCGTGCCGTATCACTGACGATCACAGCCTGAAAGCAAAATGTTTCTATATACGGGGGAGTTTTCAGTTCTGTGAGGGGGAAAGTCAGTGACTCTATTGGCATAAATGGGTGATTGCCGGTGGTTTTCACACCGGTGTCACCCATGCTTTTCTTTCCGCTTCTATACCGCTTTCATAATCTGTTGCCGGTAAACCGTGCAGCAGAGTTAAAAATTGCATCGAGGACAAGCTAAATGGCAAGCGTCACGTTAAAAAATGTTAGTAAGGCTTATGGCGACGTACTTATCTCCAAGAACGTTGATCTTGAGATAAATGAGGGTGAGTTTGTTGTCTTCGTTGGCCCGTCTGGTTGTGGTAAATCAACCCTGTTGCGTTGTATTGCCGGACTGGAAGACATCACCTCTGGTGACCTTTACATTGGCGAAGAGCGAATGAACGATGTCGAACCGTCTAAGCGCGGAGTCGGTATGGTGTTCCAGTCCTACGCCCTTTACCCTCACCTTAATCTGTATGACAACATGTCCTTCGGCCTTAAACTTGCCAAAGCCGAAAAGTCAGAAGTGGATAAGCGCGTTAATCATGCAGCAGAGATCCTGCAGCTTGGACACCTGCTTGACCGTCAACCAAAAGCCCTTTCCGGCGGGCAGCGCCAGCGCGTAGCCATCGGCCGTACTCTGGTGTCTCAGCCTAAGGTTTTCCTGCTGGATGAGCCTCTGTCGAATCTGGATGCTGCCCTGCGCGTTAATATGCGTAGCGAGATCACTAAGCTTCAGCGTCAGTTGGGCTGCACCATGATCTATGTAACCCATGATCAGGTTGAAGCGATGACCATGGCGGACAAAATTGTGGTTCTGGATGCAGGTTATGTTGCTCAGGTAGGTAAACCGCTTGAGTTATACCACTATCCGGACAACCGCTTTGTGGCCGGATTTATCGGTTCACCGAAGATGAACTTTATGAGTGTTCAGATTGAAGACGTTGAAGCAGAAAGGGTGATGGTTCAGCTCTCTAATGGAGAGACCTTCTGGATTCCCGTTGACGGTACTACGGTGAACAAAGGCGAGCGCATGTCACTGGGTATCCGTCCTGAGCACTTACTCAACGCCGGACAGGCTGACGCCACCATTGAAGGTGAAATTCAGATTGTAGAAAAGCTGGGCAACGAAACGCAGATCTATCTGCATCTGGACAGCGCCGATGCGGATGTTATCTACCGCGCTCCGGATACTCTGTCAGTAGAAGCCGGTGAAAAGTTCTCTATCGGTCTGGCCGCCCATCGCTGTCACCTGTTCCATAGTGACGGTAAAGCCTGTCGTAGGCTGCATAAAGAGAATGGTGTCGACTTCGATTAGAACGATAGATTAGAGCGATAAAGATGCAAAAAAACCTTGCTTACTAGAGCAAGGTTTTTTCGTTATTAAACCTAAAAACTCAGCTCAACTCTTCAATGCCTATGTTTTCTTTCGCCCATATCAAAGCCTGAAGACGGTTTTTGGCTTTGATTTTCTTAAACACATTATGCAGATGAGTTTTAACTGTATTCTCACTGATAAACAGCTTCTCGGCAATCTCAACATTTGAATCACCGTTACCCAGCAGCTTAATGATTTGCTGCTCCCGCTTGGTAAGCTGATTGTAGGCGAACGATGTTTTAGCACTGTTTTTCTTGCGATAGTTCTGTATATACTCTTGCGCCAGCTTACGGCTGAACCACATCTCTCCGGTAAGTACTTTACCAATACCGGTGGAGAGCAATTTAATATCATCACTAGAATAGAAAACCCCCACCAGATTAGACCAGCTTTTCAGGTCAGCATAGTGACACTCTTTGTCGCAATTAATCAGTAGCTCAGGTTTACCGGCAAAATAGTGCTGCTGACAGAGAAAGTACTCCTGCTGAAGCTCCCCGGTAAGAACACTCATATCGGCAATAACAATATCGCCGATAACCCTCTTCTCAGGGAACTCTAATAGCGACAGATGCTTAACCGGTATGATATCTATCGAGATATCTAACGCCTGCTCTAACGCATCTTTTAGTAAAGAGGACTGAAGACTACTTTCTGTAAAAATAGTCACGGTTTGATAGATTCTGTTTTCACCAGCCATAGATGTTTTTCTTATGTGTTCAGAGCAGTTAACCTTTCAGCTATAATCTTGTCTTTTTATTGATGTTTTATAGATTGCACGAGATTTGTACCTGAAAGATCAGTGGCCCAACGAATAGACAATTTACCTTTCTAACGTTAGATAGCCCTGAATATTGTGTCAACGGGATAATTTTTGCTGTTGCTGCCGGCGGATCTCCAAGTGATTGAATTAATATTATAGATCAATATGTTGCCACTAGTATCTCATTTATAAGATTAGTTTTTATTAACAACTCTATCAGAAAAACATACTTTTATGCCTGCAATCTGCCCAGGTTTAAAGCGTTTAGTACAGGATCAGAACAGATAAGGAAACAGCTTTCTTTTTTGTTGCTCTGTCAGGGAGGAGACCCGTTCAATATTGGTATCCGGGATCAACTCCGGATTAGGATGATGTTTTAATACCCTTTCCATACTCTCTTCCCGGATAAGGTGGATTACAGGATAAGGAGAGCGGTTAGTCAGGTTTTCCGCGTCATCAGGATCCGCCCCGGCAAAACAGTAATCGGGGTGAAAACTGGCAATCTGATAGATACCTTCCCACTCCTGCTGCTTTATCAAAGCATCAACCCAGTCAAGAAAAGCATTATAGTGATAGAAATCTTCCAGCATATCTGGCGCTACCAATAGCGTGGTTTCCAGCTCACTGGCCTGACAATTATCCAGAGTCAGCAGCTCTTTTAATACATCTTCCAGTAGCTCTTCTTCAGTGGTTGCATGGGATACAGCAATTTTTATCTGTTTGTTGCGGTTTGGTTTGGCTGCAAACGGGCATAGGTTCAGGCCAATTACCACCTGCTCCAGCCACTGCTGAACAGATTCGCTAACCTTTTTATCATCCATTTTATTTTCCTTGTTGCGGTGAAACTACATCTGCCTGTTGCCGTTTGCCTAACATAAAACAGAGCGCAAAAATGGCTGAACAAAGCAGTGAACCACCAGCGATAACCATTATCCAGCCACCGTGTTGCCAGCAGTAAATCAGGAAGAAACCACCCAAGCTTCCTCCTACATAATAGTGAACCAGATAGAGTGCCGTCGCTGTGGCTTTAGCGGTAACGGCTTTCTGGCTCACCCAGCCATAAGCGAGCGCATGGGTAAAAAACGCGCCGGTACTGATCAAAAGCAGGCCCGCCAGCATCATAGCCACACTTTCGAAATACGCCAGATACATGCCCGCCATCGTCACTATGTTACCTAACACCATACCAGAGATGGGATGACGGTTTGTTGCCCACTGGCCACTGTAGCGGGAACTCAGGGTTCCGGACAGATAGCAGAGGAATGTAAGGGATGTCAGGCTGGAGGGTAAGTTATACGGCTCGGCAGACAAGCGAAAACCGATAACAGAAAACAGGTTCACAAACAGGGCAAAGTTAAAGCCGCCGATTAACATGGCGTACCAGACCTGCGGATTACGGATATGCTGAATCAACTGACGATTATGGTGAAAAAACATACCACGCTGCGGTTTAAAGTGTCTTTGCTGAGGTAACCCTTTTAACACCATAAATGCCCCGGCCAGCGTCAGCACCGCAATAATAATGGCAGCCACCTGCCAGCTAAAAAAGTCTGTCAGCACCCCGCCGGCAATCCGGCCGGAGATACCGCCCAGTGAGTTTGCTGCTATATATCCGCCGACAGCACGATTAAGTGCTGACGAAGACATCTCTTCTGCCATATAGGCGACAGCAACAGAGGCAAAGGCCGCCAGCGCAATCCCCATCAGGGCACGGCCAATAACCAGACTGTAAAAGCCGGAGTTCAGCATCATTCCGAGATGAATCAGCGGAGGCACAAATAACCCCACCAGCAACACTTTTTTACGGCCGATCGCTTCTGAAAGCAGCGCCCACGGTACCAGCGACACAGATAAAGTTAACGTTGTTGCGGCAAATATCCAGTTTACCTGTGTCGCAGAGATAGCAAACTCTGATGCCAGTTGAGGAAGTATCGGCTGGAAAAGATATAAGTTACAGAAAATCAGAAACGAGCCCAGCGCCATAATAAAGCTGACTCGTTTATACTCTGGTGTTCCGAACTCGATCATAAAGTTTTTACCGTCCCTGGCTGTTTAAATCTCTAGCGAATATGGCCTGTCAGTTGGTCAAAGCTTTCCATCACCTGACGACACTTCATTACTCTGCCGTGGCCTTCGCCTTCGGTGGCAATCAAAGTCACTTTTTCACCTTCCCCTGCCGCCTTCTCTGAAACAGAAAACTTAGTAAATTTGTCCGCTTTATCGTGAACAATATAGGTCTGGCTTTCTCTGCTCATCAGGTGAGCATACGGGTCGATAACATGAATCGGGTAGTGATACTGCTCCTGAACATCCTCGACGACGGCCTGAAACAACTTCATCGAGTAACCAGAGCGGCTTACGCTGCCAAACAGGTTATCCAGATAATCCAGAACAGGGGCTATCAATAACATAGGGCAGTCGGCAATTTTGGCATGACGGCACTCAAGGGCAGAGGCTGTCCCCATACTATGGCCAACAATGCCTGCAACCTCGCCTGTGCTATCCAGAACCTTCTCCAGACAACCGACAAAGGCCGGAATATGGCCGTAAGCACCTTCACTTTTTCCATGCCCCGGCTGATCATAAGCAAGTGCGGTAAAACCGCGGCTGGCAATGTGTTCCATCAGGGGATAAAACTGGCTTGCAGTGCCGGACCAGCCATGAGTAAGTACCCATACCGGGCCAGTACCTAGTTGGTAGGTTTTGATTAAACCTTCCCCTGTCTCCACTTCACCTTTAAGCAGGCCCTGCGGCTCCTGATTAATCGGCTTGCTGCGTACCGGAGTCAGCAGTAACTGTCTGGCGGTTTTTTTTGCATGGTTTGGAGCAAGAGTATGGTGTAACCTTGTGGTGATATTCACCAGTTTGCGTTTGACGCTGAACTTTCCTGACGTATTAAAGTAGATTTTCTCACTCACTTTAAGTGCCCTTTGTTGTAATTTAATTATTCTGGGCAGAACTATATCAAATATTTAACATCTGTACGGAAAAATAAACGAGGAAAAGATGTCCGATTTTCTTAGCCAGTTACAGTTCTCTGCTTCCATCACAGGCCCTATCTGCCTGATGCTTTTGCTAGGCGTAGTTCTTAAGAAAATCTCATTGATTAATGATGAATTTATCGATATAGCCTCAAAGCTTGTTTTCCAGATAACCCTGCCTGCGCTGCTGTTTCTGAGCATTGTGCGCTCAGAGCACGACTTTACCAGCAGTGCCCCGCTTATCCTGTTTGGACTGATTGCCAACCTGCTGTTTTTTATCTCGGTTTTCTGGATAAGCAGACGATGGTTTAAAGTTGCCCGCGACCGTGGAGTGATTATTCAGGGCAGCTACCGCGCCAACACAGCCATTATTGCCCTTGCTTACGTCGCCAACGCTTATGGTGATTCAGGAATTGCACTAGCTGCGGTTTATGTGGCACCCATGACACTTCTCTATAATGTGCTGGCGGTGATAGCCCTGAGCCAGTCTTCGGAAGCCAACACTCAGGGGGCGGCTCATGCTATTAAAGTGATAGTGAAAACCCTTACCCGCAACCCGCTGATTATCGCTATTCTGATTGGTCTGATTTTCTACGCCTTATCTATTCCTGTACCTGAAATGGTGCTGGATGCCGGCCAGTACTTTGCCAATATGACGTTGCCGCTGGCACTGCTCTGCACCGGTGGCTCTCTTAATATCCGCTCCCTAAGGGGGGATAAATACGCCATGTGGTTTGCCACCAGTAATAAGTTGCTGATTGCACCGCTGTTAATCACCGGAGCAGCACTGTTTGGCGGGTTCAGGGGAATGGAACTAGGGCTGATCTTCTTTATGAGTGCCGCACCTACTGCCGCAGCCAGCTATGTAATGGCCAGAACCATGGGGGGGAACTCTTCTCTTGCAGCCAATATTATCGCCCTGACCACGGTCGCCTCCCTGATTACCTGTACTGTGGGGATTTTTATACTCTCATCACTTTCGTTGATGTAGCGCTCAAAAGTTCGCCATAACAAAAACTGATTGTCCTTGGCTTTCTGCTTGAATATGAGGGGCTTGCCAGCTTCACTGGGCAAACGTAAAAAAACCGCTACAGTGAGCGGCTTTTGAAAGTTGCGATAGATAATATGACATTTCAGCTCTAATTGCTTGGTGTGAGGGATTACCTATCTGTGTTCATGGTAAGTGGTATTCTTTTTGGTGTCAAGGAGCCTCCCATATTAAGAGGTTGCTCGCTTTCCATTTTTCCTCTGGGTTTTGTCCCTCTTTTTGGTACATGCTTGTGACGAAATTATAGAACTTACGACCAGCTTGCATGTTCTGCCTGACAGATACCACTATTGGGTCTCCATTCTTTAACTCAAAGGTCAGAACCACAACAGAATCCACAAAGTTGGGGTTGGCAGATTTAAAAAGGCACTTTGGGGATGCAACTATATCAGGAATTCGTTTAATAACGGATGTTGCAATACCATGGTCAAAACATATCTTGCTTAAAGTGCTGGCTTTAATGGCGAATGGAAGTTGAGGGAAACCACACTCAGCTACAAGAAGGTCGGGTGTATCACCTAGCTCCAGGATACGTTCATGGTTCTGGATGCCTCTCATCTCATTTTGAATGAGAAGATCAACTAATGTGGCATAGTTGCTCAAGTTAAACCCCGATAGGAACAAACAGTAACATGCTATAATACATAAGGAATTACATCTGAAAATGTCTGTTACAAGGTTACACCACAGCAGAAAATTAGCTCTGGCTTCATGCCCATTAAGATAAAAAGCAGCCTAATTTCATACTCTGGAACAAAGAAAGCCCCGCAGCTTATCCAATAAGTTGCGGGGCTTTAACTTTATAACAAAAAACTGAGCGCGATTAAGCTAGCTTATAGAATACCGTTGCCAGTGGCGGAATACGCAGATTCAGCGACTGAGCCAGACCTTCACTTCCAATATCTTCGCTGTTCAGCGATTTAATCACTTCATAACCGCTACCGTGGTACTGCTCATCATCACTGTTTAGCAGCAAGTCGTATTTGCCTTTGTGAGGCACACCGATACGGAATGAGTCGTGAGGAACCGGGGTAAAGTTGGTTACCACCAGAATCCTCTCTCCCGACTCACTGATGCGCTCATGAGCCAGAATACTGTGGTCATTGGCATCCTGCAGACGCCACTCAAACCCTTTCGGCTCACAATCCAGCTCATGCAGGGCAGGTTCATTGCGGTAAAGGAAGTTCAGGTCACGAGTCAGGGCGTAGATCCCCTGATGGCGTTCATAAGCCAGCAGGAACCACTGAAGCTGATCATCATGGTTCCACTCTGCGGTCTGACCAAACTCTGTTCCCATAAAGTTCAGCTTTTTGCCCGGCTGACCGTACATG
Source organism: Vibrio sp. SCSIO 43137 (assembly GCF_028201475.1). Taxonomy (NCBI): domain Bacteria; kingdom Pseudomonadati; phylum Pseudomonadota; class Gammaproteobacteria; order Vibrionales; family Vibrionaceae; genus Vibrio; species Vibrio sp. SCSIO 43137. The sequence goes on along the minus strand of NZ_CP116384.1, from coordinate 343,697 downwards.
TAACCAAGATAGGCTCTCAGGTTAGCTGTCTGCTGCCACTCATCACCCGGCATCTTGTTATGGATAGAGCGTTTGCCATACACCACTTCATCATGGGAAAGAGACAACACATAGTTCTCGCTGTGAGCATAAATCAGCGGGAAGGTAATGGTGTTGTGATGATATTTTCTGTGTACCGGATCTTCCTGAACATAGCTCAGGCTGTCATGCATCCAGCCCATATTCCACTTAAAGCCGAAGCCTAGCCCGCCCATAAAGGTTGGTGCAGATACGCCCGGGAATGCCGTCGACTCTTCAGCAATGGTCATGGCGTTCGGGAAGTGCTTATACACCTCTTCATTGACCCACTTAAACATGGCAATGGCATCATAATTTTCATTGCCGCCATCACTGTTCGGAATCCATTGGTCATGGCTGCGCGAGTAATCCAGATAAAGCATAGAGGCCACCGCATCAACACGGATACCATCAATATGGAACTGCTTAAACCAATACAGGGCATTGGCCACAAGGAAACGTCTTACATGCTCACGGCCGACATCGTAAATAAAGGAGTTCCAGTCCTGATGCCAGCCACGGCGTGGATCCGGATCGTGGAACAAAGGCGTGCCATCAAAGTTAGCCAGACCATGGTCGTCAGACGGGAAGTGAGCCGGAACCCAGTCCAGTACAACACCAATGCCTGTGGCATGACACTTATCAATAAAATACTTAAAGTCATCGGGTGTACCGAAACGGCTGGTTGGCGCAAACAGACCTACCGGCTGATAGCCCCATGAACCGTAGAACGGATACTCAGAAATCGGCATTAACTCAACATGGGTGTAACCCAATTCAGTCAGGTAAGGTACCAGTTGGTCAGCAAGGTCGCGGTAACCTAAGAAGTTACCTTCGCTATCGCGCTTCCATGAACCGACATGCAACTCATAGAAAGATAACGCCTGCTTCGTCTTTTGGGTAACTGGACGGTTCTGCCACTCTTTATCCTGCCACTGGTAGCGGTCGTGGTTATAGGTAATGGAGGCAAACGAAGGGTGCTGCTCTGCATGGAAGCCCCAAGGGTCGGCTTTATGAGGCAGGCTCTCACCGTGCGGGCCTTTTATCTCATACTTATACTCGGCACCTTCTTCCATTCCCGGAATAAAGATACCCCAGATACCGTAATCCAGCCGCTGCATCGGCGTTCTGCGGCCATCCCAGTAGTTGAAGTTACCAATCAGGCTGACGGCACTGGCGTGAGGAGCGTAAACAAGAAAACGAACACCGGAAACCTGCTCACCTTCACGCTCAACGGAAACAAACTGTGCGCCCATATGGTGGAACATCTGAATCGGGGTATGCAGTTCTTCAAACTCTTTATACAGGGCATGATACTGGTATGGATCATCGATAATCTGCTCTGTGCCTTTCCAGTCAACGGCTAACTTATAACGGCTAAAAGTAAGGTCGCGATCCTGACGAAGGACAAAACCACCATCCTGCAACTTCTCCAGTTCTACTCTCGGCTCATCCGCGACGACAAGTTCAACCTTGCACGCGCCCGGCATCCAGACCCTGAGTGAAACCTTTTCGGCCCTGTGATAAGGCCCTAAAAATGAAAACGGATCAGAGCAGGCAGCCTGTTCCAACTGCGAAAACTGTTCTGATTCTTTAGAAAGATTACTCTTTTTCAACTGGCGTCTCCCGAAACATCTATAAATAAAACAACACATCCATTGTGCTTATTTCAATAAGCTGACCCTGTTACCGGATGGTCTGAAATCTGATATCAGCTATCCACGCTCCGGCGATTTGCCATTCTGCGGTTCTAATCTGTAATTCACTAATATTACCCCGATAAACCCGGCACTTAAATGACCTAAGCGCTGCTTTATAAAGAAAAAAACGATATTTTTCCTGTTGGCCGCTGATTTGGATTTCAACAGATAAAAATACCCGCCGGGGCGGGTATTTTACTGATTTATAAGTCAGTTACACTGCTCACTTACTGCTTGCTTGTCGGCGCACTTCTGTCAGACGCTTAGCAATGTGGTTTACCTCATCTCTGGCGAAAATATCATCCAGATTTACCGACAGCTTACGGCGCCAGTTCGGATACTCGTCAACGGTGCCCGGAATGTTGACCGGCTTGTCCATCTCCAGCCAGTCCTCAAGCTGAACACTCAACAGGGCAGATGATCCCGCAGCAAGATGAAGCTGCAGTGCTTCACTCAGGTAACGATCCATTGGCACCAGTGTAGCGTCCCTTCCTACACCATCCGGCAGGAAGCCATGCCACTCAACACTATTAAGGATCTCCTGCTTGCACTTAAGGCGGTCATCAAACAGCCCTTTCAGCTGCTCTTCATCAGGATATAGCCCTAATTCACTGCCGGTTTTCAAATCGTCACAGTGCCAGAAGCCACGCAGTGTCGGCATATCGTGAGTACAAAGGGCAGACATAGACTGCTCTGTGTAGTGTTTCGGCGAGTAGTAACCACCATCTTCTGCAGTTTCGAAGAAGAACACCTTGTAGGAGTGAACACCTGCATCGGCCAGAATTTCCACAATCTCATCAGGAACCGTACCAAGGTCTTCACCAATGACACTACACTGATAACGGTGAGATTCCAGCGCCAGAATCGCCAGCATATCTTCTACCGGATAGTAGATATACGCGCCGTCTTTAGCACCTTCACCCTGCGGAATCCACCACAGACGCAGCAGGCCCAGTACATGGTCAATTCGCAACGCACCGCAGTGCTTCATATTGGCGCGAAGCAGCTTAATGTAAGCATCGTAACCGGTCGCCTGAAGCACCTGCGGGTTTAGCGGAGGCAGACCCCAGTTCTGTCCCAGCGGCCCCAGAACATCCGGCGGCGCACCTATGCTGGCGTCCATAATCAGGTTGCCTTCATCTGCCCATGTTTCTGAGCCGGAGTTAGCAACACCTACCGCAAGGTCACGGTACAGGCCTACTGACATGCCTTTCTCTTCTGCCAGTGTCTGAGCTTCATTAATCTGTCCGTCCGCAATCCACTGCAAATACAGATACAGCTGAACATCATCTTTGTGCTCTTCAATAAAAGTCTTAACAGCCGGATTATGGAAATGACGATATTTCTCGGGGAACACCGGCCAGCCCCAGACAGAGGCGTCTTCAGCAAACAGTTTTCTATGTAGTGCATCGAATGTCGCCTGATGCATCAGGCTGTCTCCGCCCTGCTCAACAAAATCAAGGAAGGCTTTTGCCCTGTCGGTCATCTTATCCAGATGGCGGGTCTTAAACTCTTCAAACAACAGCGGCAGTACACTCATCTTAAGCTCTGACACTTCTGAGTAATTCACCCAATGGGCATCACGTACCTTATGTAAACGCTGCTGAAAATCACTGTTGCCGACAATCTGCTGTGCTTCTACACTCAGTACAAACTCAGGTACCGAGCTGACATCAATATAGAGAACATTCAGCCAGCGACGGGAAGACGGGCTGTAAGGGCTGGCACCTTCCGGGTTTGCAGGGAATAGTGAATGAATCGGGTTCAGGCCGACAAAATCACCACCACGGGAAGCAATTTCTGCAACCAACTGCTTCAGATCACCAAAGTCACCGATACCCCAGTTGTGCTGTGTACGCAGGGTATAAAGCTGCACACTCGGCCCCCACAGTTTGCCACCCTGCTCAAGCTTATCCTGCTTATAACAAGACGACGGAGTAACAATCAGTGTCATTTCGTAAGGTGTTTTACGGCGCTTACGGTTTACAATCAGCTTATGGTAGCCCCACTCCAGTTTTGGCAACTGGAATACCAGAGGACCACCATTTTCACGCTCATCCCTGACAATCTGCGACTGAAGGTAGCCCTCCAGAGTAGCGCCTTGTTCTGTTTCCAGTTTCCAGCTAAATTCACTTTCACGGGCACTGACACCCAGATTCAGCTCAATTTCGATCGGCTGTTCGCTGTCACGAACCACCAGAACCGGCGGCAAAACATCCGTCTTATGTTTCTTCTCTGCCGATTTAAGCAGCGCTTCATCGCTGCTGGTATCATAACCAAGAGAGCTTAGTAAGCGTCGAATCGTCTCCTCTCCAACACTGGCGGGTTCTCCCCATGCACTGACGTAGCTATCTGAAATTTTTGCCAGATCAGCGACCTGCTTTAATGCTGATTGTTGCTTCATTATTTTCTCCGGAGGTGCCATCCACCTTCCAAATTTATAGGGCTTTTGTTCGTGTTGACCAAATCTGGTCGCTCTCTTTTTTGTTATTTTCAAAAAGCGACCGGATTGAGTAAAGCCGGAACCTAAGTTCCGGCTTAAATCCACACTGTTAGCGTTTAACGGCTTCCAGCTTCCAGATGTTATTGACATAATCTCTGATAGAGCGGTCGGAGCTGAACTTACCGACCAGTGCCGTGTTAAGAATCGCTTTACGCGCCCAGCCAGACTGGTCACGGTATTGCTGATCCATCGCTTCGTGTGCTTTCACATAAGAGGCGAAATCGGCCAGACAGAGATACGGGTCACCGCCGTCAAGCAAGCTGTCGTATACAGCGCGTAGTTTGCCCGGCTCACCCGGAGTAAACTCATCACCAAGCAACAAGTCCATGGACGCTTTCAGCAGATGATCGGCGTTATAGTAATCAAACGGGTTGTAGCCACGTGCTCTAAGCGCTTCGACACCTTCTACTTCAAGACCGAAGATATAGATGTTTTCATCACCCACTTCTTCACGGATCTCAACGTTAGCACCATCCATAGTACCTATGGTCAGGGCACCGTTCAGAGCCATCTTCATATTACCGGTACCTGATGCTTCTTTACCTGCCGTAGAGATCTGCTCAGAAACGTCCGCTGCCGGAATAATGATTTCTGCCATACTGACGCGGTAGTCAGGGATAAACACCACTTTTAGTTTGTGGTTTACGCGGTTGTCGCTGTTGATCTTCTCTGCAACCTTGTTAGTTGCGTAGATGATCTCTTTGGCAAGGTGATAACCCGGTGCCGCCTTAGCAGCAAAGAACACAACGCGGGGCGCCATATCAAATGACGGGTCAGTCAGCAGGCGGTGATACAGAGACAAAATGTGCAGCAGGTTCAGGTGCTGACGCTTGTACTCGTGCAGACGCTTAATCTGAACATCAAAGATAGCATCGGTATTCAGTTCAATACCCATGTTGTCCTGAACCCATTCAGCAAGACGTACCTTGTTGGCTTTCTTAACTGCCATGTACTCTTGCTGGAATTTCTCATCGTCAGCATATTTAGCGATATCCGTCAGCTTATCCAGATCAGCCGGCCACTTGTCGCCGATCTTATCGGTAATCAGCTGAGAGAGACCCGGGTTACAGAACTTCAGCCAGCGGCGCGGTGTTACACCGTTAGTCACGTTTTGCAGTTTGTTCGGATACAGCTCGTTAAACTCAGGGAACAGGTCGCGTTTAACCAGCTCGGAGTGAAGTGCCGCCACACCGTTTACCGCATATGAACCCACCACACACAAGTTAGCCATACGCACCATACGGTGGAAACCTTCCTGAATAATTGACAGCTTACGTTGCTTATCAACATCACCCGGCCATTTAGCACGAACTTCCTGCATAAACAGGTGGTTGATATGGTAGATGATCTCCATATGACGCGGCAGCAGACGCTGGATCAGTGACTCACTCCATGTCTCTAGTGCTTCAGGAAGCAGGGTGTGGTTGGTATAAGCGAATGTCTTGCAGCAAAGTGCCCATGCATCATCCCAATGCCACTCCTTCTCATCCACCAGCACACGCATCAGCTCAGGAATGGCGATAGTCGGGTGAGTATCATTCAGTTGAATAGTTTCGTACTTAGCCAAATCTTCCAGCTTATGGCCTGCTTCTTCATGACGACGCAGAATATCGGCAATAGAGGCGGCACTGTGGAAATACTGTTGCATCAGACGAAGGGTCTTGCCTTTCTCATGGTTGTCGTTCGGATAAAGTACTTTAGTAATGTTACCGGCATCAATCAGCGAGTGCTGTGCTTCAAAGTAATCACCGTTGTTAAAGCTTTCCAGTGAGAATGGCGCAATCGCCTGACATTCCCACAAGCGTAGCGGATAAACCGTATTGCTTTCATAGCCGACAATCGGCATATCCCAAGGCATGGCTTTTACGCTCATACCCGGAACCCAACGGCGCTTCTCTTTGCCATCTTCATGAACCACTTCAACGTGGCCATAAAAACCAATGGTCTGAGCGAGATTAGGGCGGGCAACTTCCCACGGATAACCTTCTACACCACGCCATGCGTCCGGTGCTTCTTTCTGATGACACTGATCAAAAGACTGTTTAAACAGGCCATATTCATAATGAAGGCCATAACCTACTGTCGGAAACTCTTGTGCTGCACACGAATCCATAAAGCAGGCAGCAAGACGGCCAAGACCACCGTTACCCAATGATGGATCGCGCTCTTCTTCAAGCAGATCGGTCAGGCTCTGGCCCAACTCTTTCATAGCACCGTCAATCTGCTCGTATAGCCCCATACTGATCAGGTTGTTACCTGTCAGGCGGCCAATCAAAAACTCAAGAGAAAGGTAGTTGACGCTTTTTGCATTTTTAATGGCTGCGTCATTTTCTGTCTCAAGAAGATCAAAGGTGGTGAACTCTGCCAACGCGCGTCCCATTGCCAGATACCATGCTCTCGGACTTGCTGTCTCTACGGTTGTTGCGTAGGTCGCGGTCAGGTGCATCTTTACATCTGCCTGGAACTGCGCTTTATCAAACTTCTTTTGTTGACTCGGTTTCATAGTGAAATCTCATAACTGTTTCGAATTATCTACGGCATATCCTGCATCCGGACGAAAAGCAGAACATCCTCCTAACTAAAGGGAGTAGTAGGATGAGTCCCTAGGGCGTAGACCCTCCTCTCCCGCACACAAGGTGATCAAGAGCACATAAGTACCTCTCTCACCCCATCTCTTAACGACTTAGATCACATAAAACTTTTATTCACCGGCTGAATTCACAATAGGATGAAAATTTAGAAATCAGAATGCATCTACCAAAACACAGTGCTCATCACATATTTATTCTAAGTAACGGTTTTGAAGGTCAGTGCACCTCTGCTTTTCCGTCCACAGCTGACGTTATTCAGCCTACGAATCTTTCGTTTCATATCCATTAATATGTACAGCTATCGGTTAATTTCCATCCCACGAAGGCATTAATTGTGACGAACAACACAAAACAAGGGCGTAGATAGCCATAACTATGCGGCAGATCATACATATCAGAGCTAGATCATTTTTTGTAGAGATTGGCTTAACGTAGGATTAAGCTTGATTCGTACACTCAGTAGCAAAGCAAGATATTTATGTGGATTCCATCTAAGTTAACCCGTCCCGGCAGACTGCATAACGCCATTGTCAGACCAAGAGTACTTGACCTGTTACAACAGGCTCCCTGTTACAAGCTGGTGCTTTTCCGCTCGCCTGCCGGCTATGGTAAAACCACCATGGCAGCTCAGTGGCTGTCAGAGAAAAGCAATGTTGGCTGGTACAGCATTGACGACAGTGATAACGATAGCTTCCGCTTTGTTAACTACTTTATTCAGGCCATTAACCGCGGCACAGACAATCAATGCCCGAATGCCCAGACACTGGCGGAAAGACGCCAGTTCTCCTCTTTAAAAAGCCTGTTCGGCGAACTGTTCTCTGAACTGGCTGACTACTATAATGAGTGCTATGTCGTTCTGGATGACTACCACCTGATTGCTGACGATGAAATTCATGAAGCGATGCGCTTTTTCTTAAAGCATATGCCGGACAATATTACCCTTGTGGTCACCAGCCGTTCTAATCCGCCGTTGGGTACCGCTAACCTGCGGGTCAGGGATTTGATGATTGAGATAGGCAACGACTTACTTGCGTTTGATACCGAAGAAACCACCCGCTTTTTCAATCAGCGTGTTTCTGAAGGGGTCGACAACACAACAGCCGACAACCTGCGTGCCTATGTTGAAGGCTGGCCGTCTGCCCTGCAGTTAATTGCCTTACAGGCACAACACCAGAAACGCACTCTGGCTCAGTCAGCCGAATCCGTCTCTCAGTTTAACAATGCTCATTTATGGGATTATCTGGTTGAGGAGGTGTTTGATCTGTTGGATCAGGAAACCCGGCATTTCCTGATGCAGTGTTCTGTTCTGGAAACCTTTAACGATAAGCTGGTTAGTGAGCTGACAAACCGCGACGATGCCCTGAATATGATTGAGTCGCTCAACCGGTTCGGCCTGTTTATTTACCGGTTGGAAGGGGAACAGAACTGGTATCGCTTCCATCATCTGTTCGGTGAATTTCTCGCCCATGAACGAAAGGCACGTATTCCTCAGGAAGAGATACAGCTGCACAGAAACGCCGCTAAAGCATGGCTGAATACTGATATCGCCCATCAGGCACTCTCCCATGCCCGCCAGTCGCAAGACGGCGATTTAGTTGCTCAGATTCTGGCTGATCATGGCTGGCGTATGTTTAATCAGGGTGAGCTCAGGGTGATGGAAGATGCCATGAGTCAGCTTTCGGACGATCAACTCTACAGTGAAATGAAACTGCCCCTGCTACAGGCATGGCTGGCGCAAAGCCAGCATAAATACAACCTGGTAGAGGGAATGTTGGCGGAGTCCGAACAACAGATGGTGAAAAGAGATATAGAGATCACCACTGGAGAGAAGGGACAAATCAATGCCCTGCGCGCTCAGGTTGCCATTAACCGCAATGACCCTGAAGCCGCTCTTGAACTTGCCGAGCTATCACTTAGTCAGCTAGATACCACCATTTACCGCAGCAGGATTGTTGCTACATCCATTATGGGTGAAGTCAGCCATGTAAATGGTGAGTTGGATCGCGCCCTCTCCCTGATGCAGCAGACAGAAAAACTAGCCAGACAGCATCAGCTTTACCATCAGGCACTTTGGGCACTATTGCAGCAAAGCGAAATACTGATCGCACAAGGGTTTGTACAAGCCGCGTATGAGATTCAGGACAGCGCCTTTAAGCTGATCGAAGAGCAAAAGCTGCAACAACTGCCGCTGCATGAATTTCTGTTGCGGTTACGCTCTCAGGTGCTCTGGTGCTGGAACCGCCTTGATGAAGCAGAAGAGTGCGCCTATAAAGGCATTGATGTTCTGGGCAAGCATGATGAAAGTAAACACCTGCACTGCTACTCGCTGCTGGCACGTATTGCCATCGGCCGTGGTGAACTGGATAAAGCAGGTAAGTTTATTGAGCAGATACAGCACCTGCTACAGCAATCAAATTATCACCTCGACTGGAAGGCAAACGCCTCCCTGTCATTATTGCTGTTCTGGCAGGCCAAAGGTGATACTGACTCTATTCAACGCTGGCTGGATCAAGCAGTGAAGCCCTCTTCTGCAAGGAACCATTTCTACCAGCTACAATGGCGTAATATAGCCCGTGCGCAAACCTATACAGGACAATTCCAACAGGCTGAAGAAAGCCTTGCGTTTTTGCAGCAACAAGCTGAGGGTTGCCATCTGGTGACGGATATAAACCGTAACTTAATTATTGAAGCGACTCTTCAGGTTAAACAAGGTAATGAAGCTCTGGCTAACGACAAGCTGAAGCAGGCGTTAAGCCTGACCAACCAGACCGGTATAATCGGCGACTTTCTGATTGACGGCAGCAGTCTTGATCATCTGCTACAGAAACTCAGTAGCTATACCAGCCTCGGCGATCTGGAGAAGCACCGCGCCCAGCAACTGATTAAAGATATCTCCAGCAAGCAACGTAGCCGCTCCGTGCACTTTGACGAAGAGTTTGTTGATAAGCTAGTAAATCTGCCTAATGTTCCTGAACTGGTGCGTACCAGTCCTCTTACCCAACGTGAATGGCAGGTGCTGGGGCTAATCTATTCAGGCTTTAGCAATGAGCAAATTGCACAAGAACTGGATGTGGCCGGTACTACCATAAAAACTCATATCCGCAACCTGTATCAAAAGCTTAATATTGCTAACCGAAAAGAGGCAATCACCACGGCGGAGAATCTACTAAGCCTGATGGGGTATTAACTCAACAACTAACATGAGTCCGGATTAAACACGAGTCACCAAAGCCGGTCAGCAAAACTGACTGGCTTTTTGATATGCAGATGCTGAACGTAACTCTAACTTACCCGGCTTAAGAGCTAGAATTACAGGAAAAGTCACTGAAAAGTTTTCTTTGGACAAAAAAAGAGCCAATCGCAATAATTGCAATTGGCTTATAGATAGTGTGAACAATAAATATTCACTAACAACGTCAGTTGGCTAGGTGACCCTCGGCTTTAAGAAGGGTCGCTAGTATTAAAGCACAATGCGTGCCAACTTGAAAGAAATATATATTCTCGCTTTTTAGGGTCTTTTTTGCACAAAAGTACAACTTTTCCATCTGGCAATTGCATTTTGCAAATGCAAATTGCAAACACCATGCAAAAAGCTATGACATTAATTGCACTAAACCTTATTGATAAGCATGCTAATTTGCCCGTTTTTATATTTATTTGACCTGTTTTTTGTATAATTCCCCTTCCTGAACAATCACACAGATACGTTAATGAACTATTTGACCACTTTCCTTAAAGGAATCGCTATGGGAGCCGCAGATGTGGTACCGGGCGTTTCCGGCGGCACTATCGCTTTTATTACCGGCGTATACGACACCCTGCTAGAGAGCATCAGGCGGGTAAACCCAAGCCTGATAAAGGTTATCCGTGAACAAGGTATAAAAGCCGCCTTTAATCATATTAACGGTCTGTTTCTGATCGCCCTGTTTGGCGGAGTCATCTCCAGCATACTGACGCTGGCAAAACTGATTTCATGGCTGCTGGTGACTCACCCCATTCCGCTCTGGTCATTTTTCTTCGGCCTGATACTGGTTTCTGTCTATCACGTTGTCAGGCAGGTAGATGAAAAAGACGTTACCAGATTCATCTGTACTGTTATCGGTATTGCCTTTGCCTACGCCATTACCGTGCTTAAACCGCTGGAGATGGATCCAACCAATTTCAATATCGTCGCAGCCGGTTCTATTGCTATCTGCGCTATGATTCTTCCCGGTATTTCCGGCAGCTTTATTCTGCTGCTGCTGGGTATGTATGGCCCCATTCTTGCGGCGGCCAAATCATTGCAAATCGATGTGCTATTGCTGTTTGTAACCGGCTGTGTGATAGGTCTTCTCAGCTTTTCTCATCTGCTTTCATGGCTGCTTAAAAAACACCGCAGCTCCACCCTGATGTTTCTTACCGGACTGATGATTGGAACACTGCCAAAAATCTGGCCGTGGAAAGAGACAATAAGCTGGAGAATCAACTCTAAAGGTGAGCAGGTTCCTCTGCTGCAGGAAAACATCTCTCCATTTGAGTATGAAACTCTGTTTTCTCAGCCAAATCAGTTGCTACTTGCCGTTGTGATGATGTTTGTCGCGATTGGCGCAGTGCTGTTGCTAGAACGAGTTGCAGATAAAGACTAATAGTTTTCTTGTCAGATATTTAAGCCAGCAATATGTTTGCTGGCTTTTTTATTTGTAAAATTTTACAGTCATCGATCTCCATCACATCTCAGCATTGAATTCGTGTTAACATTTTAACTTATTGATAACCTTTCGCCCTGTTATGAAATTATTACAAATTGCACTTTTATGTGTGGCCATTGCGGCCGGATTCTTTGCCCAGGATCTGCTTCAGACAGCTAAACCGGCGGATACTAGTACGACTTCTGAGTTTGATAAAGAGAAGTACTGTTTCTTGTCTACCAGCGAATGTCAGCAAGCGGAAGTCAGTATGTTGCTAGACCGTGACGTAGCAAAACCTTTGACTGAAAGCCTGATTACCATTAAATGGGATAATGCTGAAAACGATACTCTCTCCCTGAATCTCAATGCTCTTGAGATGGATATGGGCACGGTAAAATATCAACTGAAAAAGCAACAAGATGGACTGTTTACCGCGAAAATTATGCTTCCGGTCTGTGTTCAGGACAAGATGACCTGGCTTGGCGATTTATCAGACGGAACTACCACAGTGCACCCGGCAATTAGGATGGAAAGATGAGTAAAAATTGGTCACTGGCACTGGCTGTCGCCTTTGTTCTCGGCTACGGCCTGAAAGTGTATATGGACAGCCAGTCAGAAATAGAAGCACAAAAGCAGCAACAAGCTTCCGAGCAGATCGCTAAAAACCCGACCTTCACAGGAAAAGAGAACCAATCGGTAGAGATTTTCGATACCAGCGACGACAGAGTTCGTGTGGTTTACTTTGGTTATACCCGTTGCCCTGATGTCTGCCCGACTTCTCTGGCAATGCTTTCCGGCGCGTTAAGAGAGTTCGAAGAAGATCAGTTAACGGCTTTACGCCCTATGTTTATCTCCATTGACCCGGAAAGAGATGAACCGGACGCGGCTCATACCTACGCCCAGTATTTTCACCCATCTATTGAAGGCTTATCCGCCCCGCTTGAGATCACCAAACCAGTGGCAGATCGCTATGGTGTGATTTTCAGAAAAACGGAATTGGAAGATTCCGCTATGGGTTATGTGGTCGATCACAGCTCTTACTTCTACTTCCTACAGCCGGACGGAACTCTGATTACCAAAGTACCTCATACCCTTGACCCTGAACCTATCGTTCAGGCGATAAAGACCACACTGAATATTAAATAACAATAGCAACGGAACAGCCCGAAAAAGGAACAAACATGAAACAACTGCTACTTCTAATCACCTTAGCCCTGACCAGCACCTTTGCCTCTGCCGGCGGCGATTTGATGATGCACAATCCATACGCCCGTGCAACGCCGCCAAATGCTCCGGCCAGTGCCGTGTTTTTAACCATAATGAACCACAGTGATAAAGAGCGCACTCTTGTCTCTGCTTCAACACCTGCGGCTGGTAAAGTTGAACTGCACGACCATATTATGGAAGGCGACGTAATGAAAATGCGTCAGGTTAAGAGCATTGTGATTCCTGCTAACAGCAAGGTTGTACTTAAGCCGGGCAGCCTGCACATTATGATGTTTGAACTAAAGCACAACTTTACCGAGGGCAGTGAAATTGAAGTAACCGCAAACTTTGCTGACGGTGAAAGCATCACGTTTAAAGCGCCGGTGAAGAAAGTAATGGCCGGTATGAAGATGAAGCACTGATAAGTGCAGTCACACTAACTGATTTATAAAGGCTGACAGGAGAAGTTCTGTCAGCTTTTTTCTTTTATATAAGAGCGACATCCGGCTCCTTCCATCGTTCCTCACGCTCCAGCGTGGGTATGTATACCAGAGTTAGACAGACATAAGAATCCACTTAAGGCTTAACGCAATTAGAGAGCCTCCTAAGCAGGAAAAAGTAACACTTACCGCAACAACTACCACTCTATAACGATGGTTGTACCCACATCCACCAAACTTAAAAACTCGTCCATTTCTTTATTGGTTATGGCAATACAGCCATCTGTCCAGTCCATTGTTTGTGTAAAGGAGGACAACCAGCCAAAACCATTTTTTTGCCCATGTACCATAATAAAACCACCCGGACTAACCCCCTTTGACTCTGCGTGAAGCTTATCCGTCTGGTTAGGGTAACTAATATGCATTGATCTGTAGTATGAGGACTCTTCGTTGATGTAATCCAGAATGTACTCACCTTCCGGTGTTTTTTGATCACCTTCCTGCTCTTTATGCCCTTGAGGATTCCCCCCTAAGGAGATTGAGTACTCTTTTAAAGTCGCTCCGTTCTCAATTAAGTACATTTTTCGTTCAGATTTATCCACTTTAACCAAATCTACAGCGGAATAAGCCATAGACGGTACAAGCAGAATAAGCAGCAAGGCTCTCATACTCACTCCTCAAGAGTTAATAATTAAATATCGTGCGTGGACGAGCTTATCCATTGAGCATAGTTAAAGATAGTCTTTCCGCTATAGAGGTTTCTCTCCCTTCGGGGAGCGAATACCTGCTTCGTCTTAAGCGAAAAGCAGGCAGTAGGAAACACTACCGGCTAGTTGTGATGCTCTTGCGTTGCATACCAGACTTTGGCTGGCTATAGAACTGGATTAAAGCTTGAAATACACTTTCCACTATAGGTGGTTTCGCAAAGGCGGTAATATGACCGTCAATATCTTTGCAATATCCCACCATATGTCCCCAATCCCTTTTCTGAACCGTTATGTCCTAATTCCGCATACTATTTTATGACTTCAGTTTGCTAAGCACACCAACCTTGTAAACGAGACAGTTACCACGTAAGATTCTAATTTTATTAATAATATCAAGCTAAACCTGAGATTTATGATGAAGTCACTTAAATTCACATCAATGCTTATTATTTGTATTTTATTAAGTGGTTGTGCTGCTGGTTCACGCGGGTGGGACTCTAATAAATATGAGGGAAAATATTGGTCTGTCAGTAAAACATCAAGCGATGAATACTCTGGATATAAAAAAATCCTGCAGGACATGAATCACTCTGAGAGATTCAGTAAGTTTATACAAAATTACGGCCTTCCCGATTACATTTACCCAATCGGTCTTTGGAGAGTTGAACTAATATACTTTGAGTTAAAAAGAGTATATATGTGGGACACCCATAGAGGTTCAGAGGGCGGCCTTATCGAAAGTTATGATCTATCGGAAAAGAGAATATCAATTGATATGCGAGAACATTAAAAAAGAAAATAGAACAGTTAAATTCAAAGACTGTTTATCCCAATTTTGTTTAACTGCCTTGTTTTGAGGTTCATAATATAGCAAGCTCAGTTTTGTCACACCTGAGCCTTTCACTAAGAATGAAAACCTAAATGGCTTACTCAGCCTACGGCCATAGAGATTAAGAACACACTAACTGTACAAAATAATCCCGCACTGGGTTTTCTATTTCAGGGTTCCAGATCATCCCCACTTGCCAGTGAGTATTCAGATCATCCAATGGTATATATCTGACCTTTTCGCTACCTAGATATTGAGTGCTTTTCGGCACAATGGAATAGCCCAGATTTGCTGAGATCATGGTATACAGAGTAAGAATATCATTGGCTTCACGCTCAACCGCTAGTTGACGATTGGTCTCATTCAGATATCTATCCACTAAGTTCGAGTAACCAAGACCGCGGGCAGGATTTAACCGCATATAACTGGTGTCAGTTAAGTTTTTAAAAGGATCGTTATCCAACTCAACAGAATGATGCACCGCAAGCACTAGCTCATCATTAGTCACAACCTTGGATTCAAGTTCTCCGGCTATAGCTAAACGGCTAAAGCTGATATCAAGCTCACCTGACAAAAGCATTTCTCTTTGCAACTGAGATGGGATGTCGTCCAGAGAAATATGTATCTCCGGATTGGCATTGGTAAATTCGGCAATAATATCTGTTGCTACATCGTAGCTGGATATGCCAAATCCAATCTTCAGAAAGCCTGTTTTACCGGCCACTGCCTTTTTGGTCAGCTTAGAGAATGTATCAAAGTTATCAACTAATCTTCTTGCTTCAGGTAGCAATACAGCTCCTAGTGGAGTAAGGCTTGCCCCGCCCCTTCCCCTGTCAAATAGCTTTGCACCAATCATATGTTCTAAACGCTGAATCTTCTTAGTCAGTGCTGACTGTGTAATGTAAAGATGCTCTGAGGCTGCTCCATAGTGCTTTCTCAGTGCAAGCTCACAGAAAGCTCTCAGCAGATCTATTTCCATTCCAAGTACTCATCGTAGATTGAATATCTTTCATTATAAGGAATAAAAAGAAAGTACTAAAGTGACTTCATATCTGAGGTTAAAGAATAGCCATAGGTAACGACAGATTAGTAGTCTGTCCCAATAACAACAATAACACCAGTTCAGAATAGGAGTTACAAATGAATAAATCACTATTTGCCTTTATCAACTGCAACGGCCAAATTATCGCTCAGAATATTGACCATGAAGAAGCAGGGGTGGTGGTACAAAGCCTGCTAAAACAAAAAGCGGTAATACTTCCTGTTACATGTAATGCGGCAAACTCAAGTGAAGCCCTTGAAATATTTAATGACAGAGTTCAAGACAATTTACATATGTTGGATGTGTTCGGGAAAAAGGAATCCACCCATGTTAATTGACTATAAAGCGGTAATTTTCGATATGGATGGGACTCTAATTGATTCCAGAAATACCATCGAAAAAGCGTGGCTAAATGCCGCTAAAACGGTTGGGGTAAGTATTCCGGCTAAAGACATTGAGCCGCATATACATGGCCGAAGCGGAAGCTATACGCTCGATTATTTTTTTAAAGACCTATCAGAAGAGGAAAAAACTGATATAAAAAAGCTGGTTGATGACTATGAAGAAACCGCTGACACACCAATGATAAATGGTGCAAAAGAGCTACTTCAGAAACTGAAATCTAATAGCATAAAAGTTGGCTTGGTAACCGGAAGTTGGCCTGCCCGTGTCCAATATATTTTCAACCTTCACGGACTACACCATTATTTCGACATAGTTATAAGCCGCGAGGACGTCACCGAAGGAAAACCAAATCCGGAAGGTTTTGAAAAATGCGCAAAACTTCTGAATACAAGCGCAAGTGAATGTTTGATCTATGAAGACTCTCTAAGCGGTTTACTTGCGGCAAAGGCGTTTGGGGCAAAATGCATTTTGGTTGGTAACAACAAATTACCCTCAGATATAGAAGCAGATGGAGCTATACCAGACTTTAAATCGGTTAACGTAAAATGCGAAGTGGTTTAATTGCTAGCGGTTATTCCGAACTTAGCGTTGTAGTCGAAAGCAATCCGTTAGCCATCCGCATTGACAATACAGGGCTATAAGTTACCACTATCTGGGGTATACGATTCACAACTCTGTCAGTAAATATACGCTCAGGTATACACTCCAACGCACAGCATTGGAGCGAGTTCTTGCTAGCTCTAATAGTTTTGTCGTGTTTGAGCCTTTCACCAGAAAGGCGAGTTACAAAACGGTGGTGAATAAGCCTATAACGACAAAGAAAACCACGGCTCTTTTGGTGACTTTTGCAGCCGCAGGCAAAAGTTACTCGCCCGGGCAGGGGCGAAACTAAAAGGTCGGAAAGAAGAACAGGCTTAACCAACGTCCGACAGTAATTTTGAGATCTGGTATACACTCCCACGTGCAACATGGGAGCGATCACCAATTAATCTGCCTGTATTTCATGTTTCACCACTAGAGCAAAAATCTGAGCTGAATTGATATACGAGTAATAATGGTATAGATTTTACTCATGGTTACATTTGAATTCGACAAGAGAAAAAGCAAATCGAACAGATATGAAAGCGCATGATTTTGATAAAAAATTTGAAAGTGATACTGATGTAATTGATGATTTGGACCTTTCTAAAGCTAAGCGCCCGATGCAAAAACAGAAGCGTGTCAATGTTGATCTCCCTATGTGGATGCTGGAGTCGTTAGATCAGGAAGCTAACCGAATCGGCGTTACACGACAGTCAATTATTAAAATTTGGCTTGCGGAACGGCTTGAAACTGTTGCTCGTCACCACAACTCAACCAATCCGTGATTTTAGCTGTACTAATAGAACACTTTTAAGCATCTTAGAAACTATTGAGCATGAATATTCTTGAGAACTGGACAACTGAGCCGACAGTGCATTGAATAGTCCGTATAACTTATTTCTTCTGTTCTGATACTTCAAGCAGATGATCAATCACCCTGAACACCACTTGCAAACTTGCCTTAGGCTCAAATGATTTTTTGGTCGCTGCGAGGGAGAGTAAACCTTCCATCATCAGATTAAAGCTGCTAAAAACGTCTTCCACATCGACTTGTGTCGGCAGATCGTATTTTTCCTTTATGGAACGGGTTACGCTCTGACGGATGAACTCTGTGGTTTGATCAAACTGCTGCTGTAAGGCATCACTCTCTGACATCTCTAAACAGACATAGTACATACGGAAAAAGCGAATCATCTCGTCCAGTGTAGATGTAAGTAGATTTTTGATTTCCGTCAGGGGATCGTCCGCAACCGAGACTCGCTCAAAGTCGGCGGTTATTTTCTGGTCAAAATCGAGAAATATAGCGTTAAAGATCTCTTCTTTACAGGAAAAATAGTGATAAATCGCGCCTTTAGAAAGGCCGGTGGATGCCACAATTTCTTTCATAGTGGTATTGTGGTAGCCCTTGTTGAGAAATACCTCCATCGAACAGCTTAAAATTTGTTCCCGTCTCTCCTGCTCTGATTTATGTTTGGTTCCCTGCTTTTTCTTCACTACTTCGCTCATATCTTTTTGCTTTAACGCTCAACAATAAACTCTTGTTTTGGCACACTAGAAGGTTCTCGATCATAAGTAAAGTGGAATATAAACTCTTTAGCTTTTGCGCAGTTTTGTTATAGTCATCAGATAGCTTAGACGGAGGTAAATAAATGAGAGCTGCATTAATTTTAACCACACTTGCCCTGTTCATTGGTGGTTGTTCAAACACATGGGAAGGTGTTAAAGAAGATTCTAGTCAGGTCTGGCAAGACACTAAAAAAGCGGTGCATGACGCCACGGCTGAATAACAAATCATTACCTGAATAAATAACGGCCACCATGGTTAATATGGTGGCCGTTTTCTTTTGTCTGAAAGACTCCCTCTGGTGAGAGAGCTTTCAAAATCAGCGCAGCAAGTTAAACATCATAAGTAGTTGATGCTGTATCGCCGCCGGTGCCTGTCCAGTTGGTATGGAAGAACTGACCCTTTGGCTGGTCAACACGCTCATAAGTATGGGCACCAAAGTAATCACGCTGTGCCTGAAGCATATTTGCCGGAAGGCGGGCGGTAGTATAACCATCAAGGAAAGTGAGTGCCGATGTCATGGTAGGCATAGGCAAACCGATCTCCAGTGACTTAGCCGCAACTTTACGCCATGCCGATAGGCTGCGTTGCAGAATATCTTTAAAGTAAGCATCCGAACCAAGGAACTTGATATCCGGGTTAGTCTCATAAGCATCACGGATATTGCCAAGGAAAGCACTGCGGATAATACAGCCTCCGCGCCACATTAGTGCCACGCTACCGTAGTTCAGTGACCAGTCATACTCTTCTGACGCTTCACGGATCAGCATAAAGCCCTGTGCATAAGAGATAATTTTTGAAGCCAATAGTGCCTGACGAAGGGCATCTACCCACTCTTTCTTATCACCCTCCACCGGCTGAATGGTTTTAGCAAACTCAGCTTCTGCGGCTACGCGTTGATCTTTCAGTGCTGACAGGCAACGGGCAAAAACAGACTCAGTGATCAGAGTAAGAGGAATACCTAAGTCCAGTGCATTAATGCCCGTCCATTTACCGGTACCCTTCTGACCGGCGGTATCAAGAATCTTCTCAACCAGCGGCTCGCCGTCTTCGTCTTTATAGCCAAGGATATCCGTCGTAATATCAACCAGATAACTGTCCAGCTCTGTGCTCTTCCACTCTTCAAAGATGGCTTGCATCTCATCGTGTGACAGCCCCAGACCTTCTTTCATAAAGTGGTAGGCTTCGCTGATAAGCTGCATATCACCATATTCAATACCGTTGTGAACCATCTTAACAAAGTGGCCTGAACCATCTTTACCAACCCAGTCACAGCAAGCTTCACCACTGTCAGTCTTGGCGGAAATGGCCTGAAAGATCGGTTTCACATGTGGCCATGCCTCAGGAGCACCACCCGGCATAATAGAAGGGCCGAAACGCGCACCCTCTTCACCGCCGGATACACCGCTGCCTACATAGTGAATGCCCTGCTCTTTCAGCGCAGCAACACGACGGTTGGTATCAGGGTAGTTTGAGTTACCGCCATCAATAATAATGTCGCCTTTGTCCAGCAGAGGAACCAGCGCATCAATAAAGGAGTCAACCACTTCACCGGCACGAACCATCAGCATCACTTTACGCGGGCTTTCCAGTTTCGCCACCAGATCTTCCAGCGACTCTGCACCGATAATATTGGTTCCCTTTGCAGCGCCCTGCAGAAACTCCTCAACCTTGGATACGGTACGGTTATAAGCAACGACTTTAAATCCGTTGTCGTTCATATTAAGGATCAGGTTCTGACCCATTACCGCTAAACCAATTACACCAATATCGCCTTTCATTATTTCTCTCCTTTAACAAGCAAGCTTGCTGCCTGTGCATCCACAAACCATTCGGTCTGGCCGTGGAGTGATTTAATCTTTGCAGCCGGATAAGGCAGTTGCTCTGCCGGCTGTTGTTGAATTTGCTTTAGTACTTCCGCTTTACTGTCACCCAGCACCAGATAAGTGATGCGTTTTGCGTTTTGCAGCAGACGGGCAGACTTAGACACCCGTAACTGACCGCTTTCAGGGTGCGCTGCCACCAATGCAATAGCTGGCTCATCATAGTTGGTCTGGTTAGGGAACAGCGAAGCTGTATGCCCGTCTGTACCCATGCCCAGCATAATCCAGTCAAAGGCAGGTAATCCGTTTTCTGCCGGAATTAGCTGCTGCATCTCATCAGCAAATCTTTTTGCTTCCGGTTCTGGTGAGTTCTCGCCGAGAATACGGTGAATGTTCTTCTGTGGAATATCGATATGCTTAAACAGCAACTCATTGGCTTCACCAAAGTTGCTTTCTGCATCTGTTGGTTCAACACAACGCTCATCCCCCCACCAGAAGTGCAGATTAGCCCAGTTTATTTTTTGCTTATAAGGCGCTTGCGCCAAAGTGCGGAACAGCAGTTTAGGCGAGCGGCCACCGGAAAGTGAAATATGAGTCTCTCTTTCCTGCTCGCTCAGTGCCAGCATATCTTCAGCCAGAGCAGTAACCACCTGCTCTGGTGTTTGAAATATCTGATAGTTCATTTTCTATAACTCACAATACTCGGTATTAGTCAGGTTTTTACACGGGAAGCGCCAGTCGCGGCCATCATTGGTCAGCAGTTCATCCGCCTCTTTCGGCCCCCAGGTTCCCGCCGCGTAACCAAACAGGTGCTCAGGATTTTGTTTATGCTTTAATATAGGCTCGACAAATTCCCAACAGGCACGCACTGCATCGGTACGGGCAAACAGGGTGGCATCGCTCTTCATACAATCCAGAATCAGGCGCTCATAAGCCGTCAGCATATTGCTCTCTTCCAGATCGCCGTAACGGAAATCCATTGATACTTCTTTCGCTTTAAAACCGGCTCCCGGCTCTTTAAGGCCAAAGCTAAGCAGAATACCTTCATCAGGCTGAATACGGATAATCAACTTATTTTCTGGTGCATTGACACCAAATACCGGATGTGGGGTGTTTTTGAAGTGAATTACCACTTCCGTTACCCGCGTCGGCAGTCGCTTACCGGTACGCACATAAAACGGCACTCCGTTCCAGCGCCAGTTATCGATAAACATCTTAAGGCCGACATAGGTTTCTGTTCTGGAATCATCAGCTACCCCTTGCTCCTCACGGTAACCGGGTAACTCTTCACCACGCACATGGGAATGAGTGTATTGGCCCAGTACCAGATTTTTTTGCAAATCGTCGTCCGACAGCGGGCGGAAACACTGCATCACCTTGACGGCTTCATCACGCATGGAATCGGCATTGATAACCGAAGGGGGCTCCATTCCCACCATAGCCAGCACCTGCAACAAGTGGTTCTGGAACATATCGCGCACTGCACCAGCGCAGTCGTAGTAACCACCACGCTCTTCAACACCGAGGAACTCAGCTGCGGTGATCTCGACATGATCGATATAGTTGCGGTTCCACAAAGGCTCAAACATAGCGTTGGAGAAGCGCAGTACCAGAAGATTCTGTACTGTCTCTTTACCTAAATAGTGGTCAATACGGTAGATCTGATGTTCCTGAAAACAAGCATGTATCTGCTTATCAAGGTCTTCGGCAGATTGAAGATCGTAACCAAACGGCTTTTCAACAATCAGGTTCTTCCAGCCGTCTTCTTCTTTATTAAGACCGTGAGCGGCAAGACATTCAGGAATGACGCCATAAAGGCTTGGAGGCGTAGATAAATAGTAAACGGTGTTACCACCAGTGTCGTGCTTATCGCTAAGCAACTCCAGCCTCTGTTTCAATACACCATACTCTTCTACAGAGGAGGTATTCAGCGGCTGGTAATAAAGGTGCTGTATAAAGGCATCGAGGGTTTCGGGCTGCACTTTTTCATTTTCAGTCAAAGCTTGCTTCATTTTTACCTGAAACTCATCATCGCTGAATGCTGTCCGGCTTACGCCTAATACGGCAAAGTTGTCCGGCAACATATCATTTGCGTACAGATGGTATAGAGCAGGGATCAGCTTCCGGTGCGTTAAATCACCAGAAGCACCAAAAATGACAATCAGATTGTTCTCGGGGCGAACGGTACTTTCTTCTATATTATTCATATTGTTCTCACACAGTGGAATGTGTTTTGTTTGTCTGAGGAGATCACTTAGCAATAAGAACCTGTCAGGCGGAGATAACTTTCATCTCTTTTTCAACAGAATCTGGAATCACTCAGAATCCGTATCATAACGCTCTGATCGGCTGCTGGATATAGCGGTTTGATGTAATTTATTCGATTAATCTCTTTACCTTTTTTCATTAAAAGAGGCAGTTTTAACAGAAAAAGTCGATAATGGCGAGAATCAGGGAGGCAAAAGGGGCGATTATGCGTGAAAAACGTATATACAAACCTTACTCAGCTCACATTATTCTAACTCTTTTGAAAATATTCCCTCAAAACTGGCGTGTTAATCAGTCATTAATAGCAGCCAACCGGTTACTTTTTGACCACCTCAGACATCAAACTAAGTAACTTTTGGTAAGTGACTGATATTTATGTAAATATCATATTTGAATCAAGTTCAAATTTTTAGATTGCATATGACATAAAATTGCCAACATTCATTAACAAATCAGAAACATTCACTCTTTTTAACAAAAAATGACTATATTGCGCTGCTTTTGTCAAGATTGTCGGAACAAAAATTTTACCTTATTCTGCTCGGCCGAAATAAAAGATGTTTAAGGTGAAATAATGGATGGAAATTCTAATAAGCTGTCCCTGACTAACAGAGTCATTCTGGGGATGGTACTTGGCATTCTCACAGGTTTAGCTATCCGAACATTTTTCGATGGTAATGCATTTATCGATACCTACGTGGTAAACGGCTTTCTGGATGTTGGCGGCAAAATCTTTATTGCCAGCCTGAAAATGCTGGTTGTTCCTCTTGTCTTTGTCTCTCTGGTCTGTGGTACCAGCTCTCTTAAAGACGTAGCAACACTAGGCCGTCTGGGCGGAAAAACCCTGCTTTTCTATATCACGACCACGGCAATTGCTATCTCTTTGGCACTGTTTATGGGCACCATATTCCAGCCGGGGGCAGGTGCAGACCTGACTGCCGCAGGTAGCTTTGTCGCCAAAGAAGCGCCTTCGCTAGGCGACGTGATTATTCAGATGTTCCCGACTAACCCGATCAGCGCGATGGCAGAAGGTAAGACACTACAAATCATCGTATTTGCGATTCTGTTTGGTATCGCTATCAGCCTGTCTGGTAAAGCGGGAGAACAAGTCGCTTCTATGTTCAAAGCTTTGAATGAAGTGATCATGAAGCTGGTTGCCCTGCTGATGAACATTGCCCCTTATGGTGTGTTCTTCCTGATGTCTAAGCTATTTACCGGCTTAGGTCTGAGCGCCATCGTTAATCTGGCTGAGTACTTTGTGGTTCTGGCGGCAACGCTTCTGATTCACGGCTTTATCACTTACAGCTTTATGCTGAAAGTGTTTGGTAACCTGAATCCTGTTACCTTCCTGAAGAAGATGAAAGACGCTGTGATGTTTGCTTTCTCTACCGCTTCTTCAAACGCCACTATTCCTGTAACTATGGAAACAGTGACTAACCGTCTGGGTGTGAGCAACAAGGTAGCGTCATTTACAGTTCCTCTGGGTGCAACTATCAACATGGATGGTACTGCCATCATGCAAGGTGTTGCTACCGCATTTATTGCTCAGGCGTTTAATATCGACCTGACTCTGGGTGACTATCTGACGGTTATCTTCACAGCGACATTGGCTTCTGTTGGTACTGCGGGTGTTCCGGGCGTTGGTCTGATTATGCTGGCAATGGTACTGAATCAGGTTGGTCTGCCGCTGGAAGGTATCGCTCTGATTATGGGTGTTGACCGTCTGCTGGATATGATCCGTACCGCGGTAAACATCACTGGTGACAGTGCCGTTAGCTGTATCGTAGCTAAGTCTGAAAAAGAGATGGATCTGAACCGTTTCGCAGACCCGCACGCTGGCGAAAAAGAGGAAGAGATCCACTTCTCTCATCTGGATGAGCAGGAGCAAGAGATGACTCCATCGCGTCAGTCATAATTGAAATCTCACCCTGATAAGTTACTAAGCCGGAAGTTCGCTTCCGGCTTTTTGTTTCTGAGAAGATTATGCTTATCAATAATAGCTCTTTCTTTATATAGGCATTTCAAAGTAACAGACTTCCAATCTCCCCTCATCTTCTCTAAAATTCGCCCACGATTTATATCTGACAACAACCACAATGAACAAAAGCTTTATAACCAATCTTATAGCGCTGGCACTACTAGCGGTCGGCTACCAAACGGATCAGCAGGTACTACTTTATGCCGGTCTATTTGCTTTCTCTGGCGCCATCACCAACTGGCTGGCGATTCATATGCTCTTCGAGAAGGTACCCGGCCTTTATGGTTCCGGTGTTATTCCTGCCCGCTTTGAAGAGTTTAAACTGGCCATCAAATCCCTGATGATGGAGCAGTTTTTTACCGATGCCAATATCGACCGATTTCTTAGCCAGGAGATGGCTGGCGGAATAAAGATTGAACTTGAGCCAGTCATTAACAACATCGATTTTGAACCTACCTTTGAGTCACTGGTCGATGTTATCGCTGCCTCATCTTTTGGCGGAATGATTGATATGTTTGGCGGTCGTGATGCCCTGCAACCGTTAAAAGCACCTTTTGTGGAAAAGATGAAAGAGTCTGTCGTGGATATCAGCCAGAGTGACAACGTAAAAGAGGCTCTTAAGCAACAGCTAGAACAGCCGAAAATGATGGAAGAAATTCAGCAAAATATCGAAGAGATCATCGATCAGCGCCTAAGTGAGCTGACACCGAAACTGGTCAAAGAGATAGTACAGAAGATGATTAAACAGCATCTCGGCTGGCTGGTAGTCTGGGGTGGTGTGTTCGGTGGTGTTATTGGCGTTATCTCCTCTTTTATTGCTTAGTTTGCTAACCTTTTGATTCTAAGCCCCTTCCCGGACTAAACGCCCTGCACTACTGCCGG
This sequence comes from Vibrio sp. SCSIO 43137, assembly GCF_028201475.1. Taxonomy (NCBI): domain Bacteria; kingdom Pseudomonadati; phylum Pseudomonadota; class Gammaproteobacteria; order Vibrionales; family Vibrionaceae; genus Vibrio; species Vibrio sp. SCSIO 43137. The sequence goes on along the minus strand of NZ_CP116384.1, from coordinate 318,453 downwards.
ACAAAACTAACAGGAAATATATGCAAAAAGTCGGATATCTTTGTGATGCCCGACTAGTTTCTCTTCTCCCGGTTATCCCTTTTCCATCCTTTATCCTACGTTTACATAGAAGGTCTTTTGACCTTTCAAGTATATTTTTGCAGCTATTTATGGTGTTTTATACCGCAGCTAATACCAGAGTAGTAGAGGCAAGTAGATACTTGTTGGCTAGACTTAATATAAATATACATATAAAAATTAGGGTAATTAATAATGAACCTGACATTAAAGATTCGGCTTTATATTCTTGCGCTTCTTCCTTTGTTACTCATTTCACTGAGTAACATTTACCTCACCCGCTATGAGCTTAATGACCTTAGCCATTCGCAAATGGAGGCTTCCAGAGAGAGCCTGATTGAAACCAAACAAGAAGAGCTTCGCTCCTTTATGGAGATTGTCGATACGCTACTTACTCCGCTGAAGCAGAGCAACGCCAGCCGCGAAGAAGCTATTGCCTTGTTGTATAACATCAAATATAGCGAAAGCGGCTATATCTTTGGCTATGACTCCAAGGCGATCCGCTTACTACAGGGACAGAGCACTAAGGGGCTGGGAGACAGTTTCTGGAACCTGAAAGATGTAAACGGATTCCTGCTGCTTCAGGACATTATTAAACAGGCCAAAAGTGGCGGCGGCTACACCACCTACTACTTCCCTAAGCCGGGCGAAGATGTCCCCGCTCCTAAGCTCTCTTACTCTATCTATCTTCCTCAGTGGGACTTGATTGTCGGTACTGGTTTCTATATCGATGATGTTGATACCACAATGGCTCGAATGGAGCTGGAATCTCAAAACCTCACCGACTCAGCCCTGACAAACAATAGTCTGGTATCGCTGGCAATAGTGGTGGTGGTGGTTCTGTTCGCCATTATTGTTAATCAAAGTATCATTCGCCCGCTGGAAGCCTTCGACCGCTCTATTGCCTCATTCGCCTCGGGAGATGCCGATCTAACAGCGCGTATGGAGCGTTTTTCTATTCCGGAATTTAACCGCCTCAGCCATAACTTTAACCGCTTTGTAGAGAGCCTTCAGTCCATTGTCAAAAGCGTCACCCAGGTTAGCTCGGAAGTGGCCGGTGAGACCACTAATATGTCTCATCGTGCTGAGCAGGTGGATCAACTTACTTCAGGGCAGCGAAGCGAGACGGAACAGGTTGCTACGGCAATGACAGAAATGACGGCCACCGCTCATGAGATTTCTGATAACGCCACACAGGCGGCTGAATCCGCTAAGGCAGCAGAAGAGAACTCCAGTGAAGCGATGCGAATCGTCACTGCGGCTGCCGGCTCTGTTGAAGCACTGGCGGGAGAGGTGGAAACTGCCAGTGAAGTCGTTTCTAAACTTGAAGGCGATGTGCAGAATATATCCAGTTCTCTGGAAGTGATTCAGGATATTGCTGAACAAACTAACCTGTTGGCGCTTAACGCCGCCATTGAAGCCGCCCGTGCCGGTGAACAGGGACGGGGCTTTGCTGTTGTTGCTGATGAAGTGCGCCAGCTAGCCAGCCGGACTCAGGACAGTACGCTGGAAATCCATAAGATGATTGAACAACTTAAAGCCGCATCTGATGCCGCCGTTCAGACCATGGATAAGAGTAAACAGCGTAGTAGCCAAACAGTGGAAGAGGCCAATGCCGCTGCAAGCGCTATTGTGCAGATTCAGGAGTCTATTAACGTCATAATGGATATGAACTCACTGATCGCCACCGCAACAGAAGAGCAGAGTCAGGTGGGTAATAACATCTCTCAACGGGTCGAAGTGATTACCGAACAGAGCCATCAGTCAGCCGAGCTGGCGAATGAAAACCGCAATGCCGGACAGCAGCTTAATAGCAAGGCACAGGAGCTGTCAGAGCTGGTCGGCCGCTTTACAGTGTAAAATCAGGCCGCATTGAACAAGAAACAGAAAGGGTAGCTTTAACTAGCTACCCTTTATATTTTGAGTGAGAAAATGACTCGCACTTAACCCAGTGACGCCCACAACACCGTTGCTACCAGTAACGGGCAAACGAACTTCACATACAGAGGCCAGAGGCGGCCGAAGACGGTTTTCTCGAAATCTTCGCTGCCTTGAGATAGCTCTTTAAGCTTCGCATTACGGTTCCACACCCAGCCACCAAACAGGCAAAACATCAGCGCAGCTACCGGCTGAAGGTATTGAGTTGCTACTGTGGCAACTAAGCCAAACATGGCGGAAAAGTTATAGACAATCAGCACACTAAATAGAGCAATAAGGCCACCAATAATCCATGAAAGAAAGCCACGTGAAGTATGTGTGCGCTCACCAACTAATGCTACCGGACATTCCAGCATAGAGATAGAAGAAGTCAGTGCAGCAATGGTCAGCAGAAGGAAAAAGATAACCGCAAAAATCTGCCCAATAAAACCAAGGCTCTCAAACATTAACGGCAGTACCGTAAATACTAAAGTATCAGAGCTAAGTAATGAGCCGTCCTGTGCATAGATCTCAACCCCTTTCTGCATAGCGACAAACATAGCAGGTAACACTACAAGACCAGCAATAAAGGCCACCGCGGTATCAACCAGAGTGACACTCATGGCCATTTTAGGCAGGCTCTCTTTTTTACTCAGGTAAGAGCCATAAATCAGCATTGAGCAGCCACCAATAGTTAGTGAGAAGAAGCCCTGCCCCATTGCCGCCAACAGCAACTTGCGGTCAAACACCTTAGAGAAATCAGGAACAAGATAGTGCTTTAGTCCTGTCATGGCACCATCCTGACTCATGATATAGATAAACAACAGGCCAAACAGCGCAAACAGAGCCGGCATCAGGCGGGTTGACCACTTCTCAATCCCCTGCTTTACACCCCCCTGAACAATCAGGATAGTCAGAACATAAAACACTAAAGTGCCAAACAGATTACGCTCGACACTGAAGCCTTTAAACCATGATGCCGCAGACTCCATACCCATTAACTCTGCGGAAGCCCCCAGCAGAAAGCAGATCAACCAGCCACCAACAATGCTGTAAAAAGCCAGAACTGCACATGGCACACTTAGTCCCAGCCAGCCTACCGCAGCCCCGGTTTGTTTAGCCAACGGATTTAAAGAGAGGGATTTCATACTGTCAACAGGGTTTGCCTGACCATAACGACCAATAGCCATCTCCACTACCAGCATAGGAAATGCCACCAGCAGTATCATCAGCAGGTAAACAAGCAGGAAGGCACCACCACCATTACTGGCAGCTTGTGTGGGAAAGCCCCAGATATTGCCTAGTCCGACGGCGGCACCAGCGGCCGCTAAAACAAAGCCGATTCTAGAACTAAAGGTTTCACGGGAAGGAACGGATTGAGCTGCGCTCTGGGTAATTGTCTGATTCATCTACACTATACAACTTATATCAATAAACTAGCGAACTAGTACACTAACGAATCATAAGCTCAGACTCCAGATAGCCTTAAAATCTAAAACCGCTCACCACGTACATTATTGCTTACACTAATGGTAATTTATTTTACAGATAAACTTGATCCGCAATCTTAAATGCTACAGAATCCACAAACACCGTTAGATATAGCCATATCCTTGCTATTTTCCGGATTAACACACTGTTAACACAACGCAAACTGTAAAAGATTATATACAATGACAAAATCCAAAGTTTTAGGCAGTACTTTGATTGTTGCGGGTACCACCATTGGTGCCGGCATGCTGGCCTTACCCCTTGCTTCTGCAGGAATCGGTTTTTTCACCTCACTCGCCATTATGGCTCTGCTATGGGCATTAATGACTTATACGGCACTTCTGATGTTGGAACTTCATCAGCATGCACCGGCAGACGCAACCTTGCACACTTTGGCTAAACAGTTTCTTGGCAAAAAAGGTAAGTGGATTGCCAGTTTTTCCATGATGTTTCTTTTTTACGCCCTTTGTGCTGCCTATATTGCCGGTGGCGGCTCGCAATTTGGTCAGCGTATTGTTCAACTGACAGGCATTGAACTGGGCAGCTCTGTAGCGACCATACTGTTTACTTTTATTGTGGCACTGGTTGTCACTATCGGGACAGGCACCGTTGATCGTATTAACCGCTTACTGTTTGCCACTAAGCTGATTGCGATGGTGGTGGTGCTGTTCTTCCTTGCACCAAATGTAACAGAATCTTACCTGCTGAACATGCCGCTGCAGCAGGGCCTTATTGTGGCGTCCATTCCGGTGATCTTTACTTCATTTGGTTTCCACGGCAGCATTCCGGCTATTGTTAACTATCTGGAAGGAGATACCCGCTCACTGAAGAAAGCCATCATTATCGGTTCAGCCATTCCTTTGGTTATCTACCTGTTCTGGCAAATCGTAACGCTGGGTGTTGTCAGCCAACAGGAACTGACAGAAAGTCAAGGCCTGAGTGCGCTGATTGCCTCTCTGGCTACTAAGGTTCACTTCAGCCAGCTTGGCCAGATTATAGGCCTGTTCGCTGACCTTGCCCTGCTGACTTCTTTCCTTGGTGTAAGTCTTGGTCTGTTTGAATTTCTTGGCGATACCATGAAGAAAGGAACCGGCAGTAACAACCGCGTGGTATCCGCTTTTGTTACCTTCCTGCCGCCAATGTGTTTTGCTCTGTTCTACCCTCAGGGCTTTATTATGGCGCTGGGTTACGCCGCGATTGCTCTGGCTGTTCTGGCAATTTTCCTGCCAGTCGCTATGGTAAGAAAAGCGCGTCAGGATACTTCTCTGCCACTTGCTGGTGAGGCGGGATATCAGGTAAGAGGCGGGCAAATGAGTCTGGCACTGGTGACATGTGTCGGTGTATTGATTGTTGCCGCTCAGTTTATGATTACCTTCGGTTATCTGCCTTCACTAGGCTAACCCCTTTAGCCTGAAAGACTTCAAATGCAGAAGAGGAGGTATGAGACCTCCTCTTCTTGTATCTGTGCTAAGCGATTAAAATATTGAGATTACTGTACCCGGTTATCCCCACAGCTGTAGGCGATAATCTGGCTAATCTCGGTCAGGGATCGCTGCGATTCCTGTTGCCACTGGTTAAAGGCTTCTGTCGCAGCTTTCATGACCCTTTTTGTTCCTCTGCCGGAATCAATAATGCCACTGTTTCTCAGGTAACTTTCAACATCCGAAGAGAGAATGAAGGTGTCCACACCTAACTGCCTTAAAGCGTATGGGCCGGTATTGCCACCCAATCTTTTACCGTGTTTTTTCAGATACTCCCACAAACCGGTAATGTCCTCAGCTGGCCACTCTGCCACCATCTGACCAAATGAACCGTGGTCAACAGAAGCGCGGTGAATCATATGAGCATTATCCTGAATCGACATCACTTTGGTCAGGTGACGGATAATACGGGTATCTTTGGCTTTATTTTCCCATTGCTCTTCAGACAGCATCAACAGTGGTTCGACCTTAAAACCGAAAAACAGCTCTTCAAATCCCGGCCACTTGTTTCGCACCACCTGCCATGAAATACCACACTGAAACACCTTCATACTAAAGGCTGACAACCAGCGATCATTACTGATAGCAGCAATCTCTTCCCTGCTCAGAGGCTGACTGACCAGCTCTTCCAGCCGGCTTTCGCCTCCTTTACGCTCTGCTGCCCTGTGATAAATCGCTTCAAACTTTTCCATTACTGCTCTCTTTTCGTCAATGTCAGGCCAGCCTCGTGTGAAGCAGCCTGTACCTGCCTGATATAACGGCTCATCTTGTTAAAATGGGGATTAAAGGTTAACCGGGCGTGGATTTTCCCCGGCTCACGGTAACCATAGGCAGAATACCAGACCTCGGCTCCGTTGCGACATTTTTCTCTGGCGGCTTCTTCTTCACCGTTACGGCACATACGGTAGCTACCATGTTCACCGTAATAAGGGTTATCTTTGCGGAACAACAAGCTCATATGAGAAAAGTTACTGATCCTGTAATCAGGTAACCTGCCTTTAAAGCTGACCACCCTGCTATCCTTACTTTGTGGATCATTGCCATACCAGATAAAGCGACTTGCCGGATGAGTAAAGCGGCTCTCAAATAGACTCAATACTTCCCTGACATCCACCACACTGTCACTTTCAGTTACTGCAAGAAAAGCAGGACGGTCAAACACCTTGTTATCCAGACGCTTCTGAACATCGGCGCTGGTCCAGTAATACTGAGCAAAGCCGTTCATAGGCACTGTATTATATCGTGCTGTATTGGTGTGGCTGGCAGGATCACCCTGATAAATCCAGTCAATCATGGAAGCACTTAGCGGTGCCAGGAAGTCGATATTGCTGTCGGATTTAAAGGCCGGTGAAAACAGGTAAAGGCTTTCGATTTCGGGGTCATCAATAGCATATTCCGTCACCAGATTTGCTCCGGTAGAAAACCCGCCAAGGGAGACATGCTTTACATCTGCCTTCATCAGTTTTACCTGATAACGCACCAGATTCTTCCAGTCATCAACATCGGCGTTAATCAGATCAGCAGGGCGGCTACCATGTCCCGGCAGTAACAAGGTTCTGACCAGATATCCCTGAGAAGCAAACTCCTGCGCCAGATCGATAAAAGACCATGGAGAGTCACCCAAACCATGTACCAGAATGACTCCTTTTTCAGGCACTGTTCCGTTTTGCGGTTTTAATTCAAAGGGCGCGTTTCTATCCAGTTCCTGCTTAGCATCACCGTTAAGCATTACCCGGTTCTGCTTTAACCATTCACTTATCCCTTGTTGATACAGAGCAAAAGATGCAAATTCCTGAGTGGGAAAGTCGCTGGCTGAGGGTACAAACAGCGGATGCTGTTCAGTTTTATCTGCAGAAGAGCAGGCGGTTAGCAATGCTGTTACTGCCACCAATAGCAGATAGCGGAATCTGTTTGTCATTAACAAAGCCTTGTTTATAGAATTTTGTTAATAGGACTGTTTCTCATTAAAAGAAGTTCAATAGAAAATAAAAAAGCCCCCGGACAACGGTACCGGGGGCAAACGTGAAACAAAACACAGAATATCTTATTCAGCAGCAGCGGCTTTGCACACCTCCTTCTGCACTGCCGGTGGCGCTGGTTCATAGTGACTCAGAGTCATACTGAAGCTGCCTTCACCACCTGTCATCGCTTTCAGCCTGCGGGCATAATCCTGCAGCTCATTAATCGGTGACTTGGCTTTCAGCATAGTAAAGTTATTCGGCTGTGACTCGCTGCCTTCAATCAGGCCACGGTTACCGGACAAGTCACCTGAGACATCACCCACTGCCTGCATCGGAATATGCAGTTCCATCTGCACAATAGGTTCAAGCACAATTGGCCCGGCATTATTTACCGCATCTAAAAATGCTTTCTTACCGGCAATAACAAAGGCAATCTCTTTCGAGTCAACAGAGTGATACTTGCCGTCGTAAACGGTGACTTCGATATCCTTAATCGGGTTACCGGAAATGGCACCTTCATCCAGTGCCTGACGGATACCTTTTTCAACCGCAGGGATCAGTGCAGTAGGAATGGCGCCACCAACCACCTTGTTGACAAACTTAAAGCCTTCGCCTCGCTCTAACGGACGAACCTTAAGCTGCACTTCACCAAACTGACCGGCACCGCCACTCTGTTTCTTATGACGATAATGGCCTTCAGCCGGTTTAGTGATCGCTTCGTAGTACTCAACACTTGGCTGAGAGGTTTCAACCACCAGTTTGTAAACAGACTCCATCTTCTCTAGAGCTACTTTAAGGTGGAACTCACCCTGCCCACTCAGCAATGTCTCGTTAGTTCTGGTTCTATGCTCAATACGCAGCGAAGGATCTTCTGCCACGATACGGTGCAAGATTTCAGAAAGCTTCTGCTCATCACCCCGTTTGGTTGGTTTCAATACCTGACTGTACATGGACTCAGGGAAAGAGAGAGTACGCATATGCACGCCGTCTTCATCATGGGAGTCATGAATCACTGAATCAAACTGAAGCTCATCAACCTTGGCCAGCACGCAGAAATCACCAGCGATCGCCCTGTTTATCTCAATACGTTTTTTGCCTTGTAGCTGGTATAAATGACCGACTTTAAAGGCTTTATTACTTTCGCCCACATACAGCTGACTACCGGCATTAATCTCGCCCTGAAATACCCGGATGTACGCCAGTTTACCCATATAAGGGTCAACGCTAACCTTATAAACATGAGCCACGGTATGCTCCAGCGTATCGCAGTCCACAGGAACCTGCTTGCCGTCTTTCTCCAGCAGTGGCGGGTTGCCTTCATAAGGCATAGGCATAATTTCAGCCAACGTTCTCAGCAGTAGGGAAACACCAGCGCCGCTTTCAGCTGAAACAAAGCAGACCGGGATGATATGCCCAGTACGCAATGCCTCTTCAAACGGGTCATGTAGCTGGTTAGGGCTTAGCTCTGAACCCTGCTCAAGATAGAGTTCCATCAGATCTTCATCGACTTCAATAACTTGATCAACAAGGCTTTCATGAGCACTGGTCACGTCATCAAACAGAGTAGCTACGTCATATTGGGGTTCAAAATAGCAGTCAACAACGCTGCTGCCGTCTTCTGATGGCAGATTGATAGGAAGACAGCAATCGCCGAAATGTTCTGTTATTTCTGCCATCAGCTCAACGACTTTATCCGGATTCTGATCGATCTTGTTTACCACAATCATCTGGCACTTTTTCTGCTCTGTGGCAAAGGCATGCAGACGGTCAGAAACCTGATTGAGCGGGGTATTTGCATCCACCACCATAGCGGTGGTTTCTACTGCAGGAAAAACACTAAAAGTACGCCCCAGCAGCTCGGTCTGCCCCGGAGTGTCGATATAGTTCATACGGTGTTTATTCCAGCTTAAAGTCACTGGAGTGGCTTCAATACTATGGTGGTAGTGAATAGATTGGTCATCAAAGTCGGTGACGGTATCGCCTTTTTCGACGCTACCGAGATGTGTTGTGGCTTCAGACTCAAAGAGTAACCGTTCGACGAGGCTGGTTTTGCCGGTACCACTCTGCCCGACAAAGGCGATATTGCGGATTTTATTTGGCATATTAGACTCCTAAAAAATTACCGGAAAAGAATTCAAAACATCTTCTGAGTTGGCGGGCTCAACCGCCTACTCGTCTTCCAGGTCATTTTTCGGATCCGTCTATGCAAGATTATTCCTTAATCCTTATTCATTAACGATATCTAAAATGCGACTTCACTACTACACTAGAGTTATTAGAGTGCGCCTAAATCCTTATAAATAATGTGATTTATTTCATAGCTAGGTGAAGAGTATAAATTAACCATTAAAAACCGGAAGCAAGTACCAGTTTTCAGTTCAACTAGCAAAAAAATCCTCTTCGAACTTGAATTTTCATCATCTTGTACTTCAAAAAAAATACGCTATAAAATAACCATTTATCATAAACCGTTACTGTGACTGCTGTTATTTTTGGTGCTAGAATTAATCCACTCCAACTCCATTCAGATTTAGGCAGAGACTCATGATCAATTTAGCAGTAATCGGAACCAACTGGATCACAGAACGATTTGTAGAAGCCGCTATTGAAACCGGCCGTTTTCAGCTAAGCGCAGTTTACTCCCGCGCTATAGATTCAGCCGAAGCGTTTTGCACCCCCCTACAAGCCGTAGGCTGCCATTACTACGACAACCTTGATGAGCTTGCGGCCGATACTAATGTCGACGCTGTTTACATCGCCTCTCCGAACAGCCTTCACTGCCAGCAGGCTTGTCTGATGATGGAACATAAAAAGCACGTCATTTGTGAAAAACCTGTCGCCTCTAACTTTGAGCAGGCACAACAGATGTATGCTACGGCAGAAGAGAACAACGTTGTGCTGTTTGAAGCCTTTAAGACAGAGTTTCTGCCAAACTTTGAGGAACTGAAGCGCAACCTGCCAAATGTCGGCAAGCTAAACAGCGTTTATCTAAGCTACTGCCAATACTCATCCCGTTACCAGAAATACCTGAACGGTGAAAACCCGAACACTTTCAATCCGGCTTTCTCCAACGGATCTATTATGGATATCGGCTACTACTGCGTAGCGGCTGCGGTGTCACTGTTCGGTAAGCCGGAACAGATTCAGGCCAGCGCCAAGCTTCTCTCCTCCGGCGTTGACGGCCACGGCCTTGCTCTGCTCAGCTACCCTAACTTTATCGTCACGGTTCAGCACTCTAAGGTATCTGACGGCTATGTTCCGAGTGAAATTCAGGGTGAAGAGGGCGTAATTCTGCTGGATCATTTCTCCGAATGCAGCGGCTTTACCCTGCAAAAAAGAGGCGGGCAGCGACAAGAATTCAATCTGCCTCAGGCAGAAAACACCATGAGCTATGAAGCGGATGTATTTGCCGATCAGATAGAACAAGGATACACATGCTCGCACTGTAAGCAGCGTTCGCTGGAAGTCGCTGAAGTGATTGCGGAAATAAGAAAGCAGACAGGCGTTGTTTTTCCGGCTGATCAATAAAACTAATTTGCAGAAAAACAGAGGCTAAGTGAGCAACCCACTTAGCCTTTTTTTATCACCTTAGTTCAGGTTACCTATAACCCTTTGCGGTACTGGTTATCCATGGTCGGAGAAACCTGCTGCCTGATTAGCTCAGCCGAGCCTTGTTCACCTTTTATCAGGGAACGGACACCACCAATCAACTCATCATGCTGCCACTTCTGGCTGGTCATGGTCTCAATCGGTCGTAGATCCAACAGGTAATCACTAAACAAGCCCTTGAGATCAGAAACCACATCGGTATTCAGGTAATGGAACTCCGCATACAAACTGTTGTAGTGACCGCGCTGCTTATCGACGATATAAGGGTTATCCTTCAGGTTGATAATCGATGTGTGTTTTTCGCACCTTGGCATACAACCTTTGTTAATACGCATCTTCTTACAGCCGATGCTCTGCTGGAACAGACACTGACGGCTGGTCAGCAGATTAACGGGATGGTAGACGCTATAAAACAGGCGGAAGTCCTCAGGTCTCTTAATCCGCTGCACCTGAACCTTGTTTAACTCGTTAGAAATAAAGGCGCCAACACAGCCAAACTCTTTTCTCAGACACTCAATAGCGTAAGAGTTAGTCACGTTCATCTGCGGACCGGCAATCCAGTCGATACCCTGCTGCTGCGCTACCAAACCAATTCCGCTGTTGTTTGTTACCAACAGCTTTGGTTTGACGGCTTCAATAAAATCGACCGCCATCTGGAAATCCTGTTCAATCAATACAGCAGGGAACCAAGGAACAAGAGACGGATTCTCCCTGAACAACTCAACATGATCGTCAAAAGAGCGCGCCATAGACACAGGCAGTTCAAAATGCATTGTGACATTGTCACGAGATACACTATCTAATTGCTCGGCTTTGGACAACAGAACGGATAGCTCTGCCTCGCCTTTGTACTCTGAATGAGGAGCAAGCTGGGGAATATCATTTACACCACCACCTTTAAGGCTGGTAACTTTACTTGTTTCCTGCTCCGGCATCAGGTTTTTGGTCTTCTCTTCCACCAGCCGGATGATTTCGGTTTTCTTATCATAAAGCTGCTGCTTAACCTTCTGTACCTCTTGCGGCGAATGGCAGGCGTGAATTTCAGTAAAGTGCTTAGCGGAATGGTCACGCGGATTATTGATAAACATATCCTGATGGATATCTGCCTTAAGGTAACCGTTAGAAAAATCACGATTAAATACGGTATACAGCTCGCTGGTGTCTGTCAGCAGCTCATCGCCATTACAGTAAGCATCTATTTGTCTGCGCCAGTTATCGACCACGGTATACACATAGTGGGATTTCTTTATGCGCCCTTCCACTTTCAGTGAATAGACACCTGCATCGGCCAGCTCTTTCAGATCACCAAAAGCGGAGTTATCTTTCATATTCAGGGGATAATCGCTGCCCGCTTCTGTTGTCTGATACTGATCACGACACGGCTGGCTGCAACGGCCACGGTTGCCCGATGCACCATTTCTCACTGAACTGATATAACACAAACCAGAGAAGCCGATGCAGTAAGAGCCGTGAACAAATACTTCCATTAGCACGTTATGCTGCAGACCAAATTTCGCCAGTGTTTTAATCTCATCAATATTGAGTTCACGGGACAGGTTTACCCGGCTGACACCAAGCTGGTTTAGGAAGCTTATCTGCCCTTTATTGTGGGTGTTCATCTGCGTGGATGCGTGCACATCCAACTGAGGAAAGTGATGCTTCAAAATGTAGGCCAGACCAAGATCCTGCACAATGACACCGTCAACTTTAGTACTCAGCAGTTGACGCAGCAGGCGGGTAATGGCCGGTATTTCGTTTTCCAGAATCACAATATTCAGGGTGAGGAATATCTTGCAGTCGTGCTGATGGGCGATATCAATCACCTCATTCAGATTATCCAGAGTCAGGTTTTCCGCGCGGTTGCGGGCATTAAACCGATCCAGACCGCAATAAATGGCGTCGGCACCAGCTACAATGGCGGCTTTTATCGACTCTATATCCCCACCGGGGGCTAATAATTCAAACTGTTTACTATCCACGACTTGCTCAATATTTACTGGCTACACTTTTCAGCCGCGTATTCTACTTGTTAGCCGCCGCTTTTTCCTGTTTATTGTTAAACAAAAAAAGCAATTTTGTACAAAACAAAGCTGCCCCATAAAGTAAACTTATAAAAACACCCGAAAAATCACTCTTGTATATGGCTAAGAAAAAAAATGCAGAACAGGCAAATTTCACAGTCGCCGATGAATTCGGCGGCCTTGAGATACTTGATGCCAAATACGAGAAACAGAACTTCTCCATGCACAGCCATGAAGGTTATACAGTAGGCGTAATTGAAAAAGGGGCGCAACGCTTTTACCGCACGGGCGGTCATCATATCGCGCCGAAAGACACCATTATTCTGGTTAATGCCGATCAGGTTCATAGTGGTCACTCGGCATCAGAAGGCGGCTGGCAATATAAAGCCATGTATCCGCTTCCGGAGCAGTTTGAAGGAATAACCCGAGAGCTTAACCTGCCAAACTATGGTGCACCCTATTTTAGCCAGCCGGTAGTTAATGACCCCGAACTGGCCAATCAGTTGCGGCTGGTGTTCGATACACTGGAAAACTCAGATAATCGCCTGCTGCGGGAGACTTTGCTGTACAGAACCTTTGTCAAACTTATCGCTAAGCACGGTAAGTCTTCCCTGACAGTAAAAGATGCCCGGCATCCGAAACGCCAGACTCATCTGGTAAAAGAGTTCCTTGATGATTTTCCGCAAACGGATGTGTCGCTGGACGATTTGGCAAAGCTGGCTAATCTTAGTCCTTACCATCTGGTTCGATCCTTTCAGAAAGAGTATGGCTTGCCACCGCACGCCTATCAGATTCAGTCCCGTCTCAGACTGGCAAGAAAGCTACTAAAACAGGGGCATTCCATTTCGGATACTGCACAAGAATCGGGCTTTCACGATCAAAGTCATTTCCACCGTCACTTTAAACGTGCCATGGGCTTTACCCCCGGCCAGTACCTGAAAATGATCTAAACCCGCGCAAATTTATACAATCCCCATTGAGCACTCTCTTCTAATTTGGTTAGAAAAAGAGGAGATTGTATGAGTATTGAGTTCACCGACACGCCCGCGCAAATAGCGCATTCCGGCAGGCAACAGTTGCTAAAAGGCATTCTGGCAGTAATGCCCCTGTGTATTGCCGTAGTTCCATGGGGAATACTGGCAGGATCCTTTGCTATTGAAGCCGGTCTATCCACATTTGAAGCGCAAGCCATGTCTGCCATTCTGTTTGCAGGGTCTGCACAACTGGTTGCCGTAGGTATGTTTAAAGCCGGAGTCGGTATCGGTACACTGCTGCTGACCACTTTTTTTATCACTTCAAGGCATCTGCTCTACAGCGTATCCCTGCGTGACAGAATCAGCACTCTGCCGCTTCGCTGGCGTCTGATACTGGGCTTCTGGCTGACGGATGAACTGTTCGCCGTTTGTGCAAATCAATCACAAAGGGAGTTTAACAAGTGGTATGCGCTGGGAGCAGGAGGTGCTTTCTATGTTGTGTGGAATCTGGCCACCTTTGCCGGCATAGTGGCGGGAAACTATATCCCCGGCCTGACTGAAGCCGGATTAGACTTTGCTGTTGCCGCTACGTTTATTGCGCTGGTTGTCCCCGGAGTTAAAAGCTATCCGGTTCTGGCGGCCGTCATTGTGTCACTGGTTATCTCTGTGCTCTGTACTCACTACCAGATCGAAGGAGCCCTGATGATCGCCTCAATAGCCGGAATGCTAACCGGCTACTGGTGTGAATCTGTTACTAAGCAAAAACAAAACTCGACTGACCATTCCACAGAAGGAGAAAAACAATGATTATGCTATCCATACTTGCTATGACAGTGATTGTGTTTCTCAGCCGTTATCTGTTTCTGGAACCTGCCATACCATTAAGGCTTAACCCAACTGCACAGAAGATATTGAACTACTCCAGCCCTGCCGTTCTCACCGCCATCTGGGCACCTATTGTCTTTCTGCCGGGGGGAGAGCTGAACCTGAATCCACTAAACCCTTATCTGATAGGAGCGCTGGTTGCTGCGTTGGTGGCATGGAAAAGCAAAAATGTTATCGCAACCGCCGGTATCAGTATGGCGCTATTTCTGCTATTAAAATGGCTGCTATAAAAAAAGCCGCAAACTAAGCCACAGAAACAAGTAAGCCGTATAAGAGTAAGAACATTCGACTCACTCTTATACGGCTTTACTTTACGGATTAGTGTGCGGTTATGCGAAAGCAAATACTGACATTAATACGGTTACAGACAGAATACAGATACGTTCAATAACACCAACCGAGTTCACTTCAATCATTTCAGGTTTCATAGATACCTCCAAACAGAATTACAATGTATATACATTGTAATTCCAATTGAATAACATGTCTAGTTTGAAAATGATTAGTCTGTTTAGCTTGCTGCTTTATTAATCAAACCTTTGCATTGGCTTTTTCTGAATAATTGATGGCAGAGCTAACGATACGGTCACGACCGCCATTTTTAGCCTGATAAAGCAGCTTGTCAGCGAAGTCGATAAAGGTATACATATCCGTATCCGGAGTAGGCTGCGTAGTAGCAAGGCCAATACTGATGGTCACAGGTTGACTAAACTCAGGGCTATCTTTTACAAATGAGTAATTACGGATTTCACTTTGAACTCGCTGTGCTATTTTCCGTGCCTGCGACAGATTTGTATGACTCAACAACAGCATAAACTCTTCTCCGCCATATCGTGCACAGATATCATATGGCCTTCTGGCGAAGCCCTTCAGGACACTCGCCACTTCCACCAAAACTTGATCTCCGGTGGGATGACCGTAGTTGTCATTGATTAACTTAAAGTGATCAATATCTATAAAAATCAACGAAAGCGATTTCTTGCTTCTCGCTAATTCCCGCCATTGAAGCGCCAGATACTCATCAAATTTTCTCCGGTTAGCAATGCCGGTTAACGGGTCAAGCACCGCTAACTCAGCCGCACGTTGCTCAGCAAGTTTGCGCTTAGTAATATTCTGATGGGTAATTACAATACAGCGAGAGCTATCTGTATAAAATGGCACCGCCCTCATCATAAACCAACGTTGCTCTGTCGGGCTATGACAAGGATACTCAAAGTAGAAAGAGGCCATCTCAGAGCTGATTAGCTCGGTTAACCCTTCAACAACGACTTTGGCATCTTCGTCTCCGGCTTTGGCCGCTTTCTCACAAGTGGTGAGATAATTTTGATTTAACCATGACACTTTTTCGTTGTACTCATTACAGTCACCAAAGTGCTGCCAGCTATCATTTACGTAGATTATTTTTCCGGAAAGGTCGATTACGGCAAGCTGCTCAGGCAACGAGTCAAGAATTGAATAATAAAAGGCTTTTGACATTTCCATTTAACCTACCTTCTTCCTCTCTCGTTCGTCACCTTTCCAGTAAGTTTAGATACCTCTAAAGTACTAGTTGAATCTAACTAAACATAGTAGTTCAATGGAAGTGTGTCTAATTTCATATTAGATAAAAGAGATATACCTCTACGTGCCATTTTATTCGGCCAGACAGGGAGAATTTCAAAAGCTGGCTCATGAAGAGTATTACCGCCAACATTAGCTGATAATCATACGGAGATAGCTTCACATTTTATCCACGCCAGTCTCACTACCATGCTAATCATCAATAACAGAATAAGTGAAAGTGAAGCTATGAAGTCTCTTTTTAAAACTGCCGCAATTAGCCTGATACTGATGTCCTCAACGAGCTATGTACAGGCTGGTATCGCTCAGACTGGTATCAGCAACGGCAAAACAAAATATACTCAGTACTGTCAGGTGTGCCACGGTGTTTCAGGGCATGGCGACGGTACTGCGGCGGCGACCCTGCCAAACCAGCCTTCCAATATCGCCAAAAAACTGAACAAATTGTTCGCCTCAAAAGAGAAGCTGGCGGGCAAAGTCCTGAACGGTAAAGTGGATAAAGGCATGCCCGCATGGAACGGCATTCTGAGTAAGCAGGACACTCTTGATATCTTTGCTTATATTCAGTCGGTGCAGTAGTGGATTTGCAGGGTAATATTTTGAACAGTGTTACTTTCCAAAGCACAGTTAACCTGATTAACTCCTGTTATTGCTACTTAATGGATTGTGAGACTTTATTAACTGAGACTCCATTTGCATGGGGTTGTACTTCTTAAAAATATACGGACTGTTTTTGCTGATCAGATTATTTTCTCCACAAGCTAAACTAGCAGAGTACTCATGTTTAAGCTGGTTAGCAGCATCTGTGTTCCCACCAACAGATTCAGCAAGCATATTATAAACACCATGAGCCAGCTCGATTAAAGTACTAAATTTAGGGGAATTTTTGTTGTGCAAAGACTTATATATGCTGGGGCGGCTCTTTATTGAAGTGACTTGCTGAACATTAGAAACACCAAGTTTATCAACAAAGCCTTTAATCGCTGCCTGAAAAATATCTGGGCGTTTCATGGTCACAGAGTCCCATAAAGCTTGTTTAACTACTGCTTCAAAATCATCAGGCATAGGGGGCATTTCAGACTCACTAACAAGTTTATAGCGTCCTTTAAGAACGGTGAGATCATGTAATGACTGATTTTCCAGTTTTACTCCGTTCGCCCAATAAAGTCCGTCATCTTCTAGTGAAAAGTGACAAAACTCTTCTTCTGGCAACCCTTCATTTAAAGCAGTAGTAAAATAGGAAGTTAAGTCAACTTTACCCTGAAGACCATTGGAAAATTGAAGTTCTAGTTCGAAGCCTTGTTGCCAATCTACATCAACGATTTTAATCATGGTTCAATCATTCTCACTGGTTCACCGTTAACGGCCTTATTCCATTGCTCTAAAAGAGCACCTTGATGGTTTTCAATGTAATCTAATGCTTTTTTAAGCTTTTTTGCGGGTAAATAGCCAGCTATAGCTTCTATGTTATCTATAGCAATAGAAATCTCGTACTCACCAAATTTGACGTGTATATGGGGGCGATGATGAGGTTCATGTCCTTCAAACTGCATTCTGAAGATCATTCCGAGATATCGTCTCAATATTTCCGGCATAGTTAGATTCTTTGACAAGACTACACTTGTATCCTTTAGGATACAAGTAAACATATTGCCCTATTATATCTAACAGAGAAAAAGGATTTTGAACTAGTATTGTTAAGTCATTCTAAAACTTACATAATTTGTCGGGACACACACCTCAGATGTTGGCGACCAAAGTCCTGAACGGTAAAGTGGATAAAGGCATGCCCGCATGGAACGGCATTCTGAATAAGCAGGACACTCTTGATATCTTTGCTTATATTCAGTCGGTGCAGTAGTGATAGGAAGGTTTGAGAGCATGATTAGCGGGTAGTACCCTCTTTGTCATCAATAGACAATGCAAGACCCGCATAATCATCGAAAATGCGGGCCTGATTAAATCTCGTTAACTGGCTTGGTGTAGTTTGCCAAGTAGTTCTTTAGCGTTCTGATAAAAAGTAACATTACGCATCTGCAAAGATACATTGATGGTTTCAGTAAACTCTGCACTTCTGGCAAGTTCTTCACTTGCCTTACCATGAGCATTTAACCAAGCAGCAATTTCAGACCATTTCCACAAAGGGTTTTTGCTATCAATTTTACGCTTTGGACTAGGGAACCCTCCGGAACCACGATTGCCTTTCGAATAACGTGATAGTGTTGATTTAGTTATTCCGGATAAAATCGCCGCATCCGTTAGCCCAACCCACTCTCCTGCATCGACAGACACAACACGTAAAAAATCTATCTTTTCAATATCTTTCAATGCGCTAATTACTGCATTTTCATAGCTGTTTGATTCTCTATCAAACGTTACATACAAAGTTCCATTCATTACAGCAACAGTCCCGTCATCACAACCAGCTTCATAAAGCAGATCAGATAGCTCAAACAACTGCTCATCAGTTAAAACATCGGTCTTATTAGTGATTAGGTGAAAGTGGTAGTGTCTCATACGTCTCCTCCCTTACTCTGATTCTAAAGAGGTATAAATTTGAGATAGCAAAATAAACACCAGTTAATAGTGATTATTAGCCTTAGGGGCACTTGGAAGTTTTACGCCTGATATCTTTGGCATGATTCTCCATATTTTTAGGAGTAGACCATACTGAGAACATATGTTCTGTATGACCTAACTTGCATTTTAAGCGTCCCTTACAATGCCCTTTAGGACTTGGAAACCATTCCCAGCCATTACTAACAGCTTCTTCAATAGCTTGGTTGATTTCCTTATTCTGATGGTAAGTACCCAATAAGAAATTCCTCCGAAAACAACGTAAGCTGCGCTACCTCAAATTTTAAAGAACATGTTGCCCCGACCTGTCAACAAGTGTAACCACTCATTTAGCAAGCGTCAACAAGTGTTGCCACATGCTCTTAATTTAGCGCACAAGAAACTGTGCATGAACAATCTAGGGTTGCAACATTTGAGAGCTAATATTTATCAGAGTTGCGAGTGACTTATAGATATTCACCTGGATCCTTTTATCCATAATACTTAGCTGCTGATGGTCATTAGTACTACAAACGGCCTGCACCTTCAAAAGTCTCAAGTTTGTCCATATATGGCTGTATATCACCGACATTCTTATTTACCCACTCAGGGTTGTAGTAGGTGTCTAAGTAACGGTCACCACTATCGCACAGAAGGGTAACAATGGAACCTGTCTCACCGCGGCTTTTCATTTCAGCGGCTAACTGAAGCGCACCATAAACATTAGTACCTGTTGAGGCTCCCACCCGGCGACCAAGGATTTTTTCCAGCCATAGAGTTGTTGCAATAGAGGCTGCATCGGGGATCTTTCGCATCTCATCAATCACCCCGGCAATAAAGCTTGGTTCCACCCGGGGGCGTCCTATTCCTTCAATTCGGCTGCCCTTATCTGAGGTTATATCCCTATTGCCATTTTGATAGTAGTCGTAAAAAACTGAGTGTTCAGGATCGACAACACACAGCTTAGTATCATGCTTTTGGTAACGGATAAAGCGGCCGATAGTGGCAGATGTGCCACCGGTGCCAGGGCTCATAACAACCCAAGCCGGAACCGGATGTTCTTCCAGTGCCATCTGGCTAAAGATAGAATCAGCAATATTGTTGTTACCACGCCAGTCTGTTGCGCGCTCAGCATAAGTAAACTGATCCATATAGTGACCATTCAGCTCTTTCGCCAGACGATGAGACTCGGCATAGATCTGATCAGAACGGTCAACAAGGTGCGCTTTACCTCCGTAAAACTCTATCTGCTCAATCTTACGTTGTGCAGTACTTTTCGGCATCACGGCAATAAAGGGCAAGCCGAGTAAGCGGGCAAAGTAGGCTTCTGACACCGCGGTACTGCCGGACGAAGACTCAATAATAGTGGTTTTCGGGCCAACCCAGCCATTACAGATAGCAAAAAGAAACAGAGAACGGGCAAGGCGGTGTTTTAACGATCCCGTAGGGTGTGTGCTTTCATCTTTCAGGTAGATATCAATGCCATCTATACAAGGCAGGTCAAGTTTGATCAAATGGGTGTCGGCTGAACGTTGGTAATCCGCTTCAATTTTACGCACCGCATTATTTATCCAGTCATGGTCTTTGTGCATCATCGATATCTCTTTAATTGGCTGTGTAGATAATTTACCTACCTGGAGAGAGAATTCCTTTGCTAAATTCACACTAACTTCACCAGAACATAGAATTATATTACTCATCACGGCCATTTTAAGGAAATTATTTCTCCTGACATTGGTAAGGTTTTTCCGCAAATATATAGTCTACCCAGCCTCCTCAGCCTGTTAACTCAATCTCTTCACGCTTAACTTATTCATTTATCTAACAAAGTTTCTCCAGACAAATTATGCTAGCCAAGATTCTGGCTGTATTTGAGTTTCACTAGCGCAGAGATAGTTACAGGCAGAGAAACAGGGAGGGCAACTTGGCCGGAAAATAACTTGTGAACAATAAACTCTGAGAGATAGTGAAAGTTTGATCAACGTAGGATTTAAATACTCATTCTTTACTAATATTTTTGTTAATAACGATTTTCTAATACTTGGTTTTATTAGGAGAGATCACATGAGTATAAATCTTAGTTTCAAAGGCAAATTGCTGTCTAGTTATGCGTTGATTCTTGGTTTAATGCTGATAGTAACCACCACAGTATTCTTCAGCGTTCAATCTCTCGACAACAATTTCAAATGGGTTAACCACACCCACAATGTTCTTGCTGAAGCGTCCAGTATTGAGGCTGCAGCTGTGGATATGGAGACGGGTATGCGGGGCTTCCTGTTGGCAGGTAAAGAGAGCTTTCTGGCCCCTTATAATCAAGGGGGGGGAAGGTTTACCTCCCTTGTCCGCAAACTACGCAACACGGTATCAGATAACCCACAGCAAGTCGGTTTGCTTGATGATATTAGCAACACCATTCAACAATGGCAGACAAACGTCACTCAGCCCACCATCCAACTGCGAAGAGACATTGGCGATGCGCAGACTATGAATGATATGGCGGCCTTGATCAGGCAGGCAAAAGGTAAAGTCTATTTTGATAAATTCCGTCGTCAGATGGCTACTTTTATCGACAGAGAGCAGACCCTGCTGGAGCAGCGTCAGGCTCAGGCGAGTCGCAGTAACGATTTAAGTGAGATCCGCCAGCTAAACGACTGGGTTGAGCACACTTATAAGGTGATTGGGGAGGCGACCTCTTTAGTGCTTGCCGCCGTCAATATGGAAACCGGTATGCGGGGATTTTTGCTGGCCGGTCACGAAGACTTTCTGCAACCGTTCAATCAGGGGAAATCAGATTTCTATACCATTATCAGCCAACTGAGCAAAACGGTCTCTGATAACCCTCAACAAGTCAGTTTATTAGCCGAGACAAAAGAAACTATTGATGAATGGATTAACCAGGTGGTGGAACAACAGATTGCCCTCCGGCGTGACATTGGTGACGCAAAAACGATGGATGACATGGCAGATACCGTCGCAGAAGCCAAAGGTAAAGTCTATTTCGATAAGTTCCGCGAGCAGATAAAGCTCTTTAAAGAGAGAGAAAGCAGCTTAATGAACAAGCGGATGGCATTACTGGAAAGCACAGAAAACACCGTTCTGTTGGTTTCTACACTTGGTACCATCATAGCGATAGTTATCGGAGTTTTTGTTGCACTGTTTCTGACTAAACATGTTATGGGTGTACTGGGTGGAGAACCCACTTTTATCGCCGAAATGGTAAAATCTGTTGCGCTGGGCAAGCTCAATGTTGCTAACAAGTCCGGAGCTAAGGCACAAGGTATCTACGCTGAAATGCTTAATATGGTGAAATCTCTGGATGACAAGGCTCATCTGGCGAAAAACATCTCAGCTGGTGAACTAAATCATAAAGTGACATTAGCTTCAAACGATGACCTGTTAGGTGTTGCCCTTAAAGAGATGAACCAGAATTTAAATGATGTCCTGTCCGAGACACAACACGTCAGTAGTGAAATCACTCAGGGCAGCGGAAGTGTATCTGAAACAAGCCATAGCTTATCTGAAGGGGCAACTCAGCAGGCGCAAAGTCTGGAAAGCATCTCTGCTTCCCTGAACCAGCTCGTCACTCAAATCAACAGCAACGCCGGTAATGCCGAACAGGCTCAGACTTTAACAGTGAATGCCCGCGACATTGCTGATACTGGTAAGTCTCAAATGAACAGTATGGTTCAGGCTATGAGTGAGATTTCTGAAGCGAGTGAAAGTATCTCTGAGTTTATAAACACTATCGACGATATCGCAGATCAAACAAACCTATTAGCGTTGAACGCCGCAATAGAAGCAGCCCGTGCAGGAGAACAAGGCCGCGGGTTTGCAGTGGTGGCAGATGAAGTGCGCGAACTAGCAGCCCGAAGCAGTAAGGCAGCAGAGCAGACTTCGAAACTTATCGCCAGCTCCGTAGACAAAACCGCTAACGGCAGTCAGATTGCCAGAGAGACAGAACAAAGTCTGGAAGAGATCTTTAAAGGCATTAACCAGACCGCCGAACTTGTCTCGGAGATCGCCAGCGCCTGCAGAGAACAGGCCATCGGCGCAGAAGAGATCAATAAAGGCATTTCAGATATAGATACAGTGACCCAGCAAAACAGCGGTATCGCTCATGAGAGTGCCGCAGCCGCAGAGCAACTTGCTCAGCAAGCTCAATCACTGGAAAACATTTTGTCCAAGTTTACCTTAATGCAAAAATAGAAATAGGATAGAGCGGCCGCAGTAAAAGCGGCCTTCTAAATCCAGAACCTCTAACAAGCTTAATAAGTTCTTCGCTGTGTTGTTCAGGAATCAGAAAAACAGAGATGGATTTATACCAAACCGCTCGGATAAGGCTGCGATATGTTTTTTGGTTAGGTTCTTTTTACCGTTAAGGATCTGAGAAACAAGACTCTTTTTTCCAATCTCATTTTCAAAATCGTGCATTTTCAGCTCGTGCTGCTCCATAAGAACGCGCAACATTGCGATACCGCTATCCAGCCCCTCCTGTACTTTATTAAACTTTTCAAACTCAAGAGCCGAATCTTCATACCGTTCAATGGCAAGGCTGAGTAACTCGATAAGCGTCAGGTTGTTATCGTAGTCTTCAATCAGCTCTTCCACTA
Organism: Vibrio sp. SCSIO 43137; assembly: GCF_028201475.1. NCBI lineage: Bacteria > Pseudomonadati > Pseudomonadota > Gammaproteobacteria > Vibrionales > Vibrionaceae > Vibrio > Vibrio sp. SCSIO 43137. The sequence goes on along the minus strand of NZ_CP116384.1, from coordinate 295,331 downwards.
ACGCGAGCGCCTGTTCGTGCTCCTCTTCTGAATGAATAGCAGAAAGAAAAGGGATACTAACCTGAAGTTCCTGCATTAAAGAACTAACCTTTGCTGTATTAAACATGAGTAACTCCTATGACTTCGAGTAGCGTTTACAGAGCTTGTCGTATTCCGCATGAGAAACTATGTGTTTGACTACATTCGACTGTGCCTGAACTACTTACGTTTACAACAAGTAAACTATGAAGTTTGCCAAAACTACGAGTGACTTCTAACCAAATAGGGGCGATATTTCTATCTGCCCCTACGCATTTCAGGTTCGAGTAACAAAAGCTTATTTACAGTATCTCTCTTTCAGGCTGGCCAACTGTTCCGCTTCTTTGCGGGGAACAATAACCTGATACTTCTTCACGATTCGGTTAAACCTAAGAATATATTGGCACTGGTTATCTGGTGGTAGCCATTCGGCCGGCCCTTTTGCCCCTTTTTGCCGGTTAAGGGAGGCTTCCACACTGATCAGGTTGGCCGGATCATTAGCGAACTCGACTCTTTTTACTTTACTCCATTGGCCAGCACCGCGCTCCCATGCCCACTTCAGAGGCACCACATGGTCGATATCAACTTTTTTGGCATCGTATATGGTTTTTCCGGTAAACAGAGAAACCCACTTACCTTTTTCCACCAGACATTGATCGTCTGATTTATAGCTGACTAATGCGATAGATTGCTCAATCAGAATTTCCGCCCGGGTATTTTGGCAGTCTTTGTCTTGATCCGCCCAGCCATGGCCAAAGTAACTACGCTCGTATTTGCCCGTTTTTACCTTGTTTGCCTGCTTGGGTTTTGCCTGATTTTTTGGCCGCTTACCACCAGCGGCTAAACACTCATTTAGTGTGGCAAAAGCCGTAAAGTTCTTGGTTCTTTTATAGCTGGCTGAATCGCTGGTGTGGCAGATTTTACTGGTACTCATTTTCACCACGTCAGTAGCATTAGCACTGAAGCTCAGTACGCTAAATAGAATTAAAAGCCATTTCATTGGATTATCCTTTTAGTTTTACAGTACTTTATACCGATAAAACTAACTGAAAAACAACCCAATTTCAGTTGAAGATTGCTTATTTCTTATTTGTGATTACTTGCGTTCCACTCAGCCTTAGAACCAAATGACTATCCTCAATCCTTCCTCACACTCATACGCGGGAGTGTATAACTGAACCAATTACCTATTGTCGAATCAGAGCCTCTTCCAGAAAGGCGATTTACAAAGTGAAGGGAGCGAAACTAAGAGTAGGGGCTGAATGGTGTGTACTATATCCATCAATTAAACAACTCTTAGGTATGACGAAATCAGAGTCTGGTAAGCACCGAAAAAAGGGAACTCACAGCCGTAGTTAAGCGTGGGAGCACGAATCTCAAACACAAAAAAGAGAACCCAGTTAAATAGGTTCTCCTTGTTTATTACTAGCTAGATAAATGAATTTCGTCTACATATCCAGTCCAAAGCGCACGGTTACAATATCCTGGTACTTTCCTTCTCCAACCGTTCCGTACTTCAGGTTTTCAAAAGAGAAAACCAAATCGAAATCGACACCTTTACCGGGGTTAGAAATTTTTGATATTTTTTGCTTTAAATTTCCTGCTTCTACTACGTTTTTTTTATCACATTTGGTGCATAACAGGTTATATGGAATGGTATCGGACGAACTTGCCCCTATTAGGTGAAACTTACTTTTATCTCTCGCAGATTCAAACTCCATTTTAACTCCCGGTTCCAGTTCCCCAGAGATCCTGACGTGATATGTGGTCTTTCCCGAAACGCTATTATCTGAAGTGTCGTATTCGAGAGTAAACGTCCCGTCTCCGAGAACAGTCACTTCATCGAAAAAATACGGAGTATAATCAATGGAAAAAATAATTTTGGTGTTGTAAGTTTGATAAGTTGTCGCCGTATCGTATTTCATATAATAAGTAAGCGGCAGATCGATAGCGGCGAAGTAATATCCGGCAGGTGCACCTTTAAACTCCTCAACGATATTGTTCATTTGAAATATGCTGCGATAAAAGTCAAATGGCGGGTATTTAGCTTTCGCTTTTAAGTCTAAGTTTGCCATGCATAACGAACCCTCCAGCTCCCGCAAGGTAAACTCAAACTGGTTGTTTCTTGAGCTCACATGAGTACATATGTTGGCAACGGAGTTTACTTGTCGTCCGGTAAAGTGACTACCTGCAATAAACTGAACTCCGATATGATCAAACGATACCTCTACCTCATTTCCTTTCGCCGATCTAAACATAATACTGGTTAGCGGGCTCTTCTGAAAAGTTGGAGTCCACTCATAAGTAGGAAATAAGTTAAGTACACTGGCCGGCTGCCAAATCAGCTGTTGGACATAATCTTCAATTTCGTTTGCCGTTATCCAGACCAACTCATCACCAACAATTTTTGCTCTTATATTGTTAGAGGCACAAACAGCATGGGTGTATAAGCTGGCGACAGCAACAATCGTCAGGCTATATAGATACTTGTTCATTAATACTTTCATTTGCATTAATCACTCTGAATGTAATGGTTTCCTTTTCTGCATACTCAGCGGGCAGCTTAAATGTCTTTTCAGCACCGGCTAAAAGCTTGTACTGATAGATACAATCGCTGGAAAAGCCTTTCTTGCAGGTATTTAGAACGGCATTTAACATGGTGTTACTGTTATTACTGAACTTAAACTCCCGCTTATTAATACGGGTAAGCTGGTAATTCAGGTCCACCTCTGAAGCCGGGTCCATAAAATAGATTCGGTATCCAAAAGCAACGGAAACCGCTGAACTTTCGCTATCTTTCACATAGGGGTATGGATTAACATCCACAACATAAACCTGATCTTCACTAAACCGGCAGGATTGCATTGCACAATCATTTCGCATTCTGATGGTACGGGTTTCCCCATCTTTAAGGATAATCTGGCTGGGATTAACAGAAAATGTCCAACTCGCTAAGTTATCTTTATTAACTTTAGTGACCACTTTTTTCCCATTTTCATAGTTCACTTTTGCGATTTCCAGATTAATAAACATATCTTTGCCATCATTATTGGCAATAGAGAAATCAGCAAAGTGCCGGTCATTAGCAACCTCAAACAGGCTACTTACTGCCACAGCGTGAGAAAGAAAGCTGGCGAATAAGGTGATAAATAAAGTGAGTACTCTCATAATCAGGTTACCTGTTCTGGGTCAGTTTATCGGAATCTGAGTTTGATAAGGCATAGTTTTGCAGTTCAAGAATAACTTGCTTGTTATTGGAGGCAGCCCCCTCCTGTAAGGACATCAGTTTTACGAAATAGTGATCATTGCCATTGAACAATATCTGTATAATTTCCATATCCGACATGCTGCTCTTATATCTCTCGATAACGTTGCTATCAAATGATCCAAGATAATAGATACGTTCATCTTTGTTACCCAGACCTTTAATTACAGCCTGCAAGCCTGTTTCGTCTTCTTCAATTTGCGGGAAACATTGGCTTTTACCGTATCTGTTATCCAGATAGCTTTCATGTAAGGCACAAATCTGTTCGTTTGCCGAAAGCTGAAACCTTTTACCTTTTTGTACTGAAACGTTATAGACACCATCACCAACCTTAGTGATAGATGTACAGCCCTGGCAATCGACGTTGTTAATTGGTTGGTTATTGAAGTCTTCAAAAAAGGTCAGAACCGATACTATTTGATCAAAGGTAGTGACGAGTTCTTTAATGGTACCGGGATAACTGAACATATCAGATTGTTCAACTTGCCGGTGTGAATAGCCGCTTAACTCAGTATCAAGCTTAAAACCGTACTCATTATAGGAGTCAAGACCCACTAGGGTATAGTCACCTTTGATGATCTTGCTACTGTCATTCAGACCATTCTTACGCACCTTTATCAGGCCCAAATCATCGTAACGCTTCTTAGCATTAAAGTTATCGTTTCTAACCGCCAGATAAGAGGGAGCTTTCTGTCTTGAGGCGTAAACACTATCCGACGTTATAATTGCTGTAGATTCAATATCCGCAGAAAAACTGTGATAGTCCTGTGAAGTACCATTCGCATAGATATTGGCGTTAAATTTGTTGTTATGGGCATTTCCTTTTAATCCGTAAGCAACCCGAGAGCCAGTACGGTCAATATACTGAGACACATCTGCTCCACCAGACAGCTTCACCCCGTTAACTTCAAATTGTTCGGGGGAGTAACGCAAACTGCTATTTGTCCTGACTTGACTACGTTCTGAATAATCTATACCAGAAAAGAACGACAAACTGTCATTCAGGTTGATTCGAATCCCCAATGAAAAGACGTGTTCATCTAAAGAGCTACCCATAAAACTTTTCTGATAACGGTAACCCACATCAAAAAACACATTTTCGAACAGCTGCTGGTTATATCTGGCTGATAGATTGAAATTGCTCAGGGCTGACCCCGGAGTGCGGCTCTTCTCAATATAACGGTTAGCAAAAATACTCAGTGTGCCGCTGTATATAGCCGACGAGTAAGACGCACTAGCTTGTAAATAATCATTGTTTCCGTAGCGAATGCGACTTAGGGTGTCTGAACTTCCGGTTTGCAGCATTTGATAGTCAAAGCGCAGGTTATCAAACTGAAGACTGCTATTGAAAAGGTAACCATCTCTGAAGTGATTGATATAAGCCCCTAAGGCAAAATCTGAGTCCGAATACTTGGCACCGATACCTGCCGACACACTATTGCCATTAAACTGAGAATTGCCGCCAATCAATAGCCTGTCACTAAGCAGGGAGTAAGTCATACCCAGATCGAAATAGCTTTGTTTATGTTCCTTGTTGTCCCATTCTCTGCTTGATTGCATTGCTGTCATTGTATAGTCGTAGCCACGTAAAGAGGTTTCAGAATTGTTGTTATGTATGATTTTCCTGATGGACTCTTCTGGGAAACCGGTCGGCTTCAATACAATAGTGACATCATAGTTACCCCTTGGCAGATCACGGTAACTGACATTGTGTTGCCCCTTGGAGACAGAGTCGGTATAGATTATCTTTTCTCCCCTGCGTACCTCGATAATGCCTTTGGCCTTCATATCAAAGTAGAGTTTTTTGCTGCTGCCAGTCTGTTTAATTAACAGGTTATCGTTAGAGAAATAGGTAACTCCCAGAGCCTCATCATTACGGGTAAAGTCAAACCCTGACGTTGAGTTTTCTGCAATATCTCCCCTTTGGGTTTCGAATACTTTTAAAGAACGCCCTTCCAAGTCATAGGTATATGAGAACTCCTCCAATTCAACGTCATTATTAGCGTTATCACTGGCATAGGCTGATGCTTCAGCATGAACATGGGCACGACCAAACCCTATAGTCGTGTTGTTGCTTAATGTTGCATTACTGTCATTTTTGTAGTGGTTAGTAAAAAGGCGGTTAGTGGAAATAATCGCCCTGCGGTCTTCACCTAGCTGAGTAAATCCGATACTCAGGATATTTCCCGACAAGTAGCTTGCCGGTACTTCTACCTTGGCTCGTTGTGAAGAGTAGTAATAGGTGAATAACACCGGGCCGAAAACAGAGCTATCGGCAACTGATTGGTAAACGGCCTCAATATACTCTTCAGCTACGCCTGATCTGGCTAGTGCCTGTTTTAGCTTGTCTGGCTCTTCAACCGTTTTTATGCCATCGAAGTTGGCAACAACAGATATGGATACCGTGACATTATTAGGAAGTTCAAATATCACCGGAGTCGATTTGTATTCATAAAAGTGTTCAAAGCCGGGAGGGATAAACTTTTTGCCGGCATAAGCAGCAGAAGTAAAGAGTGTACTCAAAAAGTACAATAACCAAACTGGTAAGAGTAACGCCAAAGTCTGATAGCCCTTGCTTGCGGTATTAGGAAGAGATACACAGGCCATCATTTAGAAGTCCAGCCCGATAGTCAGTGCGATGGCCCCACTACATTTTTTGTCTTTGTTCAGGTTTGCCCGGTGATTAAATGTGACCAGAAAGTTTTTCTTCACCCAGAGATGATTTTTATCCTTTGAGAAATCAGTAAACTTTACTTCTACTCCGGAATCGAGTTTCTGATCACCCAACACGTACTTTGGATAAACAGCGCTTGTAAATTTTCCGTCATGATCAACACATTCACCACCAACAAAACTCGGTGTTATTTTGTACCCGGCATCAAATATGCTCGGAATATCCGTGCTGACAATCAACTGCGTATTCACCGGTTCAAGCTGACCCGTGTTCATATCAATATCTACTCTCAAATCGGGCGTTTCAAACCTGAACTCAGTAATCCTGTATGAAAAAAACTTTTTGTTTTCGATTACTGCTGTTAGAGATAGTTTTTTATCCTCTGTCATCCATGCCGATAACAAGGGAAAAGAGAACAACAGCAGAGATAAAATAAAAAACTTTTTCATAAGCAATTAATGCGGCCTGTTAAAGACCGCATTTTTCAGGTTTATTTAGTTACGAAAGGAACATCTATACGCAGTATGGAAGTAGCAGTAATAACATCTCCGGCAATAACATTAGTCATAGCTCCACCAAAACCATTTCTGATTTTCCATGTGGATTGCCAGGCAGTCGCCGGATCTGTCTCTTTTTTGACCATGTTAGGTCTGATAACTCTGTCGTTTTTTAAGATAAAGACATCCACTCTGGAAAGATCGACGCCTTTTTGGGATACAAATGCGGGTGCACTAACACGGTAGTTTATAGATTGGGGTGCCACACCTGAGCCGGAGGCAGTTTCCGTGCCCACCATAACTGGGGTAGTCGCCTTGCTGGTGGCTTCATCCCAATAACGAACTTCTACCTTCACTGGATCGGATTCAAAGCTACCATTTGCTTTGAGGTTCAGGCCGACACTAGCAATTGACTCTCCCCCTTCTCCTGTAATGGTAATCCACTTTCCATTAACCACTGTCGGGATTGTCGCCTCCCATGTCAGGGTTACATTCGCTGTATCTACGGTATTTGCCGCTGGACCTGCTGCAAACACTCCAAAAGGTAGCAGTCCGGTAAGAGCCGCTACAGATAGCATTGTCTTTTTCATATTAATACTCTTTTGTTGATAATATCATTTGTGGAATTTATTGAATTCACTTTCTCATTCGCTCCACAAAATAATCCTATTATCTTTATTTTTAGCAAAATTAGCATCGACAACCTAAATTTAAACAATAATGCAAATATTGCTATTAACTTAAATTAGGATTGATACACTTCAAATATCAAAAAACAACAAAACCAAACAAAACACATTCAAATATCAAGCACTTAGACGTTTGAATTTAAAAGAAGACAAAGTGTAAGAATATATTTTCTCTTTATTATAATTTGCGACTGATTTATCAAAAAATATTACAATATCAGCATTTAGTAGTTACTTTATTATTGGTAACTTTTATTTACGTCAATTATTTATATTGTAAAACCAATTTATCAATCAAACAAAATCGTCTGAGCAATGCTCAGACTTTCTATACTGTATACAATACGCTAGGTTCCGATATATTCCAGGCCGAAATAAACCGTTTCACCAACCTGAATCATGTCGTTATTATCAACAGGAGTTCCGTCATTATGATAGAGCACCCAGCCGGCGGGGGTGAACATTCTCTTGAGATCTTTTCCCAGAATACTTTTTCCGACAACGGTGACTTTTCTCAAAGCGTCATGGCCGTCAAATACTGCCGCTTCAACCCTATTTATTGCTCCGGATAACGTCACGCTCACAAGTTCGTTTTTGTTGAAAGCCCCCCGACGAATAATTGAAACGGTTTTCGGAATGGTTATATCGGTTAACTTGTTAAGCCGAAATGCAGCGGCTCCGATGGTGTTTAAACCTTCGTTCAGTTCTACACCTTCCAATTGATTACTCTGGAATGCGCCATCATCAATCTTTTTAACGCTTGCGGGGATGGTAACATCCGTTAACTGATTCACATTAAAAGCATATTTGCCAATAGTCTCCAGACCATCATTAAAAGTCACCTTGGCCAACTTGTTGTTTGTAAATGCCCCCGACCCAATCGTTTTAGCGTCTTTAGGTATACTCAGGCTGGTTAACTGGTTGTTCGCAAAAGCCCCTTCGCCAATAGTGGTTAAGCTATTGGGGAGTACTAGGTTCTTCAGGTCGTTGCTGGCAAATGTATAATACCCGATTGATGTTATACCTTCTTCAATCACCAGACTGGTTAAGTCTTTACCATATTGGCTTGTGTTGGCAAATGCCTGACTTCCGATACTTTTAACCTCTACCCCATTGATACTACTGGGAATATAGATTTCCGTTCCGATTACTTGGGTGTCAGATAAAAGCTTGGTGATCATGTTGCCACTCATCAGGACGTCGCTTGCCTGAAGTATGTAGCCAACTTTTTTCATGCAAGTGACATAGTAGCCTTTACCGTCGCTAGCGAGATCCTGACCATTCGATAAACTGACCACGCCAAAAGTGTCATCAGTCACTTGAACAAGATAGCCTCTGGATAAAGGCCAGTTTTTCTGGTTATTCTTATCACTTTGCCAGACGGACTTCAGAAGTTCAGCGGTAGGCAGGGAACCCTTATCGGCACAGTAGGACTTAGCATTATTATTTTTAAACACGGCTACTGCGGGGATTGCCGGATGAGCGAAGTCAATAATGAAACCATCATGAGCAACGTTTGCCTGACTGGCCTCTTGTTCTGTCAGCGGGGCGGAATAAGCATAACCGTTATGATAATAAGGCTCCCATAGGCTCGCAGCATCCTGCCCAACGGTTATCCGTATCAACCCGGCATCAAAGCCGCCTTTATGATCGGTTACCACCGCGTTGACATAGTAATGCCCGGGACGTTCAGCTTTAAAGGTAAATTTTTTATTCTCAGGGTTAAATTTATCAGCGAGTGCCACTATTGCATCAAATGAGACCACCTGAATAAGCTGAAAACCGCTACTGTTCTCAACAGTAACATAAGGAGTAATGTCGATATTGGTACCATCAAGGGCAACCGGCTTACTGATAACAATTTTGTCCTGAATAGTGATACCTTGTGCACTTTTCTTTGATACTGCGACCACTGCAGAACCAGCCTTAACGCTACCACCACCGTTTTTCAGCGTATATAAGATACGCTTGTTACCTTCGAAATTTACATCCGGTTTGTATGTAATCGTTTTATTGTCTATATCCAGCGTTATATCTGAGGAGCTGTCTTCGGGAATCAGAACATAATCGTTCGTAAGGGTATAGTCCGTTAGATCAGTTTTGTCACCGGCAGCGGCCAGTTGTTCAGCAATTTTGATCACCAAAGTTTCGCCCTGATAACCTGATACTCCAAAAGGCACCAGCTCCGCCTGATTGGCATCTTTGGCCATCACAACACGGCTGATACCACTCTGTTTACCAACCAGTTGCCGCTTAACAAAAGCTTCATCCAGTCCCACGGTATATTGGTAGTCGCACACCATTGCTCGGTCAGGAACAATGTTAAAGCCTGCTTTATCCCTGTTCAGAGGACGGCAACTTGGATCGGAAGAGAGCACCTCAATATCTATAACTTCGATCGGCTCCCCACCCGATCGCATTACCTTTTCAGTAATATCGACCCGCACTTCTTGCTGCTCATCGCTCTGAACCACTTTATAAAAGTCCTCTGCATAAACAGAGACATACTTATTAGCCTGATTTTCATGCTCGTGCTGTATACCGGAAGAGTCCGTTCCGGACTCACCGCCACCGCATGCAGTTAAAGCAAAAAGTAGACATGGAACGACGAGAGTTTGACTCCATCTTTTTAACGTATTCGCTTTTAAATCAGGCATAAAACCACCACTTATCAATTAAGGCCGTCAGTGTGAAATGAGCAAAAGCACACAATCAGGCTTTGGATACATGGCTGCCTATTATCTTTTTTTGGCCAGTCGATTGATTAGCAAGAAGGAAGTAATACAGTTCAACTTGCTAACACGCGGGAATAATGTATTTGAAAATGCTCTTTGCTGAGCACAGCTCACTTTGCAGTGAAACCAGATACCCTGATATGTATGAAATGCACGATTTGGTGTATCAGTGGAACAGCACGCTATCCTTGCCTGCCATATAATTTTTCATCTGATACTTTAAATTTATCCGGATAAAAAAATGAAAAGAACCTCGAGTTTATGGCTTATTCTAATGTATTGTTTTTTCTCAGTTACATCTAGCTATGCTGCCGATACAAAGAGTGATCGCAGATTTACCTATTATGAAAATGACGGTGTATTTCTATACTATGAAACGAAAAATTCTGAAGCTTACCGGGAACTGCTCCCAAGTGAGTTTGATATGCCCGACAACCTCTATATCAACGCATTTATTGCCGATTTCTACAAAATGGACGCCCGGACAGAGCCCTATAAAGAAGCTTCCATCTTTTTATTAGCAAAGTATCAGGGCAGAGAGATATGGCACTGTATTTTTATGCCGGTAACAAGTGAACAGTCACGCAGAGCAGGGATCCGCAGGTTAGGGTTCCCTAAAACGATGGGAGAAATCTCTTTTTCAAGAAACGTTGCGAAATATGAAGGTAAAGCGATTACTGAAGATAACAGGGAAATGATTTTATCTGTCGACACTGATGGATATCAGATGAGCGAAGAAGAAAGAGTACTTATAGATCAACTCTCTGTATTACCAAGAATGAATATTCTTTCTGGCAATGTTATTGAGATGAAGAGAAACCGAAGAAAAAGCATACTTACTCTGGCAAACCGGGCTCCGGATAAAATCAACTTAATCGCGGGAAAAGGAAGTATAGAGTTTAAAAGCGAGAGTTCAGGCACCTCTTTTCATGCCTTGGATTTAGCAGCGGATAAGGTTCTTGCAGCTTACTATCTGAAAAACTCAATACCGTTCAGGTTAGGTAAAAAATAACGAATTATGTACGGTAGATCGCCTGTAAAATCGGGCGAACTACTATAAATTAATACGTGATTTAAGGTTAGGGAACTGGGACCTGGATACAGGAAGCTTTAAATCATTAAAACTCTTTAACGTAATATACGTTTGTCTATTAATAACTTCCGTCATTACAATATCGCTGATGTTAACGATATAACTACGGTGAATTCTGATGAAATAGTTCCCGGGTAACTTCTGGCAAAAATCATCCAGAGACATATCCGTTACGATCGTTTCAACTTGGTGCTCTTCTACTCCAATCCTAGTTAAATGTAACCGCCTGTAGCGCCCGATACCTTCAATATAAGCAATACTCTTCCAGCTTAATAGATAGTTTTTTGAGCCGTCAGATACAGTAAGGCTTTCGTTATTAAGCTGAGCTTCATTCAATAGAGTCTGTCTGATATTAGCTATTTTATTCAGGCATTGCTGAAGCCGTTCCGGGCGGACAGGTTTCATCAGGTAATCAACCGCTCTTGTAGAAAATGCATTCAATGCATACTGCTGATAGGCCGTGCAAAATACCAGATGATAGGGGTAATCGTCTGTTGAATCAGCGACAGAAAAGCCATCAGCCCCCGGCATTTCAATATCAAGAAAAACAATATCCGGCCTTTTATTATTAATCAGCTGAATCGCACTATGTGCATCACCCGCTTCTCCGACTATTTCCATCCCTCCTGTTTGCTTAACTACAGCAGAAAGTTGTCTTCGCGCAGCAGGCTCATCATCTACAATAATTACTTTTCTGACCATAAATTTAACTGTTTCTGTATCTCTTGAGGGCTGTACACTTTCGCAGGCAATTTCACTGTTACGCACCCACCTGAAGGCAGAGATTCTAACATAAAATAACTATTATCAGGATAATAGACCCTAAGGGTTTCCGTTACTATTTTAAGCCCTGTACCTAACCGTATATTTTTATCATCAAAAGATGGGCCGTTATCAGAAACCTTAATATACAAGTCATCATCAATTTTTTTAATTGAAACCCAAATCTTTCCGTCATTTACATAAGGTGCTATTCCATGAGTTATGGCATTTTCGATAATTGGAAGCAATATTAACGGTGGTACTGCCATCGTATTACAAGATGAGTCACACTCTACTTTATAGTGTAACTTATCTTCATACCTGCTTTGCTGTAAGGTCATATAGAGTTGAACTATTTCTAACTCTTCGCACAACGGAACGAGTGTATCTGTCGACATATCAACGGTTTTTCTTAGCAGGTCTGATAAGTCATAAATAAGCTGCTGACTTCTCTGTGGTGAGGTTACCGCGTCGGCCGCTATTACATTCAGGGTATTAAATAGAAAATGCGGATTACTCTGCGCTCTTAAGGCTTCACTCTCTATCAGCTTTATGTTCATTCGCATAGCAAGTTGCTTTTCTCTCTCAACCATCACATAAAGAATAGTGAGATATAGAACCACCTGTAACATCAAAAACAGTAATAAACCGACCCGAAACTCCGGATATTCCTGATTTTTCAAAAGGTATATGGTTAAATCTGACAGTAAGACTGAACATATAATCAGCATCAGATATATCATCAAATTAGAAATAAACTTATTAAATACTACCCTTCCTTGTAATAGCTTTTCAGTTATTGTTGTAAGGATAAAGAAAACAATAAATATCGACCAAATTTTAATCGCAGCGGAAACAATAAAAATAATGGAGATCTGGGTAGCCGATGCAGTAACAATTGAAATATTAACCAGATTAAAAAGTGGCCAGATCAATAGATATAGCAAAAACCTGACTTTTATATTAACACCAAGAATCGAACGTCTTTTTGAGAGAAAACTAGCCATATAAGGTGCCGTGTCATGAAAATTAACATGCTCATAATGATAGTCTGGCTATTATTGAGCTCATATTTTACCCGTTAGAATATCATTCTGTTTTTCAGATGAATACCGTAATAGCATCAGGCAAAGAGACAGATGTAAACCTGTGCTCCTTTGCACAAAATGTGACCCACCCCTGCCTCAGCGTTTATCTAATTAAAAATGGCTGGAAAATATTTATAACAAGGGCATTATCAAAGAGTTAGCATTTTTTCTAGCCGATTCTGATAGGGGTTACCGGCCAGGTTTTACTCAATAGGGGGAGTAACAAGTGATATACAAGCAGATCAAAAACCTTAACGCATCCGCTGTCGGCTTTGGTTGTTGGGCTATTGGCGGCACCTGGAATAATGTTTCCGATCAACAGTCAAAACGGGCAATAAAGGCTGCTATCGAAACGGGCATTAACTTCTTTGATGTTGCCCCTGTTTACGGCAAAGGCCACGCTGAAAGCGTATTGGGACAGGCACTGCAAGGAGAGAAGCGGGAAGAGATCATTATCGCCTCTAAGTTTGGCCTGCCATGGTCACAAGATGAACGACAAGAAGTGCGCAATGACACCAGCAGAGCCAATATTTTTAAAGAAATTGATGACTCCCTTCGCCGCCTGCAGACAGACTATATCGATCTGTATCAAATCCATTGGCCGGATCCGGACACACCTATAGCAGAAACGGCAGATGCGCTTTCAGAACTGAAAAAACAAGGCAAGATCAGGCATGTTGGTGTCTCAAACTATTCTCTGGAAATGACCAGTGAAATGATGGAGGGCGTAGAAGTGGCAAGCTTTCAGGGACTCTATAACCTGTTAGAGCAAAACCCTGAGCACTACCATAATATTCCCCTTCAATACCGTGCACGAGACGAAGCGCTGCCCTTCTGTAAACAGCATGATCTGAAGTACTTACCCTACTCACCACTGATGCAGGGCTTACTGACCGGCACACTTATGCGCTCTGGCAACTGGGATAAAAATGATGACCGCAGCAACAACCCCAAACTAAACGGAGACGCCTTCGAACCTTACTTTAACTGTGTTGAAGAGCTGAAAAGTCTGGCAAATGACGCAGGTATACCATTGGCACATCTTGCCATTCACTGGCTGGTTGCCCAGCAAGAGGTTGGCCCGGTCATCGCCGGTGCTTACACTGTAGAGCAGGTGCAGGACAATGCTGCCTTTATTCAATCATCCGCCGGCACTGAACTGCTGCAACGTGCAGAACAAATCGTTGCGAAATGGGATTTGAAATAACCTGAATAGGGGCACCAACAGGTAAAATAGAAAAAGGTCTGACCCAAAAGCCAGACCTTTAAATTTTTTGTAACAAAGATTAACTATTCACTTCTGTCAGCTTCCTGTTCTCTTTGCTGGTCATCTTAAGGCCGATAGTTAACACCATTGAAACCGCGATACCAACTAAGAAGTAAGCCAGCCACTCCATCGGGTTACCGATTACCGGCAGCATAAATACTGCGCCACCCGCGACGGTACCAATGGTTATTTTTGAAGACAAAATCAGGCCGGCAGCAATACCACCACCAATCATTTGAGCAGGGATAATACGCATTGGATCTTTTACAGCGTAAGGAATTGCACCTTCAGTGATACCACAGAAGCCCAGAATCGCAGTTGAAGGCCCCGCAAGGCGATCTTCTTTATCGAAGAAGCGTTTAAACACAACAGACATAATACCCAGAGACATACCCGGAATACATTTAGCCGCAGTAAAGGCCGCATAGAAGATAGAAGCATCACCGGCAAACTCGCCACTGGTACCCACACCAATACAGAACAGATAAGCCGCTTTGTTTACCGGGCCGCCCATATCGAAACACGCCATTGCACCAAGGATAAAGCCAAGAACTAACAGGTTACCGGTACCCATAGAAGTCAGCCAGTCAACCAAACCTGTGTTTAGTACCGCGAAGAACTTACCCGGGCCTGCGTACATAAAGATAAGGGTGGCAATACCAGCCAATAGCGGAGTGATAATAATCATCTTGACAGACTCAAGTACCTGCGGAACTTTAATCTGACGTACCAGCATAACAAACAGCGCTGCGGCTGCACCGGCAACCAGGCCACCAAGGAAACCGCCTGTCATTATTGAAATCTTGCCAAAACCACCACCGACAGCAACATAACCACCGACAAAGCCGGGAGCTAAACCAGGTTTACCCACCATACCGTAGGCAGTGAATGCCGCAAGCACACATATCAGTAACGGGTTAAAGGCTTTTAATGTACCGTAGTAAAGGAAGTGGACAATGCCCTGAAAAGAGGATTCAAATTTCGCTTTCGCCTCAGGTTCTGCAATCGCTGCGTAAACCTCTTTCTTAATGGCTCCGATTTCACTGTTCGCCAGACCTTCAGAGGCATTCAAAATACCAAGGTCAGCATAGGTTTTTCCGGTGTATTCCGTCAGTATGGCTTCATCATAAAGGTGGGTGTAATCGTAGCCAAAGAACAGGTTAAGCAAACCCACACAAAGACCACCAATAATAACAAGAGGAATGATGTGCGATACGCCGGAAAGAGCGCCTTTGTACCAGGTTTTCAGGAAGTTAACCACGATGTTATCGTTGCTCTCCTCACTTTCAGAAAACTGGTTTACGCTGGCAATCGCTTTTGCTGTAGAGCCTCCCGCTTTTACTTTCTCTTCAAGGGCATCAAGCATATCATCGGCGTTTTTAATGCCGTCTTTTACCTTACCCTGAACGGAGATGAGACCCTCAAATCGTTCAGCTTCAATCACACCAACATCAGTAGCGAAGATAATACCGTCCGCTTCCGCAACGTCTTGTGCTGTGATTTTACCATCAAGGCCGTTAGCTCCTTGCTTTTCCACTTTGATTTGCCAACCGCGGGCCGCGGCTTTCTTCTCTAGATTTTTGGCCGCCATATAGGTGTGGGCTACACCGGCGGTACAGGCTGTAATCGCTAAGATCTTCATCTGATGTTCCTTTGCGTCGTCTTGTGTCAATCGATGACTATATTGTTACCCAATTTGTTTTATTTGATCTGTGACACCCATCTCATTTGCTAGCATTCGTATTAAATTAGTATCAAAGCAAAAATTAAAATCAACAAATACAAATTAGCCCATTATTTTAGTTTGTAGTAGCCACAACAGGATAATTCCACTCATTTTTCCACATACACAAGGGAAGCATTAGTGTTAAATCTATCTTGCAGCCTTTTATTTACCAACATTACAACGAATTAACTAAGCTCTACATACTCAACTCCATCAGACGATCATTAATTCATACCTATACCAGCCATCATCATAACTCCCTCAAAAACAAAGAGAATACAAATAATAATACATATTTAATTATAAAGGCGATCAAGATCACAGATTAATTGTATTGGATTGGTATCATTTAGCCATTACTGAACAGGTACTACTCACTAATGTATTAACGGGATAAGATTATGAACCTTACCACTCTGACTAACCCTGCACTGATTAACCTGCAAACCAGCTTTGAGAGCCGCGATGAAGCCATTGAAGCTCTGGCTGATCAACTGAACCAACAAGGCAAACTTCATAGTAAAGCGGAATATCTGCAAGCCGTTTTTGCCCGTGAAGCTCAGGGGCCTACAGCATTGGGAGAAGGTCTTGCTGTTCCTCACGGCAAAACCGATGCAGTGAAAGAAGCAGCGTTCGCAGTCGCTACCCTGAAGCAAGACCTTAAATGGCAAGGACTGGATGAAGAAGAAGATGTAAACCTGATTTTCCTGATTGCCATACCGAATGCAGAAGCTGGTTCAACCCATATGCAGCTACTAACAGAACTTACCAGCACGCTAGTCGATGATGATGTTCGTGAGGCGGTGCTTAAAGCAACGACTACAGATCAAATTCTTTCCCTGTTAAATGATGAAGAGCCAGAACCTGTCGTTACTGACGAACCCGCTCCTGTAACTGAGGAAGTGATTCAGGGTACTGAGAAAAAAGGCTTTTTCGGCTCAATCGCATCCAAGATATTCGGGTAACGCCTTTTTGCCTAACCCACTAATTCAATTTAAGCCGTATAGCCAACAGTCTTTAAAAGGTACAAAACAATGACAATATCACGCGTTCATATCACTCCACACATGCACTGGGATCGCGAATGGTACTTCACAACAGAAGAGTCCCGTATTCTGCTTGTAAACAACATGGAAGAGATCATGCAGCGTCTGGAGAAGGATCCAGAGTACAAATATTACGTTCTTGATGGTCAGGCCGCCGTTCTTGAAGACTACTTCGCCATCAAGCCGGAGAACAAACAGCGCGTTAAAGCGTTGGCAGAAGCGGGCAAACTGATTGTCGGCCCATGGTACTCACAGACAGATACCATGCAGGTTTCAGGCGAGTCAATTGTACGTAATATGATGTACGGGCTACGTGACTGTCTGGAACTTGGCGAACCAATGAGAATTGGCTATCTACCCGACTCCTTCTCTATGAGCTCTCAGTTGCCGATGATCTATAACGGCTTTGGCATTGATACCGCCATGTTCTGGCGTGGCTGCTCAGAACGTCACGGCACAGACAAAACTGAGTTTTTGTGGCAGTCGAACGACGGCTCCGAAGTCATGGCACAGGTGCTGCCCCTTGGTTACGCTATTGGTAAATACCTGCCACAAGATGAAGAAGGCCTGCGCGCCCGTCTGGATAAATACTTCCCTGTTCTGGAAAAGCCATCGGTGACTAAAGACATTCTGCTGCCAAATGGTCATGACCAGATGCCTATCCAGAAAGATATCTTTGAGGTAATGGATAAACTGCGTGAAGTTTACCCAGATCGCGAATTTGTAATGAGCCGCTTTGAAGAGGTATTTAAACGCATTAGCGAAGAGCGTGACAAACTAGACACGGTAAAAGGTGAGTTCAATGACGGTAAATATATGCGTGTTCACCGCACCATCTCTTCAACCCGTATGGACATCAAGCTAATCCATGCCGAAGTTGAGAATAAAATCGTCAACATTCTTGAGCCCCTTGCCTCTATCGCATGGTCTCTTGGCTTTGAATATCACCACGGCCTGATAGAGAAAATGTGGAAAGAGAGCATGAAAAACCACGCTCACGACTCCATTGGTTGTTGTTGCAGCGATAAAGTACACGCAGAGATCCTCAACCGCTATATTCTGGCGGATGATATGGCCACCAACCTTATCAACTTCTATAAGCGTAAGATCGTTGATCATATGCCGGCGCGGGAAGATTGCGACAAACTGGCTCTGTTTAATCTCTCTCCTTATCAGCGTGAAGAGGTGATAAATACCACCATTACTATCCGTGCAGAGCAGTTCAATATCTTTGATGATAACGGCAATCCCGTTGAGTACTTTATACAAGACCAGCGCATTATCGACCCGGGTAAAATTGACCGCCAAATTGTTCACTACGGCAACTACGACCCGTTTATTGAGTACGATATTCAGCTTAACTACGCAGTGCCGGCCATGGGCTTTACCACTCTGCATATTCAGGTTAACGAAAAGGGTCGTCTGAAGTTTGCCGAGCAGAAAGAGTATCTTCTGGAGAATGAGTTCTACCGCATCAATGTGAACGACAACGGCACGCTGACGATATTTGATAAAGAGACAGAACATACTTTTGATCAGGTTCTTCGTGTGGAAGACGGTTCAGATGATGGTGACGAGTACGACTACTCGCCATCCCGAAAAGAGTGGCTAATTTATTCAGACCAGTTTACAGCGGAAACCAATATTACCCATGAAGGCTATCAATCTGTTGCCAGTATTAAGCTGCGAATGAATGTTCCAGCAAATCTGCGAGAGCGTGAAGAACGCACAGGCCAGAATGGCTATGTAGATGTAGATTGCAAAGTAGTACTTAAACAAGGTTCACGCCGTATTGAAGTGCGTATGGAGCTGGATAATCAGGCCGATGATCACCGCCTGCGTCTGCTTGTGCCTACTCCCTTTGTATCTGAGTACGTGGTGGCTGACAATCAGTTCGGCCTGATCACCCGCCCGGTTAACGACCCTGCAATGGCCGTGTGGGAAGAGGAAAAATGGAAAGAGGCGCCGGTTCCTGTTTATCAGTTAATGAACTTTGCCGCACTGGAAAACAGAACTGGTGGTATGGCACTGATGACCAATGGTCTGCGTGAGTTTGAAATCATCTCATCCAAAGGTAATGAACAGCGCGATACCTTTGCATTAACCCTACTACGTGGTGTGGGTGTACTGGGTAAAGAGAACTTGCTGCTTCGTCCGGGTCGTCCGTCTGGTATTAAGATCCCGACACCGGATTCCCAGACCCGCGGTAAGATCGCCTGTGAGTTCAGCCTGTTTGGATTCGCCGGAAATCACATCGAAGCAAACATCATGGCGGAAGCCCGCGACAATGTGACGCCAATTCAGTGCTATAACAAGATTCCATACAACGCCATGAAGCTGAATGTCGCCGAACAAGACAAGCCACTCAGCTACTCTCTGCTGCAAAAAGAGCAGAAAGGCACGGTACTGAGTGTGCTGAAGAAAGCAGAAGACGATGAAGCGCTTATTGTGCGTGTCTACAATCCGGCAGAACAAGGCATGATTGAAGACCATATCGAGTTTACTCAGCCAGTTACCGTATGGAAACAGGTGAGATTGGACGAGAAGGAACTGGATACAGAAGAAACATCACAATCATTTGGTCAGCTAAAACCCTGTCAGGCCAAGTCATTTAAAGCGAGATTTTAGGGACAGACACTTAAAGACGTTTTAAGGACAGTCACCTTTAAGGAAGTTTTAAGGACAGGCACTTTCAGAGAGCACTTTCAGAGACAACTAAACCAACTCAGCACACCCGTTACTGGTGTGCTGAGCTATTTCTGAATCATTTGCAGATCCCGCGATATTAACTGGAGCTGTTACGCAGCTTGGGGTCATCGCTAAAACCACCAACCAGTAGTAGAAATAGTTATGAAATTGAAAATGTACAATACATTATAGAAATGGAACTTGTTTATTGGTACGAACCTTCGCAAAAAGACAAGTGCAAGGTACTTAGCTTAATCTTATTGAAATTATACTAACTAATTATCCAACTGATTGATTATACGGTAACAAAATAGCACTTTTGATAATAGATCCATCCGGACAAAACTAGCGTTCTAATGCCTTAAACTCAACAATGCAACCTATCGCACATCACAATTTAACTTACGGAATAACAACTAGATATATTTACTGACATACAATCGACTGAGTCAAGTTCATGCCCATTACCAACGATAAATTAAAAAGAAGAGCTAATTCATGAAATCAAAGCTAGTGATGAGATGGTTTATTTCTCTGTTTTTCCTTTGTTACTCGGCTTTATCTATTGCCAGTTTTGCAGACATTAGATACCGAACTATCATTTACTTTTACCCACAGGAAAATGCTCCATCCATTCCCACTTCGGGCTTAATCCCAAACGGATTTACAAAGGTGAAAAAGCTGCCTGAAACAGTAGACAAGCCTTACGTTGTTCTTGATCATATAACAGATTTTTCTGAAACCTATCCGGTACCTGGCCCAAGTTACTTAGCTTATTTTGGCCGCGGTTTAACAAGCCAGCAAACTGAGCAGATTCAATCGTCAAACAAAGCACTAATGGTTGACATTGCCGTACCAATACAATCTGCGTTTGAAAGCAATAAAAAGCTAAATAACTGGATGTTCGAGTTAGCTTCAAAATACGATGCAACAATATGGGATTCTGAGACCAGAGAACTATTTTCAGCAAACGCCTGGAAAGTTAAAAGAATGGACTCTTGGTCAGAGTTTCTGCCCGTCATTAAAGACAACATTGTTATTCACTCTTATGAAGATAATGGCTCGACAAGAGCAATTACATTGGGTATGGCGAAGTTCGGACTACCTGATGTTGTTGTAAACGATTTTACCTGGTCATATTCAGACAATATAGGACGATTAGTAAATCTGACTACCCAACTCTTAGCTGAAAACCAGAAAATTGCAGACCAAAAACTAAATATAGATATCAGTAAACTCAAAGAGTCCCACTACAAAGAAGCGCTATTAGATAGCTTGTATGAAAATGCTAAAGGTCACGCCGTAATAGGTATAGGTGAAGCTAAGTGGGAAGAGGGTGACCCATATAATGAATTGATTGAGCTTGTATTCGATGATGCTGAAGGAGAAACTCTCAGTGAAAAGCATGAATCTTTCCTTACCTCAGTGTTTGGCCGTCACGATCCTCTACTTCAGGTAAAACACAATGAAGAAATCCTCGCGGCGAGCAAACGGGCAAAAACTCAGTTAAATCAATTGAGAACCAGTTTTAACGCCGGACTTGAACCTGGTGAATATATTCAGGTTAAGGCTCCCTTTTTGACGGCTGATGGTGGAAATGAATGGATGTGGATAGAAGTAGTTAAATGGGACAATCAAACGATTGAGGGGCTATTGCGGAATGAACCCTATAATGTTCCTGAACTAAAAAGAGGCTCGAAGGTTACCGTCAATCAGGGTGATGTATTCGATTATTTCCATACCTTTCCTGACGGTACCTCAAAAGGAGATGAAACTGGTGACTTGATTATGAAGTATAAAAATTAAAACAAGTACTTATTTCCTGAACAATTTCTTAAAAGAAACACCTAAAGCAAACTCAGCACATCATATTATTATTTTGATGTGCTGAGCCTAACCAACAGCAGATGTAAGAAATCAAACCTGCCGATAGTTAAATTAGTCTGCCTCACCAGTCGGCCCAACTAATCTCGGTTGCCAGTTTTCTACTACACCTTTTTCCAGACGATTGATAACAAGTCTGTGCCATGACTCTTCAAGAGGGATATCAGCTAGTTGGCTTAACTCATCATTGTCTAAGCAACCCGTAAAGATAGCACTCATAATGCGGGATAATGACCACTTCGGATAAGGTCTTTCACATAAAAAGATCTCATCACCGGAGCCTATCTCTCCTTCTTCAAGCACCCTGAAATACCAGCCGGTTCTTAACGTGTCCTGTAGCCTTTGAGCCATATCGTTCTGCTCAAACCGGACGTTAAGTTTCCAGCAAGGCATTCGTCCCTGAGAAACTTCAAGTAAGGTTGAGCCAATACGAATTTTATCTTTCAGGCACACTGCTGACTCGGTAATACCAGAACAACTCAGGTTTTCCCCGAATGCGCCTACTGATTTAAGAGCTGATTTTTCACCTATCTCATTTTGCCAGTCTGCATAATGTTCAGAAGGATAAATATGAATAGCCTTATGAACACCACCATGAAACCGAGGATCGCCCTGTTCATCATAGATAAAACCAAGGGAGTCAGCCTGCTGTCGTCCTGAAGCTACTTTCTTGTTAATGGCACTTTGGGAACCGTGAGCAAACGACTCTGTTTTTCCGGTTAAAACGGCATTGATCACACCTATTTTCTTCATATTTTATGTCTCTTTGTGTTAGCAAACGAGCTGTCATGCTCGTTAATGCCGGTTTAGAAATACCAGTGCAGATAAGCCTAATCAATCTGCTCAGTTTTTAACAGCCATTAAAACCTCTGCTATCTGGTATTTTTCCCAGTTCAACCGAAAATATGAAGAGATGTATTAACTTGATTGGTTACGCAGCTTGGGATCATCACTAAGGTACTCCACAAACTCCACTTCAAAGCCAGCCGGATCAATAAAATAGATATTCTTACGATAAGGTTCTTCAGCACCATCTTTGGCTATGGGGAAACCAGCCTGAGTCAGCCTTTCAATAACACCGTCAATGTTATGAGTGACATAAGCAAAGTGAGCCAGACCAACCTGATGGCCGGATAAATCACGGTTTTCTCCTTCACCATGATCACTCATGGCGATGTACTGATACTCATCACCAAAATGGAGCCAGTTACGTGCTTTACCGTACCACTCTCCTTTTCCTTCATCGCGCACATACCAATGGGGAAATGCCGCCTGATAAAACGTCAGCATTTCAGGGATATTCTTTACCACTAAGTTCACATGTTCTAACTGGATCATTCTTCTCTCCTTAAAGTATTTTTGTAATCCACGTCGTACATGCTAATACCTCAAGTTAACATGAGGTAAAGAGTTTTTTTAAATTAATTGAAAGTACTTTAGAAGCTTTGCCTGACTACTTATACAAACTAAACTTCTTTGTGATTGCTCTTAGTGCTTCCGTCTCTCCGAACAGGCAGATCCCCAGATAATTTAAATCAACTTCTGGCGTAGATGCGGTTACCTCTTGCTGTACGGTTGAACCACCCTCTGTCATTGTGTCGGTAAAGTCGGTGAACGTAATACCTTGCGCAATAGCCTCTTCTCTTACCTTTCTGATTTTATTGGAATTATCAGCCTTTAAAACGATAAACGGATAGTGGGATATGTTTTTATGCTGGTTTTTATCCTGATCGATATAGTCAACGTAAACGGCATCACCTTCCGGCAGAAAATCAGACAAACCAACACTAAGATGACCAAGAACATTTACCGTACGGCCAATGTCCATTTTCTTGTTTAATACGGCAACAAATCTTTTCGAAGTTTCATCCGGCAACGGCTTCATAGCTAACTCTTCCTTTGAATAAATAATCACGTAAATAGGAAAGAACACTATATACGGCTTTACGCGCAATAAAATTTATTTATATTGTTACCACAATACAAAATTCACAACATACTTTAATCATGAATAGACTTAACGACAGAATATTGCAGGAGTTAGCTAAGAGCGGCAGAATCACCAACGCAGAACTGGCACAGAAGATTGGCCTCTCTCCTTCCGCTTGTTTGCGCCGAGTTCAGGATTTAGAAAGCAAAGGGATCATCAAAGGCTATAAAGCCATCATTGATTACGCCGCACTTGGTCGCAATTTCGTTGCTTACGTAACAGTGGGGCTAGATTCCCATACCAGTGAAGCTCAGAAACAGTTTGAAAACGCTATTTCGATTTCAGATGAGATAGTGGAATGCCACAACCTGACGGGAGAATTTGAATACCTGCTTCGAGTGGAAACAGCAGACCTGAAAAGCTATAAAGCCTTTCATGCGGATACACTCGGAAAGCTTCCACATATCGCAAAAATAACAACGCACGTGGTTATGGATTCTCCTAAAGACCAGCGTGCGTAAGTTCTCCGGTTACTCTCCTGCTATGGCATGTTTATTAGTACGAATACTGGCGATAAACATGTAAATAGCTGTCGCCATCATAATGGCAAGCAGGTAAGTCATTAAGCCTTGTGTGCTCTCCATAAACCAGCCTGCGATCACGGGGCCAATAACAGAGCCAAGACTATAGCAAAACAGCATTATCTGACTCGCAGAAACTATTAAGCTCTTGTCTAACTTATCGCAGCCTAAGTTGATGGCGATGGGGTAAAGGGCATAGCTTGCCATACCAATTAACAGTAAGCTGATAGCCAATACATTATGGTGGCTATTTAAAATAACCAGACCAATTGCGAACACTCCAAGAAGACAAAACATTCCCATTAAAGGCGTGCGTCCGACAACTCTGATCAATAAGGGAATAACTGCCTGAACCAACATCCCGCCAACAATGATCAATGCCATTAACAAGCTCAGATGAGTCTGAGATACATCACGATGGGTTAATTCAAGCGGCATTAGTCCGTAAATTGCGCTCTGTATTAACCCCGCAACCGTACAGCCGATGATAGCTGCATGGCTTAGTTTAGAAATTTGCCTGAATGACAAGGTGGCAGAGTTGTGACTTTGAGGTGGCTGAGTCGGAATAAACATCATGACCACAAGTGCTGCACTCAATAAAGAGAGTATGACTACAAACGGAATCAGCCCCTGAATGCCGACAAAACCTATTCCCAGCTGACCCAATGCCACGCCACCGGTGATGGAGCACATATATAAGCCAAATCGTTTCGCCCGGCTTGCTTCATCTCCGGCAAGCAACCACGATTCAACAACAACGAAAAGACCGGCCACCGCTATGCCACCGACAAAGCGGGCAATAAACCATACCCACGCCACGGGTGCTAACGGAAGTACTACAATGGTCGCGATAAATAGTGATAAGCAGACAATAAAAGCCATGCGGTGGCCGATAAATTTCACTACAGGTTTAATGGCAGACGTTCCTACAAACAGACCGGCAAAAAACACACTAGCTAACCAACTCGCGTTATTAGCATCAATCCCATATTCACCCAGTAACAGTGGTATTAGCGTCATCAGGTAGGCTGACGCAATGGCATAAAGTGATAGCGCGGCAACGGGTACTTTAAATCCTGTTTTTACAGCGAAATCAGTTGTGCTTTCCACTCGCGTTACCTCCTTTGATGAACGTGCGAAAATAGAGTGAACTATGGGATTAGATAAGTAATTTCCGGCGAATATGAGGCTTTCAGAGGTGGTAGTAAAACGAAAAAATTTTATCTTCACGATAAAGAAAATCTATCGAATAAAAATTCGATATTCGTCCTTTAAAACAGCGCAGAAAAATCGATTGATTGGGTAGGTAACACTTTGATTTAAAGCGATTACATCACGATAAATGCAACCGCTTTTTAGAAGCATTTTTGCCTGTAGTTGACTTAGTTAAAAGAGGCTATCTGTTACGCAGGGTTCTGATTAAATAATCCAGAATCGGCGGGTTCTCTTCTTCGGTAGTATCAAACCCGTGAAACGGAGGTTTTAACCATTGCCGGTGAACCAGCTCATCGATTAAATCATGATATTTAACGCTGCATTTACCGATCAATAAATTATCTAACGTTCGGCTTTCAGATAAATGCAGCAGTTCCACAAAACCTGCCAGATATAAATGGTCTTTGGTAAAACCGCCACCGCGATAGACACGTGTCGTTATATTGAAGGCAAGCTGACTTTCAATCTCAAGCTCTTCTGTGAGGTAAGAGTAAGTCTGGAAAAAGTCCTGCTCTTTCAGCATAGAGTCCACAGCCAAAACTCGTGCCGCAAGTATCTTAAGCCGGTCCAAAGACATAAAACCCGCTTTAAACTCCGCAAGTATGGCCAGCCCTTCCTGAGTAAAGGTTGATCCCGGTAAACCCAGCCTGAATATTGAGATTGGCTGCATTCTGGCATTAAGTGTTGTTGCCATATGCACACCAAGTTCATGCTGGATAAGTCGTGCTATCTCTTTCTCCCCGTATGTCGCTCCGCTATTGAAAAAAAGCGTCGGCGGATTGGAAGAGACCATAGCTTTAGCAGCAAGGGATGCCGTTTCAGTAATCTTGCACTTCATTCCCCACCGGCTAGCCGCCTCAGAAAGCAAAGTTTTGGCGTAGGATGCCTCTTTTTCCGGTTGAGCATCGTCATCCAGTTCCTGCGCATAGAGTAAAAAGCGGGCATTCTTTAAGGCGGCAGTATCTGGCCTGCCGTGGTATTTAAGCGAGCTGTATAAGAATGAGTCTTGCCCCACTGATGTCAGCAGATCGACCTTTTCACTCAGTTTATCGATCATGTCACTGTAAAGTCCTTTCAGATCAGGGTCAGCAATCCGATCAATAGGCAACTTATAGAGCTGATGCTTAAACTCGTTTGCATTAACAGGCAACTGGCGATAGCGATAGTTGGGTTTGTAGCGTCTCGGGGCAGCAAAAAAGCGCGCCCGTTCCCGGACTAAGTTGGTCGGGTTAACGTACTTCAGCGTCTCTATTTTTTTCGCAAGCCGGAACAACGATTTGTCGACACTCAGGACAGAAGTATCGATCTGTGAGCTCAGCATATCTGCCCGTCGCACACGGGATTTAGCACTAACTTTGCGCTGAAAGTAGGCACTGGTGGCACTAAAAGCCTGTTTGAGACCAATTTGAACGGATTCCAGCACAAGGGGGAAAAGCGCTCCGCTCTGTTCATCCATAAACACCTTTTTCACTTCTGTGGGAAGCACAAGGGTTCTGTCGAAATGAGCATTGGTATGAGCAATAAGGTATCCTCTTCCCTCAAAAACAGCATCAACTTCTGCGGTGGTGCTGATGTTCGGTAAAGGGATTTTCTTCAGTTCTGAAGTAAAACGCTCAACAATCGGCCCCCAACGTTCCATATCAATCTGAGTACTGCCGATGTTAAAAACAGGCGAGGCTTTTTCAATGCGCTGATGGTTATAGGAGTGCATATCAAAAACGATAACATGGCGAAACATTGATTCCAGCTTAGTGATCAAGGCTTCATAAAGCAGATAGAACAACTCATGTTTAGAGTGGCTGATCTTACGCTGGTTTTCCGACAGTGCCTTTTTCCATACTTGTTTGTTCCATGCCGATTTGTGGTAAGTACTCAGAGCTTTGGGACGGTTAAGATCGTATTCAAACCGGGAGTCCAGACCAATAAGCGTGATGGGCTGAGACATAATCATCTGGTCGGTATACGGATCTTCCTCGAAATATCTCTCTTCCGTACTTAACTCGCACTGCTTTATCAGCTCAGGCCGCATCTGGCTGCCGGCATGGATAGCTGTACAGACTACAGGCAGATCTTCATCGATTTTAATAAAACAGCCACTGCCGGCCAGCAACCCCTGAAAGGGTTGCTCCCGGTCTATCATGCGGATCATTTCATCCAGGGTAAAAGAGGCATCAAGGTTCAATGTGAGCATCTTCCACAGCACGACGGAACACATTCTTCCTTTGTAAGATCAAATCTTTAGAAAGAACGATGTTTTCCACAAAATCAATAACCTGACGTTGTAGTCGGGTGCGGTTCAGCTTGTTAATTCGGGTAATTCCGCCCGGGCTGAGGACATTTACCTCTACCAGTTTATTGCCAATGACATCAAGGCCGGTGAAATACAGTCCGTCACGCACCAGTTTAGGACCAATGGCGGCACACAATCTTTTCTCTTCCTTAGTGATGCTGTGTTTAACAACGGTTCCTCCGGCATGGATATTCGAGCGAATCTCTCCCTGTGCAGGAACGCGCCGCATAGCCCCGATAGGTTCTCCATTTAGCATTAAAATGCGTTTATCACCCTCTTCAGCGCCTTCAATGTAGTCCTGCAGAATAACGTAGTTGCTCCGGTCACCTTCACCAATGTAAA
Organism: Vibrio sp. SCSIO 43137; assembly: GCF_028201475.1. NCBI lineage: Bacteria > Pseudomonadati > Pseudomonadota > Gammaproteobacteria > Vibrionales > Vibrionaceae > Vibrio > Vibrio sp. SCSIO 43137. Next base: position 267,541 of record NZ_CP116384.1, on the reverse strand, counting down.
AATCGAGCAATGAACGGAAGTTCTGGCGGGCATTCTTTTCGATAACAATAACGCCGTGACCACCGAAACCATTTAAAGGCTTCAGAATCATTTTTTCGCTCTCACTCTCTTCCAGTACCCGCTGAAGATAATCGCGGTTTTTTGACACGTGAGTCGCCGGGATAAAATCGCTGGCAATCCCCTCCATGCTGGCAGTGTAAAGCTTGTTATTGGCAATACGCAGACCTTCCAGATCATTGACAATCAGAGTGTCGTTTTTAATGGAATCAAGAAAGTTCAGGGCAAGGTTATCCAGTGGCGGATTTGCCCTCATAAAGATGACATCAAAGCCGGCCATTGGCAGTCTGGCTTTCTGAAAATCAACCTGCTTGTAGAATCTCGGTATGTTGTCCGAAATCTTTTGACCTTTTTTGATGATTTGGCAAAAACCGTAAACCGTACTGTCTCGAATGGTCAGGCCGCTGGTTGTGGTAATAGCCACTGTATGGCCGCGAACAGCGCATTCATGTACTAATCTCAGGGTGGTATCGGATTCTGGGGAAACACGCTCCCATGGATACATCAGGAAACAGATGTTCAATGATTAGCCCTCAAAGTCGGAACTGCTCTCTTCCGTTAAATCAATCAGTGACTGACTAACAGAAGGCTTTTTGCTGCTTAACGTATGGAAGTGCTTTCTTCCACGGGCATATTTAATGTACTTCAGCCAGGTTGTTTCCAGCTTGGTATTGGCTTTTTTAGGATCTTTTAGTGCCTTTAAAAAGTGCTTCTCTTCAGCATTCTCCGGTTCAAGCCGTCCTGTTTCTAAGCCATCCATAGTGTCGCCGTAATAGATCAACAGCTCTTCCTCCAGAATGGTAAAGTTTCCTGATTTCGCAAAACCACGGGGAAATGCTTTGTCGTCGTAGAAGCGTTTTTCGCCCATCCGAAGTAGAATTTCAGCCATGTCGACCTCATTGTTTTTTGTCATTGGATTGAAGCGAAAGTTAGTGGGAAACCGGGGGTTTGAAAATCAAAATATTTTTGTCGTCTCGACAATTAATTGTTGTTATGCTTCGCTGGAAATAACGTGAGATAAGAATATGGACGTAAAAGTATTCCAGACATTTCTGGAAGTGGCGAAAGAGAAGCACTTTGGCCGCGCAGCAGAAAACCTCTATATCACTCAGGCTGCGGTTAGCGCCAGAATAAAACAACTAGAATCTTTCTTTGATACCACGCTGTTTACGCGGGACAGAAATGCCATCAAGCTAACATCGGCAGGGGAGCGTTTAATTGGCTATGCCGAAGTGATGGTCTCTTCCCTTGAGCAGGCAAAATTTGAGCTGTCGCTGGAAAAAGGTAAAGCACTTCAGCTTACCCTTGGCGGAACTCCAAATATCTGGGATGCCTATCTGCAAAACTGTCTGAGTATCGTAACCGATGCGTTTGAAGGTTATGGTTTTATTGCTGAAACACTATCGCGGGAGCAGATTAACCGCAATTTGCTGGAACGTACCCTTGATATGGCGTTCGCCCTTGATCCGATCAAGTCAGACGAACTCTCCTGCAAGCATGTTGCTGATCTTGTACTGACTCTGGTATCAACAGAGCCCTGTCTGGAGCAGCAAGCGTTTGAACAGAAGTACATTTATGTTGACTGGGGTACCCGTTTTGCTTCAGAGCATGCAGAAAGGCACCCCTCAGTGCCAGCCCCATATTTGCGAACCTCTACCGCCAGAATCGCATTGGATTTTGTTTTGGAAAAAGGGGGGACGGCTTACCTCCCCACCTCGGTAGTCGAACCCTTTCTGGCGAGCGAACAACTGTTTAAAGTGGAAGACAGCGAAGACTGGTGCAGGCCTATCTATCTCAGCTACCGGAAATCAAGTACGTCAATTGAGGCAATTAAACAGGTAGAACATCTGGTCGCAGAAATCGATCCTCTTACCGGCTATAGTCTTCAACAAGCTGGCGAAGGGGGAGTGTAAAGGGCTCCAGACAGAGCCCTATAAAATACAAATTACGCATCCTTAGGTGGAGTAAATGCCGTTAGCTCTAACGCCGGGCCTGTATATTTCTCTAGCTTCACCAGCGCAGAGTTTGCTGCGCAGCCATTAGCTAAACGGGAAGTAGGAATATCCAGAGTCAGGACATTTGCTCCTCCGTTTTTGCACAAGCCCGTCTCTTTATCGAGATCTGGCCATCCGCCTTCATGAATACAAACAGCGCCTTTCTTAATTCCATCAGTCACTAAAGCCCCTGCAAGCACTTGCCCCCGGTCGTTATATACCCGAACCAAATCACCGCTTTTAATGCCTCGTGCTTTGGCATCGTCTGTATTGATGGAAATAGGTTCACGATTTGCAATCGCATACTGTTCCCTTAACCCGGCATAGTTAAACTGGCTATGCAGGCGATGGGCAGCATGTGCCGTCATCAGTTGCAGTTCATCACCCGTTGTTTTCAGGTAAAACTCGGTAGGCTCTAACCAGGTAGGGTGCGCAGGACAATCTTTTAATCGGTAACCTTCAATGGTTTTAGAGTAAATCTCAATCTTACCGCTGGGTGTACCTAAAGGATTGAGAATAGGATCATTTCTGAAGTCAGCATGGCGGACAAACTGAGCCGCTTTGTTATTGAACTTCATTTCTATCAGTTGATTGTCGTTCCAGAACTTACCGAACTTAGGCATTCTGATCCGCGCTGATTTCGCAGCTTTCTGCGCAGCATCATAAAACCCTTTCAGCCAGCCCATTTCATCTTTGCCTTCGGTAAAGACGTCGCGTCCGCCGGCTTTTAATAGTTCAGCCATGTCAGCAAAAACATCAAAGTCATTTCGGGCTTCGCCCTGAGGTTTCACGACTTGTTTCATCGGTACTAAATGCTGGTTGCTGTAGTCACCTGTCATGGTCATATCATTGCGTTCAAATGACGTAGTGATCGGCAGTACAACATCTGCGTGTTTGGCTGCGGCAGTCCAGTAGATCTCAGAGATTACAATGAGCTCCGGTTTTTGCCATGCGCTGATTAACCGGTTAGTGTCCTGATGATGAGTGAAGTTACCGCCGCCGGCCCACCAAATCATCTTCACATCCGGGAAAGTTAACTCGTGGCCGTTATGCATATACTTCTTACCCGGATTTTCGAGGGCTTCAACAATTCTGGCTACCGGGAAACTGTTTACTGCCCCCGAGATTGCCCAGTCGTTACCAGCGGAAGAACCTCCGCCAATAGAGGCAGAAATAGCAGGTAATACACCAGCATCTCTGGTCGGGTTACCACCATTTGAATAGTGATAAGAGAGGCCAAATCCTCCGCCCGGCAAACCAATTTGCCCCAGCATTGCCGCCAGAGTAGCCAGCATCCAGTGGCGCTGCTCACCATATTGCTGTCGTTGTATCCCCCAGCCGGACATTAGCATGGTTCTGTTTTCGCTGAATATTTTAGCCAGTGTTTCCAGTTGTTCGGCTGGCACACCACATATTTTCTCCGCCCATTGAGGGGTTTTCTCTACTCCGTCAGATTTGCCAAACAGATAGTCTTCAAACTTTTCATAACCGGTAGTGTACTTATCGAGAAAGGCCTTATCATGTTTTCCCTTACTCACCAGAGCATGTGCGATGCCAAGCATCATCGCGACATCGGTCATTGGATGTGGGGCAATCCATTGAACAGTTTTTCCTAAAAATTCGACCGTTTCTGAGCGCATAGGATCAATAGCAATAATGGTTTTGCCCGATTGTTTCAGTTGATGGAAGAACTCAAGCCCGGAGCAGTCAGTCGATGTCCACGCTATTTTCAGAGTGTTAAGTGGGTTCATTCCCCACAACACCACTACCTGTGAGTTTTCCAGCACCATGGGATAGGTTGTCTGCTGTTCATAAACCTCAATAGAGCCCATCACGTGAGGCATGATCACCTGAGCGGCTCCAGTCGAATAGTCACCGAGATGACCAGAATAGCCCCCCGCCATACTCATGTATCGCTGCAATAGTGTCTGCGCTTTATGTAATACGCCACTGGAGCGCCAACCATAAGAACCGGCAAAGATTGACTCCGCACCATTTTCATTACGAATACGCATATGTTGCTGGTGTATCAGCTTATAAGCTTCATCCCAGGAAACACGCACAAAATCATCGTCGCCACGCTTACCTTGCGGGTTGGAAGGATTTTCAAGGTATCCTTTACGAACCATAGGAAATTTTACCCGCGCCTTTGTATAAACCTGATCTGGCCCGGTGGTTTGCAGGCTGTTGGCAACGGTTTGCGCCAAAGCATTGGTTGAGGAAACCAATTTACCGTCTTTAACTTGACACAGTAGCGGCCCCATACGTCCGGCCGTTAACACACCTTTGCCTCTTTTGTTATCCGCAAAAGCCGGTATCGGTGTCAGTGATGTCATTGCCAGAGTGCCGGTTGCCATACCTGTGCCTTTTAAAAAACCTCTACGCGTTATCTCATTCATGGTGTTTCCCTTCTATTAGTGATTGACCACATCTTTCGCGTGGTGCTGGAAATACTTGGTTAGCAGCTCTAAATCTTCTTCAGTAATATCTGTTCTCTCTCCCATTCCTTTTGCCACTGGCCCCCACGCGTTCACTGTGTAGTGGCTGGCAGCGATTTTTGCGTGACAGGTAGAGCAATAAACGTTATCCAGTTGTTCTGCGTACTGCCAAAGTGGCTGCAGGCTATCCAACACCGGGGCGTTGACTGATGCCTTCAACATTGCACTACGCCACTCATTGCCATACTCGTCTTGCTGATAATTGCCGGTTTCAAGCATCGAAATACCCTGCTCTGACAAGGTTGCAACAATAGCCCGCTTACCTTTATCCAGATAAAGAACCTGTTCCGCCCCCTTCATTTGAAAAGCGTTGATTTGAATTTGACGTCTGCCGTCATTTTCAGAAATAACCGTTAATTTTGTAGCCGGGTTGATAAAGCCGAGATCGCCCATTGCAGTCCGTTGAATTGGATAGACAAGTTCACTGTTTTCGGGGGTGGCATTTGCTGTGCTTAACAGCTTGTCGAATGCTGCGCTGTCCAGTTCAGGTTCGGGAGCAAAATGGGCAACGCCTTTGTGACAGTCGATACAGGTTTGATTGTTCTCCTGAGCGTATTGATGCATTTTTGCGGCATCAGAAGACTGCTCAAATGTGTCCATTGCCTCGAATGTATGACAAGAGCGACAGGTGGCGGAATCATTAGCCCTGAACTGCGTCCAAACCCTTTCCGCCATCGCCATACGTTGCTGTTCATATTTTTCTTCGCTGGCTATTTTTCCGCTTACATATTCGTGGTAGATGTCTTTGCTTGCTTTGATCTTGGTGAGAATGTAACCGGGAACATCTTCAGGAATATGGCAATCAGAGCACTCAGCTCGTATCCCCTTGGCATTGCTATAGTGAATGGAACCTTGGTACTCCTCATAGGGTATCGACATGGAATGGCATGAGGTACAAAACTCACTGCCGGATGTGTAATGCATTATTGCTGCTGTACCAGCTAAAGAGAGCCAGCCTATAAAGATCCCGGCGGCAGCAATAAACATAATTGAACGTTTATTAATGACCATACATTGCTTCTTTTTTCTGAATTACTCACAGCGCAATAATAATGCTTTAGGGTCAGTGAATAGTGAGGCAGGTCTTTTGTTTACATTTTCGCCAGTTGCAGGCTAATTTTTTGGAAAAGTAATCACAATAATCTTTGCGGGAATATAAATCAGGTGATTAGCAAATGGATTAATCATCATTAATTACAATAAGTTATACTGATTTAGCTTGGGAGGGACTAGTAAAAACCTACTGAGTAATTATTTGTCAGGGGGAGTAGTAATTTTGCGTGACGTAGGCATTACCACGCAGAGCATGATAACGAGCGACATATGCACCCATACGCACAACTTAACAACAGGTGGTAAGGCCAAACAGAACATAAACAAGTACAAAAAAAGCGAGTAGCCTTTACCACTCGCTTTTTTATTTGCCTGAACAAGCCTGTTAAGTCATAAACAACCAGACACCGACGCCCATCATCAGGGTTCCGGATATGCGGTTCATAAAGCGGACATTTTGTGAGTGTCCCAGTACCCGTTTCAGGCCCTTACCGCCGGTAGCGTATAAGGTCATGCAGACAAATTCAGAGATCATAATAATGGAGACCAGCAAAACTAGCTGTAGCGGCAGGGGCTGGCTCTGATCGATAAACGGCGGCAGCAGAGAGATCATAAACGCCCAGCCTTTCGGATTAGCAATGGCGGTAATAAAGCCCTGAGCCACTAAGTCCCAGTTTTTGCCCACTTCCATCTCAACAGACTCGCCGGTTAAGGCCAGCTTTCCTTTAGAACGCCACATCTGGATACCGAGATAGAACAGGTAACTTGCACCGGCTACTTTAAAACCGACAAACAGCCAAGGGTAGTTAAGCATAACGGCGGCAATACCCACCACAGCAGAAATAGCCACAACAGCCACGCCCACCACTTCACCAGCCATCATCCACAGCGTACGTTTATAACCAATACTCATGCCCATTGAGAGCGCGAGGGTCATACACATTCCCGGTGTAATAGAAACAAAGAAAAAAGTCGGGATAAATACGCTAAGCAGAGCCAGATTCATTGGTCAACGTCCTTTTCGCTGTATTGAAGGCAAGGAGTCAAAGCTCGCATATTCAGCTATATGAAGTCAAGAGAAGTGTGCTGTAGCTCATATTTTTTCTTAATCGGAAATTACTAATCTATCATTTTCGTAAATTGGTTCCTTGCCCTCCGGCAGCAGAGCCTATGCTTATAGATATGCCGTTCTGTATCAGCAGTTTATAGTCAGTATCTAAGGAGCGTTTTATATTATGCCCGTTACTCTTCGTCTTTCTGCCTGTCGATTTCTCTCCCTTATTGTTGTTCTGCTTGTCGCCCCTCAAACAGTTCTGGCCGCAGAAAATGGTACTGATATCAGCTATCTGCCAATGAGTATCGGATTACTCGGCGGGTTAGCTATCTTTCTATACGGTATGGATAAGATGTCCAACGCCCTGAAAAGAGCCGCGGGCGACAAGATGAAGATGCTGCTGGCTAAGCTTACTTCTAACCGGATTGCGGCTGTTATTACCGGTACAGGTATTACCGCTATTATTCAGTCCTCTTCTGTCACTACCGTTCTGTTGGTGGGCTTTATTTCTGCCGGTCTGATGTCCCTTACTCAGGCTGTTGGCGTAATTATGGGTGCCAATATCGGTACTACAGTAACGGCTCAAATTATTGCCTTTAAAGTCACCAAGGCAGCGCTGGCTATGGTAGCGATCGGTTTTATGGTTCAGTTTACCTCCAAAAGAGAGGTAACTAAGCAGTACGGTAATATGCTGTTTGGCTTAGGTTTGATTTTTCTGGGTATGAACCTGATGAGCGAAGCTATGTCGCCACTGCGTACCTATCAGCCCTTTATTGATGCCATGGCACATATGGATAACATACTGTTGGCCATTTTGCTGGCGGCTTCGTTTACTGCTCTGGTTCAGTCCTCTTCGGCCACAACAGGTATTGTGATTGTGCTGGCCGGTCAGGGGTTTATCTCACTGGAAACGGGTATCGCCCTCGCCATGGGGGCCAATATTGGTACTTGTGTTACCGCCATTCTGGCTGCTATCGGTAAATCGCGCGAGGCAATGCAAACCGCTGCGGTGCATATCTGCTTTAATGTGCTTGGTGTACTTATCTGGCTACCATTGATCGGTTTTCTCAGCCAGATGAGTGTGGCTATCTCCCCCTTATATCCGGAGCTGACGGGTATTGAGAGGCTGGCTGCTGAATTGCCGCGCCAGATAGCCAACGCCAACACCCTGTTTAATGTCGCCAATACCCTGATTATGGTGCCGTTTGCCGGCAGCTTTGTCTGGTTTGTACGTAAAATCATTCCCCACCAGCCAAAGCCAGCAAAATCTGCCACCACCAAGAAATCCATAAAGTCTAAATATCTGGGTAAAGAGTTTCTCGCAACACCGGATATCGCTCTGGATCAGGCGCAGCTTGAACTGGGGCGGGTCGGACGAAGGGTATGTAATATGATGAACCTGCTACCGCCTCTGGCAAAAAACGTCAAAAATGAGCAGGAGAAAAAGCAGTTGCTGGATCAGTTGAATGAGATTGAAGCCATAGAAGATGAAGTCGACCGCCTGCATGGCCATATTCTCTCTTATCTCGGCCGGTTAAGAATGGAGCCTCTGTCCGACAATCAGAGCAGTCGCCAAATAACCCTAATTAGTATCACCGATCAGTTAGAAAGTGTGGCCGATCTGGTGGTAAATGCCATGCTGCCCCTCTCTTATAAGGCGCTCAACTCAGACATAACCCTGAGCCCTAAAATGAGAAAAACCTTAGATCAGGCGCAGGATAAGGTGACCCGTTCTATGCTTGATTGTGTAAACGCAATTCGTCGCGGAGATGAGTCCCTTGCCAAGCAGGTACTGCATGCTAAGCGTGAGCTTAACGGCCTGCTGGAAACGGTACTAAACCATCAGGCAGAGAGATTAATAGAACAGGATCCCGACAGACTTCAGATCTTCCGCTTTGAAATGGAATGGATTGAATCGCTGAAACATATCTACACCTTCAGCAAGCGCATTGCCAAGCTACAACTAAGAAAGCGTTCTGTGCTGCCTAAAGTGAAAGAGTAGCTGTTCTTTCTCAGCTACTCTTTTTCATCTATTTACTTTCAGCTATTCTTTTTCATCTATTTTTTTCGAGAAAGCCAGCCACCGTCTGCACAGGTTTAAAGCCGTCTACTCTGGTCAGCCAGACGGCTACGGCATCAGCATTTTCTGGAATACTGCTCAGATTAAAATGCCAGTTATTCTGCGAGGTCATCTGCTGTTTTTCCAGTACGATAAAGTCATGCTTCAGCGATTTACCCCTGTTCTCGCCAGAGCGGACTTGTGTGGTTTCATCCATCGCCAACAGTGCCAGATGGGCACTGTATTTCCCCTCTCCTTCATAGGCAAGGTCAAACAGAGAACCGTTTCTGGTCAGAGTCAGCTTATCAGCCGGTTTCTCACTAGCCTTAGGAAGATTCTGCCGGTAAAAGTAGCCCTGCCACTCTTTACCGTCAACAAAGAACCCCGGAGTGTAAACCGACGAGGCAGCACCATAGCTTTGATAGATTCTCTGCCTTTGGGAAAACGAAGGGTGAGAAAATTTATCCTTCCAGCCAAGGTAGTTCCAATAATCGACATGAAAGGCCAACGGAATCACCTCTTTCCACAGCTCGGTGTTATCCTGAAGTTTGCTCAGATACTTGTCTGCCGGAGGGCAGCTTGAACAGCCTTCCGAAGTAAACAGTTCAACCAGTTGCGCCGGTTTCCCTTCATGCTGCCAGCTTTGTCCGGCATTAACGGATGAAGCTGTTGCTGTCAGCAGCAACAGAGGGAGAGCTGTTACCAGCCGGGAGAGTTGAGGCATTGAGAAAATCCGCTTCATCATTCAGTTCCTTTTTTGTTCACTTACCATCCAGACCCGAACACTGATGTATAAATTTCAATGCATTTTGCCTGCGCTTCAGGCACATTACCCTCTTAAGCCCCATAATTGGTCAATAGATAGAATCAACACCGATAGCCAGCAGATGAAAATAGCCAACAGCCCGGTAACCCGACATACCTTCAACAATGTCAGCTTTTTCCTGAAACGGGACGATCAGTTGCACCCGCAGTTTGCCGGTAACAAGGCCCGAAAACTGATGTCGCTGTTAACCGGAGATTTCCCCGCTATAAAACATGTGATAGGCCATGGCTCTGCGCAGGCAAACTCACTTTACTCTCTGGCGGCACTCTGCTCACTGAGAGGCTGGAAACTGACTTTCTATGTCGACCATATTGCCGGTTACCTGAAACAAAATCCGGCAGGAAACTATCTCGGTGCTCTGGAACTGGGCGCCAATATTATTGACCTATCAGAACAAGAAAACCGACAAGGTTTACATGCAAAAGAGTATATAGCCCGAAATCATCCCCCACAGGAAGATACGCTGTTAGTTCCGGAAGGCGGCTGGTACTCTCTTGCGGAACAGGGAGTAAAACAGCTGGCCGATGAAATCCTTGAATGGCAGTCGACGTTAAATCGGCATGAGTCTGAAATTGACATTAAAGAAAAGCAAGCACTTACTATCGCACTACCTTCCGGTACGGGAACAACGGCGCTTTATCTGCAAAAGCACCTTGCCGATGCCGGTATTGAAGTACTTACCTGTGCCTGCGTAGCAGACAAGGCTTACCTGACTCAGCAGTTCAATGAGCTGGATTCAGAAGCCGCTAAGCCAACCATCCTCAGCACCACATCCGGCAGCGATAACAAGCACCACTTCGGCAAGCTTTACCGGCAGGAGTATCAGATCTGGCAGGATTTAATGCAGCAAACCGGTGTTGAATTTGAACTGCTTTACGACCCTTATATGTGGCTCTGCCTGCAAGAGTGGTTACCCCAGAACAGGGATAAAACCCTGCTCTATATCCATCAGGGTGGCGTACTGGGTAACCCAAGTATGCAAAACAGATACAGACGGAAGTTTAAAGACTAGCAACAAACAAAGTTGCTTCTTGCTAGTCTGCTTTGGCTTATCTTCTTACTCTGCCAACGGCTTAAAGTGACCACTTTTTTCTATTGCCCTTTTATAGGCCGGGCGCTGACGCATCCGCTCAATAAAGGCCTGAACATGCGGGTATTTTTCTCCGATACCCGTGCGCACTTCAGCCACCTCAAGGCAATAACCCATCACGATATCAGCGGCGGTGAGCTCCTCTCCCGTCAGCCATGTTGTTCGATGATCTGACAGTAGAAACCAGCCGCTACCGGCAAAATATCATCGTTGTAGTCGTAGTTAGGGTTGTGCAGGAAGTAACCATTCGCACCTTCTGTGCCGTTGCCGATAAATACGTAGCAACCGGATACTTTTTCAGCGAAGAAACCAAAGTCTTCAGAGAAGCTCTTTTTCTCACCGTTTGTATTTACCTTGTCTTCACCCAATAAAGTGATTGCAGCTTTTGCAGCAGCTTGTGTCTGCTCTTCTGAGTTGAAAGAAACTACAAATTCTCTGGATACCTCTACTTCACCTTTCAGCTTGTAGGCTTCGCAGGCACCTTTAACGATCTCGTTCATACGTTTTTCAACAAGATCCGTGTTTTCCGTGGTGTAAGTACGGTAATCACCCTTAATGGTGATCTCAGTTGGAACGACATTTCTCGCACCGTCTGTCAGAATTTCTGTTACTGAACAAACTACAGTTTCCATCGGGTTAATGGTGCGTGAAACAATCGACTGAATACCATGAATGACTTGTGCAAGGGCAACTACCGGATCTGCCAGCATATGTGGAGAAGAGGCGTGACCGCCTTCACCAATCAACTTAATAGTGAACAGGTTCTCACTGGCCATAACACCGCCAGAGCACATATGAATTGAGCCAGCTTCAAAGCCCGGAACATTGTGATAACCGTATACTTCATCGGTAGGGAATCTTTCAAACAAGCCATCGTTAATCATGGCCGTTGCACCCAAACCGTGCTCTTCGTCTGGCTGGAACAGGAAGTGCACCGTTCCGTTGAAGTCACCTTCAGTCGCTAAATATTTAGCAGCACCTAACAGAGAAGCAGTGTGACCATCGTGGCCACAGCCATGCATCTTACCCGGAACGCAAGATTTATAAGGGACATCGCCGGTTTCCTGAAGATCGATACAGTCCATATCCGCACGAAGAGCAATGGCTTTTTTACCTTGCCAGTCGCCCTTGCACAGCACACCAACCACACCTGATTTGCCAATTCCATGGTGAACTTCGATGCCCCACTCCCCTAACTTTTCAGCTACAAATGCAGAGGTAACCGGCAAATCGAACATAAATTCAGGATGTTCATGAATTTTATGTCTCCATTCCGCCATCTCTTTTGCCAGGTCTGAAGAAATCTTGACCATTGGATATTCCTTTTGAGTTATTAGATTTATGGTAAAACCTGACCGTATCGCCTACAAAACAGAGGCAACATAGTCGATTGTTTAATGTTTTTATGATTACGGTCTGCCGGGCTTTCTGTTGAAAAGATCAACAGACCTTAGAGTCTTCTGTTATTAAGAAGGGTAAGCACCTTCCCAGATAACTTTCTGGTAGTTAACAGGGTCGGTATTACCTTCTGTGCTCAGGATGTACACCACTGAGTTTTCGTCGAAAGCAAACTGATTCATCAATGCTTTTGCATCAGAGTTGGTTGCCAATGCGTGCAGGGCACCTACACCGATTGCACCAGACTCACCGGAAACCACTTTAGGGTCATGGGCCAGAGGGTTTGCCAGAATACGCATACCTGTTGCGGCTAAGGAGTCATTACAGGAGAGGAAGCCGGAGGCATTGTCTTTCAGGATATCCCAGCCGATAGTGCAAGGCTCACCGCAGGCAAGGCCCGCCATAATGGTATCCAGATCGTCGTTAACAAAAACAATGTCACCAGTAAGGCCGGAGCGGTAGATACAATCGGCTTTTTCCGGCTCTACGATCAGGCTGACAAGGCGTTCGATGCCGTAGTGGTTTACAAATGAACCCAGAATGGCACCCGCCATTGAACCAACACCAGCCTGAAGAATAATATGAGTCGGAACTTCACCCATCTCTTCCATCTGCTCGATACTTTCGCTCACAATGGTGGCGTAGCCCTGCATAATCCACAGCGGGATATCGGTATAGCCTTCCCATGCCGTATCCTGAACAAACTCCCAGCCATTCTTCTGAGAAGTCTCGTAAGCGATGCGAACGGTATCATCGTAGTTGCAGTCAGTAACAATAACTTCAGCGCCGAGTTTCTGGATGTTTCTGACACGCTCTTCTGCGGTACCGACAGGCATATAAATTACCGCATTCTGGCCTAGCTTCTCAGCCGACCATGCAATGCCACGGCCGTGGTTTCCGTCGGTAGCAGAGGTAAAAGTCATTGGCTCAGTAATTTGAGCTTTCAGGTTTTCAAGGCTCAGTTCACTGGCTGATAATCCATACTTGTTTCCCAGCAAGCGGGCAATGGCGTAAGATCCACCAAGAACTTTAAAAGCATTTAAATCAAAACGGTAATCTTCGTCCTTTAATAAAACTTTACGTACACCCAGTTTTTCTGCCAGCGCATCCAGAGAGTGAAGAGGTGTTTTACAATAGCCCGGTAACTGGCTGTGAAAATTGCGCACATTAAGTAAATCTTCTGCTTCAAATCCTTTACTTAAAGACGGTGCATAAGATTTATTTTCGATACTCTTTAATACGTTAGGTATTATTTTTTCAGGTAAACTCATTTTCTTACTCAATATGCGTTATTTCACAAAAGCGATAGCTTCAATTTCAACCAGCGCATCTTTTGGAAGACGGGCAACTTCAACACAAGAACGTGCTGGTGCAGCGTCTGTTCCGAAAATTTCTGTATACACTTCGTTAAAGGTAACAAAGTCATTCATGTCAGAAAGGAAACAACAGGTTTTAAGCACAGAATCCAGCGATGCACCCGCCTCTTCCAATACGGCTTTCAGGTTCAATAGAGACTGAAGTGCCTGCTCTTTAATACCACCTTCTACAAATTCCATTGTTTTAGGATCAAGAGGAAGTTGCCCTGAGGTAAATACCAGATTTTCCAGACCAGTACCCTGTGAATATGGGCCAATCGCTTTAGGTGCCAGTTCAGTATTAACTATCTTTTTCATCATCTTTTCCTATTTAGAATTACTTAATCACCGGTCTTAACCCAGCCGGCAAGGTGTAAATAGACGTTAGCAATGAGAGGGGTTTTATTTGAAATCACAAATTATCATTACCACTATGATGATTTGTCATAGTGCTATTTGATTTAAAATCATGGGGCAGATATTTTTTGTTTCTGCAGTTGGCTGTAACCATTCTCATTTAAATAAAGAAAAGCAGAGCCAATCAGGTGCCAATACTAATAAACCACATACAAACAAGTAGTTATAAGTAATCCGTAAAAATTATCGACTCGCTTTAGAGCATGAAAAAAACAGATATTTGCTTATGCAAAACGATGCTTTAGGTTGAAAATTGGGGTTAAAATCTATGTGATTTATGACCAATAAATTATTGCGTTAAGTCACAATAACGCCGCTAAATTAAGGAGAGGTTAATTTGTTATAATGTGATCTAAATACATTAAATAAGATATTGTTGGCTAATTTATAAAATTAGTATAGATTATATTATCAACAAAGCATTTATTTTCTTAAGACAGAAGATTAAATACTTATTAACTTTAATGCAACATCTAAGTCGAAATAATATAAACACAATAAATTAGACTATTATTAAATAACTAAGCGAATAGCACTTTAGTTCTATTTAAATTTTAAGCCGTTTGGGTATAGCATGAAAAACAATAACCTTAACCTATTGCGTACACTGCAAGTTTTGCTGGAGGAGTGTCATGTCAGCCATGCAGCTGAAAGACTGCACCTGACTCAGTCTGCCGTTAGCCGTCAACTCACTCAGCTCAGGGAGTTGTTCCATGATCCCCTTCTGGTAAGAGAAAAAAACCATCTTGTCCCCACTCCAAGAGCAGAACAAATTAAGCAGCGGTTAAATGATGTGCTGACAGAGTGTGATGACCTATTCCAGCCTGAAGTATTTCAGCCGGAGCTCTGGAAAGGCCGGGTCGCTATTGCTTCATCGGATCATGTCGCCCAGTACTTTATGCCGGATCTGGTAGAGAACTTCAGTGAAAATGCACCTAACCTAAATGTGGTTTACCACTCCTGGTCGCCTAAAAAGTTTGAGCAGCTCGGTGAGCTGGATATTCAGCTTGTCTCCACCACTGCACCAGAAGTGCCAGACGGTTTGTGCGGCCTTCTTACCGGAGAAGATCACCCTGTATGCGTGATGAGCACCAACCATCCACTGGCGACAAAGCAGAGCCTGAGTCTGGATGACTTTTTAAGCTATAACCATGTCTCTGTAGTGGGCGGAGGGGATAAAGACAGCTTTGTTGATATTGCCTTGGCAGAACAAGATCTGAAACGACGAATTCAGTTTACCGTGCCCTTTTTCAGTTCTGCCCTTACCACCATTTGCCGCACGGATATGTTATTGGTGATCCCCGAACATATTGCCATCAGCATGCAACGCAACTTTTCCGTTACCTATTTCCCTCTTCCGTTGCAGGCACCTAAGCAGAAATACTGGCTGATCTGGCATCCAAAATACCAGAACGATACCTCTCATCAGTGGCTGAGAGAAACGGTATTTGAAGTGATGCAACACTCACTTTCCCTGAAAGCGATGGTAAATACGGAATAGCTCATATTCAGGCTATTTTTTAGGGGCAGGCTGGCGCGACAGGTTACATTGCTGTATTTCTTATAGCGCCTGTCCTTTTATCCTCTTTTTTATCCTCTTTTATCCTGTCCCCTCTACCTTATGTAAACCTGGCATCAGAGATAGTTTATTTACCAAAACCACACTTGCTACTATAATAGCAAATACGACGTATTTTTAGCCTAAAATGATACTATAGTAGCAAAAGGAAAAGGGGATGCTGTCACTCAATACAGCCTATGATGCTCAAATGAAGCTACGGGATCACCTGAAAAAACTCAGAAAGTCTCAGAAACTGAGTGTGGATAAGCTAACGGTAAAATCAGGTGTACCTAATGCAACCATCAGGAAGTTTGAATCAACAGGCAATATATCCTTTAGACAGTTCCTGATGCTCTTTGAGGCTCTTCACAATATCGATGATATTGTAAAGCTATGTGAAACTTCTGAATCTGAACCATCCAGCATTGATGAGGTTCTAAGTAGAAATGTTAAACTCTAAACTGTACGTGTACCGCACGCTGACTAATGCTGAAAAGGTATTAGTGGGCACACTCGCAGAGAATAGGGACGGGTGCTACTTTCAATATGACGATGGCTACCTTGCTACACATTCGACCTCTCTATCTCCATTCAAGATTAAGTCTGATACATCCATCCAGAAAGCACCCAGAACCCCGCATTATGGTATTCATGGGGTATTTGCTGACAGCCTGCCGGATGGTTGGGGTTTGTATCTAATGGATAGACTATTTCGTGCAAATGGGTATAACCCGCGCAACATTAGTGCACTAGAACGGTTAGCGTTTGTAGGCAATAACTGCCTTGGCTCACTTTCCTATGAACCTGAGATTACGTTTGGCAGAACTTCAGAGTCGGATATAGATTTGATCACTTTAGGAAAAGAAGCTATCAGTGAGTTCGAGGGCACTGAGTCTCACTTAATAGAGTACCTGTGCAATACTTCGGGCTCGGGTGGTGCCCGCCCTAAGATGAACGTTACCAAGCTTGCAGATGGTAGCTATTCAACAGACCAGAGGGCAGTCGGTGAGAAACTTATTGTTAAGCTTACTTCTGATAAGTTCGACCTAAAACATTACGAAAGTTTGGTGGAATACCTTTATATGGGTATAGCTAAAAACTTGGGTTTCGAGGTAGCTGACTTTAATTTGCTTGATGCGGGTAGTGGGCACTATTGGCTGCAGCAGTCGCGATTTGATTGCACTGAACAAGGTGGTAGAAAACACATGTTGTCAGCGTGTGGACTTCTGGATGCACCATTTAGAGAGCCGTCACTGGATTACGTTGACTTGATTAAGGCAACACGGATTTTGTGTGGTGACCTTGCTTCAAAAGAGATGGTGCGCAGGGCTCTGTTTAATTACATCACCGTTAACCAAGACGATCACTCCAAGAACTTCTCCTTTATAGCCAATGATGATGACTCATGGTCTCTGTCACCTGTATACGATATCGTTTACAGTCCATCACCCTATGCTGAACACGCGACTTCCTTTAATGGCGATGGCCGAAGCCCTTTAAAAGCCTTGACGATTATGGCCAGACAAGCAGGCTATGCCAACGAAAAGTCACTACTGTCGATGGCTGAAGAAATCTATCAAGGAACCCGAAGCTTCGTGCAGGATGCTAAAGAGCTGGGTGTACCTCCGGGAGTGGCCGGAGCGATAGATAGTGATATCACCACCAAATGGCTTTCATTGAAAAGCTAATTTGAAGCCTTCGCAATGTCATTTACGGCAACTAAAACGGGGAAAACGTAATTTAATTGCTGGCAAAAACGTACACCACTAAAAAATTTATAATTATTTCCAATCCGGTGAAATAATTCCTGCCCCTCTAAGGTCTTACTTGGTTAACGAACTTTGACGGGCAGAATCTTATGGCAGACTGGATAGAAATGAGTACTAATTTACAGCAGGGGCTGGGTGTCTCCGGGCTGTTTATCTCAATTATCTTACTCTCCTATCTGCTTGAAGATCTTGCCATTGTTACGGCGGCTCTGCTTGCAGCGGACAACGCCATCTCTCCTTCGCTCTCTTTACTGGCTATCTTTATCGGTATTGCAACCGGTGATATCGGCTTGTATGCCCTTGGCATGCTGGCCGCCAGATGGAGAGCGTTGAGATACCGGTTACTAACCAACCGGGGGATGAAACTGGTCCGCCACAGACTAAAAAATAACACCATGCTGAATATCGCCATCATCCGCTTTATTCCGGGTCTGCGTACTATAGGCTTTACCCTGAGCGGTCTGTTCCGGGTCAGCTTTGTGCAATACATGACTTCCGTTATGGTCGCAACCGCCATCTGGACCGCAATCATCTTTTTCCTTGTCTATCAGTTGGGCTCTGTAGAGTGGCTACAGGACAATGAGTGGAAGTGGGTGATTGCACCGTGCGCACTATTTGCGCTGTGGAAAATTAACCGCCATTCATCGAAAAAACTATTTACTCAGAATGGCAGAGGAGTGTCAGTTTGAGCGCTATTAATACTAAACAAAAACATGTAGCCCCAACCTATCAACAGGACAATGTCGTGCCGTTAAGAAAAAATCAAACTATAGAAGAAAAACTGGGAATGCCTGAAATGGACCGCACCGGCCCTATTGTTTCCCGATACGAATTCTGGCCGACGTGGTTCTTTTACGCCCCCGTTGTTGCCCAAAGCCTGTGGCACAGCCTGAAATACCGCAGCATCAGCCTGCCGCTGATCGCTAACCCTTCTATCTGGTTAAGCGGAATGGTGGGCGAATCAAAAAAAGACATTCTCAACCTTGCCGGTAAAGAAGCTAAAAAGTGGATTCTGCCGTTTAACACTCTTAGAAAGAACAGCAGCAGCACCGAAGTTCAGCTTAGGGACGCACTGGAAGCGATGGAGCAGGAAAGGCTCAGCTTCCCTGTTGTCGCAAAGCCTGATAAAGGCTGCCGTGGTGCCGGTGTACGACTTGTGCATAATGAAGCCCAGTTGGTTGATTACATCGAACGTTTCCCTCAGGGCGCTGATTATCTGCTGCAACAGAAGTCAGATTATGATGCCGAAGTCGGTGTTTTTTACATGCGCTATCCCGGGGAGAAGAAAGGTGAAGTATTCTCTATTACACTTAAATACGCTCCGTATGTAAAAGGCGATGGCGTAAAAACACTGGAACAGCTGATAGAAGATGATCCGAGAGCAGGACAACTGGCTCATATTTATAAAGGCCGGCATTCAGGTTCACTAGACAGAGTGATCCCAAAAGATGTCGACTTCAGGCTGGCATTTGCCGGAAGCCATAGCCGTGGCAGCATATTTAAAAACGGCAATCAATACATTACTCAGGCACTGACTGAGAAACTGGATGAGATTTTTGATGATTTTGACGGTTTCTACTACGGCAGACTGGACATTAAGTTTAAAAATATCGACAGCCTGATGGCAGGTGAAGATTTTCAGATTATTGAAATCAACGGTGCCAGCAGTGAAGCGACTCATATCTGGGACAGTAAAACTCCGCTGAAGGAGATCTTCTCCACCTTGCTGTTTCAATATCGCTCGCTTTATAAAATCGGCTATTTGCAGAAAAAAGCCGGTCATAAACCACCATCGCTGAGAACTCTGTTTAAAGCTCTGGCAGAAGAGAAAGCACTGGTTAAGCAGTACCCGTCTACGGACTAATCAAGGAACTATTATGTACGACAACAAGAACCACTATTGCCCGTCTGTATCCGGGAACTTAGAAGCCATTTCTCAGGGGCTGGAGCTTTGCCGTCAGCTTGATCAAAACAGCTATAACCACAAAGCGACCCCTTATGTACAGAGCAGCATTGGTGAGCACCTGCGCCATATTAACGATCTCTACTTTGCCATTAAAAATGAAGCCAATGTTGGTGTGGTGGACTATGACCACCGCCGCCGTGGCGCGCCGGTAGAGTCTGACCTAGAGGTAGGCATTGCAGAACTTGAGCAGATCGAAAGCTGGCTAAAGCAGCTAACTGAAGAGCAGTTAGATCGTGATATTTCCATTTTGTCCGAAGCTTCTATCTCTTCTCAGCAGGTGTGTGAGATTCCGTCAAATATGCGCAGAGAGCTGTTGTTTGTCGCCAGCCATACTATTCACCATTTCGCCCTGATGCGGGTTGCGGCTATCCACTGTGACGTGGACACTAACGAGCACCTTGGCTATGCCCCTGCAACCGCAACTTATTTAAGAGGACAGGCATAATGTGTACTGCCTCATGGCTGCTTGAGCCTAAAGGTTATCAGCTGTTTTTTAACCGTGATGAACAGAAAGGCAGAGCCAAAGCCCTGCCGCCGCAGCAGTTTATCTCTGACAACGGTATCTCTTATATGATGCCGGTCGATCCGGTAGGCAAAGGCAGCTGGATTGCCACCAATGAGTTTGGCCTGACCCTCTGTCTGCTTAATTATTATCAGGGACAGACACCGCAAGGTGAGCTTATCAGCCGCGGACAACTGGTAAAATCTTTTGCCCATTACGCCAGTGCTGACGAGCTTATCAGTGACTTTGCCCGCCTGAGTTATCAGCAGTATGCCCCTTTTACTCTGGTAGTAT
This sequence comes from Vibrio sp. SCSIO 43137, assembly GCF_028201475.1. Taxonomy (NCBI): domain Bacteria; kingdom Pseudomonadati; phylum Pseudomonadota; class Gammaproteobacteria; order Vibrionales; family Vibrionaceae; genus Vibrio; species Vibrio sp. SCSIO 43137. The sequence continues at coordinate 247,648 of NZ_CP116384.1, read as the reverse complement.
TCGATGCAGAACTGACCGCCTATAATGGCCATGTCCGTTCCCTACAGTGGGACGGAAAAACCTTAGTGGACAGCCTTCCCCTTCCGCCGCTGATCTCCAGTGCCGTTGATGCTGACAATGTACGCAACGAGCGCAGACGCCTGTTTGCTGAGTGCAACGAAAAAGAACAGAGCATCGCCGGACGGCTGGCTTTTCATCACAGCCATGATCCGCACAAAGGCCACTTCTCGCCTTGTATGCACAGGGATGATGCCCACACCGTCAGCTTTACCCATATTTCGGTCACTGAAGGTAATGTAGAGATCAACTATCAGGATGGTTCACCCTGCCTTGGTGCTCCATATCAAAACCTGAGCCTTAGCAAACGTTCAGAGCAGATGTTTGGTTAATCATCTTGCGCCAGCAGTGACAGACATTCATTGGGGTGACTGGTAATAAGAAAGTGGCTGGCGCCCTCTATTTGACTGGTTTTACAATCAGGTAGCTGCTGGTTCAGATGATGAGCAATAGATCTGGTAACAGGGTTAGACTCCGTTCCGCAGATAATATGGAAAGGCGTCTGGCACTGTTTTATGTCTGACTTTGTTGTTCCTGCCGACAGAGTCAATTGCCAGTGACGGAGGTTGTTTTTCACCAGTGGCTCCATACCCTGCCGGATAAAGTCAGGCAGCTCTGCAAAAGCGCCCGCTCCCGCCCAGAAATCAATCACCATGCCACTGCAATCAGGCTTTTTTAAAGCTGCACTTTCACGATAGTGAGCCAGAAATTGATCCACCACCGCCACCTTCTCTCTATCCTGCATCAGATGCAGCACCCACACCGCAACGGGTTCAAACAGAGTGACTTTGCTTACAGGAACGCTCTGCTTCAGAGCCAGACTTAGGGCAACCACACCACCAAAAGAGTGGCCGATAATATGAACCGGACGATTGGTAGTATTAACAATGATCTGCTCTATCAACGACAGTTCAGTTTCTATATCCGGCGCAATAAAATCTCTGGGATCAGGCGTACCACAATGGCCGGGCAGTTTTACACAAATACAGTGATACTGTTCAGACAACTTTTCCACCATCCTTTTCCAGCTTGAAGTAGTGGCAAAAGAGCCATGGATCAGCACAAGAGGCTCTCCGCTTCCCTGCTCGGTATAGTAATCCTCAATGGTTAGCTTTTTTCCATAATCCTTATGCTGCAAAATCCTTACCTTTCTCTGTTTTTTCAACTAATTGTAGTCGAACAGCCCATAACCGCTATTCAGATAAAAGACACAGGACTTCCGGAGTAAACTTCCAGTTGCTCACAACCATTAAAGGTCATAAACAGCGCCAGCTCTTTTTTCAGCGCTGAAGCAAACTCGTCTACCTTACGCAGTGAAGGTTCCAGTACCAGGTTATGGATATGCAGTATTGAGGTTTTCCGGTCGGCTTTGCAGTCCATTCTCGCCACCAGCTTGCCATCCCAGAGAATAGGCAGACAGAAGTAGCCATACTTTCTTTTAGCCGCCGGGGTATAACACTCCAGCAGGTAGTCATAGGCAAACAGTTTTTGCGTACGTTTTCTCTGGATCAGGAGATTATCGAATGGCGACAGTATTTTTGCCCTGCTCTTTCTCAGCGGCTTATTCAGCAACTCGAGGGAGTCAGGTAACACAAAGTACTGCTCGCCAACCACTGCGACCGGCGTAATCTCACCACGTTCAAACATCTCATTCAGTGCCTGTTTTACCGGCTTTTTGCTCTCTTTCAGCAGATACGTTATCTCGCCATGGTTTCCCAGACCATTAGCTTTCAGATAGTTACGCACTAAAAAGCTGGCGTGTTCACTTTCAGTCGGTGGCTGAGTATTTAAATCATCCGGTAGCACCCTTTCGGTAAGGTCATACACTTTATGGAAGTTTTTGCGCCCGGCAATCATAAGATCACCCTGCATAAACAGATTCTCCAATGCTTGTTTAGCCGGTTTACTTCCCCAGCCCTGATGTTTTTTACCGGCGCCTTCAAAGTCCTTGGCCATCAATGGCCCTTCATTCTGGATTCGTTCCGTCACATGTTTCATCAGGGCAAGATCTTTTTTAAACCAGTGACTGCGCCGGCCGCTTTTAAGTGCCAGTTTATTGGGCAGGCTATAGCGAAAATCACGCATAGGCAGATAGGCAGCCGCATGTGACCAGTACTCGAACACCTTTTTGTCATTCACCAATTTATCAATGTGCTGTGGCTGATAGCGACTGTTTCGGTTCCACAAGGTGTGGTGATGAGCCCGCTCAATAACGGAGATAGTATCAATCTGTATATAACCCAGATGTTCAATAGCAGACTGGGTGGCTAAAAGGGCAGAGCCACTGGCTTTAACCGCCGGAAGTTGCTGAGAATGCAGTATCAGTTTGCGCGCCTGAGCCGGAGAGAGACTATCCATAATGTTGCAATTTTTCCCTGAGTTAAATAATCTCATCAAGCATAACATGCCTGTCCCCTAAAAAGTGACGGGGAAGTTTTCAGACTACTGCGGATACGACCTATGAATAGTTTTGAGCCGATGTTAAACGCCATACTCCCTTATGCAGAACAGCGGGATGTAGCGAAGAGAACTGTTTTGCTGCGTGAATGTGAATATAGCAACACTATCTTTTTTGTAAGAAGCGGCTGTCTGCGATCATGGTTTAATCAGGATGGCAAAGATGTCTCCTTTCAGTTTTTTATGCCCGGCACTTTTCTTAGCTCCTTTGAAAGTATGATGTTTAATGAGCCGAGTTCCTACACCATCGAAAGTGTACTGCCCTCTTCTCTGTATACTGTAGATAAAAAGATCTTTAAGCAGTTGATTGATGACTCTCCTGAATTAAAAGAGCTGGTATTTCAGATTGTTTGTGAGCGCCTTCGTCACTATCAGCGTTTGTTTCTGTCACGTATTAAAGATACTCCGGAACAGAGATACAAAGAGTTGACCAAAGAGTATCCTGAGCTGATTCGCAATATCCCTCAGCACTATATCGCCTCCTATCTGGGTATCACTTCCGTTTCCCTTAGCCGTATCCGTTGCAGAAAGTAAAACCGATAACATATGTTATCGTCGATGTAGTGAGTTACCCCATAAAATAACCATATTGTTCATTTATGGGGTATCCAATATGCGAGTTCTGGTTGTTTTTAATCATCCGTATCAAGGCAGTTTCTGCAACTCAATCTTAAATTCTGTAATGCGTGGGCTGGATGAAGGTCAGCATGAAATGGACGTGATCCATCTGGATAAAGAGCAGTTTGACCCTGTGATGCGCAGCAAAGACCTTCAGGCCTTTACTATTGCCAAAACTGACCCTGAGCGTGCTTATACCATGCTGGACGAGCAAGTTCTCGACTATAAGCGGCGGGTCGAAAACGCCGATCATATTGTGTTTATATTTCCTATCTGGTGGGAATTGATGCCGGCACTGACCAAGGGCTTTATTGATAAGCTGATTTTCCCCGGTATCGCCTATAACTACAAAGAGAACGGGCTGGGTATGTACAGCCTACTGAACAAACTTGAAGGGGTCACCATGATCACCACCATGAATACACCTTCGCTGGCCTACCGTCTGCTGTTCGGCAATGCTATTCAGAAAGCACTAATGATGGGAACCTTCTGGAAAATCGGCATTAAAAAACGTAAGTGGATTAACCTGACCAATGTTAAGTTCTCTTCTGATAAGAAAAGAGCCAAATGGCTCAGCGATATTGAAATGCGCTTTATGCAGCTGAACTAGCCAATTCACCCAGATTCCGGAGCTGCGCCGATAAAAAGGTTTTCAGGCGGATATAGCCCCTTATTGCAGCCGCACACCACATTCCTGCTAAGTTCTTTTCCATGCATGGGGAGAAAAGATACAGCAGGAAACCCTTTTTGTGATGATAGCGGCTCAATTGCGCCTGTTAATGTCCACTGTACGCGCAGCTCCGGCCTCACAGCTCAGCAATACGCAGATCAGAGCATAACAGCTTGGCTACATTCTGCGCTCTGAGTCAGGCTTACAGCGGTAAGCCTTGTTTCTCGCCGTTAAGCAGGTAGAATCAGCGGAAATTTTTAATAATGTACAGTTATGCCAAAACTCAATCTGCACCGTCGCGACTATGTGTCTGTCCTCGGTGGCGGTATCAGCGCAGATGAACTTCAACAAAGCCTCGCTCCCCGTTTTGATCAGCCTCTGAATAAGCTTACCCCTAGCCCATACCTGACTGAAAAGAACATTGCCCGTCGCTGGGAAAAACTCAACAGACCAGAGTTGCAGGCCGAACTTCTCGATAGCCATACCGGAAATCAGGCATCTGCTTATCAGAAAAATATTGAGCACTTTATCGGAACGGTTAAAGTGCCTGTCGGTCTGGCGGGACCACTGCGGGTAAACGGTCTGTTTGCTAAGGACGATTACCTTATCCCTCTGGCAACAACAGAAGCAGCACTGGTTGCCTCTTATAATCGCGGAGCAAAATTGCTCACTGCAGCAGGCGGAGTCAGTGCTATGCTGCTCAACGAAGGAGTAACCCGGACACCCGGTTTTGCTTTTTTCGATCTGGCCGAGGCGGGACAGTTTGTTGCATGGGCGACGACACAGTTTGATATCTTTAAGCAAATTGCCGAGTCAACCACCTCCTACGGCAAACTGACGGATATCACCATCAATATCGAAGGCAACCATGTCTATCTGGTGTTTGAATTTCTGACGGGAGACGCTTCCGGTCAGAATATGGTCACCATTGCCACTAATGCCGTATTTGAGCACATTCTTTCCAATACCCCGGTTAAACCTGAATACGCCTTTCTGGACGGTAACCTGTCAGGAGATAAGAAGGCTAACAGCCAGACCCTAAGAAGTGTACGCGGTAAAAAGGTAACGGCAGAAGCCCATATTCCGGCCAAGCTTATTGAAAAATACCTGCATACCACACCAGAAAGAATGACCCAGTTTGGCATGATGACTACCGTCGGTGGTGCCCTGAGCGGCACTATCGGTGTTAACGCCCACTACGCCAACGCCCTTGCCGCTTTATATATTGCCTGTGGTCAGGATGCGGCCTGTGTAGCGGAGTCTGCCATTGGTATGACGCGTATGGAAGTGGATCGCAACGGTGACCTGTACGCCAGTGTTACGCTGCCAAATCTGATGCTGGGTACGGTGGGCGGAGGAACCGGCCTGCCAAGTCAGAAAGCTAACCTAGAGATTATGGGGTTGTACGGTAACGGTAAGTCACAGGCGCTGGCTGAAGTGTGCGCCGGCCTCTGTCTGGCGGGAGAGCTCTCTATTGTCGGCGCATTTTGTGCCGGACATTTTGCCAGAGCCCATAATAAATTAGCCCGGTAAAACAAGATAAATATTGCTAAATGCAAATATCGGAACACAAACACGCATAAACCCATCCATGGGGCTCCACCGCGCCCTCCCTGGCGCGGAGGGTTTGCTTATCGATATTTGCTTTATGAGCGTAGAAAATGCTCAGAAGTACTGATTAATACTCAGATAACGGTCGCGGATATGCTCTATTAAAGCCTGTATCCGCTTGGCCGGGTTTCGGGTATAGGGGTAAACAGCATAGATACCCACCTCTTTGCCCACCTGATCCGCCAGCACTTCCACTAGATCCCCTTTCTGCAAATCTTCATAGACCAGACAGGTCGGTACATAGGCTAAACCATTGCCGGCCAGCGCCGCTTTTCGTAAAGCAGCAGAGTTGTCTGAAGAGAAGTTACCACTTACTTTCAGGGTATAAATGTCGCTGTTGCGCTTAAACTGCCAGTCAAAGGTACCGGTACTTTCATGGGTATACCCCAGGCAGTTATGGCGCAGTAGATCTTTCGGTTTTAGCGGCTCACCAAACTCTTCGATATAACCCGGTGTGGCGCAGATAACCCAGCGTGAGTTGAAAATATAACGGGCGATAAGACTGGAGTCTTCCAGATAACCGGTTCGTATCACCAGATCGTAGTTATCGGCAATCAGGTCAACAAACTCATTATCCATCGACATATCTATGGTCAGCCCCGGATGCTGCTGACAGAAGTCCGATACCGCTTCCGCCAGTAGCAAGTCACCTGAAATGGTGGGAACCGACATACGGATATGACCGGACAACACCTCATTGTAGCCATTAATGGCATTGAAGGCTGAACGGGCGATATCCTTGATATCTTTTGCCCGGTTATAGAGTACTTCTCCCGCTTCCGTCGGTGAGAGGTTTCTGGTTGTACGGTAAATAAGCTGAACTCCCAGCTTATTCTCCAGTTTGCTTACTCGTTTACTTACTACCGATTTAGTGATCCCGTTCAGATCAGCTACCTTGCTAAAGGAACCATTCTCTATCACTTGGGTAAACAGCACCAAATCATCAATATCAGGCATAACAAGAAGTACTCAATAATTTCAATTACATATCATCAATAATAATATAGCTGGCAAATACAGGACCGTGAACACCAACCACTTTTATTAACTCAATATCTGCCGTAGAACTCGGACCGGAGATAAAGTTAACACAAGATGGAATACGCTCGCCATCAGCCGCTTTTTTATGCAGCTCTGCCGTTGCCTGAGTAAGGCGCGCTTTAAGGGTACTCTTAGCAACAATAAACACCGATGCTTCCGGCAGCAAACTAACGCTACGCCCCTGATTCGGCTGGCTGTACAGCACCATAGTGCCGGACTCTGCCAACGCCTGCTCAGCAAACACCACACCGACTTTGGCACGTTCAGCCAGTTCGATATTGCGTTGATAGCCAACAGAAGCTTCCCAGCTATTTACATCGTAAAGGGACGACTCAATAGAAGCCTCACTCACCAGATCCTGCAATCTTGCATCTGAAGAAAGAAACACTTCGGCTTTGTTAGCCGGTGCTTCTTCACCTTCCGCAACAACACAATAACCTTCACATACGGCTTTTAATGCTTCTGCTACCTTCTCTCTGGTGGTGACTACGGCCTGAGAAGCCAGATTATTTTCGGTATAACCAATCAACACCTCTTTCAACTCATCCTGAGAAAACTCCGCCATGACTTCATGGTGGCAGTTATGTCTCAGAGCCGGGCGTACAACACCAGTGGTTCTTTTTTCACGTCCAAGTTTCTTGGCAATATTATCCAGAAATGGGCTGCGATTATGAATCCGTTCCGGATCTACATTTAGTACTGAATCAGACATTATCTTCGCTCCTATTTCTTTTTATGATTTTTAAACCAGCTACGGAAGGATTCACCATCCGGCTGAGGCAGATCCCGCGCTTCGGTCCATTCACCTGTCGCGCCGATATTGATTGGCATCTTGCCGTTTTTAATCAGACTGCTGGCCACAGAAGCACCAACTTTCACCGTGGTATCCCACAAAATCGGTCTGGCGTTAATAAAGTTAAATGCACCCACCGTAAGCCTTTCACCCGCCGGAGTGATCTTCTCTTCCGCCATTTTCTGACGGTGCTTAAGCAGAAGATCAGATAATGGAATTTTAACGGGACAGACATCGTGACACGCTTTACACAAACTACAGGCGTAAGGTAGATCCTTAAAGTCGTCATAGCCGCCTAACAGAGGAGAAAGCACAGCACCAATCGGGCCGGAATAGATAGAGCCGTATGACTGACCGCCAATATGACGATAAGCAGGGCAAGTGTTCACACAGGCCGCACAACGTACACAGCGCAGAATGTCTTTAAACTCAGAGCCAAGAATGTCAGAACGACCGTTATCAACGATCACCAGATGGAACTCTTCAGGGCCGTCACAGTGCTCATCTTCACGCGGGCCGGTCAAAGCCGTTACATAGCCTGTCATCGGCAGACCAACAGCACTACGACACAGCAGGCTGATCATGATATCCAGCTCTTCAAAGGTAGGAACCATACGCTCCATACCCATCACGGCAATATGGGTCTTCGGCAGACTGGTCGCCAGACGGGCGTTACCTTCGTTGGTCACAAGGCTGACGGTACCCGATTCAGCAACAGCAAAGTTACAACCGGTGATACCGATATCCGCTTCAAGGAAATCATGACGGATATAATCGCGAACAAAACGGGTCATCTCTTCCGGATCATCAGTACCCTGATACCCGATCTTATCTTTAAAGATATCGCGGATCTGAGTTCGGTTTTTGTGCAAGGCCGGCACAACAATGTGAGACGGAGGATCACAATCATCCACCTGAAGAATGTATTCACCAAGGTCGGTTTCAACCACTTCACAGTTGTTTCGCTGAATCACACGGTTAAGGTCAATCTCTTCCGTTACCATGGATTTAGACTTAACTACTTTCTTGGCATTCTTCTGCTGAATAATACCTTCGATGTAATCTGTTGCTTCCTGCGCGGTGGAAGCGAAGAAAACATGGCCGCCGTTGCGGGCAACACTTTCACTCAGTTGATGCAGGTAGTAGTCAAGGTTTTCCAGCACATGGTTACGGATATCCATTCCCATGTCGCGCCACTCTTCCCAGTTACCCAGTTTATCGGCCGCAATCTGACGGTTGGCGAACATACGCTCCTGCGCATTGGCCACCGACTGACGCATAAATTCATCTTTCATTTGAACGTTAAGTCTGTCGCGGAACTTAACGTCACTTGTTTTCATCGACATACTACTTCACCTCACCACTTAACAGCACATCAACAATATGCATTACTTTAATAGGCTTACCTTCGCGGCTAATACGGCCGCCAATGTTGATAAGGCAACTGATATCGGCACCAATCAGGTAGTCCGGCTCTACATCAGAGATATGACGAACCTTTTCAATTACCATCTCGCCGGAAATTTCAGACATCTTCACGGAGAAGGTACCGCCGAAACCGCAGCAGGTTTCCTGATTTTTTATCGGTAACAGCTCCAGACCTTCAACCTGTCCCAGCAGTTTAAGAGGCTCTTCACGCACACCAAGTTTACGGATAAGGCTGCAAGACGGATGATAAACTCCGCGCCCTTCCAGCTTGGCACCAAGGTTCTCCACCTTAAGTTCATTGACGATAAACTGAGTCAGTTCAAACAGACGATCGGCGACCTTTTGTGCACGGGCTGCCCACTCAGGCTCATCAGCAAGATATTCAGGATACTTTTTAATGGATGCGGCACAGGAACCGGCCGGGCTGACAATCGGGTAATCATTGCCTTCAAAGGACTCGATGATGTTTTTCATCGCAGGCTTGCTGCCTTCGATGTATCCACTGTTTAGCGAAGGCTGCCCGCAGCACCCTTGTCTCTCAGGGAATATCACTTCACAGTTAAGTTGTTCTAACAGCAGGACTGTTTTTTTGGCAACTTCCGCTTTCACCATGTCACCCAGACAAGTGGCAAATAAGTTTACCTTCATTATATTGCTCCCATTACCGCAATGCTGAATGCGCATTGTTTATTATTAAATGACGTATCGCATTTAATATTGGATTAAATTTATTTCTTGGACTTTTTATACCCAAGTGACCCTAAATATGTAGAATTCAGAGCAGCATCAAGATGTTCAGTTCAAGGAAGATAACTGTAGGAATGGCACTCCCTTTCAAAGTTATCTGACACAGAAATGGGCATCTTGATGCGCTCCCGAAGGGCGAGTTATATTGGCTCCTGCTCTGTGTTACTGATTCTCACCGTAGAATAACTATGGCTTCAAATCAGTGCCTTGATCAGAAGCCAATATATTCTCGCTGAAAAAACATATTTAGGTTACTTGGGTATACTTATAATTATTTTCGTAATTAACAATTACCCTTTAATTAATTGCAAGACTAACCTGCTAAGTAATCGCTATTACTAAATATAGTTTATCCGTAATTAAAAATGACGCCATGGCTAATTAGTCGAGTATGATTAACCTTCGTAAATCATTTGTGATACAGATCGGTTACAGAAGGTTAACTAGGAACATAAAACCCTTATATAACAATAAATAAGCGATTATCAGCTGATAAAGCAGGCACTTATTGAGTCACTTTTGGAAACAATAATTCTTCGATTGTGCGGCAATCAGTCACATATGTGCACAGTTGTGCGGTGCCTGTCCCTAACTACTCTAACTACTAGTAGTGCCTGTCCCTAACCACTAAGTATTAGTCAGCAGATAAGTTTTCAGAAAAAATATTAAACTGTTATTAAAGGATATGAATAGGATATATTAATCCGTGATGAGAAGAGATATCATTTAGGACGGGAGAATTATTTAATATCTATACTTTAATTTTTAACCAAGCAGATAAATATCAAAAAATAACTAGTAAATATCCTGCTTGATTTAATTGTACTCAGTAAGTCCGAAAATTTTTTGATTCAGAATGAAATTTTTCCCCTCGTCATCCGCTCTACTATCTCAACACTGCCGGAACAAACAAATACCTATGGAGAGTAACGACAATGAACAAGTGGATTAGCGGAGTATTACTATTTGCAGCACAGGCACTGTTTAGTGCATCTGCATTCGCAGCAGACCCGATTTATACCGGTTTCTTTAGTAATAAAGCACTGGATGGCTATGATACCGTTGCTTACTTTACTCAGGGTAAAGCCGTTGAAGGTAGTAAAAGGTTTAAGCTTTCCTACAAGGGTGCCGACTGGTACTTCTCAAGTCAGGAAAATCTGGACAAGTTTCAGGCTGACCCGGAGAAGTTTGCCCCTCAATACGGCGGTTACTGTGCATGGGCCATTGCCGCTAAAAATGATTTTGCACCGGGAGACCCTAAGCAGTGGAGCATTGTTGATGACAAGCTATATCTGAATTACGACAAGTCTATTAAAGATATGTGGCTGGAAGATGTACCGGGCTTTATCTCTCAGGGTGATAAAAACTGGCCTTCACTGATTAACTAATCCTGCCTTTAGTCAACTAATAACGAATAGCATAAAGCCCGCAAAAGCGGGCTTTATTGTATCTAACCGATAATGACTAACCGGCCTTACCTCTGAACGGACTATAACTAATTACAGATTTCCAGTTTTACCTGGCTCTGATCAATTACTTCCTTAATATCATCCGGCGGCATCTCATCAGTAAAGAACACTGTTGCTTCGCTGATATGCCCAAGCTCTATGGAGCCTTTCGGAGTGTATTTGGTTGAATCCAGTGCAACAAACACATTTCTGGCAGACTTAATTACTGTCTGAGAAATAGCGGTCTCATTTAGATCATACTCAAGCAGAGTGCCGTCAGCATCTATTGAACCGGCGCTGGTCACCAGATAATCAAACCGGAAGTTGCCGATAAAGTCGATAGCTTCCGTACCAACAATGCCACCATTCGATGCCCTGATTTTTCCGCTCGGAATTAACACATCAAAACTTTTGTTACTGTGAAGTACATTGGCAACCCGCAACGAGTTCGTAATCACCTGAAGATTATTCTTCTTAAGCAGGTGGCTGGCAATCACTTCAGTTGTAGTACCGATAGTCAGAAACACAGTAGAGTTATCGGGAATCATCTCCGCAATTCGCTCGCCAATGGCGTTTTTCTCTTCTGTTTCTGATACTTTACGGATTTCATAGTCCAGGTTTACTGTGCTGGATGGAGAGCTTGCTCCTCCGTGGTGACGAACGATCATACGTTTGTCACTCAGCTTTTTAATATCCCGGCGAATAGTCTGCGTAGAAACCTCAAGGGCTTCTGCTAACTCCTCAACGGTACAGTAACCTTTATCTATAACTAACTGCAGTAATTTGTCTTGTCTTGGATTAGTCATGATAAACCTTATTATTATACGGCGATATCAGCGTCAACGGTTTGTCTATCCGGAATCCCCTCGCGCCCGCCTAATTTTGTACATTTTAACGCTGCTACCGTATTCGAGAAAATAACCGCATTACGTGTTTCCATCTCTTCAGAAACGGCGACAGCAAAAGCACCGTGAAATACATCACCAGCTCCGGTGGTATCAACAACAGCTACTTTTTTACCTTGTTGATGCATCAGCTCACCATTCTCCAGCCAATAGCATCCTTTGGCGCCGACAGTAACATAAACCTTGCCATTTGTCCTTTTTTGAGCAATTTCTAACCCTTTAATTGGGTCTTCTGTCTCAGTAAAACGAGCAAGACCAGGTTCAGAAAAGGCAACGTGATCAGCAAGTTCAACCAGTTTATCAATTGGTTCCGGAGATAAATCTGCATCAAGAACTGATGGAATGCCGTATTTTTTTGCCTGTTTAAGAGCATATTCTGCCCCTTCCGGCCAACGTACATCACACAAGATGGTTGAGTATGTAGAGAAGTCGACAGATTTCAGCGGTTCTATATCCCGGCTCAATGAAGGATCCTGATAGTTAATGATCATACGCTCCCCTTCGTCATCAACCAAAACAGCTGAAAATGATGAAGAGGCAGCAGAAATCCGCACAGAGTTATTAACGTTAACGCCATACCCTGCAAGCTCTGACAGCATGATATCAGCAACAGAATCACCGCCGACACGTCCGATAAAATCAACCGGCTTACCTAATTTAGCCACTGCCACTGCAGCAGTAGCCGCAGGACCGCCACCAACTTCAAAGTAATCGGTAGCGACATACTTGCCTCCGCTGGACGGAAGGGCCTGAACGCGCTGAATTCTATCTAATACGGTTATTCCTACACATGCTATTGGCATTGCTCTAATCTCTTTCTGGTTATGTACCGCCTTTATACTGATTCAGGCAGCAGCTGGTCAACATTTCCGTCTATTATAAGAAAAATGACTTATTTGGCTGAGATTGCAATCACAAAACAACATCAAATGACACAAAACAACATTATGTGACATTGATTACAGTAGTTCCTGTCAAAAACGTTATAGTTACACTCAAGTAATCTCAAACTGTTAATAAGGAAAAACTCATGTCTACTATCGGCTTTATCGGTCTTGGCCAAATGGGCAGCCCAATGGCTTCAAATCTGATTAAAGGTGGTCACTCCCTTAAGGTGTTCGATATCAGCAAAGATGCTGTAGCAGCACTAACAGAGCAAGGCGCCGTTGCTGCCAGCTCTCCGTCTGAAGCCGCACTGGATGCAGAATTTATTGTCACTATGCTTCCCAATGGTTCTCTGGTTCGTAACGTTATCTGGGGCGAACAAGGTATTACAGAATCCATGAGCAAAGATGCTCTGCTTATTGATATGTCTACTATCCATCCTTTTGAAACCGACGCGTTAATCAAAGAGATGAAAGAAAACGGCTTTGACATGATGGAAGCACCTGTTGGCCGCACATCTGATCACGCGGTACGCGGTGAACTTCTTATCCTTGCCGGTGGCACTAAAGAGCAGATTGCTAAAGCTCAGCCACTGTTCGACTGCATGGGCAGTGAAACCATTGACGCCGGCGGTGCAGGTAAAGGCAGCCGGGTAAAAATCATCAATAACTATATGAGTATTGCACTAAATGCTCTGTCTGCAGAAGCGGCAACACTTGCTGAAGCCATCGGCCTTGATTTCGAAACTGCACTTGCAGTTATGCAAGGCACTCCGGCAGGGAAAGGTCACTTTACAACAACCTGGCCGGGCAAGGTGTTAGCGGGCGATCTCTCTCCGGCATTTATGCTTGATCTTGCCCATAAAGATTTAGGTATTGCCCTTGACCTTGCTAATCAGGTTAATGTACCTATGCCGTGCGGTGCAGCATCCCGTGAACTGTATAGTATTGCCCGTGCTGCAGGCCGTGGCCGTCAGGACTGGACTTCCGTTCTTGAACAGCTACGTGTTACTTCAGGTCTGGAAGCGAAAATCAAATAAAAGGCGCTAACGTGAACTTAACAATGACTCCATGGGGAATGGTTGAAGGACAGGATAAGCCAGTTCAACTGTTTACTCTGCAAAACAGCAAAGGGATGAAAGTATCGGTCACTAACTATGGTTGTATCGTCACTTCCATCGAAACGCCTGACCGCAACGGTGAAAATGCAGATGTGGTTCTGGGTTATGAAAATCTGGAGAAGTATCTGTCCGGTCACCCCTTCTTTGGTGCGATTGCCGGCAGATACGCCAACCGTATCAAAGATGGTAAGTACTCGCTGGATAATGTTGAGTTCCGTTTAGAAACTAACGAGCCACCGACAGTTCAGCACCTGCACGGCGGCACTAGAGGCTTTGATAAATACGTCTGGGACTATTCAGTAGAGCAGAGCGAAACTGGTATCTTTATTCACTTTTGTCGCGTATCGCCGGATGGTGAATCGGGTTACGGTGGCAATTTGAACGTAGTGCATACGGTCGGGCTGGATGAAGATAACCAACTGCACTTCAGGTTTAAAGCCACTACCGATAAGCCAACGGTTATCAATCTGGTTAACCATAGCTATTACAATCTGGCTGGCCATGATTCAGGCACAGTAGATAACCATCAGCTCAGGTTACATGCCGATTTCTATACTCCGGTAGCAGAAAACCTAATCCCGACGGGTGAGATACGCTCCGTAAAAGGCAGTGGTCTGGACTTTACTTCTGTAACCCGCATTGGGGAGAACGGACAGAAAATGCCGGATCAGGGCTTTGATCATAACTATGTGCTTAACAGGCTGCAGACCGAAGGCGAGTACGCACTTGCTGCTGAGCTTTATGAACCGGAGTCCGGACGCTATATGACGGTACTGACCACCCAGCCCGGGGTTCAGTTTTACAACGGTTTTAAGTTGTCCAACAAACCATGGTTTGGCCGAAACGGTTATAAATACGAGTCCCGTAACGGCATATGTCTGGAAACTCAACACTTCCCGGACAGCCCGAATCAGGCTCACTTCCCTAGCACCCGCCTTAATCCGGGTGACGTGTTTGAGGAAAAAACCATTCATCGGTTTGGTGTCAGATAGGTCAAAAAGGACTATTTAGGCGCTCGTACTGAGCGCTTTTTTTATGAGCATCTAAAGCTATTTTACTAGCTCCAACGCTCAAAAATGTCCATTTATGATTATTATTGTCACAAAGTGATACATAACTAACAGAATTAAACATCATAGGCTGATAGATTTACTATCAATCAACAATACTTTGAAAAATTGTTCAGTAGCAAGAAACAATATAGAGGAATTTGAGCATGAAGTGGATTAATACCCGATCCCATAACTCTTGGTTAGAAACTGAAACAGACAGAA
The DNA here is from genome assembly GCF_028201475.1 of Vibrio sp. SCSIO 43137. NCBI lineage: Bacteria > Pseudomonadati > Pseudomonadota > Gammaproteobacteria > Vibrionales > Vibrionaceae > Vibrio > Vibrio sp. SCSIO 43137. Next base: position 232,594 of record NZ_CP116384.1, on the reverse strand, counting down.
TTTTTGAATTCGGCAGAAATGCTGTAGTACCGAACGGTTTTGGCTGGATTGGTAACAACGGCAATGTACGTGAAGAGATGGGCACCCGCCTGTGGATCACATCACGCATGCTGCACTGTTATTCTCTGGCAGCCCTAATGGGTCGCCCGGGCGCTATGGATCTGGTTGAGCACGGTATCGCAGCGCTGGAAGGTCCGCTTAAAGATAATACTCATGGCGGCTGGTTTGCCACTATCGATAACCAAGGCGAAGGCATTATGGATTCGTCTAAGCAGGGTTACCAACACGCATTCGTACTGCTTGGTGCTGCCAGTGCGGTAACAACTGGTCACCCACGTGCTCAGGCTCTTCTGGATGAAGCGATTACGGTTTACGAAAAACACTTCTGGGTAGAAGAGAAGCAGATGTGTTACGAGTCATGGGATCAGGCATTCACTGAAACGGAAGATTACCGTGGCGGTAATATGGCGATGCACTCAGTAGAAGCTTTCCTTATCGTTTACGATGTCACTAAAGACAAAAAGTGGTTGGATCGCGCGCTGAACATCACCGAGTTTATGATCCATAAAACAGCAAAAAGCCTGAGCTACCGTGTAAACGAGCACTTTGATTCTGACTGGAATCCGCTACCGGATTACAACAAAGAGACACCTGCCAGCCACTTCCGTGCCTACGGCGGTACGCCGGGCCACTGGATTGAGTGGGGACGTCTGATTTGTCACCTTCGCGCAACGCTGATGGAAATTGGTGCTGAAGCTCCTGAATGGATGCTGGAAGACGCAATCGGCCTGTTCGACGCAACAGTGCGCGATGCATGGCATGTAGATGGTGCTCCCGGTTTTGTTTATTCCGTAGACTGGGATGGCAAGCCGGTTGTACGTGAGCGTATCCGCTGGGCACCAGTTGAAGCAATTGGTACTGCTTATGCCCTTTACACGGTTACTGGTGATGAGAAGTATCAGGAGTTCTATCGCCTGTGGTGGGATTACTGCCGCACTTACTTTATCGACTATGAAGGTTGCTCATGGTGGCAAGAACTTGATGTAAACAACCAAGCTGGTACCAGCGTAGTATGGGATGGTAAACAAGATATCTACCATCTGATGCACTGTCTAGTTATTCCTCGCCTGCCGTTGACTCCGGGCCTTGCTCCGGCACTGGCCGCCGGTCAGCTTGATGTCCATATGGAAAAATAAGTTGACCGAAAGGCAAGTTAACCTGATAACAAAAAATGGCAGCCCGTGGCTGTCATTTTTTTCGGCACATTTTTTTCGGGGACATACACCTCAAAAAGTATTGCAAAAAGTATTGGGACATACACCTAACAAAAAAGTATTGAAAAAAGTATTGGGACATACACCTAAAAGTAGGGACATACACCTAAAAGTATTAGAACCGACTGATCTTGTGATAACTCGATCGTGACTTTATAACTGAATCATTGTCGCAACGACTTCATTGAGTAACCTCGGTTTGTCACTCATTATCCGGTTACTTTCTATGACAACAGCCAGAAAACAGCTCGTCTCACCTGAAGCAACTCCTTACTATCATTGCGTTTCGCGTTGTGTCAGGCGCAGCTTCCTATGCGGAGAAGATCCTGTTACCCAAAAAAGCTACGAACACCGAAGAGATTGGATTGAGCATAAGGTCTACGCTCTTTCTCAGGTCTATTGCATTGATGTCTGTGCTTACGCAGTGATGAGCAATCACTATCATCTTGTTCTTCATATCAACAAAGAAGAAGCCTTAAAACTCAGCGAATACGAAGTGGTTGAACGCTGGCAACAACTTCATAAACCCCCTTTACTTGTTCAAAATTGGCAGGCCGGAAAACTGACCAGTGATGCAGAGAAAAAGGCTGCATCTTCGATTATCGAATGCTGGCGAAAGCGGCTCTGGAACCTGAGCTGGTTTATGAAAGAGCTTAACTTTGATATCGCTTGTCGGGCAAACCTAGAAGATAACTGTAAAGGGCATTTTTGGGAGAGTCGCTTTAAGAGCCAAGCTCTGCTCGACGAACAAGCCCTCGTAGCAGCTATGACTTATGTTGATTTAAACCCTCTGCGTTCAGGCATTGCCAAAACACCAGAATCCTCAGAATATACTTCCATCAAAGCCAGAATAAAGGCTCTGAGTAACGATCAAGAAACTGCACCATGTCTTTACCCATTTATCGGTAATCCCACCAATAAAATGTTAAAAGGTATCCCGTTTCGGCTTATAGATTACATTGAACTAGTCGACTGGACAGCAAGACAATATCGCGAGAACAAAGTTGTTTTAGGCTCCTCTCTTCCACCCATTTTGCAGAGACTGAATATCAGCCAAGTCAAATGGTTAAAGGCTTGCACTAAATTAGAACAATACCGAAACACTGCTGTTGGTTGTTGCCCTCAAATTGAATCAGCAAAACGGATCCTCAATAAACGCAAAATGTGTGTTTTCCGGCTGGATAGTTGATATAGCCCAAAACTTCTTATCATTTCTCCCAGTTGCACCACTCCCCGTAAGACAAGTTATATCCTTATCTATACACTGCATAAATAGATAATCAGTAATAATTCACAAGGCGTAGATCTTACCGTCCAGCAATAAAACTGAACAGCTTAAGATTAGTGAACTGTTCAGTTTTAACTTCAACTTTCTTTTGTATCGACTGTCCTTTTCTTGTGGCGCCTGTCCCTTAAAAAAGTTTATCCTCCCTCACTCTCTTTAGTGCCTACCAGACAATGAATACCGCGCTGATTAAAGTAGCCAGCAAGGCCATTGACCTGCTGTTGAAACTCATGACGATCAAACTCAAGATCTGCCATTTTGTAATCCATACCAAGAGACTGATATTTTTCTTCTCCCAATCGCATAAAACTCAGAAGCTGTAATGTTCTCACTCTTCCCTTCATTTGGTTGAGAATAAAGTCGGCTGTCGCTTCGGCATTGTCTTTATCATCGTTTACTGTGGGAATCACCGGAATACGCAGGATTATCTCTTTATCTGTTTCTGACAGTTTTTGCAGATTGTGTAAAATTTTGTGGTTATCTACTCCGGTATAGCGCTTATGTTTTGCGCTATCCATCAGCTTTATATCGGAAATAATAAGATCTGTATAAGGTAACAGCTTTTCGATCTGTTCCCAGTTGGAATGGAAACTCGATTCGAGACAGGTGTGTATGTCCTCTTCCCGGCAGGCCTGAAACAGCTGTAATACAAACTCACTCTGCATCAAAGGCTCTCCGCCGGACACGGTAACACCACCTCCGGAACGGCTATAAAAGCCTCTGTCCTGAAGAATGACTTTCATACAGTCCTCAACGGACATGCTGCTGCCCCACGGCTTTATTGCTTCCGCGGGGCACTCCTGCGAACAGAGCATACAACTGCTGCATTTGCTGCGATCCACCAGCTCTAGCCTGGAGTCAGAAAAAATCAGCATATCGCTGTCAGGACAGACACTTGTACAGTCGCCACACTCACTGTTGCTTATACATTTGTTGTGATAAACACCAACCTCGACACGCTTGTTAAAACTCTCCGGATTCCCACACCAGTCACAGCGGAGCGGGCATCCTTTAAGAAAGAATTCGGTCCGGATACCCGGACCATCATGCAAAGTGAAGCGCTGAACATTAAGGACTGTGCCTGACACATTGGAAAATGACACCGGTTCTAGAACCTCAACTCAGTACGCTGGATCAGGTCGTCCTGTAACGGTTTACCCAACTCAACAAAGTAAGCACTGTATCCGGCAACCCTTACCAGCATGTCACGATACTGTTCAGGATTTTTCTGCGCAGCACGCATCTTCTCTGCACTCATAATATTGAACTGCACGTGCATACCTTGCTTGGCAATATATTCGTCGACAAAACTGACCAGAATGTCGCGCCCTTCCACGCCAGATACAGCGTCTTCAAGAAAACGCAGGTTCAGCAGAGTACCGTTGGTGGCAAGGCTGTGATCTACCTTGGTCACTGAGTTCACAATCGCTGTCGGACCGCTAATATCATGAGAGCCCCCTTGGGTATGTACCGGCCCCATATTGTCGGAAATTGGCTCACCATCTTTGCGCCCGTCCAGTGAAGCACGGGTATATAATCCCATCCCCACGTTGGCGTTTACCGTATAAACACCCGGGCTGAACTTGCCACCACGCGGGTTATCACGTCCTTTAATATGGCGGCAGTAACACTCGAACATAAAATTGAACAAGTTGTCCGCTTCATCGATATCATTGCCGTAATGAGGGATCTTGGCACTATTTACTAAAGCATACAGTTTTGCATGGCCGTCCCAGTTATCTCTGATAGCGCTCAGCAGCTGTTTGCCTGAGTATTTTTTCTCGTCAAACATAAGCTTTTTGATAGTCGCCAGTGAATCAGCGCAAGTAGCAATACCGGCGGCCTGCGGAGCGGTTCCGTTATATTTCACACCACCTGCGGTCATATCTCTGCCAGACTCAATACAACCTTCAAAGAAGGTTGAGATGTAAGGCGTAGGCTTGATCTTCCGGTGAATTTTATCCGTCACATTCAGACAGCTACATAGTTGATCACACCAGTAAGCAAACTGCTTATCGACACTTTCCAATACCTCTTCAAAGCTTTGATAAGTTTCTAAACTACCCGTATCAGGCCCTAGCTGTTTACCGGCATCAGGTCCGGACAAAATACGACCACCGTTAAGCACCATCTCCAGCATTTTGGCGGTATTTACATAACCTGCATCCAGCCAGCCGTGCTCTTTACCAGGAATAGTAGGTTCAACGCAACCAACGACCGCATAATCGCGCGCCTCTTGCAGGGTAACACCTTTACCCGACATTGCTTTTATCGCCGGGCCATCATTAAACAGTTTAGGGTGACCATAACCGGCACGGATACATTCAATGGTTTTGATCTTAAGTTCGTAAGGGGTGTTCTCATGCATACGGACACAAACCCACGGGTTCATCATTCGTGTATGTACCGAACCCTCCAGCATCAGCATGGTCAGATCGTTAGTCGCGTCATTACCTTCAGAATCGACCCCGCCGATAGTCAGACTTTCACCACCAAAGCCGCGGCCGTTACGCACTTTCACTGTACCTTTGTCTTTCAGCTTGGTCGGGTTGTTCATTTTTACATACTGAACTTCAATCAGCTCAAGAATAAACTCCTTGCTGACTGACTGCTGCTTAACGTCTTTTTCATAGAATGGATAAAGCCACTGGTCCATCCGACCGTATGAGATAGAGTGACCATTACCTTCAATCTGAGTCAGGGTAACCGCAAAGTTGAACAGCTGTAGTGCCTGCCAGAACGACTGAGGTACACCGCCGGCAATCTGCTGACAGTTAGACGCCATCTGCTCAAGCTCTTGTTTACGCTGGATATCCGTTTCTGTTTCTGCCATTTGCAGGGCGAGCGAGGCATAACGGGCAATATAGGCTTTCGCTGCTTCTAAGCTAATAATGGTAGCTTTGTAATAGTCGCGCTTGTCACTAAACTCAGGATCTTGCTTAGACAAAGCGGCAAGGGCTTTTCGCGTCTGCTCAAGTACACCGTCGTAACCAAGAGTCATAAGCTTATGAAAGTCCATGGCGAAATGACCAATACCGGCGAAGTGGTAGTTATTAGTCTGGAACACTTTTTCTCCCATATGGGAGCCTTTCTTCTGATCTTCGTCCAGATGAGCGGTTATAAACTCGTTGGCACTTTTGCCTTTCCAGTACTCACACAGTTCAAGAATCTCAGCACGTTCCCTATCGTTACGGATATAGAACTGGTCATTGGCACGCTCTTCAAACGGGGAGTTGGTGATTTCATCGATGATCCAGTCAACGGAAAACTCCGGATAGATAGGCGATGCCTTGGCCGGTGCCGCTATTTCGCCGACAATTAAATCTTCATCATAAATATGCAGAGTAGTATTGAGCAGAATATTTTCAAATGCATAGGCGCATTGCAGGATACGGGGCATCACTTCATTTTTCTTGTACGCTTCCGTTACCAGACGCAACCTTTCCACATCAATGTCATAAGGACGATCAAGGAAAGTCTGGCGTAATCTGTTTACCCGCGGATACGGTGACCACTCTTCATGGCCCACTTCGTAACCCAAGCCATACACCTTATCAAACTTGTCCACGCCTCGTGCCAATGTACGGCAGTCGGCGTTTAAGTCGAGCAGACTCTCTTCTCCTAACCGGAAGTTATCCATTGTTTACCTCATAAATTAAAAGCTGTTCTGAAAATGAAATCTTGTTTTATCCGCCCTCTTCTAAAGACAGCGGAACTCAATCTGGCGACACTCTTTAGTCTTATGGTGTCTGTCCCCGAAAATTCGGTCTTATGGTGTCTGTCCCCGAAAATTCGCCCGAAAATTCGGTGTGTGTCCCGAGAACTAGAGTCTGAACTAGAGTCTTATGGTGTCTGTTCTAATAACTCTTGCGGTTTCTGTCCCGATAACTTCTGGTGCCTGTCCCCGATAATTGTCCATAATTGGTGTGTGTCCCGAGAACTTGCGAGAACTTTTGAGAACTTTTCCCGAGAACTGTTTTATATTTTGTTCTGATTTTATGTATATAAAACAACTTCACGGTCTTTATGCCTTCAGACAAAGAGTTATTTAGCCGCATTATACTTAAGAGGTAGCCTCTCTTCTGAGATGATTGTCACAAGGCGAAATCAAACGGACACAAAACAACATTTTGTGACAAAAACAATAGCATTTAAATATGCACAGCTTATAATGTGCACAAATTCCACTCACTCAGTAACAGGAAATATGGACACCACGGTTATACTTGTTTCAATGATCATCGCCTTGGCCGGCTTTACTCAGGGCCTGACTGGATTCGGTTCTGCGATGGTTTCAGTTCCCCTGCTTTCACTTGTTGTCGGTGCCCAGACTGCTGTACCTATTGCCGGTATTATTGGCTGGTTAGTGACACTGCCCATTGCCTGGAAAATGCGTCACTCTATCCAGCGTAAGGTTGGTTTAATTCTGTTTGCAGGTTCGGTTCCTGCGTCATTTGTCGGGGCAAGACTGCTGGCAACCATGCCATCTCAATACATTCTGCTTACCATGGGTATAGTGCTGATTATTTCCAGCCTGCACTCGTTCCGCTCCACTAAACCAGTATTTGAAAAGACCTCTATTCCCATCACTATTGGTGCCGGTTTTACTTCGGGCGTTCTTGGCGCAAGCGTTGGTGAGTCGGGGCCTCCGGTCATTGCCTACACTTCAATGCAGCCGTGGTCAGCAGACGAAGTTAAATCAACTCTGACTTTCTTTTTTATGCTGCAGATGATTGGCGCCAATATTAGTTTCTGGAATGAAGGGCTAATTACTGAAGACGTATTATCCCATGTGCTCTCCGCACTGCCGGCCTTTGCCGTAGGTATCGCAGGCGGGATGGGAAGCTACCATTTATTACAGAAGTATAAGATTAACTATCACCATCTTGTACACGGCTTTCTGCTGTTTATCGGCTGTGCGCTGGTCTACAAAAACGTCCACTTTTAATCTCGCTTAATACAGCAGTAAACGCATGTAACTAAGAGCCTCTATTGAGGCTCTTTTTCGTTTTCTACTCTTCATTGTAAACCGCTCAACACTATGCTGAGCCGCTAAAATACAAACCTGTCCGAAATATTACTCATAATCTGCAACATCTCTGACATTCCGTTAAAAAGCGTATTAAATAGAGACATTATCGCGATCAAAACTGTGTGATCGCGCTCATAAATGTCCACTTTTGTTTTTTTATGTCGAAAAGTGATACATAACTAACAGAAATGATAATGCCAGCCTGATAATTTGTATCACAACGAAGTAAAACACAGAGGATTCTTCAAATGCCTTACGTATCAGGTAAGAAAATGATTCAAGAAGCGTGGCAAAACGGTTACGCAATTGGTGCTTTCACAGCACATAACCTGGAAACTATCAAAGCAGTACTTCTTGCTGCTGAAGAAGAACAGTCGCCTATCATGATTCAGATTGGCCAGAAGGCGATTAATGAAATGGGCATGAAGCCACTGCGTGATGCTGTAGACTCTCTTATCCAGCACCACCAAATCAGCGTTCCTATTTGTATTCACCTGGACCACAGCCGCAAGTTTGAGCAGTGCATGGAAGCGGCGACACGTGACTTCCAGTCACTGATGTTTGATGGCTCGGCACTGCCTTTCGAAGAGAACGTACGTATTACCCGTGCAGTGGTAGAAGTAGCAGCAGCTCTTGGCTTAGGCTCTGAAGGCGAAATCGGCAAAATCGGCGGAACCGAAGATGACATAACGGTTGATGAGAAAGACGCCATGATCACTACAGTAGAAGAAGCACTGGACTTCTCTGAGCGTACGGGTGTTGATTATCTGGCGGTTTCAATCGGTACTGCTCACGGTGTTTACAAAACAACACCTGAGCTTAAGTTTGATCGCCTGAGTGAAATCAAAGAAGCGGTGAAGAAACCAATCGTACTGCACGGCGGCTCTGGTGTACCGGATGATCAGGTTGTTGAAGCGGTTAAACGCGGTGTTGCCAAAATCAATGTCGATACCGAGCTGCGCCAAGGTTTCATCACCGGTGTTCAAAGCCACTGGGATAAAGACCGCAACGATTTCATTCTGGCCGATGTGATGAACACAGGTATTGCCTCAATGAAAGAAGTTGTTCAGCATAAAATCCGCCTGTTTGGCTCAAATGGTAAAGCTTAATCCATTTTACTATGCTTAAAAATGGAGCAACTTTTCCAATTAATAGTAATAAATGTGACATTTAATATACACAAAGTGACATTACTTGTTTGGATGGGAAAAACATCACGGTTAACTTGTTACAAACTGGTAGGATGACCGTCAGAAAAACAAAACAATAACAAATGTGTATTTGTTGCATAGGGAGTTGCTAAGACTGTCAGTAACTCCCGCTAACTAAGTATTTTATGGTGACTATATGTTTAAGGATATTGAAAGAGTGTTGAATAAAATCAACGCGCCAATAGCAAATTTTGCTGCCAAATTTTCAGGCATCCTGCTTTTGATAATGACAGCTATCGTACTTCTGCAAGTCGGCTGCCGTTATATTTTGAACATCCCTTTAAGCTGGACCGATGAAACCTCGCGATTTTTGATGATCTACATGACATACCTGTGTCTGCCTATCGTCTATCTTCGCGACCAAAACATTGCAATGACATTCGTAACTGACAAGTTCAGAAACCTGCGTATCTATCATCTGTTTCTGATTGTTGCGCATGTAGCTGCATTAATCCTGTTCGCAATCTGGATTTACTATGGATGGGCCTTCTATCAAACGGGCGGTGTAATGGCGGATAGCCTGCCGATTCCTATGTACACCATCTATATCATTCCACCGGTGATGTTGGCTCTGTCATGCCTGACCGCATTAGAGAAGCTTGCATCGGAAATTCATAAGTTAATTCACTTTGCTGACGAAAAAAAAACGTTAGCTGAAGTTGCTGAATAGGACGTAACACTATGATTTCTCCAATTTTCCTCTTCTATTTTATGACTTTCCTGATCATTGGTGTGCCGGTACTTTTTGCACTGGGCTTATCGCCAATCATCACCTTTATTCAGGATGATCAGGTTCTGTTTATCAATATGCTGTACCAGAGACTCTACTCTGGTCTGGATAACTTCCTGCTACTTGCTCTGCCTTTCTTTATGCTGGCGGGTGAGTGTATGTCCAGCGGTGGCATTACACCTCGTATCATCTCTTTCGCTCAGACTCGTGTACAGCATCTGCGCGGCGGCCTAGGTCATGTTGTTATTATCGCCTCTACCTTGTTTGGTGCCCTTACCGGCTCAGCGGTAGCCGCGACATCAGCAATCGGTAATATGCTGATCCCTGAAATGACCAAGTATAAGTACAACAAAGCGTATGCGGCAGCTCTGACAGCGGCAGCAACGGTACTTGGTACCATTATCCCGCCATCAGGTATCATGCTGATCTATGCGTTCGTAATGAACACATCTGTAGCAGCAATGTTCTTATCAGGTATCGTACCGGGACTTATTTTCTGCCTGGGCCTGATGTTGGTAAACCGTATTCAGATCCGTAAGTACCCTGACGTACAACCATTTGAGAGAGCAAGTAAAGAAGAGCGTCGTAAGAGCTTTAAGATGGCTATCCTGCCGCTGATGACTCCGGTTATCATTCTGGGTGGTATCTATGGTGGTATCTTCACACCAACTGAAGCGGCTGCTGTAGCTGTGCTTTACGCCATCATTCTTTCTGTCTACATCCTTAAAGTCAGTGATATCAAGGCAACTTACGCACTGTTCTCTAAAGTTGCCGTTAATGCTGCTGCGATTCTTATTATCGTTGCTGCGGCCAGTGGTTTTGCCTCTGCAATCAGCTTCTCAGGTATCTCAAACAGCGTTGCTGCCTTCTTTAACGGCGTAACAGACAACCCTTATATGCTGTTCTTTATCATCAACATATTCCTGTTCGTTGTGGGTATGTTCCTTGATGCGGGACCTGCAATCCTTATCTTCGCTCCAATCATTGCCCCAATTATGATTGCAGCAGGAATCGACCCAGTACACTTCGGTGTGGTGATGGTATGTAACCTGTCTATCGGGTTAGCGACACCACCAATGGGGCTGGTACTTTTCGTTGCCTCAGGTGTATCCGGAGTACCACTACAGCAAATTTCGAAGGCGATTATTCCGTTCCTTGCAATGGAGTTCCTAATCATCTTCTTAATCTCATTCTTCCCATCGCTGGTTATCGGTTTACCGCAGCTACTTGGGGTTATGTAGAACTCAATTAATTTACGTGAAGCATTAATAACTATTTAAAAATGTACTGTTAAGGAACATAACATGAAGAAAACACTACTTGGATTAGCAACAACAGCAATTTTAGCATCCGGCGCGGCTAACGCGGCCGACTTTAAACTGACCGTACCACACGTATCTAACCTTGATAGCTACAACCACCAGTCACTGTTGGTGTTCAAGAACTACGTTGAGTCACGTTCTAACGGTGCTATTGAAGTTGATATCTATCCATCTGGTCAGCTATGTAGCAACGCAAAAGAGTGTCTAGCCGGTATTCAGGCAGGTATGTTCGATTACTTCCAGACAACGATTGCTGAACTGGCAAACTACTGGCAGCCAATCGGTTCATTTGACCTGCCATACATGCTGCCAAATGACCGTGTAGCAGAGTGTGTATACGATAACGAAGAGTTCCTTGGTGACGTGCGTCAAAACGTTCTGAAAAAAGCCCCTAACTCACGTCTGATGATGGTATCTAACTCTGGTGGCTGGCGTAACATCGCGACCACGAAGAAGCAGGTTAAATCTCCGGCTGACGTTCAGGGTCTGAAACTGCGTACTGTTCCTGCAAAAATTCAGCAGGAGCTGGTTAAAGAGCTAGGTGGTTCTCCGACTCCTATCGCATGGCCTGAAGTATACACAGCACTGTCTACTGGTGTTGTTGATGGTACTAAGAACGGTATCGTAGATATCGTACAGAACCGTTTCCAGGAAAGCCTGGACTACATGGTTCTTGACGGACACGCCTACATGGGTGGCGCATGGGTATTCAACGATAAGAAATTCAAGTCTATGCCTGATGACCTGAAACGCGTACTTATCGACGGTATCAGTGCTCAGAACCAGTACCTGCGTTCTTATCCTAAGCACCGTGAATACACAGCTTACGAAGAGTTCAAGAAAGCGGGCGGTAACATCTATAACCCAACTGATGCAGAAAAAGCAGAATTCCAGAAATCAGCAGGACCTGTACGTGACTACTTCCTTGCTAACTCTGGTGCAGAAGGTAAGCAGTGGTTAGAGCGCTTCCAGAAAGAGATCAAGACTTGTGAAGCGAAAATCGATTCTGACTACAAAGTACAGTTTAATTAATCAAACCCGTACTGGTTAGATTTCTCCACCGTCACAGGCGGTGGCAGAAAGTTCTGAATATATTTAAGGGGAGTTTTTCTCCCCTTTATTTATAACCTTTACCTATAACTATTTAATTTAAAATACATTTAGTTTTTTTATTTAAACCCTAAATCTGAGTCACGCTGGAAAACACCGAACACAAACACGCATAAACCCATCCGTGGGGCTCCACCGTGCCATCCATGGCACAGAGGGTTTGTTTATCGGTATTTCCCTTTGACAAAGAGGCTCGATGACAAAGATCGAAAGACAGTTAGAGCAATATTTTAGTTACAATAAGTAACAGGAATTAAATAAGCGAATTAGTATTAGTTTCCTATTTTCCGGAGCCAATAATGGACATATCCTACAACGAAAAATCTTTAGTCATTAAACATAAAGAAAAAACCGTATTTACTCATTCTGTAGAGCAACCAGCCCTATTCTTAGGTGTTGGTGAAGCAAACTACGATATGTATCGTGGTAATTTCAACATTACCGATTACGTGACTGAACGTTTACCTATGCGTCATTTCCGCGTAGAAGAAAACGGCCAAAGCACTGTGATTACCTTCCTGTTTGACGGTGAAGCGGCTATTCAGATGACCGTATCTGAAACGGCAGAATCACGCCTTAAAGCAGAATTCGCGGCACTGGACAAAAAGTACAACCGCTTCTGGTTAAGAATTACCGCAACGGAAGAAGAGAAAGTGTACGGTTGTGGTGAGCAGTTAACTTACTTCAACCTGCGTGGTAAAAACTTCCCGCTATGGTCTTCTGAGCCGGGTGTAGGGCGTAACAAAAACTCTTATGTTACCTGGCTGGCAGATACTAAAGACAAAGCCGGCGGCGATTACTACAACACCAACTATCCTCAGCCGACGTTTGTTTCTGATAAGAAATACTTCTGCCATCTTGAAACAACGGCTTATGCAGATTTCGATTTCACTAATACAGAGTTCCATGAGCTGCAGTGCTGGAACATCCCTGAGTATCTGATCCTTGATTCAGAAAACTCATTCCCTGAGCTGGTAGAGAACATTACCGGCTTGTTCGGACGTCAGCCTGAGCTGCCAGACTGGGTAACTAACGGCGTTATCCTTGGTATTCAGGGCGGTACAGAAATTACTCTTGATAAGATCAAAGCCGCTAAAGAAGCAGGTGTAGAAGTAGCTGGTGCATGGTGTCAGGACTGGCAGGGCATCAAGATGACTTCATTTGGTAAGCGCCTTCAGTGGGACTGGCAATGGAACAAAGATCTATACCCAGAGCTGGACAAGAAGATCCACCAGCTTAAAGAAGAAGGCGTACGCTTCCTTGGTTACATCAACCCATATGTTCTGGAAGACTTCCCTCTATACGAAGAAGCACAAAGCAAAGGTTATCTGGCCACCAAACAAGACGGCTCAAAATACGTTGTCGACTTTGGTGAGTTTTACTGCGGTGTTGTGGACTTTACTAACCCTGAAGCGTGCGAATGGTATAAGGGCGTAATTAAGTCCAATATGATCGACTTCGGACTTGACGGCTGGATGGGTGACTTTGGCGAATACCTGCCGACAGACTGCTCACTAAGCAATGGCGTGAGCGCAGAAATCGAGCACAACAAATGGCCATACCGCTGGGCTAAAGTTCAGCACGAAGCTATCGAAGAAGCGGGTAAAACCGATGATATCCTGTTCTTTATGCGCGCAGGCGGCACAGGCATTCAGGGCTACTGCCACACCCTTTGGGGCGGTGACCAGCTGGTAGACTGGTGTATCGATGACGGCTTAGCATCCGTTATTCCGGCAGCTCTGTCATCCGGCCTGATGGGTAACGGTATCCACCACAGTGATATTGGTGGTTACACAACCCTGCACGGCTGTAAGCGTTCTAAAGAGCTGTTCCAGCGCTGGGCAGAAATGGCGGCATTTACCCCAATTATGCGTAGCCACGAAGGTAACCGTCCGGGTGACAACCACCAGTTCGACACCGATGGCGAAACACTGGCTCATCTGGCTCGTATGACTAAGATCTTCAAGCATCTGAAGCCGTACATCAAAGCAGCTTCTAAAGAGAACTCTGAAAAAGGTATGCCAATTCAGCGTCCGCTGTTTATGCACTACGAGCAGGACAGTGAGTCTTACGAGATTAAGTTCCAGTATCTGTTTGGCCGCGACTTGCTGGTTGCACCTGTATACAACCAAGGCGAAACCGTTAAGCGCGTTTACCTGCCGGAAGATGAATGGGTTCACGTATGGAGCGGCGCAACCTTTACCGGTGGCTGGATTGAAGTAGACGCACCAATCGGCCAGCCAGCCGTGTTCTACCGTAAGAACTCTGAACAAGCTGAGTTCCTGGCAGAGATCGCTAAGATCTAACCTATTACCCTCTGTTTCCAGGAGCGCCAGAGTTCCTGGAACTATCCATCCTTTGGGGCCTTATGGCCCCTTTTTTATTGCACTAACTTTGTGGTGTCTATCCTCGAAATACCTGAATACCGGCACAAACCGTTAATCAAAATACCAGCAAAATAGTAAGCCACCTATAGTTTCAGGGAGCCAGTTTTTAACTTCTTTCTTTACCGAAGCGTCTAAGTCTGAAAAACAACACTCTGTAACCGGGCTAGCTAAGATGTCTGGCCCGAGTACGGTATATTGCTTTCCCAGTTGTTGCGCTAACTCTGCTCGTTCAACGAAATTCCGCGAGTTATTAGTGATTTCACCGAAACCAACTTCACCAGTGTAGCAATTTGCATAAATGCTAAAACTGCCAGATGAATCTTTTACTTTGGCTTTATAGTAGTTCTTCGGGTATTCGTAACCCGAAATTTCCTCAACAGAAAGTAAGCCAGCATTTTTCAGGCTGTATATCGCCAACTTAAACTCTTTAAAGCTAATTAGTTCTGCATTAGTGCCAGTAAATTTAGTATTAAAGCTGTACATAAATTAGTGCCAAAAATCTCTGCTATTCCAGATCAACATTGAAACGCCCTTGAAGTGTCTGTCTCTTTATATGCTTTATTTCACTCAACTCAGAATCAATCAGTACCACCCTAACGACTCGTTGCGATGCTCCGCGTCGCAATGCATACCTATGGCTGAAATAGCTGAGGAGTTCTTGAGCAGTGTGACACTCCACAAAATACTAGCGGCTAGCAATTAAGGCTTTTCCGTTATTCCCTTTACTCGCTTTTGAGGTGCCTGTCTCTTCATTTTTACAACACCCAGAAGAAGTGTTGGCTACACGACACTTGTCCTTGCTTGTTAGGCTTCAAGCTTAAATAGTTTGTCATATAAGAGTTCTATGGTTTCAATTTTCTGGAACTGACCCTTATTGAGCTCTCTAATGTTAGGTCTTTCAGTTTTGTTTCCATATTGATCACCTTTAGCGTGTTTTGCGACTTTAGCGGTATCTATGCTTGGAAGCGGCTTCCCTGCTGAATCGCCAAAAAACAAAAATGGACCTAACTTCAACGTGTTTTCATCAAAATACACCCAAATAACGCATCCTGACTGCTTATCCATTAACTTTGTGTGTATCTTTTGCCGACTTGTTTTTCCACCAATATATGATGCTTTGAGTTGCACATGCCTGATAGCCTTGTGTACTTCGAGAACTATATCGTAGCCGCTGTTGTCGACATCTGGTTTCGCAACTTCTAACGCGCAGTCATCTTTTATCCAAGACAACTTAAGTAATTCGCCAACAAGCAAATGTTCGATGAGCTTTTCACGAAAAGATGAATGTTCCATATGCTTGTTCATTATTTCTCCTAAAAGCGCTCTTGAAATGCCTGTCTCTTCATTTTTTGTATTATTTTATTGAGCCATAAGACATTGTACCGTCCTCATATGTCATTCCTGCACCCAACAACCACTTTATATAGTGTTCATTAAAGTTAGAGCTTTGAGGCGTGTACCTAGCCCCATGCGAAACTAACTCTAGATTCTGGATTTGAATTTTCCGAGAACTAGGGCAGATAGAAGCTTGCTGATAAAGAAAATCAAATATGTATTGCTTACCTTTACGCTCTGATATTCTTCTTGAATCCAGCTTCATATCAAGGATTTCTTTGATATTGGCCTTGTCTACATTCGACATGCTTGCACCAAATATAACCCCAACTAACTGACTTGAGTCATAATGAAAAACCCTTTGAAACGGTGAAAACTCGGACTCACCATCAACCCACCGACTTGGTTGATGAAGTAATAGTCTAACTTCTTCTTCATACTCCCAACATGGATTCTTTATTAGTAACTGATTCTCTTTGTCTGAGTGGAACTTCAACCGTAGCTCTTCACTTTCGAATTTGAGTCCGGTATATGCACTAGGAAAAAGTGTAAATCCACTCATAGCATCAACATCTGATGAATAATTAATATTTTTGAGTCCTAACTCAATTGGCATACCACAACTGAAATTTTTAGTTACCTCGATTGAATCTCTAGATCGTATGTGACATTGATGGATAGCATTATTAACAGGGCGGAAGATAAAACAACATCCTTTATGGCTGCTAGCGTAATGTGACCACATTAACATTTCGTCATTCGCTTTTGCGAATGATACCGAGTAACCTGTATTCGGACGATAAACCTCTAACAACTTTTGAAGATTATTGTATAGCGCAACCAGTATTGTAGAAAAATTCTCCCTTGCACCTAGACTAGCAGCGATGTAAGTAATCATCGCTTGCCCATATTTTTCATAAGAGCTCAATAGTTCCTGATAACTAATTGTGCAAATTGAATCTAAGTACGTTGCTGCCAATTCAGCTACTTTTTCATTTCCAGTTAGTTGGAGTACAGTTTTCTGCCATATTTCTTGTTCACCAGAAAAAAACTTAAAGTTAGCAAGCATATCTACAGGATCGTTAAGCTCCGCTTGCGATGCAAAATACAACTCGTCATACATTAATTCTTTAATCGTCAGCAAACCTGAAGATCTGTATCTATATATATGCATTGTTACCTCATTGCCAAGCTATATAAACACGCAGAGCACCCTATTAAGGTGTGCAACGCAACACATAAGCCGCCACTAATCATCTTAAACACTGGATGCAGCGCATAGTAAAAATGCTACTTATTGCGAATCACTCTTAAGTGCTTTGATGAACATCAAACATCAACATTCAATGAGTTGATTGATGCTTTCTTATTGAGCCTAGCTTGAGCGTCCATAATGTGATTAATTTCAAGTTCTGCATAACGTTTAATTCCAGCATGGACACCTTCTTTATTCAATGCAGCGGAAGCCGTCGCAAGACGCTCTAGATTCTGAGCCCTTTGACCTAATATTCTATTTTCAGCTTCAATTTCATCAATTTGTAAACGTCGTTCTTCACGCCGATCATTACGACCAGCGGTGATCAATTCAGCCAGCCCACCGACAAAACCAGTGATATCAAAACTTGGAGGAGAGTTAACCTCAAGTTTAGTAACCTTGAACTTATACTGACCATCTGGATCGAATACTGGAATAACGTTATTTTCAGAGCGATAGTAAATTACCGGACGTTTGTACGTTCGAAGAATATTCCAAAACTTACTTGGATCATCCCCTTTACGATCTAAGTTGATATCGAGATGCTCTTTAAATACGCCAAACTGAACACCTTTATCACTAAAAACATCTATCGACTCTTTAGAAATCAAGAAGTCTTTTTGATCTATATCTTCCGCCGTTAACTCACACATCCTTGATATCATCATCAACTTATTATAATTGGACGATGTTTGATCCAAATAATGTGCAATCGACCATACAGGAAGATCTTTATCTCCAGTAACCCTAATTTTACCTGTAATTCTTACCATACATTACCATTTGAAACCTGATGTCCAACGACCTATTAAAGTGTGAGCAACGCAATACAGAAGCAGCCACTGAGCACCTTAAGCACTATAGTAAGAGTGCCATGTATTGCATATCACTCTTAAACCGCTCTTGAGCTGCCTGCCCCTTCATTTGCTACGTAAAATCCATAGTGTAAATAACTGCTGAACAATCCGAGCACTTAAACTTATAGACGGCTGGATTACCACCTTTCTCATAATGCTTGAGGATATTTTGCCATACGTCAGGTTTTATCATTTCTGTCTGAAGGAACTTCTCTAGCACTTCACCTTCCAGCTCAACCAGCTCCTCTTTCTCGGCGTCACCATGAAATTCACAAGCTGTTCCACAGTGGGTTTGCCATACCTCTTGTTGCCAGGAGTTATAACCCGGTGTTCTTTCACACACTTCAGAGATTACCTCTTCAGATACCCCTGCTTTTTGCAACGGATAATCATCTGAGAACATACCATCGAACTTCTTCGCTGCTGAACCATCTGCGATGCACCAAGGACAAATAAATTCAATTTCTTCTTCAGCATATAGACTAGAAGCATATACAAAGCCTCTGACTTCTTCACAGCACTCACAGACTTCAGTGCTTTACTTGACTGCACCTGTGGAAATCGGATCTGGGTGGTATTTAAACTTCGGAAACTCCATGATTTCTCCCAAGAAAATTAACATTCTAAATAACAGAAAGGCTCGTTTTCCTGTCTGCCTGAATTTTCATCAACTTGCCGTAAGACACTAAAAGACCAAGAGCGAACAAGGACACACACTTCATTTCTTTAAACAATTGGTTGCGGCGCTCCTGCACGACTCGCAGAGTCATAACCATCTTTAAGCATGTTAATGACATTTTGTACTGCATACTCGAGTTCATCCTGATTGCAGTAATACTCTTTAATAGTCCCGTAATTGGTATATGTTGATTGGTTGTAACCATCTTCGATGTCATTAAACCAAATAACATTGCTACCAATTATGGCTACAACCCAGAACCCTTTGCCTTCATTGCCCCAAGGCTCTTGTTGCCATTTTTCTGGGTGAATTTTTATAACTTCCCAGATTTTTCTTTGTTCGAGGCTCATGCGATCAATCGCATCATTTATACTGTCCCAAAGTTTAACTTCTGAAATTGGTTCCCAGTTCATAATTTATTCACTTAACGCCACTTTACCTCAACATACGCCTCTAGCTTCTTTACTAGCAACCAGTAATCTATAAATATTTGCTTATCAAAAACAAAAGACTTGTCATATTTCAGGCGATGACCGGAGAAATTCAAGTACGGTGAGTTCTCAATGTCTGTAAGAATTTTGACAATGTCATGGTCAAGCATATAGTAGTAAGGTTTAATATCTTCCAATTGAGACTCAAATGGCAATGTAGTATCCAAAATCAATTGATCTATATACGTTTCTGCTTGCACATCATATTGATAATAAAAAGACCTAAACCCTTTCAACGGTATATTTAGAGCGTCCACATCTATTAAGTTTTCCAAGTCTTCAGCCATAAGATTATTTGCATTAGGCATCGGTCGGCAAGATTGGTTTGGAAACAAGATTGAATTATGAATAGCGACATCCAAGCTTGAGACCATGCGTTCAAGTTTAGGATGAATAATGTTCATTATTTTCTTTTTCTCGGAGCGATCTTTAAGAGTTACCGTTAAAAAGAAAAAGACGTAACTTGAAAATATGGAGAGTATTAAACCACTTAATGCTTCTCCTAGCTTACTAGAACCAAAGAAGAATCCTGCTCCAAAACAAGTAAGCACTAATGAGATAAAAGCGGCTCCGACTGGATATTCTATGTTCTTCATATCTACCTTGTTTGTGAAACATAACGCCCGGCACAACGGCGGAGCAACCTCAGGTTACGGAGTTCAGACCCAAAGGGCCAGTATTGATGCCGCTTATTAGGTGATTGGCTAGTGGATTGAGTAATAAATACTTCGAATTCATTACTTTCTCTTTCAACTGCATTTAGAAATCCCCTTGTTCTATCTCAGGGCCCAGCTCAGATTCAAACACTTCTAATTCCCATTCGAAATCTCCAGCTTCTCCGATTTTGTAGGCAAGCACCATGGCTTTACCACTTTCGTCAGTGAACCCCTGATCTAGTTGAACTACATCTCCGATTTGTGGAGTTGCATTTCTATTTCCTGATATGA
Organism: Vibrio sp. SCSIO 43137; assembly: GCF_028201475.1. Lineage (NCBI taxonomy): Bacteria > Pseudomonadati > Pseudomonadota > Gammaproteobacteria > Vibrionales > Vibrionaceae > Vibrio > Vibrio sp. SCSIO 43137. Next base: position 212,679 of record NZ_CP116384.1, on the reverse strand, counting down.
ATCGAGCTCTATCACTAGGTATGTTTACTAGTAGGGCTGCTTTCTTTGGAATTAAATGGCTCACAAATTTACCTAACGCCTGCCAGCACGGGCGAGTAAAACGAATCTGCCAGCTTGCTGGCAATCGAGGCTGGCTTTGTAAGAACTATTCGAGCTATTCGGGACACACACTTCAAAAATCAAAAGAACCACATTAAAAAGATGCAATAAGCCTCTATTTTTTATAAGGCTATAGAGCAAATCCACTCAATAAGCACCAACTGTAATTGGTCACCTAAAATAACAAAACCACCGACAAGCATTCCCGCTCTTAAAGTGTCTGACCCTTCACTTTGGTTCCTTCACTTTGTGATGGCTTTGTTATGTGTTTAAGCCTAGTTCAGCTCGAATCCTATTTTTGATTAAGGTAATAAGTGCATGAATACTTTTACTGCCTGCTGAAGTGTCACCTTTTTCAATATGGCTTATGAATAGTTCCATTGCATCTATTTCATCTTGTTGCCCGTAAAGATTAATCTGAGTACGAGCATTTTCCAATTTTTTTAACAGTTCTGGATCTTCTTTGAATGGTGCTGGAAATTTTTGAAATATGTACCAAACAGGTAGAAATGATTCTAAAGCTGATAGGCGATATTCTAGTCGCTTTTTAGCGATTTCGTGTTTTCGGTTGAGATGATTATTAGCAAACCAACCTATAACAACGACACATACAGAAACGATAGTAATCCAATCTTTAGCTTCCATTTATATACTCGATATCCCAAAACACATAACATTCTAAACAACAAGCAGGCTCATTTTTCCGTCTACCTGACTTTTCAACAAATTACCATAAGTCACTAGAAAACAAAGCACATACATCATATTGTGTATTCTGCCATCACATAATAACGAGCCTGCGCATTATCTTAGGAAGAGTTGTGCCAACCAATAGAACCGGCTATTCAGGGCACACACTTCAAAAATCAAATCCACCAAAAAGCATCCCCACCACAATGGGAATGCTTGTTCACTCTCAGGAGTTACCTCTCTACTCCCCTTCTTGCTTTTTATGGTGATTAAGCAGGGTTAGCAGAAACAGGCGGACTTCGTTATTGAGTTCCTGATTCTTGTCCATATCGGAACCGATAGTATTGAGGATAAAGTCTTCGACTTGCTGATAGAAATCAGGCTGGGGTTGATTGGATTGGGTCATGTAGACCTCCGGTAGTGAATTGCAATCAAAACCACCACTCAAAGGGTCTAATCTTCGGGTGGTGAACTGAACAGGGTTAGACCTACCGCACTACCGTGACGGCGCGCCGAAGCGCCCCCGCTCAGCCCACCATTGTTCAAGTTATTGCCGATTAATCATGCAATATCACTTTGTTTAGATGCGCCGAAGCCGCATACAAATAAACCAGCAAAAAGCTGGCATCTATACGCCGGTAGTTATTTTTCAGGGGTCTAATCCTGTCACTGGATTTTGCCAGTGCGGGGTAAGCATATGTTTTATTGGGTTTAGCTGTCAATTAGCAGTCGTTCCAAGACATGTATATCTGGTGGGTTTGGGATAGATTTAGTTTTTAAAACAAGCTCAGGTATACACTCCCACGTAAAACATGGGAGCGATGGCTTCTTAACACTCTCCAGCTTTAAAGGGGCACTTCAAAAATCAAATACACCAAAAAGCATTTCCACAACCATGGAAATGCTTATTCAATTTCAGGAGTTACCTATCTACTCCCCTTCCTGCTTTTTATGGTGATTAAGCAGGGTTAGCAAAAACAGGCGAACTTCGTTATTGAGTTCCTGATTCTTGTCCATATCGGAACCAATAGTGTTAAGGATAAAGTCTTCGACTTGCTGATAGAAATCAGGCTGTGGTTGATTGGATTGGGTCATTTTGACCTCCGTGAGTATGACTTAAAAATACTCACCACTCGAAGGGTCTAATCTTAGGGTGGTGAACTGAACAGGGTTAGACCTACCGTACTCACAAGACGGCCAACCCGAAGGTTGCCCCGCTCAGCCCACCATAATTCGTAGGAATTGTTCAGTTTTCAGACCAATTCTTAAATTTCAGGTACAACCAAGCCGCACATAGATGTATTCAGAAAAATGAACTCTATGTACTGTGAGTAATAGTCGGAGGTCTAATTCCGGCACCGGATTTTGCCAGTGCGGAGTAAGCATATGTTTTTATGGGGTTAGGTGTCAATTTAGGTTTCACTCCCGTTCGGGAGCGAGTGCTTCCAAGCTCATTCAGTTTTGTCGTGTCTGAGCCTTTCGCTAGAAAGGCGAGTTACAAAACGTACATGAAGAAGTCAAAGCAACAGAGAAAACTACGGCTCTTTTGGTGACTTTTGCAGCTGTTGGCAAAAGTTACTCGCCCGGGCAGGGGCGAAACCGAAGCCTAAGATAAAGTGAAAATGTCAGCTAATGCCCACTAAAATCAAGCTCAGATATACACTCCCACGTAGAACATGAGAGCGAGGACAAAAACAGCACAAACTCTGGAACGAAAGCTTAATTTGGTTACTTTTGTCCGAACTGGTAATTTTATTACCATTTTTATTTGACTTAAGTCACGCTAGCAAACATAATTGTGAGCATCATCAACAAAACAAAAAAGGTACAATTATGAGTTCAGTATTAACTTCACAAATCAACACTACAGAAACCAACTCTAAGCTAAAAGAGACGCTAACTGAAATCGCCGCTCTGGCAGCTATGTTCGCAGTTACAGCAACATTTGTTCTGGTTATGAGCCTAAGCTGGGTTAACTAATTCCCCCCCTTAGCGAAAATGTAATTTAATTACATTAAAGAAATAAAAAAAGACCGCATACAATATACGGTCTGGAAACATGAAGTTACCGGGTAGTATTCCCGAGCAGGGAACCCAATAAAATCCCTGTTAATTAATAGTCACTTCCCTAATCCGGGCTTTTAATCCCGGAAGTAATGAAGCACTGGCACTTAGCTTATGTACGCCAAGGCGGATAAGCATTTCAGATACTTCTGTATCACCAGCCATCTCACCACACATACTTACCGGAATGCCCTGCTGCTTAGCAGCCTTACAGGTCAGTTCAATCGCGGCAATCACTGCCGATTTGTTATAGCTTACCAAGTCAGACACTGAGGTATTGCCTCTGTCAGCCGCCATTACATACTGAGTTAGGTCATTAGTACCGATACTGAAGAAATCTGCTTCCTTAGCCAGTTCATTTGCGTTCAGTACCGCAGCAGGTACTTCAATCATGATACCGGTTTTCATCGGGTACTCACTTTCCGGCAGGTTAAGTTCGCTACGGCACTCAGCAATCAGCTGTTTAACCGCCAGCAGTTCCTCAACTTCAGCAATCATAGGGATCATTAACTGAATATTGGCATTCTCTTTAGCAGCCCTTAGCACCGCTTTAATCTGAGGCTTAAACAGCTTTTGATCCGACAGGCAAAGCCTGACACCACGCAAACCAAGGAAAGGGTTCTCTTCTTCTGCCATAGGATAAGCCGGCAGAGGTTTATCACCACCGACGTCTAAGCTACGGATGGTCAGCGGGCGCTCTTCAAGGGCAGTAGCGATATCACTGTATATCTGATACTGCTCGTCTTCTGTCGGCAGAGTATCACCAGACTGGAAGATAAACTCGGTACGCAGCAGACCGACACCTTCTGCGCCATTTTCCAGCGCTGCTTTTACATCTTTAAGTCCGCCGATATTGGCAAGCACATCAACCTGTAAACCGTCTTTGGTTATGGCAGGTTTACTGGCCTGCTGTTTCTTCGCCTGCTGCTCAAGCAACCAGTTACTGCGTTCATCTTCAAGGCGTGCCCGCGTCTGCTGATCCGGTGCCAGCCACAAGTGACCCCGCGCGCCGTCCAGTATTACCTGCTGACCATTTTCTGTTGCTTTCAGTACCTGTTCCGCTTTCACGATACAAGGAATACCCGTTGCACGGGCAATAATGGCACTGTGCGATGTGCGGCCACCAGCTTCAAGGCAGATTCCGGCAACTTTTTCAGGGTCAAGCTGTGCGGTCTGTGCCGGAGAAAGATCATTAGCCACTATGATGCAGTTATCCGTTAACTCAATAACTTCTTCCGCTGCTCCGTCAAAGCAATACATAGTCTGCTTGGTCACATCCCATATATCCGCTTCGCGCTCTCTCATATATTCGCTGTCAGACGAAGCATACTCTTTCGCCTGCGCTATCATGACCGTCATCAATGCCTGCTCTGCAATAGAGCCGGATTTAATCTCTTGTTTTACCTTATCGGCTAACTCAGGGTCAGCAATCATCATGGCGTGAGCGGCAAAAATATCGGCTTGCTCTTTACCCAGAGATTTTGTCGCCGCCTGCTCCTGCTCTTTAAGGGAGGCCAGTACAGCTGAAACTGCATTTAAGAACAGGCTCCACTCTTCCGCTTCAGAAGTGTATGTCCTTTCAGGTACTTCCGGCATGGCGCTTTCCAGTCCCAGAACGGTACCAATGGCAATACCGTCACAAACTGGTATGCCTGCAATAGCACCTTCAATCTGAACCACGTCCGCGATTTCAACTTCAGCAGCTTCATGACCAGCAGCAGAAACATCTTCACCAAAGTGGTTGTTTGCCAGTGCCTTAAACGCCTCAACAGCTGTCATGGCATCACTGCCGGAAGCTAACAGCTTTATAGTGTCATCTAACTTAACACCCAGCTTGGCAATGGCATTCAGGCTTTTCGCATTTACTTGCTGCCCGGATTTTTCAATACGTAGCTCAGCTTCAAAACCAGCCAGTTCACTCACTATGGCGGCGGCTGGTCTTGCATGTAATCCGTGTGGGTTCAGTACTGTCCACTCAAACTCGATGGCTTGATCAAGGGTCTGAACGGCTTCATTTTCCGCGGGTGTCTCTTCTTCCTCACCCAGATGCTCACGTTTTGCAGAGAGTGACCCTGCCGCTTCTTCCAGTACAGCTGAAAGGGGTAGCCCGGCAGACGCTGCAACTGAAGCTGCCATGGTGCCTTCAACAATAGGTGCAGAACACAAAGCAACGTGCTCAGCCATTTCCGGGTCAATCAGTTCCAGTGCCATTTCTGTGCTCAGCAGGGCAGAGCCCATATCCATCAGCACAACCACACCAGACTCTTCATAAACCTCTTCAATTGCCATCATTATCCGCACGGCATCGGTGCCGATTGGATTTTCAGGGTCATCAATGCCTCCGGCCGCTGCAATTTTGCAACGGCCCTGAGTCATTTGGTTTGCCAGCAGAACAACACCATCTGCCAGCATTTCGCTGTGTGATACAACAACGATACCTACCATTACTTATGCCTCATTTACTACATTGTTTAAGGCCTGAACCATCAGCTTGGCTGAGGTAGCACCCGGGTCAGCATGACCGACACTACGCTCGCCCAGATAACTGGCGCGTCCTTTTTTCGCTAACATCGGTATTGTTTTTTCAACACCGGCTTCCGCTACCTGAGCCATGGTTGCCAGAGCAGCAGACACGGTTTCATCGTTTTCCAGTGAAGTACGGGCAGCAGCGATAACATCCCACCAGACATCACACATGGTTTTGTCACCCGGCTCCGCTTTACCGCGGGCAATAACGCCGTCTACACCTGCTTGCAGTGCATCCACCAGCTCAGCCAGTGTCAGGCTCTCTTTACCAGCTGTTTTTGTTGCAGCACGGATAAACAGAGTGCCGTACAGCGGACCTGAAGCGCCGCCAACTTTTGACAGCAGAGTCATGCCTGTCACTTTAAATACGTTAGCAATGTCTTTGTCGGCAACCGTCGGTATTTTTGCTGCCACTTCAGCAAAACCTCTGTCCATATTTAAACCGTGGTCAGCATCACCAATGGCCGCATCCAGTTCTGTCAGCATATCGCGGTTTTCTGAGTAAACCGCACTACAGTTAGTTAACCAGGTAATTAGTTGAGCTTTAGTAATTTCTGACATGATTAGCAACCCCAACGCAGAGACGGTGCTTCTACCGGAGCATCCCACAGTTCAAGGGTTTCTTTGTCTGCTTTCAGCAACGTGATAGAGAAGCCTTCCATGTTCAGGGAAGTACAGTAGTTACCAACCAGTGAACGGGCAATATTGAAGCCAGCCGCTTCCAGCTCTTTATGAACTTTACGGTAAGCACCAAACAGCTCTGATTCCGGTGTTCCGCCAAGGCCGTTGACCAGTACAATCAGCTCATCACCCTGAGCGAATGCTTCTGTAGTTTGCTCAGTTTCCAGCCAGCTGCCTTCTTCACGATCCCATGTTTTCAGTGTTCTGCTGTAAGGCTCTGAACCTAATAGTTCTTCCAGCATCTGAGAGGTAGTGGTATCAACATCTTTGTATGAACGACGCTCGATACCCGGCTCACCGTGAATACCAACACCGAACTCAATCTCATCGTCTGCCAGTTCAAAAGATGGTTTGCCGTTAGCCGGAACCACACAAGCTGATAGCGCAACACCAAATGAGCGTGCACGGTTGTTCAGGCGGGTTGCCAGCGCTTCACAATAAGCGATGTCTTTTCCTGCTTCAGCAGCAGCACCAACGATTTTCTCGATAAGAACTGTTGCAGCAACGCCTCTGCGGCCAGCGGTATATAGGGAATCTTTTACAGCCACATCGTCATCAATAACAACAGAACCGACTTTAATGCCTTCCATATGCAGCATTTCTACTGCCATTTCGAAGTTCAGTACGTCACCTGTGTAGTTCTTTATAAAGTAAAGTACGCCTTCTTCGTTTGGAATCGCCTTACCGCACTCCATCATTTGATCCGGTGTCGGAGAAGTAAATACGGCACCCGGACAGGCTGCTGTCAACATACCTTTACCGACAAAACCCGCATGCAGAGGCTCGTGACCGCTACCGCCACCAGAGACCAGCGAAACCTTACCTTTGCTTTTCTCGTGATAAATAAAATATGGGTCAGTCACTAACTTTAATTCCGGGTTAGCCAACACCAGCCCTTCGACCTGTTCGGAGACCACGTTTTCCACTTCATTGATTAATTTTTTCATCACATTCACTTCACTGTTATTAGATAAATAGGACAGATATAACTGTTGATACTTTAACCTTTCGAAATACCATATGTCATTTTTTGTAACTATTCCAACATTGGCAACGTTTACCGTGAGTGGTATCAAAATTAATCATACACATAACAACAGATATACTCAAAATGAGTCATTGATCACTGTAGCATTACCAAATAACTGATTACATAAAATGAACAATCCTACGCACACATATTCAAAGAGGTCTAAAATGGACAAAATCATTATTTCACCGGGAAAATACGTACAAGGCGCAAACGTACTAAGCTCAATCGGTGAATATGTAAAACCACTGGGAACCAATGTTCTGGCTATCGCAGATAGCTTCGTAACTGAGCTGGTTGGTTCAACTGTTTCTCAAAGCTGTGTGGAAGCGGACGTTGAACTGAAAATGGCCGAGTTTGTCGGCGAATGTAGCCGTCCGGAAATTGAGCGTCTGATGGAAATCACCAAAGTTCAGGGCGCTGAAGTGATCGTTGGTATCGGTGGTGGTAAGACTCTGGATACAGCAAAAGCTATCGCCTTCTACAGCAAGATTCCAGTGGTTATTGTTCCGACTATTGCATCTACTGACGCACCAACCAGTGCTCTTTCTGTTATCTACACACCGGAAGGTGAATTCTCTGAGTACCTGATTTATCCAAGCAACCCTAACATGGTTATTATGGATACTCAGATTATCGCTGGTGCACCTACCCGCCTACTGGTTGCCGGTATGGGTGATGCGCTTTCTACTTACTTTGAAGCGCGTGCTAACGGTATCTCAGGCAAATCTACAATGGCTGGCGGTGCTCCGACCCGTTCTGCTCAGGCGCTGGCAAAACTGTGTTACGAAACACTGATTGCTGACGGCTTAAAAGCGAAGATCGCTTGTGATCAAAACCTGTCTAACACAGCAGTAGAGAACATCATTGAAGCAAACACTTATCTTTCAGGTATCGGTTTTGAAAGCTCAGGTCTGGCGGCAGCGCACGCAATTCACAACGGCCTGACTAAGCTGGAAGAGTGTCACCACCTGTATCATGGTGAGAAAGTGGCATTCGGTACCCTGACTCAGCTGGTTCTGGAAAATGCACCAATGGAAGAGATTGAAGAAGTGATCAACTTCTGCCGCTCTGTTGGTCTGCCGACTAACCTGAAGATGATGGGCGTAACGGAAATCAATCGCGATAAACTACTGGAAGTAGCAGAAGCATCTTGTGCAGAAGGTGAAACCATTCACAACATGCCATTTGAAGTAACACCAGAGTTGGTTCTTGCAGCCATCCTGACCGCTAACGAACTAGGTTCAATGTAACTCCATTCATCATTACCTTTATTTCCGCCACGTAATGTGGCGGTTTTTTTATCTACTGTTCAGAAAAATTCAGCGTAAAGACTGTAGAGTCTGAATGGCGCTTTTCGCAGAAGTAAATGCAAAGCGCTCTATATCCAGATCTGCTAGCTTAACCCATTCAATCGATTCCACATCATCCTGTGCAACCAGCTCAGGTTTTGCATCCAGTACAATCCTGAAAAACGTATCATTGGTTTTATAGACGATGCCCTTATATGGATAGGTGTTCGGGTTTGAAGCCAGATATTCAGCCTGATCAATTTTCAGCTCTAACCCCAATTCTTCATGCAGCTCACGTACTACAGCCTGCTCCAGCGTCTCATCAGGGTCAACAAAGCCACCGGGAAGATCCCACAAGCCTTTGCCCGGCTCTCTGCCACGGGTTGCCACCAGAATCTCATCGCCATAACAAACCGCCACCATTACGGCAGCCGCAACGTTCTGAAACATCACAAAGTCACACTTATCACACTGATACCTGATACTTGGCGACACACTTTTACTTAACGATTCCTGTCCGCATAACGGACAGAATGCTAACTTTAATTCTGTTACTGACATTGTAACCACCTTACTTCATTGCCCTGCGTCGGATGCCTTGGAATGTTCAGTGAAAGCAACAGGGAGATCAGCGCCATTGCCGTACCCAGCAGGAATACCGCTGTTGGTGACACCAGCCAGATAGCACCGAAGGTAACCGGAATTACCACAGCAGCAATATGATTGATAGTAAATGAAACACCGGCGGTCGACGCCATATCCGCCGGATCGGCTATTTTCTGGAAATAGGTTTTGATTGCCAGTGCCAGCGCAAAGAACAGATGGTCAATCACATACAGAGCTGCGCCCCACTCTGCCGATTCCACATATGCGTAGCCGGTAAACACCATGGCTAAACCTACATATTCAAAAATCAGCGCCTTACGTTCACCAACCCGGCCGATAAATTGGCCGATTCTTTTGGCAAACAGCCAGTTAAACAGATAGTTAATCAGAAACAGTAAAGTAATATCGGCCGCCGAGTAGTGGAACTTCTCAACCATCAGGAATCCGGCAAATACGGTGAAAATCTGCCTGCGCGCTCCACTCATAAAGGTAAGGGCATAGTAGAGCCAGTAACGCTTTTTCAGTACCAGCTTTTTGGTTTGTGCCGTATGGGACTCAAACACAGGGAATGCGAACGCCATAAACATGGCAATACAAAATGCAGAACCACCGGCCAGTACATAAACCCAGGTGTATCCCACATCAAAAATCTCCAGCAGCACCCATAAACCGGCATAGGTGCAAAGAGAAGCTAGCGCTCCGACGGAAATCAGCTTGCCTAACGTTTCAGGTGCTTCCTCTTTCGTCAGCCACTGAAGTGACAGTGACTGCTTAAGGGTTTCAAAATAGTGAAAACCGACAGACATCAGCAAGGTGGTGCAGAGCAGGCCGGTTACCGAAGGAAAAAAGCCTGTCAGTGCCGTACCAAGGCTAAGCATGCCCAGTGATACAATCATAAATCGCTGCTCGCGGATAAACAGCAGTACAAACACCACGGTAAAGGCGAGAAAACCGGGTATCTCCCGCACACTCTGCAACAGGCCGATATCAGCACCGGTAAAGTTGGCTTTTTCAATAACAAAGTTGTTTAGCAGCGCATTCCAACTGGAGAAAGCGATAGGAACTATGATGGAGATCAGAATCAGAAAATTCCGGGGTGTCTGCCATGAGTGGCGTTGGGAAGAATGCACCGTATGTCCTTATTGTGAAGAGAATGATTAACAAATAGACGCTTAAAGCCGAGAAGCTAAACAATAGCAGATATGCACTGATATGAAATACTAAATATATAACTCTCTTTTGTCATCAGGCCGATTTGTTATCAGGGAAAGAGCGATAAACAAACCCTCCGCGCCAGAAATGGCGCGGCGGAGCTTCATATTTTGCAACAGCTAATGAGATAATTGAGGCTATAACGCTGAAACCTGAACTTGCTGTTTTACTGCCTCAATGGCGGCTCTGTCTTTTGCACCAACCCCTACCTGCGATACCGCTAAAGCTGATAAAGCGGTAGCAAAAGTAACTAACTCTTCTCTGTCCAGTAGCTGCATATGTCCCCAACAGAGCGCAGCAACCAAAGTATCACCAGCCCCGACCGTGCTGACTACCTTCATCTTTGGTGGTGTCCCTTTCAGCCAACGGTTTTCATTTAACCAGAGCACGCCATCTGCCCCCATAGAGACTACGATATTTTCAATCCCTTGCTCTGCCAGTGCTTCGGCAACAGGCTGACAATCCGTCATCGTCTTCAGTGTTCTGCCGGCAAAAGCAGACAGCTCTTCCTCATTGGGTTTGATCAGCCATGGCGCAGCATCAACCCCCTCTTTAAGAGCTTCTCTGCTACTGTCAAACAGCACTTTCTTTCCTTTTGACTTAAGCAGCTCAATCCACTTGGCACACTGCTGAGGGGAAACGCCATTTGGCAGGCTTCCGGCCAGCACAAAATAGTCGTGAGTTTCCGCTAACTGAAGTAACTTATGTTCAAAGTCGGCTATGGCCTGAGCGGAAACGCTGATACCGGGGAAGTTGATATCACTCACCTTGCCACCCGACTCAACCAACTTAACGTTTATCCGTGTTGCTCCGTCGATACGGACAAACTCATCAGTAGCGCCTATTGTGTCGAACAGCTGGCAAAACATCTCTTGGTTATCACGGCCAAGAAACCCGGTAACAGTGACCTTGGCACCTAAATCAGATAACACCTGAGCCACATTGACCCCTTTGCCTGCTGCATGAAAATCGCTTTCATTGACCAGACTAACCGAGCCGGTATTCAGGCTATCTAAGCTTCCGGTAAGATCTAATGCAGGGTTAAGAGTAATGGTGACCACTTTATTGGTTTTCATTGCGGAGCCTTAATTTCTGTACTTAATCGTTTCAGCGTATTATACCCAACTAGCTTGAAAATGCTTTTTAAGTGGTAACTTATTGTTTTCGGATCAGTGCCTTGATTAATTTTATCTACCCGCAATTTCTGTTCCCTGACACCGGCTCGAATTACTTACTATCGTATCTCTGTTTGACGTTTTCTATCATTTTACGGTTAACTCGTTTGACCACTTCAATCTCTTCTTCAGTAATCCCCTGAGTCAGAACATCATTCCAGTCGGCTATTATCTTGAGTAGTTCAGGTTTCAGTTTTTCTGCCTCTCCAGTCAGGTAAACGAGCTTAGAGCGGGCATCATCGGGGTTCCGCTCTCTGGTAATAAAACCTTTGCCATCCATCTGCTTTAGTACCCGCGTGGCCATCGCTTTATCCACCTGTACTTTGCTGACCAACTTCTCCTGTGTAATCCCCTGATGGCTGTATAACTCCATCAGAAACGGCAACTGAGAAAACGAAATACCGTGCTGCTCAAGAAGATGGCTGACCGTTTTCAATTCTTGCCGATATAAAATGGAAACCAGCCTGCTTATAGGATCTTTTCTTGGACTCACTTTACTTTCCTTTACATAGAACTTAGTTGACTTATCAATTACTTTTGTTGCAACATTGTTGACAGGTCAACTATATTACCTGTTAACGCTGTCTTAGCCAGCTTTTATCAAAGTTTAAGTTTAAAGGTTTAAGGAATCTGACTAATCACCTGAAACCACTGCTTACAATACAAGGTCACTGAACATGAGTAAAATTATACAGCCACTGTTGCTCTCTGCTCTCACCGCTGTGGTTGCCACACCGCTAACGGTGTTTTCAGCAGAGCCGGAATCCGGAGTTAAAGCCTATATCAACGGAAACATCTATACAGGTTCAGGCAACGGAAAGTACGTCCGCTCTCTAATCATTGAAGACGGTAAATTCAACTATGTCGGCAAAGAAGCACTCGCTGCTATCAGCAAAGCTGATGATATCAAAGTTATTGACTTAAAAGGAAAGACCGTCGTCCCTGGGTTATACGATAGCCATATCCATCCGGTAGGTGCCGGGGAAAAACTGCTTTTCGAATGCAACTTCTCCCAGCAAGCCGGTCTTGATGAAATCCTTTCTGCTGTTGAAAAATGTGCTGCTACCATTCCAGCAGGAAACTGGATTCAGGGTGGCAGTTGGGGTGCAGAGCTTCTGAATGAAGCTAGTGCAGAGAGTTTAGCCCGTTTAGACAGAGCCTCAGCAGGACGACCTGTTATTCTGACCGACTTTAGCCACCACAACATCTGGGCTAACAGCGAAGCAATCCGTCTTTCTGGAGCAACGGTTTCATCTACGGAAAAATATGGAGACTTGGTCGTTAAAACATCAGATGGGTCTCTAAGTGGATTTTTTCTTGAACAAGCGGGTGGTGCCGTACGCGATGCTGCTCCGTCCCGCACTGCGAATGATTACAAACTGGCCGCACAACATGCCATTAATGAGCTAAACAAAGTTGGTATTATCGGCGTTAAAGATTCTTATGTTTTTGATAAAGAGTATAAAGCGTGGAAGCAATTGGATGATGAAGGAAAACTCACCGCCAATGTTGCGCTCTCATGGGGTTGGCCTTCGGCTAGCGGCATGAGTCAGGAAGAAAAACAGGCCGCTTTTTTGAAAATGACGAAGCCAAGCAGCGGTCACCTGAACGCCGGTTTTGCCAAGATGTCGTTAGATGGTATTCCGCCGACGAAAACGGCAGCAATGCTCGCTCCTTATAATCCTGCGGAAAAGGAAATTCTCGGCACACTAAACTACTCAGAGAAAGTGTTGGCAACTACTTTGATTTGGCTGGACGAGCAGGGCTATACCACGCAAGTTCATGCGGTTGGCGACCGGGCTGCGCGAACTATGCTCAACGCCGTAGAGAAAGTCAGAAAGATAAGAGGAAACTCCGGCCTGAGACACGAAATAGCTCATGCCTGTATCGTTGATCCTGCAGATATCCCCCGCTTTGCTGAGCTGGATGTTATACCAAACTTCTCACCTATTTTCTGGTATCCGAGCCCGATTCAGAATGGGCTTGAAGCGATTTTAGGTAAAGAACGTGCAACCAGAAACTGCGAAATGAAAACTTTATCTGACAACGGTTCAAACCCGACTGGTGGTTCTGACTGGCCGGTATCTGCTGACGTTAACCCATGGAAAGCAATGGAGTCTATGGTAACCCGCAAAGATCCAAACGGACTCAGGGCAGATGAAACACTATGGCCGGAACAACGCGTTACCATAGAACAGGCTTTGAAGATGTATACCATCAACGGAGCAATGGCACAGCGCATTGAGAAAAACAGCGGTTCTATCGAAGTGGGCAAATCAGCCGATATGCTGATTCTGAACCAGAATATCTTCACCATCGCACCAGAAGATATAGGTGAAACTCAGGTTATAGAAACTCTGTTTGAAGGAAAAACTGTTTATAAGCAGCAGTAACTTCTGCCAGCCTGAACCTGATACGGGTTCAGGCTTATGTATTACTCATCAAAACTTAACCCCATCACACCAGCCACTGTTCAATAGTACCAATCTGATCGAGTTCAACTTTCGCCATAGCGCCGTTTATCAAGGTCAGGTTAGGCGGCTTATGGCCGATATCCAGATCCGTCATCACAGGAATAGCGAGATCTGACAGGTAGCTTTGCAAAACCTCGTTGTAACTCAGCGCATTCGAATCATCAGGATCTTGTGCCGCATTTCTTCCCAATAGCAATCCATTCAGGTTGTTAAAGACGCCTCTGAATTTCATATTCAGAATGGCGCGAACCAGTTCCGGAGGTGGCATTTCTGCATTTTCAAGATAAAGCACCACACCTTCAGGGTAGCGCTGCGTTAGGCCTGCAATATCAAGATATTCAGTGGCAAACAGATGATGAAGAGTATCCCAGCAACCACCTATCAGCCTGCCTTCAATCCTATTTCCTGATTCAGGTTTTACCAGCCACTTCCAGCAGGTCTCTCTGTCCGGATTAATGGCCTCTAGTGGTTTATTTGCCATATCCGGCCAGCGGCTGGCATACATAGAAGGTGCATTTTGCCTGAATGCCTGCCCTGTTTCCGTCGCCATATGGTTTAGGGTGTTTTCTGTTAAGCCGTCCGCAGCTTGCGGCGATAAATCCATCAGGTTTGAACAGTGTGCCGTTGCCCAACCCAGTTTGGCAGTGAAAACGGCCGAAAGTGTACTGATATCCGAAAAGCCCAGCAACCATTTTGGTCTGACATTTTGTAACCGTTCAAAATCGATCAACGGCAATAACTCCATGGCAATCTCGCCACCCCACGGGGGATAAATGGCGTCCACAGAGTCATCAAGAAGGAAAGTCATTAGTTCATCCGCTCTTTGTCTGGCTGACGCACTAACATGCTTGTGCTGACCATAGAGGCAACCCCCAATAACCACTTTCATACCCTTTGAGCGCAGGTAGTCAGTCACCACCTGAAAACGGGCTTGATGTTGCTCGGCAATACCGGCTGAAAAAGCAGTAACAGCAATAGTACTCCCTTGCTTTAACGGGGCGGGATACTTCATATCAATTCTCTTATTTTTGCAGCCAATCAGATGAAGATACGTAATAAAACCCATAAACACAATAGCTTATCTACGCTTACACATTTTGAAACAACTGTCTTTGAATTGTTATCTATTTGTAAACTAAGTGTCATCTCCGGCCATCAATATACTTGCGATTTATAACAGCCTGACAAAAGGCGCATTATTATTACTACGGAAAGGAAGTCAAAAATGAATCATTTCGAGCAAGAGAACGATCAACGCCCGCTGGAGCACGAGCCGGAATTTAACAGCATGGTTGAAGCGGCTATGTCACGCAGAAACTTTCTGAAAAACAGTGGTGCTGCCGGCGCTGTCGGATTCTTTGCCACCAGCCCGCTGAGTCAGGCCATTGCAGCATCAGCACCGGCCAAATCTAACCTGCTTGGATTTAAGGCAGTGCCAATGTCCACTGCCGACAAGGTTATCGTTCCGCAGGGATATCAGGCTGATGTCCTTATCTCATGGGGTGATCCAATTTTCGCCGGCGCACCAGAGTTCAGCCAGTCAAACAACTCGCTAGCTCAGGAAAAGCAGTTTGGTGACAACAACGATGGTATGACTTTCTTCCCTATTTCTGACAACCGCGCCGTACTGGCAGTGAATAACGAATACACCAACAACGAGTATCTTTACGCCCATCAGGGCAAAAATATCAGTGCCGACGACGCGCGTAAATCTCAGGCAGCACATGGTGTTTCCGTTGTTGAGCTAAGCAAACAAAACGGCAAATGGGTAATCAACCCCAACGGCAGACTAAACCGCCGCATAACAGCCTTTACTGAGATGGAAATGACCGGCCCTGCCCGCGGCCATCAGCTGTTAAAAACTGATGCAGATCCTTCTGGTATGAAGATACTCGGCACAATGAACAACTGTGCTAATGGTGAAACACCATGGGGCACTTACCTTACCTGTGAAGAGAACTTCAACGGTTACTTCGGCGCCTCTTCCGATGTAAACCTCGGTGACACTTACGCACGCTATGGCCTGAAAAACAAAGACCGGGGCTATCACTGGTACAAACATGATGAGCGTTTCGATATGGCTAAAAACCCTAACGAACCGCACCGCATGGGCTGGGTTGTTGAAATCGACCCGATGGACCCGAACTCAACACCGAAAAAACGCAGCGCCCTCGGCCGTTTTAAGCATGAAAACGCCGCGCTGACTATCAATGGCTCTGGCCACGCTGTGGTATACCTTGGCGACGACGAGCGCGGAGAACACCTGTACAAGTTTGTCTCGAAAAACAAATACGTACCGGGCTCAGCTTCAAACAAGGATCTGCTGGAAGAAGGCACCCTTTATGTTGCTAAGTTTGACGGTTCTATGGGCGAGCAAAAAGGCAAAGGCGAGTGGCTGGAGCTGACATGGGGTAAAAACGGGCTGACTCCTGAGAATGGCTTTCCGGATCAAGCCTCAGTAATGATTTTTGCCCGCCTTGCCGCGACTCAGGTTGGTGCTACGACTATGGACAGACCGGAATGGGTTTCCGTTCATCCGGACAACAATTCCGTGTTCTGCACCCTGACTAACAATAAACACCGTGGTGTTAAAGAGAGTCAGGCACTGAATGCCGCTAACCCACGGGAAAAGAACCCATACGGCCATATTATCCGCTGGCAACCAACAAACAGTGACCACACAAGTAACAGCTTTGAGTGGGATATCTATGTTATGGCAGGCAACCCTGAAGTTCACTCATCAGGGTTAATGGCAGGCTCAGATAACATCAACAAAGACAATATGTTTAACAGCCCGGACGGCATCGGATTTGACCGTTTTGGTCGCCTGTGGATTCAGACCGATGGTAACTACAAAAACAAGGATGGTTTTGCCGGAATGGGTAATAATCAGATGCTCTGTAGTGACCCGTCTACCGGTGAAATTCGCCGCTTTCTGACCGGCCCTGTTGCCAGTGAGATCACCGGCCTGACGTTCTCACCGGACTACAAAACCATGTTTGTCGGTGTGCAGCATCCGGGTGAAAAACTCGCCGCATCTCACTTCCCAGATGGCGGCAAAAGCATCCCACGCTCATCGGTTATTGCCATCACCCGCAAAGATGGTGGCGTAATTGGTGGATAATCATCTTTAGCTTATAAACAATAAAACCCCGCAATGCGGGGTTTTATTGTTTTAGAAGAAGCACTTGCTTCCATGTTCTACGTGGGAGTGTATATCAAACTCTCAATTAACCATCCGTATGCATTCCCACGCGGGAGCGTGAGGAAGGATAGCGATGGTTACCGCATGCCCTTCATACAGTACATCTTCTCATCAGAAGCGTGGATAAGCGCTTCGATATCCTGTGCCTGTTCAGGGTGTGACTGAGTGATGCCATAACAGAAAGTAATATCAAACGGAAACTGGCCGCTGCTGTTTATCTCCGTCAGCTCATCTTCCAGCCGCTTAAGTTTATTCTGGCTGTCTTTTTCTGTTGCGCCCGGCATCAAGACCACAAACTCATCGCCGCCAATGCGGGCAATCACATCGGACTCACGAAAACAGCGAACCAGTAACTGAGCAAAAGTGATCAGAGCTTCATCACCCTTTTGGTGACCATGTTCATCGTTAATCTGCTTAAACTTATTGAGGTCAAAAAAGATAAGTGAGGCCGACAAAGAAGCGGTCTGACAGTATTGAAGCGCTTTGCTGCTCAGGTAAGAGAAACTGCGCCGGTTAGAGATACCTGTTAACTCATCCACTCCGGCAGTAAACTTGGCGGTTAGCTCCTGCTCTGCCATCTTAGCCAGATCCGTCAGATCTTTAATCTCATCGTCAGTCAGATTCCTCGGCTTATGATCAATAATGCACAAAGTGCCGATTTTAGAATTGTCCGCCATCTTCAACGGCACTCCGGCATAAAAGCGAATATAAGGTTCACCGGTCACCAATGGGTTATCAAAAAAACGTTCGTCCTCTAAAGCATCATTGATGATAAATACCCCATCCCCCAGAATAGCGTGCCCACAGAAAGAGACATCCCTACCGGTTTCATTTACCCCCAACCCGTAGCAGGATTTAAACCACTGGCGGTTACTGTCCACTAAACTGACAAGAGCTATCGGTACATAAAGCAGCCGGCAGGCAAGACGGGTTAAGCGATCAAACCGCTCTTCGGAATCTGTATCCAGAATATTCAGGCTATGTAGGGTATTTAGCCTGATATTCTCATCAGGTGCTTTCGGGGGAGAAATCATAGTTATCCTTTACTATTCCATATTGCAGCTTGTACAAAGCAACTTGTATAAAATAGCAGATTCCCGCCCTGTTTTGCGAACTTAAACGCCTGATTAGTCCCTGCCGGATTCCGACTTAAACGCATCCAGCGTATAAATCACAATAGTGATAAAGATAACGGAACCGCCGATAAAGCTGTTCATTGCCGGTATCTCGCGAAAGAACAGAAATGCCCACACTGGTGCCAGCACCGTCTCCAGCATAAGGGTCATGGTCACTTCCGGCGCAGAAGCGTAACGGGTAGCCACCTTAGATAGCACGCGGCCTAAAGGAGCAGAGAACATGCCCATTGCCGCCATAATTAGCCAAGTGTTTGTCGAATAGGATGACGGTTCAGCAAAAAATGACATCACAATAGCAAGAAATAGTCCGCCCAATGCCACGCTCGCCATACGGTTAACATGGTGATATTTGCGCAGCAGGACAAACATCAGAGACAAGCAGATAACTGCACCAGCCGCCATCAGGTCGCCACTCCAGTGACCCGTGCCTGAACCACCGTGGCCAGCCCCCACAGAGCCCGATAGCACGATTACAATACCAGCGATAACTGCTGCTATGGCCATGATGGTTTTACGGCTGGTCACTTCACGCAGGAAAATCCAGCTGAATATGGCTGCAACGGCCGGCGTGCTGCTAAGAATCACAAAGGTGTTGGCGACAGAGGTGTTCTTGATACTAAACACTAAACCGGAGGCACTGCCCACCATCAACAGGCCTGCAACCACCAGCGGCCAGCCACTCTCAATCATGGTGCGGATCAGGCCGGCTTTGTTGGTTAGCTGAATTAATAGCGACATTGAAATAGCGGTAAACAGGCCAAACAGAAACGCGGTATCAAAACCACTCACACCTGAATAGCGGATAAACACAGGATCAAGGCTCATTAGTGCTGCACCAATTACCGCAATGCCGATGCCCTGTGCACGGGAATATTTTTTGTCTTGGTTTACTATGCTTGTGACAGACATTTCACTCTCCTCAAATTGGGTATTACTTTTTTGTCAAGCTTACTTCAGCCTATTGGGTGATAGACGGCTTGATATCCACCAGCATGGTGCCGTTAAGGCAGTCGAGACCACGCACCACAATGCGTCCTTGGCCAATTTCGGCTATGGTTAGTTTTGCCAGACCAATGGGGTTTGGCCTGTTAGGAGAACGAAGAGAAAACACCCCTGTCGGCTCGTTGTTATCGGAGCGGTGAACCGATACCTGAGAGATCTGATCCCGCTTGGTATCTTGTAACCAATAGAGAATGTCAATTTGGCAGCCAACCTTCAGCCCTTCAATGCCTTGCTGATATTCCGGCTCCAGAAGCAGCTCGCACAAAGGGCCGTTTTTATCATCCACATTGCTGGGACAGTCACTTAACTGGTTATAGGGCGTAGAGATAGTGCCGATTTCAATCACTTGTTGTGTCATTTTGTTTAACTCCAAATCAGGCTGAACAGAAGGCGGCTCTGTCCGGCACCTAAATAAAATCTATTTAATGAGCACTCTTTGTTGAGAACTCTTTTCATTTAGATTCTCCGGTAAATAGGTTGCATTGGAAACAGGATAATCTGCACCAGCTATTGCACTATCTTCCGAAATCTAATGGATATATTGGTTATCAGGGGCAGGCTTAGATATGCTGAGAGTACGACTGAAGATTGAATGAATTGAATAGGCAGATAATAAGAGATAACCGCATATGCTAGAAATTAAGACGCTGGCAGATAAACGCTTTCTGGATATAGAGCTGCTGGAGAACTGCCGCATTCCTGAGTCGGCAGAACCGCACCGGCATGAGTATTTCGAAATATTCTGGACATTAGAAGGAGAAGGGAGCCACAGCATCGACTTTCTCGACTATCCGTTACAGGCGGGGAATATTTACTTTATCACGCCCGGGCAGGTGCACCACTGCACCGCTCTGCCAAAACGTATGTATGCCGTCTCTTTTAACTCTTCCCTATTAGGGACAGACACCAGAAGTCAGTCCCTGCTGGATAAAATCTTTTTTCAAAACCGCTCTGAGCACCCTTCCATTGTGGTTGATGCACAGGGAGAGCAAGACTTACGCCACCTGCTGGCTATCCTGCAACAAGAACTACAAAACGACACAACCGATAACGAACTGCTTAATCTGCTTTTTAGCGGTTTTTTACGTTATGTCGCCCGTTATCAGCCGGCGACATCGGATGCCCGCGGAGACAACTCCCGTATGCTGCAACTGCTTTCCTTGATCGATAACCACTACACAGAACATAAACATGCTGTTTTTTACGCTGATAAACTAGCCCTGAGTAGTAAAAGAGTGAATGAGTTAAGCCAGCACTTTCTGAGTAAAACCGTTACTCAACTGATACATGAGAAAACCATCACAGAGGCCCGCCGTTTACTCGCCTTCAGTAATAAAGCCATTAAGACAATTGCCGCCGAACTGGGCTATAAAGACAGCGCTTACTTTTGCCGTTTTTTTAAAAAAGCCACGCAGGAATCGCCGCTGGCGTTTCGCCATAAATGGCATGGCGTGTCGTTTCGCCCGGAAAATTAATAGAGTGTCGGGCAACTAATCTGCCCATATGTCGAATTTCTTCAATATTCCTCCTTTGCTCGCCTTTACTCTATGACTGTCTGAACAAAACCACAGTCTGAACAAAGGAGATAAATCAATGAGTCAGAGAATCAACTACTTTAATGCAGCACCCGAAGGTATCCAGATTTTGCTGGAACAAGAGACCTACCTGCGAAACCAGTTTGAACAACAATCCCAGCTGTCACACACTCTTTGGGAGCTGGTAAAACTGAGAGTGTCACAAATCAATCAATGCGCCTTTTGTATTGATATGCACAGTAAAGATGCGCTTAAAGGTGGTGAACAGGCAGACAGGTTGATAGGCTTAAGTGCATGGCGGGAGATGCCACTATATAGTATTAATGAACGCATTGCCCTGAACTGGGCAGAGGAACTCACCCTTAACGGAACCGCATCTGAAGCAGACTATCAGTCAGCACTGGATGCGTTTGGTGAACAGGGCTTGGTTATTCTTACTCTGGCGGTCAATGCTATCAATAGCTGGAACCGGATCGCAAAGGTGTTTAAACCCGAAATAGGCAGCCTGTCCTAGTTAAGCTTTAAATCAAAGATTAAGAAGAATGGATTTTCGAATCATAAAACCTAAAGGAAAGCTATCCGGCCATATTCAGGCAATATGGTCGGTGCGCAATGGGACAACCGAACATAGCCCTGTCCGTAAACCTTTATATTGTGACGGCGGCTCCGGGGTCACTTTTCTGATCCGGGGAGATATCTGCCTGTCCGATACTTCGGTTAATCAGGATATCTATGTTCAGAAGAACAGTAAGACGACCCAGATTATAGAAATTAATGAAAACACGCAGCTTTGTGGTATCCGCTTTCACCCCGGAATGATGCCCGATTCATTTTCGGATATCACTGCAGTTGAAGCGGATACCGGGTCAATCCCTTCTATCAGCAGCCTATACTCTCTTCTATTATCTGAAGCAAAACTGACTAGCCAGCTCACCACTATGTATCGCTGGTGTAGTACGCATCTCGACCTGAATGATCCTGAATTAATAAAGCGAAACCAACTGCTCAGTCACACTGAACAAGGTAAAATCGGTGAACAATTTCAAACCAGCCAGAGGCAGATTGAACGAAATTTTAATCAATGGATTGGGATGAGCCCGAAAAAGTATCAGCGCCTGCGCAGGGTACACTCAAGTTTAACGTATCTGAGGGATAACCCTGACACTCCCCTTTCCGACCTCGCTTTAGCCAAAGGTTTTTCCGATCAGGCTCATATGACACGGGAATTTAAATCCTTTGTACTGACAACCCCGGGCAATATCAGCCAGAAAATTAAGGCCAAAATACGCTCAGGAAACTCAGGGCACTGACTTTTTCAGCCAAGCAATCATAAGTCCCGGTTAAAACGTCAATAAAAGCTCCGCTGATTTTCATATTTTGCTTGGTTTACAAACAGTTCTGCTATAACCTTTGTCGTGCCCATACTGGGCGCCATACTTGTCGGAGTGCCATTTGGCTGAGACCGTTTATTCGGGATCCGTTGAACCTGATCAGGCTAATACCTGCGAAGGGAACAAGAGAAGATGTCTTTTTTGCCAGAGATCTGTCTGGTGAAACCTATCTGTTGTCAGGTGCAGTTTTGCGCCCTGATCACTCTTGTAGCATCAATCCGGCAAGCATTTTATTTCTGAATAAAAGGAAAAATGCATGTCGAGTCGCAAACATCAAAGAGAGGAAGCGAAGCAATTTATAGATTCGCTTACCACTCAAGCTTACCCAAACTCTCAAAAAATTTATGCTCAAGGTTCCAGAGATGATATTCGTGTCCCAATGCGTTCCATCACTCTTTCTGATACCTTGATTTCAGGCACACCTGAAGAACCTATATTTGAACCAAATAACCCGGTTTCGGTCTACGATACTTCTGGTCCCTACACAGATCCTCTGCATACAATCAATATTTATCGTGGGCTGCCATTGCTTAGAGAGTCGTGGATAGATGAAAGGGCAGACACTCATCACCTGACGCAGGCCTCCTCTGAATATACCAATCAACGCCTTAGTGACGACACGTTAGATGAACTGCGCTTTCAGCATAATGCGCGCATTCGACGCGCAAAACCCGGTAAGCGCGTCACTCAACTTCACTATGCGCGACAAGGCATTATCACTCCAGAGATGGAATTTATTGCCATCAGAGAGAATATGCGAAGAGCTACGAACATAGACTCTCAACTTGCACATCAACATATGGGACAAGCCTTCGGTTCAACCTTACCAGAAGAGATCACGCCGGAGTTTGTTCGCAAAGAAGTGGCAGAGGGACGGGCAATTATTCCCTGCAATATTAACCATCCCGAATCAGAGCCTATGATTATCGGCCGAAACTTCTTAGTTAAGGTCAATGCAAACATAGGTAATTCTTCAGTAAGTTCTTCCATTGAAGAAGAGATAGAGAAGTTGATCTGGGCCTCTTTTTGGGGAGCAGATACCGTAATGGATCTCTCCACCGGACGAAATATTCACGAAACCAGAGAATGGATTCTGCGTAACAGCCCTGTGCCTATCGGTACGGTACCTATGTATCAGGCACTTGAAAAGGTCAACGGTATTGCTGAAAACCTCAGTTGGGAGGTTATGCGCGATACTCTGATAGAACAAGCCGAACAAGGCGTCGATTATTTCACTATTCATGCCGGATTACGTCTTCACCATGTACCAATGACGGTGGACAGAGTCACCGGAATCGTATCCCGTGGAGGTTCAATCATTGCCAAGTGGTGTCTGGCTCATCATCAAGAGAGTTTTCTATACAGCAACTTTCGGGAAATTTGTGAAATATGTGCTCAGTACGATGTCGCACTGTCGCTTGGTGACGGATTACGCCCGGGGTCAATTGCTGATGCAAATGATAAAGCCCAGTTCGCAGAACTGCATACGCTGGGTGAACTGACCCAAATTGCCTGGCAATACGATGTTCAGGTCATTATTGAAGGCCCCGGCCATGTCCCGATGCAGTTGATTAAAGAGAATATGGATGAGCAGCTTAAACACTGTCATGAAGCACCATTTTATACACTGGGCCCGATAACAACGGATATTGCTCCCGGTTATGACCACATTACTTCTGGTATCGGGGCTGCAATGATTGGCTGGTACGGCTGTGCCATGTTGTGTTATGTCACCCCGAAAGAGCACCTTGGCCTTCCGGATAAAAACGACGTTAAGACAGGCTTAATAACCTACAAACTGGCAGCACACGCGGCTGATCTGGCAAAAGGACACCCCGGGGCTCAGATACGGGATAACGCTATGTCCAAAGCAAGGTTTGAGTTCCGTTGGGAAGATCAATTTAATCTGGCGCTCGATCCTACAACTGCGCGTGAGTTTCACGACCAAACCATTCCAAAACAATCAGGTAAGGTTGCCCATTTTTGTTCAATGTGCGGACCTAAGTTCTGCTCAATGAAAATCTCTCACGAAGTCAAAGCAATGAACAAAGAGGGCGGTTTAACCCTAAGCAGCGCTTCTTCAGTAGAAACAGAGTTACGCAAAAAGTCACAACAGTTCCGCAATGCCGGCTCGAAAATCTACAGTTTAACGGTGGAAGGAGGGGAGGAGTAATGTGCGGCAATCAAATCTTAAACAAGCCAGACAGCCCCGATATAACCGGCATATTAAATACAGTACTGGCACATGAGCTTAAGCAATTTAAAAGCCATCTGGATAAACATGCTAAGCAGAATAACAACCCGCCTTATCCTGCAACGGACCGGAACAAGTTAGCTCTGTATCCGGTGGTGGATGATGTCAGCTGGATTGAAAAACTACTGCCTTTGGGGATCAAGACGATACAGCTAAGGATTAAGAACCCGGAGCAGGCAGATTTGGAACAACAAATTGCGCAGGCAATCGCACTTGGCCGCCGGTTTCAGGCACAGATCTATATTAATGACTATTGGCAACTGGCCATCAGACACAAAGCATATGGTGTGCATCTTGGTCAGGAAGATATGCTCAGCGCAGATATGCAGGCAATACTGAACTCAGGACTTCGCCTTGGTATCTCAACCCACAGCTTTGAAGAGCTGATAACAGCGGCTTTGTTTAAGCCCAGCTATTTAGCCTTAGGGCATATATTCGCGACTACGACCAAACAAATGCCTTCTGAGCCTCAAGGTCCGGAGAGGCTCAACGCCTACCAACAAGCGGTAAATTATATCAATCAAACCATGGAGACCGACATAGCAACTGTGGCTATTGGCGGTATTGATGAGAGCAACATAGCTTCGGTAATGGATTGTGGCGTAGATAGTGTTGCAGTAGTTCGTGCCATTACCGAACGCTGTAAACCTGACGCCGCTGTAGCAAGCTTAATCGCATTAATGGCCGGATAAGGAAAAAGTCGTGATAACAAACTATGAAATATCAGACGGAGACATTGTCCGTTATCAAAGGCAAATCTCCCTTGAACATTTTGGTCAGGATGGTCAAAAAAAGCTGTTGCAGTCAAAGGTACTTATTATCGGCTGTGGTGGTCTGGGCAGCTCAGTCAGTCAATATCTGGCCGGAGCCGGGATCGGACAACTCGTTCTGGCTGACGGAGACAAGCTGGAAATAAGTAACCTTCATCGTCAACTTGCTTACCGGGAATATGATCTGGGAAACCACAAGTCAGTGGCTCTTGCCAATCAACTTTATGAGCTGAACCGAAACGTACGAATCCGGACAGTGGATGATCGGTTAGACGGCCAACGGCTAAAGCTAGAAGTTATGATGGCAGATCTAATCATCGACTGTACTGATAATTACCCCGCAAGACAGAGTATCAATCTGGCCTGTTATGAAGCCGGTAAAAAGCTGATAACGGGTGCAGCAATAGGCTGGCAGGGGCAGCTAATCAGCTTCGATTTCAGCAATAAAAGCACACCTTGTTACCGCTGCTACTGCACTGTTGAACAACAAACAGATGATCAGAGCTGTCAGGCTGGGGCGGTGGCAGGGCCGGTAGTCGGCGCTGTGGGTGCACTTCAGGCGCTGGAAGGAATAAAAATGCTGACACAGAGTCCCGGCTCAAAAAGCGTCAGGCTTTATTTATTTAACGGTCTGGAAATGACATGGCAGCAATACCGTCTGAATCGCGATCCCGAATGCCCTGTATGTGGAGAAAAAGCAGCAAATCAGATATCGGCATTTATCACCTCAGGGTCAAAAGCAGCAAAGGAGAATGACAGTGAAAATATGGATTAATAATGAGTTGGTTGAACTGGGGGCGGATGTTCTGAGTATTGAAGATTTGGCAGGCAAACTAAATATCGCTCAAAAAGGCAGTGCTCTGGCAGTCAATGACGAGATTGTTACCCGCGGTCTGTGGCATGGCTATATGTTGAGTGACGGCGACCGTATTTCCGTTTTCCGGGTCATTGCAGGAGGTTAATATGTTACGTATAGCTGATAAGGAATTTTCATCCAGACTGTTTACCGGAACCGGTAAGTTTTCATCTGGTAACATTATGGCCGAAGCGATACAAGCCAGCGGTTCACAACTGGCAACGTTAGCACTCAAACGGGTCGACCGGCATACCCGTCAGGACGATATTCTTAGCCCTCTGAGTGAAATCGGAGTCAACCTGTTGCCCAATACCTCAGGTGCAAAAAACGCTAAAGAAGCTATTTACGCCGCCCATCTGGCGCGTGAGGCTATAGGATCTGACTGGTTAAAGCTGGAAATACATCCCGACCCTCTCTATCTGATGCCAGATCCGATAGAAACTCTCGCTGCGGCAGAACAATTGGTTAAGGACGGTTTTACTGTCCTGCCCTACACCCATGCTGACCCAGTTTTGTGCAAAAGGCTGGAAGATGTCGGTTGTGCCGCGGTTATGCCATTGGGTGCGCCAATAGGCACAAATAAAGGCCTGGTCAGTCGCGACTTTCTTGAAATCATTATTGAACAGGCTCAGGTTCCGGTGATTGTCGATGCCGGAATCGGCGCACCTTCTCATGCTGCTTATGCTATGGAGATTGGCGCTGACGCTGTGTTAGTAAATACCGCTATTGCGGTAGCATCTGACCCCGTTCAGATGGCACATGCCTTTAAGCAGGCCGTTGAAAGCGGCAGAACCGCTTATGAAGCGGGGCTGGGATCGGTTAGCGCTTGCGCCAATATGACCAGCCCCTTAACTGACTTTCTAAAGGAGTCAGTATGACATTTTCGCAATGGATAACGGATTCTGACTGGCAAACAGTTAAAGATGAGATTATGCAAAAGAGCGGGCGTGATGTTGAACAGGCTCTGTCGAAAAACAGATGTGATATCGAAGATTTTAAAGCACTGATATCACCGGCTGCCGGAGCTTATCTTGAACAGATCGCTCATAAATCTCAGCAGTTAACCCGTCAGCGTTTTGGTGCGACCGTATCGTTTTATATTCCGCTATATCTCTCTAACCTTTGCTCTAATAGTTGCACTTATTGCGGTTTTTCAATGGAAAACCGCATTAAGAGGCGAACCTTATCGATGCAAGATGTCAGGGAGGAGTTTCTTGCTATCAAGCAAAAGGGTTATGACTCGATATTGCTGGTGACCGGAGAACACACACGTAAGGTCGGCATAAACTATTTCCGGCAGGTGTTACCTCTAGCGAAAGAGCACTTTAGTTATGTGGCGCTGGAAGTACAGCCTCTTTCTGCAGAAGAGTATTGCGAGTTAAAACTACTTGGTCTTAATGCGGTTTATGTCTATCAGGAAACCTACCATCGCCATACTTATAAACGACATCACCTCCGGGGCAATAAAACCGATTTTGATTTCCGGCTGGAAACGGCCGAGCGATTATGTCAGTCGGAAATTGATAAAGTCGGTCTTGGAGCTCTGCTAGGGTTACATGACTGGCGCATTGACAGTTTTGCCACTGCCAGTCATCTTCGCTATCTGGAAAACCGATACTGGAAAACCCGCTATTCTGTATCTTTTCCACGCTTGCGTCCATGTGAAGGAATGAATATGGAAATCAATGAGATATCAGACAGGGAACTGGTACAACTAATATGCGCTTACCGAATATTCAGCCCTTCTGTTGAACTATCACTCTCTACCCGGGAAAGTTCAGCATTTCGCGATAACGTGGTTCCTCTCGGCATTACGAATATATCGGCTGAGTCCAGAACCCAGCCGGGAGGTTATGCCAAAACAGCGAAGGAACTGGAACAGTTTTCGGTTTCAGATCAGCGTAAAACCAAAGAAGTTGCGAATGCAATGCAGAAAAACGGATTACAGCCCGTATTTAAAGATTGGGAGTATATTTACCGAGCTTAATGCGGGGCAAGTCCTCTTCTATACCGGCTGAAAAAGCTAAGCATTAGTGCCGGCAGAACTTAATATTGAGTTCTGCCGCACTATCGTGGTACACCGTTTTTGCGCTCCCACTCAGGCACTGACTTTTATCTTTAAGCCTGCTCTGCATCGCAGGATTGCAACGACTGCTGTTTATATTCCGTCGGCGTCAAGCCGAACTCCTTACGAAACAGCTCATAGAGGTACTGGCTGGAAGGGTAACCCGATAACTTAGCCACTTCAGCAATACTCAGAGCCTCTTCCTCAATCAAAAGCCGGCATACTTTCTCTAGTCGCAGGTTATGAATTTCATTGTGAATAGAGTGGCCTACCTGAGCTTTAAACTTCTGTTCCAGCAGGGTACGGGAGCAACCGGCGTAGTCGATCACCTGCTGGGCTTTGATTCCGTTAGAGTAGTTTTGCCGGATAAAATGCAGAGCGCGGATAACAGAGTGATCAACCGCCGCCCTGAAGTCGGTGCTGCTACCTTCAGAGATAAGCTCCGGTTTAATCAGCGTCTGTTTTTTCACCTTGGATCCACTCAGGGAAGCCGCCAATAGTTCACCGGCACGATATCCCATCTGATAGTAATTTGGATCCACGGTAGAAAGAGAGACGGGCTGGAAAAACTCACTATGCTGAATGTCACCGATACTCACCACAGAAACCTCATCGGGAATAATCAGGTTACGGGACTCGCAGGCTGATATTAATGTACGCGCCCTGACATCACTGGTGACAATGACACCACACGGTTTAGGTAAACCATCCAGCCAGTGAGACAAGCTATCCAGCTCTTCTGTCCAGCTGGTAAAACTGGCCTTATTACCCATATAAACAAAGTTCTTTTTCCCCCGCCCCTGCTGGCGATCCAGATAGTGATCAAGGCGGGAAGTCTGCCAGTTGCCGCTGTTATCATCTTTTAGGCCGTAAAAGGCGATATGATCAATTCCCTTGGCTAACAGAAACTCATAAGCCATAGAAACGATCTCTGTGTTATTAAGGGTAATAACCGGATGCCTCACCTGATGTTCCAGTTGGTCCATTCCGCTGGTGAGGCCGATAACCGGAATATCCAACGGTTCCAGCAACTGGCGTATATGAGGCTGGTTATAGTCAGCAATAATTGCGTCAAACCAGAGATCTAACTCTTCTCCTTTGCGGTACCTCAGCTCATGATTCAGTACCACAGACCATTTAATAGCGTGTTGCTGCACATAATCACTCACACCGGAGAGGATCCGGCAGTGGGCGGAGAATTTTGAGTTAAGCAGAATTGCCACCCGAAAGGGCCGGTTAAGCAGATTCCGGTTATCTATTTTAAGGCTTTTTACTCTGTTATCCCGCATTCTCCGCATCCCTGCCGTTACTTTACACTGCTATCTTATCGGCTTTTGCCACCCTGAACTTCTCAATAAAGCTGACTAACTTACCGGAAGAGAGGAAGCGCTGCATGGCGATAAAGATAAACAGCAATAGCCCGATAAATATCTTAGTCCACCAACTGTTCAGGGTACCGTCGAAAGAGATAATGGTCTGAATAACCCCCTGAATCAGAACGCCAAACAAGGTACCAAATACATAACCAACACCACCAGTTAACAAGGTGCCGCCAATCACCACTGAAGCAATCGCGTCCAGCTCCAGTCCCATCGCGGCAAGAGAATAACCACTGAAGGTATAGAAGGTGAAAACAATACCTCCCAGCGCCGCCAGAAAACTGTTCATGGCATAGATCATCACCTTGGTTCGTGAAACCGGAATCCCCAACAATCTTGCTGAATGTTCGCTGCCTCCGATAGCATAAATGTTACGCCCCATACGGGTGTAGTGAGCCATATATATCGCCAGCCCGAGTACCAGAAACATAATTAAGCTGCTGACGGTTAAACTGCCTTTATCAAACAATGGAATGGAGAAGTCGGCTACTGCATCATAAAAAGGATGAGTAATGGGTATCGACTCAATACTGATAACAAATGAAAGACCACGCAGGAAAAACATTCCGGCAAGGGTGACAATAAACGGCGGTAACTCATAACGCTCAATCAGCAGCCCCATAAAGCCCCCAAACAGAGAAGCCGCAGACAGAATAATGGCAAAGGCCAGAATAGGATGAAGCTGCATATGCTCAATAAGCACAGCGGCACTTACCCCAACGCAGGCAATCATAGAGCCTACGGATAAATCGATTCCGCCGGACAGAATGACAAAAGTCATGCCGATAGCCGTAATCACCAGAAAGGCGTTGTCAGTAAACAGGTTAGTAAACACCCTCATGGAGAAGAAGGAATCAAACTGTATCGATCCAAAGCTATACAGCGCGACAAATACCACCACAGTGGCAAACAGAGGCATATATCTCAGGTTCATTTCTTGCCCTTACTTGTCTTTGTTGAAACACTCAGTGACTTTAACTCACTCCTGAATTTAGGTGACATCACCAACATAACCAGAATCACCACCGCTGCCTTTACCATATGAGTAAACTGTACCGGCAGGCCATTAGTCAGAATGGTGGTGGTCATGGTTTGCAGAATCAGCACCCCGATCAGAGTTGTACCTATGTAGTACCGGCCACCCGTTAGCGCCGTGCCGCCGATAACCACAGCCAGAATGGCATCCAGTTCCGACCATAAACCAGCATTGTTGGCATCAGCTCCCTGAATATCACTGGTTAGAATCATTCCGGCCAGACCGGCACATAAACCACTGAACACATAGACAAGAATCTTGATTAACGGCTCCTTGATCCCCACATAGCGGCTGGCGACCGGATTGGCACCAATGGAGGCGATAAACAACCCGAGCGCCGTTTTCTTAAGCAGCAGGTAAGTAAGGCCGTAGGTAAGGCCAACCAATATGATTGAGAAAGGCAGACCAAACAGAAAACCACCGCCGATAAACTCAAAACCTTCATGGCTGAAAGTGACAATCTGGCCATTAGTAATCAACTGGGCAATACCCCGCCCCGCTACCATTAATATCAGAGTGGCAATAATAGGCTGAATACCCAGCATGGTGATCAGTACGCCATTCCATAATCCGGCCAGCATAGCCACCAAAATCCCGCAGCTGATAATGGCCATAGTCGACGTCACTATCTGCTGCTCAATCAGGTAAGCACAGGTTGCGCCGGAAATGGCAATAATAGCACCGACGGAGAGGTCAATGCCTCCGGTGGCGATAACAAGAGTCATGCCTATAGCAAGCAAAGCAACAGGAGCGGCACGGTTCAGTACATCAATAACACTGCCGAACAGGTGGCCGTCTTTCAGCTCGATCGCAAAGAAAGAAGGATCCGTTATCAGGTTGAACATTAGCAACAAACCAAGGGCAAGCAAGGGATAAAACAACCGGCTATGAAGTACCTGCTGAAGCTGGCCGGATTCAGCCACAGCGGTTTTAAGTTTCAGAGTATTCATACTGCCTCCTGAGCAATGGCTTCCATCAGGTTCTGTGACGAAATCTCATCACCACTCAGCTCCCCGACTTTATGATGATCTTTAAGTACCGCAATCCGGTCACTGAACTCCACCACCTCATCCAGTTCAGACGAGATAACCATCAGGGCCATACCCTGTTTACACAGCTCATCAATAATCTGAAGAATTTCTGATTTAGCCCCGACATCAATACCACGTGTCGGCTCATCAAGAATAAGAAGGTAAGGATTAGACGCCAGCCAGCGGGCCAGAATCACTTTCTGCTGGTTACCGCCACTCAGATCTTTTACCGGTTTGTAAATATCCGAAGTAACAATGTTGAGGGAACGGATAAAGCGGCGGGCAATCTCTTTCTGCTCTGAGATGCTCAACATACGGGCCCAGCCTTGCTTAGCCTGAAGTGCCAGGATCATATTCTCCAGAACTGAAAGCTCACCAATAACCCCTTCGGTTTTCCTGTCTTCGGGACAAAATGCCATCCCCTGCCTTATGGCATCATACGGTGACTGAAACTGCTTCACTTCGCCATTTATCTTCAAGGTGCCCGAATCTGGTTTTTCCAGCCCAAACAGCAACTTGGCTAACTCAGTACGTCCCGAACCCAGCAGACCGCCAAGCCCCATTGCTTCCCCCTGTCGCAGGGTCAGGTTACAAGGGTTGATTAGCCCCTTGCGGCCGATATTTTCAGCACTCAGGAAGGGAACCTCACTCTCATCTGCTATATGCTTATGTTTTTCACTCTGGTAGCCATTCTGCAAAGCCTTACCCAACATCAGGGCAATCAGATCAACCTGTGGCAGTTCGCTGACCGGTTTAGTATCTACATACTGGCCATTCCGAAGCACCGTAATACGGTCACAAACCGCATAGACCTGATCAAGAAAATGGGTAACAAAGATGATACCTATCCCCTTTGCCTTCAGCTTTTTCATCAGGGTGAACAGTTCATCACACTCCTGACTGTCGAGACTTGCCGTGGGTTCATCCAGAATCAGCACTTTGGCGGACATATCCACACCACGGGCGATAGCGACCATTTGCTGAATGGCTAATGAATACTCATTGAGGTTTCTGGTGACATCCACATGGACATTCATCTCCGCCAGCAGGCTTGTCGCGCGGCTGTTCATATAGTGCCAGTCAATTTTTCCGCCTTTATAAGGTTGCCTGCCTAAATAGATGTTTTCAGCCACAGAAAGGGAAGGGATCAGGTTTACCTCCTGATGAACCGTACTTATTCCCTGACTCTGTATAGATTCAGCAGTCTGGTTTGTAATATCACTGCCGTCCAGACAGACACTGCCCTCATCACTACTGTAAACACCTGTCATACATTTGATTAAGGTGGACTTTCCTGCGCCATTGCCCCCGAGAAGAGCCATAATCTCACCGCGGAACAGTTCAAACTGCACCTGATTAAGCGCTTTAACACCGGGAAACGATTTGCTCAGGTTTTGAATACTAAGAATTGTGTCATTTCGCATGATTTGATTGCTTCTAAAAATAAGGCGCCTATGAAAACAACGGCTGCAATAACGGCTGCAATAACGGCACCTTTTAAACACATGATGCTCTGCACAGCCACTATGCTGCATCAGGTATAAAAAATAGAAATGACCTCCGGCTGTATAACCGGAGGCCATCTGCTGTTAGTACTTACGACTGTCGATCATCTCAGCGGCATCAGCCTGAAGGTTGATCTTGTCTGGTGTAACAACCCACTTATCCACTTTTTGCCCTTTAAATGCTTTTTCCAGAGCATTAAATGCAAGAGGGCCCAACAGAGGGTTACAATCCACAGTGGCATTTAAATCACCGTCGACCATGGCCTGAAAAGCCGCTTTCACCCCATCGATAGAGACCACCAGAACATCTTTACCTGCATCAAGGCCATACTCTTCGATTGCCTGAATCGCACCCAGCGCCATATCATCGTTGTGGGCATAAACCGCATCAATCTTGTCACCGTGTGCCTTCAGGAAGGCTTCCATTACCTCTTTACCCTTAGTTCTTGTCCATTCACCTGTCTGGGAAGACAACAACTTCATTCCCGGGAACATAGCAGATACTTCATCAAAACCTTTCTTACGATCGATCGCCGGCGCAGCACCCGGGCCGCCCTGAAGCTCTACAACATTGGCCTGTCCGTGCGTTTCCTGCGCTAACCATGCTGCGGCTAACCGACCTTCAAAAACAAAGTCAGAAGCGACTTTAGTCAGGTACAAACTCTCATCTTTTACTTTGATGCCCCTGTCCACCAACACAACAGGAATACCCGCTCTTTTTGCTTCTTTCAGTACCCGCTCCCAGCCAGTTTCTACCACCGGTGCCAGAATAATGCCGTCCACACCTTGTGCAATAAATGAACGAATGGCTTTAATCTGATTTTCCTGCTTTTGCTGAGCATCAGAGAACTTAAGTGTGACGCCTCTTTTTGCCGCCTCTGCTTTCACAGATTCAGTTTCCGCTGTACGCCACGCACTCTCAGCACCTATTTGTGAGAAACCGATAGTGGTTGCCCAGGCCTGAGCCGATGCAAGGGAAACACCCAGCGCAATAAGCGATACAAGAGGTTTAATCGACCGTTTCATGTTATATCCTTTTATTAATATGATTGGGTTTAAAAAGTCATCACTATTTTTGTCTTTAGCAGAAAAGGGAACAACTCAGATTTTTTTTACTGGCTATCAGAAAAATAACAATCCGTAGTGAATGTGATGTAAGTCATAGTTAAATAGGTATTTAAAACAGAATTAAATTAGCTATTGATAGGGAGAGACTTGATAAATAGTGTACTTAAAAAATGTAATCTGATTAATTTAACTTACCAGAACCGTGATCGATTCTTATATTTAACCTTACCATAAGTGACATAAGTGCATGTTTAGTAAACACTAACCAGTCAAGCGTGACGAAAGTCAAAAATAGCATTAGAAAAGCAAGGAATAAAAGTTAATAGGTTAAATGATTTGATGCATTAGAAATAACAGACGTTAAATAATATTTTTATCGCCGGTAAAAATAGAGTAAGAAATTTAATTTTCCTTATAAGAAATTTAACTGAATACACATATTACAGATCAAGATTCTGTTTTAAGAACTCAATAAACACCGAGATTCGGCAGGCAACAGATGATGATTTATAGTAAACCGCATTAACCTGTTCTCTTGCCGGCATAGGTGTCATCTCTGACGACAATATAGAAACCAGCCTGCCCTGTTCAATATCCTGCTTAACCATAAAGTTAGAGAGATAAGCGATACCGACACCCGCTAAAGCAAGTTGCCTGACAGCCTCACCATTACTGGCGCAAATTTCGGGCTCGATATACACGTCGTCTTTCAGCCCCCAGCGGTTAAGTATTTTGGGGCTGGTAAAACCGATAATGCTGTGATCCTGTAACTGATCAGCACGGACAGGTGTGCCGCGTTTTTTCAGATACTCAGGTGAGGCAACGATATGCAGCGGGCTGGTGCCCAAGTGGCTGGCGTGAAGGGTTGAATCGGGCATGCTGCCGATACGGATGGCAACATCGGTTTTATTCTCCAGAAGATCGACATACTCCTCATGGGAAGTCAGATCCAGAGAAATAAGGGGATACTTGGCTTTAAAGGCTTCCACCAGCGGAACCAACTGGTGAATGATAAACGGGCTGGCCGCATCAACACGCAGTTTCCCCTTAGGCTCATCACCAAGAGAAAGCAGTGACTGCTCTGCCTGTTCAAATTCCTGCAAAAACTTCCTTACCGATTCAACAAAATAGAGCCCCTCTTCAGTCAATTGCAAACGACGGGTAGTACGGTTAAGCAGAGTAACCCCCAGTTGCTTCTCTATTTTGCTCAGTACCCTTGAGACTTTAGCGACCTGAATGTTCAACGCATCTGCCGCAGCTGAAAAACTACCGTGATCCACCACGGCAAGCAGAATTTCTAACTCATCAGAACGGGTGTGCATTGCATCTCCTTAGCTTTAGTCCAACGGGGTACCAGTGCCGTATGTTAGTGGATGGCAGGCACATAGCAAATGAAAAATGTAAGCAGAGTGAAACCGAGGCTATTTTTGCCAAAACAACAAAAATCAATTGTTAATTTGGCTCTAAATGCCCGGTTTGCACCTTGATATGATGCAGCGAAAGCCCATAAAGGAAACTTATTATGACTACATCTTTGTTCCAGACGCTACAGCTGGGGAAAAACAGCTTACAGAACCGGATCGTTATGCCGCCTATGACCCGCTCCCGCGCCAGTCAGCCGGGTGACGTGGCCAACGATATGATGGCCGACTACTACGCTCAGCGCGCCGGTGCCGGACTGATTGTTTCTGAAGGTACACAAATCTCCGCGACCGCGAAAGGATACGCGTGGACACCCGGTATTTATACGCAAGAGCAGATAGCCGGATGGAAAAAGGTCACCGACGCTGTTCATGGTAAAGGGGGGACTATCTTTGCCCAGCTCTGGCACGTAGGCAGAGTTACACACCCTGATAATATTGGCGGAGTTCAGCCAATCTCCTCATCAGCCATCAAAGCTGACAACGTAAAGGTGTTTATTGATAACGGCACTTCAGAGCCCGGCTTTGTTGATGTAGTCACCCCAAGGGAGATGACACAGCAAGAAATCAAACAGGTGGTAGCAGAGTATCGTCAGGCGGCCATCAATGCGCTGGAAGCCGGTTTTGATGGTATCGAACTGCACGCTGCCAACGGTTATCTGATCAACCAGTTTATCGACTCAGAGGCCAACAACCGCACCGATGAATATGGCGGCAGTCTGGAAAACAGATTGCGTTTTCTGGCCGAGGTTGTGCAAGCCATGTGTGACGCCATCGGCGCCGATCGTGTCGGGGTTCGTCTGGCACCACTAACCACATTAAATGGCACTGTTGACGCTAAGCCAATCGAAACTTATACCGCCGCGGCCACTTTGCTGAACAAGCTTAATATTGTTTATCTGCATATCGCCGAAGTGGACTGGGATGATGCACCGGATACCCCACTCTCGTTTAAACGTGCTTTGCGTGAGGCCTATCAGGGCGTACTGATCTACGCCGGACGTTACAACGCAGAAAAAGCACAACACGCTATCGCTGACGGACTGGCAGATATGATTGGTTTCGGCCGACCATTTGTCTCCAACCCTGATTTACCTGACCGGCTTCGTCACGGTTACCCGCTGGCAGAGCACGATCCTGCTACCTTGTTTGGCGGTGCCGAAAAGGGACTGACTGATTATCCGACTTACTCTGAATAACCGGAGAGACTTATGTTATTTACACCATTTAAATCCGGCGATCTTGCGCTGGAAAACCGAATCGCCATGGCACCCATGACCCGTTCACGCACCACTCAGCCGGGCGATGTGCCAAACGAAATGATGGCAACCTATTACAGCCAGCGCGCCACTGCCGGTTTAATTGTTACTGAAGGTGCACCCATTTCAGCCGTTGGCCGTGGCTACTCCATGACTCCCGGCATTTATACCAAAGAGCACATACAGGGATGGAAAAAGGTAACAGACGCCGTTCATCAGGCCGGCAGTAAAATCTTTATTCAGCTCTGGCACGTCGGACGTCGCAGCCACTCGGTTATCTCTGGTGAGCAGCCCGTTTCCGCTTCCGCCATTAAAGTACCTGACCAAGTGTTCGGCCCGCTACCGGAAGGTGGCTTCGGTATGATTGAAACGGAAACGCCACGTGAGATGTCTCTGCAGGATATTGAAAACACTAAAGCGGACTTTGTACAGGCAGCCAGAAATGCAATGGAAGCCGGATTTGACGGCGTGGAAATCCATGCGGCTCACGGTTATCTGTTCGATACTTTTATGCGCCTTGAAAGTAACCAGCGTCAGGATCAATACGGCGGCAGTCAGGAAAACCGCATGCGCTTTATGCTGGAAACCTTACAGGCGGTTTCCGATGATATCGGCAGCAACAAAGTTGCGGTGCGCGTCTCCCCCCATGTTATTGAAGGCTTCGCTAACGAAGATGCTGAGATTGTTGACACTACGCTGAAAGCATTAGAAAGAATGGCGGCAATGAAACTGGCTTATGTGCATTTCTCTGAGCGGATCTCCCGCTATGTTGAGGTGCCGGAAAGCTTCCGTAAACAGGTTCGCGAAGTTTACCCAAACCCGGTCATGGTAGCCGGTAAACTGACCGTGGAATCAGCACAACAACTGCTGCAAAAAGGTTACTGTGACTTCGCCGCGTTCGGCACCCCTTATGTCACCAACCCGGACTTAGTTGAACGCTTTAAAAACAACTGGCCGCTGGCAGATTTTGATGCCGATGCCCGCCTGACCCTTTACGGTGGTAATGAGCAGGGCTTTATTGATTATCCGGCTTACGAGGCTTAATTAGCCTGGGGAGTTGCCCGACGGCGCTCCCCTGTTTTTTCTTATCTCCGAAGAACTCTCTTCTCAGTAAGAATCGACGCGAATCTCTCCGGCTTCACAGTTCACCGATTCAGATTAAAAACCGCCAGCAATTCAATGTATATCAGGGTAAAATCACCTTAGCTACAATGACCAAATCCGGCGACTATGAACCCCAAACATCCCTTTCAGCCCAACTCCCTTGAATCTGTCCTGAACGGTTACTCCGTCTCTCCCGGCAGTATCGGTAAAATCTTTTTTGCCAGTAACCTTCCTGAGCCTCCTGAACTGGCCTATCAGGTTCACTTTCAGCGACTTGAAATGGTGGTCTCCGGCAGCGTTGAGATTGAAATGGGTAATGACAGCGCCATTGAGACACGGCACCAGCTCAGAAGGGGCGATGTTCTCTATATTCCTGCCGACTGCTGGAACAAACCGCACTGGGATCAACCGGTTACCATGCTTAATATTCTGGTGGGCAAACAGAACTTTGGTATCAACCTTCTGCGCTGGAATGGCCGTGAGTTCGAAACTCTGGTTAAAGATAATGTTCAGCGACGCGGACCGCGGACGGGCACCTTTATTCTTCAGGCTCTGGAAGAGTTGCGCTGGCACACCGATGACCAGCACACCACCAAGCTGCTGATTGCTTCACTGCTTAGCCATGTAAATGAGTTAATGCTTAATCCGCCGGAAACCCCTTCCCGTAGCAAGGCGCTGTTTGAAGCGGTGCGGGATTATGTCGAACAGAAGTATCAGGAGCCATTAACACGGGAGTCGGTGGCGGAGCATTTCTATATCTCGCCTAACTACCTGTCACAGCTGTTTCAGAAAGAGGGGAAAATTAAGTTTAATGAACACCTGAACCATATCCGGCTGGAGCGGGCGAAATATCTGCTGAAAGAGTACGATATGAAGGTGAAGGAAGTGGCTCATCGCGCCGGTTTTACTGACAGTAACTATTTCTGTCGGGTATTCAGGAATCAGACTGACCGCTCACCCTCTGAATACCGCACGCAATATCGAAGCCAGAGTTAAATCTCAATCACACTTTCCGGCGGGGAACGGTAAGCTTTTTCCAATGCATCAAACACTTTTTCCGGCTGTCGCAGAAAGGTGGAAATTTTAGACCTCACCTGACGGGTATTGGCGAAACGCTCTGCACCTTCAATAGCAATATCTGCCACAATAATGGCTACATCAGCTTCTTCTATTTGCCTCGGCTGAAGGGCATTTTCCATTCCCAGTGCGCCCTGAGTTTCAACAGCAACAGACAAGCCTTGCTTGCTGCAATATTTTTCGATCAACTCGGCAGCCATATAGGTGTGTGCAACCCCACTGATGCAGGCGGTAACGGCGACTAATTTCATTGGTATCCACAAAAAGAAGAGGTATACCGGAAAGTATACCTCTATTTAGTTTTATTTCACTTACGTGAAGCCCTTAGAAATCGTGACTTTGTGGCTTACAGCACATCCAGTACGTTAGTACCTTCGCCATACACTGATTCCCAGTCTGCAACAAAGCCTGCCACGCCAGAATCCGTAAGCGGATGGTTCAGCAGAAGGTCAAATACATCAGGAGCAATGGTCACCGACTGACTACCGGCTTTCGCTACTTCATGTACCTGCTGCACGTTCTTAAACGATGCCGCCAGCACTTTGGCATCAAGGTTGTGAATGTCGATCAGATGAGCAATCTCAGCTACTACGCCGACACCGTCAGAGCAGATGTTATCAAGACGGTTAACATAAGGCGCAAGGTATTCCGCTCCTGCCTTCGCGGCCATCAATGCTTGTTGCGGAGTCAGGATCGCGGTTGCTGTTACCGGAATATTGTTCTGGCTAAGCAATTTCATCGCCTTAATGCCCTGAGGAGTCACCGGCACCTTAATATAAAGATCTTTATCGATGGCTCTCAGCGCTTTTGCCTCTTCCAGCATAATCTCAGCGGTTTTGCCCATCACCTGCACGTGAAGCAGTCTTTCCTGACCGATAATCTCGCGAATGCTAAGAATAATTTCCTTAAGAGGCTTGTTCTCTTTAGCCACAATAGACGGGTTGGTCGTTACACCATCCAGCGGATATAGGTCTACGGCCTTTTGTATCGCTGTCAGGTTTGCCGTATCCAGAAAGTAAATCATGTAAATTCTCCACTCAATCTTAAAACTATTTCTTAAAACCAAATTCTTGCAGGCAGCGGCTAATGGCGGCCTTACTTTCGGTAAAGACGATACCTTGCTCTGCAAGCTTAGAAGTCTCTAAGCGCACATCGCGGGTTTTAGGTGCATCACAGGCTTCGAGGATCTCGCCCCAGCGCACTTCCTGCCCCATTTCCGTCAGGATATGACGGGCAATGTCAAAGCGGCTGTCCGGGTTATGCGCCCCCGTATGATAAGTGCCGTAAGGGATGGCAAATATCTTCTCAAACTGATCAATCAGTTCGTGAATGTAAGTCAGGCCGCGAAACTCATTGCGACGCTCTTTCATTTTCTCGCCATTCATCAATGCCTGTAGTGTGTTCCACACTACGTTCGGATTAATGCTGGTGTTGCGCTCAGGCAGGCCAAACATCCAGGTAAACCTGAGTATCCAAAGCTCGGGAAGAATGCCTTTCAGCTCATGTTCCGCTTCCAGTTTGTTCTGGCCATAAACCGTATCCGGAACCGGAGTGTCCGACTCTTTATACGGGCCGCTCTCTTCATTGCCGTTAAACACCTGCTCGGTACTGATAAATACCAGCTTTGAGCCATGTTCCTTACACGCTTTAGCGATATTAATGGCGCCCTGCACATTCACCTTGTGGGCAATGTCCGGATGCTGATTACAGAAGTCAGTCACTGCAATCGCTGCTGCGTGAATAACATAGTCCGGTTTCACGTCAGCAAAGGTTGCAGAAACCTGTTTAGCATCGGTGATATCTAACTGCTCTACGTCGGTAGCGGTAATCTCATACTGGCTCTGATACCGGTTAATAAAACGGGTACCGAAAAAGCCATTCGCTCCGGTGATCAGTATTTTTTGTTTCATCATTAACCTCCGATGATGACGTTATAGCCGTGGGCTTCCACATGCCTGCGCACGGAAGCGATCTCATCTTTTGCCGGAACCGCCACCTCTTTCATGGCGTATTCCATATTCAGTGTCTGATACTTACTTGCGCCATACTGATGAAACGGCAGCAAGTGAACCTCTTTAAGGCCGAACGGGGCAATAAAATTCAGTACCTTGTCGACATTAATAATATTCAGGGTGTAACCGGGGATCAGCGGCAGGCGCGGAATCACCTTTACTCCCTGCTCCGTCAGTTGGCGGAAGTTATCCAGAACCCGTTGCAGGTTGATACCGGTGACCTGTCTGGCCAGCTCTGCATCCATGATTTTAAAATCAAACAGCACTTCATCACACAACTGCCCTATTTTGAGTAACTGGCTGGTACTGCCCTGACCCGATGTTTCGATAGCCGTGTGATAACCTAACTGGCGCAGCTTGGTCAGAAGCTTGATAACAAAAGGCGCCTGACTCAGTATTTCTCCGCCGGAGAGGGTCACTCCGCCGCCGGAAGTACGGTAAAACACATCATCTTTAGCAATGGCACTGAGCACTTCCTCCAGCGTCATATCTTTGCCGACAATTTCTACCGCACCGGTCGGACACTCTTCCACATCCATATCGCAGTGATCGCAGTGGATACACTTAGCCTCACGTTTGATGGTATGAGACTTCAGCGAGCGCGATTCCGGATTTGCACACCAGGGACATTTCAGCGGGCAGCCCTTAAAAAACACTACCGTGCGTATTCCTTCACCATCATTGAGTGAGTAACGCTGGATATTGAAGATATGCCCGCTATCCATAACTGAATCACAACTCATGAGCAGTTCGGTGAATGATGTCGTCCTGGATCTCTTTCGACAGCTCCACAAAGAAGGCGCTGTATCCGGCAACCCTCACCACCAGCCCGGCATAATCTTCCGGCTTCTGCTGTGCTTTTCGCAGCGTGTCGGCATTGAGCACATTAAACTGAATATGCTGTAACTTCAGCTTCATAAAGGCACGCAGGAAGTCGCCCAGCTTGTTCAGCCCCTGAGCACCTTCAAGGGTGGACGGAGTAAACTTCACGTTCAGCAGGCTACCGTTTGACAGCAGATAGTTATCCAGCTTGGAGACAGATTTCAGTACCGCCGTCGGTCCCTGATGATCCTTGCCCAGCATCGGAGACAAACCACCATCAGCCAGTTGCTCACCCGACAGACGGCCGTCAGGTGTCGCACCAACAACTGCGCCTAACGGAA
Organism: Vibrio sp. SCSIO 43137; assembly: GCF_028201475.1. Taxonomy (NCBI): domain Bacteria; kingdom Pseudomonadati; phylum Pseudomonadota; class Gammaproteobacteria; order Vibrionales; family Vibrionaceae; genus Vibrio; species Vibrio sp. SCSIO 43137. The sequence continues at coordinate 170,561 of NZ_CP116384.1, read as the reverse complement.
CGTGAGCAGATACGGTATAAGAACCCGGAGTAAACTGTCCGCCACGGGGGTTCTGATACTGCTCCACTTCTTTGCAGAACAGACGAAGAAGATCGGCACCTATGCTGTCCACTTCATCGATATCATTGCCGTACTTTTCATACTTATGCATCAGACGGGCACGGATCTTACTGCCCTCTGCACCTTCAAAGTTGTTATCCAGCAGCTCAATAAACTCTGCAAAGCCGGCTCTTTTTTCTTCGAACACAAAGCGTTTCAGAGCCTGAAGTGAATCGGACAGGTTGGCGATACCAATACCCTGCACGCCGGAGAAGTTGTAACGACCACCGCCGTAAGTAATGTCTTTTCCGTTTTCGATACAGTCACTGATAAAGGATGACAGTAAAGGCACCGGTGCCCAGTCACGATGGCCGATATCACAGATATTTGAGCCTTCCACCATCAGCCTCACATAGTGACGGATATCGGTTCGGATCTGCTCCAGTAATTCATGGTAGCTGATGTTTTCTGTATGCTGATTTCGCTTCAGCACCAGCTCCATCACCTTAAGCAGGTTAAACATGGCAATATCGTGCAGGCCATAGGTTTTGCCCGGAATAGAGAGCTCAACACAGCCGACTACGGAGTAGTCCCTTGCATCTTCCAGCGATACCCCGCGGTTAAGGAAGGCCGGCACCACTACTTCATCGTTAAAGATCTGCGGAATACCGGTTCCCAGACGAATGGTCTCTGCGGTTTTGTACAGAAATTCCCGGTCGATAAACTCGTTTACCCGCACACCACAGATTAGGCTGAGGCAACTGAACACTCTGATAGGCATCCAGACATAGGGTAGACAAAACATTCACCGCGCTCTGACCCGTTTCATTCAGTCCGCCCAGCAGAATGGTGTAGCCGGTCGGGAATCCGGCAAAAAACTTGGCACTACTGGATGAACGCAGCAGTACGATGTCGTTTGTTTTGATCCAGAGACTTTCCAGATACTCTTTCAGGAAAGCAGCATCCTCGCCCTGTTGCAGTGAACGCTGATAGAAAGGCAGCATATACTGGTCAAAGCGCCCCAGAGACAGGGAGCTGGCGTTGGATTCATACTGCAGGATAATGTTCATGTACCAGAACAGCTGACACGCCTCAACAAAGTTATCCGGGCGTTGGCCGGCGATTTTGGCCGACACCTGAGCAATATTCTCTAGCTCTTGCTTTCTTTGGCTGTCATTACAGCTTTCGGCCATCTCTGTTGCCAGTTGCTCATAGCGGCGGATATGGCGGCTGGAAGCTTGCAGTAATATCAATACTGACTGATAAAACGGGTTTTCAGGATAAGAGGCCACCAGCTTCTGCATCTCGTCCGTTAACTGGTTCAGACCACTGCTTAGCAGGCGGTCAAAATCGATAATGATATGCCCCTGACCTTTGTCGGTCTGGTTAACACTAAACACCTTCTCGCCAACAGCCTGTTTAATCTCTTGCGGGATCTGGCTGTTAATAAAGTCTTTCATTGAACGCTCAGACCAGTAAGGCAGAAGCTGTTCGCGGTAAATAGTTTTGTCCTGCTCCGAGATAAAGAATTTGTCCTGCGGACGAGTGTCAAAACTGTCCAGCTCTTTTTCAATCCAGTATGGGTCCATCTCAGGAGACACGATACCCGCACGTGGTTCAATGGTGCGGTTACCGGCAATAAGTTCGTCGTCACGGATAGAGATAGCAACATTATCCAGAATGTGTGCCGTCGCTTTGGCGCGGCGGATCAGAGTATGCTCTCCTTCCGTCTGCTTGTGACTTTCAGTATATAAAAGCGCTCTCTCAAGGGAGATGGCTCTTTTGGCATTAAACAGTGCCGACTTTAATTTTTCGATTCTGGCTGTGCTCATGGCAAGCTCCGTTCTATGTTTCTGTTTTATCTGTTGAGCAGTGTTGCCTAAAGGCGAGTTTATTATTTGCCCCGGCTTACCGGGGCAGGCTAACGGGCATCTGTCGCCCATTGCTTTTTACATCAGATTATGTGCACCTTAGATTATGCAGTAGCAAGGTGTGCTTCAATTTTATCCATTACCGCAGCAGCGCGTTTTACTGCATCGCTGACACCAATGCGAACCACCATTTTGCCTTCGAATCTTTCCTGATTCTTGATGTCGATATCTTTGGTCAGAATCACCACATCAGCAGAAGCAACCTGTTCAGCCGTCAGCTCGTTTTCAATACCGATAGAGCCCTGAGTTTCCACAGAGCAGTTCCAGCCCTTCGCTTTAGCAGCCGCTTCGATAGCTTCTGCCGCCATATAAGTATGAGCAACACCTGATGGGCAAGCTGTTACAGCAACAACATTTGTCATAATAATCTCCAAAATAAGTCAGATTCTTAGTAATTAGGGTGGGTTACCAGCCTGTACCGGAATGGCTGATAACCCGGATTAGGAAATGGCGTTTAGCCGATAGAGATATCCAGATCGATATCGTCAGAAGCGTTCTCCTTTGGCGCTTCAACCTTACGGCGGGCTTTCAGGAAGTTAACCAGCAGAGCCGTGACCAGAGAACCGACCGCCAGTGCAATCAGGAAGCCAAAGCGACCTTCTACTACCGGCAGAACAATCAGACCACCCCATGCAGCGAAACACTTCACACCCAGCAGGGCAGCGGTTACAGCACCACAGGCAGTACCGATCATGATTGAAGGCAGTACGCGAAGCGGATCAGCAGCAGCAAACGGAATCGCACCTTCAGTAATACCCATGGCACCCATCAGGATAGAAGCACGACCTGCTTCCTGCTCATCAGCACCATACAGTTTTTTGTTCAGGAAGGTCGCCAGACCCATACCTACAGAAGGAGTCGCTACCGCGACCGCAGAGATACCTGCAACGTTATAGATGCCTTCACCAACACACAGGATAACGAACGCATAGGCCACTTTGTTAACCGGTCCGCCCATATCAAAGGCGATCATCAGACCCATTACAATGGCAAGTACGACGATACTTGAATCCTGCATACCTTTAAGGAATTCAGTCAGGGCAGCTGTACCTGCGCCAATCGGCTCACCAATACCCCAGACAATAGCACCGGCAGTAATAAAGGTACCGATAATAGGGATAACGAAGATAGGCATAATAGAACGGGCAAAAGCGGGAACCTTAATCTTCTTCAGATAGTGAACAACGATACCACCCAGCAGACCGGCAAAAATAGCGCCGAAGAAGCCGGTGTTGTACATGTTAGCACCAATAAAGGCGGCAATAGCAGACGGGGCAAGGGCTGAGCGATCAGCAATAGAGTAACCGATATAAGCGGCCAGAATAGGGACCATCAACTGGAAACCGGCAACACCGATAAAGAAGAGATCGTGTAGCCAGGTACCCTCTTCCGGCACGGCGCCTTCACCATAAAGCATAACCGACGCAGCAAGTAAGATACCGCCTGCTACCACAAACGGGATCATATGAGATACACCTGTCATCAGATGAGAACGGGTGTTTTTCAGTATGGAAATGATGTCATTCATAACACTGTTCCTTAAAGCACAAAGTTTAGTTAATAATTAAGCTTCAAATTGTTCACGTATACTCGCTGCGCAGCGATTTTTTCTCTCCCGGCATGCCGGGCAGTAAACCTTTTGGGTTGTGCTGATAATATAGTGAGTAAATGTGCTAACCAGTTAGAGGACAAAACTTCTATTTACTGGACTTTTGTAAGATCACAACAGAAAAGTGATCCAAAACACAAAAAAGTTAATAAGCGCTCGAATAACAACATTAACACCATAATTGGTTGTTTTAATTAACTTTAATAGAAAAGCAGCTAAGAAAATCAAAAATAAAACCTGATCTCAGTCACGGAAAACATAGTAAATTTGATGAGATTCACACTTTATTTTCAATCTAACATTTATCCAGTAATTCGAAGAAATGTCCAATAGAGGGGCAAAACGATAAGCTCTATTGTGTATGGAAAGAAATCCAGAAGACGATGCCAAAGGCCAGTATTTATGAAAACTTTCTCCTTCTCATGCGAACTCCCTAATGGTGTTCACGCCCGTCCGGCAAGCCATGTTGAGTCTCTATGTAATGAATTTACCGCAGATATACAGTGGCAGAACGAGCGCACCGGTATTTCCGCCAACGCCAAAAGCGTCCTTTCTCTTATCGGGACAGACACCTTACTGGGCGACAAATGTCTGATTACTATTGAAGGTACAGACGAAGAGAGTGCATTGGAAAAAATCCGCAGCTTTATTACTAATGAGTTCCCTCACTGTGATGCACCACTGGAAACGACTGAAGCCAAGTCCGGCGAATTCGCCCCGCTGCCAAGAAACTTTAGCAACCTGCAACTGCCGGTCGTGCGTGGCAATGCCGTCAGCAGCGGTTTCGGCTTTGGTACCCTGACAAGAGTTGGTGCCATTAACTTTGATACCCTGACTGACTTACCGGCAAAACGTCCGCTGGCAGAAGAGCAACCTGCTATGGATAAAGGTCTTCTTCAGCTGGAAAAAAGCTTTGAACTGCAACTTAAGACCGCAAGCCATACTGAAGCAGAAGTAGTAAACGCTCACTTCTCTATTGTTAAAGATGCTGAGTTTAAGCAGACCCTGAAAAGTAACCTTGTCGACGGCCGCAGCTGTGCTGACGCAGTCATTGCCACTGCCAAGCACTTTGGTGAGCAGCTACAGAAATCCGCCTCTGCCTACATGCGCGAACGCGAACTGGATATCCGCGATGTCTGTTTCCAACTGCTGCAAAGCCTGTATGGCGAAGAGAAATTCTCTAACCAGCTTAGCCTGACTGAGCCAACCATCTGTATTGCTGACGATCTGACACCAAGTCAGTTTCTGGAACTGGACAAGAGCCTGCTGAAAGGTCTGTTACTTACCCACGGTGGCAGCACTTCTCACACGGTTATTCTTGCCCGTTCATTTGCTATTCCTACTCTGGTTGGCGTAGATGAGAACCACCTGAGCAGTTTCCTAGACTCAGAAGTACTGATTGACGGTAACTTAGGGCTGGTTGCCACTGAGATCACCGAACCACTGCGCCGTTACTACCAGCAGGAACAACGTGTTGCCGATACCATACATCAACGTCAGAGTGAGTTTATCAATCAGCAGGGTAAAACCGCCGATGGAAAAACACTGGAAGTGGCTGCTAATATTGCTCACTCCGTCGAAGCTCAGGCCGCTTTTGATAACGGTGCCGAAGCCATTGGCTTGTTCCGTACCGAGATGCTTTATATGGATCGCACTAGCGCACCTGATGAAGATGAGCTGTACAACATTTACTGTCAGGCAATGGAAGCAGCTGATGGCAAATCCATCATTATCCGCACCATTGATATCGGTGGTGACAAGCCGGTGGATTATCTGAATATCCCGGCAGAAAACAACCCATTCCTTGGCTACCGTGCCGTGCGTATCTATGAAGAATTTATAGATATGTTCAAAACCCAGCTTCGCAGCATTCTGCGTGCATCGGCGCACGGTGCCCTTAAGATTATGATCCCGATGATCTCTTCCCTTGAAGAAATCCTCTGGGTGAAAGACTTGCTGGCAGAAGTACGTAAAGAGCTGCGCGCCGAGCACATCGCCTTTGATGAAAAGATCCCGCTAGGCATTATGCTGGAAGTTCCGTCTGTGGCGTTTATTATCGACCAGTGCTGTGAAGAGATTGATTTCTTCAGTATTGGTAGTAACGACCTGACTCAGTACCTGATGGCGGTTGACAGAGATAACGCCAAAGTCACCAAGCACTACAACAGCCTGAACCCTGCCTTCCTGAGAACACTGGATCACGTGGTTCGTGAAGTACACAGACACGGTAAATGGATCGGTCTGTGTGGCGAGCTGGGTGCTAAAGGCTCGGTACTGCCTCTGCTGGTTGGCCTTGGTCTGGATGAAATCAGTATGAGTGCACCAAGTATTCCTGCCACCAAAGAGCGCATTGCGAAACTGGACAGCCGTGAGTGTCGCCAGTTACTGAACAAAGCCATGAACTGCCGTACTTCTCTGGAAGTGGAGCATCAACTGGCTCAGTTCCGTATGCAGCAATCTGATGCACCGCTGATTTCTGAACAGTGCATTACGCTGGACAATGATCTGCGCAGTAAAGAAGAGGTGATTAAAACTCTTTCGGACAATCTGTTCCTTGCAGGCCGCTGCCGTTATCCGCAAAAACTGGCCGATGACTTGTGGGCGCGTGAAGATGTGTTCTCTACCGGTCTTGGCTTCGGTTTCGCCATTCCTCATACCAAGAGTGAGCATATTGAGCAGTCGACCATCAGCGTTTCCCGCCTTGCCAAGCCAATACAGTGGGGTGATGAGGAAGCTCAGTTTGTGATTATGCTGACCCTGAACAAGCATGCTGCCGGAGACCAGCATATGAAGATCTTCTCTAAACTGGCACGCCGCATTATGCATGAAGAGTTTCGTAACAACCTGATGAGCGCCGCCTCAACACAGGAAATCGAAACCATGCTGAAATCGGAACTAGAGATATAGCAGACACGCGTAGCAGACGCGTGTAACTAATGCGAGGGACAGGCACATAAACAGAACAGGCGGTGATATTCACCGCCTTTATTTTGACCGGGAAACAGATTATGACTTCATTACTTGAGCAGATTTTACAGCAGGAGCAGAAGCTGCAGTTCAGCCACTTTTCTCACCAGAGAGCATGGCAACTGGGCTGCGCCATTAAACAGGCCGCAGAACAACGAGATGCCAGCGTGGCTATTGATATTACCGTGAACGGCTTAACCCTGTTCAGCCACGCAATGCAAGGCACAAGAATTGATAACCTTGAATGGATTCGACGCAAGAAAAATGTAGTAGACCGCTATCAGAACAGCTCATGGTATGTGGGTAACTACTACAAAAACAAAGGCGTACCTTTGGCAGAAGCCTCATTGGTGGACGGCAAAGAGTTTGCCCCATATGGCGGCAGCTTTCCGCTTGCCATACGACAGGTGGGCATTATTGGCAGTATCTCGGTTTCCGGCCTGCATCAGGCAGAAGATCACCAACTGATTGTTGATGTACTGGAACAGTTTCTGACAGATCAGGAAAAATGCGCCCAGTAATTCATAATTTCAGTTTATGGAAACTATAATAAATCATAATTTCTATTTTAGTTTCAAACCTCTATTCTGATCAGATACCAAACCTTATGGTCTGCACCGGCTGAGTGCTCTCTCAGCCGGTCGTTGCTATTAGATTCAGAGGACAAGATGAAAGCCATTACCTACCAGAAAGCCCGCGATACCTTCACCCTGAGCGAACTTAACGTACCTGAAATTGAACAACCTTTTGATGTACTGGTAAAAGTTCACGCCGTAGGGCTCAACCCGGTTGATGCCAAAATACATCTGTGGAATGGTATGGTGCCCGATATGGATGACAGATTTGTCGCCGGGCTGGATGTATCGGGTGAAATTGTTGCCCTTGGCGACTCTGTTACCGGCTGGCAGATAGGAGACAAGGTGCTTTACCACGGCAATATGCGCCGGACACATGGCGGTTTTGCTGAGTTCGCAGTTCAGGACTCCCGCTCATTGGTTACTCATCCGCAAACCCGTGCGGAAGTAGCAGCCGCAAGCCCATGTGCAGCATGAACCGCCTATCGCGCTCTGTTTGACAAGCTTTCAGCAGACAAACGCAGCTCCGTCTTTATTGCCGGAGGCGCGGGTGGTGTCGGCAGTTTCGCTATTCAGTTGGCAAAACTGGCGGGTATCAGCACCATTATCACCACGGCTTCTGAAGCCAATCATGACTTTCTGAAAACACTCGGTGCCACCCACACTATTGACTATCGTCAGGGCAAAGTCGCTGAACAGGTTATGAAGATCACCGGCGATCAAGGCGTAGAGATCGCACTGGATTGTGTCGGTGGTGATAACGATATTCTTTGTGCATCGGTACTGGGTTATGAAGGCGAAATGGTTGAACTGGTTAACACGGTCAATCCGCAAAACTACAACAACGCTTTCCTGCAGGGATTAAGCTTCCACCAGCTAAGCCTTGGGTCAGGGCATGTGAATGGCGCAGCAGGCAGGGCAACGCTTTTTGACAGCGGCACTAAAGTTTCCGCACTACTTTCCGACGGCTCACTACAAGTTCCTGAACTCACGGTAATCTCAATGGAGCAGATTGGTGATGCCCTGCTGAAAATGCGGGATCAACGCACAGTAGGCAAAATCGTCGCTAAGTTTATTTAGTCGGTTTCACTCCCCTTCGAGGGAGTGAGCTACTTTTTCTCTTCAGCAAGAAAAAACAGCTCCATCCTCGCGAAGAACAAATCACCCCAACATCTCGTTTCGATGCTCCGCGTCGAAATGCATACCTTATGTTGAAGAGAATTACCGGAGTTTAGGTATGGCAAAATAACCTTGGTAAACTGACCGTACTTTTTGGAAGAGTTCTGATTGTCAGTTTGCACGGTTATGGACAGAACTGAACATGCTATAGCTCTGGTACTCCATTTGGTACTCGCATTACAATGTTGTAAATATGCATTTCGATTCATTGGAAACAGCGAAAGCCTTAAGTTTTACCATACCATGACAGTTTGTCCCTTCTAATGTACAATTAACTTCATGAGCCCCCTTAAGGAACTACTTCTATGGCATCAGTCTCGAATCCATCTCCACGGAAAGGCAAGTTCATCCCAAACCTTGAAAACTACAAAACAAGCCTCAGTTATGAAGGTATAACGCAAAAAAACAAAAGCAAAAATCATTCTATTTCTGAACTGAAACGCAAATATGCGCGATAAGTACGGTGCGAATAACGATAAGTACTGCTACCAGGATACTGGTACTTTAATCAATATTCTGAATATACGTGACGCTGAGGAATTAGAAGAGGCAGAAGTCGCTTTTACCACAGAAAGATATCGCACCTACCAAAGCGACATCAACGAACTTAACCAGCTAGACTTTTCTCACTTAAAACGCTTACATTTATATCTATTTCAGGATCTCTATTCGTGGGCAGGAAAAGTGCGAGAAATCGATATTTCAAAGGGTAATACTCGCTTTTGTACCTTTTCCAGAATTGAACCAGAAGCAGAGAAACTGTTTAAGATTATCCCAACATTAAGCAACATCGCTTCTACAGCAGAACTAATAGAAAACTTAGCAAGCCTGTTTTGTGAACTCAATTTACTTCATCCGTTCAGAGAAGGTAATGGCCGAACATTACGATTCTTTTTTGAGGAGTTACTCTTCGTTTTAGGGTATGAAGTAAGGTGGCCGCAACTAACTCAGCAAGACTGGATAGATGCAAATGTTGCTGGAGTATATCTCGACCTTAAACCACTAGTCGCTATTTTTGAAGAAGCAATACTTCCTCAATGAAATAATGCTTCAATGCGTAAGTGGATTCTATTACAGCAGCCAGCAAAACAATCAAAAAGCATTCCCATAAACCTACGAGAATGCTTCATTCTCTATAACTACTTTTCTACTCCTCTTCCTGCTTTTTATGGTGATTAAGCAAGGTAAGCAGGAAAAGACGAGTTTAATTGTTCAACTCCCGATATTTGTCCATATTGCTGTCAATTGGCTAGTCGTCTTGAGGTGTATTTCTGATGGTTTTGAGACGGGTTTAGTTATTAAAACGAACTCTGGTATGCATTGCCACGCAAAACATGGCAACGAGAGCAGAGAGGGCTCTCAAACTCAATCAGTTTTGTCGTGTCTGAGCCTTTCGCCAGAAAGGCGAGTTACAAAACGGTTGTGAAGAAGCCAAAGCAAGACAACTCACTATCCACCATTTTTCATAATATCTAAATCTATTGGCTTATCGCTGACTCTGTTTCGTCCGCTACGTTTAGCATAATAGAGGCAGCGATCGGCTAAGGAGAGCAAGTCATTACTGAGTACGGTTTCTGAGCTGTGTCTGATACTGCTAACACCTACAGAAATGGTTACATTGAGTGATGATTTTTCATGAACTACTGTTAACTCTTCAATGGCTAGACGCAACCTGTCAGCCATAGTTAACGCATCATCATGGGCGGTGTTAGGCAATATTATTCCAAACTCCTCCCCTCCTAACCGGCCAACCATATCAGTGGTGCGGATAAACCCCTTCATCGCTTCTGCAACGGCTTTAAGAACTTCATCACCTACTTCATGACCGTACAGATCATTGACGGCTTTAAAGTTATCCAAATCGACCATACAAAACGACAACGGTGTTTTATAACGTTTCGCCCGTTCTATTTCAGAGTCGATGATCGCTAAGAGCTGGCGCCGGTTGGCTAAAGAGGTCAGTTCGTCTGTTGTTGCTAAACGTATCAGTTCCTGCTCGGCTCTCTCTCCTTCAAGAAGAAGGCTAATAAAATCAACGGTACGTTCGATTAAATGGATATCTTTTTTACTTGGGGCGGTTGGCCTTTGGTGATAAATCGCGAAAGTACCCAACAGCCGCCCTTTTTTACCAAAAATCGGCTCAGACCAACAGCTTGCTAAATCATGCTGAGCCGCCAAGCCTTTAAAATCAGCCCAGAAAGGATGCTCTTGGATATTTTCTACTATAACGCGCTGCTGCCGATAGGCTGCGGTGCCACATGAGCCTATTCCATCACCTATGGCAATGCCATCAATGGCCTGACTATAGGCTTCGGGCAGAGACGGGGCTGAACGGTTAAAGAGATGTTTTCCTGACTTATCCAGTAACAATATGGAACATTGTGTTTCAGAGCTTAATAACTCAATATCTTTAAGGATCTTATCTAACGTCTCACTTAAGGGAGAACCCTCTATTGTTGACTGCATTGCATTGGAACGAATATCTTCAATAGAAGAAAAGAAAAGCTTTTGAGTAATATCAGAAAGTAACAGTACGTGACCTTCCATTTCACCACGATTTGTTTTAATAGCTCCAACCATCAATTGAACAGCATACTTCTGGCCATTTTTGTGTTTACACCATAACTCTCCCTGCCAGCCTCCGCTCTGCGCTAAGCTGTACCAGATCTCTTCAAAAGAGGTGTCACTATGAAAGCCGGGCTCCACTAAATCATAACGTTTACCTACGGCTTCTGAGCGGGAATAACCTGTAATCTCTTCAAACGCACTATTTACATCCAGTATCTTGCCATTGCTGTTTGTTATAACGATGCCTTCGGTGGCGTTGGAAAATACACTCGCGGCTCTTCTGAGTTTTTCTGCGTTATGTCTTAACTGGTTATTTCGATGTAAAAGCAGGGAGAGTAAAAACACAATGATGACTATCGTTACCGCTATCACCAACAACCCAGCCAGGTGCTTGTTCCAGATATCATAGAGAGTAAACTCAGGTGCTTGATCATAAGGAGAAACCCTTAGTGTACGTGCTAAGGTATCTACCTCCTGATAATCTGCCGGAGGATTAAACCCACCAATATTAGCCGCACGGGCTGCCGGATGACTGATATCTAAATCTAACAGCGCAGAGGCTACACGCCTGACATCAGAATCTGATAGCTGCGGCAGTGCAAGTAACGGCCACTCAGGATATAAGCTTGTCGAGTGGGCAAATGGAAATGCCGGATTCATTTTTTGATTAATCAGCTTGATTTGCCTTACGTCCAGTGCACCACTTTGAGCCATACTCTCAATGACACCGCTGCGTACGAAACCAACATCTGCATCACCTGTTAACACGGCATTTATCACAGCATTGTGTTTTTTCAGAAATGAAAACCTACCCCGTAACTCAATCCCTTGCTTATAAATTTCATAGATCTGAGCCTGATAGCCCCCTAAAGATCTTAAATCCGCTGCAGCTATATGGACGTCGTTAAGATCCTCCAGCGTAACTATCTGTTGGTTGTCCGCTAGCGTCACTATTACACCGCCAAAGGAGCTGACCGCTTCGCCGGAACGGAGAACGACCTGAGTGAGCATTGCACCACTGAGTTTGTGCGTGGTACGAAGCTTAATATAGTGGCTCGGATTGGTTAGCAATAGATCAAGGCGGTTTTCCGTAATGGCATTCTCTATCTGATCACCTTGATAGCTTAGAGGAAGAACACGCACTTCTCTGTTTTTCAATGCGTTAGTCAGATAATCCGCCAGAGGCTGATAACGTTCCAGCATCTGTTCTTCAGGAAGGTAAGCCAACACACCTAAGGTAATAGGCTGATTTGCCAGTGCTATTTTGTGCATCAGGCAAATTACAGCAATTAAAATGAATTTTACTACCTGACTCAAAGGTTGTTGGCTCCATAACCGGTTTGAAACAAAGGTTGTATTATACGAATAGTTAACATAGAAACATCTAAAATATAGTACATTCCTTAAATTATTAGCAAAAAGCCTGCCAATGACGCTCGGTAAAGAGATTTATCGTTTTAAGTTGAGGTTTAATTACCAAAATATAATGTGCAGTTTAATTAGTGCACCAAATGACTACGAGTATAGACGATATTTGTCCGGGGGATTCTGGGCTGCCATTGGCGGAAGAGTAAGGAGGCTCAGAGGTAAGTCTGAGCCCGGATAGACACTCCCACGCAGAGCATGGGAGCGATTGCTTATAAGCTTAATCCCCCATTACTGTGCCTTCACGACGGGGATCGGCACCGCCAATGAGTTTGCCGTCGCTAAACACAACACCGTGCAGGCCGGAGTTAAGGTCACGGATATTGACCTTAAAGCCCATCTTTTCCAATGCCGGTTTAAAGCTGGCGGCATCGCTGTCCTGCTCCAGATCATAGGTACCAAACCGGTTTACCAGATGGGGCATATTGATGGCGTCCTGAATATCCATTCCCCAGTCTAAATGAGCAATCAGAGTCTGGGCGACATAACCGATGATTCTTGAACCACCCGGAGAACCGACCGCCATATAAGGTTTACCCTTTTCCATCACTATGGTTGGTGCCATTGAAGAACGTGGACGTTTACCCGGCTCTACCCGGTTAGCAACGGGGTAGCCATTTTTATGGGACGAGAAGGAGAAGTCCGTCAGCTCATTATTGAGGATAAAGCCGTTACTCATCACCCTTGAACCAAAACCATTTTCGACAGTGCTGGTCATAGAGATGATATTGCCTGCCTTATCGACTATCACAATATGAGTGGTACTTGGTAGTTCAATGGAATCATCATCAGCCAGCGCGATTTTGTTGTCCCACGGTGGATTACCGGCAGATACCTCAGTCAGAGCCTTGCCTTTGATAATCAGCGATGCACGTTCAGCCAGATAAGCTTTATCAAGTAACCCTTGCGGCATTGGTACAAAATCACTGTCCGCCATGTAGCGGCCGCGATCAGCGAAGGCCAGTCTGGATGCATCTCCAATGATCTGCCACGCTACCGGATCATTTGCACCCATCCCTTTCAGATCAAAATGGCTGGCGATACCCAGTATCTGACCGACTGTCAGCGCGCCCGAGCTTGGAGGTCCCCATCCCACAAATATCGTACTGATGATAACCGGCGCAAACCGCTTCTCTCTCTTTTACCTTATAGGTAGCAAAATCTTCCATTGCCAGAAATCCGGGGTTATCACTGATTCCGGTAACCTTTGCGACGATATCTTTGGCTATCTGACCGCTATAGAAAACCGATTCACCCTGTTCCGCCAGCATTCTCAGAGTCTGCGCGTAAGGTTTGTTTACCAGCACACTACCTTCTGGGCGAGGCAACCCCTGCGCAGTAAAGAAGTAAGATCGGGTATCGGGATACCGGCTTAGTCGTTTTTTATCACGGGCAATAGCTGATGCGAGACGTTCTGAAACCGCAAAGCCTCCGTCAGCCAGAGCGATAGCCGGTTGCAGTAGTTCTGCCCAAGGCTTTTTGCCATATTGCTGATGCATAGACGATATTAGTTTCACCGTTCCCGGAGTGCCTACTGAGCGACCACCTACAACAGCATCATAGAACTTCAGTGGTTTACCGTTACTATCCTGAAACAGTTCAGGCTTCGCCGCCAGAGGGGCAGTTTCCCTGCCATCAAAAGTAGTGAGTTTGCCGTTTTCTGCATTGTAATAAACCAGAAAGGCGCCGCCTCCCAGCCCTGATGACTGAGGCTCCACCAAACCCAGTACGGTTTGCACTGCCACCAGCGCATCAGCAGCGGTTCCGCCGTTTTTCAGTACCTTATAACCGGCTTCAACAGCAAGGGGGTTAGCCTGCGGCCACCATAAAAATCATCAGCCGTAACGCTCTTTTTCTGACTGATTTTACTGGTGAATTCTGGACAAGCAACACTGTCAGCAACATCCGCTGCAAAAGAGAGTGGAGAAATAAAGGCCACAGACTTAACGTCATGTTGTTTTTTTAATCATAGAAATCCCTGTGATTGTACTGTGAATGACAACAAGATAACAAGCTGTTGAGAAGCCGTTACTACTGCAGGTTTTAGGGCAGGCTGACAAAGCCTGAAGAAAACTACTCTAACCTTTTGAAAAATAAAAAATCGACCCAAATGCATATTTTGTGAATCTTGTTGTAATTATGTCTGTGAGTGAACCAAAGCCCAAGACAGCCTGCTAAGTACGCTTTGTCACTATTATCAAAAAAAACTAAAAAGTGTTTATTTAAATCGACCAATTATCAACGCGAAAAAACAAGTTAAAGTAGCCCTCATTGTGACTGACAACATAAAGTCCGACGACTTCCAAGGAGAAAAGTATGACTCATCAAATTATTCAAGATCTAAACAACCGTTACACCACAAAGAAATACGATCCGTCAAAACGTATCTCTGACACAGATATGGAGGTTATCAAAGAGGCATTGCGTCTTTCCGCTTCTTCGATTAACTCACAGCCGTGGAAGTTTATTGTTGTAGAAAGTGACAGTGCCAAACAACGCCTACACGATAGCTTTGCTAATAAGCACCAGTTTAACCAGCCACATGCCAAAGAAGCGTCTCATACTCTGCTTCTTGCTTATGATCCGAACTTTACCAAACAGAAATACGCTAAGCGTGTTGATGCTGAAGTAAGCTCCGGCCACCTTCCTGCAGATCGCTATGAAGCCATGCTGGATGGGGCTTACTCATTTGCAGAAGCCAACACCAATGAGCAAGGTTTTAACGGCAACTGGACCAAAGCTCAGGTCTATCTGGCACTGGGTAATATTCTTCATGTGCTGGCACGTCTTGGCATTGGTTCTACCCCGATGGAAGGTATCGACAGCGAGCTCATCGGTGAACTGTTTAAAGAAGAGCTGGACGGTCATATTTGTGAGGTAGCGCTGGCAATGGGTTACCACGATGAACAGCAGGACTACAATTTCGGTCAGCCTAAAGCCAGACTGGCTCAGGCTCAGGTGATTGAAACTATCTAGCTCATATAGGGTTAAGCTGATTCATCTTGTTCACTAGCGTGATTCAGCTTGGCTCCCGGCCGGTTGATTGCTTTGCTGTCATCCGGGTTGTACAGTGAGCAGCTTTCCAGTGACAAACAGCCGCAGTTTATGCAGCTTCCCAACTGATTCTGCATCGCCTGAAGGCTGCTGATTTTTTCTTCCAGCCTTTGCTGCCAACCCGCTGCCAACGCTTCCCATTCCTCTTTTTTCGGAGCCTTATCCTTTGGCAGAAATGCCAGTGCTTCTGAAATCTCCCCCAGCGTCAACCCCACATTCTGTGCCGCCTTTATCACCGCAATGCGACGCAGTACATGACGACTATAACGACGCTGATTGCCCGCATTACGGCTACTGCTAATCAGCCCTTTCTGCTCGTAAAAATGCAATGTGGGTACACTTACTCCGGCTCGTTTCGCTACCTGACCAACACTTAAATCCATCTGAAAACCTTGAATACGCCTTTACCTAAAGCTTACTTTAGGAATAAAGCAGGTGATTGTCTACTCTCCCTTACTAACTGTTAACAACATTAATATAAGATATTAATAATTTAGAAAAATGTGAAGTTAAAGACAGATTAGAGATAACAGCTTTTTATAATGAAACTGAATGCTGAGCAACACGGAGATATTCATGCGCGTTAACAAACCTGTGACCACAACAGAACAGATGTTTAGATCGTCAGAAGATTTGGTGTCAGTTACCGATCTGAACGGCAAAATTCGTTACATTAATGATGCTTTTTTAGCTATTAGTGGCTTCACTTCTGAAGAACTTATCGGACAAGATCACAACATTGTCCGCCACCCTGATATGCCTGAGGCTGCATTTGAAGATCTCTGGGGCACAGTTAAACAAGGCGTTGCCTGGCGTGGTCTAGTAAAAAACCGTTGCAAAAACGGTGATTATTATTGGGTTGAAGCCTTTGTCACCCCCGTGTGGAAAAAGGGTGAGGTGATTGGTTATCAGTCTGTCCGCTCTGAACCTTCTAGGGAGCAAGTCCAGCAGGCAGAAGCGCTATATGCCAAAATGAGTCAGGATCGAAATATCAAACTGCCTAAGCTAGGCCTGCTGAAACGATTCTCCTTTAAAGCCCAGTTTAACTTTATCTCACTGGTTAATATCGCTGTTCTGGCAACCGCCGTTTTCTTCAGCATTGTCGATGACCATGCGGTATTAACCGCATTTCTGACTCTGTCCATATTGCTCACCGCTATTGGCTGGTGGCGCTCCATTGCCGGCCTTCTTGAACCTTTGAATGATATCAGAACCAGGCTCAGGGAAATGGCCAGCGGCGACTATAACCAGAGCATTGAAATCGACAGCATGAATGAAGTAGGCCGGACTCTGGTTGCGGTTAAGTTACTGCAGGCAAGGAGCAAAACCATTCTCGGGCAGGTTGTCTCTTCTACTCAGGATCTTATTGCCTCAGCGGATCAACTGTCATCGGCCAGCTTCAGTATGCAAAAAAATATGGACAATCAGGCATCCCACACCACTCAGGTTGCAACGGCAATGAGCGAAATGAGCACCACGGTGGAAGAGGTATCAAAAAACGCGGTTAACTCTTCCGATACAACCAATGATGCCACCAATACAGTAACCGAAGGCGACCATGTAGTATTAGATACATTGCACTCAATGGAAGCCTTTTCTCAGGAACTTACCCAGACAACAGAACAGATTAAAACCCTCTCGGCCGACAGTGAGCAGATCAGCAACATTACTGATGTGATCAGCGGTATCGCCGATCAAACCAACTTGTTGGCTCTGAACGCAGCTATCGAGGCGGCCCGCGCAGGAGAACAAGGCAGAGGTTTTGCGGTGGTTGCTGATGAAGTGCGGGGACTGGCGGTGCGCACTCAGGAAGCGACACAGGAAATTCGTAGTATGCTGGATGACTTGTCTAAAGGCATTGTCAGCTCAGCTCATACAATTGAAGCCAACAATCAGGAAGCTCAGAATGCACTGGCTAAGGTGGCATCCTCCCGGGAGATCTTCGCCAAAGTGGCAGAGGGGATGACTCAGATTAACGATATGAGTACTCAGATTGCGACGGCAGCAGAGCAGCAAAGCCTTGTTGCTGTTGAGATGAGTCAAAGTATCGAAACCATCAGCGAGCAAGCCTCACTGACTCAGTCAGAAGCCAATGCACTTCAGCAAAGAGCGGAGACCATCAACTCAGGAGCAATCCATCTGCAAGGGCTGTTAAGTGATTTTGATTTGGGCAGATCAAAAAATGTCGATTTTTCTAATGCAAAACAGGCACATCTGGCCTGGAAAACAAGGGTTCGTTCTTACCTGAACGGTGACACCAGTGCTATCACTCATCAACAGGCCTGCTCTCACCATGAGTGTAAATTAGGAAAGTGGTACTACAGCGAAGGAAAGCAGCAGTACGGCAACTATCAGGCTTTTCAGCAGATGGAGCAACCCCATGCCCGGCTACATGAAACCATTAAGCTTATCCTGACTGAAACGGAAAAAGGTAACCACGACAAAGCAGAAGAGCTGTATAGAGAGGTTGAGCCCCTGTCCCAGCAAGTGGTTAACCACCTTAGCAGTCTGGAACAAGAAGCCAGTAAACGCGTAGCCTAACCACTTGCTGAAATAGAAAATGCCGTCCAGCCGGACGGCATTATTGTTTCTACTGCAATAAGTTCTGCCTGATCGCCTTTAGCTCATGATCATCTATCTTCAGCACATTTTTCAGGTAGTTATCAAATGAGCCAAATTCAGTATTAATTTGTTTGAGTGCCGCCTTCATCTGGCTCTGATGAGCACCGACAGAAGGGAAAATCGCTTTAGGTGCCGTATTTCTCATCTCAACAATGGCTTCGTAGGTATACAAATTAGTGGTGAGATAGTCATTCATCACGTCATCAACTGTAAACCCGAGAGCTAACAGAGTGATTGCCGCCATATAGCCGGTTCTGTCTTTTCCGCCCGCACAATGAAAGGCGATCGGATAGTTATCTTTTTCCGCCAGCAGGTGTAAAAAGCGCGATGCCTGGGGGATAAACTTGGTGGCAAAATCCTGATAACGCTCAATGCGGATTTTTTATAAATCAACGCCATAATCCTGCATTAGTTGATCAATCTTGTGAAACTCACCGGCATACCATAGCGGCCGGAGTTGCTTTGCTACTTCAATAGGCATCAGTTTTTTAATATCAGCGGGATCCGATCCGATTGGCAGGTTTACTTGCTGTTCAAGGGTTGGAATATGTTTATTGGGGCTATCTGTTATTTCATCATAAGATCTAAGATCTATCAGGGTTTTAATACCTAGTTTGCTCAGTTTCTCCATATCCTGAGTGTCAATTTCACTAAATTGGTCAGAACGGAAGAGAACACCGGATTTAAGAGTTAACTGGTTTGATTGTGGGTTGAGTTGGCGAAAGTTATGCAAGTTTTGATAGTCATGACGAACAGAAATACTGGCACACTTCTCCGGTACTTCAATGCCAAGTTCGTTCTCACAATTATCATCAGATGCATTTACCTGATTACTTAAAAACATGGTCAGTATTGCCGTTAATGTGATTGCTGGTTTCATCATTTTTCCCTGAGAGTAAGTGACCCGTTTATTCTCCCGCTGCCGCAGAGGGAAATCTTGTCATATGATTTATAAAGTGTGACAAATTGTGACTTTTTGCCTGCGCAGATTAACAACACCCCCTTCAGGTGTTTAACTAAGGTAAGACGCGGGGAGTGATATGAAAAAGCTACTGATAATAGAAGACGACATTAAACTGGGGCAGGTTCTGCAAACCAGTTTTAAAAACTATGGGTTTGACTTGCTACACGCTACCCACGCGGAACAAGGTATAACGCTGCTGGAACAGCATGATATTCAGTTGGTGATTCTGGATGTGATGCTACCGGGAAAAACCGGCTTTGATATCTGTAAGGAACTAAGGGCACGCAATGACCGCTATTCGGCCATACCCATTATTATGCTCACTGCCCGTGGTGATGTGGTGGATAAGATCATAGGGCTGGAGATCGGGACCGATGACTACCTTCCCAAACCCTTTGATACCCGTGAACTGGTAGCTCGCATCAACAGCCAGTTACGACGCAATGATTTTTATGACTCAGCTGATTCTGCCGTTACAAAAGGTATTTTACTATCAGGAGATCTGATGCTGGATCAACAAAAACAGCTCGCCACTCTCAGCCAGCAAGACCTTTGCCTCACCAGCATGGAGTTTGCCCTGCTTGAGCTGTTTATGACCTCGCCTGGCTTGCTGTTTAGCCGTGATGATCTCACCAGCAGCCTGCGTGGTATAGACAGCGAAATATACTCCCGCGCAATTGACACACTTGTCTCCCGACTGCGCAACAAAATCCATGATATCGACAAACCTTCCCGCTATATTAAAACTGTCTGGGGGCGGGGTTACATGTTTATCGGCAATATCACAAAGGAGTGACCTGTTATGTATCCCGCCGCAAAATGGCAGCAAAAACTTTCCATTCGTATAACTGCAATCTTTATCGCCAGCGGCTTACTGACCATAACCCTGTTTCTGCTGATCGTGACGGTCGCCAAAGGAGAGTTTGAGGAAGAGAATCAGCAACAGATTTATATTACTGAAGTTCTGGCAAAAGCGTTGGTGGAAGAGGTAGGAGTTCCCCCCTCAGAAGAGAAAATGCGGCAGTTTATTAAAGCCTTTCCATCGGAGCTTTATGTCTCCGGGCCCGATTTTCAATGGCGCTCCGGAGAAAATAACATAGAGAAGTCGGACAGAGTTGTAGTGGCTCCCCTTACTGAAAATCTCACTTTTGTAGCCTATCAAGATATTAAGGGGTTAGAGTATATCTCTTCCGGCCATACCTTCACTCTGTTTGAAAAAGAACAAATATCCTTTATCGGTCGTTATCAGAAAGAACTGATGGCTCTGGCTGCTCTGGGCGTTCTTGTTCTGACTTTACTGGCCGTAAACAAATCCATTGCTCCCTTGTACCGTATCCGTGCCGGAGCCAACAAAATCCGGCAGGGTAACCTAAGCTATCAAATCCCCCGACAACCGACTGTGGAGTTCAGTCAACTGGCAGAAAGTATAAATGCCATGTCCAACGCTCTTAACGAACAACTTGATGCCAAGCAGGAACTGCTTCTTGCCATCAGCCATGAACTGAAAACTCCGATTACCCGAGCCAAAATCCAGTTGGATCTTATCGAGCCAGATAGCCTGAGAAAAAGCCTGCAGGACGATATGGATGAACTTAGCCAGTTAGTCACCCATATTCTGGAAACTGAACGACTTAATAAAGGCCACCAGAGGCTCAATCTGGAACACTTTTCTCTGTCGGAGTTTATGCAGGATATGCAGTACGAAATCGGTCACCACTCCCCACAGGTTCAGTGGCAGATTTGCCAACAACCGTGCTATCTGGAAGGTGATCCGTTACGGTTAGAACTTGTTCTGAAAAACCTGATCAGCAACGCACTTCGCCATGGAAAAGAGAAACCGATACAGGTAACACTGGATAGCGAAGCTGACGGAGCCTTTGTTCTTAGTGTGCAAGACCATGGGGAAGGCATCTCTCCCCAACATCTGCAAAGAATCACCGACCCGTTTTACCGGGCTGATAGCGCTCGACAACGAACCACCGGTGGATTCGGCCTTGGCCTGTACCTGACTAAGTCCATTGTGGAGGCACACGGTGCAACACTTAGTATCAACAGCATTTTGCAAAGGGGAACCGAAGTCACCGTACGCTTTCCGGCTCAGCTAGCTGAAACAAAGGAGGACTCTCACTGAACCTGAAGGACGCTGCTTATTGCTTATCGGGACACACACCATTAAAGCTCACACCATTAAAGCTGCCTGTTTCTAACTAAAACACTTGAGATGGTGAATGCCGTTCCCGCCAGCAAACAGACAGACGCTACCGCAAACAGGTTGTGATAGCCGGAGTAGTAGTTATAGAGCAGTGACATGCTGTAGCCAGAGAAAGCCTGAAGGGCGGCGAAGATAAGCGTTGCCAGCCCCCAGTATTGCTTATGCAGATCGGCTCCTACTAATTGGTAAATAGAGCCGGACACCAATGCTACAATACAGGGCAGCATAGCCCCCACAAAAAAGGACGAGAACAGATAGCCCGCTGTTGTCTGGCAAAATAGCGGGGTTGCAATCGCTACCGTGTTCAGGGCGAACGCCAGTATCAGAGAGTAGCTCCAGCCCAAATGGTGAGTGATCACTCCCAATATGACTGGCCCAAAAATCGCACCGAAACCAAACACCATCCACTGAACTGACGCAGCAGTAGTACCAAGTTCCAGCTCGCGTGCCAGATAATCCACCCAGAACACCGTATGGGGAACATAACCCATGGCCTGAAGTGCATAAGCCAGCAGAACGAAAAGAAGTGCCTTGTTAGCGAACAGTGCTATTCCGGCAGATTGGTTAACCGGCGTTGCTTTGGTGGTCAATAAGTTATAACGGCTCACCACTGAGCGTACCGGGAAAAGCAAGATAACAGCAACGAACCCCAACAGTAACCAGACAGATGAAAAGCCAAGCCGATAAGACAAATAACTCACTGAAGTTGATAGTAAAATCCCTAATCCTAAACCCACAAACAGCAAGTTTCCGCTGAATGCCTGTCGCTCCTTGGGCAAAAATGAAAGAACGGTGGAGGGGCCGACAATAATAAGAAATGCACCACTGATACCGGCCACAAAGCGCCAGAAAGCAAACCAGCCAAAATAACCGGGAAGTGCGCAAAGAAGGTAACTCAGGGAGATGGCAAAAACGGATAGGCTTAGTATCTTACCGACCGACAAGAATCTCAGGATACGATTGGTTAATAAAGCCCCGGCAAGATAACCCAGTAAGTTCGCCGTACCAATGTATGTCGCATCACTGTCAGAGAACCAGCCGGACAAAATCATCTCCGGCAACATAGCAGTAAATGAAAAGCGGCCAATACCGAGCCCGACAAATGTCGTGGTAATACCCAAAAAAAGTAAGGGTATATCGTCCTTTTTAATCATGCGTTACCTAAATCATCCTTGATTTATGGGTATTCAGCAGAGTTTGTTTAACTCTCCGCCTCTTCAAATATCACGTTATAGTTCTCTGTATAAGTACAGTTAGGCTGCCTGCTGCAGGTAAAGAAACGGCGCCCTTTATGGTCACCCTTGGTGGCGACTTTAATCACCATAGGGCTGCCACATTTTTTACAGAACCTGACCTCTTTTTCCGGCTCAATTAAGTCAATATGCGATGCCAGCAAACGTCTTAAACGACTTACCTGATAGCTGTGTTTTACCGATGCACCTATCAAGGGAATACCCGCCGAATGGCAAATGTGTATCAACAGTTTTTCACGTTCAATCTTTGGCTTGGTCAGCTCTTTATCATCATTAAGTTCAATGACCACTTTGACTTCTAAAGTGCGGGGATCGCAAACAACAAAATCGAAATAACCTCTGGAAATGTAACTGTTAGCATTCGTCCACTGCTTTTTGTCCGTCGTTTCAGGAGCTATCACATTAGCTATACTCACCTTTGACAGAACAATGCCCTGCTCACCTACAGCGGTGATCAGGCTGTTATAAAAAACCGATTCATTAGCGTTCAGTAATGGTTTCTTATGCTTGTAATCACAATCTTTGTAACTCTTCTTTTTGCCATATTTAAGATTAACGAAATAAAACAAGATGGCCAGAGGCACAATAAGTATTAGAATTTTTTCCATGGAGTTTCAGGCTTTTACCAAGACGTTTCTGACTTATTATTAAACGATATCAGCTTAGCATGCCATTGCAAAACCCGTTTATGAGAAGGCGGGAGGTTTTTATTTTGTCACTGCAAGGTTTGGGGTCAGCCACAACCAACTCAGTCGTCGTGGCTGTATACTCAGCTAACTTTATGCTTAGCTCTTAAACAAACAGATTCATAACCAGCATAGCACCAAATGCATTCAGTACAGAGATGGCAATCATCACCGGAATATATCGCCCTTCTGTTCCTATAGGCCCCATAATGCGTCCCATATACTGAACCTGAGAGCCCATCAAATAGATGGCAGGAGCAAGAATCGCAATATGTACACCATTAAGAATGCCCTGATCAAATAGAGTGATAACCACACCAACGGCGCCACCCATTGACATCCATGCCCCGATAAGCACTGCCGCAGCTTCACCAGGTAAACCAAAAATTGCCATTACAGGTGCAAACAAGCTGCCAATGACATCAAGCAGACCGGTTATTTGCAACGCCTTAATGATAACAAATGCCATTAATACATTCGGCACAGTGGAAGTGGTTGCTATGGTCCAGCCCTTTCTGGCACCTTCTACAAAAATGTCCGTTACCATCGGCTTTTTCGCTTTAACACTGCTCATTGTGCTGCCTCCTGATTTAGTTTGCCGCTGTCTTTATCATCTTTCTCATCTTTATCATGTTTTTCCGCTTTTCCTTCTGTGATATTGAGGTAAATACGGAACAGATTTGCACCAACGAACTTAAACACAAACATAATTATAATCGCCAACCCCATGGAGCTTGTCACTGCAATAGAGCCATCAGCAAGAGTAAGGGTAAATAACACTGCACCTGAGGAGAAAAAGTTAACAATGGTCGCTCCAGCCGTGAACTGAAACATGGTAAACACATCCGTTTCACGCTTTGTCAGGCGCTTTTCATCTTTTAATTGACGCGTCATTGCAGCACCTGCATCTGTGCTCTGTAGTGAGGCAATTAAGGCAAGACCAGAACTGCCCGGTATGCCCATTAATGGCCGCAGCAGAGGAGTAAGGAGTTTACGGGCAGCATCTAATGCACCATAATGTTCAAGTACATTAATCACACCTAAAGCAAACATCACCGTTGGGATAAGGGTTAAAGCGAAAATAAAGCCGTCACGGGCACCGCTGCCGCCTTTGCCTCGCAGATACGTTGTTGAGGTTTGTACTCCCTCTGTAGTCTCTTTTACATCGTAAACGACCTTCCCAAAAGAGCCGTTTAAGGTGGTAAAATCAAGCACACCGTACCATTGACTGGACTTCATTAAACCAGAGAAGAAAACGATAGCAAAAGCGAGGGCCAGATAACTTCCCCAAGTTACTTTACGCTGTTGTTGTATTGGATCAGACATAAATCACCTATGTTGTTTATATGAGATAACGCACATAGGATCTTCACTCAAAAGCAGATTTATCTGTAATGATCAGAATCAATTGATCACTAAAGCCACAATTACATAATAAACTAATTTTATATATTGTGATTTTCTACTAAAACAGTATTTATATCTAAACGACTGACCATTGATAGAACTTATTGATTTAGCTACTCTGCGATCGGGAACAAAAAATAAAGCTATTACCTGTTTATACATATAGTGGCTCGGTCACTGACAGCACCATCGATACATTCAATCACAAAGGGCTCATCCGCACGATGGAAACAATTAACGCAATTAGGACAATTAACGAGGACATATATGGTCACTCCAATCAAGTAAAGATTGAAGGTTTGTTGATTACAAAGCCATAGTCGTTTGTCCGTTACATAAGATTCACCTGATTAATGGTATTGGCATCAGTTAAAACGACAATTAACGGGGACACACACCACTGCAGCACATAAGCAATTAACGAGGACATATATGGTCACTCCAATCAAGTAAAGATTGAAGGTTTGTTAATTACAAAGCCATAGTCGTTTGTCCGTTACATAAGATTCACCTGATTAATGGTATTGGCATCAGTTAAGAATACGGTCTTTTGACATATATCCGGCGTCTCTGTTTCGCTTTAGTGCGAAGCGCCCTAATGAGATTCAAGAGCCCTGTTTGCCTGTTACACACACTATGCTTTCACTATCAAGCAGTTGTCCTCGACGAGGTTCTAAACAGGGCGAATGCCGTTTTTTCATTAACTGTGTTGCTACCGTTTCCTGTTTGTTGTCTGGTTTTCAGTATTTTGTGTTGCTAACTAAGCACATGCTTTAGAAGCTTGGAACTCTGTTTTCGTTGCTAATACCACCCAGATAATACGAGCAAGCTTATTAGCTAAAGCTACGGTACATTTACATGGGTGCATACGCTCTTTTAAGCCATTCATCCACTGGCTGAGGCGGTCGTCTTTGCCCGAGCTTCTGCTTAGTATTGCTCGCGCTCCATGAATGAGAAGCTTTCTGAGTGTCCGGTTTCCCCGTTTGCTGATTTTACCCAGCCGGTTGATATCTCCACTGGCGTATTGTCGAGGCGTTAATCCAACCCAGGCGGCGAACTGGCGGCCATTTTTAAAGCAACCAATGTCATTGATATAAGCCAGAAGTGCTGAGGCCACTATCGGCCCAACTCCGGGAACATTAAGCAGCCTTTGATAGTCATTTCGCTGGGCAAGAAGATGCTGTAATTCTATTTCGATGTCTTTAATCTGCTTAGAGCATAAGCGAATATTAAGCGCAATTCTGGTGATAAAACCACGCGAGACAGGCGTCAGTTCATTGCTGTTATCTTCTAAAATTAAAGGTAACTGACGTTTTATATGCGCAATGCCCTTGGGAAGTACTTCACCATACTCGGCAAGTAATCCCCTGAGCTGGTTCATCCAAGCACCACGCTGCTTAATGAGTAACTCCCTGATTTTATGAAGAGACTGAACATCTTGTTGCTCAATCGATTTGATGGGAACAAAACGCAGTGTTGGCCGGAATGAGGCTTCAGCGATTGCCAGTGCATCGTTGTTGTCGTTTTTATTGCCAATAACGAACGGCTTCACCGCAAAAGCAGGAATACACTTAACGGTATGGCCGAGCTTCTGAATACGACGCCCCCAAGGGTTGGAAGAGTAGCAGGCTTCCATAACGACCAGAGTCGGTTCGAACTGTCGTAGCTCATGCAGCAAGTTAGAGCGTTTTACTTTCTTGTTGAACAAGACTGTTCTTTCGTTACTGAGTGCGCAAATTTGAAAGACATTCTTTGCTAAATCGATACTAATAACACTACATTTCATAATGGTCACTCCGTTAGATTGTCGCTGTAACACTTCAATCTTGGCACATTGCGATGCCGGTTGCGGAGTGACCATCTCAACACACACCACTGCAATTAACGGGGACACACACCACTGCAGCACATTATTAGGCTTCATTACTAAAAGAGTAATACCGTAAAACAGTAGATTGGATAAACGTTAACTAACCTTTTAATATATGCTCTTTATGCATTCATTTCCTGCAAAACATTCATTTTACTCATAGATTTGTCTGCAATATATTCACTCCGGACAAATAAGACATTCTATATATGCCTTTCATCATTAAGGAAAACGAGCAGCCCTCAGAGCTAAGCTCGCCTTAATTGAGTTTAATGACAATTTAATAGGTAAGAAGATGACGATTCCAACAACCAAAATGTTAGAAGCTTGGAAAGGGTTCACTGCCGGCGATTGGCAACGCGAAGTAAATACCCGTGATTTCATTCAGAGCAACTACGCTCCTTATGAAGGTGATGAAGCATTCCTGGCTGGGCCTACCAAAGCAACTCAAGCTTTATGGGACAGTGTACTGGAAGGGATAAAAGAAGAGAGTCGCTCTCATGCCCCTCTGGATTTCGATACAGATCTTCCATCTACCATCACGTCTCATGACGCTGGCTATATTAACCAAAATCTGGAAACCATCGTCGGTTTGCAGACCGATAAACCTCTTAAACGGGGAATGATTGCCAACGGCGGTATCCGTATGGTTAAAAACTCCTGCGAAGTGTATGGACGTACCCTGGATCCTAAGATAGAAAAAACCTTCACTGAATATCGTAAAACCCATAACAAAGCCTGCTTCGATATCTATAGCAAAGATATTATTGCCTGTCGCAAATCCGGCATTATCACAGGTTTACCGGATGCTTACGGCCGGGGAAGAATCATTGGTGACTACCGCCGAATCGCCCTTTATGGCATTGAGTATTTAATTGCCGACAAACAACAACAGTTTGATTCAACTCAAGCCTTTATGGAACGAGGTGAACAACTGGATAAAACCTTACGTCTGCGTGAAGAGCTTGCCGATCAAGTTCAGGCCTTAAAAGACATTCATACCATGGGTTTAAAGTACGGTATTGATATGTCTTATCCGGCCACAACCGCTCAGGAAGCCGTGCAGTTTACTTACTTTGGCTACCTTGCTGCCGTGAAATCACAAAACGGTGCTGCCATGTCTCTCGGCAGAACGTCAACTTTCCTTGATGTATTTATTGAGCGGGATCTTGCTAACGGAACACTGGATGAAACACAGGCACAAGAACTGATCGATCACTTTATTATGAAGCTGAGAATGGTTCGCTTCCTGCGTACTCCGGACTATGACTCACTCTTCTCCGGGGATCCTATCTGGGCAACGGAAGCCATGGCAGGCATGGGGGTAGACGGCCGTACATTAGTGACGAAAACGACCTTCCGCTATCTTCATACACTATACAATATGGGCCCGGCGCCTGAGCCTAATATGACGGTGCTGTGGTCAGAAAATCTGCCTGAACCATTTAAACGCTATGCAGCCAAAGTCTCAATTGATACCTCATCGGTTCAATATGAAAATGATGATCTGATGCGGGCTGATTTTAACAATGATGACTACGCAATTGCCTGTTGTGTAAGCCCGCAAATCGTCGGCAAACATATGCAGTTCTTTGGTGCCCGCGCTAACCTTGCTAAAGCATTGCTGTATGCTATCAATGGCGGTATTGATGAGAAATCAAAGGTACAGGTCGGCCCTCAACGTGCACCAGTTACTGACGAAGTATTAGATTTTGACAGCCTGATGCCTAAGTTTGATCAGGTACTGGAATGGCTTGCCACACAATATGTTACCGCATTAAACATCATCCATTACTCTCACGACCGCTACAGCTATGAAGCCTCGCTGATGGCATTAATGGATAAAGATGTATACCGCACAATGGCGTGTGGTATTGCCGGCCTTTCAGTCGTTGCCGACTCTCTTTCAGCCATCAAGTTTGCCGAAGTCCGCCCTGTCCGTGACGATGATGGTCTGGCTATCGATTTCGATATCAAAGGTGAATACCCGACGTTTGGCAACAACGATCCTCGTGTCGATGACATTGCGTGTGAACTGGTAGAACGTTTTATGAAGAAAATTCAGACCAAGCATACCTACCGTGAAGCCACACCGACTCAATCGATTCTGACCATTACTTCGAACGTTGTTTATGGTAAGAAAACCGGTAATACCCCAGACGGACGTAAAGCGGGAATGCCATTCGGCCCGGGTGCAAACCCTATGCATGGCAGGGACCAAAATGGTGCTGTTGCCTCATTAACGTCTGTGTCTAAACTGCCGTTTGCTTATGCCAAAGATGGTATCTCATACACATTCTCCATTGTGCCTGATGCATTAGGTAAAGATGACGACAGCCAGAAAAGAAATCTGGCCGCTTTGATGGATGGTTACTTTCATCATCAGGAAGGTGACATCTCTGAAGCCGTTGAAGGTGGCCAACACCTGAATGTGAATGTGATGAACAGGGAGATGTTACTTGATGCAGTTGAGCATCCGGAGAAGTACCCGCAGCTAACTATCCGGGTATCTGGCTATGCCGTGAGGTTTAACTCTCTCACTAAAGAGCAGCAGCAAGATGTGATTACCCGGACATTCACCAACAAAATATAAATAAACTTAATACTGCCGACCAAGGGCTGCTGATATTCAGCAGCCCTTTTTTCGGTCAGTCACACTCTGTCTCAAAGTGCGCTCTCTTCTGCCTTGGCGTCACATTGTAATGCCATGTAAGAGAACAACCTGAACTCTCGATGCATATGGTAGCTTATCAGAGCTGGCGATGAGATAACCATTATAACTATATGGATAAACAAGATGAACGAATTTAAACTTCGGGTGGCAGGAAGCATTGGAGCAATGATAGCCCTTATCATTATTGCTCTTTGCTCAATTGCTTACTTCACCTTTCAGGAAGAGAGTATTGCACTCAACAAATATGTGCTGACAGAAAAGAATGCCACCGTAGAAGAGCATCTTCAGCAAAAGATCAACGGCTACAAAAATACGCTTTCAGGTGTCGAGGCTAACCGGTCTGATATCACTTCAACCGGTCTTTCTGATAAAGCTGTGACTCAGTTAGAAATGTTATACCGGACTCAAAGCCAATTTATCGAAGGCGCCTATATCATCACTCTTGATGGCGATATCTATAACAGGAAAGGAAAAAAGCAGAACTTTAACGTAAAGGCGCTGGGACGTTCATATTACAAAGCGCTATTTAATCAGGGGAAAACCTTTTATATCTCTGCACCTTTTCAATCTGCTGTGACAAATAATGAAGTTGTCACTATGGCGTACAAAACTAACAGTGAAATTGCCGTTATCACAACCGTCTATCTTGAATCTCTGCTCGACTTTTTAGTCGGTCGTGACGATATCTTTTTATATACTCAAGAGGGCACAATATTAGTTGCGCCTTACAAGCAATTGTTGGGTAGGGACATATTTCAAGAGAGAGCTATCTATAAGAACTTCAGTGCCAACAACCCTGAGCTGAGCTATGACACCGAAGTAGATGGGGATACCGCAAGTTTCACTGCATTCTGGACAGAACTAGAAGTAGCCGGATGGCAATTTGTAAGTTTTATCAACAACGATGACATAGAAAAAGGCGCCGATAAGCAACTGACCACATCTGTTATCGTCGGAGCGTTGAGCCTGATGCTAGCGTTAGCAATACTGCTCTTCACTTTAAACAAACTGGTTTTAAAGCCGGTAGGCGGAACTCCGAACGAAATTGCAACCTTAATGGAGAAAATGGCGTCAGGTGATTTTACTCACCGGATAAAACACACGGGAAAAGAAACTGGAATTTACTCATCCCTTATCAAGTTATCCAATCAATTGCTTGAACTGATCCAAAATACGCGTTCGATTTCTGATAGTGTTTCCTCTGCTTCTGAGCAGCTCAATGTCATCATGAATGACAGCAAATCCAACGCCAATGACGAACTGTCTCAGGTAGAGCAAATTTCTACCGCAATCAATGAGTTATCTTCGACATCACAGGAAGTCAGTCAGCAAGCCGTTGCTGCAGAAGAAGAGGCAAAAAAAGCGCAACACAATGTGAATGTGGGCCAGCAAAACCTTGAGAAGAACATCAAACTGACCAACGAAATAGACTCTTCCGTCAATGAGAGTGCCAGCATAGTTAATGAACTTCGTCAGTTTGCCGTCGAAATAGGTTCCGTTATTGAAGTCATTAACTCTATCTCAGAACAAACCAACTTGTTAGCACTCAATGCCGCTATTGAAGCTGCAAGGGCTGGTGAACATGGACGAGGATTTGCTGTAGTTGCAGATGAAGTCAGAAATCTTGCTTCAAAAACACAAGACTCAACAGTGAGCATTCAGGAAATTATCGAGAAACTACAAAAGCAATCGGAACGGGCACATGACAATATGTCGCAAAATGTTGAACTGATAGAGCAGTCGGTACAACTGGCAGAAAACATAAAGGTCTCATTCGACGATATTTCAGCATCTGCAGAATCCATATCAGCAATCAATACCATGGTTGCCACCGCAGCGCAGGAGCAATTCTCTGTAACTGAAGATATTTCAAAAAACACCACTTCTGCCTTTGACCTTGTTCAGCAAAATGTAGCGGGTGTAGACGAAACTCTTCAGGCATCGTCTGAACTGGCTAAACTGGCTGAAACTCAAAAAAGTGAACTGGACTTCTTCACCGTATAAGTCGTCAGTGACCCGTTGACCTTTATAACCTGATTCCGGCATTTTGCTTACATAAATGCCGGTAATCAGGTCATTTTGTAATCCCGTGTAACAAGGTAAACAGACCTTTTCATATATATGCTAGGTTATTGAGGCTTGTTGCTCAGGCCTTACATCAAACCAACCGCAAAGGTGTTATATGTTGAAACGCAATGTTCTATTGGTAGCATTTACCAGCATCACTTGCTCCAAGGCGGTGATCGCCGCAAACGAGTCTCTGGAAAGTTGCTCACGCTTTTTACCGGCCGGAACCACCTATGAAATAACCATCACAACCCGTGTAGATAAAACCGGTGAATCTCCGGCCTTTGACGGAAACCTCAACATTGACTGGAGTGAAGAAGAGCTGGATTCACTAAAGTTTGATATCTCTGAGTTTGTCAAATGTACCGCCCCCTTAATTACTTCAGAACCCGAGTTTAATGAGTAGAAAAGCCATGCTAAACAAACCGTTAAAAACCACTTCACTGTTTGTCTGCTTATTACTGCTGTTCCATTCCGGACTGGCTCTTTCAGACTGTCGCACCAGCGACATCATTGAGCATAGGAATCAGGCCATGCAAGCCAACAAAACAGGTGTCATTTCTGATGCGGAAGCCATCCTGTCAGGTTATATGGCATCTGATTGCAGTTTCTACGATATGTCTCAGAACGATGATTACCTGTTAAATCACGGCTTATGGTTAATCAGCGACCTTATGTTATACCGATATAAACTCAACGATCCTATAGGTTGCCTCTCCCTTGGCAATGAAGTTTATGATTCCTGGATGGTGAGTGAACCCTCAAGGCACAACGGACAAGTAGAAAACGCATTACAGACTAACCTAAAATTGTGCAAAAACGCCCTTGCAAAGCAATACCATGCCCCGGAATCCTGTCCGGTGAAAGGTTACGAGCATATGTACGCGTTTCCGGCTAACTGGAAAGAGTCCGACGATCTCTATTTTGAGTTTGAATGTATCTCTTTTGTAGAAAACTCAGAGAACAAACTAGGTGGCCAGCGCGACGGAGAAAAATACCAAAGTGAAGGATTACACTCTTTAGCCAAGTTTGATGTTTTGTTTGTCAGCCAACTTAAACCCGATACAACTGAAGGTATAGCTTCAGACATAGGCTCGGCTCTAAAGCAGTATCAGTTGGATAAGCTCTATATTACTTCTGAAGGTGGAGAACTCTGGGGTGAGGAGTACTGCTACTCATTTGAGCTGAGATTTGCCAGCCAGCCGGGAGAGCTTCTGCTGGATGGCAGTGCCTTCTCTTGCAACGGTGGCAATGCCGTTATATCAGAAAAAAATACCATTCAGCTGGAACTGCCTTTCAGGGCAAAAATCATTCGTTCAGATATTCATGCGGTAAAATAGTCCTTCTGTTTGAGCCGAGTAAAAGAAAACCCTTTATCAGCACTGCGCTAATAAAGGGTTTAGTTTTAGTCACTGTTCAACAGAGTCAGGATTTCGCTTTAAATAACCGCCCAGTCAACATGCTCTTAAAGTGCTCTGCCGGCGTAACTCCTGTCGTACACAGATAAACGTGAACCGCAATAAACAGCAGCATGACATGTGCCACACCCACATGCACCATCACAGTCAGAGTCTTGCCCATCAAAACCGAAGATTTCAGCCGGAAGCAGTTCGTTAAAGAACAATCCGATACCCGATAAAATCAACAACGGGAACGCACCAAACACAATAGACAGGTAACCCATCTGTTGTAGCGGGTTAAGTCGCTTATCCGGATTGTGTCCAGCCGGGTTTTCTTCCCCTTTATGGATTCCTTTCAGGTAGTAAGTGCCCTGCTTAATAGCATCAGCGATAAAATTCTTACGTGGCAAATACTGTTTAATCTGACCTGAGAACAGAAGATAAAACAGATACAGCAACCAGAACAGACCTAATGCAGCACCAAGTATGTTGTGAATGTACTGAGAAAACTCAAAAGCAACCAGCGAAAAGTGCATTGAAAGTCCGCTAACCAGCAAGGTGACAAACACAATTACATTGGTGTTGTGCCATAGCCTGATACCTGTAGGGAACATAACCGTGTCTGTTTTTTCCAGCTCGATGTTTGCTTTTTCACCCAGTTTACGCATACGCAGGTGCAGACCTAACAATGCCAGTATTGCCAGCAAAGCAACACCAAGCAACGAATCCATCCAGCCAATACGGGTAGCTCCGATCAGGTAACGACCATTCAACAGTTTCTGGTTGATAAAGCCGTATGGCGAGTCAGCCTTATCTGAGCGCTGCTCGATGAACTGTGCATTTTTCTTGATCAGCTCGCTGTCGTCGAAAATGCCTTTATCTAACATAGAGAAAGCTTTTGTTTCATTGCTGTATTTGTATAGAGTTGAAGTAAGTGCACTGTCGTCATTGTGACAAAGCTTACAGTCTGAAACGGCATCTTCTGCAGAAGTAATGGTGTGGATCTGAGTTCCTTCACCGGCACTATGACAGTCAACACAGCGAACGGCCTCAAAGTGCTTATTTTTCTCCGGCAGGAACCAGTGCCCCATCTCCTGATCCAACAGCTTTTTATCTGTCAGTTTTTCGTACCCTCTCAGGTCGTTGTGACAGGAAAAACAGGCTTCATTTGAATCATGAATACTGGCGACAATATCCTCCGCCCTTTCCGGAAATTTAAACGAATGAGCGTTGTGGCAGGCCTGGCACTCAAACTCATGCCCGAACTTTTCAACAATGGTTTTAGTGTGGTGACTGGCCTCAAGCTGCTTATCTATCTCACCGAACACTTCGCCGTGACAACTGTCGCAGCTTCTGCTGGCCATATTGTCCTCAAACCGGTGAGGAGCAGTTTCAAACGCACTGTTATCAGCCCCCTGATGACAACTTTGGCAATTTTGAGTCTGGTGAACAGAATCATTGTAATGAAGGGTATCAACATAAAGATCAAGGCTGCGGCCCCGCTCTGTTTTCCACTCACTGTTAATACTGTCGCTAGCGTGACAGGAGAGGCATGACTCGTTATCTGTTGCAACCTGAGCTCTTAACTCTCTGGCCTTATCTTTAAAGTCCTGAGACTGCAAGGAACTGGCCTGAGCACAAAAAGTCGTCAGCAGAACAAACACCACCACGCCAAATGTTTTACTTATTAATTTAAACATTGGTTACCTCAGAAGCGGTTATGGTGTTTGAAAGCCAAACTGGTGACAGTCACTACAAACCGATTTAGATTTGCCATGTTCAATATGGCATGAATCACACGGCAACTCGGTTTCCCAGTGCGGAGAGTTATGGGGATTAGGCTCCATCTCATGGGTCAGCTGTGCCACATCTTCCGGGCTGCCATGACAGTTAGCGCAGTTTGACGTGTCCGCCGGTGTTATAGGTTCACTGGAACCATGGCATAAGGCACAGCTTTTACCGTTCTGGTGAACTTTTTTGTGATAGTCCTTTACCGGCACCTTGCCAAACACCTTATCATCCATAAAATCAAGCAAACTTTGGTGAACAGCATTTTGCTGCAATGACTTATCCGCTGTAGTTTGAGTATTCTCCGCGTAAACATTCGATGACAAACCTAAAATCAGAGCGAATGCAACAAGCGGTTTTAAGAGTTTTTCTAAGTTATTCATTATTCAATATTCCCGACAGAAGAAAGTTAAACCGGCTTATTCGCCGCAACACTGTTTCCGGCAATTCGCCCCATAACTAGCCCATCAGTTATTGCACAGCTACCCAAACGACTGGCACCGTGTGGGCCACCAGTTACCTCTCCGGCAGCATATAGCCCGGGAATAGACTCGAAAGTTTCAGAGTGCAAAACCTGAGTTGTTACATCGATTTGAACACCACCCATTGTGTGATGTACCTTCGGCCAGGCTCTGACACCATAAAAAGGAGGTTTAACAATTGGTGTTGCTGTGGAGACAGGCTTACCAAACTCAATATCATTGTTGTTACTGACATAATCGTTATAGTCACTGACGGATTTCAGCAGCCTTTCCTGCGGTATTTGATAGAACTCAGCCAGTTCTTCTAAGCTGTCGAACTCATTGATCACCTTATATTTAAGGCCACGATCAAGGGTAGGACAGGCTTCTGCACCAACACTGTCGACAAGAATGATGGGATAATCTGGTTCGCCGTCATTTCCGGCGCTTTTAATAATTGCGGTTGCCCGGGTTTTACGGTCAGCCAACTCGTTAACAAAACGCTCACCCGTTGCACGGCCAACCATAATGCCGTAGCGGAAACCAGACTGAATATTAAACATGGAGGCGACACCAAACCCGCCCTCATCAGGCGATGCCCACGGGCCAAGCTGGATCTGCCCCATCTGCACCGGTATTGCTCCGATACGAAATGCAGCACGCATCGCTTCACCTGTAGCGCCAAGCTGGTTGGTACTGTCGATATCACCACTCAGACGGGGATCTTGTGCGGAGCGGAAATCTTTGTCGCGGCTAAAGCCGCCGGACGCAAGTACTACACCACGCTTTGCCTTGAAGTGCTTAACAATCCCGCTCTCTTCGTCCGGGAAACGGTAACCGTCTTGCACCTGAACACCAATCACACGTTTATCATCGTTGGTGATAAAGTTCAGCATCTTACATCCGGTGCGGATAATCACGCCTTCTTTACGTGCTGTACGGACAAGGGGACGAACGATACCGGAACCTGAAGCGTTGTGGGTCAGGTACGTTCTGGCAACAGAATGACCACCTAACCAGGAAAGTTTAGGTTTAAATTTGGCTCCGCAATCAATGACAAAATCGTAGGCGTCACGCGAGCCTTCTGCAATTGCCTGTGTCAGTTCTGCATGGTTAATTCCGCGACCAGCGGTCATCATGTCCTTAACCATCAGCTCTACGCTGTCTTCAACGCCCTCTTCTTTTTGCAGTTCACTGCCTGCAACCGCGAAAAGACCACCGTTAATGGTTGAGTTGCCTCCGGGAACACGCATTTTCTCGATGATCATAACATCAAGCCCTTTACGCCGGGCTTCAATGGCCGCAGACAGTGCCGCAAAGCCACTGCCTATAACCAAAACATCGAACGTTTTGTCCCATTCAAAATTACTATTCAGTGAATCTGCTTTAACGCTGGTACTGAACACCATTGAGGTCACTGCCGCCGCAGCGGTTCCCGTGAGTAGCTTTCGCCGGGATAGACCGGTTTGAGAGTGATTATCTTGACTCATTTTCAGTGCTTCCATTTATTGTAAAAAAATAAATCTGAGAAGCATCATGAGATGACAAGCATACCCGGGTTTAACGACAGAGATATCAGTAAATATCTCATGACACTTCAATATACGGAAAAAGGCACTTGGTTCTAAATAATGCCAAGTTCCCGGTAATTGTTATAAACGTGTCGACAAAGTAGGTTAATTAACCATGATAGCTATGTGGGTATAATACGCTCATCTACCACTTTATGACTAATGACCTTTTTACATTTCAAACATGAACAATACGCATAAATGATCCGAGTCACATTCAAGTTACGCATTAATGATTGTTGATGCACCGTTTGCTTAATAGGTCGGAAGTGATCGTTAGTCACTTTTTGTAGATTGTTGTTATGATTCTTGTTCCTAAATAAGTTAAATAAAAAAGGCACCAGTATTAACTATAGAAATCCAATAAGGACATACACCACAGCATTAAGGACAGCATTAAGGACATACACCACAGCATTATCCTGAACCTGATTGCTTCGGGCGGTGAATTCTCAGCCCACAGGAGTATCTAACAGGGACATACACTACAAAGTATGAACTTAGTATTATCCTTTGATATATCGGTCGTATTCCAACTGCGACCCCATTGCCGTTGAAAATCAAAAGCGTAGTTTGATTTAACGAGGACATATATGGTCACTCCAATCAAGTAAAGATTGAAGGTTTGTTAGTTACAAAGCCATAGTCGTTTGTCCGTTACATAAGATTCACCTGATTAATGGTATTGGCATCAGTTAAGAATACGGTCTTTTGACATATATCCGGCGTCTCTGTTTCGCTTTAGTGCGAAGCGCCCTAATGAGATTCAAGAGCCCTGTTTGCCTGTTACACACACTATGCTTTCACTATCAAGCAGTTGTCCTCGACGAGGTTCTAAACAGGGCGAATGCCGTTTTTTCATTAACTGTGTTGCTACCGTTTCCTGTTTGTTGTCTGGTTTTCAGTATTTTGTGTTGCTAACTAAGCACATGCTTTAGAAGCTTGGAACTCTGTTTTCGTTGCTAATACCACCCAGATAATACGAGCAAGCTTATTAGCTAAAGCTACGGTACATTTACATGGGTGCATACGCTCTTTTAAGCCATTCATCCACTGGCTGAGGCGGTCGTCTTTGCCCGAGCTTCTGCTTAGTATTGCTCGCGCTCCATGAATGAGAAGCTTTCTGAGTGTCCGGTTTCCCCGTTTGCTGATTTTACCCAGCCGGTTGATATCTCCACTGGCGTATTGTCGAGGCGTTAATCCAACCCAGGCGGCGAACTGGCGGCCATTTTTAAAGCAACCAATGTCATTGATATAAGCCAGAAGTGCTGAGGCCACTATCGGCCCAACTCCGGGAACATTAAGCAGCCTTTGATAGTCATTTCGCTGGGCAAGAAGATGCTGTAATTCTATTTCGATGTCTTTAATCTGCTTAGAGCATAAGCGAATATTAAGCGCAATTCTGGTGATAAAACCACGCGAGACAGGCGTCAGTTCATTGCTGTTATCTTCTAAAATTAAAGGTAACTGACGTTTTATATGCGCAATGCCCTTGGGAAGTACTTCACCATACTCGGCAAGTAATCCCCTGAGCTGGTTCATCCAAGCACCACGCTGCTTAATGAGTAACTCCCTGATTTTATGAAGAGACTGAACATCTTGTTGCTCAATCGATTTGATGGGAACAAAACGCAGTGTTGGCCGGAATGAGGCTTCAGCGATTGCCAGTGCATCGTTGTTGTCGTTTTTATTGCCAATAACGAACGGCTTCACCGCAAAAGCAGGAATACACTTAACGGTATGGCCGAGCTTCTGAATACGACGCCCCCAAGGGTTGGAAGAGTAGCAGGCTTCCATAACGACCAGAGTCGGTTCGAACTGTCGTAGCTCATGCAGCAAGTTAGAGCGTTTTACTTTCTTGTTGAACAAGACTGTTCTTTCGTTACTGAGTGCGCAAATTTGAAAGACATTCTTTGCTAAATCGATACTAATAACACTACATTTCATAATGGTCACTCCGTTAGATTGTCGCTGTAACACTTCAATCTTGGCACATTGCGATGCCGGTTGCGGAGTGACCATCTCAACACACACCGTAAAGTATGAACTTAGCATTATCCTTTGATATATCGGTCGTATTCCAACTGCGACCCCATTGCCGTTGAAAATCAAAAGCGTAGTTTGGGCTTACTTTCTCAATTCGGTGATTTCCTATGACAACAGCAAGAAAACAACTCGTTTCTCCTGAAGCAACACCCTACTATCATTGCGTTTCCCGCTGTGTCAGACGCAGCTTTCTATGCGGAGAAGACCCAGTAACTCACAAAAGCTACGAACATCGTAGAGCGTGGATTGAGCATAAAATCTATGCATTGTCGCAGGTATTTTGCCTTGATATTTGTGCTTATGCCGTGATGAGTAATCACTATCATCTTGTTCTTCATATCAACCGAGAAGAAGCCTTAGAGCTCTCTGAAAGCGCAGTAGTTGAACGCTGGCAACAACTTCATAAACTCCCTTTTCTAGTCCAAAACTGGTTGGCAGGAAAGCTGAATAGTGATGCCGAAAAACAGACTGCATCTGCGATTATTGAAAGCTGGCGGGAACGCCTTTGGAACCTGAGCTGGTTCATGAAGGAGCTGAATTTCGATATCGCCTGTCAGGCAAATCAGGAAGATAACTGTAAAGGGCACTTCTGGGAAAGTCGTTTTAAAAGTCAGGCTCTGCTTGATGAGCAAGCCCTCGCAGCCGCCATGACTTATGTCGATTTGAACCCGCTTCGGGCAGGGATTGCCAAAACACCAGAGTCCTCTGAATACACTTCCATCAACGCCAGATTAGAGGCGTTGAACAATCAACAAGAAACAGCTCCATGCCTTTATCCTTTTATCGGTAACCCAACTAATAAAATGCTCGAGGGCATTCCTTTCCGGCTTATGGATTATATAGAACTGGTCGACTGGACTGCCAGACAATACCGCGAAAACAAAGCTGTTCTGGACTCCTCTCTTCCACCAATTTTACAACGTCTCAACATCAACCAAACCACATGGTTAAAAGCGTGCACTAAGCTAGAGCGTTTTCGCAGCACCGCAGTTGGGTGTACATGTCAGGCTGAATCCGCAAAGGAAAAACTCAATAAAAAACGAGTCCACCTGTTTAGGCTGGATGGGTAACTCTAACTCCTTCACTAAACAATCAGGAAGCTTTTATTACATATCTAACCCAAGATCCGTCTATTTCTATTCACCTGGTAAATTTGTTCAAGTTTATTATTCGCTTGCTTACTAACAGCCCATTTAGAATGTATTTCCTTGCCAGTAAGCAGAACTCAATAATGGTTCGTTCTATTTTCTTTTTTCTAGTGCCTGTCCCTGCTACCCCTCTCATACCCCTCTCACAAATCCAACCAATCAGAACAGGCATGATAAGACAGGGCCATACTGTTATCTTGAAAATAAAGGCCCTGGAGATGTACCAACAGGGCTATGAGTTTTACATTTCTGAAAATGGTGTGTGGAGACTGTAATTTAATTTATCTGTACTAATTCAGACCTTATCCTTTAAGCCAATTCCTATCCCGAACCAGAACACACCAAATCACAACCCTAATACCGCAGGGTTTAACAATATACTGTCGTGGCTGATACCGTTGGAATTTGCTGTTTCCGATCGCGAGAGAGGGCTCTGTGGGTGGGTGAGCTAATTCAGGGAAGAGGGACGCCACTCGGATGAGTGGCGTCTTGTAGACTTAAAAATCATTAAGTTGAAATAACCCATCAGTTTTAGAAGCATAAATAGACTCATATTGGCATGAAAGAACAAAATCAAATGAGGTTTGATCAGCCAAAGTGATAATCATATTTTTAACTTCTTGCATTGCCCTAGCGGATGTTGGGTCAATATCAATATATCCCCGAACCCCAACTTTCCAACCTAATTCTTCTAAACCTTCGGAGAGAATCTGCGTGTTCTCCAAATCATTAGTAAAATAAACAGAAGAGTTCAAGCTGGGTAACAAAGCTTTTAACCCATCTTCCACTTCTTGAATATCGTGATATGAGCTACAAACTAAGATTTTTTTAAGCAAAGTGATTGTAGTTCCTTGCTGTAATTCTAAATTTAGTACCATTGACATTTTAAAACCTCTTTAAGATCACATCTTTGCCATCAATGATATAGAGCTCCTTAAGACCATCTACTGGCTTCTCATTTAAGAACTTCAAGATATCACTAGAAGATAACGGTGAATCCGAAATATTTAATACAATATCAGGAGCTTGATGACCAACTTTATAAGTCATGTTATCCCATATCGTATTAGGATTTTTAGATTTGGGTGAGTATACATCAGCTGGCCTACCTCCTATCGAAATATCAGGGTTCCCTCCTTTTTTACCAGTGTTTGGAAGGTGCTCAATTTCCAATCCGTGATTAGCCAATAGTTCTGCTGATTCGTTCTGCCTATCTATTGCTCGAATCATATCTGGATTTGCATTGGCTGGAGGTGTTTCAGGCTCACCTCTAAGAGAACCTTTCTTTGGGTTGAGTGCAGTACCATTCTCAATTACGTTATCAGTGGGTAACTCCTTGATTCCACTTGTAGTGCTCTCTTTGACTTCATCCCCGATCTTAGACATCTGATTCAGATCTTTTACGGTATCAGCTTTATCTGCACCTTTGACTACATCTTTTACTGCACCAACTACCTTGATGGCTATTTTATTACCCGGAATAGCTTCTGTCGCAAGACCTACACCCAAGTCGGTGGCTAATTCTTTCGCTTCATCCATCCTACCTTCGGACAAGGCTTCTTCTAGCTTATATGCTTCGTACGCTGTTATCCCCTTATCTATCAACTCTAAAGCTAAACCAGCGACCACTATAAGAGGAATAGCGTTATCACCATTATTTTTATCTAACTGATCAAACACAGCATTGTTATTGCTTACTGTTTTACCCGAATTTCCAACATGGCTGTTAGTACTCGCCATGCTTCCATGACCATTAACGTCTAATGCGGTATCCGTGTAGTCAACAAAGTCTGAGCCAATGTTCTCTGCATAGATCTCTCTGTCCTGTTCAGAGTACTTGTTCACATCTCCAGATTGATCATCAATAGCATGGCTCATTTCATGACCAGCTACATTAACTAAACCTTCTGTATCATAGATATTGTGGTCATTGATGTACGAATCACCTGTCTCCTCTGAATAGAAGCCCTGACGAACATCATCATCCTTCGCGATGATCTTGTTGTCATAACCCTCTGCGTCATACCCCAGTGATTTAATCGCTGCATGAGTGAGTTGATCCAACATCTGTTCTTTAGCTTCTGCTGGAAGGTCAGGGTCTTGCAGTTTTGCCGCTAAGCTTGGATCATCTGCAATGCTCTGTTTAACAGCGTTGTATACGCTAAGCTGTTTACCTGTTTCATCGAAGAAGTCGGTAATCCCAACTCGTTCAGTGGTAATAGCTCTCTCTAAGCTTTCACGGAACATATCGGTGATCAGAACATCTTCAGCTATCTGATTTCTGCCCTCTTCGGTCAGCAAACGGTGATCTATAGTGACATCAAAATCCCCCTGCTTACGGTCAACAGTGAACAGGTCCTTTTCTGTATGTTCGGTGTCGCGATTTAGAGAGGTGGTGTCGTCGGAGTTTTCTGAGTCCAATGCCATTCGGCACGATAGTCAGGGATTCCATAGGAGAATATTGCCAGTAGGGTTAGTTGATTAGATATTGAAAGTGCTGGCGTGGTGAGAACTAAGCGCTACTGTCCTTAGTTGGTTATTACACCTGATGAACTCGTTTTATTGATGCTACGACTGGCTCTGCGGTCTATAGACGGTCTTTCTGGGATAGTTCATCGCTAGGCATTACAAGAATTTGCAAGAGTGCATTGAGCCGTGATTGTTGATGCCTTAGCATAGGCAAGGTCTGCCGTTTTTACACAGAGGTAATAAAGTGAAATACCGCTACGGTCACGCTGCGGTATTTCAAAGTTATACTATCTTCGCAATGATCAAAAAGCAGGTTAAGTTCTTAACAACCGAACTCTTACCCAAAGTTTGATACTATCCCTTTAGATTCAAGCTCTTCATTAATTAATTGGAATGTAAAGTTACGAACATTGTTTTCTTTCCGCAAACCTTCAATCATATCTTGCAAGGTTCGACCCGATTTATCGCTGCCAATAATAGTATTAACAGCTTTAAGCTTAGGTAAAAATGGCGTTGAACGAGGATATTGGATCAGCTTGGATTGGATTTCTGCCAAAGGGCCTCCAGGAACAATGTTCCAACAAACTACTAGCATATTTATTGCGTTATTTAACTGTTTTGCTAACGGGTCCCATCGAGCTAGAGGAGTATCACCATTACCACCTCCTCCTTTCCCATTGGAAACCAAAGGATTAAACAGCGGTAGAGGAGCTAAATGAGCAAGCTTCAAAAAGTGACTTGCAGCATGGGAGCCGCAATAGAAAGTACCTTTATCACTAGGATCTGTACGCGATACATAATCAAAACAGTAATAACTATCAGAGAGAGTATCTCTAGTACAACTCATTTTCACTTGTCCATTTAACAATTTAACATGTGCCACTGGACGAATATTATAGTTCTCAACAATGCGTGTTCGACTCTCTGTTCCTCGACACTTCATAGAATACCTCTTTTTTCACAAGACATTGAACAATAAACATTTTTCAACTACAAGAGCAATGTACTATCTATGATGTTCAATGCCAAGCTTCCTTACCCTTTCACGCAACCGTTGTTGTGAACCTGCGCAATAGTTATCTAGTTCATTAAAATCAGCATCATAAGCTGGAAGGTTTTTTGCTAACTTAACTGTCTTAGGTAAAACATTCCAGCGATCCTCCACACGCTCAAATTCAATGACTTCTTTACGTTCATCCGTATAAACCAGCTTAAACTCAGCTACCGTTTCCATTTTTCCTTCTTTTAATTGCTTAAGAAAGAAATGCCGGTCGAAAAGAAGTGAACTCAAGCTAGGTTCGGGACTTTCCATAGATATAACCCATGTAAGAGGCAGAGAGTCGCATACTTTCTTATTCAGTATGACGCCGTTAACTTCCCCACTTTCATTGACGCTAAGACTCAAGGTAATTTTGGGCTGTTCAAAGTCTAACCCTAGATCTGCACCGTCAAGAACATATTCCGTATTGTTCGACCATGTACCTGAAAGCAGCTCCGTGTCATACAAGTATTCCTTCTTAAATTCTTTATATGAATTAGGTATGCTCGTTACATTTTCTAGAAAGCCACTGAAGTTAGTTAAGAACCCCAAACAAAAGACAGCAAAATACTTCAACATTGAGATAACTTTATCATTCATAACTGCCGAACCAATCCTTATAAATCTATACCCCCAGAACCATACCAATAAAATCATTTTCACAACAGTAAGTTACAACAAAAGACTCTGCATTTTATCTACACATTGCATGTTTCATACACAAGCAGAATATACCTTCACCCGAAATATCTCGATCATCAAGAATATATTAGAACCTAGGTTAATCACGACTTAAGGAGTTCTAATGACAACACCTAAAACCCGTAAATTCCGATTCACCAACAGCATCATTAAAACCCTGCCACCCCAAGATACCCATGCTAAATCCGCTTCCTGTGAGTACTCAGATACTGAAATAATCGGGCTTCGGTTGATGGTCTCTAAATCCCATCGAAAATCGTTCCTGCTGCGTTATGTGTCCCCCATCACCAAGAAAAAATCCAGTATTGGTCTGGGGAGTTGGCCAGAGCTGGAGCTGTCCGATGTTAGGCAAAAAGCCCGTAAATATAAGGTACAAATTGCCGAAGGTATCGACCCCAAACTAGAAAGGGATAAGCAGCATCAGGAGCAGATACCGACTCTAAAAAGGTTCTTCACTGAGACCTTTC
The DNA here is from genome assembly GCF_028201475.1 of Vibrio sp. SCSIO 43137. Taxonomy (NCBI): domain Bacteria; kingdom Pseudomonadati; phylum Pseudomonadota; class Gammaproteobacteria; order Vibrionales; family Vibrionaceae; genus Vibrio; species Vibrio sp. SCSIO 43137. The sequence continues at coordinate 126,368 of NZ_CP116384.1, read as the reverse complement.
TGGAGACGAAGAAAAACGGCGGTAAGAAGACATGGCACGATGATGAGGTCAGGTTTCAGCTCTGTAGTGAACTGCACGATAAACCGCTGGATACCATCACAGGGTTAGACTTACAGCAGTTGCAAACTCGGCTGCTCAATACCAAGCATCATCAAGGGGAATACTATGCTCCAGCGACTGTAGACAGGGCTTTAGCCTTGGTCAAATCCATCCTGAAACAAGCCTATGTGCTTCTCGATATCCGCTACATTGGTGATAAAGTCACTATGCTCAATCCCGATAACCGTCGCATGGGGTATCTCAATGTCGAACAGACAGCAGCACTGATTAAAGCCAGTCGGGAGTATTACTGTCGGATCAAGGGAAACTACATCGCCTTGCTGTTTCTGATGGGATGCCGAAGTAATGAATTATTGGCAAGACGCTGGTCTGAAATCTTTCTATCTGAAGGCAAGATGATAATTCCTGAAACCAAGAACGGTACTGAGTTAACCGTTTATTTAACACCACTAATGATAACCCTGTTTAAAGAGCTCAAGATGTTAAGGCAACCCAATAACCCTTATGTCTTTCCAAGCCACAAAGCAGGCATTCATATCTCACCCCCTCGCAATGCTTTCGCCTTAATTAAGAAACGGGCAGGCATAGAAAACCCGGAGCAATATTGCTTCCACCATGCCAGACACAGTGTGGCGACTAACCTGCTCGATAGCGGTGTGGATTTACTTACGGTGCAACGTCTGCTCAACCATAAAGACATCAAAAGCACTCAAATTTATGTGAAACACTCTGAGCAAAAGCTAAGAGGCGGCGCAGCCGTACTCTCTAACCTCATTGAATCCCAGTCACCCTTACTGGAACACCATCAACAATAATCTGGAAACCCACCATGCAAATAATTAAAAGCTATACCGAGCTTATAGAGCTTGATTTACCCATAACGCATAAAGACAGCCTCATCACTCATTTAGCCGAAAGCTTTCAAGGCAAAACCAATGAGCTTAAGAAAAACTGGGAGAAAGTAGGCATTACTCTGATTCTTATCGATGAGGGTGATACCGACCATGAGCTCTCTCTTATAGATGGAGAGTCACTTTCCCTGATTGAGTACGTCATAAGCTACCCCGAATACGTCCTTATTTTAGAGCCTTTCGTTATAGGGCTGGCGATTCTCAATGACCATGGTTCAGGCTGCTATCTGGTCGGACACACCGATAGCGAGACAAGTGCGGTTAAGACACTGCTTTCTCAGGTCACCGCCTAGCTCAATTCATTTAGTTTCAGCCCACACTACTAACCAGAGTTACCCAAGACACTCACCCTAATCCCATATTTTCATCACTATCACCACAGGAGTATCATCATGAACGCTAAAACCAATGCGAAAAAGAACACAGATACCAAAGAGCTGAACCCATTCCAGCAGATTGTCCATAGCGCAGAAGCTGACAAACTCAGCCCTAAGGCCACAGGGAAAATCAAGTATGAAGTGGCTCTCCACCAACAAGAGAAGCAGCTTTATATTCACCTCGTAGAGCAAACCGATTCAGGGCTGTTCTCTAAAGAGTGGATACCGATTGATTCCGTCTTAACCTTAATCGAAACGCAGAAAGACAACGCCTTTAAAAGTGCGGTATTCAGGCCATTGTTTAAAAGCGGCAGCAGCAACAATGTATCCTTCTTTTCCAGTGTTACGCGAGACTTAGGTTTAATCGTAAAATCGGATGCTTCCATCTTCCTTCATCAGGTCAGCCCTGACTATGCCGCCAAGAAGAAAGCACTACTGGCAATGGCAAAGCCCTCCACCAAGAAGTAAATAACCCCCTCCCTCAAGCGCCTGTCCATTACACAAAGCTTTCTCCAAAAGACCGTCAGAAGACCGTAGCGTCGATTTCAAGATTTAAATTGCTCATTACCCCAAAACACAAACCCAAGTGGTGACTGGCTTAATGGGGTGTTTTGACGTTAATCGGTAAGCAAACAACCGCGGATTTAAAAAATCTGGCAATCTGATGGAAAGAAAAAGCGAGTAAATCCCCCTATTGCCATGTTGTTAGCAATAGGGGGGTTCCGATGACAGAGTCTGGAGAGAAGTAATAGACGTAGAGGTTTCTCTGCAATCAGGAACATCCATCATCAGGGAATAACTTCTAATTCAGCGCCAAGAGCGCACTTAATTCTATGTTTAGCAATCGGACTCGATTTTTAGTCAGTTAGCCATGAACCGTTACGGGATAACGGCAAACTCACCATTTCAAATTGAGAGCGATACACGGTAAGGAAAATCATAACCACACCAACAAAAATCCAAAGATTTAAGACCCGCAGAGAAATGGCAGCCTCATTGCCATAGCGACAATGAGACAACAGTACCGAACACGGTACAGGCAACATAATTCATCAACTCAACCAAAGAGAGATAAGGCGACTGACTCATCATGCTAAACCAGTCTGTCAGGGTGATGTTTTTCATGGGAAACCTCTACTCAATATCTTATTTAAATCCGGCCTCCTGTCGGAGTTATTTATTAGTTAGTGTCCACGCGGTAAAAACTGGGGCTATTTTCAACCTTCCGATACCCGATAAGGGTTTTCAGTTTCACCCAAACTGCCATTTTCAATACCCGCCATAGAGTAAGCAAATCTCAGTTCATAGTAGAAACAACAAGCAAAGCAGTAGGGGAAACGCTTCACAGGGGCAACAGTATGCAACGGTTAAACGTCAGAGTGGTATATGGCTTCCAGAAGGAAGCATAAATAAGATAAAACGGAAGCGGGATTCTACTGGCAACGTTCCAGCGAGGCGTACAATTCTCTAATCAACTCAAGTCGTAAACTGACAGGGGACAAAACCTCTAATCTCGGCATCCAGCATTTTAGTACGGGCACAATCTCACTTAACTTGGATACCCGACTGGAAATCAGCAAGCTACCATCACTCAGCTCTTTCAATAGCTGCTGGTTAGGCAGAACAGTGGCATCAAGAAAGTGCGGTGCAATCTCCCTATCAACCTGCACAAGCACATCAGCATTATCCGCAGTTAGCCATTCCATGCCTTGCCTGTAGATCTCCTCGTGAACCTTTCGACTGGGTTTATATTTATCCTCACGTCGGTGAATCTGTGAAATCTTAGCCAATCGATACGAATAAAGCTGTCCTGAGTGAACCGAAGCAAGATACCAAATACCTCCATCATTTACGATTCGGTACGGATGCACCTGCTCGAAACATTTTCCATCATGGATAAGGTCGATGACCGAATGGCTGGTAATGACATCAATCAACTGCTTAAACAGAGTATCAAATTGCTCTGGAGACTCGGAGCGTGGATTCTTAAACAGAACAACAGACTGAGCATTGGATAAGTAGCTAACAGGGAGCAAGGACGTTAAGCCGATGTCGTTCAGCACCTTGTTTATGTTCCCATTACCATTGGCTCGAAGTGCTGGATCTAACTTGTAACCTTCATCACTGCGGATAATCGGAGCGTTTATCAACCTTTCATTAAAGTCACGACGAAGGGTCTTTTCACTTACCAGATACTCATCAATCAAAGACTCAGGACGCAGCACTTCACCCATAAACAAACGGGTCAGGATATCTCCAAGTCTTAAAGCTAACTTTGCACTCTTATCACTCATGGCAATAGCGTAACGGTCTTGATGGACAGGTTAAGGGAATACCATTTTTAAACGCCTTAATCCGTCACGCACTCAGATTTGCCATAGGTTTCATAGGGTAAGACCAACAAGGGCTTTCACCATTTATTCAACTTTTTCACTATCACGGACAGCACCTGTCCACTCCATCTTCAATACTATTCAACCTAGTAAGCCATACCCGCAGCAGGTGTGCTTACTTCAATCAATAAGGTAATAACAATGAGAAAAACAGCAGTACAACTTCTAGCAGTAATCACTATTTCAACAATGTCACTTCAGGTTATGGCGTATGGCGGGGGTTCAGGTGGTCGTGGTGGTTCTCCATCGCTGACCAAAGAACAACTAGAGCAACACTGGAACGGCAAAGCAGGTGAACAATCTACTCCGATAGCAGGGATCATTGCTCACTGGAAAGCCGATGTGTGCGGAACCTTAAATGGTCAGGTCAGTGATGAAACAAAGTGTCCAGCAGACTCACCAAAGATGTCTCAATAAATCATAAAGCTTGTTGCATGTACTGATAGGGCTGAACTGGGTTATTTTAGTGGGGACTCTTCTAATCAAGTAAAGCCAATGGTTCATGCAACACCTATACAGGGCAGTTCCAGTAATGGTACTGCCCTTTTTCATATCTGGAAAACAAGGAAATAACCATGGGAAAGAATAAGCAAAATCACTTCTACCCTGAATCTCCCTCACTACCCAAGGACAGAAAAGAGACGGGTTTTAGAGCAGCTCAACTGGGCGGGGCCATTGGACTACGCTTTGGAGGGCCTTACGGGTTACTTGCAGGCACAATCGTGGGCTTTGCCGCTGGTATACTGATTGATGAGGTGTTGGACGATTAGAAATGACTGAATCGAGCAGAGGAAAAATCTCCCTCTGCTTTCTTTTTTTGCTGTTATCTGTGCACAGGAACTCCCAGAATTGAGCTAAATAGACACGGCTACGTAGAAAATAGGGTATGCATTGCTATTCAATGACCAGATGTGAATGTAACAAGCCGGCGTGCGCATGCAATCACACTTAAACACTATGTTAGGTTTTAAGCTCTCGAATCTGCATTTTTCTAAAGAATAGTTTGCGGTAGAGCATGATCATCATAAGGTTATAGATCACTACCGCGGACACCTGCGGAGAAAGAAATATACTTCCTACCACCTGCGCGACATAAAAAGCCATCAGTTTCTTGTGTGAAATTTGAGGATCAGCTTGAAGAATTTTGATAACTTGCCCATCGATGCTTAACCTACAAGCAACAACTCCTCTCATTAAACTGATCATTTTGAAGTCAACTTTAAAAGCATCCTCCCCTATTTGAAACTCATGCGTCGAGTTTAAAGTATAACGAAACTTCTCAGATAAAGCCTCTCCATTGACTTTTATAAGTTCCTTTCCTGAAAGACTTCCTATCGCTTGTATTTCATACTCTAAATGTGAAAATAAGAACTTATAGCCCTTCGTATATTTCGAATTCAAATGTAGCTCCTATATCAAAACTCCACCCCCAACCTTGAACTAAGAATGCCAAGCGTTGGGAATCACTCTAAATGATTTGTATGTCACAAATTTCTTTGCATATCTCGTAGCTTCATCGCCGTAGAGCAGAACTCTCTTGCAAGCTTGCTAGTGTCGTCTGAGTACTTTATCCAATACGATTCAGGAATATCAGGGTTATAGCGACGAAACTCTGGAATATTAATATAATCATACCCACCAATAGCACCAGCTGATTGTTGTGAAAAGTGTCGTATGAACTTCCATGCTTGCTGAAGAAGTTGAGCTCTTAGACCTTCAAGCTCGGCATTATTAAAATGGTAAACTGGATCATTCTCATAATATATCAGGTCATTGAATGGCTTAATGACGCAATCAGGAACATACCTACCAAATGGCTCATCATTAATTTTCTGAATTACATCATAAGGTAAGATATTATTAAGAAAATCAAAAACTCGACGATCTTGCTCTGAATATGAGCTTATGGAAGGCGCAACTGCACTTGGATTTGCGAGCATAGCATAAGCAAAATTCTCAGCTTGAACTTTCCACTCTTTCAGTTGTTCAACAGTATAAGTAGAAAAATCAGCATCAATCAAATTACCATGATTCCTGCACATCCAAATTCCGTTATCTAAACTTTTTCTTTGTTCTGGCGTCATATTTGGATCATATCTAGGCCCATTTTCGGCAGCAGCACAAATATGTGCAGCTATTCCGTTATTAATTTTTTTCTCAGGATCTGTGTTAGAGGGACCTAGCGTAAACTGCCCACAATAGGGAAACGAGCAGCGCCAACCTGCTCGGTCAGCCAAAATCCGTTTCGTACCCTCAGAAAAATTATCTCTTCCTTCACTCATGTTGCCTCACTTAATTTCTTGTAACATAACGCTTTCTATATAGTTTTAGTCCGCATATCACTCTCGAATCTTTCCAACAGCCACTGAAAGCGATAATGACAAAAAACATGATAAGCACTTGAATATTATAAACATTACGTAATTTGAGTTAACTTAGCAACTATAGAAAGACAGAAAAGGAAATCACAGCAGATTTCCAACAGACATATGATACAAGGACTCGTTCCTTCAGCTAGCCCTCACGCCTTACCTGTTCTGTCTTCCAGCAACAAACTCAAACCCTGATTATGGCAATACAGTAGTGTTGCTGAGTTTCAATCTATGATGATGTACTGATGATTAAGTCTCGAAACTATGGCTGCCATCGAAAGCTAATCGGCGGCAATGATATTGCCATAGACTGAGTTTGAGTTTTCTCCGTATCCTACTGCTTTAAAGGGTTTCTGAGCAATCACGTATACGAAGACCATAATCTGCATCGTTTCTTTTTGGATAAAGAGCGGGGTCTATCAGCATCATTCCGATATGTAGCCTCATTACAGCCGATATCTGCCACTTTCTACAGTTGCAAACCTGCCTAAATATCAAGCAATCCACCATTACTAACGCAAAGTTGAGTAATTTTTTATAGAAAATTTCAATTATTTTTCCAGATTTTCATTGTTCATAACTCCACCATTTGATGAATATTTAGACACATGTTTCGCGCCTTATTTAAGGGAGAAAACGACCGGCATTTTTTTGCGCCTTGAGGAAGGTAGTTCCCCATTTTAGTTTGTGGCTCAGAGTGTTTATAAAATCACCTTATTTATACTTTCATCATATTTAATGCATTGTATTAGTTGGTATTTTCTACAAGTCAGACGATTGTAACTCCTTGAGTGTTGATATATGTTTTAAGAAGACATTCACGAAAATGGAGCGAATAAAATGTCCAACAAAGGTTTATTAAAGTCCTGCTCGGGAGACTACCGAAGCCCGGAAAATATCTCTTCAGCGCATCAGGCTGGAGGCAAATATGTGTTTAAAGACAAACATAATCGCGTCACTGATTATTTCACCTTAGGAGGTAAGAAAGAGATCACCGAGGAGCAGGCTCAGGAGTATATCGAATCTATCGTGGCTCATGCTGAAAGCAGTAAGAACCCGATGATACAGCTACCGAACAATAACTATGTAAGGCGTGAATCGGTTGTGGCTATTGAGCAACATACCGGAGAGCAGTTCTGTGGCCTGATTATCCGGGGACTGGATAACCATATCATCGACTTTCTGAAAGTAGAGGATATCGCTCTGCATCAGTTGATAGCCGATGAACTGGCGCAGGCGCTGGAGCCTTTACCCAAAACCAAAAGACACCGTCCTGACTGGGGCACTCTACTCACCAACCAAAACGCTATGGAGGCGTAATACGATGAACACCAATGAAATGAACACCCTGACTGGCAATATTGAGAAGGACTTTAGCCTGCTAAGAACCAAGGGCGCGAACGCCTTTATGCTGGCTCTAGAGCAGAATATTGAAAAATACGTCGAGGAGTTTGGCCCACTGGATAACGCGGCTTATCTACAAAACTACTTCGCTAAAGCCATGCGCAGCGCTAAGAAACCGGATGGCAGCAAGAAAACTAACTTTGGCTGGACCGAAGCCTTTAATAAAGTGATTCTGGCTTTTCGTAAGGTTTACCATATCGAGGTGGTATTCACTTTAAAATAACTCCTTTTGCCTGCGTGCGCTCTATTATTGCCTGTCTTTCTTAGCTCTCATCTTTACCCATATATTGCCCTTCATTATTAACCGTCATTCGTAGCCTGTACTCCCGAGACAATGCACGTCTGAAATTGGCGTGCATTGTTATGTTTACTCCTAACCGTAAAGGTAAATACGATGCAACGTAGTGATATAACCACCCAATTCCAGCTCAACAAATACAGCGATAATGAAATCAGAGAAGCGCTTGTTGAGACGTACTGCCCTGACTCTGTCCATAGCAGAGATGAAGTCATTGCCGATTTTCAGGCGTTAATGCATAACCCGGTTAAAGACGTTCAGTTAGTAGATAACGAACTGGCTGAGTTTATGGACACCCGCACCTTAGCCCCCTGGCTGGCCCGAAGAGGCAAAGGCCAGCATTGCAGCATTGCCATGGACTCGGAATGGGAATATAACCCCGAGCAAAATGGTAATGACATTCTTTGCTACTCCTACAGTATCGATGTGGATGGCAAGCGATTTAATGGCGTTATCCATACCGACATGGCGAAGTTAATCAAACACTGCCGGGATAATGGCTTATCCAAAGAAGAGGAAATGCGACAGAGAAAAGAACTTAGTGACAAGGGCTATAAGCTCTCTTTTGAGGACTTTATCCGTGACATACTGATTGAAGGCAAAAGCCGTGGACTGTTTGATAACTGGCCGGAATACACCACCGTATTCGCCCATTTTATGAGAGCCGACATCGCATCTTTTAACGAGTTCTGGAACATTGGCAAGAGCAATAAGAACCACAAAAATTCTCTGGAGGTGGTTCAGAACACCGTCTGCTCTGTTGGTGCCGACTATGGCCTGAAGATTGATACTACCGGACAGGGCCGGTACAAGCTGGAAAACACTCGCTTCTTCGATAAGTCCAATAACGCATTCGAAACTAAACTGGTCTTCAGAGACACCTGCCTGTTAGCCCCGAACAAGGCCAGTCTGGATGCACTGGGTGCCATGCTAGGCTATGAAAAAGAGACTCTGCCACCGGGTATGATTGAGCGTATGAGCGACCTTTATTGTGAAGATATTGCCACTTTCAACCGTTATGCTCTGAGAGATTCGGATATAGCCTTGTCGTACGGATTGCAGCTTGAATCCTTCGCCTTAAAAGAGATGAATCAGGACTTACCGGATGGCATTGAACTGGGCGTAAAACGTCTGCCTGCAACACTGGGCAATATGGCGGTCTCTCTGCTTAAGGCGACCTGTGGCAGTACCCAACGAATGAACGCCTTTCTGGGTCTGGAGACGCGTAAAACTCAGTACTTTAATCCGAAGACAGGCACTATCAATACCCGCACTGATACCTGTCTTACTCCCGCTCGTGAATTTACCAATCAACTGGCGATTTCAAGCTTTATGGGCGGTGCCAACTTCGGCAGTCATTACGGCCCGACTGAGATAGGCGACTACTACGATTATGACCTTAGTGGCGCGTATACCAGTGCGCTGGTTGACGTACTTTTTCCAGATTATCAGAACGCATTCAGCTCTACCCGTGTTGAGGATTATCTGGGCCATACCATGGGCTTTGCCTATGTCCGATTCTGCTTTGATAAAGACGAACCTTATCCCTGCATTCCTTGCAGAACAGACATGAGGGGCATCTATTACCCCCGTTCAGGACAGGCGTATCTGACCGCACCTGAAATTGCCGTGGCGCATAATATGGGATGCAAAATAGATATCCAGTTCGGAACGGTTATTCCATGGGTGAAAGGCTCTGAACCTCTGTTTAAGACTTTTACTGCAATTATCCGGGACCAGCGTGCTAAGTATGAAAGCCAAGGCAATGAGCTGTACAGCCAGCTGATTAAAACCCTCGGAAACAGTGTCTATGGCAAAGCAGCTCAGGGGCTTGTCGAACGCAACGTTTTTGACTCCAATACCGGACTGAGTAAGAAAATCCCCTATTCCCCCATCACCAACGCACAACTGGCCAGCCATGTGACCGGTTTTGTCAGAGCCTGTCTTTATGAGCTGATAATGTCGACCGCTCGAAAGGGCTATTCCATTATCAGCGCCACCACAGATGGCTACCTTACTGACTGCCCTCAGCATGAACTGGATCTAAGTGGTGCTAACTGCCAGCGCTTTTTGCAGATATGCCGTGAAGTGGGTGACGGTGAGATGATCAAGCTCAAACATCATGTTCGCCAGTTGATTGCCATGAAAACCCGGGGCCAGTTAACGGCAGAGCCCGGAACGACCAAACCTGTATGCGCTAAAGCCGGAAAGAAGGCTCCTAAAGGCGTGGATGAAAACAGCTGGATGGTGAAGACCTTTCTGGACCGATATCCGGGCCAGCGCCTTGAAGAGAGCCATTTAGCCTCACCGCGTGATATGTGGAGGGACCATTTAGATCTGATTTCTATTTCAAGAAACAAGCGACTTAATCTCGAGTTTGATTTTAAACGCTGCCCGATCAACCCAAGAATGGTGAAAGTGCGTCATCCTGAAACGGGGGAAACCGTTGAACATCTGGCCTTTGATACCCTTCCTTGGCCTACGGTAGAAGATGGCCTGTTTGCCCGCACCTACTTTGATGAATGGCGGGAGAACCACTGCCTGAAAACCCTGCACGACTGGTATAGCTGGATGGACTTTTACAAGGTTAAGAAGTTTACCAAGGGCACCGGACTAAAATACACCAAGGGCGGCTCGCTGGAGCTTTTTCGCTTACAGATGCTACGAGCCATTACACAAGGCAAGTGGGGACTGCCTGAGCACCCCGCCAGAATCCCTAAAGGCTTCTATGAGGATCTGGCAGAGCAGTTAACAGAAGCTGGCTTTGAGACCACCAAGAAAGACTGCGCTAACGCCAGAGCGAAAACACGCAAAGTGTATGAACAGCTATTGCCTGTTACTCAACAAATCATCCCACTACTGGCCTGGCTGGTAGAGCATCACCCTGATGTTGATATGGCGCTTATATTCCACCCCTCTGAACTGGAAGAGGCAAAGAAATTGCTGCTGGACTAGCAAACGAAAACCGAAAGCGGCTTAGTTTTCAAAGACTGAGTTAACTTGCTGATTTTTAACTATTAAACAAGTTAACTCATTTACTGATAATGGCAATGTAGTGGAGCGATTGCTGATTAAAGATACTGTTATCAGGCTAGGTACGAAATCGAGAAAACACATTACCTCAGCCTAATGCAATCCACCTAAACATCTGTTTCTATTCTAAATCTGGACATTTTTTCTCTGCTCCATTCAACAGAAGTTGCTTCGTTAGATGTTTGTATATCTACGTGATGTCTTTGGATCTTTAAACTAATTTGGGACAAAACAATTTAGGACTACTGCTATAAGTCTAATTAGCGCGGTCATTAAGTGACTTCGCATGCTTTAATTCTGCTTATTTCCCGAAACTCACGGTAGAGATTTCTGCGTTTGAAATATTAACTTGCATATCTAGCTCAACTTCTCCCAACTCATTATGAAACATGTGACACAAACCATAATCTAACAAAGTTAAATGCTCTAAAGTGGGTTAGCTATTTGATTACACTCAGTATAGCTATAAAAAAATAGCTGATCAGTAGTCGTTAAGCTACAGGTCTCTGGGAATAATGGCAAGCTAAGCTGAATCGTTCGATAGTCAGGTGGTCAAGCCAATGATTAAGATAATTTGAAAGGAGAAACATAGTGATAAGGGCTGAATATTTACGATTTCTTCAAACTCTACAGGACTCCGGTACTTCGGATTCGGTACGTAAGATAGCTAATATAGTTTCAGCTCATTTAGATGAAGTAATCCCGCTGGGCACGCACCAAGGGCAACGCATAAGGAAAATAGTTCAGCTGTGCCATGCTCATTGGGATGGAACTCCTACACAAGTCCCTGCTATTTCACTCAATAACGGTGAACAGACTGCTCAAATTTCTTCTTTGAGAACCATGACGGTTGGTCCTTTTAGAGGGTTTTCAAGGCAAGAAGTGTTTGACCTCAATAGTCGCCTCGTCCTGATATATGGTCCTAACGGAACTGGCAAATCAAGCTTTTGTGAAGCACTGGAATATTCACTGTTAGGTAATGTGGCCGAAGCTGAAAGTAAGCGTTTTCGTGAACAAAACGAATATTTAAAAAATGCGTTTGTTAATGCTTTAACCCATCCTGAAGTTGTCGCACTAGATTACGAAGGAAATGATGTACGAATCGAGTCAAATGAGTCTGTATATCGATTCTGTTTTGTAGAAAAGAACCGTATTGATAATTTTTCCCGTATCGCCGCACAAGCACCCGCGAAACAAACCGAGCTTATTGCAACACTATTTGGCCTAGAAAAATTTACGGAGTTTGTCCGTAGCTTCACCTCAGACATTGGTAATCAATATATCGACGTGCAGGGCAAGCAGGCTATCCAACTGTTGCAGAAACAACAGGGATTACAAGGCGCCGAACAACAGATCCAATTAAACAATACTGAGCTACAACGGATTGCCAGTGAAGAGATAAATTTAGCCAACAACTATAGAGTTGGTGCAACTTATGATCAGTTGATAGTCGAACTTAACGGTAACACTCAAACACTAGGGCTCATAAGGCAACTAGACGCAGAGTTGCAACAGGCTCCGCCGTTAAAAGCAAATCTTGTAAAAGCTAACTTAGTTACAGTAGGGAACGAAACAGCTGCAACGATCAATGAGCTTAGACAAAAGCAAAAACAGCTTACAGAAGCAGGTCAACAAGTGTCATTTAAGCAACTGTATGAGGCTGTGACGCAACTTCAGCCGAGTAGCCCTGATGTATGCCCTGCATGCAAAACTCCTCTACAACAGGTGGTAGTTAATCCATATATGTATGCAGGACAAGAGTTGAATAAGTTGCATCAGCTAGCTGAGTTACAACAAAATGTAGCTCTGCTTGAGCAACAAGCTTTGCAGGGGCTTTTCAATATCTCACAAACATTAAATACTTGTTTGCGATTCTTCCCTCAGAATAACCCATTGCAGTTTCTACAAATAACCAATGGTCAACCAAGTTTGCTATGGTGGGACTCTTTATTGAGCCAATTACCTGACAACTGTAGTGGTTGGCAGCATTTAGTTGGCCAAGTTGAACAACTAGAAGCAATGGACAAACAAGTTGATAAGGCGCTAGGACTAAGGGAAAGCAAACTGTCAGAGTTAAACCGATTACGTGAAATAGACCGCCAAGTTACAGTTTTAAGTACCCAGAAGAAGACGGCACTGAATAACCTAGCTAAAGCAAGAATGCTAATCAACAATTTCCAAACTGATAACGCACAGTTGATCGCGGACGTTGAAGCTGAAAAAGCAGCCGTTGCCAAGAACAAGGAAATTGTTACTGCATATGCAATGTTTGTTCAGAAAATAAACGGCTATAACAATGGATTACCAGCTAAACTGGTCGCTGATCTAGGTGAACAAGTAGTCGAACTGTACAACGCCTTTAATCGAAATGATGTGCAAACTGAACTATTGGCAAGTGTTCAGCTTCCGCTAGCACAACACCAGCGTCTGAAAATATCCTTTAAAGATCAACCCGACAAGTTCTTCGACGCACTTCATATATTAAGTGAAGGGCATGTCCGTTGCCTTGGTCTAGCTATATTGCTTGCAAAAAACCTTAAGGAACAAGCTCCTATTTTGATATTTGATGACCCTGTAAATGCAATTGATGATGATCACCGCGAGTCAATCCGTCGTTCCTTATTTGAAGATGGTTACTTTAGCGAAAAGCAAATTATCCTTACCTGCCACGGAGAAGAGTTCTTTAAGGATATTCAAAATCTGCTGCCAGCAGGTGAAGTTCGTGAGTCTAGGCTGCTAAGTTTTTTGCCTAGATTGGGTGAACAGCATATCCGCGTTGACTTTAACTGTGCACCCAGAAATTACATTTTGGCTGCTGCCAACCATATAGAGCGAAATGAAGTACGGGAAGCTTTATCAAAGGCTAGACAAGCATTAGAAGCTCTTACAAAGGGCAAAGTGTGGAAATACGTAAATCGACATGGTGACGGAAATTTAAGCATTAAGCTACGGTCTTCGTCAGCTCCCATTGAACTTAGGAATTTAACTGATCAGCTAAGAAGTAAAATCAATAAACCTGATTTTCAAGATATAGATAAAAGTGCTGTGTACGACCCAATTAATGTGTTGTTGGGTATCAATGGTGGCAGCCGAGAGTGGCGATACCTGAATAAAGGGACACATGAAGAAAATGATCGTTCTGAGTTTGATAGAGGAACCGTCAATGCGATTATTGCAGCTCTGACTAGCTTAGATCAGGCTTTAAGCTGAGCAATGCTAGTTGGACCTTCGATTCTTTAATGCTGGTAAGAAGATTATATAAGTAATCTTCGACACAAGTTGTGCGGATATATACGCTTATCTGACGATAAGGGGGGAGAGTAATGATTAAGTTTCCAAAGATTGGACATGACACAAGCTTTGAAGAATTTTGCGAATTGATGCCTGAAGAACTACGTAACTTCCCGGAAGATGTCCTAAAACAATGGGTTTATGAACATGGAAAAGGAGATGGAGATGTCATTGATGCCCTTAATCTCATTCCAAACCTATCGCAGTGGGACTTTCAGTTGGTTGATTTGTCTAACGGTGAGATTGAAATCATCAAGCATTATCCTTACGACGAGAAGCGGCTGCTAGAAAAAGGAGAGTGGTGGTTGAGATCAGGACGCAATAACGCGCCGGCTTTTTGTGATTTCATGCTTGAACACGGTACAACCCCCGTCCCTATTATTGTTGCTCAAAACGCCTCTGACCAAAATCATCCGATATTGGAGTTTCGTTATCCAGAGCATGAAGGACCAATGCTAGAGCCTTTTCACTTACTTGAAGGTAATCGTCGCTTTGCCTTTCTTAGAGCAATGATTAACAGTGCAGAAACGACGTTGAAGGATAAACATGCGGTATGGGTAGTCACTTTGCCGGAACAAGCAAATACATAGTATGCTCAGTGAGCTCAGATTTTATATCGCGCACTATGATTTGCGGAACTCGCTTTTCGGCAAAAAAAGAGCTGGGAAAATCCCTGAATTCTCCTAGCTTATACCCACTAGAAGCAGGTTTCCTTCGTACCGAACTGCTCTCATATCTATCCTGTGTGATTCATACCTTGACGAATAAACCGATTCTCACTCCGAACCAAAGTGCCCAGATTACAGCCCTAATACCGCAGGGTTTAACAATATATTCCCGTGGCTGATACCGTTGGAATATGCTGTTTCTGGTGGCGAGAGAGGGTTCCGTGGGTGGATTGGGTGATTGTGGGAAGGGACGCCACTCGGATGAGTGGCGTCTGAATCAATACAATTTAGCTTAGAAAATCATCATCCCAACCCTCAGCTTCCAACCAGAGCATTTGCTCCGCAGACTCAAGAGTTTCTGCAGTACCATCTAAGTGATTATTAGGACCTGACGATCTGTGTTCTGCACTCGACCACACCTCATAACCATTATTGGTGCTTTTAATTGAAATGATCACATCAGTACCATCCGGGTATGTACGATGGATTGTGAACTCATATTGATTTTCAACTATACTCCAACCATCAAGCATTCTTATTGTCCCTTTTTCTTTCTATTTTTCTTAATCTTATCAACTTCCTCTTTAGATAAACGAGTCGTATTAACTATTTTATCTGCTGGAATGTCTCCTTCAACAACCGACTCCCCTGCAACATCAATAGGACTACGAGGCTGTCTATTTAAAGTCTCACTATAAATTTTATCAACATTAATAGGATTCATATCATTAATATTTAACTCATCAATTCTTATAACTGCATTATCTTCTTTCAAAGTCTGTCTGCCTGTGCGAATTGCTGTGTTTAGAGCGTCATGAGGGATTTCTTTAACACCGACGAAGTCTGTATCTCTAGGAAATGGACTTCCTTCAACGTATTGAACAACTCTATCTTCTAATGGGGAACTCTCTGGTAAGGCTGCTCCTACCTCTTGAGTTACTCCTCTGGACTTACCTGTTGAAAAACCATTTTCAGAAATTGATTTGTCTATTTCAGGTGTTACTGCATTAGCCCTAAACACAGATCCCTCTTGTGCTTCAATAGCAAGTCCATGAGAGTCTACATAGATTGTAGATGTACCCTTTTTATCATGTTTTCCGTCCACACTATTTAATTTGTCTGGTAACCTCCCCCCATCCGGAAGAGATACACCCTTAGTTCCCTTAACCAATACAGTACCGACACCAACATCAAGTCCTAACTGCACCGTTCCAGCAGTTCCAGATTTCGCAGCGTTATAGTTATCCCCTTGTAAAGAAGACAAAACAGAGTTTACTTGGCTATCTACGTAGCCCTCATATATACCCTCTACAACTTCCTCAGGATTATTCAGTATCTCTTGATAGCCATATGAAGGCAGTTTTATTCCTTCTTCGGGATTTTTTATTCCCCACTCCAGCACATCAACGACATCTAGAATTGGTTTAGCTACACCAGCAACCGTGCCCGATGCTGTTTCTCCGAGATCTGATTTATGTTCACCAAGGTTGTTAATATAAAAGTCTTGTTGCTCTTTATCTCCTGTTACCAGACCCTCACCATACAAGGTGGCGTCATTGTATCGATGCTCATAGTTATCTTTATAATTAACAAGATCAGCTTTTACACCATCAGGGGTATAAATGGCTTCAGGGTCGGGTATTAAGTCTGGTTGTACGTAGTTTGCACCTAATGAGCTTAAGGCCTCTGACAAATGGTTGAGTGCTTCACCATCTGCCTTGCGCCCCTTAGATTTGTAATACTCCTGCCAATCACTATCAACACGCGTGACTAGCTCTTCAGCCATTCTTTTCTCGGCTTCTTCTGTCGATATACCGAGCTCCTTAGCCATCTGAGGAGCATGCTTTCGTATAGCTTGTATTTCAGGAGTGTCTAGCTGGCGATAATTAACCACCCCGTCACCCTGTGCATCACGATTAATATCTTGATACATCTTGGTGGTATTATTAACTAACTGAGTATTACCAATCAGCTTACCGCTATCAGCCTTAGGTACATTCAGCTGTACATTGGTATAACTACCCGCGGAGAACTCCATACCATCCGATGAATACTCACCAAAGGTATCTGCGTACTCTTCTGCCAGAGCCCCTTCACGATACCTTGTTTGCCCTTGATCGATTCGTACGTGAGCCGCTTCATGTCCCATGGTTTCAGCAACATCTGTCGCTCCACCATTATTGTTATAATCAATCGAGACCCTAGAGTTTGTCGCGTTACCATCCGCTGAATTGGAATATGTCATTCCTCGGAACTTCTCAGTCGCGACCGCTTTAGCGCTCTCGATAGTGACTCCGTAAACACTTGCGTAAGCCTTAGCATACTGATCTAACGCTTGGTCATACTCCTTAACGCTGTAGTTCTCCTTGTTCTCTAAGATATCGACTGACTTGCCGCCATCAGACAGCGCGAGATTCTTCTGTACATCGAGATCTTTTTGCACGTCACCAATATGATCTAAAGTATCAGTAATAGTGATGGACTCTTTAGTAGCCACATCTCCAACAGCTTGACCCAACCTTTTTGTTCTCTCGACATCTTCCGCTATCGCTTTTCGCCCATCTTCGATCAACAGACGGTGATCAACCGTAACATCTATATCCCCCTGCTTACGGTCAACAGTGAACAAGTCCTTTTCTGTATGTTCGGTGTCGCGATTTAAGGCAGTCAGGTCATCAGATTTATCGGTATCACCTATGGTCAGGTTACCTTTACCCACTGTCGCCAGTGTTTTTGATTTGCTATAGCCTGAGGTGTTTTTGTACTTCAGGCTAGAGCTGGTGTAGGTGCTGTCTATCAGTGACTGGTCTTTCGCGGTATCATTTTTGGGTTGAGCCGCCGTTGCCTGACCACTTGCCTCGCCTTCTCCTTTGCTGTTTATGCTAACACCGCTATTTACTGCAAAGTTACGGCTTTGGTTATAATCTGTGTTTGTCAGGTTCGCATACGTCAGCGTCTCTGTGGCCAGATTCAGGTTGCCCTGATCTTTGCCTTCGCCATCGACTGTAGCAACCAATGCACCTTTAATATCGGTGTTGTCCGCGACAGTGATATCTGCGGTGTTTCCTGACGTGACACTGGTCAGCACCGTCTGCTTGCTTCTTTTACGGTCAGACGATGTATGTGTGCCTGCGTTTACTCCCGTAACATCCCCGGCTCCTTCACCAGTATAACTATGGGTTACTCCTTCATATGTTTTAACAGATGCATCTGAATCAGCAGCAGACAAACTTATGCCACCGTTTACCCCCATACTCTTGCTGCTGGAATTCTCTCTGTCCGACACCGATTCTATGTTCAGGTCGCCACCCACATTCATTGTCAGCACATCCGTCGCCGCTACGTTTGCTCCTTTAATATTGGTGTCGTTGTCACTGCGGATATCGATGCTATTGCCCGTTACCGTGCTGTTAGTATGAGTGGTCGTGTTGCTGTTATTGCGCCCTTTGCTGTAACCAAGGTTGACGTTAGCACCACCTGTAGCACCAAACAGGGTCATAGATATTGTGCCGTTGACACTCTCATTACTGCCTTGGCTGTTACTGGTATCTGTGGAGGCCAGCAGGTTTACCTCACCGGCATCAATAGACACCCGGTCATTAGCCTTAAGCTGGCTGCCTTGAACGTCTACCTTATCGCCCTTATTATTCCCCGCATCAATGGTGATGTTTTCACCGGTCAAAGATGACGCCAGTGAATGGGTTGACTGGGATTGGTTCTCTGATTTAGAGGCAGACAAATCCAGCTCCAATCCGGCATTAAAGCCCATGGCAAAAGAACTGGTGCTTTCGGATAACGCCCTGCCCTGCTGGTAGGCCAAAGTGGTTTTTGAAACCACATCTTCTGTCGCCAATACAATCCCTGCCTGATACCAGCTCTCATCACCCTTCACATCCGACACCAAGTCCCGCAGCTCTTCCACGTCCTCAAAGTTCACGCCGGGCTCTTTATCGCGATACTGTTGCTCCAACGTGGCAAGAGTATGCTCAAGAGAGTCCACTTGCTTTTTGTAACGGCTGTAATCTTCTTTTGCCTGCTTAAGCCGCTGAGTAGACTCTTCTAATGCTTTAATCGCCTTCGCAACTTCCACGCCCTGATGTTGCACCACGAAACTAGCTTCCGCCTTACCGTGCACTTCTTTACGTTGGGTGCTTTCAGTGTTTTTTGCCTCCGTAATGCGGATATTGTCCTTGGCGGTCAGAGTGATATCGCCGCTGTTGTTGCCGTCCGTATCTGCCGCAAGGGCTGAGCCGGTCACGCTGATATCTGATTCGGCATTTACGGCAATGTTCTCTGTGGCGTTGAGCTGGCTGCCCTTATGAGTGCCGGTCTGGGTCTTCTCATCCACTTTATCGTAGGTGGCTTTACCCAGTGTGATTTTCAGCTTACCGTCTTTTACGCTCACCAGCTTACTGGTGTCGCCCAACCCGATGGTGAGCTTCTCATGGTCGTAGTAACTCTGGCGGCTCTCTTTGGCGGCGGCAATGTCGACACTTCCGGTATCTGCACTCAGGTTAATGCTGCCTTGGGCATCAAGCTCAGAGCCCACCACACTCACCGAACCGGCATCTACCGTCAAGTTGCCTTGGCTACGCACCGCACTGGCCTGCGCCGTGCTGCTCTGCTCACCTTCGCGCTTGCTCTCCATCTCAAACAGGTTGCCGCCGCTTAAGAAGCGGGTTTTCTTATCCCACTGCTGGCTGAGTTTAAGAACCTCTCCGGCGTTTATCAGCACATCATCCACGGCGGTCAGGTTCACCTCACCGTCACTCACTACTTCACTGGCTACGATGCCAATATCTTTACCTGAGTTGAGCGTGGTGTTGCCTGAGGTGATAAGGTAACCGCTATCGAGCAAGGTGGCGTCTTTTACACTGCCTTTCTGGCGGCCACTCAACCCGCCAAAGCCTTTTTTAATGGTCTCTTTACGGGCGTACTCCCGGTACTGCTGAGCCGTGAGCAAGATGTCACCATCGGCGGTAAGGGTAGCTTCGCCATCGGCTTTCAACTCTGAGCCGACAAGGGAGATGTCATTTAAGAGGAAATAAAATAAAGATATAGACTCCGATAACTCGCAAACCACGCACCAATTATTGACACAGAAACTCAATAAAACATATGCTTACCGCGCACCGGCAAAATCCGGTGCCCGTAGGTTTTGGCGAGCCTCTGATAACTACAAGGCGTATATATCCAACATTTAAGTTGGTCTGAGTATGCGGCTTCCGCACATCTGTAGAATTATGGTGATGTGGATTGGGATACCTTCGGGTATGCCGGATTCCTTGTAGACCGGTTCGCCAACCTGATCCATGTCACCACCTCTGTTTGGCGACCTTGGTGATGACAATTACGTTGTTTACAAGGAACTAATCATGACTACATCAAAACACTCCGACTTCTATCTGCAAGTTGAAGATTTTATTCTGAATGCCACAACCAATAGCCTTGGCGAAATTAGCCCGCAGGAAAATGAAATTCGCATTTTTCTTTTGACGCTATTGAATCATTTTAAGTA
The DNA here is from genome assembly GCF_028201475.1 of Vibrio sp. SCSIO 43137. Lineage (NCBI taxonomy): Bacteria > Pseudomonadati > Pseudomonadota > Gammaproteobacteria > Vibrionales > Vibrionaceae > Vibrio > Vibrio sp. SCSIO 43137. Next base: position 106,043 of record NZ_CP116384.1, on the reverse strand, counting down.
TCAGGATAAGGAATAACGGATAAAGGAAAGGCACCGTAGTGTTTGCGGTGCCTATGTTATTAAAACTTGCCTTTTCTTGAGGTGTGTGTCCCCAATAATTCGGGGTTTAACAATATATTCCCGTGGCTGACACCGTTGGAATTTTCTGTTTCTGGTGGCGAGAGAGGGTTCTGTGGGTGGATTGGGTGGTTGTGGGAAGGGACACCACTCGGATGAGTGGCGTCTCTTAATCTATTGCAGCTTTGATTGTCTTTATAACCGCTTAACCTAAACTCAGAATATTATTAACTTTCCGAAACCGCTATCTCAGACCACAATGGTTCCAGGTCAATTGATTTCATATAAGAGCCAAAATCAACAAAAGACTTACTGTCAATTTCTGACTTATTAAACCAAGTTGCCTCGCACTCATCACATACATAGATCGTATTTTGCGTTTTTTTAATCGTTGCTTTGACAACTTCACCTTGTTCACAACGTGGACACCACATAAAAAACCTCTCTATTTAAGTGGAAATGCTGTTATCACTTCATTCGTGCCTGGTCTGACAACTACTTTGATATTTGTTTCTCCTTCAGTACCAACTTCTCTTCCCATCGGAATAATATAAGCACCCGGATCATTAGCCACCGGAGTTCCTTTCTTGCTCCATGCCTCATCGATTAAACCCAGAACTTCATTCCGATCAACATTAAACACACTATGCTTCTTTTTGTTGGGGTTTGGATCAGCATGGTCTAAAACATGCTCAATACGATTACCATGTTTTGAACCTTGGCCATATATAAGTCCCGCCGAAGTAGTCCACGACTTACTTTCGGTGTCATAGTCTAACTTTATTCCCTTTGGTGAACCATACCCATTACCCTCGCTATAGTAAACATTTGGTCCTGACTCACCTGTCTGATCTGGAGTCTCCGTCTTGACTAGCACTTGCTCGCCTGAGGCAGGTGTCACAGTGGTCGAGTCTAGCTTATCAGCTTCTGGAGTAACGAGAACAACAGCTTCTGGTTTTTTAATCTCACTACCACTAGGCATCGGAAGTGGATCTGGTATTGGCTGACCGCCAGTACTAGCTATTGTTCCTTCGTTCGTTAGCTTCTCCTGTACCCCGCTAATCACATCATAAGGTTGCTTACTTAAAATATATAAAGCTTCATCTATTCTTGCATTCAGCTCATTAACTCGTTCAATGTCACCTTCAGCTTGTGCTAATTTTATTTCAGTCTCAAGTGTGGACAGCTTATCAGCATGATGGTCGATCATGTCTGCTTGGCCGTCTGCTCCAATCAATCTATCCCATGTTTGCTCAGCACCATCTAAGAGCTTATTAACTCCTTCAAGCGGTTTATTAAGAATTTCTTCAACTTCTTTAGTCGTGACAACTGTCTTGTTACCCGAAGCCCCCGCACCTCCCGCTAATGCAGCATTTTGAGCAGGTAGAGCTATTGCTCCTAGCATGTGATCAACATTCGCATCACCTACTTTGTTGACACGCTCTGTACCAAGTTGAGCTGTACTACTATTAACTAACGAGCTATTCCAATTGTTGTCTACCGTGCTATCTAAATCTCCCCCTGCGGCCTGATTAACCCTATCTTCAAGCTGATTTCCGAAAGATTTCGCTAAATCTTCCTGTGCGGCAGTTTGCTCTCCAGTGGTATTTTCAGTAATGGATTCATAGGTCTCATGACCCAGAGTATTCAGAAGATCAGTTTTAGTGGTAGCGTCACTGACATCTACGTTAACTTCACCGTGCAGTTCATGGTCATCGTCTGTTACTACACCACCCTTAACATCTCGAACATCATTATCTTGCATCGCGACTGATGTAGTTTTATCAGCGTTATAGAAGTTTACCTTCTCAGGTTCTAATCCGTATTTCTTCTGAGCCAACTTGCTGATTTCAGCCTGAGCGGCTAATACCTTATCTGGGTCTGTACTTTTCAGGTCGTTTAGTAAGTCCAGTCCCTCTTGGCTACTAAGCAGCTCATTTTTCAGCTCTGTGACTTTTCGGTTATCGCTGACTGATTTACCGAAGTCGAACAGATCCATGTCGTCACTGTTGACATAGGTTTCAGCAGCACGATAGACGTCCTGACCTGCTTCATGAGTGGTTTCTACGTCTTTCGCAATTGCCTTCCTACCCTCTTCGGTCAGCAGACGGTGATCAACCGTAACATCAATATCCCCCTGCTTACGGTCAACAGTGAACAAGTCCTTTTCTGTATGCTCGGTGTCGCGATTTAGGGAAGAGGTGTCGTCGGAGTTTTCTGAGTCCTTGATGGTCAGGTTACCTTTACCCACTGTCGCCAGCGTTTTTGACTTGTTGTAGCCTGAGGTGTTTTTGTATTGCAGGCTGGTTGAGTTGTTGGTGGCATCTATTTTACCGCCGTTTACCCCAACGCTTGTGTTTACCCCCATACTGCGGCTTTGGTTATAGTCCGTATTGGTCAGGTCGACATACGTCAGCGTATCTGTAGTCAGGTTCAGGTTGCCTTGGTCTTTCCCCTCGCCATCGACTGTAGCAACCAATGCACCTTTAATATCAGTGTTGTTCGCGACGGTGATATCTGCCGTGTTTCCTGACGTCAGCGTGGAGAGCACCGTCTCTTTGCTTCGGCTACGGCCGTTTGAGGCATTCAGGCCGCCGCTGGCACCGGTAAGGTCTCCAGCATTACCATCAAAATTATCTATTACACCACCCTTTCGTCCTGCGTTGTCTTGCGGGACTTCACCACCCGACAAGCTCAATCCGCCACTGATGCCCATGCCCTTATGGCTGGCACTGTGCCGGTCTTGTACCGAAGCCACATTCAGGTCATTGCCGACATTCACCGTCAGGCTGTCACCGGCATCCACATTAGCCCCTTTCACATTAGTATCCTGTGCCGAGACAATGCGGATGTTCTCACCGTTTAATACGCTGTTGGTGTGAGTCGTTGAAGACGACTTACTTTGATTACGGCTGAGGCTGGCGTTCAGGTTAATACCACTGGAGCCACCATAGACTGTCATCGAGGCACTCACCGAGCCGGATTCACTGTCGTTTTTCTGGTTTTGCGTATCGACAGACGCCAGAAGGTTTATCTCATTACCTTCTACACTCAAGATGTCGTTGGCTTTTATGGAGGAGCCCTGAACCTTAACTTCTTTGCCTTGCTCGTTTCCGGCACGAATATGAACGTTTTCACCACTCAGAGTTGAGGCCACCGAACTAGTCTGCTGGCTGTCACTGGAGGTTTTGGTTGCATCCATATCGAACTGAAGCCCGGCATTAAAGCCGTAGGTTCCGGTACTCTTCGCTGCTGCTGCGGTCTGCTGAACCAACTGAGTAGACTTGGAAGCCACATCGGCCGCGGCCAATGCGATGCCGGTCTGGTACCAACCTTCATCACTTTTTACCTCGGCTATCAGGTCGTTCAGCTCTTCAATATCTTCATAAGCCACCCCTGGTTTACGTTCAGCGTACTCCTGTTTTAGGGTGTCTAGTGTGTCTTCCAGTGAATCAAGCTGCTTCTGGTACTGCTTATAATCACTCTTGGCTTTTTTAAGGTTACTGGTCGCCTCCTGAAGTGCCTGAGCGGCTTTCGCCACCTCGGCAGCCTGATGCTGCACCACTAAGCTCACTTCCGCCTTACCGTGCACTTCTTTACGTTGGGTACTTTTGGTGTTTTTCGCTTCCGTAATGCGGATATTGTCCTTGGCGGTCAGAGTGATATCGCCGCTGTTGTTGCCGTCCGTATCTGCCGCAAGGGCTGAGCCGGTCACGCTGATATCTGATTCGGCATTTACGGCAATGTTCTCTGTGGCGTTGAGCTGGCTGCCCTTATGAGTGCCGGTCTGGGTCTTCTCATCCACTTTATCGTAGGTGGCTTTACCCAGTGTGATTTTCAGCTTACCGTCTTTTACGCTCACCAGCTTACTGGTGTCGCCCAACCCGATGGTGAGCTTCTCATGGTCGTAGTAACTCTGCCGGCTCTCTTTGGCGGCGGCAATGTCGATACTTCCGGTATCTGCACTCAGGTTAATGCTGCCTTGGGCATCAAGCTCAGAGCCCACCACACTCACCGAACCGGCATCTACCGTCAGGTTGCCTTGGCTACGCACCGCACTGGCCTGCGCCGTGCTGCTCTGCTCACCTTCGCGCTTACTCTCCATCTCAAACAGATTACCACCGCTTAAGAAGCGGGTTTTCTTGTCCCACTGCTGGCTAAGTTTGAGAACCTCTCCGGCGTTTATTAGCACATCATCCACGGCGGTCAGGTTCACCTCACCGTCACTCACTACTTCACTGGCTACGATGCCAATATCTTTACCTGAGTTGATCCTAGTGTTACCGGATGTAATGAGGTAACCGCTATCAAGCAAGGTGGCGTCTTTTACACTGCCTTTCTGGCGGCCACTCAACCCGCCAAAGCCTTTTTTAATGGTCTCTTTACGGGCGTACTCCCGGTACTGCTGAGCCGTGAGCAATATGTCACCATCAGCAGTAAGGGTGGCTTTACCATCGGCCTTGAGGGCTGAGCCGACAAGGGAGATGTCACTGTCACCACCGGCTTGCTGTACTCCGGTGTGCTTTTGAGCCGTGATGGTCAGGTTACCGCCGGCATCAACCTCACTGCCCTGCACGGTTTCATGCAGGCTTTCAATAATGGTGGTTTTGCTGCGGCCAAAGGATTTCTTAGTTTTCTTCTTGTAATAGCTGTACTGGCTATTGTTCACCGCCAGAATATCTACATCGCCTTTTGCCGTAAGCTCTGCATCGCCTTTCGCTTTTAGTTTGCTGCCCGACAAGGTGATGTTTTCTCCGGCATTGATAGTGACCTTGTCACCGGAAAGCTGGCTGCCCTGATGGGTTTTACTGTGATTGGTGGTTGTGACGTTTCCGCGATTTTTATGGCTGTAATTCTGATTCAACCCGCTATTAATAGTGACACTATTGCCCGCATTCAGGCTCAGCTCATCGTTGGCGGCAATGGTACCAGCAGTAAGCTGTATGTCTTTACCTGCTGATACACTGATGGCGCCGTTACTGGTAACCTCTGAACCAAGGTGCTTGACATTACGGTTCACCTCCCTGCCATAACTACTTTTATCGAAGCTCACCTCTTTAGCGGCCTCAAAACGAACATCCCCGCCGGCTGCCAGCCTCATATCGCCGCCAGATTTAAGCTCCGCCGCCTGATTGACGATATCCTTTCCGGCAGTGATGGTGAAACCAGATGTGGCAGTTATCGAGCTTTTAGCGCCTTTTTCTGTAAAGGTGTGGGTAATACCTGTCGCTGCTGCATCCTGAGTTAATTGGCCGGTTCCAGCAGCATGAATCTGCTGTACCCGGGTTTTATTGACCACACTTCCTTCAGTAGAGGTAATATCAACCTTATCCCCGCGAATGGTGCCGCTGATATTGGTGATATCCTGTTTTGCCAACAGTGTGGTGTCACCTTGGGCAGTAAGGCTGCCGCCGATATTATCGATGCCCTGTTGGCTGACGATATTAAGCTTATCTGTGGCCGCTACCGTGCCGCTGTTATCGAAATCGCCGGCGTTAATGGTGGTGTTGTTACCAGCTAAGCGCGCCCCGCCAACCATGTTCTGTTTAGTGGCTTTGGCAAGATACAGCTTAGGTGCCAGTACTTTCCTGCCGTTCACTTCTATCTCTTCATACCAGAGGATATCCTGAGTGAGGTTAGCCACCTGCTCAGGGGTTAAGGCAATACCGGCGGAGAGGTTCAGTGCGCTTTGCTGCTGAGCGGCTGCGTCCATCAGTTGCTGCATCTGGCTCAGGTCACTGCCGACACTGTCATTAAGATAACGCCTGCCCGTCTGCTCAAAAATGGCCTGTGTAACTACGCGGGTATCGTAAAAAGCATCACCTAAAAAGGTCACATCGCGGTTAGGGTTAAAGCCCAGCTTGTTCTGAAAATATTCGGAGCCTAAGTAGGTGCCGATATTGGTTAGCGCCGGACTGGTCTCTATCAGGTAATTCCCTTTGGGGTCGGGGGAGTAGATAAACAAGCCGTGAGGACTATCCGGTAACTGATAAGCAGGAAACACAACCGTATTACTGCCGGGTAAGTTAATCGCTGCCGAAGTCACGGCTATATTCGTATTCCCGGAGGCCGACTGGGTATTTTGTGCCTGTGTAGAACCTTTACTTAAGGTTACCGGGCCAGCATTAGCTCTGATGGTGGCGTTATTTACCTTGTTGGTAACATTCAGGTTTAGGTTATTGGTAGCAGTAATGGAGGCGTTTAGGCTCTTTCCTGAGCTGGTTTCAACCTTACGGACATTTATTCTTTGATAAGCTCTTCCATGTGAGTTTCTAAAATTTTGGTACTCACGGCTAAATTTATGCGTCGACCAAAGACTATAGTCATAATAAGTTGAATACGTTTTAAGATCATATCCTTGGTTTGTCAGTGTATTTGCAGAAATACTGACGGTATCAGCAGCGATTAAGCTTGCATTATTAGTGACTGTATTACTATCTATCCCCAAGTTTTCTCTGGCTTTTATCGTGCTAATCTTTACATCGCTCTTTCCTTTAAGCACATCTTTTTTTACTTCTACGCTAAAACTCTCTGGAGACAGAAGTGTAAAATAAGTTCGTGTACCACCATAGTGGCCACGGCTATCATCATAATCTTCTTCTCTGTAGTTAAACCTTAATCTATGTTCCGTATGCTCAAGTGTTGAAAGTTCTGGGTAACTCGCACTAATATCTTTTGAACTAATTAACTCTACAATATCTCCTACTGCTTTATTCTCCACCGTATCCGCATATATCCCGATATCCCCGCCTAAGGACTCAATGGTACCTGAGCTGTTGGTCATCCGGCTGCTGCGTTGCTTAGCCGCATTTCTGGCTATCAGCAGGTTTTTCCCCACCACAATATCGCTGAAGTTCGTCAGGGCATTAGAGTATAGATTGGCGTGATTACCGGCATAAAGCAGGCCATGATTAGTTACATCACCCGAGAGAGTGAGGGTGGCATCCTGTAATGCTACCACTGAGCCACGGTTGTCTAATGAAGCCGCCGTTAGGCCTAAATCCGTCAGAGCCTGCAGACGACCATGATTGGTTACACCGTTCGCTGACAAGGTGGTATTGCTACCCGATATCAGCCCGGTAGTCTGATTCGTCAGGTTGCCGGTCAGGGTAATGTTGGTGTTGCCGGAAGAAGAAAGCTCCGCACGGTTATCCAGACTTTGTGATGTCAGGCTCAGGTTTCTTCCTGCCACGATATTGTTGGCAGTGGTCAGGCTGCTTTTGGTATCCAGTACGATATCCCGGCTGGCCGTCAGCTGGCTATTAAGCTCCAGCGTATCGGCATTAAAACGGATATCCTCCCCTGCCTTAAAGGAGCCACCGGTTAATTCAATATGATTGGCGGTGCTGGCGATACTGGTGCCTGCACTCACTTGCCCTGCCTGATTAAGATTATCGGTTGTCAGGCTCATCGCTCCGTTAGTGCGGGTAGCACTATTGGTTCCCAGAGTAATGCTGCTGTTGGCTGCCGTCAGGCTGACATCTTGCTCGCTCAGCATGGTGCCTTCGGAGCGTAGCTCACCGGCACTTATGGTCAACGCACCTTGGGTTTCCAGTGTGCCTGTACTTTGGTTGGTCAGTTGTTCTTGTGTGGTAAGTGATAGCGTCTGGTCACTCTGTATCCTTCCGTGGTTATCAAGAGAATCCGCGTTCAGAGTTAATGTTTCTGTCGCCAACATGTTGGCAGCAGTACCGGTTGTAACCGCATCACGGGCAGTGACACTTAACTTCCGGCCAGATTGCAGTTCACCATCTAAGGTCAGGCGGTCTGTGGTTATCCCGGCGTTATGCGCCGCGCTGCTTCGCCCTGCAAGGGTAAGTTGTTTACTGGTAATCGTAAGGGCTTCATTGGCTTGAAGCACTCCCTGCTGACTGAAGGTCTCAGCATTCACCGTCAGGTTAGCCGCCTCTGTTTTACCGGTTTGAGTCAGGGTGTTGACGGTCAGCGAGGCATCGCCCTGCGCCGTGAGTTGTCCGTTCTGGTTAAGGGTGTCACTGTGTATGGTCATCCCTTGCTGACTGGTCAGCGCCGCCGTATCAGCAATATCAAGCTGGCCTGTTGTGCGCAAATCGAGTGTGCCACTGTTTAAGGTCGTGGCGAGATTAGCCTGATTGGCCTGTACATTGGCATTCTCTGCATTTATCCTGCCTGCACCGGTCACCGCTATTATCTCTCCCGACAGAGTGAATGTGTCAGACACAGAGACGGTTCCATCATTGCTCAGTTGAGTCAGGTTATTCAGGCTCACTGTTTTACTGTTTATCTCACTGTCACTGTCCAGCGTGATATTGGCTGACTGGCTGGTGAGAGTGTCAACGGCGTTAATGCGGCTATCGGTCAGTTGGGTATGGTCAGCGGTTAGCTTGATATCCCCGCCAGTCAGGCGGTTACCGTCTCTATCCACACCGGATGCAATGGTTGAGCTGGTTAGCTGAACGTCATTGCTGGCGTTTAGGCTGACTTCTTTTTCACTGGCTAAGGTGCCGTTAGTGGCGCTAATGTTGTCAGCCGATACACTCAGGCTGTTTTCTGCAAACTGCTTACCGGTTAACGCCACCGTATCACTGCTGCTGATGGTGATATCGCTGCTACTGCTGGCGTCAGCCAGTTGTATTTTGCCGTCAGCGGTCAACACCAGCTTGCCCTGAGTGGCGGCCAGATTGCCTACATTGACTCCCACACCATCTTCGGTGGCTATCAGGGTAATGCGTCCGGCGTACATGCCGCCAAGGGAGGAAGAGTCGATGGCCAGTTGTGGTTTATCGCCAACCGTAGCGGCTTTTTCTGTGACCTGATTGGTCTGGTAGCGGACGTTGTTCTGACCGGTAATCACCGTCAGCTCTTTGGCATTTATGGCGGCGTTTAGCTCAGCGGTGCGGCTGATAATATCAAAGTAGCTCTGGCGGGTGGCATCCAGCCCCAAGCCTTCAATCGTAACTGCGCCTTCGGCCACATCAAAGCTGGTGACCTCCCCGTTAGTGATGTCTGGCGCCCCCGTTGATAGGGTGACTCTCGGGGTGTTGATAAAGCCGCAACCACTGCAGGTGATGCCATAAGGGTTAGCCAGTATCACATTGGCCTGACTGCCAAACACTTCGGTGTAGCCCTGAAGCTGACTGGCATTGGCGCCGGTCACTTCATTTAAAATCACCGAGGCCGCCCCGCCCGTCAGGTTAGGGTTGTTTTGCAATATGCCGCCTAACTGCGACACACCAAGGTGCTCTGTGGAGTTGTTTAAAATCAACCCCGAAGAGTCAACATCAAACTGCTGATACTGGTTATGGGAGAGCCCTTTGCCATTAGGGGTGGCAATGTTCACCACTTCTACCCCGTTTACTGCATTGGTCACCGTGGTATTGCCGCCACTCACCACCACATTGGCCAGTACCGGCTGCACATTAATAAGCCCGCAAAGGAGATAAACCAATCCGCGCTGCCATCTGGCTACCGGTTTTGCCGCAAGGTCTGAATGGAACGATGGATGTCTTTTCATATCGGTAACTCCCTGCTTAGTGAGTGGCAATGTTGATTTGGTAATACACTACGGTGTCGTCAGCATTCAGGCGCTGAGGCGAGTGCAGTGGCGCACCTAGCGTCAGGCTGGTGCTGATATGGGCATTACGGGTGTTCAGGCTCAGGCTGGTGCCCAGTAATGAGCCCCTTTCCAGTTCGTCACGGCTGTCTGTCACAATGGCGCCGCTGTCCAGCGCCAGTTGGGCATTAACCCTTCCCAGATAAGGGAGCTGACCGAGCGACCAGTTCACATCATTTCGCCAGTAGTAGCCTTGGTCACCGGAAACAGAGACGTCTTTAAACCCCCTGACGGAGTGAAGCCCGCCGATACTCAGGCGCTGACTGCCGTACAAGGTATCGTCACTCCACTGGCCAAACAGGGTGCTACTTAAACGGAGCGTTTTTGTCAGCGGATAGCTGTAACTGGCGGTAAGGGTGGCTTTACTAAACTGCGCTTTGGGCATCGCTGTAGTTTTATTGCTGTCCTCTTCACCACCAAACCAGTCAGTTCCGACGACATAGCGGGGTGAGATACTGAGAAAACCACCGGCCAAGCGAGTGCTGTAATCAAGAGAGAGTGACGCCGATGACAACCGGCGTGAACCCGTTTGCAGCAAGTTGCCCAGAAGGTAGTTTTTCTCTTTGCGGTGATTTACGTTCAGCTTTAGCGAGGCTTTGCTCTCACTGTCGCGATAAAACAGCCTTTTGAAGTCAAGATCGTGGCTATTGGTACGACCGGTCGATTCAAATTCCAGCGTGTTATTGTCGATGGTGCGTTTATAGTCGCTGTAAGAGGTGCGATAGCCGATATTCCAGTAGCCTGACGGGATATCAACACTCAGAGAAATACTCTGGGCATCTTTACTGGTGCGCAGCTCACTGCTTTTACTTGCTGATAGCTGCCAGTTATCCAGCATATTCAGCGCGTTCCCCCAGCCAAGGTTGGCAGAAAGCTGAGTTTCGCCCGTGGATTCCTGACCGCTGTTGGCAAAACCGAGTGACGCTGTGCCGGCGCTGTTTTCCTTCGACTGGATATCAACCACAGAGTAGCCCTGCTTACTACCGGGCGGCAGCTTAATTTGTGCGTTATAGCGGGAGAGGCGGTTAATTTGCTCAAGCCCCTGTTCGATATCTCTCAGGTTAAGCACCTTTCCGGTTAGCCCGGGTAAGGCATGCAATAGAAAGTCCGCCGGCTGGCCATTAAAACGAAGGGCTTCAACTTTGCCCTCAATGATCAGAATTGTGAGTTCGCCGGATGACAGTTCCTGAGGAGTAAGGAAAGCACGCGAAGTAACATATCCGGCATCGACATAGTGGTTGGTGATCAAACGAAGGTAGTTATTGATGCTATTTAAGCCAATGCAGGACGGCTTAAAGGCAACGACTTTCAACAGGTCTTGCGCAGTAAATACCGTATTACCCTGAAAACCCACCTTCTCTACCTGAAAACAGGCGGATTGATCACTATCCGGTTCAGTAACCGGCTCCGGCAAAGCCGGAAGGGGCTGAAGCTTTTCTACGGCTTGTTTATTCTGCTCTAACTGCTGTAAACGCTCTTTTTGTTGTCGCTCAATATCACTCTGAACCGCGGGTGAAATATCACTCAAGGGAGAAGAGTGAGCCAGAAACGAAAAACAACTTAAAAACAGAGCCAGAAAAGCCCTTATTGTTTCTTTTCGGTACGCCATACGTATAAACCCTGCCTAACCAACTAATTAATTGTTTTTATTTGTCTAATTTTTAGGCTGGTGACTATACAAAAATGGAATCCACTTCAAAAGATAAAATTTACATTTACATACAATTTCTCTTATATTTTTTGAAATATTTGACATTGAGCCGATAAGAAAAGTATCAATAAGAAGCTTAATGGGGCTATATTGTGATATGCAGCGAAGGTATTTATCAGATAAAGGTCTGCACGAGTAAGTCAGGTTTTCTACATAAAAAAGCTCCGCTAACTAAGTTAACGGAGCTTTTGACTGAGTGGATAACTCTTAATCTATTTGCTGTTTTTCACTGCTTCGATGGCCTGACCAAGGACATCACGGGAGCCTTGTTCATCACCTGCATGCAGGGTCAGTGAGGCAATCTGCCAGTCGTTAGCCGTTTTCACCATCTCATAGGTGTATGTCCCTGCAATTTGCCAGTAACCGTCTTTGCCAATGTAGTGGCTGGCGACGATATCTGCGGTAACGGTGGCTTTATTACCTTTTTGCACAACCTTAATGTTGGTCAGATCGTGGTAGGTAACATCAAAGCCCGGAAGCAGCGCAGCCCAGTTGTTCATCAGGTCGCCACGTTTAATTGTGGCTGCCTCACCGCCGAACGCAGAGGTGTAGTCCACTAATACTTCCGGCGCAAAGATCTGCTCCAGCTGCGTGTACTGATTGTTATCAGCCAATGTCCCCATGCTCTGTGCTGTCAGGGCAATCTTAGCTTCATCACGGGTCAGTTCATAAGCCTGTACATTCATAACCGTTAAACCTAAAAGTAAAAGTAAGCCTTTCTTAAACATGTGCTCCCCCTGATTAACGGTTAGATGCGAAGAAGTCTGTTACTGCGTCTGTTGCTGCCTGAACATCTTTCTCTACGTCATAGAAGTCAAACTGAGAAACGTTTTCCAGCCATACTGCTTCTACGTTATCACCCGCTTTCTCAAGGTAACCGTGAGTACCGGCAGGAATCGCCATTGATTCAGATGCCACCAGCAGGACAGGTTTATCTTGCTGAGCCGCTGTAGCATGCGCATCGTAAGTCAGCCAGCCGGCCCATGAACCAAGGTTAAACTGGTTGTCCCACTCAGCAATACGGCCGCGGTCATCTTCTGTGTAATAAGGTACTTTGTACATTAGTGAAGCGTCGTTAGTGTTACTTGCACCTTCAATATATTGCGGCTTATCGCTGGTTAAAGCAGAGATACCGGTCTGAATCAGGTTCGCCACAGATTCAGCACCACCGTATACTGCATTTACAATTGAACGGTCATGTAGCCATGGGGCAACCGCCGCTGCTGCTTTCACGTCGTCATTGCCCAGTACCGCATCCAGCATATAACCTGAAGAAGCACATACACCTAAGCCATAAGCGTTTGATGCATCTACGCCTTTGATTTGTCCCAAAGAGGCAAATACCGCTTTGATATCAGCAATTTTACGCTGTGGATCTTCCAGATATTTCTTCTCGTCTGCTGATTCACCCCAGCCACGGAAGTCAAAAGTAACCGCTGCGTAGCCTTGTTCTGCAAGGTGCTCAGCATAAGTTGCCGGCATCTGCTCTTTTACTGTTGTCCACGCGCCTGTCACAACAACAACCGGTGGGTTTTCTACGTTATCAGGCAGATAAACGTTGGCTGCAAGCTTACCAACCTCAGTGTTTAAGGTAGTGTGTTTGATTGTTGTATCTGCATAAGCGTTAGAGGCCAGAACTGCAGATGTAATTGCTGTTACCAGAGCTTTCTTTACCATCATATTTCTCACAATGTTATTGCCATTCACGGCAGGTTGATCGAACAGCGGCTTACGTCTTGTTGCTTTAGTAGTCGCTGCGTATTGTCTTGGTTGATGGTTATAATTTAGGGGATAGCCTGATAAAGATATTGAAGATAATTGATTTAGTTTTTTTAAAAAATTGCTCGGGATAAATACCGTTTAAACTGAAAACTAACCACTCTCAGTCTTTAATCAGTTTTGTCGTGTCAGAGTCTTTCGGCAGAAAGGCGAGTTACAAAACGGTGATGAAAAACCTGGTTCAACAAAGAAAAACAACGGCTTTTTTGGTGACTTTTGCAGCCGCAGGCAAAAGTTACTCGCCCACGCAAGGGCGAAACAAAAAGGTAGGTCTGAATGAAAACTCAGCCACAAATAATGAAAGGAGAAATAACATATACACTCTCACCGGAGTAGAGATTTCTTTAGATATGTATTCCCACGCGGGAAGCGTGGGAACAACAGTGTTAATCTAATACTGCAAAAAGGGTTACTCCTACAAGCCCCCCATCAGCATATATTTAGATTCAAGATAGTCATCCATACCTAAGTGTGAGCCTTCACGGCCAAGGCCGGACTCTTTTACTCCGCCAAACGGGGCAAGGGTTGTAGAGATAAGCCCTTCGTTAATGCCGACAATACCGGTTTCCAGTTCTTCCGCCACATTCCATGCACGGGCAAGGGAACGGGTGTAGATATACGAAGCCAGACCAAATTCTGTGTTATTTGCGCGTTCCAGCACCTCTTCGTCTGAGCTAAACTTAAACAGTGCCGCCAACGGGCCGAAGGTCTCTTCACTGGATACCTTCATAGTATCGTCCACACCGGTAATCACATGTGGTACCACAAGCTTGCTGTTTCCTTCAGGCAGCGAACCGTAGATCACCTTGGCCCCTTTATCGCAGGCGTCCTGAATATGTTCGGCAACCTTACTCACCGCGGCATCGTTGATTAACGGGCCAATAGCCACATCTTTTTCAAAGCCATCTCCCACTTTTAGGGCCGACACTTTGTTCGCCAGTTTTTCAGCAAACTCGTCGTACACCTTTTCATGTACAAACAAACGGTTAGCACAAACACAGGTTTGGCCGGCATTGCGGAACTTAGCGATCATAGCGCCTTCAACGGCGGCATCGATATCGGCATCTTCAAATACTATAAATGGCGCGTTACCACCCAGTTCCAGCGATAACTTCTTCACCGAGGAAGCAGACTGCTCCATCAGGATCTTGCCCACATTGGTGGAACCGGTAAACGACAGCTTACGTACTGTTTTACTGTTAGTCAGTTCTCCGCCGATAGCAATGGCATCGCCGGTAATTACGCTAAATACACCTTTAGGCAGCCCGGCACGCTCCGCCAGTTCTGCCAGAGCGAGTGCGGTATATGGGGTATCCGGTGCAGGCTTCAGAATTACCGGGCAACCAGCAGCAAACGCAGGGCCGCATTTACGAGTGATCATGGCCGCCGGGAAGTTCCACGGCGTAATCGCCGCGACCACACCAATAGGCTCTTTGGTCACCAGTATACGTGCGCTGCTTTTATGGGTAGGAATAATATCGCCGTAAGCACGACGGGCTTCTTCAGCAAACCATTCAATAAAACTGGCCGCGTAGGTTACCTCACCTTTCGCTTCAGCAAAGGGTTTTCCCTGCTCTGTGGTCATGATCGTCGCCAGATCATCTGCATGCTCCAGCATTAGCTCATACCAGCGGCGCAAAACTTTAGCCCTGTGCTCGGCAGTCTCTTTTTTCCATAGCTTAAAGGCAGCTTGTGCGCTCTCAATGGCCTGCTGGGTCTCTTCCGCGCCCATATCCGGCACCAACCCAATTACCTCGTCAGTAGAAGGATTGGTAATCTCGGTGGTTTTACCGCTATTGGCTGATTTCCACTCGCCATTGATATAGCACTGCTGCCTGAAGAGTTTTGTATCTTTTAATTGCATGACTCAGATCCTTCTAATTATTCCGCCTGTCCTAAGAAATAGAGCTGGCTGATGAGATGTTTTTCTCTTGTTGCGGCATCAGGGTGTAATGGCAATAGAGATATAAAGTAGTTGCGATTAATGCAAAGCTGGCCAGAAACAGAGGCAGCATAGCAAACCCGACATGTTCCGTCAGTGTTGCCACCAGCTGAGCAAACAGTGCCCCCAGCAGCAGTTGAATAAAGCCCAGCAGCCCAGAAGCCGACGCCCGGTTAACAGGAACGGCAGAGATTGAAAGTGACTGCAGGTGCGGCTGGCTTAACCCTCTGCCAAAGGTAAATAGCGCCATGGTCAGAAACATTCCGGCAAAGCTGATGGGGTAAAAGCCGATAGCAACAAACATAGCAAGAGCGCCGGTTAAGGACAATCCATGCCCCAGCAATACCATCCGGCTATGTGACAGCGCCGATGAAAGCTGCGCACTGACAAAGCTGCCCGCCATAAAACCAAGGGCAACAAATAAGAACCAGAAGCCGTAGCGGGTCAGGTTATCACCCATGGCTTCGCTGGCAATAAAAGGGGCGCAGGTAACAAAGGAGAAAAAGCCACAGGCAATCAGAGTACTGGATATGGCTAAGGAGACATAAACCCGGTTTGCCAGCAGCATCTTATAGGTTTCAAAAAAGCTGGCTTTGGGTTTTACATTCTTCTCGGTAATGGGTTTGGGATACTGGAAAAACACCCCCAGCCAGACCAGAAGCGCCATCAGCATCGGCATATAGAAGACGGAGTGCCAGCCCATATACTCGGAACTGATACCACCGACCGTCGGGGCAACCGCCTGCGAAACGGCCACTCCCATGGTGATATAACTAAGCTTCTCCACCGCTTTTTCAGACGGGTAGAGATCCACCAGAATACTTCTTGCCAGCATCATCCCGATACAGCCACCGGCAGCCTGCATTATCCGGCTTAGCAGTATAAGCTCTACAGAACCGGCAATAATACCGACCCCGCCTCCGACAATGTGCAAGCCAAATCCCCAAAGCAACAGGCGTCTTTTACCATACTTATCAGCAATCGGACCGCCAAATAGCTGGCCAATAGCAAGAGTGGCAAGATAGGCGGTAAAACTAAGCTGAATAATATTACTGGAGGCAGAAAACTCACGGGCAAGCAGTGGCATGATGGGGGCGACGATATTAAGGGCGACGGGGCTGACCATCGCCATCAGTATCAGAAACAGGGTTAACTGGGTATCTTTATTCATGGTGTGCCCTATTCTGAAGGGCAATAGTGATTATCTGCATATTTCAGAAAAGCCTCTACTCCGGCTTTTGCGCAGGCGGCGTCCTGCTCCTCACTGGCACCCGACACCCCTACAGCACCAAGTAACTCACCTTCGGAACAGACGGGCAGGCCGCCGCCAAACAGTACCATCCGTTTTTGCTGAGAAAGCCCCTGAAGCAGTGACGGTTTATGTTTCAGCCTCTCATTCCACTCCTGAGTAGAAAAACCAAAACTCACCGCCGTGTAAGCTTTATCAGCAGAAATCTGAGTGCAGGGAAAGGCAGTATTATTCACCCTTAACTGCGCCAGCGGATGGCCATGACGATCCAGTACCGATACGCAAACCTTAAGCTTATTCAGCTCAGCATACTCTATAGATGCCTGAGCAATCAGCAGGGCAGACTGCCAGCTCAGGCTGGTATCGGTGACCACCATGTATTACACCTCGAACAGTACGTTAACCTGACCGGTACCTGAGCTTGGGAAGTACTCACTAACAATGCGTCCCTTACCCTGATATTTATCCCAGCCAAGCGCACCAAACAGCATAGCAGTATCGTGCATGCCGCCTTCACCATCACACTTCTCAGCGTACTCCGGCAGCATCTTAAGGAAAGTGGCGATATCGCCCTTCTGCCACATATCCAGCACATGCAGATCCATCTGACGGTTGAACTCTTTAGAAATGGTGAAAGTACCGTTGTTGGCGGCGTACTCTTCGTTTGGCCAGATACGGTGAGAAAGAGAACCGGAAGCCAGCAGCATAACGCGGTTGTCACTTGCTTCTATCGCTTCACGGATAGCTTCACCCAGAATACGGGATGACTCAAGGCTGTGAACGGTACACATAGCAGCGATAGAAACCACTTTGAACTGCTTGTCATCATTCATATAACGCATCGGAACAAGGGTACCGTATTCCAGCTCAAGAGAGTCCACCTGATGAGACAGGGTAAACACTCCTTTTTCTGTCGCCACGTCAGCAATCAGATCGCCCAGTTTCGGGTTACCTTCATACTCGTATGGCAGATCTTTAATAAAGTGCGGAAACTCATTACTGGTAAACAGGCCTTTAAAGTTGGCTTTAGAGTTGATGTGATAACCGGCATTGACCAGCCAGTGGGTATCCAGCACCACTACGGTATCAACATTATTGTCACGTGCGATCTGTGCGATCTCTTTGTGACCATCAATAGCGTGCTGGCGGCAGCCGAACAGTTTACCCGGCTGTTCTGACATCAGCATGGTTGGTACGTGAGTAATTTTTGCAGCAACAACAAGTTCACCCATCTTGTTTCTCTCCTTGTTTATTCTGGTTAAAACTCGCTCAGGCTCTAACCATTATGTTCAGATTCAGTTATTTGGATTTTGCTTTCAGCTTTTCGTGAATATTATTTTTTTTGTAGTTGAGTACCGGATGCAGCTCGGTCAGCTCAAAGCCGATACTCAGATACCGGGTAGAAAAAATGGGCTCCAGAAATTCAGTAAATGCCTGAAAAACTGTGTCTCCAGCCCCTTTAAGTGTTTCAACCGGTCTGCCACTGCCGACTTTCGCCGTCAGATGGATAAAGCTGTTTTCAGGATCCCCTTCCGCGACACGGAAATGCTCACAACGTATTGCCCTGCTTCGTATTCCTCCCAGCGGGAAAACGCCGGTAGAGACAGCCGTCTCATTCAGCACCTTTAACAGTTCAGGCACATCCAGCTGGTCATCGAGGTTGGCAGAGTATTCAACGATAAAATGCGGCATCGGTTATCCTTATTTATTTCAATTTTCTCGGGCTTCCCGCTTTGGGAAAAAGCCTCCCCAACCACAAGGGGAGGCAGACACACCTTACTTACCCAGAACCGGGACAGTATGGGTATCGAAAGCGATACAGACGTTCTTGGTTTCCATATAGAAGTCGAAGCTCCAGTCACCACCGTCACGGCCAATACCGGACATCTTCACTCCACCAAACGGTGAAGGAAGGTTACGGTTGTTCTCAGAGTTCACCCAGACCATACCTGCTTCTACTGCATGAGCCATACGCAGTGAACGGCCGGTATTGCTTGTCCAGACATAGGCGGCCAGACCGTAGTCGGTGTCGTTGGCAATCTGAATCGCTTCTTCTTCTGTCTCAAAGGTCAGGGCAGTCAGCACCGGACCGAAGATCTCTTCACGGGCTATACGCATGGTGTTATCCGCTTCAGTAAACAGAGTCGGAGTGATGTAGTTACCGTCACCAAGGTCGGTAATCTTCTTACCGCCGACCGCCACGGTTGCGCCATCTTCAATAGCCGCATCCACATAACTCAGCACTTTGTTGTAGTGAGAGGTATGCACCAGCGGGCCAACTTCTGTGGCCGGATCCAGTGAGTGACCCACTTTGATATTCTCAACACGCTGCTTAAGGGCAGCAATAAACTTGTCCTTAATTCCGGATTGAACCAGCAGACGGCTTGAACTGGTACAACGCTGACCGTTCAGGCTGTAAATCATAAATACCACAGCATCCAGCGCACGTTCGAAGTCCGCATCATCAAATACGATAACCGGGTTCTTACCGCCAAGCTCAAAGTGAGCACGCTTAAGGGTATCGGCAGCCTGCTTCTGGATCATGGAACCTGTCACGGTTTCACCCACAAAGGCGATAGCTTTAATAGCGTCGTGCTGAGTCAGCTCTTTACCCGCCACTTCGCCAAAGCCGTTAATCATGTTCCATACACCGGCAGGCAGACCGGCTTCTTCAGCACACTCAGCCAGAATCGCAGCCGTCAGCGGGCTGAACTCGGCCGGCTTATGAACAATAGTACAACCTGAAGCCAGTGCCGGAGCAATCTTCCATGTTGACAGCATAAATGGTGTGTTCCATGGCGTAATAACTGCCACTGGGCCAATCGGGGAACGAACGGTAAAGTTAGTGTGTGTGTCCTGCTGAAGGGCAAGGCCGTTACGCGCTTCAGGCGCTTTATCCGCGAAGAAGCGGAAGTTGGCAGCACCACGTACCGCAGCCTGACGCATAAAGCGCAGCGGCTGACCACAATCGGAAGATTCAACCAGTGCAATCTCTTCGGCACGGGCTTCAATTTTGTCCGCCAGTTTATGCAGGATAGTTTTACGCTTTGCGCCGCTCATCGCTGCCCACTCTGCCTGCGCAGCACCCGCAGCGCTACAGGCCGCATCAACATCTTCTTTAGTCGCTTTTACCACTTTACCCAGCAACTGACTGTCGATAGGAGAAGTGTTATCAAAGGTTTCGCCTTTGCTGCCCAGTATCCACTCGCCGTTAATGTAGTGGCCAAGTGTTTTCTCTTTAAAGCGCGCCAGATAGGTTGCCGCTTTATCGATATTGTTCTGAAGTTCCTGACTCATATGTTTCATCCCTTTTAATCTGTTAACCGTTTTTCAGCACCAGCGTTTAGTTCACTTGGTAGATATCGGTAAACAAACCCTCTGCGCCAAGGATGGCGCAGAGGAGCCCCATGGATGGGTTTACGCGTGTTTGTGTCCGATATATGCCGGTGTGACTCATACTTAGCAACCGTTAATTAGTAATTCTCTCCGTAGAACTCTTTCTCAGAGACCATACGGGTTTCCAGTGAACCAACCTTTTCGATAGAGCAGACAACCACGTCGCCCGGCTGCATATCTTTCAGCCCTTTTGGTGTACCTGTGGCGATCATATCGCCCGGCTTGAGGGTCATAATCTTACTCAGATACTCAATCAGGAACGGCACATCAAAAATCATATCGGCTGTAGTTCCCTGCTGAGTTACTTCACCGTTTACTGTGGTCTCCAGCTTAAGGTCACTGATATCACCCACATCGTCTTTGTCGATAAGCCATGGGCCAATCGGGCAAAGTGAATCGCGGCTCTTCACCCGCAGGTTCGGACGGTAATAGTTTTCAAGGTAGTCACGGATAGCAAAGTCATTACAAACCGTATAACCGGACACATAATCCATCGCTTCATCACGGGAGATGTTTTTGCCTTCCTTGCCAATCACCGCGACCAGTTCACACTCGTAGTGCATAAATTCGATATCATCAGGACGATAAGAAGGCTGCTTGTGTCCCGTTAATGTATTCGGGCCTTTGATAAACACCAGTGGTTCTGTCGGCGGAGCAAAAGCCAGTTCCGATGCATGGTCAGCATAGTTAAGACCCAGTGCAAATATGGTTCCCGGTTTCTCTACCGGGCTCAGCCAGGTCACTTCTGCTTCATTCAGTTTTGCGCCGGCCTCGGTGATCAGTTCACCTGCTTCTGTTACCTCAACCTGATAAACCTCTTGTTGAAAGAGTACGCGTGCTCTTTTCATTGTTACTCTCCCTTCACACTGTTATTAAGCTGAACCAGACCATTTAAGGCCGAACTTACTTTGTCACCGGCCTGAAGCGGAATACGCTCACCCGGGAAACCAACGGCAATTACATCACCCTCTTCAAGGGTCATAATGGTGGATATCAGGCTGATTAGCTGCTCAATGCTGCGGTGAAGGTCAGTTACCTTAAGCACCCGCTGCTCGGTACCGTTTACCGACGTGGTTACAGAAAGTTCCTGTAGTGACTGAATATCGGACATAGCAACAGGGGTTTGCGCCACCGGCGCAGAACCATCCAGACATTTACCCTTAATATCCGGGCGGTAGTAGCTGGTTTCCGGCAGAGAGAAATCGTGCATCAGCGTCAGGCCACTCAGATACTCAAGGGCTTCTGACTCTTTTACCCGGCAACAAGTTTTACCGATAACCGCAGCTATACTGGCACCCACCACCAGTGACTCTCCGTCCTGCGGAAGCTCGATAGCCGCTTGGTCAACAGACCAGGTATTATGGGTTTTGAAGTAAAGCACTGGCTGAGTCGGTGCTTTTACATATGGTTTTTCGTTAAAGGTAGCGTCAAGCTGAGCAAGTTGGCTAGCGTCATTTAACGCCACACACACCAGCTTTCCTTTTACTAACTGATCAGAACTCATTTGAAATCCTTTTATCTGTTTAATAGCCGCTGGAAACCGATTCGTTTCCGGCTGGCTGACCCTGATTCTTTACTTTTTTAATTAGCTGTTCGGCACCGTTGCGCAGCAGAAGCGTGTCTACACCAACACCGACAAAGTTTGTTCCAGTTTCAGCAAAATGCTGAGCTTTTTCCAGATTGAGTGACAGGATCCCCGATGCTTTGCCGGAGCGTTTTATCACTTCCATTCCCCACTCTATCTTTGCCACTACTTCAGGATGGTCGGGATTACCGACATGCCCCATGGCACCGGAAAGGTCAGACGGGCCGATAAAGACACCATCAACACCGTCGACCTGAACAATCTCTTGCAGATTGTCCATTGCTTCTAATGTTTCCACCTGAACGATCAGGCAGATCTCCTCATTCGCTTTCTGCAGATATTGCGGCACCTTGTTCCAGCGCGCAGCCCTTGCCAGTGAACTGCCCATTCCGCGGATACCTTCCGGCGGATAGCGCACGGCTGAAACCAGCTCTCTGGCCTGTTCTGCCGTGTTCACCATAGGTACCAGCAAGGTTTGAGCACCAATATCCAGTAATCTTTTAATCATCGAGACCGAGCCGATTTCCGGGCGGACAATCGGCGAAACATCATAAGGCGCCATCGCCTGAAGATGATGCATAATGGTTTTCAGCTCAAAGGGAGCATGCTCTCCGTCAATGAGCAACCAATCAAAACCGGCTCCCGCGCAGATCTCTGCGCAGGAGGTATCCGGTAAACCCAGCCATAACCCCCAGAGGGTCTCGTTGTTTTTTAATGCTTTCTTAAACTTGTTCTCGGGTAACATACTGAGCCCCCTAAACAAATTTCACAGAGATACCGCCCAGCGGACCAAAATCAGCATGAATGGTATCGCCTGCTTTAACCGGTACCGGACGGGTAAAGGAGCCTGACAGGATCACTTGCCCCGGCTCTAAGCCGATATCGTGCGGAGCGAAACGCTTACATACCCAGCAGATACCGTTAGCCGGGTTACCCAGCACACCTGCCGCAAGTCCGGTTTCCTCTATCTGACCATTGAGATAAAGCATGGCGCCTGCCCAACGCATATCAAAGTCCATCGGCTTAATAGGACGGCCACCGACAATAATGCCTGCGTTTGCAGCGTTGTCGGCAATGGTATCGAACACCTTACGGGTATAACCACTCTCAGGATCGGTGCGGTGACAGCGGGCAGCAATCAGTTCAAGGGAAGGAATAATGTAGTCGGTAGCGTTCAGTACATCAAAGATGGTGACATCTTCACCTTTTAGTGGCTTTTTCAAAACAAACGCCAGCTCAACCTCGATACGCGGATCAAGGAAATCATCTACCGGGATCTGAGCCCCATCTTCAAAGAACATATCATCCAGCAGTACGCCGTAGTCAGGCTGATCGATATTAACCGCCATCTGCATGGCACGTGAGGTTAGGCCAATCTTATAACCTTTAACCTGAGCACCTTCGGCAATCTTACGCTCTACCCATTTGCTCTGAATAGCATAAGCATCGTCCATGGTCATGTCAGGGTAATCCAGAGTAAGCGCCGGGATCTGATAGCGCTCTTTTTCTGCTATATAGAGTTTTTCAGCTGCATTTTTAATCTGCTCTTGGGTAAGCATAACTTGACCTTCCTTTGCCAATTTCTTGTCACTGACTGATTGTCTGACTTATTTGTCTGCGGCCTGTTTTCGAACATGAGTTCCGGCACGCAATTAGTTAACATATTAAACATCTTAATTAACATCTTAACTAATTACTAGACCAAATTGGTCAACATTCGCTGCAAAAACGCTACATTTATTGCCTAAACTAATGAATAGTAAGGAGTTTTATCAACAAAAATATTGAATTTTTGTTAACAGATATGAGTATTTGATCACATTTCAATCTTGCTCCGAAACCTTTTTAATTTTACTTTTTGTCCAATCATGTAGTATTCAGCCCTTTGCTAAGCCTTGTTAATAAAGGCCTACAATAAATAGGCAAAAAAAATCTCTCTATGAAAAGTGCAAGCTTTCCATGATTTCGTCTATTTTATTTTTTTGATTTAGCACAGAAAATTAACATCACATTAACCAGTAAGGGACTGAAGAGATGTCTAATCAACCACTATTTAGAGATGCAATGGCAAACCTGGCAGCAGCAGTAAACATTGTTACCACAGGGGGCGAAGCAGGGACAATAGGATTAACGGCAACTGCAGTATGCTCAGTCACAGACTCACCGGCGACCATTATGGTATGTGTAAACCGTAACAGCGCCTCAAACGAACTCATTAAGGCAAACGGAAACGTCTGTATTAATGTGTGCGCGGCAGAACACCAGCAACTTTCACTGGATTTCGCCGGCATGACAGATCTCACCATGGAAGAGCGCTTTGCTAATCCAATCTGGAACAAAAATGATAAGGGTGTGCCGGTACTAACAGGCTGTCTGGCAAGCCTTGAAGGCAAGGTAGCGAATATTTCTGAAGTGGGTACCCACAGCGTGTTCTTTGTAGAAATAGATAATATCGTAGTAAATAAAGACAAAGATGCCCTAGTCTACTTTGCCCGCGAATTTAAAACCGTCGAGTGTGCAAAACCAAAGGAAGAAGCACTGGCTTAATCTGACAAATCACCGATAAGCGATTTTGTGTTGTAGTGTCTGTTGCAGGTTGAAAGCGAGCCTTTCACCTGCTTTTTTTTGCTTGTAAGTTAAGGCTCTATTGCCGTTACCCCATATTTACTTAGTAACACCTGATACTCTGCACTCTGCTTAAACACCTTCATCGCTGCTTCGAATTTATCAGCTAAGACTCTGTTATTATTACTAAAAGCAATATATTGAGGAATGGGAGGCAAATGGGGCTGGAGAAAATGTAACTGCTCAGAGAAATCTTCCTGTTTCTCAAAATATTTCATGCGATTGATTTCACCAATTCCAACGGTAAAACGTTTCATAAACAATTGCTTTAGCAAAACCATCTCATCATGAGCAGTATCATTGATATTAGGCCAGCTTACGGCATCAAACTTTTCACCATAACTAAAGCCGGAAATAAATCCTATTTTATACGGTTTCAAAGAGGCAAAATCACCCGAATAGTGAATACTATTTTTATCGCTTTCTCTTATAAACAGGCCATTTGTGGTATTACTCAGCACATTTCCCGGCCTGAACAGAGCAAATTCTTCCCGCTCTGAAGATTTACCGATATAGGTAATAGCATCCGCCTTACCTTGTTTAATCAGGTACAGAGCCCGTTTCCACGGCAGGCTTTGAAACTCAATCTCTAAATCCAGAGCTCTCCCCACCTGTTGAACCATCTCGATATGCACACCGGAGAGCTCTCCTTTTTCCGTCATTATTTCAAACGGCGGATAACTGGCATCACTTCTGACAACAATCAGTTTTTGCGAATGCGCCCATGTTGCGGAACAAAACAGCAATAGCAACATGGCACATAGAGTTCGTTTCATTTATGTATAGTTGCTTTTTCATTATTGATAATAACTCTCAACTATAGTGGCGGATAAATAACAGCTAAAGCAAAAATTATTCATTTTTTGGCATTGATCAGAATATATATGCAGTGAAACCTGGCATATTTAATTTGCTGAGATTTTAAACTCACCAGCCCCATCTTTACTAATGACAACATTAAGAATATGCGATGGGCTAGCATCCCCACTACTACCCCGCTCTGGCCCCATAATCATATCGCGAGTTAAAAGATCCGATATGTTACTAGTAGAAACCTGAACAGTAGCCTTTCTACCCTCAGCTCTACTATAGCTGTTCAGCCCTATTCTATAGGTGCCTTCTTCCAACATATCTTCATCACAAGTCGCGAAGTAATGCTCCGGGCCATATGCAATAATATTATCTACATCCAACTCACCTACAACACCCTTTTGATTTGAGTAATAAACATGAGAGCCATTAGGTTCAAAGGTGTGTAAATCTACATCACCTGTTCCATTCCAAATAAGAGTTGCAGTAAAAGCCCCTTGTAAAGCTGTTGGTTCAGGGGATTTTAATGACGCCATTTGATTCTGGATGTCTTTGAATATCTTTGGAGCTGTTTCCAAGCTGGTATTTAAATATGTTGGAATCAGCATATGCCCACTTGGATCGGTTTTTAAATGTGAAACGGGAATACTCACGTTAGTATCCGGCACAGATCCTACAGCCCTTAATCCATTGATGACAAAATCTAAACTAGCTAAGGTATATGGGCCATTCAGCTCTACAGATGCAGGCGCTATGTGCACTAAACCTAAATTTGGCTCCTCAATATTTTCTAACTCAAGAGCTGAACGATAAGCGCTGTTAGCAAATAAATTCCCTTGAGAATGGGCTATGAATAGCATTTTTGCACCATGTGAGCCTAACGTTTGTATTCTGGTATTATGTCTGGAGTAATCAGAAGCCGTTGGTGGATTGGATAACAACTTGCTAATCAAGGCTACTGTTTCTGCCGTAGCCCAATCATAAAGATCTTTCAGCAACCCCAAAACCAAGTCCGTTGGAGCTGAAACTATATTTTTAACCTTATCGAAGAACCCATCAGAATCCCCAGTCACAGCAGACCAGAAGATATCAAATCGGTTACCTAAATTAGGTTCAATTTCCTCCGCTCGCTGCATAAATACTTCCGCGATATCTTGAAAAGCACTTGCGTCAACTTTTGAACCTGTGACGTTGTAAAATGTTTCATAGGCCACTGGTTCTGAGTTATATTCATTGCCCATTATTGTCTGGAAAGTGAAAGTTGCTAATTTTGCATCATTTTTTGTATTCCAAACACCATTAAAAAAACCAACCAAGTAGCCATCATTACTACATAAAGATGCATTGGCCCCAAAACTCAATAGTCCAGCAAGTAAAATTCCTTTATTCATCTTATATTCCTTCACAATCAAGTTCTTTAGGTAGTCTGGTTACTGTTCCATCCAGAACTTCATTATATGCAGAATATGCCAGTGCCCGTTTTTTAGTATTAGCCGTGTAGTTTTCTATTTGTTTCAACATTTTATAGGCATCTGCCGGATTTTTAAACGCCTGACTTAAACATCCTATAGCCTTAGTTGATTCGTTATCTATTTCCTGAACAGCGTTAAAATTTGTCGAATCGACGACTATTGAAGCCTGAACTGATTTAGCTACATTTCTTATCTTACTTTTTTGGCTATCTGATACTGGAAGGCTGTCAATATGCTGTGAAATATCATCCCTGATACCATCATTATCTGTATCAGGTCCTTTCAGAGAATCACTGACATCCAACTCAGGTAATTCCCCGGATTCAACTAAGAGTTCGGTTGCTTGACTTGCCTTATCAACCGCTGCTTTTTGTTCAGTCTGAGATGAACTACTTCCATCGTTACAGCCAAACAAAATAACAACTGAGAATGAAACTAGAAGTAGTGATTTCATATCTTTTCCTTACTGAATTACAGAGCTCACTCAGCAGCTCCACGCATATGGCTTAATAATACTAAGAGAACAACTTGTCACATTCAAAAGACAATAAATCTTATTGCATTGGGATACGTAAGAGGTCGCTCAGGGACCTCTAGCCGTTTTTCTGGAGTAGCTAATTGGGAGTGTGTTTTTCAGCGTCGCAAACAGCTGAGGGGTCAATATATTCCTTTGTTGAAAATGCTAAAGACTATGAGCACTGCGATAACTTCTGTCTTTCTGAGTCACCTGACTAGGTTTGGATATAGTCTTTACGCTGAATCTGATACTGCTTCATTTTGTTGTTCAGGGTTCTGCGTGGCAGTTCAAGTTCCTCTGTTACGGCCAGTATGTTTCCTTTGTGCCTTTGCAGGGACTGGATGATTAACTGCCGTTCAAAGCCCTGTACCCTCTCCGACAAGTTAAAGGTCGCCGGAACTGACGTTTGTTGGGCATGGTTACCCAAAATAGCACCGATAGAGCTGGCACTCCCCATACCAAGCACAAAACGTTCTGCGGCATTTTTCAACTGGCGCACATTACCCGGCCAGTCATAGTCGACCAACTGAGCAAGATCCTGTTCACTCAGTTCCGGATAGTCGCGCTCATACTGAATCGCCGCTTTACGGGCAAAAAATTCAAACAGCATAGGGATGTCTTCCCGCCGCTTGGAAACTGCCGGCAGATGCAGCTCCACCACATTAAAACGGTAATAGAGATCTTCGCGGAAACGTCCTTCGGCAGAAGCCTGCGACAGGTCTTCCTTAGTTGCGGCAATCACCCAGAGATCCAGTGGGATCTCCTTATTAGAGCCGACCCGCTCCAGCTTTCGCTCCTGTAACACCCGCAGCAGTTTGATCTGAAAGTTGATCGGCATACTCTCTATCTCATCCAGAAACAGGGTGCCTTTTTGGGCGTGTTCTATCTTGCCGATACGCTGGCTATCCGCACCGGTAAAGGCACCTTTTTCATGGCCAAACAGTTCACTCTCAAACAAATTTTCTGGAATCGCTCCGCAGTTTACCGCTACAAACGGGTTGCCGCTTCTGACACTAAAGTCATGCAGGCAACGGGCAATTAGCTCCTTGCCAGTTCCCGTAGCCCCATTAATCACCGTATCTACTGGTGTCTGTCCCAATAAGACGACTTGTTTACGCAGTTGATCCATCACCGACGACTGACCGATTATACGACTCTCCAGTGAGTGCTTGTGGCTCAGCATGCGTTGCAAATTTCGGTTTTCAAGCACAAGCCGCCGCTTTTCACTGGCCCGTTCAATGCGATCTATCAGCAATTCCGGCTCAACGGGTTTTTCAATAAAGTCATACACACCGTTTCGCATGGCTTCCACCGCCATCTTTACATCACCGTGAGCGGTCACTAGCAAAACCGGCAGGTCGGCGTCTACCTTCTGGATTTCATTGGCGAATGCCATACCATCCATCTCCGGCATGCGGATATCGGAAACCACTATGGCGTTGCAACCCGGCTGAATGGCTGTTAATGCCGAGCGGGCATCGGAGTAATCCTCTACCTCTATTCCCGCCAGATTGAGCCACTGTTTGGTGGCTTTACGTATCGCCTGCTCATCATCAACCAGAATCACCTTCACTCCGGCCATATCATCTCTATCCTTGTTCATAATCGATTTCCTCTGCGGCCAGCGGAAGCCTGACCTTAAAACGACTTCCCTTACCGGGCGTTGACTCGACATCCAGATGACCACCAAACTGTTTGATAATGCCGTAAGAAACGGATAAACCCAGTCCCATTCCTTCACCCGGCGGTTTAGTGGTAAAGAAGGGGTCGAACAGGGTCGGAAGATGTTCAGTTTTGATACCACAACCATTATCTATGATGGTAATAACCGCCTCACCCTGTTTCTCACCATTGTTCTGATTAGCACCGTAGCGGATAACAATTTCTCCCTTCCGCGGGCAGTTTTCTGCATCTATGGCATCAATAGCATTACGGATCAGGTTCACTAAGATCTGCTCCAGTTTTATCTCATTGGCAAACACATAAACGTCCTGCTTCTGTGGCTGCCACTTCAGGGCAATGGCGGTTTTCTCCATACGTGGGGTCAGTACCAACAAGGCATTTTCGATCACCTGCCTTATCTCAACCGGGCCCGGCTCTCCGACGGATTTAGCGGCAAAAGTTTTAAGGTGAGTGATAATGCCGGAAACGCGGCGGATCAGGTTATCTATCTCCTGCAGATTCTCTTCTGCCATTGAATACTGCTGGCGATCCATCAACAGGCGGGTACTGGCCAGATAGGTACGGGTTGCCTGTAGCGGCTGGCTGATCTCATGCACCAACTCAGCAGAGATCTGTCCGAGAGCACCTAGCCTCTCGGCATGAATCAGCTCTTCATGGGTCTGGCGCAGCGCCTTTTCGGTGCGGATACGTTCTTCTATTTCCCGTTTAAGCTGGCTATTGCTCCGGAAAAGCTCCTGTGTCCGCTGGGTCACTCTTGACTCTAACTGCTGCTGATGGCGATAACGGCTGAGAAGGAACAGCCCTGCTACTGCAAAAAGTGCCGCCACCAGCACAGAAATCAGTATGGCACTTGTCTCTCTCTGCTTTAATTCCGACAAGTCACTTAGGTAGAACAGGCTCCAGTTCAACCCTTCTATCTCCCGGTGGTGCAGCATATAGGAACGGGCAACAGGTCTGGCACCTCTGGCATCACTCTGCTGTGTCAGTTGAATAATCGGTTTGCCTTGCGCTGAAGTTTCCAGCTCAGCCAGACCTAAAGGAACAATTTGATATGAGCGATATTTCTGAGCCTGCTCCAGCCTTGCACGTGTCTGCAAGGAAAGAGGCGTCAGGCTGCGGTATCGCCACTGTGGATTACTGGCTAAGAAGATCACGCCGTCGTTATCGCTCACCCAAACCTGTTCACCGCCGGCACTCCAGTTGGCTTCAAGATCCGACATATTAATCTTAAGTACTGCAACACCAATCACTTCACCGTTTGAAATAACCGGGCGGGATAAGAACAACCCCGGTATTCCGGTGGTCACGCCAACAGCAAAGAAGCGGCCTGCACCGCCATTAATGGCGTCTTTAAAATAGGGGCGAAAGTGGTAATCACTGCCGATAAAACTTTCAGGCTTGCTCCAGTTGCTACTGGCAATCACAAGGCCTTTATGATCCATCAGGTATAAGGTGTCAGCATCGGATTCCTTCTGCCAGTCTTCCAATTTGTGGTTGACTGCCTGTAACAGCGGTATTGATTTATCACCTCCCAGCAACTTAAGAATTTGACTATCCTGCGCCACTATATAAGGAAGATACTCAAAACGGTTATGCTCGGCCTGTACTGTTGAGGCATATAAATTCAGCCGCTCTTCGCCAACATGGTGAAGCTCCTTATAGTAGGCACTCTTTGTGGTCTTCAGCAGCACTGCTGCCAGTAACAAACCTGTAACTAATGCAGCAATCAGGATCCAGCCATCCACCTTTCTGGTGTTTAGCAGCCTGCTTATTCCGGTTTGTGACATCCTGTCGCTCCACTCTGGTATCGGTATTCAGCCTATTGGCCCCTTGGTAAGCAATTTATACGCCATGGTTTAAACTGAATTTTTCAGCCTAATCAAGACAATAAGTTAACGCTGTTTTACATCAGACACTCTGCCTATCAATAAGCCAAAAATGGCCGATTGTCGACCTCTTCGCCCCATAACGTGAGCCAAATTTGGCTTATTTTTGTTCAGTCGTCGCAGCCTCCTCTCTGCACAACACAGAATAAAACGAAATTACTCTTTTGTTATCAGCTTGTTACATTTTAATTTCATATTGGCCTGACATGTTGGCAAACCATTTGCTCTAAGGCATGAGTACAAATGAGTTTTACTACCCTACAACAAAGATAAAACAACAAGGACGAAATGATGAAAGCGATGAAAACATCACTGATTACCTCTCTGGCTCTGGCTGGTTTTATGGTGGCGGAAGCCAATGCCGCCACTGAATGGAACGTCTCTCTGTGGGGCAAACGCAGGGCCTTTACTGAAAACGTAGAAAAGCTGGCAGAGCTGGTAGAAGCAAAGACCAAAGGTGAGTTTAAGCTGAAAATCTCTTACGGCGGCCTGTCTAAGTCCCGTGAAAATCTGGATGGTATCTCTTTTGGTGCCTTTGAAATGGCGCAGTTCTGCTCTTTCTACCATGCCGATAAAAACCCGACGATTACCGTTACCGAGCTTCCTTTCTCGCAGGATGTGTCACTCGCTCAGGTCAGCAAGATATACTCCGAGGTGTTCAAACATCCTGAAGTGAAGAAAGACCTTGCCCGCTGGAATGCTACTTTGCTGATGCCGACTCCGCTTCCTCAGTACAACATTGTCAGTAAAGGTGATGCTATCAACTCACTGGATGATTTCGACGGCCTTCGCGTACGTGGCCCGGGCGGCATTATGGGCGTACTGGGCAAACTGGGCGCAGTAAAAACCGGCGTTCCGTTCTCTGAAGTACGTCAGTCTATGGACTCAGGCGTAATCGATGCGGCCTCTTTCGCGCCCCATGCCCATCTGGCGACTAACTCCTACAAAGTGGGAAGCTGGGCAACCACTAACCTGAACCTTGGTTCAGCTAACTGCCCGGTTATCGTTAACACCGAAGCACTGGAATCACTGAAACCAGCACATCGTGAGGCACTACTTGGCTCAGTAGACGAAGCGCTTGATTTCTACGTGCAGAACTACGAGCAAAACACCACTGCCAAGTACGAAAAAGCAGTTAAAGAGCAGGGACTTAAGATGATCACCTTTACCCCTGAGCAGACAGAGAAGCTAAACCAACTATCAGAATCTGTACGTCAGGAGTGGGTGAAGAAGTATCAGGGCAAATTTGATGCTCAGGCGGTTTACGACTACACCGCTAAGCTTTTTGCTAACCAGTAATCCAATGATCTGAATCAGTGGCTCTCTTCTAGCCACTGATTCTGCTTTTCCTGACTGATTTTAAAATAGGAGGCTGATATGTCGGCCGCTGCTTCTGTTTTACAGGACAACTCTGCCTTAAGCCGGACAGACCGATGGTTTTTCCGCTTAGAGTCGATTCTCAACCTGACGGGCGGATTAGTGATCTTCCTGCTGGTTCTTCTCGCCACCGTTAACGTGCTCGGACGCTGGCTGTTTTCCGCCCCTATCAGTGGTTATGTGGACTGGGTGGAACAGGCGATGGCCTTTATCGCTTTTCTCGGTATTGCTTATACCCAGCGAATGGGCGGCCATATCCGAATGGACATTGTGGTCGGCAGGCTACACGGACGCTGGCTCTGGTTTACAGAGCTGACCACAACCGTACTGATGCTGATCGTCACTTCAATTCTTATCTACGGTTCATACCTGCACTTCTGGCGTGCCTACTCCATTGGTGACTCATCACTGGATATCAATCTGCCGACATGGCCGGCCAAGCTGGTTGTGCCTGTTGCCCTGTCTGTTCTGGCCCTGCGGCTGATGCTGCAAATCTGGGGTTACCTTCGGGCACTAAGACAGAACAGCGAGAAGCCTGTAGCAGTACCGCTCATTGAATCGGCAGCGGAAGTTGCTGCAAAAGAAGCAGATACCGTCAGCGGACACGACGAGTAGGAGGTTTATCTTGTCACAACTATTTCAAACCATGGCGGAAATGGAGAGCATTGAGATTGGTCTCTGGGTCTCCGGCGCCATGCTTATCTTTGTAATTCTCGGTGTTCGGGTTGCCTTTGCAGCCGCAATTGCCGGTTTTCTTGGCTTGTTGTGGATCTTTAGTGCCAAACTGGGCTTTGAGCGCGGCTTTTTAGTTGCCGTGAAGATGGCAGGGACCATTCCCCACTCTAAGGTCTCCTCTCTTGCCCTCTCTCTGATCCCGACTTTTATCCTGATTGGTTTTCTTGCTTACCATGCAGGGTTAACCAAATCTCTGTTTGAAGCAGCAAAACGCTGGGTTGGCTGGCTTCCGGGCGGAATGGGTGTGGCGACGGTATTCTCCACTGCCGGTTTTGCCGCTGTATCGGGCGCTTCTGTAGCGACCTCTGCGGTGTTTGCCCGTATTGCCGTACCGGAAATGCTTAAGCTTGGCTATGACAAGCGCTTTGCGGCCGGTGTGGTTGCTGCGGGTGGTACTCTCGCTTCCCTGATCCCGCCGTCGGCCATTCTTGTTATCTACGCCATTATCGTGGAACAGGATGTCGGCGCACTGCTGATGGCCGGTTTTATCCCCGGTTTTGTCTCTGCCCTGATTTACGGTGGCTTGGTGGTCTTTCTCGCCATGACACGTAAGGATTTCGGCCCGCCGGTGAAAGGCTACAGTTGGAAGCAGCGCTTTGAGTCTCTTCCCGGTGCTATGCCTATCTTCTTTGTGGTGGCCATTATTATGGTCTGCATCTATGGTGGTGTCGGTACGCCGACAGAGGCCGGTGCGCTGGGTGCAACAGTTATCCTGCTGGTTGCTCTTTATCACGGCAGCCGCTGGAAGGAGCTGAAAAGCTCGCTGATGGAAACCGCCAAGCTGTCAGCCATGATCTTCGCCATTATCTGGGGGGTACTGATTTACGTGCGCTTCCTCGGCTTTGCTGATCTGCCTAGTGCATTCTCTGACTGGATCGTAAGCCTTGAACAGAGCCCTATGCTGACACTGCTGTTGATCCTGTGCGCCTACGCCTTGCTCGGTATGTTTATGGATGCTATTGGTATGCTGCTACTTACCCTTCCTGTGGTTTACCCGGCCATTATTGCCCTGAATGGCGGCGTTGATGTGGCGGCGGCAGACTCTGCTTTTGGCGTCTCCGGTATCGGTTGTGCCATCTGGTTCGGGATTATTGTGGTGAAAATGGCGGAGCTGTGTCTTATCACCCCACCTATCGGCCTGAACTGCTTTGTGGTGGCCGGCGTCCGCCCTGAGTGTTCTGTTCAGGATGTATTCCGCGGCTGTACACCATTCTTTATCGCAGATGTACTGACCATAGCGGTATTGATCGCCTTCCCGGGAATTGTACTCTGGCTGCCAGCCCTTATCGGTTATGCCTGATGTCCTGATCCTGAAATAAGGAGACCAGCCTGAGTCAGGCTGGTTTTTCTTTTCTGATTAACTACTTTTCTCACCGAGCGGAACCGGATCATTTTGCACGGTTTTACAGTGTAAAATGATCATCTCTCAGCGTCAGATTTGGTTAGCGCATAAACCACCGTATCCCACCAGCGCTGTTTAAAATATCTGTGCTGACAAAAGTGAGCTTCTTTTTCCATACCCAACTGACGGCAGAGAAAAATAGCAGCACGATTTTCGCTGATGGTTTCTGCATAGACGCGGTGCACATTTAACTGTTCAAAGGCATATTGCAGCAAAGCACCGGACGCTTCCAGCGCATAACCTTTGCCCTGAAACTCTCTTGCCACCCCGCACCCCATCGACGCCTGTCTGTGCTCTTCCAGCCTGACACCACAGGTACCGATCAGTTTTCCTGAGGCTTTATCGACTATTGCAAGCTGAAACTTACTACGGGGACTCTCTTGCGACTGTTCAATAAACAACTTAACCAGAAAGCGGGCTTTCTCCTCGCTGCAATCGGCTTCACTATAGAAACGCTGATACTTCTCATCCTGCGTCAGCTCTGTGTAGTCATCTGTATCCTGAGGGAGAAAGTCGCGCAATATCAGTTGCTCCGTCTCTAACTTCATTACTCTGCCCTGTTCCAGTTCTTCTTATGCATGGCATAAATAGCGTGATCAACAATTCGGCCGTTGAGGTTTTCAGCCTGGCTGATAATCCCTTCCAGCGAGAAGCCCAGCCTTTCACACACCGCCCGGCTCGGCTGGTTACCTTCTGCTGCTGAGATCTGTACCTTCTCCATTTCCAGCTGATTAAAAGCCATTTCAATCAAGGCAGTTACCCCGCGGGTCACTATGCCTTTGCCCTGATACCGGCGACTTACCCAGTAACCTATCTCAACGGATTTAAGAGAATGGTTGATTTTATTAAAGCTGATATTGCCCACCACTTCTCCGTGATAGATAAGAGCACAAGTCATGCTTTTGCCGTCGGCATAATCGTGCAGAGATCGTTTTATAAACTCAGAGAATGCCGCTTCTGTCTGACAGTGTGGCGGCCACGCCAGCCACTGATTGAGATAATCAAAATCCCTTTTGGCCAGCTCCACATAACAGGCAGCAAAAGAGGGTTGTACAAGGGCAAGCTCCAGCTCGCTATCTACCTGAAGGGAAAACATGAAACAACTCCATATTCAATACCGGAATATGAATAACTTAACCTATCGCAAGAACGATTAGAACTCTGTATAACCATTTTCTGACAGATGTTTAAAGTGGCCATCTTCTCCTAATAAATCTGAACCCCAGTTTCATTTAGGTAACTTTACACATGGCCCACTAATGAAAGTAAAGTTGTATAGCGACACATACTCATGAGATTTATTGCAATAAAAAGGTTAATTTAAGAGAATTACCGCAAGATAAAGTTAACATTAGTGACCAGAAATGACCCCTGCTGCATATAGTTCACTCCATTTAGATTTTACTGACAAAGACAGAGTGCATTTAGAATCGAATTTTCGCCTTGCAGAGACGATTGCTGAGTTTATTGGCCCTCACTGCGAAGTAGTAATCTACTCACTCGAAAACCTTAAACACTCTGTAGTAAAGATTGTGAACAGCCAGAATACAAAGCAAGAAGTAGGTTCTCCGATTACCGATGCAGGCCTGAGAATACTAGACTCATTCGCGAAGAAAGGAGATGTGGCAACAGAAAATCATTTTACTACAGCAGAAGATGGTTCTTTATTTAAATCAACCAGTTGTGTGCTAACAGGAGAAAACCATAAACCGATAGGGCTACTCTGCATCAATATGAACTTGTCTCATCCATTTCCGGAGATCATTAAAACCCTGATGCCGGACATAACTGATACTCATCTGAAAATTCATAAACAATTAAGTTCGTCACCTGCATCAATTATCAAAGATGCTATTGAAAGTGCGGTGGTCGAAGTTGAGAGCGATGCAACTATCAACCTGAAAGGAAAAAACAAGGCCATTACCAAAGTTTTGTTTGACAAGGGCATCTTTGAATTTAAGGAAGCGACAGCCATTGTGTCAGAGCAGCTTGGGATTACCCGTCACGCGATATACAAATATAACCGCGAGTTCAAATCATAAGAAAATCTTTATCAAACAAGCCTTACAGTAAATTGTTCTATTAATGTTCAATTCACCCGCCGATATTCTATTCTGATCACATATCTGCCAGAATTTTCTGACATTGCCCCATATCTTATGAAGTCAATGGTACATATTTTGTTACAAATTGCGCTACACTGCGGCAAATTCTCATGTGAAATGCCTTATCCATCATAAGTTTCACTTCCCTACACGCTAAAATTTCGATGGTACCATTATGAAATTAGGATTTAAAAAAGCGCTGCTTGTCTCCTCCTCCGTGCTGCTTACCCTATCCGTCGGCATCACCAACTACATCGCATACAGCAATGAAAGAGACTCCCTGACTGAATTAATTGCTGACGCCACCACCAAAAGAGCCAAATCTGAAAGTAAAAAAGTTCAGGACTTTATGGAGTCTATCGGGCGCTCCGTTCACGGTATGGCGGAAGATTACCGTCAAAATACCACTAACGCACCTGATGATGTTTCCAGATTGATGGCGATGGGCCGCGCCAGTAATATCGATATTCTGACCGTTGGTTACAGTGACAACACGGCATACACCAATGACCTGAATGTAGACGGCTGGGATCTGGGTAAGGCGCCGGAAAGCTATAAACCAGCGGAAAGTTTCTGGTATAAAGATGCCCGCGCAGCTTCCGGTACCATTTACACCGATATCTATGTAGACACCACCACAGATACCACCATGGTAAGTGTGGCTGAGAAAATTCCGAACGGTGCCCTGATTGCCGATATCACGCTGGATAAGTTGAACGACATTGTTGATTCCATCGATATCGAAGGGGCAAAAGCCTTTATCCTTGACCAGAATAGTGCGGTTCTCGCTTCCAATCATCCGGATATTAAAAACACCTCTATTCTGCTGGAAAACGGTAACTTTAAGCAGCTTGCTCAGGACATCACCCGTAACAACACGCTGGCAACTGAGTATGAAATCAACGATGTTGACAAAGCCCTCTTCTCTCACCAGATCGATATCGGTGATAAGAAGTGGTTCCTCTCTATCGAGCTGGATAAATCGACCGCTTTTGCCAAATTGGCTGAAGTAAGAAACCGCGCCATTATCGCAACGATTGTTTCTTTGATTATTTCACTGATTCTGTACACATTGATTCTGAACTATGTCTATCGTCCGATTCCGCTGCTTAAGAAAACCATTAACGGTTTATCTCAAGGCACTATAGACCTGACCCAGCGCCTGGAAGTCAACGGCCATGATGATCTGGCGGACATCTCTTCCGGTGTAAATCAGTTTATTGCTAATTTCCAGCAGATGATGCGTGATATTCAGGAAGCCTCAAATCAGATGCAGGAAAACATGGTTCGCCTGCGCGACCGTTCAGCAGAGAACGCCGAGTTCCTGCAGAACCATCTTTCTGAAACAGAGCAAATCGTCGCCGCTATTGAAGAGATGAACGCAACGGCTGAGTCTATGGCATCAGATATCGCTCATACCGCTGAGATCACTCAGCAAGCCAGCGACACCAGCATGGAGTCCAGAGAGACAACCGAGCAGGCTCAGTCCACTGTGACAGCGCTGATTTCAGAGGTGACTCAGTCTTCTGAAAACGTTCAGAAGATGAATGACGAAACAGAAAACATCAACAGTATCCTGACGGTGATTGGTGATATTGCTGAACAAACCAACCTTCTGGCCCTGAACGCTGCGATTGAAGCTGCGCGTGCAGGTGAACAAGGTCGCGGATTTGCCGTCGTTGCTGATGAGGTCCGTAACCTTGCCGGCAGAACCAAAGAGAGCACAGCGGAAGTTGAGAAAGCGCTGGAAAGCCTTGTTGCACGTACTCATAGTGTGGTTGAGTCTATGGACATTACCAAAACCCGTTGTGAAGAGACGGCAAACAATGCCGGACAAGTCGCAAGTAGCCTGATGACCATGGGGGATTTTGTCGAAAACATCAACGGTCTGAGCACACAGGTTGCCACAGCAGCGGAAGAGCAGAGCAGTGTCACCAGAGAAGTGAGCTCCAACATGACGGCAATTAGCGAAATTGTTACTGAGCTTGACGCCAACGGTAAGCAGGCACTTACTGACGCAGAAGAGATTGCTAAGATAAATGAGCAGCTAGTGACCATAGTAAAACGCTTCTCTATCTGATAAGCCATGCTGATTCAGTCGCTACAAACCTAACCTGAAAAGGGAAGCAAAATGCTTCCCTTTTTATTTTTCAGTGCTTAACCTTATATAAACCTAAGTTACCTCAAAATATAAGGTTTAGGGCTGCTTACTTTTCCTTACATATTCAGCTATTCAGATGAAGTAGCATCTGGGACAACATTCATTCAGGATTACTATGATGTATAAAATTATCTCTGTTTCTATTGCGGCTTTGGTACTCTCAGCTTGTGCTTACAATCAAAAACCGGTTGTCGATATGGAAGGTGTCGATCAGGCAAAGTATGAGCAAGATTTTGCCTACTGCCAGTCATACGCGGAGAAAGTCGATAAAGGTGCTGCGGCTAAAACAGAAGCTGTCAACAGTGGCCTTACAGGAGCTGCCGTTGGCGCGATTGCGGGTGTACTGCAAGACGGTATCGGCGGTGCACTTGTCGGTGCGGCAGCAGGTGGCGCGATTGGTGCCGGGGCAGGTGCGGCAGGTGGCGCAAATGATGCGACCAAAACTCAATCTAAAGTGCTGCGCAGATGCCTGACTAAGAAAGGTTATACGGTTTACGACATGTAATAAACAGCCGAAACAGTACAAACAAAAACAGGCAGAAATTTCTGCCTGTTTTCACTTTTAACACTTGCCGATTACTTTTGAAGCTTCTCTTTCGCTGCTTCTACTTTCGAAAAGTCCAGACCAAGCTCGTTAACGGCTTCTTTAATCAAGGCTGGATTTTGCATCACCTGCCCCATAAGAAGCTGTAACTTCTCCTGAGGTAATCCAAGCTGACCAAGTGTCGCCATCGCTGCCAACGGGTTTTGTGTCAGCACTTCAAACAGCTCGTTAATCTGCTCATCACTGATATTGTTTTCTTTTAATATTGCAAGAATCGGGTTCATTGTCTGTCAGTCCAGAGTTTGAAAATAAAGAAGGCAGTTTAGCATAAGGGTTAGGGATAGAGGGAAGAAATAAAAAAACCAGCGGTCATATTGAAACTTAACCCCCCGCGAGATTAAGCGCCCCTATGCGCTGGTTTTTTATAAGCTGGATGATAGTAGCCGCTATCATGGTTCAGCTAATTTGTATTCGCCTGTTATTGTCAGGCTTTGTTTTCATTTAGAAGTCAACTGACATTGTTGTAATTCTGGGTTAAAGCATAGGTACTGGTTATATAAAAGAAAATAGTAACTAGTTACTAATTGATTAATCAATAACCATTAAACAGCCCTGAATGACTAATTAATCGTCTCCAGATATAGCTTGTGGTATGCATAAATCTCGTTTCTGTCCTTCACATTCAGCTTCTTTTTCACATTGCCCCAGTGAATATGTGAGGTACTTTTCGCCAGATTATACTGGTTCATAAAATCAACTACCCTGCCACCATTGGCGAGCACCTCAACCAGCTCTTTCTCCCTGCGTGTCAGACCTTCACTCTCCCAAATCAGGCACATACCATTCACCGTCACTGTTTTTTCAGGTTTAATGGAGAGCATTCGTAACACTGTATCAGCACCAATAACATCTTCCCCTTCCCCGAGAAGCGTACAGAGGCAGTTATAGCCGTTAATCTTGATATCACAAGTTGGCAGTGCCGCTGGCTGAGACTCTGACTTAGACAGCGCAGCAATACCTTCCCTTAACTTATTTAACTCTGCTCTGTCCTTAATAAACAGATAGCCGTCTTTATTGCTGATTGGAAATGAAGATTCAGCTAATAACTGCTCTGCTTTTTCATTCGCTTTAACAACCTTTGAATGTCCGTCGACCAGTAAAGAAGGCAACTCCTGCTGCTCAAGGAAAAAGTTAAGGCTTTCAGGAGAAGCCGTTGTTGCCCGGTGTTGCATTCCAAATTCCCACACCTGAGTGAAGATATCCTGCATGTTCCTCAGCAGTTCCAGAGTCGCTTGTTTCACTTTCTCGTCTCTGCCGTCAAAAAACATATTAAGAGAGATCCAGCTATCAACAGAGGAATGGAGCTCAACCACCACCGTATCGCTGATGCCCTGTGGCTCCAGCCATTGCCAGAACTCTGTCTTTTCCAGCTCATCAATAGGCAAATAAGACGACATGGCATAAGGTGCAACAGGATGGTGTTTGTTCTCAATTTCTGTCCAGGGGTCTACCTTGTAGAAATGAGTAATATAAGACCCTACTTCTTCATTACTCAGGCCGTAAAGCATAGGACTTTGCAGATCGAAGTGAATATCTTTAGAGATATAAAGATCAGATGTGCTCTTGTTACGCAGCATAATGATGCCCTTACGAGCACCGGTAATAGTTGCTATCTGGCCCAAAACGTCCTGCCATAATTCGATATCAGTTACCGTTTTCAGCAGTAAGGCCTGAAGTTTAAGTTGTCGTTCCATTTTTATAGCATGTTGCCGGCATCGGCTAATGCCGGCAATCGTCAGTCAGTTCTATTTTTTTATAATTAATGCACCGTAATCTAAGCTGTCTTCACAAGGGAAGTAGTGGTGCATTTCACATAAGATCTCAAAACCGTGCTTCTGATAGAGCATCAGTTCAGGATCAATGGAGTATCCGTCCGGTCTTCTGGTTGTTATGTATTCCTTAATTCCTAGTCCGGTTTTACGTGTCCATGCTGCAAAGCCGGGAACACGACTTCCGAGTACCAACATATAGCATATACCCGATGCTATAAAATAGTCGTGGGCATATTTGATAATGAGATCTGCCACACCATGTTTCAGCCCTGCCATCCCTATTCCGTACAAGATATGACCATCAGGCACATGAGACTCTTTAATATAACCGCTATCGGTCTGTTCAAACCATGTATCATCCGATGCCCGGTTTACTCTCTGTACAGCAGCATATCCTACAATAGTGCCGTCTTCCTCTTCGACAACAAAACTTCCCTCGGGAAAAATCTCGTGTCTTGAGCGGATAATATCGTAACTGGCCCCCTCTTCCCCCCAGACTGTAACCTCTAAATCAGCGATCTCCTGATAATCTTGCTCTTTGACTGTTCTTACTTTCACGGTAAAACTCCATCTTATGTAATCAGAGCCTTAATATCCGTCCGTTAAAAGTAAAAATCAGTACAACATAAAGGTAATTACCGCTCTGTTACCCATCTATTACCATTTCATTACCCTTTGTTTTTACTGAGTTTTATTATGTCAGACTTAATAATTGATCACTCATATTGAGCAATTAAGGATTCAGCTATGACCCACCAGCTTATTGATGGATACCCATGTGATCAGTCAACAGAAGTAAAATACATTCCCAGCCACCAGTCTCCTCTGGTGACTCAGACTATTCTTGTACCGGGAGGCGGCTGTAGTTATTACCGGGCAATGAAAGGTGATGCCTGCACCTTCTGTGCTTTTCCGGGCTTTACCAGAGAAGTGATTATGGGTTCGGGAAATGAAAACTACTTTGGTAGCTGGAAACTGGAAACGGACACCTATAAAAAGATGTTTGATCACCTCACCACTGGGAATGAACAAGTAGAAAGAATGGCGGTGTTTAACGGTGGCAGCTTTTTCCCCGACTCAGAATTACCGACAGAGTTTCAGCACCATGTTTATCAGCATGTCGCCAATCACCCTAATATCAAACAGCTTTTTGTTGAGGCCTATCCGCGCTTTATTACCCAGCGAAAACTGGAAGATGCCCTTATCCAGCTAAAAGACAAAGAGCTGATTGTCGGTATCGGCTTTGAAAGTCATAACGATACCGTACGTAATGTGATGCTGAAAAAGGGTATCGACAGACAATTGTTTGAAGCCAAAATCGAAATCATGCAGCAATTAGGTGTTCGTACCTCCATCTATGTGTTTCTGAAAGCTCCGGAACTGACGGAATGGCAGGCCTATCAGGAAGTGATCAATACCCTGAGTTATCTGGCTGATCTCGGTATTGATGAGATGGTTTTATCCTGTGCCTTTGTACCGGAAGGCACTCATCTGGAACAGCTGTATAATAAAGGGGAGTTTCGCCCGCCATGGCTGTGGACTATCTACAACATAGCCTTACAGGCCAAAGCGAAAAACTGGCCACTGATCATTGGCGGGTTTGATGATACTCCCCCTCCTATTGCTGGCCCTTCAAACTGTCCGCAGTGCGATCCCACCATGCTTACCATGCTGGAAGGAATCCGTGAATCGGGCAATATCCCCGATCAAATCCCCAACTGCAGCTGTAAAACAGACTGGAAAGAAGACCTGTCAGACAAAGAGCCTATCTCCAGAATTGCCTAGGATCAGTCAATTATCGCTGTTCCCTGCTTAGCTTACTGTTAACCAGTTGCCTCTGTTGAGGGGGCAACTGAATTTTCACTCCTTGCTCCTTTTGCTGAGAAACCACCAAATGACAAGTGTCAGGAGAGTGATAACCCTCTATAACCTGATTATCTGGCAATGCATTATCTGCATGCTCACCAGCCAGAACATTATTTCTAATAACCCTGACTGAGTACTCCAAAGCGCCTCTCTGCCTTGAATCAGATAAATCAGCATTGCAATCCGCAAGCACAATCTCATTCACGATAGTGACCCTGTTGATAGCGCTGGCTAAAAATAGCAGCACAGAAGCTGTAAACAGCGCAGCAACGATTAACACACCGCCCATGCGATAGGGTCGTCCGGCTCTCTCCGCCAGCTTAACAACAGGCAGAGACCATTTTCTCCGGACAACCTTATCATCCACCGGCTCTTTCCGGCTTAGTTCCTCACTGGTTACTGTGTGACTGTTTTCCGTTGATGAGTCATCTGGTATCACCTCTGCATGACTGGGCCGTCGGGTGTTTCTCTTTCTTTGCCGCTTTGCCTTAATCTCAAGATCGATAAAGGCCTGACTCCACTGCGCTGCCAACTCTCCATCACAGAGCAGCTCAAACATGCGAAGCACGGTTTTTCTCGACCCTTTACTCGGCAAAACACCGTTATACAACCAGGTTTTAACACTCGCCTCCCTGACCGTTTCTACTCCTGTAAGCTCAGCGGTAAGGTCTGCATAATCTGATTTTGTCAGACCCGTGATTTGAAGAAGCTCCTTAAACAGAGCAGAAACCGTCTCTGCTGAAGGAACGCGGTTTACTTTTGTGTAAGTTATTTTTCTTTTTGACTTAACTGCCAACTTGAATCCCATCCAAATTAATTGATGATTATTGTCGCCGGAATCAGCAACTATTGAGCTAAAGATCAATAGCAACTGTGGGAACGGATACATCTGTCGTCTCCCATTTCCGGGGACTCCCTGATGTTCCAAACGTCTGTTAATCAAAGACATAAACTCTATCCACTGGAAATATGTGAATAAGTTCGTCTATAGTGAAGTTCAGGAACATACAGGCACAGTTATATAAGCAAGGCAGAACAAAGCCCTAAAACACTTGCTTAAACAGGGATCTAAAAGAGATAACAACAAACATATGCATGGTTTAATTACAGGTTTAGCTTTACTTATATCCCTTAGCGCGGCGGCAGCCGGGAAGCCAAAGGACATTCAGACAGAAGCAGACAACAACTTTCGTATTCTGCAGAGCGTCAGGATTGATGATCACTTGGTGGAAATATCCGATATCGCCTTCGATAAAGATGAGAATATCCTCTATGCCATCGGCGATAAGGGCGATCTTTACCACCTTAAAATCGGGTTCGGTAAACAACGGATTACGCAACTGAAGGTGCTACACCATTACCAGCTTAGACCCTACTTTTTAGGGAAGATTGATAGTGAAGGGCTGGCACTACAGAATGACAAAGACAACATAAAAGGTAACACTCAGTTGCTGGTCTCTTTTGAACGAACTCCGGCCATAATCCGCTTTGATAGCAAAGGGGAAGAAATAGAGCCGCTAGCACTACCTGAAAAACTAAGCAAAAAGTCTTTCTATAACAGCAAAAATAAGATGCTGGAAGCTTTGGCCTACGATACTCAATTTGGCTTGATCACCTCGCCACAGGATTCAAAAGATCATTGGCACAGAATCTTTAATATCACTTCCGGAAAGACATATAAATTTAACAAGAGCTCAGAAATTTCCGGCTATGAGTACACACCGCAAGGTGATGTTATTGTGATTGAAAGGCGGGTAGATAAGATAACAAATGTCGACGGTAAAAATGAGAAAGTCACCACCAAACTACTACTCAAACATGTTGCTCTGTCCGGCTGCAAAGAGCGCTGCGCGTCGTCTGTTATCAAGCCGTTTGATATCGACAATCCGTTAACAAAAAACTACGAGAGCCTGACCCGGATATCGGACAACACCTATCTGATGGCCAACGACAATGACCAAAGTGACGATACCTACTTTGTCTATTTCAGGTTTGAGTAGATCTTTTTTGCGGGGACACACACCACAAAGTGTGTGGGTACAGAAGCTTATTTAATTGACATACACCTGATTAACTCACTACCCTGCCTATATTTTCAATGCTGGAAGCCGCTGTACTTTGCCAGATTGGTGATTGTCTGATTCGATCAAAGTAGGCGTTTAAATGTGGGTAAGGAGACCAGTCAAAAGGAACGGATTCTTTAAAAAACTCCACATGAATCATAGCGTAATCCGCAATAGTAA
Source organism: Vibrio sp. SCSIO 43137 (assembly GCF_028201475.1). Classification (NCBI taxonomy): domain Bacteria; kingdom Pseudomonadati; phylum Pseudomonadota; class Gammaproteobacteria; order Vibrionales; family Vibrionaceae; genus Vibrio; species Vibrio sp. SCSIO 43137. The sequence goes on along the minus strand of NZ_CP116384.1, from coordinate 61,474 downwards.
CTGACTCTCCTACCACAAACATTCGATTTTCCAGATGGCTATTTAATACAGAAGAGAAACGAGCTAACTGCTCTTGTGCCCACTTGATAACTGCCGGTTCGCCCTCACTTTGCATAAATTTAGGCTTGGCTACCGCTTCCAGAGCTAGAGTCCCAAACGCCTGATTAAAGTGCGCTAACTCCCAAGAAAGCCAGCGGTTTATATCAGCCCTGACAGATAATGCTTCCGGGTAAATATCCTGACCTTGAACGGTGTCTGCCAGAAACTGATTAATAGCGTTCGATTCCCAAAGTGACAAATCACCATCCACTAAGCATGGCACCATACCGTTTGGGTTAAGGGAGAGATACTCCGCTTGTTTGTTATCACCTTTAAATAAATCAAGAGAATGGGTTTCAATATCTATGCCCAGATGCTTAACAACAGCAAGTACTTTACGAGAGTTTGGTGAGCCCGCAATGACGTATAACTTCATTTCATTCTCCTTATTAATTTAACTTGTTTTTTGCAAGTTAAATTAACCCTAGTCAATCCACTTTCTTTTTGCAAGTTAAATTAGCACGTCGTATGATTAGCCCTATGGTAGATAAAAAGACAAAAAACTGGGCCGGTTGCCCTGTACGTTTCGGCATGAGTCAGTTTGGTGACAAGTGGAGCTTTTTGATCATTCGTGACCTGATGTTCAAAGGAAAAAAGTACTACAACGAGTTTTTGGATGCCGGTGAAGGTATTTCCACAAACATACTTGCCAGCAGGCTGGCTGACCTCGAGGCCAATGGCATTGTGACTAAGCAAACCGATGAAGTGAAACGTTCAAAGTATGTTTATAAGTTAACAGAGAAAGGAAAAGCTCTGTTACCTATGATGCTGGCCATGATCGACTGGTCGAATACATACGACTCAAAAACAGAAGTGCCAGAAGGCTTTGCAAAACAGCTCCATGAAAACCCTGAGCAGTTAAAAAATGAGATTCTGGACAAGTTAGGCGGCGGTTGAATCATTGGTTCTTTTTAACGGGGACATATATGGTCACTCCAATCAAGTAAAGATTGAAGGTTTGTTAGTTACAAAGCCATAGTCGTTTGTCCGTTACATAAGATTCACCTGATTAATGGTATTGGCATCAGTTAAGAATACGGTCTTTTGACATATATCCGGCGTCTCTGTTTCGCTTTAGTGCGAAGCGCCCTAATGAGATTCAAGAGCCCTGTTTGCCTGTTACACACACTATGCTTTCACTATCAAGCAGTTGTCCTCGACGAGGTTCTAAACAGGGCGAATGCCGTTTTTTCATTAACTGTGTTGCTACCGTTTCCTGTTTGTTGTCTGGTTTTCAGTATTTTGTGTTGCTAACTAAGCACATGCTTTAGAAGCTTGGAACTCTGTTTTCGTTGCTAATACCACCCAGATAATACGAGCAAGCTTATTAGCTAAAGCTACGGTACATTTACATGGGTGCATACGCTCTTTTAAGCCATTCATCCACTGGCTGAGGCGGTCGTCTTTGCCCGAGCTTCTGCTTAGTATTGCTCGCGCTCCATGAATGAGAAGCTTTCTGAGTGTCCGGTTTCCCCGTTTGCTGATTTTACCCAGCCGGTTGATATCTCCACTGGCGTATTGTCGAGGCGTTAATCCAACCCAGGCGGCGAACTGGCGGCCATTTTTAAAGCTACCCACTCACCAGAAAATAGACCTCCTCAATAAGCACTCCCACGTACTAGCGTGAGAGTGCTTTTTAGTATTGCTGATCTCAGCTTAGCTTAAACTTACTAACCATATCCGAGAGTTGATCATTAAGCTTTTTGATCTGCTGAACCTCTTTAAAGCCGTCCTGAACGTTTTCTTCCAGTTGCACCACTATGGTATTAATGGTGCCCATACTCTGGCTCAGTTCTCGGGTAACACAGCTCTGTTCTTCTGCTGCGGTAGCAATCTGCACACTCAGCTCATCGATATCTGACACATACTTTGTCATGGTATCCAGACTGTCAGCCACATTGGTTGCATCCGAAGCGGTGGTATTGCAGCGTTGCTCTGTCTGGTTCATGGATTCAACCACCTCCAGACTGCCTTCGCTCAATGCCGCAAGGGCTGATTCAATCTCCTTGGTGCTGCTTTTTGTCCGGCTGGCAAGGTTGCGCACTTCATCGGCCACCACAGCAAAACCTCGTCCCTGCTCTCCTGCCCGTGCTGCTTCGATTGCCGCGTTCAGCGCCAGCAGGTTTGTCTGCTCTGCTATCTCGCTGATCACACTCAATATGGCGTTAATACTGTCGGTTTTGTCTGACATTCTATGTACGTTCTGCGAAGCACTCTCTACGTCAGTAAGCAGATCTTCAATACTCTCTTTTGCTCCGTTTACTATCTCTCTGGAACTCAGGCTGGCCGCATTGGCCTCACTGGTTAAGCGGGCAGTGTTACTGGCATCGGAAGCCATGGATTCGGCTGTTGAGTTCATCTCTTCTATAGCCGTGACTGCCTGCTCGGTTTCCTGAACATGCCCCTGAATGATATTGGTGTTTATCTCACTCTGTTCACTCAGTTTACCTATGTTGCTGTTCAGCAGTTGTGTTACATCGCGTATCTGTACCATCATGGTATTCAGGTTTTCAATCAGCTTGTTAACACCTGTAGCAATTTTCCCCAAATCATCTCCGGAGCGGATATCCAGACGCTGCGTCAGATCACCATGCCCCTCGCCCAAACGCATAATAGTCTCTCTCAGGGTCAAAATGGGTTTATACAGTAGCTGCAGTACAACAAAAGCCAGAACAATACTCACCAGAGTAGCAACAACCACACGAATAATTGCCGACTGTTTTGCATCCGTCAGACTTGTATAAGCACTCTGTTTATCCTGCAGCAGAATGTAATACCAGCTCTTATCGGCAATACGGATCTGATGAGAAAAGCTCATCATCTCATGGTTATCTATCTCCATCTCAGAGGAGAAGCTGGCCGCTTTCAGTGCGTCAGCAATAAAGTGTTTGATTCTGTTATCGTCTAATCCGAGCCCACTCAGTTCAAACTGTTCTGTATCAGAAGAGGCGAGAATGGTGGAGTCGCTGTTTACAATCAGCGCAACAGCTCCTGAGGTGGTATTTACTGACTTAACAATCTGGCCTAAAAAGCCCAGCTGTAAATCTGCCGACATCATGCCGCTATGAGTGCGCCGCACGATAGAAACCCAGTACTGGTTGCCCGCTTCACTGCCCTGATAGGGCTCTGTAATTGAGGCTGTGGTACTGTTTCTGCCAGCCTGATACCAGCTACGCTTGGTGACATCATCATAGTATTTATGATTCGGCCAGGTATCCGCCGTCTGGTTCCAGTAGGCATCACCGTTGGTAAATCCCACCACGGCACTGTTCAGGTTCATCGCTTTAGCGATGACCTTGGTCAGGGCGATATGATCTTCTGCGCTGCCCTCAAAGGCACGGTTTTCATACTCTTGCCCCAACTTTTCCAGACCCTGAACTTTCTCGTTAAGCTGGTTCTCCACCAGCCTTGCCTGACTGGCAGCATACTCTGTGTTGTATCTGGCAATTTGATCCACCAATACTTTCTCTACATCCGTATAAGTGATCAGGTTAGAGAGTGATACCGATAAGGCGACCAGTGCTACCGTTGATAACAGCAGCAGTTTCTTAAATCCCAGTTTTTTTAGCATAAGCTCTCCCCTTAGCCTTTGCTCTTTGACTCTTTTTTCTGCTGAAACCGCCCCCGTTTAACCACCACGGTGCTGATTCAGCCGTAAAAAAGCCCGGAAAAGAACAGAGCAATTCCGGGCTGGTATTGAACGAGTTGTAAGTTTGTCTTAACGGTTTATCCGCTGATTAACCGATAGACTTCTCTTCCTGAAGCACTACCGTTTCTGCTTCAGTCTCTGCGACTTCATCGGCCTTCTTTTCGCCTTCACCAATCCACTTGAAGAAGCCGTAAAGCATGATGAAGATAACAATCATCAGAGGCAATGATGTCACAATCGCCAGCGTCTGAATGGTACTTAGCGGCGCGTCGATAAACATCATAGTCAGCGGTACCGCAGCCAGAATGCCACACCAGAACAGGCGTAGTGCTGTTGGCGGGTTAGCATTTTCATCCAGCTGGTTAGCGGCTGTCGCGGCCAGTGTAAAGGAGGCTGAATCCAGTGTTGTAGCAAGGAACAGTGTCGACATTACCGCAAAGATAACGATAAACAGTGAGCTGGCTGGCAGGGTTCTCAGAACCGCAATAACCGTCTCGGAACCACCGGTATTGGAGAGCATGTCCGTCACATCCACCAGTTCGTTCAGGTGTGTACTCATGCTGTAGCTACCCAGTACGCCGAAGAAGATAAAGCAACCAGCACTTCCGCCCAGAACCATACTGATGATAACTTCTTTCAGGGTACGGCCTTTAGATACCTTAGTAACGAACAGAGCCATAAATGGTACGTAAGTCATCCAGTATGCCCAGTAGAATACTGTCCATGAAGTCGGGAATGAACCACCTTCTACAGGGTCAGTCCACAGGCTCATACGGATAAAGTTTTGCAGCATTAAGCCGTAGCCGTTGGTCATCTGGTCGATGATGAATGAAGTAGGACCAACAACCAGTACCAGCAGTACAAAGATTACCGCCAGCTTAGTGTTGTAATCACTCAGCTTAGCCATACCTTTTTCGATACCGACATAAGAGCTGATGGTGAACAGAGCCGTAATAGCCAGCATCAGGCCGACGTTCATACCAAAGCTGCTCTTCACACCGATCAGTTCAGCAATACCTTCCGTTACCATTGGTACACTCAAACCAAGAGTAATACCCATTGCACCTACGCAGCTGAAGATAAAGATAGTATCAATCAGTTTACCAACTGCCGGGTTGTAGTAACGGCCAAGGATACTTTCACATACTGCACTCAGTTTTAGCTGAGGGTTCTTACGAACGTGGAAAGAGTAAGCTACCGGCAGTGAGGCGATACAGTACAGTGACCATGCTGAGATACCCCAGTGGAACATGTTGTAGCTTGTCGCCCACTCTGCGGCTGTCGCTGAGTATGGTTCGATGCCCATTGGCGGACCCATGTAATAGTAAGCCCACTCAACGAATGCCCAGTAAACCGTTGCGGAACCCAGACCGGCACAGATCATCATGGCAAGGTAGGTGAAAAATGTGTATTGAGGAGCCCCTTCACCAAGTTTGATGCTGCCGTGTCTACCAAATCCAAGCCACGCAAGGATAATGACACTGAAGAATCCGAACAACAGGAACACTTCACCGAACTGCTCTGTCAGAATGTTAAATAAGGTTTTGGCAATGGCATTACCCTGCTCAGGGAACAGCGACAGGCCGGCCACGATGGCAAAAATCGTTGAAAGACTTATCGTCATTAACGGTTTGTCTATTTGTCTATTTCTCTGTTTCATTTGAAATATCTCTATTTAGTAATCGTTATTTAAGCGTCGACCCGGTACTGCTCAATGATGGAATCACTGAGTTCAACACCAAGACCCGGCTTATCAGGTACAGGTACGTAGCCGTTTTCAAACGGCAGACGGTTTGTAACAAGGTCAGTAAAGAGAGGACTTTGGCTTTGTGAGTACTCCATAAGCGTGCCGTGCTCACAGGCAGCCAAAAAGTGAACGGATGCAGCCAGCAGAATGCCGGTACTAAACCCGTGCGGAACAAGCTGAACGCCATGCATCTGCGCCAGATCGTAAATTTTCTTCATCTCAGTAATACCACCACAGCGGGTAATATCCGGCTGAACGATATCCACCTGAGAGTGCTCAAGGAATGACTGAAACTCGTAGCGTGTAGTCAGTGACTCACCGCCTGCCAGTTTCGCTTCTGTTTTGTTGGAAAGCTTGGCGTAACCTTTCAGGTCATCAGCCAGTACCGGCTCTTCCACCCAGTTGAGGTTAAACTCCTCCAGCTTTTTGCACATAAAGGCTGAGTGGCCGGAAGTACGCCATTTCGATGCCAGATCAATCTGAACTTCAATATCGTCACCAACGGCTTCACGCACATTCTTAACAATCTGATAGTCCGTTTCCGGATCATCACCGAATACGCCGCCGCCGAACTTAATGCTGGTAAAGCCCTGTTCAACCAGCCCTTTCGCAATAGCGCGGTTATCTTCCGGTTTGCTGGCCGGAATAAAGGTACCGTAGGCTCGGATCTGGTCACGGTATTTACCGCCCAGCAGGGTATGAACCGGCACACCGTAGAACTGTCCGGCGATATCCCACAATGCAATATCAATAGCACTGATGGCATGAATGCCTGCACCACGGCGGCCAAAGTAGTTCGACGCCCAGTACATCTTGTTCCACAGCTTTTCGATCTCCAGCGGGTTTTCACCCAACAGCAGCTCTTTCAGGCCGTAGCAGTAAAGGTTTGAATTGGTGGTTTCAATGCAGGCACGAACCACAGCCGGAGAGCTGTCAGCTTCACCGAGTCCGGTAATACCCTGATCGGTATGTACCTTTACGATGACCGCATCTTCGCCCCACTCACACTCTTCGTGAGCTTCGGGGACGCGCAAACATATCACTTCAATATCTGTTATTTTCATGGTTTTGTTTTCTCTTGCGATACTTCGGCAAGAGCTCCGTTTTTAAAGGAATTTGGTTTAAACAGCTTCTTTGCAGATCAGTCGTTCCAGACGCTGGTCTTTCTGATACAGAGAACAGAAAGCAAAACCCACATCTTCGATGGCTGATTTCTCACCCTGAACCACCTTGTTCAGGCACTCGATAACGGCATCGCCGCCTTCAATAACACTCTGCTGCGCAGACATAATTCCGCTGACATCCACATCGATATCTTCAGTAATCTGAGCCGCATTACCGCTGACACGTACAACAGGCACAATTGGGTTGTTAAATCCTGCACCACCTGTAGTCCAGAGGATCACCTGAGCACCCAGTGCGGCGAAGTGCATGCCTGAGCCGCCACATAGGTGGGTCGCTTCTGAAAGGTAAAATCCGGCAGTGGTTGGTTTCTGGATACCCTGAGGATTAATCTCAAGTACGTCCTGAATCGGGCGGGTACCGGTTTTGTGCAGGGCGCCTAGTGCTTTCTCTTCCAGTGTGGTCAGCCCGCCAACGCTGTTACCAATACTCATGGTTTCCACGTCGGTGCCTTCAATATGCCAGCGACGCTCTTCTTCCATAATCAGACGTTCAATCTTGTCCGCCACTTCATCCGTTACCGCACGCTCGCGCAGAATGTCTTCGCAGGTAATCAATTCGATAAGCTCACCGGCAACACAGGTCGCACCTAAGTCCACCAGTTGATCGGCCGCATTACCGACGGCAGGGTTAGAGGCGATACCTGAGCTGGTATCTGATCCACCGCACTTGATACCAACAACCAGTCTGGAAATTGGCGTCGGTTCCGGTTTCACTTTTCCGGCAATACTGACCAGCTCATTGGCAAGCTGAATGCCATCATTAATGGTTTGACGGGTACCACGCGACTTGATGATGGAAAGATTAAACACCGGCTTTTCTGCCTGTTTAATCGGATCGATAACCAATGCAGGGTCGATACTTCCGCAGCCCATATTCAGCACAAGCACACCGGCAACATTGGGGTTCAGTGCCGCACCAATCATGGTGTTCACCATCTCTTCGTTACCGCCATACATGCAGGTGTAATGGTTAGTTACAACCACACACTCAGGTACTTTCTGTTTGATCGCCTGAGCAATACCTTCAGCACACTCATCAATGGCCAGAATCATAATGTGGTTGCGGATACCAACCTGTCCGTCCGGACGCTTATAACCTTGGAAAAATTGCATAGTTAACACTCAATCTGCATCTGTTGGATAATTTGCTGGATAATGTTTTCAGGGATATCAACCCGTGTGCTACGCACATTCTGAACATGCACAAGGTCACCTTCAGCGATAGGTTTCACCGCGATACCCACCGGGTAACCGGCTTTACTTACCATCTGCTGATCGGCGATCTGCTCAAGGGCAATTTTGTTACCGAAAGGGATAGCCTGAAGTGCTTCAAATTCCCCCACTATCTGGTTAGCTTCATCAACCACTTCAATCTTGTCTTTTTTATCTGCATCTTCGAGTAGCGTTGCTACGTTGTCTTTAGATGCCAGCCGAATGGCTTTTTTTAACTTGCTCATCTTATTACCTATTGGCGATTGTCCGACAATCTACAGTGAGGCAATTATACAAAGAGAGAAGTATTTAAATGAGAAATCGATCATGTTTACTTCATTTCTGGATTTTATTGTTAAATTGTTAGACAATCGTCACAGTAATCTATATAAAGACATATGCGTAATATCCACCTAAAATGAGTGGTAAAATGTAGTGCTGATAAGCACTTAGGTATGAACTGAAGCGTGGTTTGGTAAAAATGGCGAAGTTTAATAAAAGTAGTCTTGAAGTGCAGGCGGTCGATTATTTAAGAGATCTAATCTTGACCGGCAGCTATAAAATGGGTGAAAAGATCGTCGAAAGTGCTCTTGCAAAAGAACTCGAGCTCTCACGAAGTACCATCAGGATGGCACTAAACACACTCTCTCATGAGGGGTTAGTGGTTCAGAAGCCTTATGTCGGCTGGCAGGTAATCGAAATTGACGAGCACGATGTGTGGGAGATCTATCATCTCAGGATCGCCATCGAATCACGCTCTGCATGGCTGGCCGCCACAAAAATAGACGATGACGGAAAAGCAAAGCTGCGCCAGTTAATCAATGAGTTTACTGAAGAGGCGAAAAACAACCTAATCAGTACTCAGCGTAAAAGTAAGTTTGAGCTGGAATTTCACTCTTTGATCGTGTCCCTGAGTGATAATGGCCGCCTGATGGAAATCTACCGCAAAGTATCTAACCAGATGCTGCTATTCTTTAATATTGATCTCGATTCTTACGAACCCCTGAATATCGTTGCGGCTCACCAGCCACTGGTTGATGCTATCTGTAATAATGATCCTCAGTCCGCCGCTATTCATGCAGAACAGCATATTTCTACCTTTAAGGATGTAGGAAAAAAGCTGAAAGAGCGCCAGCGTTAATAGCGATAAGCTAAACCCTGACGCGATCAAAAAAGGCTTCTCTATAAGAAGCCTTTTTAAATCTTGCAGAATGCTCTCTGTTATACAGCAGCAACCACAGAGATCTCTACCAACAGCTCTTCACGAGCCATAGAAGCCTGAACACAGGCACGGGCTGGAGCATGGCCTTCCGGTACCCAGTTATCCCATACTTCATTCATGGCAGCAAAGTCATCCATAGTTTTGATATAGATGGTAGCAGACAGCAGCTGTTCGCGGCTTGAACCGACACTTTCCAGCAGCTCATCTACTTTCTCAAGCATGGTTTCAGTCTGTTCTTTGATGCCCTTAGTTGAATCTTTTGCCACCTGGCCACAGAAGTAGACAGTGTTGTTATGAATAACGGCACGGCTCATGCGCTGTTTTGTTTCTCTTCTTTCAATCATTGTTTTAATTCCGAATCAGTCTTGTATCTTCTTAATCAAGATACTGAATTTAATGGGCTAATAAAGCGGATACCCGCGCAGTGTAACTAACTCATCATTTTCACGCCAGACTAGTTTTAGTAAAAGCCCTGCCTTTGCCGCAGTTTCGACTGTTTCTTCATCCGGTACATTCTGCTGTCTGCAATCATCACCAGTTTATCAATGTCTGCCGCTTCATCCGGGTATGATGCACCACCAATGCTGGTAGAAAAGTTGAATGAAAAGTCGAGCATGGCACTCTCAAACGGGCGCAAAAACTGGCTGGTAACATGGTTACAAAATTCTGTCTGCTTGTTTTCAAACTGAGAACCGGATTTAAGCACCAGGGCAAACTCATCACCACCAATACGAAAAGCAATAGATTGATGTTCACCTAACTGCTTCAATCTGGAGGAGACTTCCATCAGTACTGCGTCTCCTGCATGATGGCCATAACTATCATTCACTTTTTTAAAGTCATTCAGGTCGAGCAGAAACAGACTGAATGACTCTCCTCTCTTACTGTAGCTTTCAATCAGGTTAAACAGAGCAAGCCTGTTCAATAAACCGGTCAACGGGTCGGTAAGTGCTAATCTTTTATTAAACTCAAGCTCTTTGTAAAAAACAAACACCAGAAGGAAAATACAGATCATAAGGCCGATAACCAGATAGAAGTCAGCCGTTGCCAATGCTTTTGCCTGTGCCCTTTGATCTTCATACAGTGGGCTGGCGACCCGGAAATTCTGGTTTATATAGTCGATCATTGAAAGATACAGGGTTTCAGATTGACTATGGAACTGTTTGATTGCCTCTGCATCACCGCTATCTGCCGCTTCCAGCAAAGTTTCCAGACTGCGGAACTCAGAAAAAAGCTGAAGGAAAAACTGTTTGGCGTGAACAAGCTGCATAAAACTGTCGGCTTCGCGGTTGTTGATCATAAGATCAAAGCGGCTCCAGGTTAGCTCATACTTCAGCCATACATCCCCTAAGCCATCCAGACCACTCTGCATGTGGACTGAGTGCGCCACCAACTCAGAAAACTCTTTCGTCAGCTGAAACAAAAACCAGGTCGCCTGATTCTGTTGATCCGTATAGGTTTTCGCCAGAAAATCCGTTTGATAATAGATCCAGATATCAGCAATAAACAGCACCATTGCAAGAACAACAAGCAGCAGTTTCAATGCTCTCAGATAGGGGTGGGTCAGTTGTATCTTCTCGATATCAGTCATTGCCTATTATTTTTATCGATTCTACCTGCCAGACCATTTGCGAGTGATACTGACTTTTATCTATTTCAGGGTAATCTTCCAGTGAATAGATAAGCCAGTAAGGCCCCTTATCACGGATTTTCATTTTCTGACCATTTTTGAGATAAGTGAGTACCGGATGATAGGCAGAAATGTCTTCCCCGGAGATATCAACAGCGTAGTCATTAAGGGCTCTGACATTTATACGGTCAGGCACGCCTTCTGAGGTGTAATGTAACAGCAGGTTTTCCAGACGAACACCGGTAAAGGTGTTCACCCCTTCATACCACGGCAAATGCGTAGTGAATGTCTGGGAAGGCATAGCGGCAAGCTCTTCATAGGAGAGCGAAACAGAATCGCCATTAGCCAGTTCAATAGTCAGGTTACCCGCCTTAAGAAAAGGGCTGGATAACAGAAATAACAGTAAAATCAGGCTTCTTAATAACATCCGGTATCGTCACTATTTTTATTGTTAACTTTATCAAGTATAGGTAAGAACGCCTCGTCTATCGAGTCAAATTATAACTATCTAATAACAATAAGCCCTACAAGTTGTGTTATTTCAGACATAAAAAAGCTTTGAACCGAAGTTCAAAGCCAAATTCAATCACGAACAAAGGGAATGACGGTTCAGCAGGGTAGCGCCTGTGCACTACCTCACTGAACAGAAATTTAATACATCATACCCGGCAGAAGCAGTGCCACTGCAGGGAATGCCACTATAATGGCCAGCCTTATCATATCGGCAACCCAGAAAGGCAGAATGCCTTTAAATATGGTTCCTGTACTGATGTCCTTAACCAGACCGGACAATACAAACACGTTCAGCCCTACCGGCGGGGTGATCAGGCTTATCTCTGTCACCACTACGACCACGATACCAAACCAGATTGGGTCAAAGCCCAGTTCAACCACGACAGGGAAGAAGATTGGCACTGTCAGCAGCATCATGGACATACTTTCAAATACACAGCCCAGAATGATATAGATTAATAAGATGATACCCATGGCCATCATTGGCGAGATATCACCGATCTGAATCAGTTCAATCAGCGCGGTAGGCAAGCCTGCACGGTTAACAAAGTTAGACAGAATAAGGGCACAGATAACAACGGCAAACAGTGATGCAGAGGTCTTGGCTGTATCCACCAGAATATCGCGCAAAATGTCGTAGCTCAGCTTACGTCTGAACAGGGCAAGGAAAAATGCACCTGTTGCACCAATACCCGCCGCTTCTGTCGGTGTAAAGACACCAGCGTAAATACCACCCATCACCAGCACAAACAGCATCAGAGTAGAGAAGATGCCTTTCAGGGCAACCATTCGCTCTTTCCAGTCCGATCTCTCACCCGGAGGCGCGTTTTCCGGTGAGCGGAATACTACCCACTTCACTGTCAGAAGATAAAGAGTAATACCCAGCAGTCCCGGCAGGAACCCAGCCGCAAACAGCTCACGGATACTGCTCTCCGTCAGCAGACCATAAATAACCAGCATAACACTTGGCGGAATAAGGATGCCTAACGTACCACCCGCCGCAATCGAAGCCGCAGCCAGACTATCTGAGTAACCGTATTTACGCATCGGCGGCATGGCCACTTTAGACATGGTTGCCGAGGTTGCCAGACTGGATCCACAAATGGCTGAGAAGCCACCACACGCCAAGATAGTTGACATGGAAAGGCCGCCCTTGCGGTGCCCGACAAAAGCATTACAGGCACGGTAAAGCTCTGCAGATAAGCCTGCTTTAGTGACAAAGTTACCCATCAGGATAAACAGGGGAATCACGGAAAGCCCGTAATCTTGCCCGGTATCAATGATACGGCGTGCTGCCATAGACATGGCTGCTGTCCAGTTATAGTCATTGATGTACCAGAAACCGATAAAACCAACCACACCCATAGCAAATGCCAGAGGCAGCCTTAAAAAGACCATGGCGATCAGAGCCGTAAAACCAATAATTGACTCAATCATTTACTGCTACTCCTCTCTTCCGACATAGCAACACCGGAGCGGAAAATAGGTAATCTCGCGGTATACACAATGGCATTCAGGAAAGTAAGAAAACCACCAGCGAATCCGGTTATGGATATCAGGTAAGTAACATACCCTAACGGAATTTCAAGGATCTCAGACACTTCTTCATACTCAAGGGAGCGACCAGCCAACTTCCAGTTAGTCATCGCTACCAATACCAATGAGACGGCACAAATCAGGTTTATTACTGCCTGGCGAAGGTCAATCCAACGATCCGGGAAATAAGCATCCAGCAGATCTACACAGATGTTCTCTTCTTTCCATGATACGAGAGGAAAAGCCATAAACACCATGACAGCCAGAAGAACCTCAATCATCTCTGTCGAGCCATCAATCGGTGAATTTAGAAAATAGCGTCCGAAAACATCGACAAAGGTGATACTCATCATTAAAAACAGGCTGAGTGCAGCGAGGGACTCCAACCCCCGCCTTACTATCGCCGAAATATTCTCAGCTATCATAGTGATTACAACCCTTTACCCAGTTGCTCTTGGTAGTACTCAAATGCCGCCGGTCCGTCGACCTTACGTTTCTTAGCAGTCTTGTACCAGCTATCGACAATCTCTGTAGTCATCGACTTCAGCTCGCTAACCAGTTCAGGCGAAGCATCAGTAAAGACGTGACCAGCCGCTTTCGCTTTGGCATAGGCGTTGTTGTCGTAGTCGTCCATCATCTTACCGAACAGACGGGACAGCTTCTCACCAGATACTGCCATGATAGCGTCACGGTCTTTCTTCGAGATACCTTCAAAAGCATCTGGATTCATTACGATGGCAAAGCTACCGCGGTACAGGCCACCCGGGAACATAAGGGTGTTGTTTGCCACTTCGGCAAGACGGAAGCTGCTCAGTGATTCAACCGGCAGATAAGTACCTTCTACAACGCCCTGTGAAAGAGATTCGTATACTTTAGGTGTCGGAATAAATACAGGGGTAACTTTCATATCTTTAGCGATGTTTGAGATTACACCACCACCAACACGGATTTTCTTACCTTTCACATCAGACAGTGAAGTTACTTTATCTTTAGTGATCAACTGACCCGGTCCGTGTACACCTACCGCCATTACTTTAACGCCGCGGTGCTCTTTACCTTTCTTCAGGTATTTCTCGTAAGTATTCCAGTACGCTTTAGAAGCCAGCTCAGAACTTACGCCGCCCTTAAAGGTCGGGATTTCAGGTAGTTGAGTCAGTTTGAAACGACCGGCTTTATGACCGTGGAAAATCCAGGTAACGTCGCCGATACCATCAGTAACAACGTCGATTTGTGACTGAGGAGGCGCCAAATCGTACTCGATCTTAACTTCAACACGGCCTTCAGTGGCTTCTTTGATCCACTCACCCCATGTAGGCCAAACCACCTTGTTAATTCCGTGGTTCGGAGATGCCCACGAACTGATTTTCAGTACTTTCTCCGGTGCGGCATTAGCACTTGCGGACGCAAGGAGTAGGAGCCCGGTGCTAACTACCATAGAAATTTTTGATTTAATCATGACACTTCCTTGTTTTCTGTTATTGATATTTATAGCTTTGTTACGTTATGGCAAAAAACCGATAACATGTTAATAATCTATCATTATCAATTTAGTTAATATGTTAAGAAGATCAAGTTTGTAACAATTCTATTACTTACTTATTATTAGACATTGGTCTATATTGACTTCTTAACTTCCAGTTAACTTATTAAAAAAGCTCAACTTTTTACAGGAGAGCTTTCTAATTTAGTGTAATGTAATAAGATACGATTTTCGATTACACCATAGTCGGATCGGGTTCCAGCCCCATCAGGCTACGGCCAAGGATCTGCTTACAAACATCGTAGTCTGTGTATGCGTGAGCCCCTGTCATATGCGAGTCACGGAACAGACGCTGTGCTTCGTTAGTCGAGAACCAGCAGTTACCACCGATTACGTCGAACAGGCGGTCTACCGCATCAATACACATCTTCACCGCATAAGCTTGGTTAGTACGCCAGTAAGCCAGTGTTTCTGCACTTGGGTACTCTTTGCGGATACCATGCTCTTTATGGTCGTCCCAGGTTTTTTCCAGCATGGCACGGGCGGCATACACCTGATGCGTTGATTCAGCAAGGCGCATAAGAGCAGGCGTTGCAGCACCCACTTTTGCACCTGTATAAGCGCGTACGCGGTTTTGAGTGATGATCTTGTACAGCTCCAGCATACGCTCTGCGATACCCAGACCGATAGCCGCAAAGCCACAGGCAAAGTACGGACGATAAGGCGTATAAAAAATATCACTATCAGGGTAGAGGCCGAATCCGGCAGACGATCCTTCCATCATACCTTTTGCTGTTTCGATTCGGTGTTCAGGAATAAAGACGTCCTTAAGAGATAGGGTCTTTGTTCCGCTCGACTTCATACCAGCGGCATGCCAATCATCAATAATTGTGTATTCATGTCTTGGTACCACTCCAAAGCAGTAGACTTTGTTTCCGTCTGCGTCTTCGCGGTTGAACCCGAGAATGGCCCACTCTGCGTGGTCACATCCACTACTCCAGCGCATGTCTCCGTTGAAGATAACGCCACCTTCAGTCTCTTCTGTTTTTCCGAATGGTGCGATACTACTACTTGCTGTTGCATCTGGATTGTCTCCCCAAAATTCTTCCTGAGCTTTTTCCGAGAACATTGCCATCTGGTGGCTATGCGTCGCCAGCAGGCTTCCACCCCATGCCGTACCGCCACAAGCACCGGCCAGCGCTGCGACACAGTCAGTAAACTCAGGCAGTGAGATCTCTAAACCGCCATATTTCTTAGGCTGGAAAGCACGGAAAAACTTAATTTCCCTTAGCAGGCGTATATTTTCTTCAGGTGGAGTTCTATCGATTTCAGCTTGTGCAGCATTAGCAGCAATCGTAGGCAAAATTTCTTGTAACTTTTCTAGTAGTGGATTTTCTCGTTTCATGGTTACTTCCTTTTAATCTTACGATTTTAGCCCTTCCTGTATACGTCTTGCCGGGGCTATCGAACGATTGTTATTATCATGTTAACAATCTGCTGTTTAAATGGATTAACCATGAGAATAATTGCACTTTTCGCAGAATTAATTAATATGTTAACTGTTTTGTGAAATTATTGTGAAGTTGAGCGTGTTTTAACTGTTTTGTTAAAATTTCAGCCAAAAACAGGGAGAAAGCGGGTGGCAGATAAGATTCCCAACATAAATATTGGCCAGGTTTATGATCAGCGTTATGCCGATTCTGAGCTTCATTTTGAGCACTTGGACAATCTGGCGAATTTTTTTGGCAGAAATATGCCCGTACATTATCACGACCGATTTTATCAAATTCATATCATTCTTGACGGAAGCACTCATGTACATCTGGATGAAAAACATTATACAAATGAGGGAATTACCTTGTTTTTCACCCCTCCGGCCGTTCCTCACTCTTTCGTTACTGAGTCTAGTTCTTCCGGTTATGTCTTAACCATTCAGCAACAACTTGTCTGGCGACTACTGGACATGGAGTGTGGCTTGAATAATATAATGGTTGATCAGATGAAGCCGTTTTGTATCGGTTTATGCAATGAGAATCCTATTCTCTCTCTGGTGTCTCACCTTAAGAGAGAGTTAGATTCCAGCGGAATGATGCAAGAGAAAGCCACTCAGTCATTACTACAACTGGTACTTATTGAAGTTATGCGGCTCGGCATCAGAAATAAAGCGGAAAAGACCAATCGCAGTGTCGATATAACCATATTTCATCACTTCAACCATTTGGTTGAAACACACTATACCGAGCACTGGGCGTTAAATGAGTATGCCGACCGGATTGGTATTTCGGTCTCAAGATTAAATGATATCTGCCGCAGGGTAAGCGGCTTATCATCAAAAAAAATAATAATAGACAGACAGATGCAGGAAGCAAGGCGCGCTTTGCAGTTTACTTCAAAGAGTGTGTCAGAAATCGGCTACGACCTCGGTTTCCGGGATCCGGCCTATTTTGCCCGGTTTTTCAGAAAATACTCTGATATGACCGCATCAGATTACAGAAATAAAGTACAAAACAAAAAATAACAGCTATAAGCCAATGACCTTGATGGCATTTTAAAAGGAAAGCGAAGGTATTTATGACAAAGTATAAGGATTCTCTCCCGCTACAGCTTATCAAAGCCAGGGATGTCACTCTGGACTATTTTCGTCCCGTATTGTCAGAATACGAAGTGACCGTACAGCAGTGGCGGGTGATGCGACTTATCCACGCCTATGATGAAATTGACTTTACTACCCTGTCAAAAGAGAGCTGTATCTTAAGCCCGAGCCTGACAGGCATTATAAACCGGCTGGAAAAGCAGGAGTATGTCTGCAAAATCAAATCAGATGTAGACCAGCGAAGAGTCAATATCCGGCTGACAGAAAAAGCGCAGGCCCTTGTTAAAGTGATGAGAGTCGATATCGACAAGCAGTATGTCAAACTCAAAGCCAAGTTTGGTGAAGAGAGATATAACCAACTCTCAGATCTGCTTGAAGAGCTGATAGAGATCAGAGACGAGCTGTAACTCTCAATGATCTGCTAACTGATGCTCCTGATATGCTCCGGTGTTATGTCTAAGCCGGGGTATATCAGCAGCAGCGTCAGGCTACTTGATTGTTAAGGTATGCCCTATAGTTAACTTTTTGTTAACCCCTTCCCCGTTACCCTTCTCTGCATAATTATTGTTCTGACTTGCCACGACAAAAATTAATCTAAATAACGAAAAATAGGTTATCTTCGACCAAGTACTGGCTTCTGTACCAGAAAAAAATGTAATGTTCTATAAAAAAAGAGTCAACTTACTCCCTTTAGAACCGGCTTTTTCTTTCGTCATTGACAAGATTGGCGTTAAAGTAATAGCTCTAATTAACATAAATAATATTAAGACCTTACAGAGAGATTTAAAATTTCAAAATAAATATATTTTTTCATTTGCACTGGATTAAAAACCCAGACTAACCCAAATATAAACTCCGGCATTGAGCTATTCTTTAGCTTATGAAATTTTCTTGTTATATAGCCGTTCTTCTCATGATATTAACAGAACCTGTACGATTTAAGACTGAATAGTCATGTGTAAAACCCAAACAATCCAAGCATGTAATCCATTACAAACTGATTACTTTAATTAGAGCTCACTAAATAAGAAAAAAGGAAAATTATACAGACATCTATCCGCCAGATAAATATTAGCAATCAATAATATCATGCAGTTATACGTGAATTAGCTCAAAAACAGAACAGTAGTGAGCCTTATAAATAATTTAACCAAGTTAAACTTATTTATAAGGTTAAGAATGTAAATTTAATTTGCAAAAGATTACAAATTAATCAAAAATAGCAAACCCAGTAATTAATGAGACAGTATTATGATGAACATGTATCTTCCTCTTTATACTGCCTTTGTTTTATGTCTTGCTTCTTGTATCGGTCTGATTATAAAAAACATCAAGATAAGAAAAAAGAATCAGGAAGCACTGAATGAAATAAAGGTTATTCAAAAAGAAGTAGAAAAAAACCACCTTTATCATAAGGGTACTGAGTTACCTAATATGAACTTCCTGATGGATAAAGTGGCACGAATGTCACGCAGCTCGGTGGACTATCATGTTTCTCTGATCAAGATGGGTATCTCAACACCCGCTTTCGATAACATATACAACAACAAGCACACCATTCATGCTCTGTATAAATCGATTAATCACGCATTAAAGCCGTTTGCATTGATCGTTCATGATGCTGAATATCTGATTATTGTATTTGCTTCTCCTGATCCATTAGACGAGTCTAAATCTCAACGCGTACAAAAGAAGATTATGCGCCTTCTTCCCAAAGTAATAGAGTGTCAAAAAAAGAAAGTACTGATTGATTACGCTATCTCTTCTATGTCGGTCTCGAACAGTTCACCGCTATGCAACATGGAAAAAGTTCAGCGCAGGCTCTCTTTCTCTATGATCAAAGCTCTGCAGCGGGTTGATAGCATGTTTTATCATGACGAATCTCTGTACAAAGAGAACATGATGCAAAAACACATTATTGAGGAGTTACAGAAAAGTCTGGCATTCAGGCCAAGTGATTTTTACGTAATGCTACAGCCTATCTATAAGGCGACTGACGGGCTTAATCCTGTCAGCTTTGAAGCTCTGTTACGCTGGAAAAATAGGAGCAAAGTCGGCCCCAACGTGTTTATCCCGATCATCTCAAAAAAACCGTATCTGCATTATGAGCTGACCAAACTCGTTATTTCTAAGGTATCAGCACTAATAGCCGATCAGATTGCCAGTGGTAAACCTCTGGTACCGATCAGCATCAATATCGGCGCTGATGACCTTGCGGTAGAAAGCTTTGTTGAAGACGTATATCAACTGACTAATAACCGTAAAGCCATCAGAAGCAACCTGATTTTTGAGATCATTGAAAATGAAAAGCTAACGGCTTCTGAATGCGTTCAATCCAATATGAAAAATCTGTCGGCGCAAGGCATTAAATTCGCCATCGATGATTTTGGCAGTGGTTATGCAAACTTTGAAATCCTGAGGCTACCGTATGTCTCCTTTGTAAAGATAGACAAGAAGTACACCAATGAGATTAATGAGGACAAAACCTCCAGCGATTTTATCAATAATATAATCCAGCTTTGCAGCAGCTTTAAGCTCAAAGTCGTAGTGGAAGGGGTAGAAAATAACAACCAGTTTGACGCCCTGCGTAAGTACCAGAATGTTCACCTTCAGGGTTACTATCTATCACGGCCGCGTTTAGCAAAAGAGGCGTTCAACTTACTTGAATGATGGTTAAACCAATCATTCAATCCGGTTTCTGATCTCGAAAAGGCAAAATATTTTTGCCTTTTGTTGTTTTCAGGCAACAGATTTCGTGATCTATCTTCTATTTTTATTGTCATTATTTTTGAAAATTACTGGCAAATTTTAACGCAATCTATTGCGTCAACTGGGCAAAACGATTGCTTTCTCCGTTTAAACATATTTGGTTATCAATATTGAGACTAAGGGTGATCCAAAGTTAATTTGTGATCATGATCTCATAGAGCGGCGAAAATACGGTCTAATATTCGTTTCAAGCGTGTCAGAGCTATCAACACGATCCGTTACTGACAGGTAATGTTTAACAAATTTGATCCAAAACTGGAGATATCAAGATGGCAACCCCACATATTAATGCTCAACCAGGTGACTTTGCAGAAACAGTTCTGATGCCAGGTGACCCACTACGTGCAAAATATATCGCAGAAACATTCTTAGACGATGTTAAGCAAGTGTGTGACGTACGAAATATGTTCGGTTATACCGGTACTTATAAAGGCAAAAAAGTGTCTGTTATGGGACACGGTATGGGTATCCCTTCTTGCTGCATTTACGTTCACGAGCTTATCGCTGAGTACGGTGTTAAAAACGTAATCCGCGTAGGTAGTTGTGGCGCTGTACGTGACGATGTGAAACTGATGGACGTTGTTATCGGTATGGGTGCATCAACTGACTCTAAAGTGAACCGTATCCGTTTTAACGATCACGACTTCGCAGCTATCGCTGATTACGGTCTACTTGAAGAAGCGGTTAAGCAAGCGCGTATTCAGGAAGTACCTGTAAAAGTTGGTAACGTATTCTCTGCGGATCTTTTCTACACTCCTGAAGCTGACATTTTCGAGAAAATGGAAAAACTAGGCATTCTTGGTGTAGATATGGAAGCAGCTGGTATCTACGGTGTTGCTGCGGATCTTGGTGCAAAAGCACTGACTATCCTGACGGTTTCTGACCACATTATCCGTGGTGAAAAACTAAGCTCTGAAGATCGTCAGAAGTCATTCAATGACATGATGCGCGTATCTCTGGAAACAGCAATCAATCTGTAATTCTTTGTCTGCCGGTTAACTGCCGGCAGCTAATCTAAATTCCCGAGGGGGCGATCGTGTCAAATGGCAAATTGCCGAAGGACGCAAATGGTTTACAACTCAACTTTTGTAAAACATTGGCGTGTGACAACTTTGGATTGAGTGATGCAGAACGGTATGTTCTTCAACACGTAAACCCTAAGCGTCCAGCGATGGTTTGCCGAGAATGTGGTGCTTTCCCCCCCTTACTTAACAATCAGGAAGTAGTTAACGAACTGCACCGGCTACGCCGCGTACATAGTGACGGACTTCCCGCCTGCCGTAATAACGATTGCGACAATTTTGGTCTGTCGGTACACACCCATAAACATCTTTATCACGCCTTTGGCTATAGTGGCGATCGTCAGAGATACCGCTGTAAAAAGTGCCAGTCTACCTTTGTAGATAAATGGTCCGGTGCCAATAAGAAACTGGCATTTCAGGAAAACCTGTTAGGACTGCTCTTTATGAGTTTTTCTGTGCGAGAAGTGTGCAGAAAACTAGAGATCAATCCCAAAACGTTTTATGACCATGTCGATCATATTGCCAGCCGTTGTCGTCGTAAGCTGGCCATGTTTGATGCCCGCTGGGTCAACCATGAAGAACATTACCATTTAGCATCAAACTACATGCCTTTGCAGTCGCAAAGCAAAAACGGTGTCCTCTGGTTTGCCACCGGAGAAGCTGAATCGGGCTATATTTTGTCTCAGCATATTAACTACTCTCTGGATGAAGAGCCTGAAGGCGCCATCGATCATGACCCTTATCAGACACCGGCCCGCTTTGTTTCTAAGTACTACCTTTCTGAAGCAAATATAGATATTTCGGTGCAATCTTCGGATCTTCGTGAAAGAATTGACCAGAAGTATCAGGTTATTCTGGCACGGGGCAACGTGGAAGATCCTATGGGCAATATGACTAAGTTTAGTTACCCGTCCAAAGGCGCACTGATAAGAGCACCTTATACTTCCTATGCGCACTTTATGCATGTTCTGGAGATGTGCGATCCGGACAAACAGGTTTCCGTCTATCTGCCACAGGATCCCGTTCTGCGTTCTGCAGCACTGACCATTAGTCTGCCAAGAATCAGACGTCAAAATATTGACCTTATGTATGTCGAAGAGGACTCTGGCTGGGACAATCAGCAGGTACCGGAGAAAATAGACATCGTACATATGGGATGGTGGAAAGATCGATGGGCCATTTCCGAACAAGAGAATGCCCGCAAAGGTATCTGCTACCTTGCCGGCAGCACACCTTCCGCTGAACACTGGCTACAAAAGGCCAGCGTGCACAATACCCGTTTCTATCAGGAGCGTTTTCAGACCCTGTTCGCCAGCTTTATTAATGAGCCCCGCCGGAAACTTCGCCCGGGCGGCATACTTCCTATGCTGGATATTTTCCGCGCATGGCACAATTTATGCTACCAAGGTAAAGACGGAGTCACTCCGGCACAGAGACTGGGCTTAACCGATGAACCGCTGACGCTGAAACAGCTACTTTCCTAGTTTTCTGCCCCTGATACTCCATGACTTTGTGAGTCGGCACTAACTTTTACCGTTTGGCAAACGTTTAGTGTATATATCGTTAGTGCATACGCTAAAACTGCTAATATAATGACTCAGATACCTTTATTGTCTAACTTCATGGACTTAGGCCTTTGGATAAAGCGCATACGTTATTAGAGAATGAATTAGAGCAGCTCGCCGCCAGATTTGAGGCCGAGCCTGAAGCTGTATTGGTTTCCGCTCGTCAATGCTTAGGGCGGGCTGATCAGATCCTCTATCCTGAAGGAGGCATCAAAGCCAGTATTATCATCTCCCTGTGTTATTGGCACCTGATGGATTACTCTCAGGGGCTGAAAGCGATAAAAGAAGCACTTATTCGTTTAAACCGCTTAGATACCGACCTGTTCCTCCCCGAAATCTTACACGTTCATGCTCTGCAATTCTGGGGACAGGAGAAATACTACTCTGCCCAGCAATTCTGGATCAATGCACTTGAGCAAGCCGCTCTGGTGGGCGAAACCGTTATTGAAATAGAGTGTCTGATCGGACTCGGTAATGTCTGGAGAAAAACCCAGCAACACAAACTTGCCATGTCCACCCATGCCCTTGCCGTTAATGTGGCAAATAATGCCCGCATAGATTGGCTGGAAGGCAAAGCACGAATTAATCTGGCTAAAGACTATCATCTGCTGAACAACTATATTGAAATGTTCTCCGTTCTGGATAGCGCAGAAGAGTTTCTTCAGCACAGCAGCAATCAGAGATGGAATGCCGAGATCTGGGATTTGCGCGGGCTGGCACTTCTCGGACTTGAGCGGGTAGATGATGCTGAAAAAGCCACCATCAAAGCTTATGATCTCGCCATCGACAATAACCTTACCAGACTCAAAGCTCACGCCTTTATCAACCGGGCAAGGCTGGAGCTTATCCGTGAAAATCTGGACAACGCCAATCAGTTACTGGCCGATGCAGAAACATCAGCAAAAGCCCTTTCTGATGGAGAACTTCTGTCGCAAATCTGTTTCCAGCAATCTGCTGTAGCCGAAAAACAGGGTGATTACCAAAACGCATTGAGTGCCTTTCAGCGCTATCGCCAACACTCTATAAATCAGCTGAAAGAGCAGACTAACCGCCTGAGTATGGATAAAGCCCGTACCTCTAAACGCCAGCTTGATCAAAGAGCGCGTAAGCTGATTAATCGTATCCGCAGACAAGTAGAGTTCCATCACGGCCCTCAGGGATACTCAAATCAGGTTTCAGAAACCTATTGGTGGGAGCAACTGGTGCTGTTTAAGAGTGAGCTTTCCGGTTCTACTCATGCCGTTATCCTTATCCAGCACGCCAACCCTGCTTATCTCGAAGTATGCATCGAACTGGCGCAGTGCCTGTGTAACAGGGACGATCTTATCTCGCGTATCAGTGAAGACAGAGTGGGCTTACTGGTGGGTGTCAAAGGCGAAAAAGCAGAGCAGCTATACCAGTTTATCTCACAGACATTAACTAACTACCCGTGGGAGAGACGGGGCTTAAGGCAAAATAAACCATTGGTAGAACTACACGATATTCTTACTTTCCCGTTTACTCTGGAGCAGTTGGATGAGTTGCAACAAAGGGAGAACCGAGAGCATGGATAACCTACTCAGTAAGGTATCAGACGCAGGCTTAGATCCCTCATCAGTCAATGGTGAAGAAGCGATCATCTTCTGGGATCATATTCTGCAGCATGTCGCCAGTTCACCGATTGAAAAAGCCTATTGCTACCTGATTAGTGCTGAATATCGTGCACTGCTCAATCAGACCAGCCAGAGTATTGATGAGTTAAAGAAAGCTTTAGAGCTACTTATCCTGCCCGACAATGTCGAAGAGATTGTTACCATCAGAAACAGCCTGAGCGTTCGTCTGGTAGAGTCGGGTCAGTACACTGAAGCATTGCAGGAGTTCGTTGACCTCTCTTCCCTTGCAGTAGAGTACAGTCTTATTGATGAGTATGCCCTGGCCGTACTCGGTATGGCCGGATTATGCGATGCCTATGGCGATCACTCCAAAGCACTTCGTTATTACCAGAAAATCGATGGTATTGATCACGCCCTTACCAGCCGCTCTTTAAGGCTTCGTTATAAGCTGAATATGGTCTCCTGCCTTATCTCTCTCGACCGCACAGAACCGGCAACCGAGCTGCTGACTGAGTGCGAAGAATTGAGCATATTGGTCAGTGATAAATTACTCGCCGGTCAGGTGGTACTGCACCGCGCACAGTTGCAAAGACGCAACGGACAGAATCTTGAAGCACTGAAAACCCTGACCAGTGCCCACTATCTGGTAAACAGTAAAAACGCTTACTGGTTATCAACCATGCTGCGTTTAGAGCAGGCGCGTAACCTGACAGAGACAGGTAAGTTTGAAATTGCCGATATCATTCTGAAAAGTACCGCCAGAAAAATCCGCACCAGTACCTCACCTCTGCTGTTGCAGGAGCTGTATGACTCAATGAGCCGGGTACTGGTGAGTCAGGGGCATTTCAAACAGGCACTGACATTCGAAAAAATGGGTTACCGGGTATCCACTGACCTGATCAAGAGTATTCCTATCAGCGATTTGGGCGCACACCAGCTAAGGCGGTTATCCCGCTTTGAACTTCAGCTTAAGCTGATTATGTCCGAGCAGGAAAACAAAGAACTTAAAGAAACCACCGAAACACAAAAAGATACTGTGGCTAAGTTGCAACAGGATGTCTTCACCGATCCGCTCACTTCACTGCATAACCGCAGATGGATGGAAGTGAAACTGAAAGATCTGCTGCTGCACGACACACCTTTCGCGTTTTTGGTAATTGATATCGATCACTTTAAGTCCATTAACGATGAACTGAGTCACCTGGTCGGTGATAAGGCCATTGTCAATGTCTCAGAAGAGTTGCGCTCACACTTTAAATTCCGCGGCGCTTCGTGTGTGCGGTTTGGCGGCGAAGAGTTTCTGGTTATTCTTGAAAACGCCACCATTGAGCGGGCTCAGTTACATGCTGAACACTTCAGGGAGCGAATTTTTCAATACGGCTGGAAAGAAATTCTCGGCGAACGCGGTCTTACAGTGAGTATCGGTATTACCCTTCATATTGACGGAGAGAATACCCAGCGAACATTTTACCGTGCGGATAAAGCGCTTTACCGGGCAAAAGCCAATGGCCGGAATCAGGTGTGTGTAGAAGAGTAGTACGCTACAGACAAGTTAGTCCGGTTACCTTTGGCAAACCAATCGCATAGATTCAACATTGATAACGGCTTATCAGATAAACGCCGGCTTTAAGCGTCTCAAACCTTAAAGCCGGCTACTCTCTTTAGCCCTGAAGCCATAAATCTAGGTTTTACTGTGATTTTTCCAGGCTCAACTGGTAGTTAAATCAACAAATAAGTAAATTATTTAAAAACTAATAGGAAACTCGGGAATATATTCGCTAACATTACGCTATAGGTATTAAACAAACCTCACGGATTCACTTTGGTTATAAAATGACAAAAGAAGACTTTCAACAAGCTGCTGAAAATTTACGCAAAGCTGTCCCTTTAATGATAAAAAATCAGGTAGCAACCACGCCTGAAAACTATGCATTGTGGTACACCTACGTGGCGGAAACTCAACCAGAACTCAATGCAGAACTGGATAAGATCATTGAAGAGTACGGCCTCTGCCTGCCAAGCCATAGTGAAGGCCTGTATAAAACTTATATTGCCAGCCAGACTGAAGCGGACGTACAGGAGCTGCGCAACAATCTGGAGATCTTGATCAATGAGATCTTCACCTCCATGACAGATACCCTGACTGACACCAGTAAATTCCAGAATAATATAGAAAGAAGTCTGTCTAACTTAGAAGAAATGGAAAAAGAGGGCATCACCTTCGAAGAACTGTTGTCACTGGTACGCAACTTTGTTGCCCAGTCCAGAGAGATTCAAAACTCCACTCAGTTCTTCAATAACCAGTTAAGTACCGCCAGTGAAGAGATAGCAAATCTTAAAAAAGAGCTGGAAAAAGTACAGCGCGATGCCTTATACGACAGTTTGTCTGGATTGCTGAACCGTGGAGCCTTTGACCGTGATATTGCTTCATTCTGTAACTCTGAAGAGTCTCACCCTATCTGCCTGATCCTAATCGATATCGACCGCTTTAAAGATCTGAACGACCAATACGGACATGTATTCGGTGATATGGTGATTAAGGCAATTGCGAGAAGACTACAACTACATTGCCGTGACGGTATTGCGGCTTACCGCTATGGTGGTGAAGAGTTTGCCCTGCTGGTACCAAATAAACCGCTGCGTATTGCCCGCCAGTTTGCCGAATCCGTCCGTCGCTCTATAGAGAAAATATCCGTTAAAGATAAACGAACGGATGAACAGGTAGAGAATATCTCTGCCTCATTTGGTGTATCAGAGTTTGAGTTAGGCGAAAGCCCGATTACCCTTATCGACAATGCCGATAAACAGCTTTACAAAGCAAAAAGTCTGGGTAGAAACCGGGTAATGCCAATCTAAACACGGCAGATAACAAAGAGTGAAAAGCGAGCTATTTAGCTCGCTTTTTGTTGCTTCTTATCCTGATACATCTCGGTATCAGCCATGTGGAGAATAGCATCTGCATTGACAGAGCTATCATGGTAAATGGCAAATCCAATGCTTACTTTCGGCACGATAGTAATGGTTTTAGCGAACACCGTTTTACGGCATATCTCTTTTCTTAACGCCTGAACCACCTTAGCAACACTCTGGCTATCGGTTACACGGGGAAGAATAATCACAAATTCGTCTCCTCCCACCCGCGCAGCGATATCAGAAGCCCGGATGACCTTTTTAATTCTCTTGGCTACTTTTTTCAGTAACTTATCGCCGATAACATGGCCATAAGTATCATTCACCTGTTTAAAATCATTCAGATCCAGGTTGAGCAGAGAAAAGGAGCTGCCATTAGTGCCTGCACTCTCTATTAGTTGCTCAAGGGTATAAAGCAGATAGCGCCTGTTAGGCAGTTTTGTCAGATCATCCTGTAAAGAGTGACCGTGAGCAACGCGATACAGATAGAATATCGCGACATACATTAACAGAAGTATCATCAGTACCGGATAGCCGACAATTCTGGCGGAATACCTCTGGTACCACGGAAAGCCGGACTGGTGGGCTTTGGCAGAGACCGCCATATACCAGGAGCCCGAAGGCAGAGTCACTACTTCATCGGCAAAAACCGAGTCAAATACGGCCAGATCACCGAAGAACACCTCGCCATTCCGGCCTCCGCCATCCAGCCCCCGTATAGCAAAAGAGTAGTTCTCACTAAGTTGATACACACCCGAGTTGGTGAACAAGGTCTCGACATCCATAACGACACTACAGCTTCCCCAGTACTGTTTATTTTCCGGAGGGTCTGTAAACACCGGCGTACGGGCGATTAAACCTAATCCGCCCTGAACTAACTGTACCGGACCGGCAATAAAAATAGATTCGGTAAGATAAGCCTGCTGCACGGTTCTCCACTGCTCAGGAATGGTTCTGTAATCCAGACCAATCGCCTTTTCATTCCCTTCCATTGGGTGAACAAAAGTGATGATGTCATTCGGAGCCATTCCGATACTTCTTACATTGGATGTCTTATGCAGCAGCTCATTAGTAATTCTTGCCCACTCTTGCGGCGTAGAGTCCGGGTTAGCACTGGCAAGAGTGGCTAAACTGTTGGCGAAATAGATATCAGAATAGATGTTAGTTTCCAGGCGTGAACGTACAATAGCCAGATCCTTCTGCGCTTCCAGCTTAAGCTGCCCGTTTTGCAACGTCTGGTTGTGGCTCTGGATATACTCGATAAGATAAACAGCACCCAGAACAAACAGACTGATCAGAATCACAGCTGGTACTTTTACATCAACTTTATACCTCATTTACTCGCACCCTGACCTGCCAAAGAGTTAACATACCATTTACAGAATAGCGATAAATCTGAACAACTGACAGTAATCAGCGGCAAATTGACTTTAATACGGATACTCATGACACAAGATCTCTTATGTGAAAAAACAGGCTGGATTGAGCTGACGGACAGTAAAATATACTGGCAACCTAACTTTCTCTCTGAGGAGCTTTCTGAACACTTGTTTCACCAGTTACTCAACTCGCTCAACTGGAAACAAGAAAAAATACAGATGTTCGGACGTCAGGTTCTTCAGCCACGGCTTCAGGCATGGCACGGAACAAAGTGTTATACCTACTCCGGCCTGACCATGCAGCCCGAGCCCTGGACAGAACCGCTAAGCGTTATCAGACAGGCGTGTGAGCTGGTTGCAGGACAAGAGTTCAACTCTGTTCTGGCCAATCTGTACCGCGACGGTAACGACTCAATGGGCTGGCATCAGGATAACGAAAAGGAGTTGGGCCACCAGCCGGTTATCGCTTCTGTCAGCCTTGGGGAGAGCAGACGCTTTCTGCTCAGAAACAAACTCAGCGGAGAAAAACATGAGTGGCTGTTAAATTCAGGTTCTTTACTGATCATGGCGGGTAATACGCAAAACGACTGGCAGCACTCTGTGCCGAAAACCAAAAAAGCCAAAGGTAATCGGATAAACCTCACATATCGCCACATTGTTAATTAATTGTTTCTTATTTTATACCCGACTATGTAACACCTCACATTACTTAGGTAACTGATTGACTAAAATAGCCCAAATTAAATTTTTCGAAGGATTGAATAATTTATGCAACAGAGTTTCACGTTTTTGCTATTTCTGCTCACACTATTTTCTCCGGCCGCTCTCGCTTCTTCAGGTGAAATAACCGCCATTTCAGGATTAACCAGCTCCACTATTGGTTATGCCTCTCTGATTGTTTTCACCATTGCTTATAGCCTGGTTATGGCGGAAGAGTACCTGCAACTGCGTAAATCCAAGCCCGTTCTGTTGGCTGCAGGTATCATCTGGATCATGATAGGCTATGTCTACCAGCAACATGGTCAGACAGAGGTGGCACAGCGGGCCATAGAGCATAATCTTCTGGAGTATGCCGAGCTGCTGCTGTTTCTGTTAGTCGCCATGACCTATATCAGTGCTATGGAAGAGCGGCGAATCTTCGACTGCCTCCGGGCATGGATGGTAGGCAAAGGGTTCAACCTAAGATCTCTGTTCTGGATCACCGGTATTCTGTCGTTTTTTATCTCCCCCATTGCCGATAACCTGACAACGGCACTATTAATGTGTGCCGTTGTGCTTAAGGTTGGCGGAAATAACGCCAAGTTTATCAATCTCGCCTGTATAAACATTGTTGTTGCCGCGAACGCCGGTGGGGCTTTCAGCCCCTTCGGCGATATTACTACCCTGATGGTGTGGCAGGCCGGAATCGTCTCTTTTACCGAGTTTCTGGCGCTGTTTATCCCCTCCGTGGCAAACTACATTGTTCCGGCGGTGATTATGTCCTTCTTTGTGCCGAAAGAGCAGCCGGAAGCCATTCATGAATATGTTGAGATGAAACGGGGCGGTAAGCGTATTATCGGCCTGTTTTTGCTGACCATAATGACTGCCGTTGCATTCCACGGTTATCTGCACTTCCCTCCTGTGATCGGTATGATGATGGGTCTGGCCTATTTGCAGTTCTTCGGTTTCTTCCTGAGAAAAACCCTGCCGGCCTCTATTGCCCGAAAAAGGGCAAAAGCCATTGCTGCCCATGATGAAGCCGCTTTAAAACGGTTAGGCTCAATTATTCCTTTTGATGTGTTTCGCAGAGTATCTCACGCAGAGTGGGACACCTTACTCTTCTTCTACGGCGTCGTTATGTGTGTTGGCGGACTAAGCCTGCTTGGTTACCTGAATATGGTTTCTGAAGTGATGTATACCCAGTGGGATCCTATCTGGGCTAATGTTGTGGTAGGCGTGCTTTCAGCCATCGTGGATAACATTCCGGTGATGTTCGCCGTGCTGACTATGCAACCGGAAATGTCTCTGGGCAACTGGCTGTTGGTAACCTTAACCGCCGGAGTCGGCGGCAGCCTGCTCTCCATTGGCTCAGCTGCCGGTGTCGCACTTATGGGGGCAGCGCACGGCAAGTATACCTTCTTCGGGCACCTGAAGTGGATGCCCGTTATCGCCCTCGGCTATGCACTGAGCATTGGCGTTCACCTTATGCTTAATTACGCCTCATTTTACTGATTAAGACATTAATCCGGCGAACCTAATGAAGCGCTTACTTACTAAGCGCTTCTACTTTCTTAAGAAAACTGTCGCGTAAATGTTCCTGATCGTACTCAAGATGGTAGGTATTATGAAAACCAACCGTCAGTTCAACCCCGTTACCCCGCATAAACACGTTGTAACCGTCATAATCAGAATATGCCTCTACTCCTTCATAGATTTTTCCATGTTCGGTAGGCGTACCATTGTCCATTACGGTTTCATAGGCTCTTAGTACTTTGCCCGGATCAAGCTCATTTCTCATAGCTAGCTCCTGTTCTTCTCTGTAGACACAACTAAAGTATGGTAATGAGACGGTGAGTTTTCCATTTCTGCACTGAAATTCGCGGAGTCAGCGCACGCTTTTTCCTTTCGCCGGATTCAGTCCGGCATTCATTCGAAGGCGCTGCTGTGATAAATTTGAACAATCAACCGGGTTAAACAGGCACGTTAAATGACAGCAAAACTATCCACTACGGCTCTGGCAAAACTGACGGGAACAGATGCTAAATCTCTGTTCCAGAAGTTAAGTTATTATGGCTATGTCACCCGCCATAATGATAAATGGCTGCTGACCAGCATAGGGGAAAAGTTCGGTGGTGAGTACGCTTCGCATAAAGAGTACGGTGCTTTTATTGTCTGGCCGAAAAATCTGGTTATTGATACCAGTATTAGCGCTGGTAATCATATGACCGCCACCCAGATAGGAGAAAAGCTCTCTCTCAGTGCTAAGAAGGTCAATCAGATCCTCAATGAACTGGGCTGGATTGTGCGCAAAGAGGACGGCTGGCACCTGACTGAAGCAGGCATCAAAGCAGGAGGGGTACAAAAAGAGGCTAAAGGGGCTTCAAAGTACTTTATCGTCTGGCACGACACCATACTTCGGGATATTAACTTCCGCCGCTCTGTCAGTGAATTCACCGGCGCAGATTCTGAACTTAACTCGACGGATAAGTCCTTCTCCAGCTTCCAGCAGAAATTTGCCGCCAAACACAGAACCTCCGACGGCCATTATGTGCGCTCAAAAGGCGAACTTCTTATTGATAACTGGCTCTATATGGCCGGACTGGTACACGCCTATGAACGTAAACTTCCCATTGAGGAAGAGGTGTACAGCAACTTCTATCTCCCTTCAGGACGTGTCTATATTCAGTTCTGGGGCAGCGATAATGGCAGCACCTCAGAACAGAGCAGACAAGAGAGACGAAAACTCTATCAAAAACACAACTTTCAACTGATAGAGATAGAAATAGAGGATCTGGACAGTCTGGATGAAAAACTACCGGCGGAACTCCGGCGATTCGGAGTAAAGGCCTACTGAGCAAAAAAATAGCCGCTCTAAGTAGCGGCTATTTTTAAACTTCGGATTAAAAAGATTTCGGTGCAAAGCCGGTAATAACTTCCAGCCTTAGCTCTTTACCAAGCTTAGTCAGCGGATGCACAACCACCAGCCCTTTAACCCGCTTTTTCAGCTTACCCAGATCGGCCTGCTCTTCTTTTGTCAGTGCACGCTGGAAAGGCATATCATTCAGATTCTTACGTTCTTTGTTCAAATCGTACTGCTGCTTATGCTTGAGTTGATT
Organism: Vibrio sp. SCSIO 43137; assembly: GCF_028201475.1. Lineage (NCBI taxonomy): Bacteria > Pseudomonadati > Pseudomonadota > Gammaproteobacteria > Vibrionales > Vibrionaceae > Vibrio > Vibrio sp. SCSIO 43137. The sequence continues at coordinate 29,557 of NZ_CP116384.1, read as the reverse complement.
GAGTTTTTTGTTCAGGGTATCAATCTCTTTTTCAAACTGGCTGATAATCGGCTTGTCGTTACGGCTTCTGGCCGCATTCAGCTTGTGCTGGTATTTATCCAGACGGTTTTTCAGCTGCTGAATCTCTTTACTGATATTCATTAATATCTCACCTTATAAAATGTCACGCTATATCTATCATTCCGGACGAATAAGTCAACGCAATTCTTCACCCTTTCCCCTTAACATTTCCCTTGTCATAACAGCAAACTCACCTCAGGTGGAACATAAGTCACAACAATTAATCGTTTATAAAGTATTCATTCAACTTGTCGATATAAGTTTATATGATGATTTCATTAAAAATAATAATACCTAACGTTTTATTGACTAAACTAATTATAACAATAAAAACATACTGACCTGGACACACGATGATGAACTTAACGATTAAAGCAAGGCTGTACATTTTAGCCATTCTGCCCCTTCTGCTGATCGCTACCGGCACCATGTACTTTACTTACTCTGAGCTTCAGACACTGAATCAGGCTCATACTGACTCCTCTAGAGAAGGCATGATGCAGGCCAAGCAGGACGAATTAAAATCCTACCTAGAAATTGCAGACACGGTACTCAAACCACTTAAAAACTCCAATGCCTCCCGGGAAGACGCCATTGCCATGCTGGCTAACATCAAGTTTGGTGAAAGCGGCTACTTTTTTGGCTATGACTCAAAAGGGGTCAGAGTACTTTTTGGTCAAAGCCAGAAAGGCATAGGTGACAATTTCTGGAATCTGAAAGATATCAACGGATTTTTACTGCTTCAGGATATTGTTAAGCAGGCTAAAAACGGAGGCGGTTATACTACCTACTACTTCCCTAAACCGGGAGAAGATACCCCTTCACCGAAACTGGCTTACTCGATCTATTTCCCGCAATGGGATCTGGTTCTTGGTACCGGATTCTATATTGATGATGTTGAGTCCACACTGTCCGCCATGCAAAAAGAGTCGGAAGAGCTAGCCGACGGCGCCATTGTCACCATTGCAATCACCACTCTGGTTATTGTTGTTCTCGTTGGCGCATTAGCCGTATTAGTTAACCAGAGCATTATCCGTCCACTCAATGCTTTCGACCGTTCTATCGCCTCATTTGCCTCTGGTGATGCGGATCTGACTGCACGAATGGAACCTTTCAATGTTCCGGAGTTTAACCGCTTAGGTGAGAACTTTAACGCCTTTGTTGCCAGCCTTCAGGCGATTGTTAAAAATGTCACAGGCGTAAGTGCTGAGGTTGCCAGCGAAACAACCAATATGTCCGGACGTGCCACACGGGTTGACGAACTGGCGGGCGAACAGCGTGAAGAGACCGAGCAGGTTGCCACCGCTATGACAGAGATGACCACCACAGCTAACGAGATCTCCAGTAACGCCACTCAGGCAGCACAGTCAGCAAAAGATGCCGAGGACAACTCTACTGAAGCAATGCGTATTGTTAATGCCGCAGCCAGCTCGGTTGAAGCCCTAGCCGGTGATGTTGATCAGGCTAATGAAGTGGTATCCCAGCTTGAAGGCGATGTGCAGAATATCTCCTCTTCCCTTGAAGTGATTCAGGATATTGCAGAGCAAACCAACCTGCTAGCACTAAACGCGGCTATTGAAGCGGCTCGTGCCGGTGAACAGGGGCGCGGTTTCGCCGTGGTCGCTGATGAAGTACGCAAACTGGCCAGCCGGACTCAGGAAAGCACGCTGGAAATTCACAAGATGATTGAACAGCTTAAAGCCGCTTCCGATGCCGCGGTTCAGACCATGGAACAGAGCAAGACCCGCAGTGTGCAAACGGTAGAAGAAGCCAATGCAGCCGCAACCGCTCTGGAGCAGATTCAGCACTCCATCAATGTGATTATGGATATGAACTCACTGATTGCCACGGCTACCGAGGAGCAGAGTCAGGTAGGCCATGAAATCTCTGAGCGCATTGTGGTTATCTCAGAACAGAGCCACCAGTCCGCTGAGTTAGCCAATGAAAACCGCAGCGGCAGCCAGCAGCTTAACAGCAAAGCCCAGGAGCTCTCTGAACTTGTGGGACGCTTTGCAGTGTAAACCATAGCAGAAACCAAACAATGAAGGGCTACCTATTTTGGTAGCCCTTATTATTTTTATCTGCTATTTCGTCTCGGTTGCAGATTAATTTCTGCCAGCACGGATTAACTGTGTAATCCATTTTCCCATATACTCAGAAACAGAGAGCAGTACAGAGAAATGGCTCTCCCCTTTTAACAGGTCGATAGTATTTTCACTGTTCTCACGGCTATGTTCTGAGGCAAAACGAACTACCTTATCAGGATCAAAGGCTTCATCATTATCACCTATCCATAACGCAAATTCAGATAAGTGATTCAACTGTTCTGCCGGTGATTCAGGTGTCATGGCATTAGACATGTTAACGGTGTTAAAAGTGACAATCTTCGGGTTTTGCTCAAGAACCGTTTGGGGATAGTGAAATTGAACCGCTTTGGCGTGTCCTCTTAACAAGCCTCCACTCATACTGTTAATAACAAAATCCGAAACATTTACAGAAGAGAACTCAACCTGTCGCTTATCTTCTTTGTCATAACCCGTTTCAGAACGAAAACCAAAGTAAGGCGCAACAAACAGATAACCCGCTACAGGAGTGGCTTCACTCCAGCTTGAGTAATTCAGGATTAACCCGGCTCCGGCGGAGTGGCCGGCAAGGAAAACCGGCCGTTGCGGATGTTGCTCCTGTACCCACTCAATCAAGCGACTAATATCTCGCCATACCTGTTCCTTTGAGGGCGCATCTCCTCTTTCACCAGCGGAAAAGCCGTGACCACGTATATCCGGCATATAGCTTGCCACCCCATAATCATCCCGCAGCCCGATGCCTATATGCTGATAAGAAAGACCGCTATGTGCACCACCACCGTGGTAAAAAATCACAACAGCCTCAGCCTGAACAGGACGGTATGCCCGCAATGCCAGTGAGATACCGTCTGTCGCTTCGACATACTCTAACGGCGCCAACGGCTGCTTTTTCGCTCCCTTTAACTGCTGCAGAGAGAAAAAACGCTCATTTTGCTCTATCCCCTCTACTGCAATGTCCTCTTCTGCAATAACAATAGAAGGAAACAGAAATAGTGCGCTTAATACAAACCAGAATCGAATCTTCATAAAATCTCCTGCTGATTACTGCAGAGGAAGATAAATATCGGTGATCTGATCCGCTTCCTGCACTTGCGGAAACAAGGTTACCCGTTCAAAAAACAGCGGATAATCACGCAGTTCGTACCCGCTTTCAGCTAACCATTCAGAATATAAATAGGAGACGGTTTCAGAGAGTGTGTCATCAGAACCAATATGACGAACAACAGCACAGCGACCAGCGGGTATCGCATCATTCACCACACCAAAGTTATTTTCCTCCACTTGCTTTGTTACCGATGCACAGAGATCACAACGATACTCCTCAGGTGCAACAGCAGCCGGATCATCATAAACAATATTAAAAGTCCGGCTGACCGATGGCGGAAGCTTGTTCGCTTTACGCCATTCAATAAACTGGTTAATGGTGTGACCGATTAGCTCTAACGAGCCAATGTGTGTCAGGGAGGCAACGTTTACTCCGGCAAACTCAATCACATCCACCTGAGGCTTTCTCTGTTCTGATTTCATCTGTTCCACTCTCATCTGTTTAAAGGTCTGGTATTTTTCATACCATGGTGTCCACTGAGGTTGCTTACGGAACTGAGAAGGCGTCTGACCTATTGAGCGACTGAAGGCTCTGGAAAAGGCTTCGGCACTGTCATAGCCGTTATCCAGCGCAATATCGATGATCTTCATCTCTTTGTTAAAAGCAAGCTGATAGGACGCCCGCTTGGTTCTCGCCTGTCTGATATAGGCGTTGACCGTCATGCCGAATAAAGCAGTAAACTGACGATGAAAGTGATACTTAGAGAGGCAGGCAACCTCACTCAGTTTTTCAACACTAAGTGATTCTTCAAGATGGCTATCAATATAATTTAGTACCTGATGGTAGCGCTGCTGATAATTCATAAGTTCCTTTCACCTCTTAGCGAACCAACTCAGACTAACCTTATCCTTAACAGATAACTTGATAGTAGTTGCTGAAATCAAAAAGCCCGCGAATAAGATCAACGGACTAGTTTATAAACGCAGAACGCAGCGCCATCTGATTTAATAATCAGTGATCAGATCCGGGTTAACACCAAAACACTTTTTATGCTCAGCAATAACCACTTCACTGCGAGTCTGAATAACACCGGGAAGGGTGCCCAGTTTTTGCGACATAAAGCCCTGATAAGCCTTCATATCCTTGACGCGGATTTTAATCATGGCATCAAAATCACCGGAAAGGGAAAAACACTCTTCTACTTCCGGTAACAAGTTAATGGCTTTAGAGAATTTCTCGAAAATAGAGAAACTGGATTGATCAAGACGGACATGAATAAACACCTGAACATCCAGACCCAGTTTCTCGGTAGATACCTCAGCATGGTAGCCTTTGATATACCCTTCTTTCTCCAGCCGTTTAACCCGGTCAGAACAGGGGGAAGTTGTCAGGTGAACTTGTTTAGCCAGCTCTACCATAGAGAGGCGACCATTGTTGACCAGTATTCTTAATATCTCTTTATCGGTTCTGTCCAGTTGCTGAGCCATATCCTTGCGCTATATTTGTAATTTAAATGTGAGTGTATTGTCAGAGAAATGAAACAAAAAATCCAGATATCTGATTATCTGGATTTAACAATAGGTTCGTATGATGGGTAAAATGGCTGAATAGCTACTATTGTAACGCGCCGGCCTGCGTCGCTGAAGAGACAGTCGTAACCTGAGGTTCTTGCATCATATTCTGACAATTACAGTCACGACAAAAATAAGCAGGCTCCATCTCGTAATAATGGTTACCTTTAGCAACATGGCTGAAAAACTGAGTGAATTTCTGAGTAAAAGAGCTGGGAGCTTCCTGAGAACGACGCATAAGAGATTTATGAGGAGTCACTGATTTACACGATTTGCAAAATAGTTCTGGCATCGGAATTCCCTTCGAAGTCGTTACTTTTTGTGTGAATTTTGTTGAAAATCCGACCAATAGTAATATGAATTTCATAAAAAACTGATAACCCAATCCAAGAAACCGACAAACTTTAGAATTATTTTTGAGTTATTTGTAATTGATCACAAAAAAAGGATGTCAGATCTCTCCAACATCCTAATTTATATATAAGTTTTTCCTGATGGAACTATCAGTCTAGTTCAGTCAGAAGCTTCTCAAACTTCTTATGCTGCTCTTCAACCGCCGTTTCCGGCTCTTTAGAAGCAAGGCTTACCGCCACAATAGCAATAGTAGAGAAGATCATGCCCGGTACGATTTCATACACATCGAAGATACCGCCAGACAGCTGCTTCCAGATAACGATCGTCACACCACCAACGATAATACCGGCTAGGGCACCGTTACGGTTCATACGAGACCAGTACAGGCTTAGTACAATCGCCGGACCAAATGCTGCACCGAAACCAGCCCAAGCATAAGATACCAGACCCAATACCGAGCTATCCGGATTGGTTGCCAGCACCAGAGCAAATATAGAGATAAGCACGACGCCGACACGACCTACTTTAACCACCTCTTCAGAGCTTGCGTCCGGTCTGAACACTTGCTTGTAGAAATCTTCAGCCAGTGCAGAAGAAGATACAAGAAGCTGAGAATCCGCTGTACTCATGATAGCAGCAAGAATCGCCGCAAGAAGAATACCGGCAATAACCGGGTGGAACATAGCGTTAACCAGAACCATAAAGATCTTCTCACCGTCAGCCAGCTGACCGCCCTGAGCATTGGTCACATAAACCAGACCCACCAGACCAACCAACATAGCACCAACCATAGAAAGAGCAGACCACACTACCGCGATACGACGGGCAGTATCCAGATCCTTATTAGTTCTTGATGCTTTAAAACGTGCCAGAATATGCGGCTGACCAAAATAACCCAGACCCCATGCAACCAGTGAAATGATAGCAATAGCGGATAACGGCTCACCTTTTGAGTCTTCCCAGAAGGTCATTAGTTCAGGGTTAATCGCAACCAAGTCAGCTTCCAGCTGACCAAATCCGCCATTCATAGCTGCCACAGGAACAATCATCAGTGCAGCTGCCATTAACAGGCCTTGTACCAAGTCGGTCCACGACACGGCAAGGAAACCACCAAACAGTGTGTAGGAAACAACACAAACCGCACCAACCACAACAGCAATGCTGTAATCCAGACCAAACACTGTTTCAAACAGCTTACCGCCGGCAACCAGACCTGAACTGGTATAGAAAAGGAAGAAAAGCAGAATGAAAAACGCAGAGATAGTCTGAATCATCTTAGAGTTGTCATTAAAGCGACGGGCAAGAAACTCAGGAATAGTCAACGCATCAGTAGCAATACTGTAGGTTCTCAGACGCTTGGCACTGATAAGCCAGTTTGCCCAGGTACCCACCAGCAAACCACCAGCCAGCCAGAAAGCTTCAATACCGGCAGCATATGCGTAACCCGGCAGACCCAGCAGCAGCCATCCACTCATATCCGAAGCACCGGCTGATAAAGCTGCAGGCCACGGCCCAAGAGAGCGTCCGCCCAAAAAGTAGTCGCTGGAGCTGGATGTGCGCAGATAGGCTACGTAGCCTATACCGAGCATCATAATTAAGTAGGCAACAAAAGTTGCGGTAATAGCAAAGCTATTTTCAATCATCAATAGATCCTCTAATTTATTGTTCTTCCTGACCCCAACTCCTTTGGGGTCTATGGAATCAAAGGCTTAATGCCCGTCACTACCCAGTTCGAGTAGCGTGGCATTTCCGCCTACCGCAGTAATGTTAATTGTGCGCGTTCGTTCAGTAACAAAACGCAACACCAATTTTGGATCCTGAGACTGCGGTAACTCATCAAGATCCGTTTCAGAAACCAGCGCAGTAATCGCACCGGAACGTAAAGCAAGCTTCTGGTTCACCTGTTGAACCGTCTGCCCGCTACCGACCAAAGCAAAGTTACGGATATCTTCATCTATCAGCGACGGATAGTTCTGCAAAGACTCCAACTGAACTAAGCCGGCAGGAAAGTTAGCCTGCGATAAAGCCTCACTAAGCTGAGACTTCACCTCAGGATTATCACTACATACAATCACGCTGTTTCCGGCTGCCAACATGGCAGCCAGAATCGCGCCTGTTGCCAGCAGTGCATTCTGATGTTCTGACTCTATCGCCAGAACAGCAACGCCACGGCCGGCAGTATAAAGTTCGTTGGTCTCACCCGTCGGGCCGGTGAGCTCATGGACAGGACTGACAACCTGCTTGCTGCAAACCAGCTGATACTGGAATGACTGCTGGAAGCCACCTTTTAATTTACCTTCTAACGAAAGTAAGTATTCACTCTTATCATCATAAGAGAGTAGGTTCCACGACTCCCATGCAGTAAAGGAGTGATTAAAACAAGTCTGGATAGTGCTCATTATGCGTCTCCTTTCTGGTAGCTGGTCTGGGTAAAGCGATAGAGATAGTGTGGTCCGCCGGCTTTTGGCCCTGTACCGGATAAGCCCTGACCGCCAAATGGCTGCACACCTACAACCGCACCAACCTGATCACGGTTGATATAGCAGTTGCCTACCCGCACTTCCCGCTCAATTTTGCGGTAAGTGGTTTCATTGCGGCTATGAACACCCATGGTCAGGCCATAGCCGGTGCTATTGATCCGCTGAACCAGCTTATCCATGTCTTCTGCTTTAAAGCGGACGATATGCAGAACCGGTCCAAACTGCTCTTTTTCAAGTACCGAGATATCGGAGATCTCAAACGCTGACGGCGCAACAAAATCGCCATTGGCACACTCATCAGACAGAACCAGCTCTTTCACCAGAGTCTGGGTCTGTTTCATTTCAGTAATGTGGGCAACAAGTTTCTCTTTCGCCACACTGTCGATAACAGGACCAACATCGGTTTTGTGCAGATAAGGAAGACCAACAGACAGCTCGTCCATTGCCCCTTTGATCAGCTCGATAATACGATCAGCAATATCCTGCTGAAGGAAAAGTACACGAAGTGCCGAGCAGCGTTGTCCAGCAGAGGCAAAGGCGGAACGAATCACATCGCGAACAACCTGTTCAGGAAGTGCAGTACTGTCGACTATCATGGCGTTCTGCCCGCCGGTTTCAGCGATAAACGGAACCGGGTTAGCTTCCCGCTTCGCCAGAGACTGATTAATCCGTTGTGCGGTTTCGGTCGAACCGGTGAAAGCCACACCTGCAATAGCCGGATGTGACGTCAGTGCACTACCCACTTCGGCACCACGTCCCGGCAGAAGCTGGGCAACCCCGTCAGGGAAACCGGCCTGCTTCATAAGCTCAAACGCTTTCGCCGCAATCAGAGTAGTTTGCTCTGCCGGCTTGGCAATAACCGTGTTGCCTGCCATCAGGGCAGCACTAATCTGGCCAAGGAAAATAGCCAGCGGGAAGTTCCATGGACTGATGCAGACAAAGACACCACGCCCCTTCTGAGTAACCTCTTGTACCTGTCCGGTAAAACTCTCAATTCGTCTGGTGGCAAATACTTGCGGCTGGTTAGCGTAATAGCGACAAAAATCGACCGCTTCTCTTACTTCATCAATGCTGTCATGGATGGTTTTACCCGCTTCTTTGTGGCAAAGGGCCACCAGTTCTGTCAGGTTCTCTTCCAGCAAATCAGCCAGATTAAGCAAACACTGAGCGCGCTCCGTGGCCGCCAGCCCTTGCCAGTCACCGAAAGCATGATGAGAAACCTCAATAGCTTCGGAAACATGATCAAGGGAAGCAAAAACCATTTTTCCGGCTTCAACTTCTCTGTTGTACGGGGCCGTCACACTGTCAGGTGTCACCCCCTCCTTGATCATGCTTTCGTAAAGTGCAACGCCATTAATCACAGGACCAGCCATCCATGTTTTTTCTAAGTGAGCGTTCACTTGCTTCTCAAAGCCTTCCAGCTCTGAGTCGATATCAATGTTCACACCCGCTGAGTTTTTACGGTCAGCAAAAATGGCCGGTGGTAACGGAATCTTGTTGTTATGTAATGTTTCGCAGGCCAGAAGCATATCGACCGGATGTTGTGTCAGAGTCTCAATCGGGCATCTTGCATCCACCAGACGATGAACAAAGGAGCTGTTAGCCCCATTTTCCAGCAGGCGGCGAACCAGATAAGGCAGAAGATCCTTATGGTTGCCCACAGGAGCATAGATACGGACATTCGCCTTATAAGCTTCCATGGCATGGTTATACAGAGACTCACCCATACCGTGCAGACGCTGGAACTCGTAGTCGTTGTGATTGGTCATCACTGCAATAGAGGTCACCGTCTGGGCATTATGGCTGGCAAACTGAGGGTAAATATTGCCACGTACAGCATTGCTAAGCAGGAAGCGGGCGCAGGCAAGATAAGAAACATCCGTCGCTTCTTTACGGGTAAATACTGAGTAATCTTCGTAACCACCCTGTTGTGCCCATTTTACTTCACTATCCCAGTAAGCTCCCTTAACCAGACGAAGAGGAATCAAATCTCCCTGCTGTTTTGCCAGAGCTGTCAGCCATGTCAGAACAGGAAGTGCCCGCTTGGAGTAGGACTGAACGACCAGACCAAACTTACCCCAGCCTTTTATCTCCTCGCTCTGATAAAGCTTTTTAAACAGACGCAGGGAGAGTTCTAACCTGTCCATCTCTTCGGCATCTATTGTAATGGCAACATCCAGCTCACGGGCTCTGCTTGCAAGGCGGATAAGCGTACCGTAAAGCTCACTCATTACCCGCTCTTCATTGGCCACTTCATAACGGGGATGCAGGGCAGATAACTTAATGGAAATTGACGATGTGGCCAGATCTTTATCCTGATTGTGACTGCCAATGGCTTCAATGGCACTCAGGTAATCTCTGAAGTACTTTTCAGCATCTGCCGTTGTCAGGGCAGCTTCGCCCAGCATATCGAACGAGTAATCATAGCCGCGCTCCTGCTGAGGCTGGCCATTCTTCTGTGCTTCTGCAATAGTACGTCCAAGAACAAACTGATGACCCATGATCTTCATCGCCTGATGCATTGCCTGACGAATCACAGGTTCGGACATTTTGTTAACCAGACGGCTAACTGCCTGTGTCGGACTCTGAGTCTCGTTTTCTGCCAAACCGACCACTTTGCCGGTCAGCATCAGTCCCCATGTAGAGGCATTTACAAATACGGAGTCTGAGTTCTTCAGATGCGATTTCCAGTCAGCAACACTGAGTTTATCGCGGATTAAGGCATCTGCGGTGGCGCTATCAGGAATACGCATCAGCGCTTCCGCCAGGCACATCAGCAAAATACCTTCCTGAGTATCCAGGCTGTATTCCAGCAAAAGTGCATCGATCATCTGAATCGATTTTTTATCGGCGCGGATAGTTTTTATCAGGCTGGTCGTTTTCGACTCAACTTCATTTTTTTCCGACTCAGATGGCGTTGCCAGCGGAAGTAGCTCTTTCAACCATGTAGATTCATCAACCATATATAATGGCGAGATCAGCGACCATAACTCATCGAGAGGCTTCTCGATAAATTCTGGCTTTAATACATCAGACGCTGTGAACATGCGCTCTCCTCAATCTTACTCCTGAAAAATTCAGGATTGCTATACATGGCGAGCAGTGTATTTTGAGCCTGAGAAGGATAGTTGTCAAAAACTCCTGTTTTTTTGTGAAAAACTCGGTTTTGTAACAATTTTTAAACAATATCACGCAGTGTTTGCAATCTATGGCAACATTTTATTTCGAAAAGTAACGTTTTTTATACTGGGAAGGAGAGAGCCCCTGCAGGCGGGAAAAAGCGTGGGTAAAGGTGCTCTGGCCGCTGAAACCAGTCAAATCAGCAATATGGCTTAAGCTAAACTTACCTTTTTCTATCAGACTCTTAGCAGCATCAATCCGCTTACCGAGCACATACTGATGAGGCGTTACACCGGTCTGCTCCTTAAACAGGGTGTGGAACTGACTTTCACCAAGGAAAACACTGCCGGCCAGTTGCAGCACAGAAATCTTCTTACTCATATGAGTCTCGATATAGCGGTCTATCGCTTCAATATCGATACGCTGTTCCCGGTATTCCGACGATGATAAAGAGGAAATATGGCGATGCAGTAAAGCCAGAATAGTATCGTTACAGGCGTGGCTAAGTAGCAGATCGTCCGGGCTTGTCTGCATTTCCATCACCAGCATCTGTATAAGCTGGCGTATCTGGCTATCGAGCTGAAAATAGATATCGGAACGCACCAGTTCATTTAACCGGCTAAGAAGCAGCGGGCTGTTATCGGTTACCTCAGGCAGGTTTAATACTAAAATATCCGACGATTCAATTACCCCGCCAAAAGCGTGCCCTGTGTATGCAGAAACCACACAGCCCTGTCCCGGCCCGATTAAACTGCCTACACCGTTTACATCAAACTCAGCCTGCCCCTTAAGACCAATAACAATCTGGGTGTAGTCATGATCATGACAATCCATATAAGAAGGCAGGGTCACTAACTCCGCCGGCTTAGGCAGTATCAGTGAACTCATGGTGGCTTGCTTGTCTGATGACATAAAGAGACGAAACCCTGTATTTAAAGAGAAAATCAGTAACTTCCGGGATTTCCAATAGAATAACCCCGGACAAAAGACATTTTACTTCTCCATGAGAGCTGGAGTCAAAAAGCCTCTAAGGTATTAAAAGTTAACGGAACAATGATCAAGTGCACATAAATTACGGTCAATGCTTGCTCAATTTCCGAGTTCAGAGTTAATTGTTATCTGGACAAATATATATTCTCTACAGCTCAAAATGAGATACTTTTTTTAAACATCTCTGATGAATGATGGTATGCTCACTGTTTGAAAAATTTTGAGACTCAGTTGTAACTGGCTGAGTGAAATCACGAATTATTAACCTAATTCTTTAAGTATAAATACAATGTTATTGCAGGGACCTATGATCACAAGCCGTATCCCAGCGCTTTTGCTTGCGCTAACTCCCTTTTGGTCAACTGCGTCATTTGCTACAGAAGAGGTTCAACAAGTTGATCCTGTTGTAGCGATTGATGAAAAAATTGATCAAAAGAAGGCCGATATTGACGCAGTGAATCAAGAATATGATTCAGAATCGGCGAACCTGAAGCAACTTCAGCAAGAAGGAGCAGCACTGAAAAGAGAAGGGACCGAGTTAGAAGCGAAGCGAAACCGCTCTAAAGCCGCTCTGGACAAGCAGTTCTCCCGCCTTCTTGACGATCCTGAAACCGACTTATCCAGTTTTCAGAATGAGTATCGCTCTTCATGGGAAGCGGTGAAAGATAATCAGGCCCGCCAGCTTGCTAACAGCCAGCAGATCACCGAAAGCGAAGTTCGTCTTTCACAAACCAAGCAAAAGAAAGCACGCTTTACCAACGAGTATGAGAACCTGAAAGAGTCTCATATTGAAGCACGGGTAAAACGTATTGCTGCAGAGCTTCGTGAAAGTAATGTTCTGGAAACCAGCTACACAACCACCTGTTCTACCACAATGACACTCGGTGAGTGTGCCAGTCAGGGTAAATACCTGACCAAGCAGAAAGCGGTGAAAACCTTTAAGTCAAAACTACTTTCAAGCCTGACTGAAGCTAATGTCGCTAAGCGTAATCTGGATGGTGTTCAGTTGAATATCCATGTTCAGGAAAGCCAGTTAATTAAAAGTGGTTTCTCCGGCAGTAACTCATATTTCACCCAGATGCAGGCTCAGCTTCAGGCTAAACCGGAAGCCGTGGCAGCATGTAAACTGCTTAACGTTGAAGCACGCTACTGTCTGAAAGGCAAATCGACTACCAAGTCAAACACGGATAAGCAGTGGGCTAATGTGACGGTTCGTTCTGATCAGTACAACGACTCAGTAACCATTAATGGTGTTAAATACGGCAGCACTCCGGTAGAGATCGTACTTCCGGCCGGCCGCCATCAGGTTACTGTTGCAAAAGAAGGTTATGAGACTTATAACCGCGTTATCACCATCAATGGAAACGATACGGTTTGGGTCAAGTTGCTTCCAAGCAAAAAAGAAGGCTAACAGAATTAAGGCAGAGTGATAAGATTTCCTGCCTTAATTCACAAAGCTGATTATTAAGCGCCATTTTGTCATATATCATGCAATGATAAGTTCTGACAAAATGGCGTTTTCGTATAGAATGGGTGAATTGCCCAATTAATCAATAAAGTAGTATTAGAACTATGCGCCAAGGTTTACCTGCATTATTGCTGGCACTTTCACCCTGTTTTGTACCATTAACCACTTCCGCGGCAGAAGCGGCTGTGGCATCGGTACAAAGTGTAGAAAGTCTGCTTACCACTAAACAGGCTGAAATGGACGCTTCTGCAAAGCAGGTAGCGGATCAAAAGGCTAAGATCAGACAAGCTCAGGAAGAGCAGTCCCGTCTGGAAGCCGACGCAGCTCAGCTGGACAAGAAACTCAATCAGAGTAAAAAGGCACTCGACAGAGACTTTGCCCGTATCTCAGATGAACCCGATTTTGATATCCGCCCGAGTCAGGGCGCTTATCAGTCAGCTTGGGCAGATGTTAAGCAGAACCAAAAGACCCGTTTAGAAGCTGAACAAAAACTTCAGGAACTCTATTCTGATCTGTCGCTGTTTGAGATCGATCAGAAGCGTCTCAAGTCTGAACTTGAAAACCTTGAGCAGGACAAAGTTCGTGCAAGAGTCGAGCGTCTGCGTGAAGAACTAAGCCCGAGCAATCAACTGAAAGTGAGTTTTACCAATGTGTGTAAAACCAATATGACCATTGGCCAGTGTACCGAACAGACACGAAGTCTGGCACTGCAAAAAGCTGTCGGTAAGTTTCAGTCTCAGTTGATCGACTCAACCACAGAGTCAAAGCTGGTTAAGCAGCATCTTTCTCAGACCTCACTGAACATCCATGTTATCGGAGATAAAACCTCTACCGCTAATTTCTATGATGAAATGAGCTACAAGATGGTTCTGGATGTCAACCTTGAAGCCCGTCCGGCCAAGAACACACCGTGTAAGTTACTCAATGTTGAGTCTCGTTTCTGCTTTGATCAGGGCGAAGATCAAGGCGACCAAGCACAACAGAAAGAAGTTCAGTGGGTAACATTAACCATACGCTCTAACCAGTATCAGGACAAAGTTTCCATTGATGGTGTCAGCTATGGCAGTACACCTCTGGATATTATGCTGCCGGTAGGGCCGCACCTAGTCAGCATTGAGAAAGAGGGCTACCGCTCTTTCAATCAGGAGCTGAAAGTCAACTCAGATCAAACCCTTCGTGCAGTTCTTCGTGAAACAGAAAACCTGCCTCATTCGGGCCGGGTATTTGCTGATGCACTGGCCAACAAAACCAAAGCGCCGGAAATGGTGGTTATCGGTTCTGGCCAGTACCTGATCGGTGAAAACGGGGCGAAACAAGTTAACATCGGCAAAGCCTACTCTATTTCATCCACTCCTATTACCGTTGGTCAGTTTGAACTGTTTGTTAATGCCACCGGCTATCAGACAGACGCAGAGCTAAAAAACATCTGTACCACAGTTGAAGAGTCGCAAATCATTCCGGTTACCGGAAGTTACTGGCGCAATCCGGGCTTTAAGCAGTCCGCTGACTACCCTGCCGTCTGTATCAGCCAGACTGATGCCAAAGCTTACGCCAAGTGGTTATCTAAACAGACTGGTTATAAATATCGCCTTCCGACTCAAACCGAATGGGAAGTTGCCGCCAGAGCCGGTGCACAAACCGCCTACTGGTGGGGTAACTCCTTTGGTGCCGGTCAGGCAAATACCGGCTGGGGTGGAACCAAGTGGTCAAATATCAGCGCTTCTCCGGTACGTACTTTCGCACCGAACGGCTTCGGCTTATACGATATGGTGGGTAACGTCTGGGAATGGACTCAGGACAGCCGTGGTATAACCAAAGGCGGAGCCTGGAGCTTCTCACCAAATCAGGCCACTGCTTATAGCCGCTTGTTCCTTGCGCCAAATACTGCAGCCAACTATGTCGGTTTCCGTATTTTCCGCGAACTCTGATCAAGGCTGAAAATTGACTCAGACAAAAACACCTCGCTAAGCGAGGTGTTTTTTTATCCGTTGAAAATAGCTTCATTAAGGAGCCAGCCTTTCTACATCCCAGCCACTTTCACCGCGGGTAAAGATAAATCTGTCATGTAGGCGGTGCTCACCACCCTGCCAAAACTCGATGGATTCGACCTTTATACGGTACCCACCCCAGAACGAAGGAACCGGAATTTCGCCTTTCTCAAATTTCTTTTTCAGCTCAAGGTACTTCCCTTCCAGCAAGCCACGAGCTGACAGGCGGCTACTCTGCTTACTTGCCCACGCCGCAATCTGGCTCTCTTTCGGGCGGGAGGAGAAATATTTCATATTTTCTATTGCTGATAACTTTTCAGCCGTACCGGTAATATGAACCTGACGTTCTATCGGATGCCATGGGAAGTGAATACTTACTTTTGAGTTATGCTCAATCTGCTGAGCTTTTCTGCTGGCCAGATTGGTATAAAAAACAAACCCGCTATCATCCACATCTTTTAGCAGAACAATGCGCTGAAACGGCTGACCATGTTCATCCACGGTAGCAACGGTCATCGCAGTAGGGTCAGTTAAACCGGCATCAACAGCCTGTTGCAGCCAGAGATTAAACTGATCAACAGGGTTCTCCTGCAAATCCTTACGGCGTAAGCCGCCTTTTAAATACTCTCTGCGGATATCGGACAGATCCATTTTCATTCCTCACTGTATTTTGTTGATTCTGCGCTTTATATAATTGTTACCGTAGAATGACTATGGCTTCGAATCAGTGCCTTAATCAGAAGCCAATATATTCTCACTGAAAAAGCATGTTGAGATTACTTGGGTATACGCAATAAAACAAGGCAGAGTCCGGTCTTATATAGCGGCCTTTACCTTAGAATGACTATGGCTTCAAATTCGCGCCTTAATCAAATGTCACTATATGGTCGTTAAAACACGTAGCTGAAGTAAGACGGAATCCGGTCAAATGAGCATCTGAGTCAGGAAGTAACTACTTGAACCTCAAATAAAAACCAGCTTAACCTTAACATTTTTGCTTACACAGAATAAAATCGAATATTAATATATACTCAAGTTACCCCAAAATCCTTGTCACACAAGGGTTGACAAGCAATGGGGTTGCAGAATCATCCATTTCCACCATCAATATGGTGTCGCAACAAGCCAGGGATAGCGAATGAATAGTAAAAACTATCAAAAGCTAACAGATAATGAACTCGATTACGTAGACGATAAAACTGCGGCACTTTTACTCAATACTCCAAGCAGCGCCCGGGTGTTACTCTGGGTTATGGTGCTTTTTTTCGCTGCAGCCATTGGCTGGGCAGCATGGGCAGAGATCGACAAAGTAACCGTTGGTCAGGGTAAGGTTATTCCTTCTTCTCAGCTTCAGGTGGTACAGAACCTTGAAGGTGGTCTGGTTAAGCGTTTGTTGGTTAGTGAAGGCGAACAGGTTGAAGAGGGGCAGCAGCTTATTCTTATTGACGATACCCGCTTCCGTTCCGACTTCCGTGAAAGAGAACAGCAGGTCGCTAACCTGACCGCCAGCGTACTTCAGCTTTCCGCTTCCATTACCAGCGTGGTGATCAAAGAAGACTTTACCAATCAGAACTGGCAGAAGAGCGTAAAGATCAACTTTAATAAGCTCTCATTCCCTCCGGCCATGAGCGAAGAGCAACCGGCTCTGGTGAAACGCCAGATAGCGGAATATCGACAGGATCTGGAGAATCTGGATAACCGTATTTCTGTACTTGCCCAGCAGGTAAATCAGAAGCAGCAAGAGCTGGTGGAACTGAAAGCGCGGGCAAGAAACCTGAAAACCAGCTTTAACTTTGCCAAACGTGAGCTGGAAATAACCGAGCCTCTCGCTGAAGATGGTGTGGTACCAAAAATTGAGCTGTTGAAGCTTCAGCGCCAGTTAAACGACACCCGTCGTGAAATGACATCGACAGAACTGAAGATCCCAACCCTTGAATCAGCTATCCGTGAAGCGACTCTGAGCCGGGTGGATGCCGCCCTGAAGTTCCGTTCAGAGCAGCAGGAGAAGCTGAATCAGGCGCAGGATAAGCTCTCTGCACTGACAGAGTCTGCTGTCGGGCTAGAAGACAGGGTAAACCGTACCGTAGTGGTCTCACCGGTAGCCGGAACCATCAAAAAACTCTACATCAATACCGTTGGCGGGGTTATCCAGCCGGGTATGGATCTGATTGAGATAGTCCCTTCCGAAGATACGCTGCTGGTGGAAGCCAAGATCGCACCTCAGGATATTGCCTTCCTGCGTCCGGGCCTTCATGCCGTGGTGAAGTTTAGTGCCTACGATTTTACCCGTTACGGTGGTCTGGAAGGCGTGTTGGAACATATTAGTGCCGACACCATTCAGGATGAAGAAGGAAACAGTTTCTATCTGGTAAGGGTCCGTACCGATGAACATAAATTTGGTGCTATGGGTGAGCTGCCTATTATTCCCGGTATGACTACCTCAGTGGATATTATTACCGGTAAGCGTACTGTACTGGATTACCTGCTTAAGCCTATTCTTTCCGCCCAGCAAACGGCACTGAGGGAATAATCAATATGCTGCGTTTAACTGATAAAAGAGAATTATAGATGAGAAGAAAGCTGATACCGCTTGCTCTTCTGATGTTCTCTGTTGCATCAGTGGCATTGAATACTCAGGAACAGAGCTGGATAGATTCTGTAGAAGGCTTTTATGGTAACCGGGCTGGTAAACGGGTAACGGCCTGGCGCAATACCATTGCAGAACTTCAGGGAAAAAGTGAAGCGGAGCAGATGACCCGGATTAACCGTTTCTTCAATCAACTTAACTTTGTCGACGATATTTATCTTTGGGGAAAAAACGACTACTGGGCAACTCCGCTGGAGTTTCTCGGCAGCAATGCCGGTGATTGTGAAGACTTTACTATCGCCAAGTATTTTTCACTGCTTGAGCTTGGTGTCTCCGATAAGAAATTACGTTTGGTCTACGTTAAAGCCCTCGCGCTTAACCAGTTCCATATGGTGCTTGCCTATTATGAGACACCAAGTTCTGTACCGGTACTACTGGACAACATTGACCCTGAAATTAAACCTGCGACCAAACGTCGCGACCTGTTACCTATCTACAGCTTTAACGGTAAAAACCTGTGGCTGATGAAAGAAAAAGCAAGCGGAAAACTGGCGGGCAAATCGTCCAGACTCAGCTTGTGGAACGACTTACGCTCCCGCAATAAAACGCTGGATTTTAATAAACCAATAATAAACTACGATGAGTAAATACCATGACATTATATAAACAACTTGTCGCGGGTATGCTGGCTGTTTTCCTGTTACTGATGGGATCAGTGCTTGCAGTGGAGTTTCAGACCACTCGTAACTTTTTGACGCAGCAGCAACGTTCAGAAATGAACAATACCATTAATACCGTCGGGCTGGCGCTGGCTCCCTATCTTGAACAGAAAGACAGGATAGCAGTGGAATCGGTGATTAACGCTCTGTTTGACGGCAGCTCTTACTCCGTTGTCAAACTGACTTTTCTGGATACGGACGAAGAGATTATCCGTTCTTATCCGGTGGTCGCCAATGGTGTGCCAAAGTGGTTTACCGAGCTCAACTTTCTCACAAAGCTTCATGATCGCAGGGTGGTCACCAGTGGCTGGATGCAACTGGCAGAAATCGAGATAATAAGTCATCCCGGTGACGCTTATGAGCAGCTCTGGCAGGCGCTGATTAAGTTACTTACTGCTTTCTCGGGTATGTTTATGATCGGCATTGTTATCGTGTCACTGATGCTGAGACGTGCCCTTAATCCGCTCACCCTGATCACCAGAAAAATGGAAGAGATCGCCAACAACCAGTTTGGCGAACCTCTGGCTAAGCCAGCGACAAAAGACCTTATTGCGGTAGTCGATGGTATCAACTCTATGTCCCTTCAGGTTGAAAAGAGCTTTAAAGCACAGGCTAAAGAAGCAGAACAGCTTCGTGAACGGGCTTATATGGATCCGGTATCTCAGCTTGGCAACCGTTCATTCTTTATGGGGCAACTTAACCAGTGGCTGCAAGAGTCAGCTAAAGGCGGCGTGGCGTTACTTCAGGCGCAGTTTATTAAAGAGGCTTATGACGACTCAGGCTATGAATCCGGTGACGCTCTGGTTAAAGAGCTGGCCGATCAGTTAAACATAACCACAAATTCTCCTGCCGTGACAATCGCGCGTATTAATACCGAAGAGTTTGGCTTTATCTTACCGAATATCAGTGAGAATGAGCTGAAACAGCTGGCAGAAAACATTGTTCACAGTGCGCAGAACATGCGTCCGGATCCAACAGGAATGGCACCTATCGAGCTGTCACTTGGTCTGGTGTATAACGAAGAGCGTAAATCCTCCACTGAGATTCTGTCACTGGTGGATAACGCCCTGTCGCTGGCTCACTCTCATCCTGAGCAAAACTACGGTCTGGTTTCTAATGCCAATCAGACCGTTATGCGCGGTAAACAACAATGGAAAGCACTGGTGGAAGAAGCCATCAGCAATCGCACCATTGAGTTTAAGTTCCAGTCAGCTAATCAGGGCAGCGGCGAAACCTTCCACAGAGAGGTATTCTCCTCTATTGAGAAAGATGGTGTCCGCTATACCGCCAACCAATACCTGTTTGCTCTTGAGCAGTTAAATGCCGGTTATATCTTTGACCAGTACGTTATCGAAAGCATGATCAAGAACCTTGAGAAAGGTTACCTTGAAGGCACATTAGCGATTAACCTTACTGTCAGCAGTATTTCTGAACCAAGCTTTATCCGCTGGCTAACTAAGATCCTCAGTCAACATCCGGATGTTGCACATCTGCTGCACTTTGAAATTCCGGAAATCTGTTTTGTTAATAACCAGCACCATACCGCCCTGCTGTGTCACGCCATCCGCACCAGCGGCGCCGAATTTGGTGTCGATAACTACGGACGTAACTTCCACTCACTAGACTACATCAATGAGTTCAGACCTAAGTATGTGAAGCTTGATTATCTGTATACCCATCAGCTTGAAGATGAGAAGCAGCGTTATACGCTGACCTCTATATCAAGAACCGCACACGATTTGGGTATCACAACCATAGCGTCAAGGGTGGAAACACAAAACCAGTTAGACTTCCTGTCTGAGCACTTTATTCAGGTGTTCCAGGGATTTATTGTCGATAAGTAAAAGGCCGTAATCAAATGCACGATCCATTACTAAACTCTCTGATTTTTGTCAGCAGATACTACGGCCTGGCGAACTCGCCCGACGCATTAATTAACGGCCTGCCACTGTCAGACGGTCGCCTGACTCCTTTCCTGTTTCCCCGTTCTGCCGAACGGGCAGGCTTGGTTGCCAAAGAAAACCGCGCTGAGCTGGAGAAAATTTCTGACCTGATCCTTCCGGCAGTACTGTTGTTAAAAGATGGTGATGCCTGCGTTCTGGTCAGCGTAAACAACGAGACTCATGAAGCTGAGGTGATCACTGCCGACTCGGAAATGATGCCGGTCTCTATTCATATTGAAGATCTTAAACGTCAGTATACCGGCCGCTACTTTCTGGTTAAAAAGCAGTTTCGCTATGATGAACGCTCACCGGAAATTCTGAAAACGCGTGACGGTCACTGGTTTTGGGGCACACTGTTTGAGTCCAAACGTATCTACCGGGACGTCTTAATCGCGTCGCTGCTGGTCAATATTTTTGCCATAGCCGCACCACTATTTACCCGTCTGGTGTATGACAAAGTCGTTCCCAACCTTGCCTTTGAATCCCTTTGGGTACTCGCTTCCGGCATCTTTGTGGTGTTTATTTTTGATTTTGTCCTGAAACTACTAAGAAGTTACTTTATCGACGTAGCAGGAAAGAAATCCGATGTTCTGATCTCTTCAAAACTGTTCAGCAAGGTGATGGGGATCCGTATGGAATCACGTCCGCCTTCTGTTGGTGCTTTTGCCCGCCATTTGCAGGAGTTTGAATCCATCCGTGAGTTCTTTACTTCGGCGACCATCTCTGCCTTGATCGATCTGCCGTTTGCCCTGCTGTTTTTGCTGGTAATCTGGCTTATGGCCGGTAATCTGGTGATTATCCCTATTGTCGGTGTTGTGGTTCTGATTATCCACTCACTGTTGATTCAG
This sequence comes from Vibrio sp. SCSIO 43137, assembly GCF_028201475.1. Lineage (NCBI taxonomy): Bacteria > Pseudomonadati > Pseudomonadota > Gammaproteobacteria > Vibrionales > Vibrionaceae > Vibrio > Vibrio sp. SCSIO 43137. The sequence continues at coordinate 8,300 of NZ_CP116384.1, read as the reverse complement.
GGACCACTGAGAAAAAGTATTGAAGAGGGCTCACGCTTAGCATCGCAGAAATACGCCAACCTGATCGAGAGTCTTGCAGGACTGGAGTCCGTTAAGCTATTCGGGGCACAAAGCCAGTTCCAGTATCGCTGGGAGGAGGCTGTTGCTCATATGGCGAACTGGAACATTAAGAGCCGCCGCATAACGGATACGATACAGAATATGGCAGGTCTGGTTCAGCAATCCTGTAATGTAGGTATGATCATTCTCGGTGTTTACCTGATTGCTGACGGCGAGCTGACCATGGGTGGCCTGATTGCTGCCACCATGCTTAGCGGCCGTGCAATCGGGCCTCTTGTACAGCTTTCACTGCTGTCTACCCGCTACAATCAGGCAAAGTCGTCCATGACCATTATCGAGCAGGTTATGTCTATGCCCGATGAACAGGAAGAAGGTAAACGCTATATCCATCGTCCGATCATTCAGGGAAAAATTGAGCTGGACAAAGTCACCTTCCATTACCCTGATGCACCAATCGCCTCAATTAGAGATCTCAGCCTGCGTATTAACCCTGGTGAAAAGGTCGCTATTATCGGCCGGATCGGTTCAGGTAAAACCACTCTGGAACGCCTTATTATGGGGCTATATCAGCCAACTGAGGGACATGTACGTATCGATGATACCGATATCAATCAACTTCACCACGTTGATGTCAGACGTAATATCGGCTGTGTTCCTCAGGAGAGCACCCTGTTCTTTGGTTCGATCCGTGACAATATCACCTTAGGTCAGACTCTGGTTGACGATCGCGAAGTAATGGACGCCGCTAACCGCGCAGGTGTAACCGTGTTTACTCAGCAAGATCCGGCCGGACTAGAGCGTCAGGTGGGTGAAGGGGGTTTATTACTTTCAGGCGGACAGCGTCAGGCAGTTTCTATAGCCCGTGCCCTATTGGGTCGTCCTCCTGTACTGCTGCTTGACGAACCAACCAGTGCCATGGATAACCGAAGTGAAATGCATATTAAGCACCAGCTCGCTCAGTTAAAGAAAAGCGAGACCTTAATTCTTATCACTCACAAAACATCCATGCTGGATATCGTCGACCGTATTATTGTAATGGAGAAGGGCTGCATTATTGCCGACGGGCCAAAACAGCAGGTACTTAACGACTTGAAACAAGGAAAGGTAAGAGCGGTCAGCTAATCCCGCTTTCTTCCCTGAAAAGCAAACAGGCAGCGAAAAAATCGCTGCCTGTTTTTTTATACCCATAAATAAGCAGTTACAAATCCTGCTCTTCAGCCTCATCCTCATCAACCCCTTCAACCATAGAGCGACATTTAATCTCATACTGGTTAAACGAAAATAGCGCGGCAGCATGCTCGCGTTTAGTAATCACAGTCTCATCACCAAACAGAACCGTGACTCTGGTATAGACATGATTACGGGCAGAAACCGTGTTCACTTCCAGCAGTCGTTTTAGCTCAGCTTCGGCATTTTCCAGCTTATTCTTCGCCTCTTCCATGCGCTTGTTAAGCTCTGCTTTTTTCTGCTCAAGTTCGATAACACTCTCTTCGGAACGTTCAGATTTCGGCGTTTTCTTCAACTCAATTTCAGCACGCACTGCTTCCATTGTGTTGTCCTGAGCTACCCGGTACCTTTCCTTTAATTCGTTAATACCTTGCTTGTATTTGTTATAACGGACAAAGGCCTGCACCGTTGTTGCCGTATCCCCTTCAACACCAAGGTTAGCGCAAATAATATTTCCGCCTGCTTTCGCTAGACCGCCACCTAAAGTACCTTTTTTCTCCGTGCTATCCAGAACAGTTAAGTTTCCGGCACACATCACTGTACTATTCATACAGTGAAGCTCCAGATTGATATCATTGGTTGCCTGAAGGAAGGCGTACTGAGCATACTTAGATTTGATGCTGCCGTTAGTTTTTACCACGCAGGCTTTCTCTTCCCCGTCGTCTACCGCATGGCCGATAATACCTTTTCCGACAATAATATCTTCCTGAGCTTGTACATCGGCAGACTCAATAAAGCCGCCAACGGTTAATGAGCCCGTCGCCCTGACCACCATTCCCGGTTCAATATTGCCGGAAACCACGACACTGCCCTTAAATTTAACGTGGCCGGTAGTTACATCAATATTAGTCAGGCTAAGTGCAGGGTCGACATCCACACTGTTTTTCTTAATCAGAGGCATACCGGGATTGGACGAGCGAAGCAGGTTTGGATCTTTTTTATCGTAGACTGAACCTTTGCCTTCTTTCAGCGGAGTATCTTTACCCGCCTTTGGATGCAGTACGGCTCCCATAACGGTACAGCCGGGAGTCCCTTTAGTTGCAGGGACTCTTTTCATCAAAGTTTCGCCCACACCAACGGTAATGGTTTCCCCTAAGTCTCGCATATCCACTTTATGAGTCTTCTCATCACTCTCCTGAGGAGCCAGCACTCTGTCATTAACATCATCGACTAAAGGGATAAACTGAGCATCCTTACCGTGCTTGGCCGGAGTGCCTACGGCAACAGGCTGTTCAAAAGTTTCACCTGCGGCAAGGGTGCTGCTGACAGACAATACTTTCTTTAAAGCGAGTTTATTGATGCCTTTTGTTACATGTGCTTCCGCTAATGCCCTGAGCACCTCAGGTCCGCTCAGAGGCTTACCGCCATACGCACCTGTGACGGTCATAGTAGCGAGCATATCGTGGTCAGTGATGGCCACCGATACTTCGGAATTCTTTTTGATGGCGACCGTTACACCGTCATAAGCGGCTTTTTTATTTTCTTTTGCAGCTCTTACAAACTGATTTGCTGCCTCATCATCATAGAAAAAGGCCACAGCGCCAAGGGAAGCAAGCACCTGTTCAAGCCCACTGGTACTAAAAGTCGGCCCAACCTCTTCACCCTGCGGGAGTTGTGCAATAACACTGTTTGAATCGTCAGCTAATCTGGTAAGTTCTTTCCACATTTCACATAAAGCTCAAGTTGAATTCCTGAATCAGTCTATCTAAAGTATGTAACATTTTGTGAAAGTTTGCGTAAAATTTAGGCTCTGGTCACTGTAAAAAATCTAAATTGTAATGAGTGATCTATTTTGAATAATTTACAGTGTAAACCGTTTGCTTAATTTACACTGTAAATGCCCTACCCTGTTTACAGTGTAAATTAGAGTAGGCTTAGAAGGGATTTTCTGACTTCAGCTTCAGACTGTTTTCGACCAGTGAGCTGATACTCGCTGCTAATTTGCGCCCAGCTTTTTCTTTGCAGTATTTTACTGACTAACAGAGGCGATGGCTGTGTTCGGTTGTTCGTCAGGGTATCTAATAATAAGGCTTGTAATGCAAAAAAGGCACTTTCATAGCTACTGCCTCCCTGAGCATATAAGCGTATCAAAGCGGAATAGTTCTCTGGTAGAGGCTGTCGTTTATGGCAACGGCCCCTTAGTAAAGCGATAACAAGCTTAGGATCAAGCTGTGAAAAAGTATCCGGCAACAGAGAAATTAAGTTTGGCATAAAGTAATCAAATGCAGCTTGATGCCAGGCGTTGGCTCTAATCACCCGCAGCATCAACAGTGAGTGCGTTCCGCTGGCATGGTCACGTCGGCTACCCAGCTTGACGGGTTCAAAACTGTTGTTTTGCCAAAAGCTAAACAGTTCAGCGGTCACACCATAGCTGGTGGAGAGGTAGTCAACACCTAAAGGATTTTGATCATAAAGCTGTTGAATAAGCTCTGTTCCAAAGCCTTTGTTCTGAAGTTGCGGAGAAACAGCAATCCGCATAATGCGTAAGCCTTTGCATTTAAGTGCGTTGCTCATTCCCATCTGACTCGCTATTAATGCCGGTACTAAATGCCCTTTTGGCCGCCTCACTCCGCAGGTAATATCGTCGACAAGCCTTCCGTTGATCCCGCCTTCCTGTTTAGCAATAACACAACCGACTAATTGCTCACCAATAGAAGAGGTAAACAGATGTACAGAATCATCTTCAAGTAGCTGCATCAAGTCATTTGGTGTGGTTTGATAATGAGCGTTAACCAACAAAGAAAAACAGTCTGTAAGCAGTGCTGGCTTATTCAACAATTGCTGCTTGGGAATTAACTGAAAGTCAGCTTTTTGCTGCGACGCTTCTGCTGACAAATTAAGTGGCGACAATTCAGCATTAAGCAGAAACGATTGAAACACCCAACTTTCCAGCGGATCATTTTCGTTCCAGCGAATAGCCTGACTCAGATGCTCCCCTTTCCAGCCGGGATTATGCTTATCAAGCCAGGGATAGAACTTCACCGTGAATCCACGACCACAACCTTCATAACCATGTACTGTGCTGGAAAATACCGTTCTGTGGTAGCGGCTGGTCAGAGATATAAGCAAAGGCAGGGGAATGGCTGCCGCTTCATCGATCATAAGTAGATCACAGTCATGTTTATCCAGTTCAAGTTCATCAGGAGAGACAAACGAGAGAGACGAGTCTGCCAGCCGAATGCTGTTTTTATCTGTCACACAGGTGTCAGGCAACAATTGAATAGCGTGCTTAAACAAGGGGTCTACCGCTTTGCGAGCAGGAGCCGTTATCAGGATACGGATATTTCGTTCTTTCATCAGTGTAGCTGCCGCGATGCCTAGCGCAGAACTCTTTCCCCTTCCTCTGTCTGCGGTTAGTACTAACGGCCGCTTACGGTGTCCTGTGGCAACTTTCTTGATTAGTTCAACTGCCTTTTTCTGCTCATAAAAGGGCGCCAAAGTTTGTTGCTCTGCAATAGGGTTAGGTTGTTTAAACTCCTGACTATCCTGTTCAATACAGATAGCGTTTGCCAGTTGCTGCTCAATCCAGTCACAGGCAACAGTTCCCTGATGGGTAAAGTTTATAAACATCACTCCCCCACCCTTTAATGTGCCTGATGCCGCGGTAAAGCTGTTAGCATCAAACCCGCCTGAAGAGTCATAGAACAGGCAGTCAGACTCCATACCGAGAACGGCACTCCCCTGCTTATAATTTAACGCCATAGCACCGTCTATTGAGACAGTTCCTAAGGTAATGACGTCAGAGTAATGTTTCAGCTGAGCAAACTGACTCACTAACGCTTGTTGCCACTCAATGCTCCCTTTCAGGCGAACCAGAAAGCGGTGATTCTGTTGCTCCGCCATCAGAGTGAGTTTAAATAATTGTTGTAGCAGCAAGTTCATAGATTGGAAGCCCGTTTTATCGTAATCAACTTATACCCAAGTGACCTCGAGATACAGGATTCAGAGCTGCATCAAGGTGTTCAATTCAAGGAAGATAACTGTAGGAATGGCACTCCCTTTCAAAGTTATCTGACACAGAAATGGGCGCCTTGATGCGCTCCCAAAGGGCGAGTTATATTGGCTCCTGCCCTGTGTTACTGATCCTCACCGTAGAATAACTATGGCTTCAAATCAGTGCCTTAATATGAAGCCAATATATTCTCGCTGAAAAAGTATATTGAGGTTATTTGGGTATATGGTATCACAGAGATGAAAAAAGCCGCTAATGCGGCTTTTTTCAGGTCAGATAATTTCTATTTCATCTTTTGACTCAATGAAAGAGAGAATTTCCTGCATAGTCGTGTCATCAACTTTCTTCAGTTGAAGAGCAAGATTGCTGCCCTTTCTGGTGTAATGGGCTCTGCCTTTTACTAACTCAGTCTTGGACGAAGTCTCAGCCTGCTTAGGCAACATTTCAGAAATCCAGCCTTCAATCTGCTCAGAAACCTCTTTGGTAATTCTGGCAACACCGGAGGCAGAACTACGCTGCCATACATGTTCGTCATTCTCGCTGCATTTGCTAAGCAGCAACTGTTTAGACTTATCATCTAACTCATTAAATTGCTTATGCAGCTTAACAATAGTAGGACGACCAAGCTCACTTACATTCGGGTAAGATTGCAAAAGAGGCAATGGCAGAGATGCTGCTTTAAGTGCTCCGCTAACAATCGCTTCGCTACACTGGAACATCTTAGCCAACGCTTTTTGGTCTTCTGCGTCACCGCTTTCCAGTTTCACCAACATCTCTCTACCACGCTCATAAAGAGATAAAGGCTTGTGGGCATTAGCTACGTCAGAAAGAAACTTAGCCTCTTCGGTTCCGATGCCTTCAGCAACATAGATAAGAAAATCTTTCTCAGCCAGAATACACGACATGCGACGGCGGCTACCGTCAAGGACTTCAATAACACCATCTTTACCATATCGGCCGACAGCCGGATATTGCTGACCTCGTTCTTTTAGCGTAACCAGCACATCGGATAATGCGTGTTCCGTCAGAAAAGATTGTTCACGGGCATTCTGATCAAAAACCGTAGTGGTAGATGCCACTTTATCAGCCGCAACACGAACCAGCTCAAATTTGACCATGTCCTTTCCGGCTACCGCCAGTTCGATGACCTGAGCTTTATCCTTCGCGGCATTCTGTGCCTCTTGAGGCGTAGTCGCTCTTCTCTTATTCGCCTTACCAAATAACTTGGCATTGAGTTCAGAAGTTTTAATTGCCATTTACCATTACTCCTGGTTTAGTGAATTCCAATGACTGTGCAGAACACGTTCTAATTCTAATGCACTTTTCTGTATTGCATCCTGTGCGGTGGCCAGTGTTTTCTTACCACCTTCAAAGTCACCAACGGTTAAGTCAAATACAGTACTGTAGGTGTCAGCACAAGTTTCAAACGCCCGGCTTCTCGGGATAGTTGCCATCATTACCTGTTCATTTAGCAGGTAGTTCATCTCAGTTAATACTGAAACCTGCTTTTTATTGTCGTCTTCGAACATAGTTGGCATCAGACGGACAAACTCAAGCCCCTTCCAGTCTTCCGGAAACATTTCATACACAGTTGGAAGATGCTGGAAAAAGTTAACCGTTGATGCCCAGTCCAGACGCTTGGCGGCACAAGGAATAAGTAACGCATTGGATGCGTACATTGCATTCCATACCAGAGGATCGACGTGAGGACCAGTATCAATCATTATGATGTCAAAATCTTCAGCGATCTTATCGATCAGGTTCTCTTTCAGAAGCTTAACAATATCAAGTGATTGGTTCTCTGACAGATACTGCCACGCTTCCGCATTAAACATAGCATCTTCAGGGAAAGCAGAGATGGTTTTTAAGTTAGGGTACTGGGTCGGAAGCAAGACATTTTTGTTAAGAAACTCCCTGTCGATGACCGTCCCCTCAGGCACATTCTCCAGCATGACATCTACAGCAGAATAGATATTATCGTGATCATCCATACTGATTTGCGGATTAAGGAACAGACGCAACGAGCCTTGTGGGTCAAGGTCGATCAAACAGATGCGGTAACGCTTATCCAAATTAAGCGCCAGACAGGCTGCAAGATGAACCGCAGACATTGACTTGCCGGTTCCGCCCTTCTGGTTCTGAACATTAATCACCCAAGGTTTATTAGAAACACTCTGTTTACGCTCATGAAATGCCGGCACTTTAGCCGCGTCCATTAGCATATGTGCTTCAGTCAGTGAAATAGAATAATGGTTAGCATTGTTTTTAGTAAACTGATGACCACTCTCTTCAAGTTGGCTGATAGCGTCGTCCAGTTTACGTCTGGTTAGCCCCGAACGAGTCTCCATCAATGCCTTAGACATAGGAGGAAAATGATCGTCACTTCTCTCTTCCAATACTATTTCAATCCGGTCTGCCTGAACTTGTTTTGTCTGTTCAGCCAGCTCATATAGATTATTTATAGTTTTATCCCGTTTCATCAACTAATACCCTTTTGAGAAAGTCTAATCCGGATTGTACAGCATTATAATGAAAAAACAATAAATAGCTGAACGTTAATTTCTGAGCATAATATCATTAAAATACAGATCAAAACGGCTATAAAACGGTCAAAATTAACTTTATATAGCCAGACAAATGTTGTTCATTTTCTCTCAGATTTAATTTATTACAGTGTCACTTATTTACACTGTAAAAAGGATTAATTTAACGGAACGATATATTTAACTGTATAAAGTACGGAGAGTGTAATTTTGATATTAACAACTATTAAACATTATCCGGAATTCACACCACTGTACGGAAAGATGATCAAGGTAGCCTCTTGATCATGCTTTCAGATAAAAACCAGCTTAACGGAACGATGATCAAGCGTAAAAGTACAGATTAGCATGGTATAAAAGATAGCTAGGATTAAGATCAAGGTACGGATCAATGATCAAGGAGATAACCGCAACCGGAAGCATGTAAATTCTTAACTAAATTACGGTGGTTGCTTGTCTGACATAGCTTATAGAGAATAAACTGAAAACAGGCCACACTTTTCAGCCCATTACGATTA